>CAWCQH010000020.1:0-672761 GCA_963797585.1 uncultured Acidobacteriota bacterium
ATGGGCCGCTCGGAATATAGTAGGAGCCATCCGGATTCTTCTTTTGCAGCAGCGCGATGGCTATCGGATTAATGTTCGATCCGGTCGCGTTAATTTGCACGCCTCCTGCTTTGGAGGTACCGCCATCGATCCCAGTCGGGGCAAAGTACTGGGCCAGCGACTGCTGGAGGGCGGCCGTGTTCGAACGGTCCCCGCCCGGGAAAATGGGAAGCTCAAAGGGAACCGAGGCGCCCTGGGCCGCCAAGCCATTCTTCTGCGAGAGTTCCTGGAAAGAACCGAAGAAGAAAAGCTTGTCCTTCTTGATTGGGCCGCCGAATACCCCTCCGAATTGGTTCTGGTTGAGCACCTGACGGCTGTTTTGCTGCACGCCGTTGAGCACCTGAGTATTTTCTTTGCGGAAAAATTCGTTGGCGTCGAGAACGGTGTTGCGGAAGAACTCAAACGCGTCTCCGTGGAAATTGTTGGTGCCGGACTTGGTCACGACGTTTGTGTTGGCGCCCACATTGCGCCCATAACCCGCGTCAAACAACGAAGTTTGGATCTTGAATTCCTGAATCGCGTCCGGGTTCACCAGGCCGATGCTGGGGGCTTTGCCGGTATCGGACAAAAGTCCGCTGGTCGTGGTGTTTGAAACCGACACGCCGTCCATGGAGGTGCCGTTTTGGCCGAGGCTGGCGCCGTTCACGGCAATGTCCGTGGTGCCTTTTCCAAGCTGGGTGGCGTTGAACACGGAAGTGTTCGCTCCGGCGGAAAGGCCCAAAAGATTGGTGAAGTTGCGAGTCGTCAGCGGAATCGCCGTCGCGGTGTTGCTCGAAACCACAGTTCCCATCGTCGCATTCGTTGTCTGAACCGCCTCCGCCGAAGCCTCTACGGTGACTTCCTGAGTCTGGCCGCCGACTTCGAGAACCGGGTTAAAAGCCGCCGTCTCCGTCACGTTCACCACGATGGAGGGAACTTCCAAAGGCTTGAATCCGGCAGCCTGCACGCGGAGCCGGTAAGTCCCCAGCGGCAGAACCGTAGCGATAAAAGCGCCGTCTCCTCCTGAAGTGACCGTGCGAACGGCGCCGGTCTCATTATCCGTGACGGTGACTGTCGCGTTCGGAACCACGGCGCCCGAGGAATCGGTAACGGTACCCTTGATGGCGCCCGTCGAGGCTGTCTGGGCGTGAAGCCCGGGAGCCGTCAGGATTGAGAGGAAAGCCAAGGAAAAAACAACAGCAAAAACGCACGCCCAACGAACAACCGAAGTAGTTCTGGTCATGCACCCCTCCCACGTAAAGGTCGGCTCTTTCAGCACTCGAATCTCGACCCAGCCCTGTTTCGCACCGGGGGGCGAGATGCGAAGGAGAAACAGCCTATGAGCCACCGATAACTTGCACGAGGTGATACTCCATCGGAAACCTCCGTGTCAATCGGAAATTGCGCATCTTCAGATGGTCTCCATGCGGTGTCGGGCGACACTTCGGGCTGCAGGATTTCCCGGCGTGGCGTTCCTTTCGGACTCAACGTCTTGACACGAGAGGTATACTCCGCCGATGAGCGAATTCAACCGGAAGACGACATTTTCACGATTTACCGCAATGAACAGCAAGCTGCGGCGTGGGCTCGCGATCCTGGCATTCGTTGCATCCCTGCTGGTTCCGTTCACAGGAAGCCGCGCGGGTTCCGGTGGCAAGGGCTATTTCGTTTACATCGGAACCTATACGCGCAGCGAGAGTAAGGGCATTTACGGTTACCGCTTCTCGCCGAAGACCGGCGACATTACGCCGCTCGGCCTGATCCAGGAGGCGCACAATCCTTCGTGGATAACCGAGAGCCCGAACCACCGCTTTCTCTACGCCACCGACGAACACCCCGTGAAGGGCGATCCGGGAAACACCGTTTCTGCGTACGCGATGGATACGAAAACCGGCAAGCTCATGTTCCTGAATAAAGTTTCGACCAAGGGCGTTGGGCCCGCGCATCTCGCGATCGACAAGACCGGCAAAATGCTGGCGGTCGCAAACTTCGGCAACGGGAGCATCGCCACGATTCCGATTCATTCCGACGGCCAACTCGGCGAAGTAGCGGACTATATCGAGCATCACGGCCACGCCGCGGGCCCTCCGGTTCCCCCGGACGAGAACGGCTTGAGCCCGACCGATCCGCACAATCACTGCGTGATGTTTTCGCCCGACAACCGTTTTCTTCTGGCCTGCAACATCGGCCTCGGAAAAGTGTTTGTCTATCGCATCGACATCGCGACGGGGAAGCTCGAGCAGAACGGGGAACCCTTTACCACCTCAGCGGAAGGATGGAGAACCCGCCACCTCGCGTTCTCTCCGAGCGGCAAATATGTGTACATGATCAGCGGCTCCATGCAGCTCACCACCGTCGCTTACGACGCCGCGACCGGCACGCTGAAAGAGCTTCAGACGCTGCCGTTCACGCCGGCAGGCTCCAAGGCCGAGGGCTCCGAGGTTCGAGTGGATCGCACAGGGAGGTTTGTTTACGCCTCCAGCCGCGGCATCGACGCGCAGTTGAAATCGATGCACGTGGACGGGAGCATCGACGTGTTTGCCGTCGATCCCGCCACCGGCACGCTCACAACGGTCCAGCACATTGCATCCGGCGGCCAAACGCCGCGCACCTTTACCTTCGATCCCACGGGCGCGTACGTGTTTGTGGGGAACGAGAATTCCGGCAACATCACGGTATTTTCGGTGGATCGGCAAACCGGCAAGCTGACGCCCACTGGAAAAGTGATGAAAGACGCGCCGGAGCCAAGCTGTATCGTTTTTATCGCAGCGAAGTGATCGAACGAACGAACCAGCGGTACCGGGCGAAGCGGCCGCCCGGTGCATCCCCTCGATTTTCGAAGTGCCAGCTAACGCAACGTAAACGCGGTCAATCCAGCAGCAGCACCTTGTGCAATTCCGCCATCGTCGTGGTGCGCGGCCCGTGCAGCGGAACGATCTGTGCGACATCCAGCTTGAGCCGCAGGATGTTGTCGTACATGTTCTGGATGTAAGGATTCACGAAATCGAGACCGATCGTGTCCAGATAAGGCGCGGTGATCGCTTCGGTGTTCCACGCATCGGCCTGGATCAGAAGCTTCTCTTTCGGCAGATAGGCCATCACGATCGCATCGTGGTGGCCCATGCCGATCTGCTCGTAGATCTCGATGGGGTGCTTGGCGTCGGGGAGTACGGCTTTGCCATTCAGGATCGTCTCAAACTTGGGCGTCTTTTTCGACAGCTCGAGCCGGTCCGGGTTCAGCGTGTGCCGCCCCCTCCAGGCGCGTTCATAGAACGCCTGGTTTGCCGGAAGGGTCACGATCGTGGCGCCTTCGTCCACATACGTTCGCAGGCCGCCGGCGTGGTCGAAATGCGAATGGGTGTTGACGACGTAGGTGATCGGCTTGTTGGGGATGAGTTCCTTCGTTTTCGCAATCACAGCGAGGGAACGCTCTTCGTCGAGCGGGGCGTCGATGACCACGATGTGGTCTCCCTGCTCGACCGAGACGCTGTGCCACTGCCCCCCCTTGATCCAGTAAACGCCGTCGGCCAGCTTATCGACGGCCACCTTGACCGGAGCGGTCATCGCCGCACGCAGGCCTTCGGGAACCGGGAGGAGCACTTCGGGATTGGCTTTCACGGAGGAGACCGTGAGGTCCAGCCGCAACTTCCCGCCCTGTGTGCGGGTAATATGAGTGGGGAACGATACGCCGCCGAAGTCGCGGTAGGGGCCGAAGACGGCTTCACAGAGCATGTCGCCCAGCACCGGATTGTCAATCCAGTAGTACACCTTCTGAACCTCGTTCTGCGCGTTGATCTTCCCGACGAGCTTGTGTTTGCCCATCTGGAAAGTCACTTCCGATCCCCCGTCGCTGGTGCGCGTGGACGTGGCGTGGTTTGCTTCCGCGGCCTTCAAAAAGCCCTGCGGGGTCGCCCAGATCTCCATCGCCCTTTCTTCCACGTTTTTTGGTTCCGGGATGCTGGTCACGGGCAAGCCGGTTGCGGGACCGCCCGGGCGCCCCGTGATCCAGGAAATGTCTCCGACCACATACTCGTCTGCCCGCGTCTGATGCGGCGGAGGGCGGAGGCGGCCTGGGTCAACGGTCTGCTTGCTCACCAGCTGCACGCGCTTGGTGGCCCGGGGGTAATCGATCGTGGCGATGTAGCTGCTCAGGTCAAATTCCGGGGGCGGAAGGTCCGGATCGGGCTCCTGCCCGAACTGGTACCACTTGCCGGAACCTGAGTACTCGATCGAATTGATGTGATCGGCGCCCAGTGCAGCAATCGCAGCGTCGAGCGTTCCAGACTGCTGGTCGGCCGCACGACTTGCAGTCGCGGCTGCAGCCGCCAGAACGAGCATAAGAATTCCCCATCTGCGCATCAAATCCTCCCATCCTGACGATTGATTTCTAGCAGGCTGCGGAAAAATGCCAAAATCTGTTCCTCAGGGGCTAAAGCCCTATTGAATACTTGAACTCTATGTCGGAGCTGAAGCTCCGACCCCCTAAAAACCCAGGTTTTTCCGCGACCTAGTAGATATTCTGATACAACTACGGAATCGAAACGGCTCGTTCTCGCTACTCGATCGCACTTCTCGTGGATTCACATGGCGGACACGTGGTCCGTGGTGAATAGCCCTTGAACACAAATTTGTAAGCGCCCGAGGCAGGGGTTTTTCCGTCCGGGCCGGTCAATTCGGCTTGAACCTCGTAGATGTTTCCTTTGTGGTCGGACGCGATCTGGTGTCCGGGCGGATGTGCTTGCGCGGCGCCAATGTCGAAGGAGCCCAGTACCTCAAGCGTTTTGCGGTTCAGGATGTAAGTCACCGGAGTTCCTCCGACGTAGAGAAATCGCTGGTCAGGTGAAAAGGCGGCAGACCTTGCTTGCAGAGGGAACTTGCTGTCCAGGCCCACATATTGCTCCGCCAGGAATTTTCCCCCGACCGTGAACACTTGAACGCGCTTGTTGCCGCGATCGGAGATGTATACGAGGCCGTCGTCCGAGATGATCACGTCATGCGGCACCGCAAACTGCTGGAGCGCGGGCCAGATGCCGCACACCACGGGGCAAAATTCGTTCGGCGGAGCGGGTGGCACGGCGGGGCGCGCGTCCATATCGAGCGGCTTGTTGCCATAGGCGCCAAACATCCTCTTGAAAGCGCCCGTGTCGGCGTCGTACACCATCACGCGGCTGTTGCCATAGCCATCGGTGACGAAGAGTTCGTTGGTCTTGGGATAGACCCGCAGGCCCGTGGCGCCGCGGAGCACCTCCGTGGCATTGCTTCCGGTCTGGCCGCTCTTTCCGATAGCCATCACGAATTTGCCGTCTTTGGTGAACTTGAGAATCTGGTTGTCGTTGGGCAGATTCGCCGGGTTGTTCTCCTTGCCGTCGGCGTTGCCAATAATCCAGACGAATCCCTTGTAGTCGACGTTGATGCTGTGCTCGTTCGACGGCCATTGATATCCGGGGCCGCTTTCCCCGCCCCAGCCCTGGATAAAGTTGCCATCATTGTCGAACTCGATCACCGGCGGCGCGGGCGTGGACGTGAGGTCGGGCGCCGTGGAGCGCGGGTGCGCGAGGGCTCGCGGGCGGCTCAAAACCCAGACATGGTCTTTGTCGTCGATTGCGATGGCGGAGCCAAATCCCATCCGCCACTTGGAAGGCAGCCTGGGCCAACTTGGGTCCATCTGGAACTGCGGCAAACCGCCCTCGCCAATATGCGGCGTGTCCATCGGCGCGGCGTGCCCGGAGACGGGCTGCCACAAGCGGGGTATCGCGCACACCAACAGCGCTGCGGACAACGCGATCGGCAGTGTGAGCTTCATAAGTTCTCCTTAAGCGATTGAACGAACGCCGGCGTCAACCGGTTGCGAACGTTACGACGCCCTTTGGTGGTGGAAGATTCCGGGCAAAGTATCGCGCAAGATGATTATTAAGACAACACGACAGAACGCTCCGCATTCTTCAGAGTCGTAAAGTTTCTGGGAGGCTTCTGTCCGAAGGGAGAACGGAGGCTTGTTATCTGTTTCGAACTGCTACGACGGGTGCGCTTGACACAGCGGCCGGTTGGACGTAAAAACCTCCCATATGCAGCAGGCATCTACGCCGCTCACCGAATCCAGCAGCCCATCGACAACACAAAGCGAAGACAGATTTGCCATCGGCTGGCGGAAGCTTACGCGCGAGGAATTCGTCGAGGCTATCAGCGCGGCAGTGCTGGATACGGTGCAAAAGCACGAGTCAGAGCAGGCCGCAAAATCGCGCGACACCCGCCTGGACCCCCCTGAACCGCCACTGTAAGCTTTTTGCTCCTCTTGTGGTTCCAACATCTGCCGTCAGGTTTTAGTCAACGCGGGTAGCGAAGATGGCTGGCCGGGATGAGCGGTCTCCTGCCGTTCGATCCAGACTAGCAGCAACAGCGCGGGCAGCGTAACCACGGTCGTAAGCAGGAAGAAGTGCACCCAACCGACGCGTTCGGCCAGCACTCCGCTCGACGATGCCACCATCGTGCGGCCGACTACCGCAAGCGATGAGAGCAGCGCGTACTGCGTCGCTGTGAATGCAGGGGAGCAAAGACTCGAAAGGTAGCCCACCAGCGCCGTGCCGGCCATGGCGCCGGTCACGTTTTCGGCCGTCACGCACAGCGCGAGATAGGGCAGCTTGTGGCCGCCCACCACTTGCAGCACGTAGAATAAATTTCCCGCCGATTGCAGCAGGCCGCATACCATCAGCGAGCGCAGAATGCCGAAGCGCGCCGTCACCACTCCCCCGGCGAGCGCTCCTACGACGGTCGCGAAGAAACCGACCAGCTTCGACATGGCGGCGATTTCGTCAAGCGAGAATCCCAGCGAGATGTAGAGTGGCGTCGCCATGATGCCGGCCATGGCTTCGCCCAGTTTGTAGCCCAGAACAAACAGAAGAATTACCGGCCAGATTGGGCGGCGCATGAAATCGGCGAAAGGCCCGATCACCGCGGTCGAAAGCCATTGACGGAACGCCGGGCTTCGATCGTTGGCCGCACCCGGAAAGGAAACAGCAGCCTCCCGCGTGATGTGAGGTTCGGGGCCGAACAGGAAAACCAGAATCCCCACGGCGAGCAGCGCTGCCATGGTCGCATAGGCGGCAAACCAACCTGCCCGCGCGGCGATCACCAGCGTACCCGCGCCCGAAACGAGCATGGCTACGCGGTAGCCGGTCTGAATCATGCCCGCGCCGGGACCTTGAAGTTCGAGCGGGAGAATTTCCACGCGCCACGCATCGATCACGATGTCCTGGCTCGCGGAGAGAAACGCCACAACGAGCGCCAGCGCACCCATCATGGCGAGGTGATGTTTGGGATCGCCCGCGCCGAGTGCCAGTATCGCGGCGATCAGCGCGATCTGGATAGAGATTCCCCAGCCGCGGCGCCGCCCGAGCGGCAGCGGCGGAGGCAACCGGTCGAGCAGCGGCGACCACACGAACTTGAACGCGTAGGGTATGCCAACCAGCGCGAACGCGCCGATCGCCGCGCGTCGCACGCCTACGGTGGCAAGCCATGCCGAAAGAGTCGTATAGGTGAGCAGCAAAGGCAGGCCGCTCGAGAAGCCAAGCAACAGGACGAGCAGCACACGCCGGTCTGAATAGACTGCGAGGGATTGCCGCCAGCCGGCCAGTTTGCCTGTTTCCATTTTGTTAGCGCTTTGCTGGCTTTGGTGTTCCGTCACGCGCTCCGCCACGGCATTTGCGATTGGAAATTTCTAACAGGACACTGCGTCCGCAGCGTATATGTTAGTTGAATTTTATGACGGATAGATGGTGCGTGAGGGCGGGTGACGTTGAACGGTCAACGTAATTGTGTTCCACCGATGCTTGTTCGCCCGCATCGAGCTGCCCGCGCCTGGCGTGCCGCTGCCTCTGCGGCAGATCGCGCCTAATCGCAAGCTCCGTGACTGGTTGCAGGCAACTTAGAACCGTCGCCTAGAACGAAAGCCGAGCCGGAACCCGGATGGGTCAATATCAAACGATCCGGGTCCGGCCCTGATTCCGTGTGCCCTGCTGCGTCACAGATTGTGAATGCTAGCGGTGAATGGTTGCCGCAGTCGGCGGACCGGCGTGTTGCTGGCGGCGTGGCATGTTGCTCGGCATACGTTCTGTCGACTGAGGCGCTAGCGGCCGCATCTGGTTCGTGCTGACGTGGTCGCTGATTGCCTGCAGCCTTTTCAGGATGCCCTGCCACTGCGTCCAATCAAGTTGCCGCAAAAACGGCCGGAGTCCCTGGATGAACGGGTCCTCGAGCACGGTTTCGCCATTTGTCTCCGGAACGAAGAAGCGGTTCAGACCGACTCCCAGGGCTTCGGCGATCTTCTCCAGCGTGCCGAGGCTGGGCGTCATCTGTCCACTTTCGATCCGCGACAAATAGGAACGGGAGACGCGAGAGCGTGCCTGAAGCTGGCTCTGCGTCATGCCGCGCGATTCCCTCAACTGCCGGATGCGCTGGCCGATATTTTCGACGGTATCTCGATTCGGCCAGTTCTCAAACAGTTGACGGTCGTCCCCCGGCAAATCCTGAGGCGACGGCGTCGGAATGACGAACGTCACCTTCGGGGGCAGCAAGCGCAAACACCGGCGGCAATTGCCCGTGCGTGTGCGGTATTGCACCAGTCCACATACGTGACAACGGATTACTTCGCGGTCCATTTCCATGCTTATTTCCACAGCTTCTTTTTCCGCCACCGGGTCTCCTCGCAGACTATTCCGGCAATGCGAAGGGGAGGAACGTCATTTTAAACGTATTTGTAGGGAAGGCAGGAACTGGCGCGCGAGTGATTGTCTACAGTGTGCCAATTCTTGTCAAGATAATTTTGTTTTCCCCCCACCTAAGCAAGCCAGCCTACCGCTACAGCTATAGTCATAGAAATAGTACGGATGCCGGTTTTTCGCATCCAGCAACGCCCACGTTTCCCCGTAAGAGTGACACTGTTCGTCTGAGAAACATTGCGTCGGGCTGATTGAAAATGACATTTTGCGCCATGCCCCTCGAAACCAAACGGCTTCGCCTCTCCCACTTTCGCCGCCATCTTTGCCCAAGCACGCCCGCCGCCAAACCCATCTCGCTAATATTTGTTTTGTGGTATGAGTTCACTGTCATTTGCCGCTGCGCCGCGAATCGAAGGCCCAACTCCAACGATGGATCGGCGGGAAGTCCGTCTTAAAATGACTGCGGAGGTCGTCGAATGAGTGATCGACAGGATGCCTGGAAACTTTTGTGCGAATACACGCAAAGCGAAAGCCTGCGGAAACACGCTCTCGCTGTCGAAGCCTGCCTGCGCGCGTACGCGCGGAAGCATGGAGCCGATGAGGAACTGTGGGGCCTTACCGGACTGCTCCACGATTTTGACTACGAGCGCTGGCCTAACGACGAGCACCATCCCGAGAAGGAGCATCCCTTTGAAGGCTCGAAAATTTTGCGGCAGCACGGTTATCCCGAAGATATGATCCACGCGATCCTCGGCCATGCGAATTACTCCGGCGTGCAGCGGACCTCGGCGCTCGATCACGCCCTTTTTGCCTGCGACGAGCTGTCCGGATTCCTAACCGCTTGCGCGCTGGTGAAGCCCAGCAAAAGCATTCACGACGTCGAGGCCTCGTCGGTGAAGAAAAAATTGAAAGACAAGGCCTTCGCGCGCGGCGTCAGCCGTGACGACGTGTACAAAGGCGCGGAAGAATTGGCCATGCCGCTCGATGAACACATC
Source organism: uncultured Acidobacteriota bacterium (assembly GCA_963797585.1). Taxonomy (GTDB): domain Bacteria; phylum Acidobacteriota; class Terriglobia; order Acidiferrales; family UBA7541; genus Palsa-295. Next base: position 9,728 of record CAWCQH010000020.1, read on the forward strand.
AACTTTTGCATCGCTGCCATGCGGGAAGTCGCCGGCGCTTTGGGGCTTTCCGGAACGGCTTAGATTTTTTTCTTTCTCACGCGGCGGAAAAAAAAATCTTCCGTCACGGCTTCTTTTCGGCATGCAAAAATTTTTCCACACTTTCCACAGCGAATCATTTCGCGGACGCACGCTTGATGTCGGGCGGTCTATGTTACAATCTCGCGATTTCGATGGAACGCGCCGGAGAATTTCTCGGAAAAGTTGTTCGAAAGTTCGAGAGGCCCGAGGCCTCTCTCGCTTGGCTCAAGGGCTCCTGGTCCACGATCGTGGGGAAAACGCTGGCCGCGCACACGCGGCCTATCCGATTTGAGAATGGCTGCCTCGAGGTCGCTGCGGATGGGAAGGGCTGGCGGAAGCAACTCGAGGGCATGAAACGCGAGTTCTGCGCGCGCGTAAACGAAGCCTGGGGAAAAAATCTCATCCGCGAGATCAAGTTCGTTGCCGCGAAGCCCGGCCCCAAAGTGTCTCGCGAGTTCGACAACGAGCACACTCCTTTCGTTCGCCGTCGAAAAGGCTAGCTTCACTCTCGCAATAACGCCGGACGGCGGCGTTTGGCGCAGCCGTCATTTCTTGCATGTTCGCTCAGCGCACAAAATGGAACCTCGCATCCAATCGCTTGAGCGAAGCCCTTGCCAGGCATCGCGCCTCCGGCCGCCCGCTGATCGATCTAACCGTCTCGAATCCCACAGAAGCTGGTTTTCTCTATGACGGCGAGTACATTCTCGATGCGCTCCGCCACCCGGACGCCCTGAAATACCATCCCGATCCCCAGGGCCTCCTGGCGGCCCGGCGAGCCGTCGCGGAATATTATTATCAGCGTGGAGCGGCCGTCTCCATAGGAGACATCGTGCTCACCACGAGCACCAGCGAAGCCTACTCCTTCGTTTTTCGCATGCTTTGCGATCCGGGAGACGAAATCCTGGTGCCTGCGCCGAGCTATCCGCTGTTCGATTTCCTCGCCGACATTCAGGACGTAAAGCTGCTGCCCTACCGTTTGTTCTACGACCACGGATGGCAGATCGATTTCCACGCATTGAAGGGCGCGATCACCGCCCGTTCCCGAGCCGTGATCGTCGTTCATCCCAACAACCCGACCGGGCACTTCCTCAAGCCCAGCGACTTGCAGGAACTCAATTCCATCTGTTCGAGCCGGGACATGGCTCTGATCGCGGACGAAGTGTTTCTCGATTTCGGCGTGCGGGAGACGCCGCCGTCGAGTTGCGCTTCCAATCGCGGCGCGCTTACATTTACGATGAGTGGCCTTTCAAAAATTTGCGGGCTGCCGCAAATGAAAATGGCGTGGCTCGTCGCGAGCGGTCCGGCGCAGCCAAAAGCGGAAGCCCTGGCGCGCCTGGACGTGATTGCCGACACCTTTCTTTCGGTGAGTACCCCCATCCAGCTTGCGACGCCCTCACTTCTGAAAAAGCAGGGGGATTTTCAAACGCAGGTAAAGGCTCGCGTAAGAGAGAATCTGGCGGAACTAGACCGGCTGTTGCGCATGCAAACTGCATGCAGCCGCTTAGGAGTGGAGGGCGGGTGGTATGCCGTTCTGCGCATACCGGCCACGCAAGCAGACGAGGATTGCGCGATCGAACTGCTCGACGGGCGGAGCGTGTATATCCATCCGGGGCACTTTTACAATTTTCCGGGCGAGGGGTATCTGGTCGCGAGCCTGATTGTGCCGCCTCTCGGATTTGCGGAAGGAATCAAGCAGCTGCTGGCGAAGTTCTGACCCCTCGCGTGGTTCTCTCGCGATTCGAGCCTTGCAGATATTTCAGCTGGCATTCCCCAGGAACTTGTACTTCCCTTCCTGCGTGAGTTTGCGAAGGTAATTCACCAGTTCCCAGCGCTGCGTTTCGGTGAGCTTGTCCTGCCAGGACGGCATCGGCGCGCGGCCCGTGGTCATCTTCCAGAACAATTCGCCGTCGGTCGCCTTCTGCATCATTTTCGCGTCCGTGAAATTCGCCGGCTTCTGAGGGAGCGATCCCGCCGCTGCGCCGTTGCTCGCGCCCTTCGGGCCATGGCAGATCACACAATTTTTCTGATACAGCGTTTGCGCGTCTTTCAATCCGGCGGGCGTCGGCTTCACAGGGTTCTGTACAGCGTCCGCGGATGCAGGAGCCGTCCAGGGTTGCTTTACCTGCTGTGCTCGCGCGTGGCTCGGGTTCAGGAAAACCAGCAGCGTCAACGCGCCAAAAATCCTCAGGGACTGCCCCTGCCACAGCGAATCCTTAACCCTTCTCGATCCGGTCATGTCACCGCTCCTTTTTGCGAAGAAGGATTGTACGACAGGCGCGCCCGGCGCCGGCGTTTTCAAGACGTATTGTACCCGCCCCGCGCCCCAGGGATTGTGACAGAGGTCACTCCTCACTGTTCAACGTCCCGAAACGTGGATGTAACACCACATTAACATCCCCAAAGACCCGCTCCGTTACAATCCACCAGCCATGTCAAACCACATTCAGATTGTTGCTTCACCTGGATCCAGCGACGCGTACAAGATACTTCACGTCAAAGGTCCTTTGAATATCCACACGATATTTGATTTTCAAACCGCTCTTCGCGCGGAAACCTCTCCCACATTGATTATCGATTTCGCCGAAGTGCCCTTTATCGACTCCACGGGTCTCGGCGCCCTCGTCGGGGCCAATGTCGCCGCACAAAAAGCGAATCGCAAGCTCGCCTTCGCTGCCATGAACCCCCAGGTAACGGCATTGCTCGATATGACCCACGTCTCTCAGTTTTTCACCGCCTACCCCACGATCAAGGAAGCCGAGACGGCCCTTTCCTGAACTGTTTCACCCCGACGCACGCACGAGAGGTTTAGCCTTGGTCGTTGCGGACTGGTCGAAGGACTGCCGCACCGGAACACCCGCACAAATCAAAACTAACGCCACGCTGGAAACAGTTCCCGCGTGAGCTGTCGCGGCAAGACCCACCGTATGCGATAGAATGGGCGATACCATGGAGCGGGTGCAGCACGCGACGATGAAGATTGGCGGCGGCAAGCTGTTCGGCCGCCTCGTCTTTGCTTTTCTGATCGTCTGCTCGATCGCGCTGGGTGCCGCCGGGAGGTCTGCTCTTTGTTTATACGAGCGACCTTCCGGAAGTTCACGCGCTCGAGGATTATCACCCGAACGTCGTCACCGAACTTTACGCCGACGATGGGCAATCCATCGGCACGTTTGCCATCCAGCGGCGCATCCTTCTTACATACGAGCAGATTCCGCAGATACTCAAAAACGCGATTTTCACCACGGAAGACCAGCATTTCGAGGAACACTGGGGCGTCGATTTCCCCCGCGTCCTCGAAGCCGCCTGGCATGACATTGCCCATCACCGCATCGCCGAGGGCGCCAGCACTCTCACGATGCAGCTTGCGGGAGGGCTTTTCCTGAATCGCTCCGACCGCAGCTTCCACCGCAAGATCGAAGAGACCATCCTCGCCTTGCAGATCGAGCGCCACTACACCAAGGAACAGATCTTCACGATGTATTGCAACCAGATCTACCTGGGCGCCGGAAATTACGGAGTGGAGGCCGCCTCGGAATACTACTTCAGCGTGCCGGTGAGCAAGTTGACGGTGGCGCAGGCGGCCACGCTGGCGGCGATCATTCGCGGACCCATCTACTCGCCGACAACTCATCCGGAGCGGGCGCTCGCTCGCCGCAACCTGGTGCTGGGCCTGATGGCGCATGACGGAAAAATCACCCGGGCGCAGGCGGAAGCGGCCGAGAAGGAGCCTCTCGGGCTGCGCATCTCTTCCGCGCGGAATGATTTCGCGTCCTATTTTGTCGAAGACATCCGCCAGTATCTCGAGCACACCTATGGCACCGCGGCGGTTCACGAGCAGGGTCTGCGCGTCTACACCACGTTGAATTTTGCCGCGCAAAAGGCCGCCGAGAAGTCTGTGCGGGACGGCTTGCATTCCTACGATCGCCGCCACGGGTGGCGCGGGAATCTTCCCAACATCCTGCGCGATCACCTCGGAACGCCGGAAAAGTATCAGAACGACGATTGGCGCAATACGATTCAAAAAGGCGATTACGTCACCGGGCTCGTCACCGCCGTCGAGCCGAAGTTCGCCACCATCAAGCTGGGCGCCTATCACGCCATGTTGACCCCGGCGGATTTTTCCTGGACCGGCCACAAATCCCCAACGGAGCTGCTGAAAACCGGCGACCTCGTCGTCGTGTCGGTGAAAGAGATTTCCGGCGCCACCGCCGAAGTGCAACTCGAACAGGAACCGGCGGCGCAGGCCGCGCTGGTCGCCATCGACAATCCCACCGGTGAAATCAAAGCGATGGTGGGCGGCTACAGTTTCGGGGAATCGAAATTCAACCGCGCCACCCAGGCCATGCGCCAGACGGGCAGTTCGTTCAAGGTGTACGTCTATGCCGAGGCTTTGGATCAGGGAGCCTCGCCCTTCGATACCGTTGTCGATGCGCCGGTCTCGTTCCACAGCGGCGGCCTGATCTATTCGCCCCACAACTACGACGAGAAATTTGAAGGTCGCATCACCCTGCGCCGCGCCCTGGCCGATTCGCGGAACGTGCCGGCGGTTCGCCTGCTCGACAAAGTGGGAATCGAGAATGTGATCGACCTGGCGCGGAAATTCGGTGTCCGCAGTCCTCTGCCGCCGTATCTTCCGCTCGCGCTGGGCGCGGCCGATCTCACGCTGATCGAGCACACCTCCGCCTTCACGGTTTTTCCCGACGACGGCATTCACATCGAGCCCCATTACATTCGCCGCGTCACATCTTACGACGGAGCCGTCCTCGAAGAGCCGCGGCCCAATGTCACCGATGTGATTCCACCGGATGTCGCCCGCACCATGGTCGCCATGCTCGAGGAAGTAGTGCAATTCGGAACCGGCGTTCGCGCGAAGGAGCTGGGCCGCGTTTCGGGAGGCAAGACCGGAACGACCAACGATTTCACCGATGCCTGGTACATCGGCTTTACTCCTCAGCTCACCGCCGGTGTTTGGGTGGGCAACGACGACAAGCGCAACTCTCTTGGCAAAAAAGAGACGGGCGCGCGCGCGGCCCTGCCGATCTGGCTCGAATTCATGCAGGACGCCACGAAGGGAACTCCGGTCCAGGATTTCCCGAACGTCGTGCCGCTCGAACAGCTTGCGGGGGGAAGGGAGCTGCAGGTCGATACAGCGGATACCGCGCCTCCTACAGATGCCGCCGAGCAGGGTCTAACGCAGACGAATCAGCCCGCGAAGGCCGCTTCGTCGCCAGGACCTCTAAAGCCAGGCGAGAAACCCGCCTTGCCTGTTGCCCCCAGGGCAAAGCCGACTACGCCCTCCACTCAAAAGATAGCGGTCCCCATTGCGCCCTCAAGGGATGCGCAGCCGCTCGCCCTTTCCCACTAGTTCATCCCGGGCCGGACCGTAACGGTTAGCGTTTCCGAAACGGGTCCCATCCCAGAGAATCCAGCTTCTGCACCTGAGATCGATCTGGCGAGACGATCAGCAAATCCTTTTTCTTCGTGATCTCTCCAATGGCGGTAAGTTCGGAAAACCCGGGCGCCGCGCGCAAACGCTTTGCTTTCTTGGGAGGTACTGTGAAGAGCAACTCGTAGTCTTCTCCTCCGTGCAAAGCCATGTGCAGCGGATCCAGGTCCCGCTTTGGGCTTAGTTTTTGGAGGCTGGCGGGAATCTCCACGCACGGGATATCAGTCAGCAATGAGGTCGCGCCCCAACACCGCTCGCTTTGCACAGCCGGGGCAGGTCGGTCGAAAGCCCGTCGGAGATATCCATCATGGCGGACGCGATCTGGTGTCGTGCCAGCCAGGCGCCCAGTTGGAGCCGAATCTCCGGATATAGATGAGGCTTCAAGAGTGGCCCGTAACGCCTGTTCTTGCTGAACCCTTTTGTTATCAGCTCAAGCCCCAGTTGAGCGCGACCCATCCTCCCACTTACATAGATGAGGTCGCCGGGTTTTGCCCCTGCGCGGGTCACAGCCAGGCCGCGAGGAATCTCCCCAAGAACCGTGATGCTGATCGAAATAGCGGGAAATTTTGTGGTGTCCCCTCCAGCGAGCCGCATCCCCATTTTCCGGGCCGCTCGACCCATTCCGGCGAGAAATCCGTCGAGCCAACTGCTCAGGCGGGCTTTCGGGAGAGCCAGTGTCAGGAGGAAAAGCCTTGGCACTGCGCCCATCGCGGCCAGGTCGCTCGTGGCTCGAACAAGGGACTTATAGCCTACCGAGTCCGGGGGATGCCGATCCGGCAGAAAATGGACATCTTGCAGGAACGCGTCACAGCTTATGACCCAGTCGGTTTTCCCATCGGGGGCGAGCACGGCCGAGTCGTCGCCGATGCCCAAGCGCAGGGCGCCTCCACCAGATTTAGGGGAAACAGCCCCCTGCCAGGAGGGGACTGCCTTCGCGATCCTGTTGACCAGTTGGTCTTCGCTGTCCATGAACTGTCCGCTCGTGCAGTTGCCGCCTCTCCTGCTATTAAGGTAATATTTTTCAAGAGGCGAGCCAGCCCTCGATTATAGAGTGGGTTGAATTGAGAAGCGAGGAGCGGCGAACCTGCTGAATGTTGGATTAGGGTTGACGCCTAGGGGCGTAGTCGATAGAATCCACCCTCGGGTTTCGAACCAGGGCTCTCGGTCCAAACTCCAGTATCGGCGTCGTTCTCGAAGCTCCGGCTAGCCGCAGGAATGTCGCGCGGCGTTCTATCAGCCGGGTTAGTTTTCATAACGGACACAACAAACGATGAAGGGCAAGTCTTACACATTTTTCATTGCCTCGAGCGCTTCCGGCGGAATGCGCCGGATTCGCATACCGTTTTACGTCCTGCATGGCCTTGCGCTGCTTGCTCTTGTGGGCGGAATCACCATCGCCGCCGGCATGGGTTCCTATTCCCGCATGCTCTGGAAAGCAGCCAATTACAATTCCCTGCGCCGCGATCAGGATAATCTGAAGCATCAATTCGTGCAGTTGCAGACCCAGGTGAAGGACACGAACCAGCGGCTTTCTTCTTTGCAGTCCCTGGCGGGTGAAGTAGCGGTTGCTTATGGAATCAATCGCTTCCGCAAGACGCCCTTTGATTTGGCGGATACGACAGATGCCGCCGCCGAACCCGATAAGCAGTTTGAGCAGTCGGTCGACGAGTTCAGCTACCTCGCCAGCAATGTTTCCCTGGCGAATTTGCCCAACAATGGCCTGCGGCTTCTGCCGGCGACCCAGTTTACGAGTTTAGGAATTGTGCCGACGCTTTGGCCCGTCGTGGGCGAGATCACCGGTCATTTCGGGGAACGCCTGGACCCGTTCAGCGGTGAGGGCGCTTTCCACGCTGGGATGGACATTGCATCGCGTTATGGGGATGAGGTTCGCGCCACCGCGGACGGCGTGGTCGCCGAAGCTGGCGGCGAGCGCTCCGGCTATGGCCGCTTGGTCGTCATCGATCACGGGTTGGGCGTAAGCACCTGGTACGGCCACCTTTCCGCCTTCAAGACGCAGGTGGGCATGCATGTCAAAGCCGGGGATGTAATCGGACTTGGAAGGCAAGAGCGGGCGCTCCACCGGCCCCCACCTTCATTACGAAGTGCGCATCTACAACACGCCCGTCAATCCCTGGCGTTATCTCAAGAACATCAATCCCACCGCGACCGTCTCGAATGCTTTGACCGCCCGCACCACGGGCGACTAATCGAAACCTTAGCATCGTAACTGCTTAACGATTTTCCTTCCTTTGAGATGAGCCCGTTAACCCTTCGATTGCCTTAATCCTCTGTCTTTTTTCTGGGCGGCTGGTTCACGATCGTCTGCTCCAAGCATTTGGGGCGTAATGTCAAAAGTGAGGCGCACCCAGCGGTCTTGCCGGCTGATCCTGGATTCCCGCAGTAGCCCCTCAAGGAACGCGCCTTGCTCGTCCGAAAGCTGCCGGGATGTCTTGGGATTCGACAACGCCAGCGAGGCGCCCATGCGCGAAAATTCCAGGAATGTCGCAATGGTGAGAGCGTTCTGTACCGAGGTTGACTCGCCGTCCAGCACCACCCTCAGGAAGTTCCCCTGCGGTTGCGCCGCCAATGTCAGAGCGACAACATTGTGAGCCAGGCTCTCGACTTGTGGAGACTTGCTGAGACCTGCATAGAAGCTCTTGGGCATACGATCCGCGCGGGCCATCGCAAAGATCGGCACCCCCGCCAGGCGGTCGATCCCGGCTTTGAGGGCTGGATCAGGCGACGCCGGATGCGCCCTCGCGAGGAACTCCGCCGATCCGGCGCCGCTGGTAATTGCGATCCTGCCGGGAGACAGGAATTCGAAAGAAACGGGAGGCGCCCCGGGAATCTCGTAGAGGGTCTGCGCGCCGCTCGCACGGGCTTTTCCCGATTTCAGCGCATAGGCGCGAATCTTCTTCTCATCGAAGCGGCCATCCGCCACGATAAACGCGCGATTTTCTGTTGACGCACTTCCGCCTGGTTCTCCTGTGTTTTCCGGCCAGAACGCAATCGCTCCCTGGTCGAGGTCTCGTGTGTAGTCGAAGCCCGTTTCGCGAACGAACTGCTGATACTCGCGGTCTTCGCGCGATTTGCTTCCGCCCAGTCCCAGCAAAGCGGCGAGCGGAGAGCTCTGCAACTTTCGGAGCGATTCCACATCTATATACCCAATGGCTGGAGCATCCGGCGGAAGTTCGCCGAGGACGCCGAGCGCGTGTTCTGCCTGCGGCGGGGACGCCGAATAGATCAGAGCGCCTGGCTCCGGTGTAAGCCTAGACGCCCCGCGGCTCGCGAAGTGAAGGTAAACCAGTCCGGCGGCCGCGAATGCCGCGAGCGCCGCAACTGCAATCCATAGGCGCTTAGCAGAAGGCATCTTCACAAACTTGTTTTCTCCCCGTCCGATCAGGTCGCCCATCTTCGACAGCGTACCGGAAAGCCAAGATGAGAGAGTAACAATTGCGGCCTTTTGAGGCACATGCAACCACAATTTACAGGTCTGCGTCGAATCCTGCAGACACGCATCCTGCCTTTCCGGCGCCGGCGGCCGGTAGCCAAAAGGTCCAAAGTTTAAGCCAATGTGCGCCAAGAGAGCCTTAGCGCTTGCGAGCGTGGTCCTGATGCTGGGGATCTCCGCGTGGGGTCAAAAGAACGCGCAGCCCACAGCGGACTCGACGCCTTCGTCCGCAGCAGGCAGCGCGCCAGGAGCTGCTCCGACAGTCGACCAGATCGTCAGCCACTACCAGGCGGCCGTGGGAGGCCGCGCCGCGTGGCAAAAGCTGAAGTCGCGCTCATCGATGGGGACCGTCGACGTGCCGGCGATGAATCTCTCTGGAACGGTGGTAATTCACGAAAAGGCTCCGGACAAAATGCTGACGATCATCATCATAGCCGGCTCAGCCTTTCGCCAGGGGTTTGACGGCAAGATTGGCTGGGCACAGGATCTCCAGGATGGCCTGCGTGAACAGGCTGGCGCCGAACTCGCCGAAGCCCGGCGCCAGTCCGATTTCTACGGTCCCTTTGATCTGCATCAACATTACCCAAAGCTGGTCTCTCTGGGCGTTGAAAAAGTGGACGATCGCGACGCCTACGTAATCGAGGCCACGCCTCCGGAAGGGGGCGAGCCGGACAAGCTGTTCTTCGACGCGACATCCGGGCTGCCTGTCCAGATCATCAGCCAGCATCACACGCCCGAAGGCGTATCCGAATTTCGCGAGCAATTCTCGGATTACCGGGTGGTGGACGGGGTGAAGCTCCCGTTCACGATTTCCCAGGAGAGTTCCGATTCCTCATTCACGGTCCGAATCAGCGAGGTGCGCCATGACATCCAATTTGAGGATAGCGAATTTGCCAAGCCTGCTGTACAATAGGGCATCCCAGCTTTCATAGCAGGAGGATAACTGTCTTGCTGGCACCAGGTTTGCTGGCCCGGAAAACCTTGCTTGCAATTTGATTGCCCCTGTGATAATTTCGCTCGGTTTGACAGGGCTGGCGTAGCTCAGCTGGTAGAGCATCTGATTTGTAATCAGAGGGTCGGGGGTTCAATTCCCTCCGCCAGCTGATTCCTGAGGGATCGGGATTTCGAAGTGAAGGATGCGGACGGATTCCTCGCAATAAAAGCGCTGGGGCTGGTGTCTTCGGACACGGGCCTTTTCTGCATTGCAGAGTAACCCCGTACAGCAGTCCGGTTCAGATATGGCTATGCTCGTGGGCGTGGCTGGTGTGTCCCGAATTGTTTCGCCGGACGGGTGGGTGAGTGGCTAAAACCAGCAGACTGTAAATCTGCCGCTCCTTGCGGGCTACGGAGGTTCGAATCCTCCCCCGTCCACCAGTTTTTGGCGTGGTATTTCCGGATGGGTGCCCCGGGACGCAGCGATGAACTTCCACGCGCGCGCGAAGCGGCCCTGGATTTGTGAAACAGACGTCTAAGCAATGAGCGGCAAGTCTAGCCGATCGAGGATTCGAAGTTCCGGGCGGGCCGGGTTGGGCCTGGGTAGCTCAGTTGGTAGAGCGCGTCCTTGGTAAGGACGAGGTCACCGGTTCAATCCCGGTCCCAGGCTCCAGTTGCAAAAAGAAGTGAATGAAGAAAATGAATGAGCAGGAATTGCGGGTTGGTTGGGCGAGCGGGGGTAACTCAGTGGTAGAGTCTCTGCCTTCCAAGCAGATGGTCGCGGGTTCGAGCCCCGTCCCCCGCTCCAGAACGCTGGGTGCCGCGAATCTTTAGGGGAATGTAAGGCAGTTGCAATCTTAAAAAGCTTTTTGTCGCGAGGGTGAAAGAAGATGGCGAAGGAGAAATTCGAGCGAGTTAAGCCGCACTTGAACGTGGGGACGATTGGGCACATCGACCACGGCAAGACGACGTTGACGGCGGCGATCACGAAGGTGCTGTCGAAGAACAACCCGAAGGTATCGTTTCGGGCGTTCGATTCGATTGACAACGCGCCGGAAGAGCGCGAGCGCGGAATCACGATTGCCGTATCGCACGTCGAATACGAGACGGCCAACCGGCACTACGCGCACATCGACTGCCCGGGCCACGCCGACTACGTGAAGAACATGATCACGGGCGCGGCGCAGATGGACGGAGCGATCCTGGTGGTGGCGGCGACCGACGGTCCGATGCCGCAGACGCGGGAGCACATTCTGCTGGCGCGGCAGGTAGGCGTGCCGGCGATTGTGGTGTTCCTCAACAAGTGCGACATGGTGGACGATCCCGAGCTGCTCGAGCTGGTCGAGCTGGAAGTGCGCGAGCTGCTCAAGATGTACCAGTTTCCAGGCGACACGATTCCGGTGGTTCGCGGATCGGCGCTGAAGGCGCTCGAAGGCGACGAGAAGTGGGAGAAGTCGGTGCTGGAGTTGATGGAGGCAGTCGACAAGCACATCCCGCTGCCGCCGCGCGACGTCGACAAGCCGTTCGCGATGCCGATCGAAGATATTTTCTCGATCTCCGGCCGCGGCACGGTGGTGACGGGGCGGATCGAGCGCGGCAAGGTGAAGGTGGGCGAGGAAGTCGAGATTGTAGGCTTCCGTCCGACGATGAAGAAGACGGTGACGGGCGTGGAAATGTTCCGCAAGCTGCTCGATGAGGGCATGGCGGGAGACAACGTCGGGCTGCTGCTGCGCGGCACGGAAAAGGATGAAGTGGAGCGCGGGCAGGTGCTGTCGAAGCCGGGTTCGATCCTGCCGCACACGAAGTTCAAGGCCGAAGCGTACGTGTTGACCAAGGAAGAAGGCGGGCGGCACACGCCGTTCTTCACCGGCTACCGGCCGCAGTTCTACTTCCGGACGACGGACGTGACCGGAGACGTGAAGCTGCCGGCGGGCGTGGAAATGGTGATGCCGGGAGACAACGTGTCGGCGGAGATCACGCTGATCACGCCGGTAGCGCTCGAGAAGGGATTGCGGTTTGCGATTCGCGAAGGCGGCCACACCGTGGGCGCCGGAGCCGTCGCGGAGATCGTCGAGTAAAATATCATGCGAGAAATCATCACACTCCAGTGCAACGATTGCAAAAACCGGAATTACACAACCACCAAGAACCGGAAAAAGCATCAGGACCGGCTCGAAACGCAGAAGTTTTGCAACACGTGCCGGAAGCACACCGCGCACAAAGAAGTAAAGTAGGGCCGGCACGGACTTCAGGGGAGTAGGTTCAACGGTAGACCGCCGGTCTCCAAAACCGGATGTGGGGGTTCAAATCCCTCCTCCCCTGCCAGCTTTATGGCCGGAAGAGCGCTGGCGGGCGGGGCGGTTTGAATCTGCAGGGGCGAGGCGGGCGGCGGAATGGCGCAGGCGGCAAAATTGAATCGCGAAGAAGACGAACACCGGGTCAGTGGATTTTCCCTGCTGTCGCCGGTGGGGAAAGTTTCCGATTCGTTCAAAAGGCTGGGAAGTTTTTTTCACGATGTGCGCATCGAGATGCGCCAGGTCAACTGGCCGTCGCGCCTCGATGTCTGGTCGACGACCATCGTGGTGATCGTTACGGTTGCTTTTTTCGCTTTGTTCTTCTTTTTTACGGATTCGCTTCTGAGCAAAGCCGAGGACTGGTTATTTCACGTTGTTAAACACTGAAGGAAGTTCCATGCCGAAGCATTGGTATATCGTCCACACCTACTCGGGGTTCGAGAAGAAGGTGAAGGAGAGCCTCGAGGGCCGCGTGGCGGCGTTCGGGCTTACCGAGAAAATCGGCCAGATCGTTATTCCCACCGAGTCGGTGGTCGAAGTGCGCGGCGGCAAAAAAGTGATTTCCCCGCGCATGTGCTATCCGGGCTACGTGCTCGTGGAAATGGACATGGACGATTACACCTGGCACGTGGTGCGTTCCACGCCCCGGGTGACGGGTTTCGTGGGCTCCGGGCAGACGCCCTCGCCGCTGAGCGACGAGGAAGTGCAGAATATTCTGAATCGCGCCACGACTACGGCGGAAAAGCCCAAGCCGAAGCTGTCGTTCGATCGCGGCGAAAAGGTTCGCATCGGCGAGGGTCCGTTCGCGAATTTTACCGGGGTCGTCGAGGAAGTAAACTCCGACCGCAGCACTTTGAAGGTTTCGGTTACAATCTTTGGCCGCTCCACTCCGGTGGAGCTGGATTTTGCGCAGGTGGAGAAGGTCGCCTCCTAGAGCGAAGTAGCGCGCTGCGCGCGGGGCGAACTAGCGGGACCAAGTAGCGTGAAAAGGTAGCGTGAAGAAGTAGAGGACACCAAGAATGGCGAAAAAAATTCAATCGATGGTAAAGCTGCAGTTGCCGGCCGCGAAAGCCACCCCGGCGCCTCCCGTCGGCACGGCCCTTGGACCGCACGGCGTGAACATCATGGATTTCGTGAAGCAGTTCAACGCCAAGACCGCCAAGGAACCCGACGGCATGATCATTCCCGTGCTGGTCACGATCTATAGCGACCGCACGTTCACCTTTATTTTGAAGACGCCCCCCGCTTCCGAGTTCTCAAGCGCGCGGCGGGCATCGTGAAGGGTTCGCCCGAGCCGAACCGCAACAAGGTGGCCAAGGTAACCCTCAAGCAGGTGGAAGAAATCGCGAAGATGAAGCTGCCCGACCTGAACACGCTGAAGCTCGAATCGGCGATTCGTTCGATCAAGGGCACCGCCCGCAATATGGGCATCGAAGTGGAAGGCTAGGAGTCAGGAGCAGACGATGGGCCGCAGCGCAAAAGTTGGTGGAAAGAATATCGATCGCGCCCGCAAGCTGGTGGAGGCGCGTCCTTACAAACTCGAAGAGGCCGCCGAGGTGCTTCGCAAGGCGCACTTCGTGAAGTTTGACGAAACCGTCGAGCTGGTTCTGAATCTGGGAGTCGACTCGAAGCAGTCCGACCAGATGGTTCGCGGCACCGTCGTGCTGCCGCACGGTCTCGGCAAGTCCAAGCGCGTTCTGGTAATCGCCAGCGGCGAAAAGGTCCGCGAGGCGCAGGAAGCCGGCGCGGACTTCGTGGGCGGCGACGATATCGTCCAGAAAATCCAGGACGGCTGGACCGATTACGAAGCGGTGATAGCCACGCCGGACATGATGCGTTCCGCCGGGCGTCTCGGAAAAGTGCTCGGGCCTCGCGGATTGATGCCCAATCCGAAGACTGGCACGGTGACTTTCGATGTTGCCAAGGCGATCAAGGAAATCAAGGCCGGTAAAGTCGAGTTTCGTCTCGACAAGACCGGCATCATCCATTCGCCCGTGGGGAAGATCAGCTTTTCGGCCCAGCAGCTCGCCGGAAACGCGCAGGCGCTGCTGGCCGCGGTGGTCAAGGCCAAGCCCGCCGCGGCAAAGGGCAAGTACATTCAGAAGATTACGCTCACCTCCACGATGGGTCCCGGTATCTTGATCGACCCGATCGAGGCCGAGGACGCAGTCGCGGTGGCAGCCTGAGATTTCGATTTGACATCTAGCCTTTCGCAAAGGGGTTCGGCATGAAGAAGAAGGCCGAAAAGAAAAAGCAGTCCGAGGAGCTTCGCGCGCAGCTCGCGAACGTTTCCACGGTAATTCTGTCGACGTTTCAGGGGATCACGGTCGAGCAGGACACGCAGCTGCGCCGCACGGTGGAATCCGCCGGAGGCCACTATCAGGTGGTGAAGAACACGGTTGCCGAGCGCGCCGCGGCCGGCACGCCCACCGAGGGTCTGCTCAAGGGCCTCAAGGGCACCAATTCGATCGCTTACACGAAGACCGATCCGGTGACCCTCGCGAAGATCCTCACGAAGGTCGCGAAGGATACTCCGGCGTTCCAGTTTCGCGCCGGATGGGTGGAAGGGCGCGTCATTTCGATTCAGGAAATCGGCCAGCTCGCGCTGCTTCCCAGCAAGGAAGAGCTGATCAGCAAGATCATGTTCATGCTCAACGCCCCGGCCCAGCGCGTCGCCACCGTTCTGTCCGCGGTGCCGCGCAATCTGGCGGTGGTGACGAGCGAAGCGGTGAAGGCCAACAAATTCGGCGGCGCGGGCGGCAACGCTCCGGCGCCTGAAACAACTTAATCGTACGAATTTCTCATCTCAGGGAGGATAGGAAAAGGCAATGGCTAGCAAAGTGGAAACGATTCTCGAAGAAATCAAGGGTCTGTCGCTGCTGGAAGCTTCCGAGCTGGTGAAGAAGATGGAAGAGGCTTTCGGCGTGTCGGCGGCAGCAGCGGCTCCGGTGATGATGGCGGGCGGCGGAGCGGGTGCGGCGGGCGCGGCTCCGGCCGAGGAGAAGACGGAATTTACCGTCGTCCTCACCGAAGTGGGCGCGAACAAAATCAACGTGATTAAGGCAGTCCGCGAAGTGACCAGCCTGGGGCTGAAAGAAGCCAAGGACCTGGTCGATGGCGCGCCGAAGACCGTCAAGGAAGGCATCAACAAGGACGAAGCGGCCACCATCAAGAAGAAGTTCGAGGACGCTGGAGCCAAGGTCGAGATCAAGTAGTGTCCCGCGGCGTACGAGACGCCCGGGGCTGGGGAGATCGCGTACGCGCGTGATCCTTTGAAATTCAAAATCTCAAAATAAGTCCTTCCCGGACCGGCGGGGCGGGTGTCTCCCGCGCCGTCGATTCGGCGTTTGCCCTGAAGAGGATAAATCATGAGTAATCGGAATGGTAATCGCGTTGTTCGGGAACGCGAGCGGCTGGATTTTGCCAAAATCAAGACGACGGTTCAGATCCCGAACCTGATCGACGTCCAGAAAAAATCCTATCAGCGGTTTCTGCAGATGGACTTGCTGCCCAGCGAGCGCGAAGACGCGGGTCTGCAGTCCGTGTTCGCCTCCGTGTTTCCGATCCAGGATTTTCGCGGTCTGTCGCAGCTCGATTTCGTCGACTACGCCATCGGCAACTGGGAATGCAAGTGCGGCCACCTGCGCGGCCTGCACCACTTGCGCGCCACCTGCCGCAATTGCGGCGCTTCGGTTGTAACCAATCCGTACAAGACGGGCGACGTGCTCTGCGCGAAGTGCGGCACATTCAACAAGAACACGCCCACGTTCTGCAACAAGTGCGGCGATCCGGTCACGCTGCAGCTCAAGTACGACGTCACCGAATGCGAAGAGCGCGGCATGACGTATTCCGCGCCGCTCAAGGTCACCATCCGCCTCACGATCTACGACAAGGATCCTGACACGGGCGCGAAGTCCATCCGCGACATCAAGGAGCAGGAAGTTTTCTTCGGCGATATTCCCCTGATGACGGAAAACGGCACCTTCGTCATCAACGGAACCGAGCGCGTCATCGTCAGCCAGTTGCATCGTTCGCCCGGCGTGTTCTTCGAAACCGCCAACAACCGCAGCTATTTCCTCGGGAAGATCATTCCCTACCGCGGCTCGTGGGTGGAATTCGAGTACGACACCAAGAACATTCTGTACGTCCGCATCGACCGCAAGCGCAAATTCCTAGGCTCGATTTTCCTTCGCGCCCTGGGAATGAAGTCGAATGAAGACATCCTGCGCACCTTCTATCACGTGGAGCGAATCACCCTGCGCGACGGCGAGCTCTACTGGAACGTCTCCGAGAGCCTGGTCGACCGCAAGCTGAGCCGCGAAATCAAGAATCCGAAGACGGGCGACGTAGTCGTGGGGGCGCACAAGCGCATCTCCGAAGCCCTGTACAAGGAGCTCGTAAAGGCGCGCATCGCGCAGGCCGAAATCGGCCCCGCCGATATCGAAGGCGCGGTTACCGTAGGCGAGCTGGTGAATCGCCAGACCGGCGAAGTGCTGCTCGAAGCCAACAAGCCGCTCACTCCCGAAATGTGGCTCACCATCGCCGAGGCCGGCATCACGGAAGTGGATATTGCGTTCCCCGAACGCGACGACGTGGGCATCATCGTCACGCGCACCCTTGAAAAAGATACGATCCGCTCTCCGAAAGAAGCGCTGATCGAAATCTACCGCAAGCTGCGCCCGGGCGATCCCCCGACGCTCGAGACGGCCACAGCGCTGTTCAACGGCATGTTCTTCGACCCGCGCAAATACGATTTCAGCAAGGTCGGCCGGCTCAAGTTCAATATCAAGCTCGGCCTCGAGACGCCGCTCGAAAAGCGCACGCTCGATCCTTCCGACTTCGTTTCCGCGATCAAGTACTTGCTCAAGCTGCGCAAGAACATCGGCTCGGTGGACGACATCGACCATCTCGGCAATCGCCGCGTCCGCGCGGTGGGCGAGCTGCTCGAAAACCAGTTCCGCATCGGCCTGGTCCGCATGGAACGCGCCATCAAGGAAAAGATGTCCGTGTACCAGGAAATGTCCACGGCCATGCCGCATGACCTCGTGAACGCCAAGCCCGTGATGGCCGCGATCCGCGAGTTCTTCGGAAGTTCGCAGCTCTCGCAGTTCATGGACCAGACCAACCCGCTCAGCGAGATCACGCACAAGCGGCGTCTTTCGGCCCTGGGTCCCGGCGGGTTGTCGCGTGAGCGCGCCGGATTCGAAGTCCGCGACGTTCACCCCACCCACTACGGCCGCATCTGCCCGATCGAAACGCCGGAAGGCCCGAACATCGGCCTGATCAGCTCGCTCTCCAGCTACGCGCGCATCAACGAGTTCGGCTTCATCGAGTCGCCTTACCGCAAGGTCAAGGGCGGTCGCGTGATCGACTACGTGCAGATCGTCAACGCCGGCGACAGCGAGTTCAAGGCCGGTGAAATCGTCGAAAAAGAAAAAGTGGAGGACATGAACGAGGAGTTGAAGCGCCGCCGCATCGTGGTCGAGCCCCACTGCTTCTATCTGTCCGCGTGGGAAGAAGACCGCTACGTGGTTGCGCAGGCCAACGCTTCGCTCGACGAGAAGCTCCGCATCACCACCGATCTCGTCAACTGCCGCCAAGCCGGCAACTTCGTTTTGAAGAGCCGCGACGAAGTCGATTACATCGACGTTTCGCCTAAGCAGCTTGTGTCGGTAGCCGCCAGCTTGATCCCGTTCCTTGAAAACGACGACGCTAACCGCGCGTTGATGGGATCGAACATGCAGCGCCAGGCTGTGCCGCTGATCAAGGGCGAAGCGCCCCTGGTCGGCACCGGCATGGAGCGGGTTACCGCGCGCGATTCCGGTGCGGTGATCGTGTGCCGCCGCGACGGCATCGTCGACCAGGTGGACTCCGAACGCGTGATCGTGCGCGTCGAATCCGACCAGTCCGGCGTGCTCAGCCGCGAAGTCGGGTCCGACATTTACCTGCTCACGAAGTTCAAGCGCTCGAACCAGAACACCTGCATCAGCCAGAAGCCGCTGGTTCGCGCGGGCGACCGCGTGAAGCAGGGCCAAGTGCTCGCCGACGGCCCCTGCACCGACCGCGGCGAACTCGCCCTCGGGCGCAACGTACTGGTCGCGTTCCTTCCGTGGCGCGGGTACAACTTCGAAGACGCCATCCTCGTCAGCGAGAAGCTCGTGGAAGAGGATTACTACACCTCGATCCACATCGAGGAGTACGAAATCGAGGCCCGCGATACCAAGCTCGGCCCCGAAGAAATCACGCGGGACATTCCCAACATCAACGAGAGCTTCCTGCGCAACCTCGATGAAAGCGGCGTCATTCGCATCGGCGCCACCGTCAAGCCCGGCGACATTCTCGTCGGCAAGGTGACTCCGAAGGGCGAAACCACGCTCACGCCGGAAGAAAAGCTGCTGCGCGCGATCTTCGGCGAAAAGGCCGGCGACGTTCGCGACGCTTCCCTCTACTGCCCGCCGGGCATCGAGGGCACCATCGTCGACGTGAAGATCTTCTGCCGCAAGGGCGCGGAGAAGGACGAGCGTCACAAGGCCATCGAGGCGGCTCACGTCGCCAAGCTCGAAAAGAACCTCGCCGATGAAATCCGCATTCTCACCGACGAGCGCCTGAAGCGCTTGAACGATCTGCTGGGCGGCCAGGTCCTGAACGCCGACCTGCACGACGAGCGCACCAACAAGCGGCTTCTCACCAAGGGCACCGAGCTCACGCGCGACATCCTGGAAAAGATCTCCACCCGCAACCTCAAGCGCCTGCGCTTGAACAACAAGGATCCCCTGCTCATCGAGAAGATCGATGAAGTCGAGGAAATGACCTCGCGCCAGATCGACGTACTGCGCAAGATCACCGACGAGCGCATCGCCAAGCTCAAGAAGGGCGACGAGCTTCCGCCGGGCGTCATCAAGCTGGTGAAGGCCTACATCGCCATGAAGCGCAAGCTTTCGGTCGGCGACAAAATGGCCGGCCGTCACGGCAACAAGGGCGTGATCGCGAGAATCGTCCCGAAAGAAGACATGCCCTACATGCCGGACGGCACGCCGATGGAAATCGTGCTGAATCCGCTCGGCGTTCCTTCGCGTATGAACGTCGGACAGATTCTCGAAACGCATCTCGGCTGGGCCTCGAAAGAGCTCGGCGTGCGCATCGGGAAGCTGCTCGACGACACATCGGCCCGCGCCGATGCCGTGCGCAAATGGTTCAAGGACGCTTTTGGTCCCACGTCCGTCTGGAAGACGCTTTCCGGTCTTGACGACGAGACGCTGCTCGACGTGGCCCAGGGCTTCCGCGAAGGAGTTCCCTTCGCGACGCCCGTGTTCGACGGCGCCCGCGAAGGCGACATCCGCCACCTTCTCCAGTTCACGGAGCTTCCGGAAACCGGCAAGATCACGCTGTATGACGGCATGACGGGTGACGAGTTCGCGCAGAACGTCACCGTCGGCTACATCTACATGCTCAAGCTCTCTCACTTGGTCGACGATAAAATTCACGCTCGTTCGATCGGTCCTTACTCGCTCATCACGCAGCAGCCGCTCGGCGGAAAGGCGCAGTTCGGCGGACAGCGCTTCGGAGAAATGGAAGTCTGGGCGCTCGAAGCCTACGGTGCCGCGCACATTCTGCAGGAATTGCTTACCGCGAAGTCGGACGACGTCTATGGCCGCGCGAAGATTTACGAGGCCATCGTCAAGGGCGAGCCGGGTATCGAGCCGGGCGTGCCCGAATCGTTCAACGTGCTCGTGCGCGAGTTGCAGTCGCTCTGCCTGGATGTGGAATTGATGAAGCGGCAGAAACCGCAGCTCGAAGCGGCGGAAGCGGCGGATTAAGAGCACCCGTTAAGAGCACAGGTCAAGAGCATTGGTTGCGCGCCCGCGGCATCGGCGCGGGCGCGCCAGACAACTTCTTAGCATTGTTTTCTAACCCTGGCGGATGCCGGGGAGGAGGCAGCCCTTGTATCGTTCTAGCCCGTATGATCGCGCCAGCCAGATTGCGGATTTCGATTCCATCCGTATCAGCCTGGCAAGTCCCGAAAAAATCCGGTCCTGGTCGCATGGCGAAGTAACCAAGCCGGAAACCATCAATTACCGCACCTTCAAACCGGAACGCGACGGCCTGTTCTGCGCCAAGATTTTCGGCCCCGTCACCGACTGGGAGTGCTTGTGCGGCAAATACAAGCGGATGAAGCATCGCGGAGTCATCTGCGATAAGTGCGGCGTCGAAGTTACGCTCAGCAAGGTGCGCCGCGAGCGTCTGGGGCACATCGAGCTGGCTTCGCCCTGCTCGCACGTGTGGTTCTTCAAGGGGTTGCCCAGCCGCATCGGCTACCTGCTCGATATCACCATGCGCGATCTCGAGCACATCCTCTATTTTGAAACGTTCGTCTGCATCGATCCGGGCGAGGTCCCCGGCATCAAGGAAAAGGACATCATTCCGGAGGAAAAGCTCCGCGAACTTCAGCGCGATTATCCCGGAAAGTTCACCTCCGGCATGGGCGCCGAAGCCATCAAGGAACTTCTTCGCCGCGTCGATGTCGACAAGCTCTCCGAAGAGCTGCGCGAAAAAATGAAGGTGGACCCGAGCCTCCAGAAGCGCATCCGCTACGCCAAGCGCCTGAAGGTTCTCGAAGCGTTCCGCAAGAGCGGCAACAAGCCGGAGTGGATGATTCTGGACGTGATTCCGGTCCTCCCGCCCGAGTTGCGCCCGCTCGTGCCCCTCGACGGCGGCCGCTTCGCAACCTCCGACCTCAACGATCTCTATCGCCGCGTGATCAACCGCAACAACCGGTTGAAGAAGCTGATGGAGCTTCACGCGCCCGACGTGATCGTGCGCAACGAGAAGCGCATGCTGCAGGAGGCCGTCGACGCATTGTTCGACAACGGCCGCCGCGGCCGCGTTCTCCGCGGCACCAACAACCGCCCACTCAAATCGCTGTCTGACACGCTCAAGGGCAAGCAGGGCCGCTTCCGCCAGAACCTCCTCGGCAAGCGCGTGGACTACTCCGGCCGCTCCGTTATCGTCGTGGGCCCCGAATTGAAGCTCCACCAATGCGGTCTGCCGAAGAAGATGGCGCTCGAGCTCTTCAAGCCGTTCATCTATCACAAGCTCGAAGCGGCGGGCCATTGCACCACCATCAAGCAGGCCAAGGAACTCGTCGAGGCCCAGGAAGCGATCGTCTGGGACATTCTCGAGGACGTGATCCGCGAGCATCCGGTGCTTCTCAACCGCGCTCCCACGCTTCACCGCCTCGGCATCCAGGCCTTCGAGCCCACGCTCGTCGAGGGAAAAGCCATCCGCATCCATCCGCTCGTCTGCACCGCCTTCAACGCGGACTTTGACGGCGATCAGATGGCCGTTCACATTCCGCTCTCGCCCGAAGCGCAGGTGGAAGCGTCCGTGCTGATGCTCAGCTCCCACAACATCCTGTCGCCCGCCAACGGTTACCCGCTCGCGGTGCCGACGCAGGACATGGTGCTCGGCATCTATTACATGACCAAGGCCAAGCCGCAGGCCAAGGGCGAAGGCCGCGCGTTCGGTTCGAGCGAAGAAGTCGTCATGGCGCTCGACGCCGGCGAAGTCGAATTGCTCACGCCGATCCGCATGCGCTACACCGGCGAAGTGATCGACCTCACCAACGCCTACGACGACCAGGACGTCTCGCACACCGAGCCGATCCAGCTCGCCAAGCAGTTCCTTCACACCACCGT
This sequence comes from uncultured Acidobacteriota bacterium, assembly GCA_963797585.1. GTDB lineage: Bacteria > Acidobacteriota > Terriglobia > Acidiferrales > UBA7541 > Palsa-295. Next base: position 31,604 of record CAWCQH010000020.1, read on the forward strand.
CGGCCGCGTGATTTTCAACGATCACCTGCCGTCGGACATGCCGTTCATCAACGGCCTGCTCAAGAAGAAGGGCATCCAGGCGCTCGTGCAGTATGGCTATCTCCGCTTCGGCCTGGAAAAGACCGTTCTGATGCTCGACCGCCTCAAGGAACTGGGCTTCCTCTATGCCACGAAGTCCGGCGTCTCCATCGGCATCAGCGACATGGTCATCCCCAGCGTCAAGTTCAAGCTGGTGGATTCCGCCGAGCACGAAGTCGTCAAGGTCCAGCAGCAGTATCTCGATGGCGCCATCACCAACGGCGAGCGCTACAACAAGGTCATCGCCATCTGGAGCGACGTCACCGAGAAGGTCGCGGACGAAATGTTCAAGGCCCTCGAAGAGCAGGACAAGCAGGGGCAGATCAATCCCGTCTACGTCATGGCCGACTCCGGAGCCCGCGGTTCGAAGCAGCAGATCCGCCAGCTTTCCGGGATGCGCGGACTCATGGCCAAGCCCTCCGGCGAGGTCATCGAGACCCCGATCACGTCGAACTTCCGCGAAGGTTTGACGGTGTTGCAATACTTCATCTCCACGCACGGCGCCCGGAAGGGTCTCGCCGACACCGCGCTTAAGACCGCCGATTCCGGCTATCTCACGCGCCGCCTGGTCGACGTGGCTCAGGACGTGATCATCAATGAGTTTGACTGCGGCACGGCGGACGGAATTTACGTCGAACCGATTCTCGAAGCCGGCGTCGAAGTGGAGCCCTTGCGCGATCGCGTCGTAGGCCGCGTGTCTCTTGAGAAGATCAAGGACTACGAAGGCAACGTGATCGTCGAGATCAACCAGGAAATCACCGAAGAGCTGGCCAATTCGATCCAGGCCGCGGGTATCGAGCGCGTGAAGATTCGTTCCGTGCTCACCTGCGAATCCCGGCGCGGAGTTTGCGGACGCTGCTACGGCCGCAACCTGGCCACCGGCCGTTTCGTCGAGATGGGCGAAGCCGTAGGAGTCATCGCGGCGCAGTCCATCGGCGAGCCCGGCACTCAGCTCACCATGCGCACGTTCCACATCGGCGGAACCGCCACCCGCGTCACCGAACAGTCGAAGGTCGAAGCCCGCAACAACGGCTTCGTGAAGTTCATCGACTTGAAGGTGGTCGAGGGCCGCGGCAAGACGATCGTCTCCATGAACCGCTCGGGCTTGATCGCCGTCGTCGACGAAAAGGGCCGCGAGAAGGAACGCCATCACGTCGTGTACGGCGCTCGCGTCAAGGTGGACGAAGGCCAGCCGGTCACTCTCGGCCAGACCATGGTCGAGTGGGATCCCTACACCTTCTCGATTCTCACGGAAACTGCCGGCACGATCGAGTTCAAGGACCTGCAGCCCGGCATCACCATCGAAGAGCAGGTGGACGAAGTCACCGGACTTTCGCAGCTTGTTGTCACGCTGCCCCCGGGTGACGAAAAGCACCAGCCGACGATCCTCGTGCGCGATTCCACGGGCAAGGCCAAGAAGAAATATCTCATGCCTTCCCGCGCTCACTTGATGGTCGTCGATGGGGACGCCGTGCAGCCGGGCGACGTGCTCGCGAAGATTCCTCGCGAGACCACCAAGACCAAGGACATCACCGGCGGTCTCCCGCGCGTTGTCGAACTCTTCGAGACCCGCAAGCCCCGCGACCCGGCCGTCATCAGCGAAATCGACGGCGTCGTGAAGTACGGCGAAATTGCCAAGGGCCAGCGCAAGATCTACGTCGAGAGCGAAGATGGCAAGACGGTGAAGGAATACTCCATCCCGCGCGGCGTCCACATCAACGTTCAGGAAGGGGAGCATGTTCGGGCCGGCGAGGCGCTCATTGACGGGCCGCTGAACCCGCACGACATTCTCGCCGTCCTCGGTGAAAAGTACACCCAGGCGTACCTGGTGAACTCGATTCAGGAGGTCTACCGTCTGCAGGGTGTCAACATCAACGACAAGCACATCGAGACGATCGTCCGGCAGATGATGCGCTGGGTGAAGGTCGAAGACGTGGGCGATACGTCGTTCCTCCTCGAGGAGCAGGTGGACAAGTTCCGCTTCCGCGAGGAAAACGACCGCGTCATCCGCGAAGGGGGACGTCCCGCAACCGGGCGCCCGCTGCTCCTCGGCATCACCAAGGCCTCTCTCTCCACCGATTCCTTCATCTCGGCGGCGAGCTTCCAGGAAACCACCCGCGTCCTCACCGAAGCGGCTATTTCCGGGAAGGTCGATTACCTCCGCGGCCTGAAGGAGAACGTCATCATGGGCCGCCTCATCCCCGCGGGCACCGGCCTGGAGCGCTACCGCAACATCCAGCTCCTTACCGAACTGCCCAAGGAGGAGCCGCAGGAGATGGAGCCGGAACTGTCGCCGGAAGAAGCCGCCGCGCTCGATTTCCTGCGCAAGGATACCGACGCGGTAGCCGAAGGCTAGCAGCGATCGCAGGTTGCTCGTTCTTTCAGGGCGGTCCGATGAGTAATCGGACCGCCTTTTTTTATTGGAGCTTGGACCGCAACCTCCTATTGAGCAGTTGGACTACACCCCGCAACCTTTTGACGGCCGAACCCGCCCGCACGAGCTAAGATTTACTGGGGATTTTTCACGCGCCGGAAGCCCTTCGCGAAGCACCAGGGAGCGTTTGCCAGATGGTTACAAAATCAGCGGAAAACCAGCTCGCGTCGGCCGGCTCCGCCAACCCTCCCGAAGACCAGTTCAAGAAGCTGGTGGAAGTCATTTCGCGCTCGCAGCACAACTATCGCGAGCTGATCGACAACCTCGATCAGGCGGTTTTCACCCTGTCCCTGGAAGGTGAAGTGCGCGTCGCCAACCGGCGGCTCGCTGAAATCCTGCAGGTTCCCTTTACCGGCCTCATCGGGCATCGCCTGAGCGAATTCATCGAGACGCCCGTGCTTGAAGAAGTAAAGCGCTCGCTCAAGGAATTTGTCAGCAATGGCTTTTGGGCCGGCCCCGTTCTGGTGCGCCTCAAGAATGAAAGCAAACAGCGCTATTTCGATTGCTGGCTGCAGGCTCTTTCCGAAGAAAACCAGGTTGTGTGCGTCACCGGCTGGGCTCGCGACGTCACCGCTCAGTACGAAACCGAAATCCGGTTCGCTGAGTTGTTTGAATCGCTTCGGGAGGGGGTCTTTTTTGCCACGACGAACGGCCGGATTCTCGACGCCAATACGGCACTGATTCGTCTGCTCGGTTTTGACGGTAAAGCCGAGTTGCAGGCCCGCAATCTCCGGGATTTGTATGTCCACCCCGGCGAGCGCGATGTGCTAGTACGCGAGATCGAGGAAAAAGGCTCGTTTCGCGACCGCGAAATCCAACTGCGCCGCAAAGACGGCCGGGTGATTTATTGCCTCGCCTCCGGCTTCGCCATCCGCGACACTTTCGGCAACGTCACGCGCCTGCAGGGGACCCTGGTCGACATCACCGAGCGCCGTGAAATCGAAAGGCAGCTGCACCAGGAGCAGGAATTTGTGCGGCGCCTCGTCGCGAACTTCCCCGACTTGATCGCCGTCCTCGACCGCAACGGCCGGTTCACCTACGTGAGCCCCAGCGTGAAGGATATTTTGGGCGGCGCTCCCGGCCAGTACCTCGGCGAGGGATTTGCGGTTCGCTCGGATTTCGAGGACCAGCCCAAAATCGAGGCCATTGTCCGCCGCTTGCTTTCGGGCGAGGAATCTTCCGCGCAGTTTGAATTCCGCGTCCGCCACCAGGACGGCGGGTGGAGAATCCTCCGGGTCAGCGCGGGTCCCTTTGTGGACGAGCACGGCAACGTTGCGGGCGTCGTCGCTTCCGCCCGGGACGTCACCGAAGCGAAGCTCATCGAGCAGCAATTCATTCAGAAAGAAAAGTTCGCTGCCATGGGCCAGATGATGGCCGGGGCGGCGCATGAATTGAATAATCCGCTCACGGCCATACTCGGCGTGGGTGAACTTCTCCGCGAGCGTTCCGCGGACGAAGTCTCCAAGCGCCAGCTCGACCTCGTGATGCAGCAGGCCCGCCGCGCCGCGGGGATCGTGCAGAACCTGCTGGCGTTTGCTCGTCCGTCCGCCAAGGCTCATTCCGATCTTCGCCTGGAATCCATCGTTCAGCAGGCGCTGCAGTTCGCGCAGCCGTCCTTGCGGCAGAAGAATATCTCGGTGAAGTTCGAAGCGCCGGGCAACCTGCCTCCGGTCGTGGGCGACGCCAAGCTTTTGACGCAGGTGTTCCTCAACATTATCGGCAACGCGGAGCAGGCCATTTCAGCGGCGCGCGACCATGGCAGCTCTGGCTATATCGCTCGCCGCTGCGGACGGCCACGTCTCCGCCACCATCGTCGACGACGGCCCAGGAATTTCGGCCGCGAATGTGGGCAAGATCTTCGATCCGTTCTTCACCACGAAGCGCCCCGGCGGCGGCACGGGGCTGGGCCTAACCATCTCGCTCGCCATCGTCAAGGAGCATGGCGGAACGATCGACGTCGAATCTCCCTCGGGTTCCGGCGCCGTTTTTCAGGTGATCCTGCCTGCGGCGGGGAAGACTCATTCGGTTACCTCGAACCTGGCATCTCCCGCGCGGTCGATTCCGCCGGGCTCGGAGGCGCTTCTGGGCTACAGCGTTCTCGTCGTGGACGATGAGGAAAGCATTCGGGAGATCGTGCAGGAAGGGCTCACCGTGCGCGGGATGAAAGTGGAGGCGGCGGAGAGCGCCGAGAAAGCGCTGGCCTTGCTGGGCGGAAACAACTACGACATTGTCCTGTGCGACTTCAATCTTCCCCGGCTGAGCGGCGAGCAGCTCCTGGAGCAACTGCGGAAAGAGCGGGGCAGCTCGGCGCCGCGGTTCGTTTTTATCACGGGAGAGTTCGTCGATACCGGACGGATTGCGGAGTATTCGGCCAGGGGAGCGGCCATTCTTCAAAAGCCGTTTCGCATCCCGGACCTCGCGAAGCTCCTGGCGTCGTTGCTTGAACCCGAAAGTTCCAAAAAAATCTAGCTCCAATCCCCGCTATTTCTTTTTCGCCGCATCGGCTTTCGAATTTGCATCGACGCCGAAATCCCACACATACAGGCTCGTTCCGTTGTCCTGCACCACCTCCGCGAGGGCGTATTCTCCCGGTTCGAGCGCTTTGCCGAGCGTGAAGCGATACAGGCCGATGGCGATCTGCCAGCGCTGCATCGGCAGGGTGTCTTTCCGGAGCCGCTTTTGGCCGAAGAGCTGATCGAGCTTCTCGATTTCGCGCGAATCCCCGCGCGTGGTGGCGCGGATCAATTCCAGGTCGGGTTCGCTGCCGTCCGCGAGGCGCATGTAGAACTCCGGCTGGCCGTTTGCGACGCGGTATTCGGCGTGCGGGCGGTGGATCGTAATACTGTGCTGCGTGGGCACGATGGGAATCGGCACGAAGATCTGCTCGACCACTTTCTTTTTGACCAGCTTGGAATCGATGGGCGCCTGCGCGAGCTTGAGCACGGTTTTTCCGTCGAAGGCAAAGAGCCCCTCGCCGCGCGGTAGGAATACGCCGGGCGCGGCCTCCACGCTTGCGTCGATATCGAGAGGCTCGGCAGTGCGTTCAGCCTCCGTGGCGCGGGCCTTCGCGACAAACGTGGCATCGCGTGCCGCTTCGTCCGCCGCCACCTTTTTAGTCTTCTCCCAGTCCACCAGATCGGCGGGCATCTCGTCCCACTGGCCGCTGTCGATGCTGTAGTACCGCACGCGGTCGCCTTCGACCTGGTATTCGCGCACCAGTTGAAAACTGCCGTCTTTCAGCATGAGCTTTTTGCCGCGCGGAAGTTGCGGTTGGGTGGTGGATGCTTTGGGGGCGTTTTGCGGAGGAGAGGCCGGGGTTTGCTTCGCGGATGGGCCGCTTCCCAGCGCGGCAATTGCCAGCGCCGCGAGCAGCGCTACCTTCGACCAGCGAAACTTACGGATTGGAAACATGTCGGCTATGGCCCGGGGCGGTTTATGCGCCCTCCGGTTTAGGATGCCAATTTCGATCGCGGGTTTGCAGCCTCAAATTGTAAATCCCCCCGCGGCTTCGAAGGCGCGCGCCAGCCGCAGCACGGAGCCTTCGCGGAAGTGCCGTCCAAAGATTTGCATCCCGACCGGCAGGCCCGCTTTTGTTTTTCCGCACGGAACCGAAATTCCCGGGACGCCCGCGAGCGAGCCGGTCACGGTGTAAATATCCGCGAGATACATCTGCAGCGGGTCGGAGGATTTTTCACCGATCCGGAACGCGGGCGTCGGGGCTGTTGGCGTCACGATCGCGTCCACTTTCTGAAACGCATCGGAGAAATCGCGGGCGATCAGCGCGCGAACCTTCTGTGCGCGCAGGTAATACGCGTCGTAGTAGCCGGACGACAGCGCGTAGGTTCCCAGCATGATTCGCCTTTTCACTTCGGCCCCGAATCCGCGCTCGCGTGTCTTGCGGTACATGTCGATGAGCGTGCTGCCGGGCACGCGCAAGCCGTAGCGGACGCCGTCGTAGCGCGCGAGGTTGGAACTCGCCTCCGCGGTGGCGATAATGTAATACGCCGCGATGGCGTAATCGGTATGCGGCATCTGCAGCGGGATGCGTTGGCAGCCCAGGCTCTCGATCAGCGCGATTCCCGACTGCACTTTTTCCTTCACTTCGGGATCGAGCCCCGCGCCGAAATAATCCTCGGGCACGCCGATGCGCATTCCCTTCGAGGGCTTTTCAATCTCCGCCAGGTAATTTTCCACCGGCACCGCGGCCGAGGTGGAATCGTTGGGATCGTGTCCGGCGATCACGCCCAGTATCGCCGCTGTGTCGGCGATATTCGCGGTAAACGGACCAATCTTGTCGAGCGAGGACGCGAACGCCACCAGTCCATACCGCGAGACGCGCCCGTAGGTCGGCATCAGCCCGGGAACGCCGCAGAACGAGCCCGGCTGTCGGATGGAGCCTCCCGTATCGGTTCCCAGCGACGCGACGGCCAGTCCAGCCGCCACGACCGCGGCCGACCCGCCACTCGATCCGCCCGGGACGCGATCGGTCGCCACGGGATTGCGCACCGGCCCGTACGCGGAGTTCTCGTTCGAACTGCCCATGGCAAACTCGTCGCAGTTGGTCTTGCCGAGAATCACGGCGCCGGCACGTTCCAGCCGCTCGACCGCCGTGGCGTCATACGGCGGCACATAGTTCTCGAGGATTTTCGAGCCGCAGGTTGTGCGGATTCCCGTCGTGCTGATCACATCTTTCACGGCGATCGGGACGCCCGCCAGGGCCGGCAAAGCCTCGCCGCGGCTGACAGCCGCATCGATCCGGGCGGCCTGCTCGTACGCGCGTTCGGGCGAGAGCGTGAGGTAGGCGTTCAGCTCGGGATTGCGCTTTTCGATGCGCACATAGAACTCCGAGGCGAGCTCTTTGGCAGAGACTTTCTTGTTGGCGAGCGCCTCGCGCACGCCTGCAACCGTCCAGGACGTTTGCGCGCTCATCGGTCGATCACCTTGGGGACCCGGAAGAAGGGCTTTTCGGCATCGGTAGCTCGCGACAACACCGCGTCGGCGACGTCGCATCGCCGCAATACGTCCTCGCGCAATTCCGGATGGCTTTCCACGCCCTCGGAGGCGCCGGAGTGGAAGATCACCTGCGCCATTGGTTCCACGCCGCTGACGTCAAGCTCCTTCAGCTTGTCGATGTAGCTGAGGATTTCGTCGAGCTGCCCGCGATAGGTGTCGATCTCCTCGGGGGACAATTCGAGGTGGGCCAATTCGGCCACGCGGAGCACGTCTTCGCGGCTAATTTTCATGGATTCCCCGCGCAGTCACCGCCTCATAAGAGTGTCGAGTCAGCAGGATGCCGGTCGTGTGTTTACAACAACTTAGGCGTGTTTCCGTTCGTCCATGTGTGTCGAGTGAGGGGTGGCTGTTTTGCATCGAAAATCGGAGGCTTTCCTGGCGGATTTCCCGGGTGGCGGGTTCCCCATTTCTGAGTTCGAATTCGGTCGCGTGTTTCACGAGAAACATCTTAGTACACCCAAGAAGGAGTGCAAGCGATGGTTGTCGTGGTAAAACCGCCACCCAGAGGAAGCGCGGTCTAGACCTGAGGGAGGGCTTGCGATGGCGACAGTAAGAGCCTTAGCGGAGACACGCGGGACTGTTTCCCGGCCTGGGCAAACAGGACCTGATGGCCCATTCGCAGCAGCCACTTTTCGAGTTTGCGCTCCTGGCGCCACCAATTTCTCCTGCCTCCGATCACTACGAGAGAGTTGGGAGACAGCAGCGCGGCCAGGGCCGTTTTTCCATCGCGGGCAAGGCAAACACGAATATTTACTTCGTCTTCGCCCAATCCCGCCCTGGCGGCCAACAGCGCCTGGCGTTGTTCCAGAAAGGCAGGCGACACGATGGACTCCTCAATCGGCAGGCGGAAGGGAACCAGTTGGACGGCCAGCAGCCCGATACGGAGACTCAAATCCCTTGCGAGGTCGCCCGCAAGCTTTAGAGCCGCGAACGTGCCTTCGGGCGTGGTGTGGATTACGGTGACCTTGAGATGGAAGTCGAAATCGTCGTTGAATGCGGAATCGTGCCCGATGTCGCAGCCGCCGACGCTGGGTGTGGAGAGCACGCTGGGAGCGTACTGCCGGCGCGTCAAAAAGATATCAACGATTAGTAAGGATTTTATAAACGAGGCGAGTGGGTTAAGGGGTCAGCCGGCGGTCGCGGATTTCACGCAGGTGGTCGCGCAGGCGCTCCAGCACCTCGGGTTCCTGTCCATTCTCGAGTTCGCGCTCTACTTCGTCGAGCGCGAAGTGCACGATGTCGTGGTGGTGGATTTCCTGGCCCGGAAGCTTATCGCTCAGCTGGAGCCAGATCTTGTGCAGTAAGTCGATTTCCTTCGGCGTGAGCCGCGGAGCGTGAGGGCCTAGATAGAAAACCTGCTCCTGGCCGGAGGGAGTGAAGATTTCGAGATTCACTTGCGGGCGCGGCGGCTGCAGCCTTTCCCAGGCGATGCCGATCTCGCGGGCCTGCTCGGTGACCGGCTGCTTGGCGGAACTGCCCAGCACGATCGCGCTCGATTCCAGATTCGAAGCGGTGCGGAGGATGGCCTCCCACAAATCGTTTCCCGCGGCCACCGAGAGCCGGACGGGCTTGCCCTCCTTTTCGGCGATCGACAGAACCTTGGTAAAGAGGAGCTGCTCGATGGTGCTGAAGAGCTGGTCGGGAGCAAGATCGTATTCCCCCGACGCGGCGCGCCGCAGCAGGCGCACGTGCAGCACCACGATTTCCGCTTCCCTTCGTTTCGCGCGTCTCACTGCGGCTTCCAGATGGTAGAGCGCGTAGTAAGTGCTCACCGGCACCAGGATGTTGCCCGGTTTCACGCCCACAGCCTCCGGCGTAAGCTCCGCGGCCTGCGCGAGGTTGAATTGATCGAGTTCCACGTGCGTTTGCCCGCGCTTGCGCTGGATCCTTTTCTCCGACAGCTCGAAGGCGAGGAACAGCAGCCCAGAGAAGGTGACGCCCGATATCGTGGCCGCGGGCTTGGTAAACAGGTTTACGATCGCGATGCCAAGCAGCGTAAGGGTGATCAGCGCGAGCCCGAGAGGAATTTCCTTTCCCGCAATGGTGAAGTTGAGGGGAACGCGAAATTCGCGTTCCTGCGGGTGCGTATAACGCAGCACCAGAACGGCGATGCCTTTCAGCGCGAAGCTCCAGATCACGCCGAAGGCATAGAGGTTGGCCAGAAAGGTGACGTCGCCGCGGCTGATGACGATGGTCACAATCTGCAGCGCCACGATCATGTTGATGATCCGGTGGGACGTGCCAAACTTCGGATGCGGATGGCGGAACCAATCCGAGAGAACGCCATCCTCGGACACGCGATTCAGCACTCCGTTCGAGCCGATGATCGCCGTGTTCACCGCGCCGGAAAGGATCAGCGTCCCGACGACGACCACGAACACATGGAACACCAGCCGCAGGATGAACGGCCCTTCCAGGCTCATGGCCAGGCCGCCGATCAGATTCTCGAAAAACTGCGGGCGGATGCGGTCCGGGATGATCATCACCGCAAAAAACGAAACGAGCGACGTGAAGACCATGCTGTACAGAAAAATGACCAGGGCGGCCTTCTTGAGGTTCTTGAGCTTGGGGTGCTCGATCTCGCGGTACACCTGCGCGAGCGATTCTTCTCCGCTCATCGCGAGCACGGAATGGCCCAGGCCCACGAACACGATCACCGCCGTGATCATCTGCGGAATTCGGGTGCCGTAGAGCCAGCCGAGCGAGTGCTTGTCCTGCACGATGTTGCGCGGAATGGGCGCGGGCGGCAGATGGCCGCCGCGCACCAGCAGCGTGTATGCGCACCAGCCGATCAGCGCCACCACCATCACCGTGGTGAGCTGCATGATCCAGAGCGCTTTCTCGCTCGACTCGGGAATGCCCTTGATGTTCTCCCACCAGAAATAAACGGTAACGGCGATGGCGAAGGCGGCCGCCGTGCCGTTCGCGTTGACGGTGATATTCATGTGCCCGTACGCGAACATCTCATTGAGCAGGCCGGCGAGGTATTGGCCCGCGGACACGCCGCTGATCGGGCCGGTCAGCACGTAGTCGAACATCAGCGCGGAAACCGAGAATTTCGCCAGCGCGCCGCCCATCGCCTCCTTCACCACGCGATACACGCCGCCGCGCACGAACATCCCGCAGCTTTCGACGTAGACCTGCGAAACCGCGTAGGAAAGCAGCATCGTCGCCAGGATGAACCACGGAGCGGCCTTGCCGATGAACTGCTCGGCTTCACCGCCCGCGTAATACGCGGAGGACGCGAGGTCGTTCAGGACGATCGCAGCGGCGCGCCAGTAAGAAATAAAGGCGAGCATGGCCGTGGTGGCCACGAGCACCTTGGTGGCGGGCCGGCCGGGAATAGAAAATGAGGGCTTCTGGGGATCGGATGCCATGAAACTAGGAATTCAAAAAATTCATGCCCTAAAGCTTAGCCGGTTTTTCCCTAAATGGAAAATAAACCTTTTGTATTTGAATCATAAACGGCGCGCAAATTCGCCGGGAGTTCGCCTCGCAAAGCGCCTGTTTCGTCCACCGTAGGAGGGATTTAAGCCAGGGCCCCGGGGTGCTTCAGGTAGCGGCTCACGATGGCATCGGCGGAGTGAAGCGTAAGGGCGAGGATCGTCATCGTGGGATGCGCGGAGAAATTTTGCGGGAACGCCGAGCCGCCCAGCACGAAAAGATTCGGAACGTCCCAATGCTGGAGGAATGGGTTTACAACGGAGGTTTCCCGCGAGGCGCCCATGATCGCGCCACCCTGCACGTGCGTGCTTTGGTAGCGCGTGGCGTCGTAATCGCCCAGGCCGGGGTTGACGAGCACTTCGCGCGCGCCCATGGCTTTGGCGATCTCCACCGCTTTGGGAACCGCATACTGCACCATTTTTCGTTCGTTGTCGGTCCAGTTCAGAGTCAGCCGAAGCAGGGGATCCCCGAACTGATCGGTGTAGGTGGGATCGAGATCCGTGAAGTTGCCTTTGTAGGCCATGTGCTCGGCGAGAAACGCGATGCTGCCGATGCGATCGAAGGAATGAACCGCGGCTTTCTTCCACTCCGAGCCCCAGCGCGCCTTCACCGACGGAGGCACCGTGCCGAACGTGCTCACCGGCCGGGCGCCCGTAGAAGATGCTTCGAAGAGGCCTCCGCGAATGAACGTGAGCTTGCTGTGATCGAATACATCGCCGTCGAAATCATGCATGGCGGCAGCCGCCGCGCCGGTGCCCATGAAGCGGTTGAGGGGCTTGTCGAAAAACGGCTGCGCCGCCGCTCCTTGAATCTGGTGCGTGAGATTGCGTCCGAGTGTGCCTTCGCCGGTCGCGGGATTGTAGGCCTGGCCGATGCCGGAAAGCAGCAATAGACGGACGTTGTTGAGTGTCCACGTGCCCACGATCACCAGATCGGCGGGCTGAAAGATTTCCTCGCCGGACTCGTCGCGATAAATCACTCCGCGCGCGCTTTCGCTCGGGCCATTTTTCTCGTGGACGATCTTGCGCACCCACGAATGCGTGCGCAGCGAAATATTTTTGTGGCGGCGAATCACCGGCAGCAGCGTGTTGGTCGGCTGGGCTTTCGCGCCGATCATGCATCCGAAGCGCTCGCAGAATCCGCAGTAGGCGCAGGCCGGGCGGACGACTCCGTCGGGATTGGTGTAGGTGGTGCTGATCGTCGCGGCGGGTTGCACGTACGGGTGGTATCCGAGTGACGCGGTGGACTTTCGGAAATCTTCGGCGAATTCGGGCAGCGTGAGCGGCGGCGTGGGATATTCGCTGCTGCGCGGGCCTTCGAAGGGGTTGCCGCCCGGGATCAGCTTGCCGTGCAGGTTTCCCGCCTTGCCGGAAACGCCGAGTAGCGCGTCGACGTGGGCGTAGCAGGGTTCGAGTTCGCTGAACGTGAGGCCCCAGTCCTGGATGGAATGCCCGTCAGGCAGGCGATGCTCGCCGTATTTTTCTTTGGTGCGGGTGAGGATTTCAAACACGTCGGCAAGCGGGCGGTGGCAGGTGCCGTTCCAATGCTCGCCGGCGCCGCCAGTGCCGGAGCCGGGCAGAAAAGAGCCGTACTCGCGAATGGGAAAGGCGCGCTTCTGCGCGGAGTGGCGGAACGTCACGGTTTGCTGCGAGGCGTCCTGCATCATCTTGAACAGGACTGCGTAGTCGAGTTCGTCCATCCCGGCGAGGTACTCGGCGGCGCCACGCGGGGCGCCGCGCTCGAGTACGGCGATCGATAGCGGAGTGCGCGAGCCGAGTTCCTTGGCCATGAGCAGGCCGGTCCATCCGCCGCCTACGATGGCTACGTCGACATGAGGGAGATTCTTCATCGTTTCTGTGTGCGTTACACTCCGGATTTTCGAGAGATAAGTGTTATATCCCGGCCGCGGGTTGTCAACCGCGGAAGCCTTGCAGGAAACTCTGGGAGGAGTGGCCTCACTTTATTCATCGGCGATGAGGGCGTCCGCTTCGATTTCCAGGAGCATGTCCGGCGACACCAGGCCGCTGACCTCGACCATTGTGCTGGCCGGGCGGATGTTGCCGAATACCTCGCCGTGGGCGCGGCCGATTTTCTCCCAGTCGGCGATATTCTTTACGAAGAGGCGCGTGCGCACCACGTCGGACATTTTCGCGCCGGCCTTGGCGAGCGCCGCTTCGATGTTTTTGAGGATTTGCACGGTCTGGGCCTGCGGATCGCCGATGCCCACGATCTGACCCTCGGTGTCGGTGGCCGTCGTGCCGGCGACGTGCACGTACGGGCCGACGCGAACCGCGCGCGAATATCCGACGATAGGCTCCCAGGGTGTGCCGGACGAAATATTCTGGCGTTTCATCATTCCTCCATTCCCCGATTATGGATCAAAGCGCGCTCGCAGTTCCGCCGGAATCACCGGGCAGGTCTCGCTGCGCCGGCCGAAGACGGAATACCGGATGCGCGCGATGAAATCGTACGCTGCGTCGCGGATGGGCCGCGGAATGATCGACACGGCCACGGCGAGAGCGCTCCAAACGCCGCCGAGGCGGCGGAAAATGTGAAGGATTGCGGTCGAGCGCGCGAGCAGGCGGCCATCGCGGGTAAGCACGACCACGCTGTCCGGCAATCCGGAGCGCAGCGCGGGTGGGACCCTCCGCTCGAATGTCGTCCCTTGTAGCGGCGCGTAACGGAAAATTCGCTGGGAGTCGCGCTTCAGCACTAACTGCACCGTGCGGTGACACAGGCCGCAGTGGCCATCGTAGAAAATCGTTTCGGTCTCGGGCGGCGCGGCTGGCATCGTTCGCAAAGCATAGCACCTGTAAAGATTTTCCGTTTGCAGGCGAGGCGCGCCTTACACGCCGTGGAAACCGCTGCTGGACACCATTTCCCGAAGGCACTAAGCTGGCTCTGCCAGGGAAACTGCGGAGCGAAACGCCATGAAGTGCAACAACATCCTCGAAGCCATCGGAAGAACTCCCTTGATCCGGCTGAACCGCGTCTCGAAAGACGTGCCGGCCGAGGTGTATGTGAAGGCCGATTATCTGAATCCGGGTGGTTCGGTGAAGGATCGCATCGCTATTACGATGATCGACGACGCCGAGCGCAAAGGCCTGCTCAAGCCCGGCGGGACGATCATCGAGGGAACCTCCGGCAACACGGGCGTGGGACTCGCGCTGCTCGCGGCCGTGCGCGGATACAAGGTTGTCTTTACCATCACCGACAAGCAATCGCGCGAGAAAATCGATTTGCTGAAAGCGTTTGGCGCGGAGGTGATCGTCTGCCCCACCGCCGTCGAGCCGGAGGATCCGCGCAGCTACTACTCCGTGGCGAAAAAACTTTCGCGCGAGATTCCCAACGCCTACTACCCGAACCAGTATGAAAATCCGCTGAATCCCGAGGCTCACTACGCCACCACCGGCCCGGAAATCTGGGAAGACACCGAAGGAAAAATCACGCACTTTGTTTGCGGGATGGGAACGGGTGGAACCATCAGCGGCGCCGGGCGCTTTCTCAAGGAAAAAAATCCCGACGTGAAAGTGATCGGCGTCGACCCGGTGGGCTCGCTCTATTACGAGTATGCCAAGACCGGCAAGATCGGGAAGTCCTGCACCTACGTGGTGGAAGGGATCGGCGAGGATATTTTTCCGCAGACCATGAATTTTCAGATTCTCGACGACGTGCTGCAGGTTACCGACGAGGAGTGCTTCGTGTGGGCGCGGCGTCTCGCGAAACGCGAAGGACTTTTCACGGGCGGCTCGGGCGGCGGGTGCGTGTCCGCGGCGTTGAAAGTTGCCAAAGGCTGCGGGAAGGGCGACGTGGTGGTCGCCGTGCTGCCGGACACCGGCAGCCGCTACCTGAGCAAAATCTACAACGACGGCTGGATGCGCGAACACGGCTACGCCGATTCGGAAGTGACGCTGACCGCCGCCGACGTGATCCGCGTGAAGCATCAGAACGGAAAAACGCGCGAGCCCATCATCGTGGGACCGAACCAGACGATTTTTCACGCGCTGAAAACCATGCAGCACCAGGACATTTCGCAGCTGCCCGTCTTCGAAGGCGACCAATCGATCGGCACTGTCTTCGAGGACCAGATCCTGAATCTCGCGCTGCAGGGAAAAGAACTCCGCAAGCTCATCGTGCGCGAGGTAATGGGCCCGGCCATGCCACAGGTGCCGTCCACCGCGGCCGTCGAGCGAGTGACCTACATCCTCAGCCACGAGAGCCCCGCCGTGTTTGTCGAGATGGGCGGCGGCAAACTTGAAGTGCTCACGAAATTCGATCTGATGGACACCATCGCCGGCCTCGTCGGCCAGGTCCGCTAACCCCCGGAATGTCCGCAGAATGCCCGTAAACTTGACACGGAAGAGTCCGATGCGATAAGAGCTAACCGCGTTCGGCCGCACTCGATAGCATTTCTAAAGCCGTTCTACACGCCGCGTAGAAAACATAAGGATCCTCATGAATCGACAAACTCTTCGCTTTGGCTGTTACCGGACGTTTTTGTGCGCGATGGCCTTGGCATGCTTGCTGGCCGGTTTTGGAGCGGTGCGAATCTCCAGGGCGGCGGACGGCGCGCCTGCGTTCCAGGTGGATGCGTCATGGCCGCAGCCGCTTCCGAACAAGTGGGCTCTCGGGCAGGTCGCGGCCATTGCGATGGGACCGCAGGACCATGTGTGGATTCTTCATCGGCCGTCCACGCTCGGCAAGGACGAGATTTTCGCGGCGGAGAATCCTCCTTCGGCGGAATGCTGCATTCCCGCGCCGCCGGTGATCGAATTCGATGCGGCGGGCAAGGTCGTGCGCGCGTGGGGCGGGCCCGGCCAGGGATATGATTGGCCGATCCTGGAGCACGGCTTGTTCGTCGACTATAAGGGCAATGTCTGGATCAGCGGCAATGCCGGCAAAGGGTGGGGCCGGATTTTAAAGTTCACTCCCGACGGGAAGTTTCTCATGTCGATCGGCGAGCCGCTGGCGGCGGGCGAGGAACCGAGCAACAACAGCACAACACACTTGGGTAACCAGCCCGCGGACATGTTCGTCGATCCGAAAACCGACGATCTCTATCTCGCCGATGGCGATGGCGGAGACCGTCGCGTGATCGTGTTTGACGCCGAGACGGGCGCCTTCCGGAGAATCTGGGGTGCCTACGGTGAGAAGCCGGCCGAGGGCCGAGCCGCGAAGTACGATCCCAGCCTGCCGCCTTCGCGGTCGTTTTCCGCGGGCGTTCACTGCGTGCTGGTGGGGAATGACGGGCTGGTCTACGTCTGCGACAGAAACGCGGACCGCATCCAGATTTTTCATCCGGACGGAACGTTCGTAAAGGAAGCCTTTGTTTCACCTAAGACGTTCGGCAATGGAACGGTATTCGATCTGGCGTTCAGCCCAACCGAAAAATTCATGTACGTCGCCGACGGCGCCAACCAGAAGATCTGGATCATGCAGCGGGACACGCTTGAGATCGTGGGATCGTTCGGGCAGCTCGGGCACAGCGCCGGCGAATTCCGCAACCTGCACGAGCTAACGGTTGACTCGAAGGGCAACATCTATACCGCGGAAGTCAGCGAAGGGAAGCGCGTTCAGAAGTTTGTCTTGAAGGGAGCTGGAACCAAGGTCTCAGGCCGCAAGGTCGCAGCCAGCCAGTAGCCAGGTGCCGCGGCACGCCAGGTGGTGAGGCCGCTTTAGCCCAACATCAGCGCTGGATGAGGAGCCGGTTCCACCGCCCGCTGGGGAGGCCGAATCTGCACGAAGCGCGCGGTCGAGCGGTCAAGGCTCTCCTGCAGGTTCATCAGGGTCAGCATTGTGGTCAGGACGCGCTTCTTCATGTCGTCGGACAGCCGGGCGCTGCCCGTAGCGACGTCGGAAAGCTTCAGCGCCGTCGTCTTGATATAGCTCTCAATCTCGCGCCTTCGGGCGATATTCGCGCCTTCCATGGCCGCTTCGCGCCGCATGACGCTGCATTCGTTCTCGATTCCCATAATGTAGTGCTGGACGCAGATCTGCTCAGTCGCGAGTTCGCGCGGAATCGATGCTTTGCATCCCAGAAGGCAGCTCTGAGTGGAATTGGTTGAAGTCATTGCCTAGGTCCCTCTGCCACCCTTGGAAGCACGCGGTGTACCAAAAAAGCCTTAGCCGATTTGCGTCAGTCGATGCCCGCGCCGACCCTTTCTGCCTGCCCCATTTGCAACGATGAAGAGACGGAAAAGAGCCGTGAAAGCAGTGCCCGGCAGAGTAGCTGGGCTTCCCACGGACGCCGGGCAAGCCTTATTCGGGACATCGGTATTTCTACTAACCTTCTCGGTTTCTGCTGCTTGGGAGCTTTCACCTAGTCTGAGTTCCCCGCCATTGTGGAAAAGCCGGATGTTCTCGGATGCGATCCCGCGCACTTCGCCGCCGCCCGGTTGTTCGCCTGCGAGCGTCCGAAGCGTCGAAGGAGGCTGGGGATAGCCTGTCCTCGTAGGGAGCGCCCTTCGCCCATCTGTGGAAATCTTTTGCATACATAGGAAAACTTTTTGCGTCACCTCTAAGTTACTAAAAACACGGAATTAGTGGCGACTTTGCAAACATCCCGTGTTTCGCGGCTCCCTCCGGGACGGTCACCTGGCCTACCAGCAGAGTGTGATTCTTGTCGTGGAATTGGAAACAGGCCCAGCGCGGAGTCCGCTCGGCCAGTAGACCGGAATGATATGATTGAGCGATTCCTCACCCTTTTAATCTGAGATTCGGGGCATAACACGAGATGCGGATAGAAGACTTCAACGAGCGCCTGAAGCAGGGAATCCTTGTGTGCGATGGCGCCATGGGCTCGCTGCTCTATGACGCGGTGGGGCAGCAGCGTTCGGTTGACGAGTTGAATTCCTCGCACTCGGAGGCGGTGTTTCGCTTCCACCAGGCGTATATCGAGGCAGGCGCGCAGCTCATTGAAACGAATACGTTTGGGGCGAACCGCCACAAGCTAACCGGCCTGGGCATGGAGGAGCGCGTCGCTGAGTTGAACCACCGGGGAGTAAAGATCGCGCGCGAAGCCCGGGAAGCGGCAAAGCACGAGGTACTGATCGCGGGGTCAATCGGTCCTGTAGGGATGGTCCGGCACCTGGAGGAGCTGCCGGCAGACCAGGTATTGGATATTTTCCGGGAGCAGGCCGGGGCGCTCGAGGAGCGCGGCGTCGACTTATTCATCCTGGAGACCTTCAGCGATGTCGAAGAACTGGTGATCGCCATCGATGCGATTCGGTCCTTTTCGCGGCTGCCGGTGATCGCGCAGATTACCTTTTCCGGCGAAGGGACCACGTTCTCGGGGAGACGGCCGCAGGAAGCCTGGGAGCAGCTGAAGGAAAAGAACATTCAGGCGGTGGGGACCAATTGCACGGTCGGCCCGCAATTGCTGCTGCCGGTGCTGCGCGAACTGGCCGCTTGCTCCTCGCTTCCGCTCTCGGCCATGCCGAACGCGGGTTTTCCGCAGCGCATCGGCGACCGCACCGTGTATCCGAAGTCTTCGCCGGAATACTTTGCGCTGTTTGCCGCGGAGGCGGCGGAACTGGGCGCGCGGATACTGGGAGGCTGCTGCGGGACAACTCCTGAACACATTCAAGCCATGGCCGAGGCCGTAAAAAAGATGCACCCCGCGAAGTCCGGTGGCGCGAAGACAGCCGGGGGCACGGTTACGGTGATCGACCGGGAGGAGCGGGTGCGGCGCGTGGCCGCGCGCGAACCCGAGAGCCGCCTGTGGGGAAAAATTCAGGCCGAAAGATTCGTGGTCTCGGTGGAGATTGACCCGCCGAAGGGCGTCACCATCGATCGCATCGTCGAGCAGGTAGGCCGCGTGATGGCATCGGGCCAGGTGGATTCGATCGATATCAACAGCGGAACCCTGGCGCGGGTCGGCATGGACGCGCTGGTGCTTGCGGGCGCGCTCGAGGCGCACGGATTTGAGACCGTGCCGCACCTCACCACGCGCGACGCCAATCTGATCGGGCTGCAGGCGATGCTTCTCGGCGCGTGGGCCGTGGGCGGAGTGCGCAACGTGCTGGCGATCACGGGCGATCCGCCTTCCATTGGCGACTACCCGGAGACCAGCGGTGTTTACGAGCTGGATTCGATCGGGCTGGTGAAAGTGCTGGCGCGATTGAACCAGGGAACCGACTGGGCCGGGAAGAATCTGGGCGGGGCCACGAATTTTACCATCGGCGTTGCGGTGAATCCCGTGGCGGACGATCCGGACGAAGAACTGCGGCGCTTTGAGGCGAAGATCGAGGCGGGCGCGCACTTTGCGATGACGCAGCCGATCTTCGATCCGGAGCACTGGCACGCGTTCCTGCAGAAGCTGGGAGGGAAGTGTCCGATTCCGGTGATCGTGGGTCTGTGGCCGCTGACCAGTTACAAGCAGGCGCTGCGCCTGAACAACGAAGTGCCGGGCATCGTGATTCCCAAGCCGGTGCTGGTGGAAATGGAAAAAGCCGGTGAACGGGCGCGCGAGTGCGGCTTCAAGCTCGCTCGAAATATGCTCGATTGGGCGCGCACCGCTCGAAGCTACGGAATCGCTGGGGGGTACCTGATCCCGCCCTTCAAGCGCTACGAAGAGATTCTAGAAATCTTCCAGTAGAAATCTTCGAATAGAAGTTGGCAGTCATTCTGAGCGCGAAGAAGAATCTCTACTGCTTTAGGACGACCGGAGCAATCAGAAAAACCAGAAGCGCTTTTTCCTCTTCGTCCAGGACGCGGCATTCGTGGCCGTGGCCTCGTCGGATATTTCAGGCACATGGGGCAGCGGATTTCCCTCAAAAACAGCCAGGGGATTATCGACCAGAAGGGCCTGGGCTACCTCTTCGCCGCGCGTCTTGGCGAGTTCATCGAACGCTTCCTTCAGACGCAAAGGCCGCGAGGTGACGTTGTGTGCGTCGCTGGCAAGAAAATGAACGGCGCCCGCATCCAGCCAATCGTGAGTTACCGCTTGGGCGGCCTTTCCGAATCTGCCGAGCAGCGACTGCGCCGTCACCTGCACGTAGCAGCCCTGCTGCAGCCACTTGAACAGGCGCTCGGGTTGGGCGCGGATCAGCGGGTTGCGCTCGGGATGGGTGATGATGGGGTTGATGCCCGCCAACTGAAGTTCGTGCAGCGACTGATCGAGCGCGGGCGGAATCGAGAAATCCGCGAATTCCACGAGCAGGTAGTTTTTCTGGTTGAGGGTAAAGCGCTCCGGATTCAGGCGGATTTCCTGCAGATTTTCAAAGCTGAGGTGAAAGTCGCAGCCGGTCGCGAAGATCAGCCGGCCTTCGAACCGGGCCTGCATTTCATCGCAGCGCTGCCGCACTAAATTGGGAATGAAAGGGTGATTCTGCGTCGCGTGCGGCGTCGCGATGACGTGCGTGACGCCTTCGGCAATCGCCGCCTCCGCCATCTCGCAGGACATTTCAAAGGATTCCGGGCCGTCGTCCATGCCCGGCAGGATGTGGCAGTGAATGTCGATCACGGGTAGCCAGAATAGCGCAGCGTCTTCGAGTAGATCAATGAGCCGGAGGTACCGGTGTTGGCAGAAGCGCACGCCACGTAATCGCCGAGGCAGTCGCTCGGGTTCGCTACGTGGGAAACGTTGGCAGGAGGGCGATGACGGCAGGCCTAAGATAACAAGCATGTTGCGGCTGTTCGGTTGGTTATTTGCGACCGCTGGCGAAGCAAGCGGACAAAAGCGCAAAATAGGTGACAACCCGTCCGGCAGCCCTTGCAATTCTCGCACATCCGGCCACACGGTTCGTTCAGGCGCGTCCGGAAACTTGCTATAGTTGCTTTTCTGCTCAATCAGTCCCGCCGCTGTGGGCGGCGAAAATCAAAAATAAACGTGATCGCAATGGAGGCAGGATGCCCGGGGATCGAAAGCCGGATTTTTTCGCAGGCAAAGACGTCAAGATTGGAATTATCGGCTGCGGCTACGTAGGGCTGCCGCTGGCGCTCCGCTTTGCCGACGTGGGCCAGCGCGTCACCGGGTTCGATACCGACCAGGTGAAGGTCGACAAGCTGAACGCGGGAGAGTCTTACATCCAGCACATTCCCGCGGCCAAAATTTGCCAGCACGTGAAGGACAAGCGCTTCGACGCGACCACCGACTTCAAGCGCCTGCGCGACATGGACGCGGTGCTCATCTGCGTTCCCACGCCGCTCGATGAACGGCGCGAGCCGGACCTGAGTTACGTGGAGCAGACGGCGCTCTCGATCGCCCCCAATCTGCAGCGGAGCCAGCTGATCGTCCTCGAAAGCACCACCTATCCTGGCACCACTGAGGAACTTGTACTCCCGATCCTCGAAAAAGGCGGCCTCAAGTGCCCGGTGAGCCGCGAGGCGTCCGACATCGCCACCGACTTCTACCTGGCGTTCTCACCCGAACGCGAAGATCCCGGCAACAAGCAGTTCGGACTGGCGCAGATTCCCAAAGTGGTGGGCGGCACCAACCATCCGAGCGGGCGCGCGGCCGCCGCGATGTATGCGCAGATTGTCTCGAAGGTTGTGCCGGTAAGCTGCACGCAGGCGGCGGAAATGGTGAAGCTGCTCGAAAACATCTTCCGCTGCGTCAACATCGCCCTGGTAAACGAACTCAAGCAGCTTTGCCTACGGATGAATCTCGATATCTGGGAGATTATTGACGGAGCCGCTACCAAACCCTTCGGCTTCATGCCGTTCTATCCCGGACCGGGGTTGGGCGGGCATTGCATCCCCGTCGATCCTTACTACCTTTCCTGGAAAGCGCGCGAATATGATTTCGCGACGCGGTTTATCGAGCTCGCCGGCGAGATCAACACGGCGATGCCTTACCACGTGGTGGACGCCGTTGCCAGCGCCCTCAACGAGCGCCAGAAGAGCCTGAAGGGTTCCAAGGTGCTGTTGATGGGGGTTGCGTACAAGAAGGACGTGGACGATCTGCGCGAGTCGCCTTCCCTGAAACTCCTCGAATTGCTCACGGCGCGCGGTGCGGTGCTCGATTACAACGACCCCTATTTCCCAGCACTTCATAAAATGCGCCATTACGATTTTTCCAACATGCGCTCGGTGGAAGTCAGCCCGGAGCGGCTGGCGGGTTACGATTGTGTGCTGATCGCGACCGATCATTCGAGTTACGATTACGACGCCATTGTGCGCGGCGCGAAACTCGTGGTGGATACGCGCAACGCGACGCGGCGCGTCAAGCAGGATCGCGGCAAGATCGTAAACTGCTGAGGCCGCCTGCGGACGCGGGGGCCGTTCTTGCCCGCAACTCATTGAAACTGCGCAGCCGGCCCGGTGTTTACTGACAGCCATATCTGTCCGGCAGGCCCATTGCACCCGTCATTGATGAGGGCTAGTTTGGCTCATCATGCCTTCACGTTTGTCGCATCAAACCGATAAGCAAACCCGGCCGTCCGAGCCGGCAGGACGCCGCAGCATGCGCGTCCTGCTCAGCGTGCCGATTCTCGTAAGCGGACAAAGCGCTGACGGCGCCGACTTCAAAGAGGACGCGCGTACCCTCGTGGTGAACGCCCACGGCGCGCTGATTTCGCTCGTTGCCGCGGTTGTGACGGGCCAGCACGTGACGGTGGCCAACAAATCCACGCAAAAAGCCCAGGAGTGCCGCATTGTCCATCTGGGTAACGGACAGGGCGGCAAGACGCAGGCGGGCATCGAATTCGTGACTCCCTCCGCGACATTCTGGCAGATCGACTTTCCGCCCGACGACTGGGTCGTTCCCGAGAATTAAATCCCGGCACGAAAACCTCAGAAAAATTGTTCGCACGCGGCGCTCCGAACTTCAGGCCTCGAGCTTCCAGCAAGAGAGTTCGGCCCGCACGCTGCCGAAGGGAAGCACGGATTGAAACTGCACGGGCGTACGCGCCGGAGTATTCGCCAGCCAAACCTGGAAATTGATATCCCCCGCCTGCGTGCCGGGCTGCGATAACTTCACGGCAATTCTCGAGGCGGAAAAATTTCCCGCGGCAACCGTCACCGCATCGCTTTTCGCTTCCAGCCGGGCGCTCACCTGGTAAATGTTGTGGCCGTCGTAAAGTGGCGCGCGAAATTCGGGCGTTCGCTGCCAGTCGACGGCGCGCAGCGCGTAGAGGATTCCCACCGGGTCGCGCGTGCCGGGCAGAACCCTCACGTCCAGCCCCGGGGCGCGCGGCGCCTGCCCGACCAGCAGGAAGTGCTGGACGAAATCGTCTTTGCGGCCCAGTTCGCTCAGGTAGCCTTCGTACTGGTGGGTTTCGAGCGTCGCGGCATCGGCGTAGGAATCGAATTCGTCGTCGATAGTGAACAGCGTCCGCACCGGGGTCTGCGTGTGCAGGCTCGCGCGAAAGTGCCAGGTGGTCCATCCGAACAGATTCCGCCGCTCCGGGACGCTCACCTGCAGGGATGCGGCTGTCGCGAACGAGGCCCACGTGACGCGGTAATTCAGCGTTTCCGCCACACGAAACGGCACCGCCAGTTCTTTCACGGGCGGGGGCATGCTTTTCGCGGAATTCTTTTGAGTGCTCACGGAATGCTGATCGACTCGTGGCGCCGCGAAGAGCGATCCAGTGCGAGCGGCTCGGCATCGCCAGCCAAAGCAGGACCGCGAAACATGCCGCAATGACCGCTATTTTCAAGGGAAAGAGCCGCTCACCCATCAATTCGATTAGACGTCCTGCGGCGCGCAAAGTATTGCGTACGAGGGACATTCGCGTTCCATGATTGTTGATGGCCACCGCCCGCCAAGCTATATTCAAGCGTACCCGAAAGGCGGAGCGCACACCATAGATTCCCGGCGCGTTGCTACGCGATTGTTCCGCGTCCGGTCCTCTCGCTCTCCCAGAAAAGGAATCGACGAATGCGTTATCTGGTTACCGGCGGTGCGGGTTTTATCGGCTCGAATATCGTGGATGAACTGATTCGCCGCGGCCACCAGGTGGTCGTGCTGGACGATCTCTCCACTGGCAAGGAAGAGAATCTGGCGGGGGTCCGCAGCAAGATCGACTTTCGCGCCGGAACCATCACCGATCTGGGCCACGTGCAGTCCGCCTGCAAGGGCGTGGACTACGTGATCCACCTGGCGGCGCGCACGTCGGTGCCGAAGTCGGTGAAGGACCCGATCGAGTCTAATTTCGTCAATATCGACGGCACTCTGAACGTGCTGGTGGCCGCGCGCGACGCCCAGGCGCGCCGTTTCGTTTTCGCCGCCTCTTCTTCCGCGTACGGAGAAACGCCCACGCTGCCAAAAGTCGAGACCATGCAGCCCGATCCGATTTCTCCCTATGGCGTGACGAAATTCGTAGGCGAGCTCTACGCCCAGGTTTTTGGCCGCGTCTACGGGCTCGAAAACGCCTGCCTGCGCTACTTCAACGTCTTCGGCCCGCGCCAGGATCCCACCTCGCAGTATTCCGGAGTGCTGTCGCGCTTCATGCTGGCGATTATCAAGGGCGAGCCTCCGACGATCTATGGCGACGGAGAGCAGACGCGCGATTTCACCTACATCGATAACATCGTCGACGTGACCCTCCGCGCCTGCGAGGGCCAGGGAGCCTCCGGCAAAGTGTTCAACGGCGGCACCGGCATCCGGATCAGCCTGAATGAAGTGGTCAAGCTGCTCGGGAAAATCACCGGGAAGAAGATCGAGCCGAAATACGATCCGCCGCGGAACGGCGATATCCGCGATTCCCAGGCCGACATTTCGCTCGCGCGCAAGGGATTCGGCTACGAACCGCTCGTTTATTTCGAAGAGGGGCTCAAGCGCACCTGGGATTGGTATAAATCCACCTACGCCGCCAGCTGAGCCTCAAACCACCGATTCCGCCCGCTAGGAGCTGCCTTGCTGCAAGCGGCATTGGTTGAGGTAGTCGTGCAGTTCCACCAGTGAGTCGACCATCAGATCCGGCGGCGTAGCGCGCATCCCTTCGACGCCGAGTCCATAGCTCACTCCGCACGCCCAAATGCCTGAATTCCGCGCGGTCCGCACGTCGACGTCCGAGTCCCCTACCATCATCGTTTCGGGCTGGGAAACCTGCAGGTCGCGCCGCAGCACCTCGACGCCGATCGGGTCCGGCTTCTTCCTCTCGAAGCTGTTGCCGCCATACACGTACCGGAAATACTGCGACAGCCCCAGCCCTTCCAGAATCCAGGTGCTGAAACGAACGGGTTTGTTCGTCAATACCGCCATAAGCCGGCCTTCCAGGAGCTTCAACCCCTGCTGCACGCCGGGATAGGGAACGGTGTTATCCAGCATATGCTCGCGGTAATAGGAGAGGAAATAGGCCAGTCCGGTCGCCGCATCTGCCTCGGTGGCGTCCGGCCCCAGGGCCCGCTGCACCAGCGTCTGGGCGCCGTTGCCCACATATCCGTAGATGGTCTCGTGCGGGAGCGGCGGCCTGCCCATGTGGCCGAGCGCGGCATTCACGGAAAGGGCGAGGTCCAGCTTGGAATCAATCAGCGTGCCATCCAGATCGAAGATCAGGCATCGAATGGGTGGGAGACGGTCTTTGTCTGGATGCATACCGTTTGCAGGCATACGAAGGCGCCGGATGACCGTCTAAGTCTAGAGCGCGGGCGGACCTCGGACAAGGTAAACGTCCGCGATAGGTAGTGTCCTAATTTGAATTTTTCAGCCATTGAGTTTGGCGCTCACCGTGCTGCGTATCCATTCCGATAAGACTTGCCCGCTGGCCTTCGCTGCCGATTCCATCGCTCTCAAATCCTCTGCCGTGAAGCGCACTGGCACGATCCGGCCCTTCGCTTCGCCTTTGGGCAACTTGGGGCGTCCGGGTTTCCTAATTTTCTTCGGTGGGCTCAAGGCTTCTGAACTCCTGAACGATTGCCGCTCGAACTGCCAGTAGGGGCGAAGTCACCGGCCCCATGTGAAGCACGGTCACATGGCGCGGCTTCTTGGGATTGTCTGTTTCGTATGCCCACGCATAGGCCCTTGAGGCCTTGGGATGGCCTTTTAGATCGAACACTTCCACGATGCCTTCCCACACGGTTTTTCCTTGGAATGTCTCTTTGATTGTCACGCTTTCAACGTGCGAGGATTCAACTCCGTGTAGGTGCTTAATTACGTCCCTCAGTTCTTCGATGTACGTCACGCGGCTGTCTCAACGAGATTGCCGACTGTCCAGAAGTCACGTTCGATTCCCGCCGCCATCGCGGGAGTGCATCGCAGAGTGATATGGCGCTTTACGAAATTGTAGTAGGCGAAGTGGAGCGCGGTGGCTGCCTCGAAATTCTCACGCTTCTTGCTGAAAGCGTAAGTGAGCCGGGTCAATCGGCGCATGTGAAGGCGCGTCGTGCCGTTCAGTCGTTCGATGTGGCTGGTAGACGCCAGCCGCATATCAGGGCGACCAACAACGCGCTTTTTCTCTGTAGTCACAACTTCCGGGGCGCTGAATTTCCTCTCCGCGATGATCGAATCATCGTGGGTGTAGGTCTTAATGATCTGCGCGAAATCCACTTCGCTTCCGAAGGACAATTCGATAGCTTCCACGTAGGCCCGGAGAGCATCGCTCGAAATCTGAACGCGGTTCTTCATTCTTGAAGCTACGTCCGCAACGAAAGCATTGGCAGTAGCGGAATCCCGTTTTCCGCATTTGAATGAAGGCACGATTTTGGTGTCAGAATCTATCGCGCAGAACGTCCAAACGTCACCCATCGCAGGATTATCGTCAGGGCGCATATGGCGCTCTTTCTTGCCGATGAATCCCCAAATCTCATCGAACTGTAGGTGCTGGCAGGACAAACCCCGCATTTTCTGATCTAGCAGCGAAGCGCAGCCTTGGCCCACACGCACGCCAAGACGCATGATCGTATCGCGGTGAACCCCCGTTATACGTTCGATTGCCCGAATACTGGAGCCTTCTGCCAGTGCGCTTACGATTGCCACTTGCTTGTCGATGCTCAGGACGTTTGCCATATTCGCTCTCCCTATGGCAATTAATGTATTACGGAAACGTGGCATTGTCAATAGTTTTTGTGTTACAGTATCGCCATCATGGATGCGCGTGAAAGCCTTGCAGCTATCGTCCAGCGGTTGGAGGCAATCGAGAAGGTATTCGCCAATTACAGCGCAGCCATACGCGCCAAGGAAGAAGGCGATAGGGAAAATATACAACGCCTTCGTGCCGAAATCACCTTTGACGATGCATCGAAACAAGAGGGGCAGACTGAGGCAGATCGCCAGAACAGAACTCAAGAGAAAATAGGGCGTTATGCGTTTTATGCATTTCTGGCGGCCATTATTTATGCTGGAATTTCCGCTCTCCAATTGTACGAAATGCGAATACAGACCGCGCAGGTCTTCCATCAGTCGGAAGTTGAAAACGCGAATGCCTCGGGGGAAAACGCACAACTTTTCCGACAACTCAACATCCTCGAACGGCAAACGGAGGCGACCCACGAAAGCGCTATGGCCTCTGGCGACCAATCCCGATCCCTGATTCAACAATTGGCACTTCAAAGAGAGCTTGCCAGAGAAGATCGTGGCGGGGCAATCCTGACAGTTAAGGCTTTCAGTGTATACCACTCCGACATTGAAAAAGGGGTTGGAATCGGAATGCAGATTCAAAATGAAGGAATGAAGTCGCGCGCGGGGGATATAGCCATCGCTGTAGATTTCGGATTTCGTAACTCTACCCCGACCCCTAAAGAGTATAGGCGTAAAGGTTTTAAGCTTGCCTTTGGCAGTAGTCCATTGCCGCCAAACAACATTGGTTCCATTTCGTACAACGACATCATTAAAAAGAAATTTCCTCCCAATAAATATGCCATCTATAAAAACGGGGCTATTGAGTTTTATGTTTGGGGATTGATAAGGCACACTGAATTCGGCGGGGAGTTGGTTTACGACAAATCGTTCTGTGAGCATGTTTCTGCTAGGGTAATCTTTGAGCAGCCTCCTGGATTTTCCGAACAAGATTATTCACTTGACACATGGGCGCGTTTCCAGTAGTCTTGGGGCATGGAAACGAGCTACTCGCCACGGCGGTTCTTCTCATCGATCCACTTCGGCGTCCACGGTTTGGGTAGCCTCTTCTTCTTCCCTATCGTTATAGGGTTTTCCAGCCTCGGTGGGGCGTCCAGTTCTTCGACTATCATGTCCACTTCGGCCACCACTTCGGGCGGAAATAGTTCTTTCAGTACTTCACGGTCCGTTTTCCGCTTTCTCTTTTTAGTCATAGGAGCCTGATTATGCCGACTGTTCGCAATGTTCCCGTTCCGCGTCTTAACCTTTCTAACCTTATGACCCGCTTTGACTGCGAAATCAAGTGCCGTGAGTACCTTGAAACCCTGCGCTGGCCCAATGGCCCCGCCTGCCCGAAATGCGGCAAGAAGGAAATCGTCCGCGTACAGGGGCGCGAATCCGTTCTGCGGTGTGTCGATTGCCAAACACAATTCAGCGTCACCGCTGGCAGCGTATTCAACGATTCCCACCTGCCGCTGTCGAAGTGGTTTCTCGCCACGTTTATTATCTGCCAGTCGAAGAAGGGCGTTTCCGCTTGCCAGATTCAGCGGATGCTCGGGATCGGCGGGTACAAGACCGCATGGCACCTCTGCCATCGCATCCGTTCCGCAATGGTTGAGAGTAGCCGGGAAAAGTTGACTGGAATTGTCGAGATGGATGAGACCTACGTAGGTGGCCGCGCTCCGAGGGGGCAAGGATATACGGGGCGATACACGAAGAAACAGATCGTGATCGGAATCCGCCAACGTAACGGAGAATTGCGGTTTTTTCATGCCGCCGACGTTAAATCCGCGACGATTGCTCAGTTTATCCGCGAAAACGTCAGTGAAGATGTGGACGTGATTATTACGGACGATTTCGCATCCTACCCGTTCGCTATGGAGCGGGGCGGAATACCGCGAACGCGGCACGAAACGATCAATCACAGCAACGGGGTCTACGTCATGGGGGATATCCACACTAATACCGTCGAATCCGCTTTCAGCTTGCTCAAGCGCGGCGTCATGGGGACGTGGCACAAAGTCTCCGCAAAGCATCTGGCAGCCTACTTGGACGAAATGTGCTTCCGGTTCAACCGTCGCAAATCCGAAACCCTGTTCCAAGATACGCTCCGTTATATGGTCAATGCGCCTGTACTCACGTTCGACAAACTGACAAAGAAAGAAAAAGTGGCCTAGTGGTCAAATCTTCCACGGCGAACACTGCCGCTACCTGGCCGCTGCTCGCGTAATCTCTTCATCGCCTCATTGAACACTTCGATGTTGTCTTCCGGGGAAGGATCAATCTTCGTTTCAATCGTAAGGCCCAAATGGGCGGCCTCTTGCTCATTTTTAATCTTGCGAATTTTACGCATCATTTCTGCAACATCTATCTCAAATTTTCCTTGCTCTGTAGTAGTTCTCAGTTCCTTAAGTTCTGCTTCCGCCTTAAGGGCTTCCGCTCTTACTTTTCGGATTGAATACCACCACTTCATGACACCACCAACCGTAACGGCAGCGGCGCTAATGCCGAGGGATTTCCAGTGGTCAACCGTCCAGCGGATTGCTGTCTCAGGCCATTTAGGCATACGCCCCCCTGTTGTGGACAAGTAGCCTGTCCGACACTAGGAGAAATTATGCCACACTTATGCGTCAAGTGAATAATCCTGTTTCCGAAAACACCGGCCTGTACGTAACAGAACCCCAAAAGTGCAATGACGGGGAGCGTAATCCAACACCTTCGCCAAATTAGGACACTACCCCGCGATACCTTCCGTTGCGCAGGGTTACGCATTCATGTATCATTGGTGGGTTTTGTATGAAACGAGCCGCCCGTCTGCTGCATCATATAGAAGTGTCAACGGGCGCTGGGCGAGCGGGCACGGGCGGCCAGAACCTGGCGAAGGGTTCTAAGATCGTCTTATTTCATCCGTTTAAAGGCGTCACTTCCATAGCGCGTCGGGGTGTCTCACCTCGGCCCGATTTTTATTTGGGGCATTCTTTCTTAATTTGCGGCACCTCATCAGGGGGAAATTAGCGTGACGGTTGCTCTCGAGGAAAAATACGACCAGGTAAGGCAGCTCATCGCGATGGGCAAGGAGCGCGGCTACCTGCTCTACGATGAGGTCAACGACATTCTGCCGCCCGAGGTTCATTCCTCGGAAGAAATCGACGACCTTCTTTCCACCTTCGAGCGCTATGGCATCGACGTGTATGAGGACCTTTCCAGCGCCAAGGCCGCCCTCGCGGCTTCCGATTCCGCCGAGCCGCTCGAAGTAAAGGACGAGCCCAGCAGTTCCTCGGAAGACGGCGAGCTCGACCTCACGCCGGGAACCCTCGAAAAGACCAACGATCCCGTGCGCATGTACCTGCGCGAAATGGGAACCGTGCCGCTGCTCACCCGCGAAGGCGAAGTGGCCATCGCGAAGCGCATCGAGCGCGGGCAGTTGCTCGTTCTCAAGACGATCACGCGCGCCCCGCTGATCCTGAAGGAACTTCTGCAGGTCGGCGAGGACCTCCGCAACGGCTCGCGGTCCATCAAGGAAATCGTCCAGTTCGACGACGAAGAGCTCACCGAAGAAAAAGTCGAAGCCAAGACGCGCGACACCCTCAAGCAGATCGACAAGGTCGCCAAGCTGTACCTGATCGCCATGAAGCTGGCGGCCAAGCTGCAGAAAATTCCGCGCGCCAAGAAAAAGCCCTATCTGCACGGCCGCTACGAGCTTTCGCGCACCCGCGTGCAGATGTCGCAGCTGGTCCGCGAGCTCGATTTCAACCTGCTCGAAAAGAAGCGCCTGATCGACAAGATTCACCAGACCGTCGAACGCGTCTATTTCCTGGAGCGCGAAATCGGAAAGCTCGAGCGCCGCGTCGAGGCTTCCAAGGCCGACGTCCAGGCCGAGGCCCGCAAAGACCTGCGCGCCCGCAAGCAGGAACTCGAAGAGATCGAAGTCGCCACCGAAGTAAGCCCCACCGAGCTCAAGCGCGCCATTCAGGTGATTCTTCGGGGCGAAGCCGAAGCGGAACAAGCGAAAAAAGAGCTGATCGAAGCGAACCTTCGCTTGGTCGTCTCCATCGCCAAGAAATACACCAACCGCGGCCTGCAGTTCCTCGACCTGATCCAGGAAGGCAACATCGGCTTGATGAAGGCCGTCGACAAGTTCGAATGGCGCCGCGGCTACAAGTTCTCCACGTACGCGACGTGGTGGATTCGCCAGGCCATCACCCGCGCCATCGCCGACCAGGCCCGCACCATCCGCATCCCGGTGCACATGATCGAGACGATCAACAAGCTCGTGCGCACGCAGCGCCAGCTGGTGCAGGAGCTGGGCCGGGAGCCGACCTCCGAAGAAATCGCCAAGCGCATGGACATTCCGGTCGCCAAGGTTCGGAAGATCCTGAAAATCGCGCAGGAGCCGATTTCGCTCGAAACCCCGATCGGCGAGGAAGAAGATTCGCATCTCGGGGACTTCATCGAGGACAAGGCCGTCGTGTCGCCCTCCGATGCGGTAATCAACCTGAGCCTGAAGGAACAGACGTCTTCGGTTTTGAAGACGCTCACCCCGCGCGAAGAGAAAGTCATCAAGATGCGCTTCGGGCTCGACGATGGCAGCGAGCACACCCTCGAAGAAGTGGGCCAGTCGTTCGCGGTAACCCGCGAGCGCATCCGCCAGATCGAGGCCAAGGCCCTGCGCAAGCTGCGCCATCCGTCCCGTTCGCGCAAGCTCCGCGCCTTCCTCGAAGGCTCCGCCAACGACTACTGATATCCGTTGTCTGCGCTAGCTCCTGAAGGCCGAGGACGAGCCTCAGGCTTGCTTGCATGACTACCCAATTCCTGACTTACTCTCCTCTTTGAGCACGACCTCGTGGAATGTGCCGCAGGCCGGAACCTGGCGGCTCGGGTTTTCGCGGTCGTAGAAGACCGGCACGGACATTCCCTCTTCGAGTTTCTGCGTGTAGTCGGTGCCGGTGCTGGAATGCTTCTGCCCTGAGGAATCCTCGAATTCGTACTTGATGGCGGACGCGTTGCGGCTGCCGAATTTCTGAGTGATTCGCGCCGCGACCACTTCTCCATTGGTCAGAAGATCGCGTTCGCGATCCATGGCTCGCCACTGTGAGACCAGCATCAGCAGCAGAAGAAGCGCAAAACCGGCGAGTCCCCATTCGCGGAATCCGAAGGCAGCGAACGAATGCGCGGCGGCCCAGGCGCGATAGATCTGCACGAGGATCACCCCCACAAAAACGAACAGCACGGCGAGCGTCAGCGTTAGATGAAATGTCCCGCGGCGCGACATGCGCAGCGTGCGCGGCGGCAAGGTCTTGAGAATCGCTTCGTATTGAGGTGCGAGCGTCGAAGTGACCGAGCCCACCCCAACAGCAGTGCCCGGCGCGCCCGCAACGGCCGAGGGCGGCGGTTGCGCCAGCAGAATCTTCAGATTGCGCCGGGTAACAACGTAACTCACAGCGAGCGCAATCAAAGGGAAAGTAAGAAAGAAAGCGATCAGGCCCGCGTTCTGCGTACGTGCGCCGCTGCGGAAGAACATGAATCCGAGGATCAGCACCATCGCGGCAAACGCGATGGGCACCATTTTCAGATTCAGCCGCAGCTGCGATTCCGTCTGTTTTTTCTGCCAGCCGCAATGGGCACAATAGCGCAGCTTCCCGGCGCTCGTGACCGCCGCGTGGCACATCGGACATGCGGGCTTGGGCATAGCCAATCTATACCGCAAAACTTCCCCGCGCGTCACGCGATCCTGAATTCCGGCGAAATGGCGTCTCCTGATACACTCGCCAGATGCCATTTCAGTTTGAAATTCTGGCCACCGATCCTACCGGTGCGCGCCTGGGGCGCCTGACAACCCCGCACGGCGTGATCGAGACGCCGGCGTTCATGCCGGTCGGCACCGCAGCCACCGTGAAGGGCCAGACGCAGGAGGACCTCGAAGGGCTCGGCGTGCAGATCCTGCTCGGCAACACCTATCACCTTTATCTGCGGCCGGGACACGAGCTGATCCGGTCGATGGGCGGCCTGCACGGGTTCATGTCATGGCCGCATCCGATCCTCACCGATTCCGGCGGTTTTCAGGTGTTCAGCCTGAGCGAGCTGCGCAAGGTGACCAACGAAGGCGTCACGTTCCGCTCGCACTCTGGATGGCTCCGAGCATTTCCTTTCGCCCGAGAAAGCGCTCGAAATCGAAATCGCGCTGGGCGCCGACATCATCATGGTGCTCGATGAATGCATTGAGGCCCCGGCGGACGAAGCCCGCACGCGCGATGCCGCGGCCCGCACGCTGGCCTGGGCGCGG
Source organism: uncultured Acidobacteriota bacterium (assembly GCA_963797585.1). Taxonomy (GTDB): domain Bacteria; phylum Acidobacteriota; class Terriglobia; order Acidiferrales; family UBA7541; genus Palsa-295. The sequence continues at coordinate 64,793 of CAWCQH010000020.1, forward strand.
CGCTCGCGGGACTATTTCGCCAGCCACGGCGACGCGGCGCGCCAGGCGCTGTTCGCCATCGTGCAGGGGGGGACGCACGCGTCGATGCGGCGCGAAAACGCCGAGGCGCTGGTGGACCTGGATTTCCCGGGATATGGAATCGGCGGTCTCGCGGTGGGCGAGTCACACGATGTGACCTGCGCGATGACCCAGGTTGTCACCTCGCGGTTACCAATGGAGAAGCCGCGCTACCTGATGGGTGTCGGGAAGCCGGAGCAGATTCTCGATTACGTCGCGCTGGGCGTGGACATGATGGATTGCGTGCTGCCCACGAGAAGCGCCCGCCACGGCTATCTATTTACGTCCAATGGGCGTCTAATTATCAGGAATGCCGAGTACGCCCGCGATTCCAGGCCCATTGACGAAAATTGTAAGTGCTCCGTTTGCGCCCGATACACGCGTGCATACTTACGGCATCTTTATACCACTGGAGAGTTTCTCGCGACGATCCTGAACACCCACCATAACCTGTACTTTTACCTTGACATGATGCGCGAAATTCGCGAGGCTATCCGTTTTGGAAAGCTCGAAAGAGTCCGCTCTGACCTTCAGGCACGCCTCACATTGGCAACGAAAAGGCCGTAAGGCGCGGTAAAGGCTGGGCAGCACCTTCGAAAGACAGTTCTAGAACCCGTCGGCTTGTGGTATGGTTCGCCCGCTCGTGGCGGGAAAGGCGTAAATGACCGTGTCATTCGCAGGAGTTGGTCTGAGCCAATTGGCCCTTCTAATGCAGGCTGGTTCGCAGCCGGGTGGGTTTGCTCTGTTTCTTCCGCTGATCCTGATCATGGTCATCTTTTACTTTCTGATGATCATGCCGGCGCAGCGTCGCCAGAAAAAGGTCGCCGAAATGCTTAAGGAGCTGAAAACCGGCGACAAAGTGATCACCAACGGCGGGATTTATGGCACCATTGCGGGCCTTGAACCCGATGCCGTGCAACTGCGGATCGCCGAGCAGGTAAAGATCAAAGTCTCGCGCAGCGCCATCGCGGGGCTCCAGACCGAAGAGAAAGAGGCCGGTAAGTAAATGGGTTCGCAGCTCAAGTGGAAGTTCATTTTTATCGCGGGCGTCATTCTGGCATGCGCTTTTGGATTGGTCGGGCTGCCGCAGTTTCCCACCTCTGCCGGGCAAGTGAAGCAGAATCTCGCGGACCGCATCCGGCTGGGTCTCGACCTCAAGGGCGGCAGCAACCTGGTGTTGCAGGTGCAGGTGGATGAAGCCATCGCCCAGCGCTGCGACGAAACGATCGACCAGCTCAAAAAAGCTCTGCACGACAAGAACGTGAATTTCGGCGAAGTGCGCCGCGTGGATGACACGCACATCCTGGTGCGCGACATCGATCCGGCCACCGCGAGCGGCTTCCGCGACATAGTCAACGACCAGTTCACCGACTGGAGCATCTCGCCCGCCGCGGGAGAAAACAACGGCTACCTGCTGGCGCTGAAGCCCACCGTCATTAAGGATCTCCGCAGCCAGACCATGGACCAGGCGCTCGAGACGATTACCCGCCGCATCAATGCGCTGGGTCTCACCGAGCCCACCATTGCCTTTACCGGCCGCGCGGACAACGAAATTCTAGTGCAACTGCCGGGTGAGGGCGATCCCACGCGCGCGAAATCCGTGATTCAAGCCGGCGGCCAGCTGCAGCTGAAGCTCCTCGCCGACGAACAAACCTATCCGTCGCAGGTCGCCGCACTGGCTGCTCACGGCGGCGTGCTGCCTGCCGGAGCGGAGATCGTGCCGGGCAAGTCGGAAAACAACGCTCCCGGACAGGCGCCTCAGCAGGTGTATTACCTGCTCAATCGCGCGCCGATCGTTACCGGTCAGGACCTTCGCGGCGCTTCCCCGCAGCCCAGCACCAATAATCCTGGGCAGTACGACGTGGAATTCACGCTCTCCACCGCCGCCGCGGCGCGCTTCGGTCCCTTTACCGAAGCCAACGTCGGCAAGCGCATGGCGATCGTGCTCGACAGCCAGGTGTACACCGCGCCGGTGATCAACAGCCGCATCGAAGATCGCGGCGTGATCACCGGAAATTTCAGCCAGGAGTCGGGCCAGGATTTGGCGCTCGTGCTCAAGGCCGGCGCGTTGCCTGCGTCGATCAAGTATCTCGAAGAGCGCACCGTAGGTCCCTCGCTGGGAGCGGACTCCATCCGCGAGGGCGTGCGCGCCTCCATCGGCAGCATCATCGTCGTGATGATCTTTCTGCTGATCTATTACCGGCAAAGTGGTGTCAATGCAGTTGTGGCCCTGACGCTCAATTTGATCATCCTGGTGGCCTTCATGGCCTACGTGGGCGCCGTGCTGACGCTGCCTGGCATCGCCGGCGTGATCCTGACGATCGGCATGGGCGTGGATTCCAACGTTCTCGTGTTTGAGCGCATCCGGGAAGAGTTGCGCAGCGGGAAAGCCCCGGCCGCAGCCGTGGATACAGGGTTTGACCGGGCGTTCCTGACCATTATCGACACGCACGTGACCACCGTGGTTTCGGCGATCTTTCTCTTTTTGTTCGGCACCGGGCCGGTGCGCGGTTTCGCCGTCACCTTGGTGATTGGTTTGATTGCCAATGTGTTTACTTCGATTTACGTGTCGCGAGCCATTTTCGATTGGCATCTGTCGCGCATGCAGCGGCAGGAGCCGCTGAGCATCTAAGGGCGGTCATTTTGCGTCCTAGTACCGCGCAGGCGAAGCGGGCGAAAGTAATTTTAAAGAGCAGGTATGCGGGCACAAAAGCGGTCAACGCGGTGTCAAACTAAATCGGGTAGGTAGGTCTCTGGATGGAGCTTTTTCGCAACGTCGACATTGATTGGATGAAGTGGTCGAAGTACTTCATCGGCCTCTCGCTGGCTTTGCTTACCATTGGCTGGGTTTCTGTCTGGCACGCCGGCGGAATTCGCTACGGAATCGATTTCCGTGGCGGCACGCTCGTCTACGTTCGCTTCGCCGGGCCGCCCCCCTCGACAAAATCCGCCAGGGGCTGGCCAGCGCGGGTATTCCCAACAGTTCGATTCAGCAGATCAGCGATATCTCCGACCCCACGTCGAAAAATGACGTGGTCATCGGCATCGAGCAACAAGGCCAGGGCGATCAGGTTCTGGATGCCGGCAAGCAGACGATTCTCGACGTCCTGCACAAGACGTTCGGTTCGGACAGCAGCGGCAAGCCCGATTTCAACTCCATGTCCGCGGCATCGTTGGCAGCCTACCTTACGCAGAAGGACGCGCTGGGGCTGGGCGTCACCGCCGGAGACCGCTACAACCAGTTGGCTCAGAAACTGGTGGACGCGCGCGACAAGGAACATGGCGGGGTGGTCACCGATTTCTCGCAGCTGAGCAATGTGGACAGTGCGAACTCCGCGCTGGTTAATTCGCTGAAGGGCGGGCTTTCGCTCAGCAACTTCACCATTCGCAACGTGGATATCGTCGGCCCCAAGGTGGGCGCGCAATTGAGGCGGCAGGCCATTCTCGCTACCCTCTATGCGTTGATCGGCATGTTGGTATATATTGCCTTCCGCTTCGAATGGGTCTACGGAGCGGCGGCGGTGATCGCCGTGTTTCACGACGTGCTTATCACGCTCGGGTTTTTCTCTCTGTTTCATTACGAGATTTCGCTTACGGTGATCGCGGCATTGCTCACCCTGGTCGGTTATTCGATGAACGACACCATCGTGATCTTTGACCGCGTGCGCGAAAATCTCCGGCTGATGAGGCGGGAATCGTTCACCGAGATCGTGAATAAGTCGATCAACCAGACGCTGTCCCGCACCATCCTCACCAGCGGGCTCACATTTTTGACGGTCCTGGTTCTCTACATTATGGGCGGAGAGGTTCTACGTGCTTTCTCCTTTGCCATGGTGGTGGGAGTTGTGGTAGGAACATACTCCAGTTTTGGCATCGCAGCGCCGATCGTGGTCTTCTGGCAGAAGCGATGGGGGCAGGGCACCACTCCTGCCAGCAAGCTTGCAAGCAGTAGCGGCGTTCGCGCAGGATCCGCAGCCGAGAAGCGCGTGGTGGCAGCCGCAAGGAGGTAGTTATGTTTGACCAGCTCGTCGTATCCGGAGAAATGGAGAAGACGCACAAGCCCTGGGCGGTAACGATTTCAGCCCTGGTGCAGGTCGTCATCCTCGGCGTGATGATTTTGATCCCGCTGATTTATACCGAAGCGCTCCCGAAGGGAATGCTGAACACCTTCCTCGTAGCGCCCGCTCCTCCTCCTCCCCCGCCGCCTCCTCAGCCAGTCGTGAAAATCATCAAGGCTCCCAAGGTGATCAACATCCAGAAGATGGTGGCGCCTACGGTGATCCCGAAGAACATTGCCATCGTGAAGGAAGATGCGCCGGTCATCTACACCAACAGCAGCGAAGGTGTTGCGGGCGGCACGGGTAACGTGCTGGGCGGACTCATCGGCAGCGGTCCGGCGGCGCCTCCCCCTCCCAAGCCGGTTACACCGTCGCGTATCCGCGTCGGGGGCAGCGTCGAATCGGCGTCTCTTATTAACAAAGTGACGCCGCAATATCCGCCCATCGCAAAGACGGCGCACGTTTCCGGCACCGTGGTTCTGCACGCAGTAATTTCCAAGGAAGGCACGATTCAGGAGTTGCAGTATGTCTCCGGCCCTCCGCTGCTGATGAAGGCGGCCATGGACGCGGTGAAGGAGTGGCGCTACAAGCCCACCACGCTCAACGGTGAGCCGGTGGAAGTGGATACCACGATCGACGTGGTCTTCACTCTCGGATAAGGAATTTCGGATAGGGAGTTTGGATAAGTAATCGTAGGGGGCCTGGGCTCGTTCGCGGGTCTGGTCTGCTTGGGGCAGCAAGGGCGACCGGCAAAATCTCAATGCCGCGATCCAGTAATGACATGGAGGAGGAGTAACATGACGTTTGCAGCGCTACTGTTAATGTTTCAGGAAGGCGGACCGCAGGTCGGCTGGGATTTGGTCACCATGTGGCACAACATGGGCGTCCCCGCCAAGTTGGTAGTTGCCATTCTGTTCGTAATGTCGGCCTGGTCGGTGGGTATCATGATCGACCGCGCCCTCATGTACAGCGCGGCCCGGAAGCAGTCCCGCATTTTCGTGCAGCAGGTCGCCGGCGCCCTGAAAGACAACAAGCTGGACGAAGCGATCTCCATCGCCGAGCGCAACAAGAAAAGCCACATCGCCAAGGTGGTGGCCACGGGCCTCTCCGAATTCCAGGCGGCCTCGTCCCAGGTGAGCGACGAGGAAGTGATCGAAGCGGCCAAGCGCGGCCTCGAGCGTTCCGTCGCCATCGTTCACGCCGAGATGAAGCGCGGCCTTTCCGGCCTCGCCACCATCGGTTCCACGGCCCCGTTCGTCGGGCTATTCGGCACCGTCATGGGCATCATCAATGCGTTTAAAGGCATCTCAACACAGAAAGTCACCGGTTTGTCGGCGGTCGCGGGCGGAATTTCCGAAGCTCTCGTCACCACCGCGCTGGGCCTTCTGGTCGCCGTGCCGGCCGTGTGGACCTTCAACTATTTCACCAACCGTGTCGAAGCCTTCGACGTCGAGATGGACAACTCCTCGATGGAGTTGATCAACTACTTCATCACGCGGCGGGGCGGAAAGAAGTAACTCATGGCTCTCAAAGTTCACGCAGCTCCGGTGATGGCATCGCCGAACGTGATTCCGATGGCGGACATCATGCTGGTCTTGCTGATCATCTTCATGGTGATCACGCCCATGTTGCAGAAGGGCGTGACGGTCGACATGGCCCGGGCGCAGAACGCCCACGACATGCAGGCCGCCGACAAGGATGACGCCGTCATCATTGCCATCACCAGGGACGGCAAGACCTTTCTCGGCAACCGGGAAGTGGGCCTCGAAGAAATCACCAACGACGTCAAGGACCTGCTTTCCGACCGGCTCGACAAGACTGTTTTTATTCGTTCCGACTCCCGCGCCAAGTACGGCGACGTGGTGAAAGCGGTAGACGAGGTTCGCTCGGCTGGCGTTGACAATCTGGGTCTGCTCACCCAGAGGATACAGTCCGGCAAAGCCCCGCCGCCTCCGCCGGCCGGAACCGGCCAATAATAAAGGAGCATTTCCATGGGAATGTCAGTTGGTGGTGGCCAGGGGGGACCGGTATCGGAACCCAACATCGTTCCTCTGATCGACGTTCTGCTGGTGCTGATCATCATCTTCATGGTGATCACGCCCAAGACGCCGACAGGGTTGGACGCGCTGGTTCCGCAGCCCCCTCCGCCCAATCAGAAACAGCAGCCCGACGATAACAAGACCATCGTTGTGCAGGTGGCCCCGAACGGCAAGCTGAAGATCAACCAGGACGATACCACCTGGGATGCGCTCGGCCCGAAGCTGACGGATATTTTCAAGCAGCGCGCCGAGAAGGTGGCTTTCGTCAAGGGTGACGACAACGTGGAGTTCGGGGAAGTTGCGCGCGCGATCGACATCATGCGTGGCTCGGACATCGACCACGTCGGTTTGATCACCGCGAAAATCGAGGCTGGCCAGTAATCGCAGTTCCAGACGCAGGAAGGTTTGCCATCCCGCCGTCTAGGCGATGTTCGCCGCACTTCCGGCAGAGGCGGACCGGACCAAGGAGAGTAGGATGCAGCGCAAGTTTCATGTGGGGATGCTTTTGTCTGTGCTTCTCGTGTCGCTGAGCGGCGCGGGCTGCGCGAAGCTGAAGGCGCGCGACCTTTTGAATAAAGGCGTGAACGCCTACAAGTCCGCGCAGTTCGACGTGGCTATCGAGGACTTCAAGCAGGCCAAGGACCTCGATCCCACGCTCACCAACGCCCAGCTCTACCTCGCCACCGCCTACGCCACACAGTACGTCCCCGGCGCTCCTTCGGCCGAGAACGTCCGCAATGGCGAACAGGCCATCGAAGAATTCAAACAGATTCTCGCGAGCGATCCGAACAATCTCTCCGCGCTCGATGGAATCGGCTCCATTCTCTACAACATGGCCGGCACGCCGTTCGACGAGAGCAAGATGGCGGATTCCAAGACCTACCATCAGAAGCACATCTCTCTCAAGGCGGATGATCCTGAGCCGTATTACTGGGTGGGCGTGATCGATTGGTCGCTGGCCTACCACGGCAACAAGGAAATGCGCGAGGAGTACAACAGCAGCGCGAAGAAGACCATCAAGGAAAGCGATCCGATGCCGGCGCCGCTGGCCACGCAGTTCGGCGCGAAGTACGGCCAGACGATCGACGAAGGGATTGCCGGGCTGCAGAAGGCCATCGAGATCAAGCCGGATTACGACGACGCCATGGCTTATCTGAACCTGCTTTATCGCCAGAAGGCGGACGTGGAAACCACCGCCGATGCCCGCGAGGCGGACCTGAAGAACGCAGACGACCTCGTCGACAAGGTAAAGGCCATCAAGCAGAAGAAAATGGAGAATCCGCAGCAGCCTACGTCGTAACTGCTGAGAATTTCCCCGTGTCAGCCTTCGCCCGGCGGATCACAGACGATCCGCCGATTTCAAAGTTGCATACTTCCCTTCCTTTAAGTGTCAAAATCATCGGCCAGCCAGGCCGAATCGGGAACTGCAGCCGGTCCGGCAAGCTGGATCGCGGAGTATGCGTAGTCGCGCTGCTTCCACTTTAGCCGCTTCGCGAGAAATCTTCGAATCAAAAACATCAGAGGCCAGCGGTGTTTCTTCCCATCCACAACGCACCAATCCCCGAATCCGCTGAGCGTGTGGATCCCGTCTGGATAAGGTCCGTTCGGATCCGGTTGTATGTGCCGCACAAGCGTCTCGCGAAACGCTTCTTTACTTAACTCATCGATACGCTGAATGCACAAGGCGCCTCCATAATGGCTCCTGCCATCCTGCGCCGGGCGGTACAAACGGCCTTCATGCCGGAACAAATTGCCCGCCGGTCTCGTCCCACAAATATCGGTCTTGACTGGATTGGCGGCATGTGGCTCCCAAGGCCCAAATGGCGAAGACGCGTGCCAGAGGTAAAGCGACCACGGAGCACAGCCATCGTCTCCGGAATGCATCAGCCACCATGTATTGCCATCGCGGAATATGGTGGCGTCCACGGCGTCGACCTTGTCGATAAGCGTCCGTTCGCGGTGCCACTTGCCCGATTCCGGGTCCAGGCGGTAAAGCAGAATGGCTTTCGCCTGGCTGCACTCGGGAATCGCATACACCACACCTTTGTGTTTGAAGATAAAGGGATAGCTCATATGCAATCCCTGATCGATCACCGGCGTAAGCGTGCTTGTCTGTTCGCGTCCGTCCGCCCAGCGGATCTCGCTAATGCGTCCCTTTTCCGTGGACCAGTTGAATTCCTCCACCAGCACTCGGTGAGGCTTCGCCGGCGAAATCAGAAAAGGATCCGCCACCATCTGCCCTGCTTCCCGATAGGAGGACCACTCGATTTCCGGTGTGAAAGCAGGATCGAGAAACGCAGCTCGTGGTTTTCGAACTAAGCCGACATTCCACTCGTCTACGCGCTGATTCGAAAGCTTGAAGCGGAACCACTCTATCGCCAGCCGATACCAGAAGCGCAGCATCTGAAAATCATTCGGAGCCCTATAGATAGGCGCTTCCGTCCGGCTTGGAGGATCGTTTAGATATTCGGCGCGGCCCGACCGGATATCCAGACAAACCCACCTCACCATGTGCCACGAACTTTGCTGGATTCGCTGCAGATTCTCGCGGTACGAACGGCCATTCGTTGCCACCTTGCACTTCTTCAGCACGACCCCGCCGTCTAGACGGTCGGTGAGGCGCTGGAGCAGAGCGCCCGTCACGGGATCGCCTCGATAAATCTCCCAGAACGCGGGCGGTCCACCCCTGTATTTTTCTTCGTCGTCGTGGTGATACGACCAGATTCCGTAGCGTGCCGCCTTCAGGATCTCTCCCCGAATAATGCCGAACGCAAACTTTAGAATAAAATCGAGATCGTATGACCGAATTGCCTCGATAGTCGCATCCGCGAAATACTCGCTCCACTTTCCCTTGCGCTGCGGCTGGCAACCCATTCGTGGAATCCCCGAGGGCAATGGGCCAGGACGATATGCCGGAATCTTTGATGGAGGGAATAGCTTCGATTGCAAGTGCCAAAGATTGCCGTCCAGGCGAAGACTTTTCCTGATTTTCGTGCCCGCGCTGCTGGGTTTGGGTGCGTTTTCGTCGATGATTAGCAGAATGGGTTCAGCCAAGCCATCTCGCGTGATGTTGTCAATGCACTTCCGGGCGAAATCCGGAAGTCCTGAGTCCGGGCACATGATTCCGAAACGCAAGGGTCGGGAGGCGAAGTACGGACGATCCATCGCAAGTTCCAAGTATCCTGGATTCTTAATTTTAACGGAGTCTAGCACGCGCTATCTGGGATTTCCATTTTGCCCCTCGCTTCGCGTGGTGCACACCCATCGCCTCGATTGCGACTAAGTTTTGGGCAGTGCACCACCGGGCGGTACGGTTCCTGGCTCAAGCCCAGGCCGCTATTGGACACCTCGGTGGCGGACACCGGACAAGTGCGCTATTACACCATCTGTCCGGAAATGCGCGAGACGCCTTTTGACTGAACGTCGTTGAAACCGGAATTTCGGTCGATTGCCTATTGCCCGGTGGCTGCTTTTGCAGCCGCTCTACGCCGTCTCCCGGCCATCAGATAGACATTCGCCCGCGGCTCAAAGAGAGGATCGGCGGAAGCCTCAATGCCGTCCACGCGAGGGATAGGATCGAAGATGATCTTCTGCTGCTCGCTGGCGTTGTTGGGAACGATCTCCTTCAAACTGATTTCTCCGAACGCAAGCCGGGGACGATCCTCGGGCCAGCGGACAGTGGCATCGTCCGTGGTGTCGCCCTCCTCAGCCAGCTGTACGACGATCTGAAGCCCGACCGGTTCCTGCGCCAACCGACTCTTGATCTCGTCGAAGAGAAAGTTCGGACTTTGCGCTGCCGCTCCGGCCTCGTCCAGATATTCATTGCCTGCCACCGGTAAGATCCGGTATCGCCCGTAGCGGCTCACGCCGTTCGCGCTGGTAAACTTGAATGCAGACACCGCGAAAAAAGACTCCTTCGCAAAGCTGGCCGGGATCGGCTTGGGAGCTTGCACAAATTTCAAAGCCGCAGGATGCGCGCCAAGGAACTGCTCAATGGCATTCGGATGCGGCCCCGCGAAATCCGTGGCCACCAGTGCCTGGATGAAGTCCAGGAATTCTTCCGGAGTGCGCGCGGGAAAGGCGTCCACCGAATGAGCGACGATGTCGGTGTGAACATGATCGGCAAGATGAAAGCGGATCGCGCAACCGCGAGGGCTCGCGCTCCGAGGGTCGTTATCGGGAACAGTCGGAATCCCCGCGAAGTCCGAGAAGCGTAGCGTCACGGGTGTGGAATCCCGCTGGGCATGTGGGGCGCGCGTAATCGAGACGGCTTCTGCCGAAGGCGTGAACACGCCGGCCAGCAGTATGCCTTTCGCGTGAGCGGGCCGGAAGCCGGGATGAATACCCCCATCGGCTTTGTCGAATCCTTCGATAATGTCACGGCTAAGGGCCAGCATTTTTTCGTCTGTAGTCAAAGGCACGGCTTGGTTCCTCCGACTTTGTTGGATCCCAGCATCTTAGGTTCGGCGTCAAATCAAAGTCAACGGGGTGCAGCCCCGGGTAGTGGGTCAGTTTGAAATTCTTGCCCTTGCGCTTCGTCCCGGTACTGCCGTAGTCTTTGGGTATGCCTGACCGCTCAAAGAAGCGCCCGCGTGACCCGAATCAACTCGCATACCAGGTAATGCTTGAATCAACCGGCCAAGCGCCGAAGTACGAGCCGCCAGCAGAACCAGCTAAAAACCCCGCCGCCGTTGCTCTGGGGCGTCTAGGCGGACTTAAAGGCGGCCACGCGAGGGCCAAAAAGCTCAGCCACAAGAAGCTGTCGCAGATTGGGAAGAAGGCGGCCAAGGCGCGATGGGGGAAAAAGTGAATGAATCTCGATCTTGACCCCAATCCGCCACCACCTCCGCCACCACCACCGCCTCCGGACACGATTGAAGAACGCGGTCTCTAGAGCCCCTTCAAAGTCAGTGCAGCTATAAGATAAAAAGCTATGGAGATAACGCCGAAACGAAAAGACCAAGAAAGAAAAGCCATTCGAGATGCGTTGAGGGCTGCGTTTTTAGGAGTGCGATCTTGGAGTCGTTTCAACATGGCAAGAACCGCCTGCCTTCTTACGGAATGGCCTAGCTCCGCGTCCTCCGGGTATTTCTCGTAGTGCTTGGTCAATCTTACAATCCAGGCTCCGGTCGCGTCCGGCTGCGGATCAGAATTATATTTCCGTGGCCACAGTTCAGCTACAGCGAGAATCGCCGCAATAAACAACAGCCCTTCGAACCCGATTTCCAATCCTTTTGGTATGATGGCGTTAGTCGCAACTGAAAACAAACGAAGAGGGTCGCTCGCCAGAAGCGTGATTATGGCCAGCAGAATGCCTCCCTTGACGTCGAGTGCATTCGCGAGATTTAGCTCGTAAGTGCTTTTATTTTCAGCGGTTCCATAAAGCCATTCAAGTGGCTCATGTGGAATTGTTTCCATGCAAAACCCCTCGGACTGCTTTTTTTCCGCCATCTAATGTGCCGTTCTTTCTACTTGACTTTATGCCTGACCGCTCATACACTATCTGTATGAACAAGCTGAGCACAGAGAAGCGGAGCCAAGTGGTAGCGGCCCTTGTCGAAGGAAACAGCATCCGGGCGACGGTCCGAATGACAGGCGTTTCCAAGAACACGATTGCCAAGTTGCTCGTGGAGTTGGGCGCGGCGTGCGCCGACTACCTCGACAAAGCCCTTGTGAATCTGAACTGCAAACGCATTCAGTGCGATGAAACGTGGTCGTTCTGCTACGCAAAGGAAAAGAACGTGCCGGAAGAGTTGCGCGGCACATTCGGCTACGGTGACGTGTGGACCTGGGTTGCGATGGACGCCGACACGAAGCTGATCGCGTCTTGGCTCGTTGGCGGGCGCGATGCGGGCACCGCCTACGGCTTTATTCAGGACTTGGCAAAGCGCCTTGCTCATCGGGTCCAACTTACCACAGATGGACACCGAGCCTATGTTTCAGCGGTCGAAGGGACATTCGGAAGCGATATTGACTACGCAATGCTGGTCAAGCTCTACGGTAACGATCCGAAGAACGATACGCGATACAGCCCGGCAGAGTGCATCGGTTTCCGTGAGGTGGTTATTTCCGGGCGTCCAGACCCGAAGCATATTTCGACCAGCTTCATCGAACGCCAGAACCTGACGATGCGTATGGGAATGCGTCGCTTTACCCGCCTGACGAACGCTTTCTCGAAAAAGCTGGATAACCATATCGCCTCGATTGCGATTCACTACATGCATTATAACTTCTGCCGCGTACATCAAACCCTACGTGTGACGCCTGCGATGGAAGCCGGAGTGTCCGATCACGTCTGGACGATTTCGGAAATGGTCGCCATTCTGGACGCAGCATCCACAAACGAGCAAGCCGCTTAAATTCTTGACACCTTCCGGCAATCCCGCTTACGTTTGGCGAATGACAATCGAACAGAGATTAGTGATTACACTGGACGAAGTTTTGGGATTCCAGTTTGAGTGTTCGCGGTGTCACGTCAAAGTTATCGTTCCGCTGTTCGGTGACGGAGTGCTACCGCACGGATGCCGAGGATGCGGAAACAATTGGGTCGTGAATGAAAATAGCCGCGCCCATTCCTCCGTGTTCACGACTCTCGACACACTAAGGCAGGCGATGAAGCACATTGCGACCGAACTTCCCAATGTGGGCTGTGCGTTCCGCGTCGAGATTACCGCACCCGAAACAATTCCACTGCCATCCCCGGCCCATAAAAATTCAAACTGACCCACTACCCAGCCCCGGGCAGAATACCGGCCGATGCCCGGTGTCCCCGACCGGAAACGAGCCCATTCCCTTCCATTGACTGAGGTTGCATGGAATTAAAAAAGGGATATGATATGGCCTCGTCGCCAACCGAATCCGCTGAAGGCGGCCGATAAAGGCAGGCTTGCTCGTGCCCCGTGATGCGGTGTTTCGCCCGTACGGCCTTCAGGCGTTGCGATTCTGTTGCTTGCGCGGTCGACGGAAAAATTCTGCCGCGTTCGCAAAAGCGGCCCCATGGAGGATTTTCGCTTATGAGACACGCCAACACGCGAGGGCTGCGCTTCGTCGTACCCTTTTTTTTGCTCCTCGTATTTTCGGTTCAACTGGCTCAATCGAAGCCGGCAGGAAACTTTGTGAAGGACGTAATGGACCACAAGGGCGACATTCAGTGGATCACTTATAAGACGCCCACGCTACCGGATGATGTCTGCACGCTTCTCTCAGCCTGCACTGGACCCGCAGCCAAGGTGGCTGCGCTTCCACCCGCCACTATTCACGGCCGCAAGGTGGGGAGGGCGCTGTTCCTTACCGAAGTGAAGAAACAGCAGACCATCATTCTCGAGCACCAGGTTCCCGGCTCGGAAGTCTACTTCTTCCAGCTCGGCCCCGACGGCAGCCTTCAAAAGACCGCCTACCTAGAGATCGGAAAAACCTTCCTGATCATCGCCAACTCGCTCGCGCAACCCATCTTTCAGGCGGATATGAAGGATTGGCAGGCATGGGTCGCGAAGCCCGCCCCCGCAAAAGGAAACTAGAACGCCTGCGCGAGGCTCGGCTCATTCCACTTCACGGAATCAACTGGATGCGGCGGCTTATGATCGTCACGTCGCCGTCCTGTGAGGGGGCCGCAGTGAACGGGCGAGCGTCGAGCAGAAATTTGCCTGCGGGAGGCAGTCCGTAGGTGGCGTCGAGCGCATAGACTTCCAGCGGCTTTCCCGCCGGGAGGCTGAAGGCAATTTCCACGCCGCCCGCAGGTGTCGTTAGGCAGCGATAGATTTCCCAATCCCCGAACAGGCGATGGCTCGGGCTGGAGTCGCCCTCCACCGCCACGTCGTTGATGCGCGCACCGCTGACATTCGAACCTGGCGGAAACAGCACCATGGCGTCGGGCGCGCCTCGTTCGGACCGCAGGAGCGCGCGGTAATTTCTCCGATCGGCAACCGGAGTTGATTCGAGAATCGTAAGTGTGGGCGCAGGATTGTCCAGCCCCGGTGCCGGAGCGAAGAAGGCCGGCCCTGCGTCCCAGGGAAACGGGCCTTTGTCGGCGTGCCGGAACGACGCTGCTGCGAGCAGGGGATCGGGCAAGTGCCCCGAAGCGGGATCGACGATCCATTGAGTCTTCCCGGTATCCGCGTCCTTCCAGAACTCAATGTTGACGCGCTCGGGCGCCTTCGCGGAATAGGGAGGCATGAGAAGAGCGGCAAAGCCCGCGGCAAAAGCAACGACGACGGGAGTCCAGAAGATCGCCACACCTCGCACGCTTTTTATCTTCAGAAAATCGACGCAGAGCGGAAGTACCGGCGTAAACAGAAAAGCGACCAAAGCAGCGATGCCGGGCAAAGCCCGGTTGCCGAGGCCGTCGTAGAGCAATAGGGCAATCGGAAAGCCCACGATTCCTGATGCCGCGAGCGGCAGCCCCACGGCCGATCCGGTAAGAATCTCTTCGAATTGTCCGCTCCTCAGGAGGGCGGCAGGCAGAGCCGATAGTGCCGCTAGTGCCGCCGGAATCAGCAAGACGTAGCTGGCACCTCTTGCTGTCCAAACCGCCGCCAGGGAGAGCAGCGCCCACCAGGTCCACACACCCGACCACAGGCCCCAGAATCCGCAGCTGGGCGCGAAAAGAACGGCCAGCGTAATCGCTACGCTAATTGCCAGAAACCAGAAAGTAAATTGGATTGCGGCCGGGTGCGCGATCCAGTTCACCGGGAGGGCGCCCGAAAGTTGCATCAGGTGCTGCAGGAGAAACCCCAGAGTTGCGGAGCCGGCAACGATCAAGAGCGAGGCGCAGAGCCCTCGCAGGAATTGCCGAAAATCGAGGCGCCGCGCGCGCAACAGCAGGCCTATCTCCAGACCCATCAGGAGAATCGTTGCCATCGCGAGAGCCGGCATCCATCGTGCGGGCAAGCGAACCGTCCGCTGGCCGAACAAATCGAAGTACACGGCCTCTCCGCGCGGGATCCGCGAGAAATCGGCGTTGGCCATGGCGACCAGTGAATGCAGCACGTTATCGCCGTGATGCTGCACGCTGGCGGGATCGACGTTCGCGAGGTTGTCGACGGGCGTGTGGTACTGCACTACATTGTCGATGAAAGCGAAGTTCAGGCCCTCGTAGCCGGCCGCCTTGAACACCGTGAAATCAGTGTCGTTCGGGAGCTGCTTATACACGGTGTAGAACACAGAGCTAGTGGCCGGATGCGGCACGCTCCTCGCGTAGAGCCCCGCAGCCCAGGCGTTCGCGCTGCCCGTCTCGAACATCAGGCTTGGCCCCGATGTCCCACGAGCATCGAGATTTACGATGGCCCGCACATCCTTGGCCCACGGATCGGATTGGACGAATTCCCGCGCGCCAAGCAACCCCGCTTCTTCCCCGTCGTCGATCAGTAGAATTACGGAATGCCGCGGAACCGCCCGCGATTTGAGCGCACGAGCGATCTCGATCACCGCGGCAACTCCGACGCCGTCGTCTGAAGCGCCAGATCCCGCAGGAACCGAATCGTAGTGCGCCGCAAGCAGAACCGCCGTCTTATCAGCGCCTTCCAGCCGCGCAACGATATTGTTGACCGTCGCGCAGGCCCCAAATGGATCGCAAACGAAGCCGCTTTCGACCCTCGGGCCATACCCCATCTTCAGGAATTCCTGCAAAATGCGGTCGCGTACGGTGCTATTGGCGTCACTTCCGACAGGGTGCGGAGCTCCTTTGCCCAGCACGCGGGTCAGTATTTCTAAGGCGCGGCCTGCGGAGAACTGACCCGGAGGGGCGTTCGCGGCCTTGGGCGCGGGTGGACGAAGTCCCCACGCGGAAAGCGCGAAGATCGCGGCTAACATCGCCGCAATCAGCAGAATACGCTGGGTTCCCGGCTCCTTTTCCGCTGGCACTCGCCCTCCGTGGCGCCCATGCTAGGCCCCGAACTCGTGCAAGTCAAATAGACCCAATGGGCTACGGCGACAAAATAGAAGCCAAAAGAGCAGCACAAATTCCCGTTCGCCCGAACAGGCTACAAATGCGCGCTTTACACGCCCCCGCGAGGCGTGTTAGCGTAAGTTCCCGTAACCGCCATCGTAGCGCCAGGCGGCAGGGCCATCGACAATCGACCCTCCAGCGTTTTTGTCTCGAAAGACCTTCCCAGTAACCTTCCACCGAAGTTTCTTCTGCCGATGAGGCTGGAGAGACGATTTGATTTCCTCTGCGCACCTGGGGCAGGGGAAGCGATCTCTTGCGAGGGCTTGAGTGTTAAAACTCCGTAAAGTTGAGTTGCTGGGCTTTAAATCCTTTTTTGACAAGACGCCGATTACGTTCAGCGGCAGCGGCATCACCTGCATCGTGGGACCGAACGGGTGCGGCAAGTCCAACGTGGTGGACGCGATCTCCTGGGTTCTGGGCGAGCAGAGCCACAAGATGCTGCGCGCCGAGCGCATGGCGGACTGCATCTTCAACGGCACCGCGAAGCGTCCCCCGCTGGGAATGGCGGAAGTGACGCTGACGCTGGTCGATCCGGAGCTGTCGGAAGCAGTCGCGAAGGTGATTGACGGCGACATGGGCCAGGACGCGACGCCGGAATCGGCAACTGCGCCGGAACATGAGGGCATCCAGGTGCTCCCGGATGCATTTTCGTCGACGGAAGCTCACTCGGGTATCGAGAGCGCCGCGGCGGAAGCTGCTGAAAACGGGAACGGCCACCATAAGGCTTCGAAGAAGCGCGGACACAAGGCGCCGGTCACCATGAGACCGGGTGAAATTGTTGTGGCGCGGCGGTTGTACCGCTCCGGGCAGAGCGAATATCTGATCAACGGGCGCGTGGCTCGCCTGCGCGACATCCAGGAAATTTTCATGGGCATCGGACTTGGTCCGGACAGCTACGCGATCATCGAGCAGGGGCGCATCGGGCAAATTCTGAATTCGAAGCCCATGGACCGCCGCGCCATCATCGAAGAGGCGGCCGGGGTCACGATGTACAAGACGAAGCGGCGGCTTTCCGAAGCCAAGCTGGACGCGGCGAAGCTCAACCTCTCGCGGGTGAACGACATTTTCGTGGAAGTGGAAAAGCAGCTCGCGTCGCTGAAGCGCCAGGCCTCCAAGGCGCGGCGCTACGCGGAATTGCGCGAGCAGATGCGCGGGTTGCTGCGGATCATGCTTTCGAGCAAAGCGGCGCATCTCGATATCGAGGCCGCTCGCCTGCAAACGCTGCTTCGCGATATGGACGCGGCGGAAGAGCGCGAAGCGGGTACTCTGCACGGACTCGAAGCCGAGCAGGAACGCCTGAACGCCCGCACCTACGAACTCGACGCCGAATTGCGGCAGACGCAAAATCTGCTGGGGCAGACCGCGCTCGATCTGGACCGCTCGGAGAATCGCATCACCTTCAACCGCGAGCAGGCCGCGCAGCTGGAATCGCGCGCCATGCACCTGAGCGTGGAAATCGAGCAGGCCGAACGCGCCATGTCTGAATTGAACGCGCGGCTCTCGCATCAAGTGGCGTCCGTCGCCACGCTGCGAGAGCAAACGGCCACGCTCGAAGCGGGGCTGAGGGAAACCACCGAGAACGCTTCGGCGAGCGCGGCCGAACAGGAGCAGCTCGACCGGCGCATCATCGAACTGCGGCAGCTGGCAAGCAGGCTGATCGCGGAAGCGGCGCGGCAGCAGGCGGAGTCGGTGCAAGCAGAAGAGGCAGCAGCGCGCTATGCGACCGCGGAGGAGCAGCGCGCGGCAGCTCTTCGCGAAATGGAATCGCAATGCTCCGGTTTGTCGGAGCGCGTGCAGGCGGCGGATGCATCGTTCGAGCAGGCCGGGGAGCGTGCCCGGCAATTAGGAACAACCGTGCGCGACGCCCAGGCCGGCATCGTCGAGCTGCGGCGCTCACAGCACGATACCGGAAAACAAATCGAGAAGACCCGCGAAGAGCTTTCCGGCGCGCGGGCGAAACGCGCTTCGATCGATCATATTTTGAGCGAGCGCGCCTATACGGCGGACGCCGTCCAGAAACTCTTCAACTTCCACGGCTGGCGCGAATGGCGCCGGCACGTCTGCGCGAGTTCCGCGCGGTGGGATTGCTCGCCGATTATGCGGAGGTGCAGGAGAAGTACGAGGCGGCGATCGAACAGTTTCTGCGCGACGAGCTTGAGTACGTGGTGGTGGAATCGTTCGACCACGCGCGGGCAGGCGTGGCGCTGCTGCGGGAAGAAATGGGCGGGCGCGCGACGTTCTTTGTCGATTCGCTCCAGCAATCGAATGTTGCGGCGCCGGATGCGGATACGCCGACGCTCCGCAGCCCGAAGGAGTTCTCGCACGGCTCGATCAGCTCGTGGAATTCCGCGAACCGCTTGGCCCGGCCACGAAACAGTTTGTTTCGAAGCTGCGCTCGGCTTATATCGTCGAAAGCGCGGAGGTTGCCGAACGCCTGGCGCGCGAAAACGCGCAGGGCTACTTCCTCACGCCGGATGGAACCTGCTATCACGGGCGCATGGTCGCGGGCGGACGCCAGGGAGAGGCGGGCCCTCTCGCGCTGAAGCGCGAGCTGCGCCAGCACGAAACCGAAGCCGCGCGGCTCGAACAGATCGCGCAGGAGCAGCAAGCCGAGCTGACGCGGCTGGAAGAAGCGATTGCGTCGGCGGAGCAGCAGCTTGCTGTGGCTCGGGCCGAGCACGTGGAGGCCGAGAAAGGTTTGGTGGCCGCGACGCACCAGCGCGACCAGGTGCGCAGCGAGTACCGCCGCATCGAGGAGCAGTTGGGAGCGGAACGCAGGGAGATCGCGCGGCTGCACGGAGAAGCGGAAACAGCGCGGGCGCGCGCAGAGCAGGCGCAGGCCGCGCACAGCGACGCGCAGCGTTCGCGCGAGGCTGCGGAAACCGAGGCGTCCGAAGCCGCGGAAAGACTCACCAAGCTGCGGCATGATTTCCAGGTGTTTCAGGAGCGGGTGGTGGCGCGGCGCGAGGAGCTGGCAACGATGTCCGAGCGGCTGGCGAGCGCGGCGGCCATCGAGCAGCGGCTGTCGGAGGAAGTCGCCCAGGGCGGTCAGCGAGAGACGTCCTTGCGTCAGCAGCATGGCGCGTTGCTTCAGGAGAAGGATCAACCTCGAGAGTGCTTGCGAACAGCTGGCCATGCAGGTGAACGATCTGCGCAGCGAGAAAGAGCGCCTGGAAGCGCGGAAGGCCGGGCTCGAACAGGAGTGGGAGGATTCGCGGTCGCGCACGGGCAGAATCGACGAGGACTTGCGCGGCAAGCGCCAGTCCCTCGATGAACTGCGCGCCGAGCGCAGCCAGCGCCAGATCGAGCGCGCGCGCAACGACGCGGACCGCGACTACCTGCGGCAGACCTGCGTGGCGGAACTCAACGCCCAGCCCGAGGAACTCATCGCGCAGGAGTCCGAGCTTCTGGTGGGCGAGAACCTGATCGCCGCGGAGACCAGCTACAACGAAATGAAGGCCCGCGCGGAGGCGATGGGCCCGGTGAACATGATGGCGCTCGACGAATACCGCGAATGCGAGCAGCGGGAAGAATTCCTGCGGCGCGAGCGCGACGACCTGATCCAGTCGATCGAGAATACGCAGATGACCATCACCGAGCTCGATCAGGTGTCGCGGCAGAAATTCGAAGAGGCGTTCAATTTCATCAACGCGCATTTTGCCATCGCGTTTCAGTCGCTGTTCGGCGGCGGCACCGGCGAAATGCGCCTCGGCGAGCCGGACAGCTCCGGCGAAGCGGGAATCGATATCGCCGCGCAGCCGCCCGGCAAGCGGCTGCAGAACATTCTGCTGCTTTCGGGCGGCGAGAAGGCGCTTACCGCGCTGGCCCTGCTGATCGCGGTGTTCCGCTACCGGCCCAGCCCGTTCTGCATCCTCGACGAAGTCGACGCGCCGCTCGACGAAGCGAACGTCGGCCGCTTCAACCGGATGCTGGCCGAGATGTGCGGTCAGACGCAGTTCATCGTGGTGACGCACAACCGGAAGACCATGGAGATGGGCTCGGTGATGTACGGCGTGACGATGCAGGAGCCGGGCGTATCGAAACTCGTGTCGGTGAAGTGGGAAGACGACGCCGCGGAATCGCGGGTTCCCGCCGCCGCGGCGAGCAACGCCGCGTAGCGCCACTCACCGGAAAATTCTACTGTCCTGGTCCCGCCTGGTTAGCGCGGAAATCGTCCATTTGAAGTACCGGTTGCAATCGACGTTTGCCGACTCGCCGGGCACGATAGGAAGATTTAGGAATGTGTTGCGCGATTACCAGCCCATTTGGCGCATCCGCTCAAGGATGATTCCGCTGTAGTGGTTCATGTGATCGGGCCGCCGTTTCAAGGGCAACGGCAGAATTGCGGCGAGTTGGGCCGCCCGTTGCCGGTCGATATTCCGGGCGGGGGTTCCGT
This sequence comes from uncultured Acidobacteriota bacterium, assembly GCA_963797585.1. Classification (GTDB taxonomy): domain Bacteria; phylum Acidobacteriota; class Terriglobia; order Acidiferrales; family UBA7541; genus Palsa-295. The sequence continues at coordinate 85,286 of CAWCQH010000020.1, forward strand.
AATAGTAGCGGCACGCCGACTCTGCACCATACACACCAGGTCCCCACTCGACCAGGTCGAGATAGAGTTCCAGAATGCGCTGCTTGCCGAGGACCAATTCGGCCACTGGAACAAGCGTTGACTCGGCGCCCTTGCGGAGGATCGACCGGCCGGTCCCAAAGAACAGGTTTTTTACCAGTTGCTGCGTAAGGGTCGATGCCCCGCGAATGCGGCCGCCTTCCATATTGTCTTCAGCAGCGATTTGCATCTCGTGCCAATCGAATCCGTGATGCTGGTAGAAGCGCGCGTCTTCCGCGGCGATCACAGCATGCTGCAAATCGGGCGAGATTTGGCTCAGCGGAACGAATTCGTATCGTTCGTTATACGGCGTGTGGTGAATCCAGGCCTGCAAGCGGCGTTCCATGTGCACCGCGGTGGTCGGTGGGTCGACCCACCGGGCAGCCACAAGGATGAGCACACCAACCGACCAAAGAAGCGGCCAGCACGATGAGAAACCATCGAATGAAGGATCGGAGAGAGCCTTTCCGCGTCACCCAGTAATTCTACGTCTGACTGAGGAACTTCACCCAACTGGAGCGTCAAGTCTGGTAATCGCGCTAACTGATGCCGCGGAAGCACGGGTTCCTGCCGCTGCGGCGAGCAATGCCGCGTAGCAGAAGCGGTAGCCATCTTTCGACCTGGCGGCTGAGGAGTTTGAGAAGGCAAAGGAAGTAGAGGTGGAAGGCTCGCGGTAAATGCACCGCGAGACGAAGGCGCTGCGCGCACTCGGCTTATGTCAACACATGAAGAGCTTGCCAAAAACGAAGGTCGAAAGGGTAAGACCCTCAGGGCACAGGAGACACGGCAATGCTGAGTTTCCCGATAGAAGCGCCAGAATTCACGTAGATCAGTTCCGTAGTCCCCGGTGTCGACAGGTCAAAACTCTGGACGGGGAACCCGATGAAAGGAACAGGGGCAGTTCCGTCTCTGACAAGGTTTATTTTCACCACATTTGATGCCAAGTTCTATCTGACCTGCGGGCACGTTGGTCTTTGAAAAATGGAATCCCGTGAGCGGACCGAGATCTCTCCCGGACACAAACAAATCGGTCTTAGTTTGCGGAACAAAGAAGCTGTCAGATATCGGCATGGGACCAGTCGTGGAAAAGGTGAAGTCCGTCTTTTCCAGCGTGCCCTCCCCCACAAACACATAGGTCCAAGTTTGCCGGTGAGCCGGGTGATGGATGCATCCGGCGAGGAGAGCAAGAACCATGAAACAAAACAACAGGCGAGGGAATCTTGGCATCGTGGTTGTCTCCTAGTCGAATCTCGCAGGGGCCCAAATCATAAGCAGTCATGATGCAATTCTAGGCAATAACTCGCAAGCAGAAAATTCAAAATACAGATTTTCCTGGGTCCGGACCTGTAAGCCGGGGTGCTATCCCTTTGCCGTTACCGAATGCCCGGCCAACTCCCACTTGGTGCGCTGTGATTTAGCAAACGCCCGGGTAACGCGGTTCCCGTCCATGTGAAGCTCCACTTGAATGGAGGGAGAACGGACTTCTCGGGACCTTGAGGTCAGTCCTGTCTGCACACCCACCTCCCACCGATGGGCAAATATAGGTTCGGGCTTGGGTCAAATGGCCGGGTCCAAGCATTCACGATGTAGCTCTCATAGAACTCGAACCGATATAGAACCTGTCCTTCGCCGGGGTCAAGAATGCCGTACTTGAAAACCCTCGGTTCAGAAACAGGCATTGATGTGAACGTGCCAGATTCGAGCAATCGTCGTAAGCCCTCGGCCGGGTCAGGTCGTCCGTGGTAAAGCTGATTTTTGTGCAACATGCTCGGCGAGAAAATTCCAAAGCCACCATCGTGCCTCTTCCCCATATCGCGGTAGTAAAGAGCATAGGAGATGGCTCGCATTATCTGACGGTGGCGTTGCAGGTTGATCGAGAAGGCCACGGTCTTCTCCCCACCTACCGTGACGAACCGGCGATCATAGAACGTTCGGTCGAACAGTACGCCGTTGTAATCGTAACTACGTTTCACGGTCTCGATGACGAGATCGGCGACTTCGTTCGTGCCACGCTGCGTGCAGATGATATTGCGAACATACTCCACATCGTCCGAATTGGCATTATTGTGGGCGGCGCACGAGGGAACAGTGAGCAGATTCGTACGAAAACCCTCCGGGAAAAACGATTGTGGCGGGGCATGCTCCCGAGTCGTTGCCGGCACCGGGCACATGTAGCATGTTGGGACCGTCCTGCGCATGTTGCATTTTAGCATCCACCGGGGAAGGGGAAAAATGGACCGGACGCTCGATGGCATCCGACCCTATCTCTTTTCCGAGGTTGACGTCTGCCGGTGTTCCACAGGATGCGCGCAAGGAACGGCTCTTGGCCGTTGACAAATTTTTCCCGTTCGCGAAACTACCGCCCTTCCAGTACGAGGATTCATCGCGTGGCTTTTCCGCAAATGAATGCAGTTATTGCGCAGACAAATTTTCAGAGAGGAATTTCGCGGACGCGGGAAGGTTTGCGACATCTATGACGTGGGCGACGATCACAGCTAGCCCGGAGGATTGACACCCGCCAGCAAGCCGCCATCGAGAACCAGGGATTGGCCTGTCATGAAGGACGCATGGTCGGAACACATCCACAACACGGCTTCTGAGATTTCCTCAGGCCTCCCAAAACGGCCGATGGGATGCAGACCGACTACAAACTTGTGGGTTTCCGGCTCGCTATAGGCACGCTCGGCCATAGGCGTCTCGATCACTGCCGGGCAGACGACGTTTACCCGGATGCCTTTTCGGGCATTTTCGAGCGCAGCGGTCTTGGTCAGTCCGATCACGCCGTGCTTGCTCGCGCTATACGTAGCTGCCCCGGCCAGGCCTATCAGGCCCGCGGCGGACGCCATGTTTACGATAGCTCCGCCTCCGCCCTGCTTGAGCATCTGGCGAATTTCGTACTTGAGGCAGAGCCAGACGCCTTTGAGATTGATGTCGATCGTACGATCCCAGTCTTCTTCGGATTGCTCGGTGATGGGCGTCCAGTTGCCCTCGATCCCGGCATTATTGAAGGCGACATCCAGGCGGCCAAAATTCTCCACCGTTTTCTGGACGAGCCTTTCAACTTCGGAGGCTTTCGACACGTCGGTCTTCACGAACACGCCCTCGCCGCCGGCGGCATGGATCAGATCGATGGTTTCTGTTCCTTCCGCTTCGCGGCGGCCCGCGACCACCACTTTGGCTCCCGCCTTCGCGAAAAGGATCGCAGTATCGCGGCCGATCCCCGAGGTGCCGCCGGTCACAAGCCCAACTTTGCCTTTCAATTCCGTTGCCATAATTTTCCCCCGGAGATTCAGCCGCGAAAGGTCAGGGCACAGTGTAGGGTTGCGTGTGACCCGCGTCAAACGAGCACCGGACGGCAAACGCCTGATTAACGCGGTAACCGCAAGCTGACCTCACTGCCAGATTATGAGACGGCTGCTTTGTAGGTCCCGGGCTTCAGCCGCGACAAAACGTCCGGCGCGACAGCGCCCTCCTCTCGCGGCGAAGCTCCCGCGAGCCTTTCTCCTTAACCTCTCTCTGCATCCACGTTGAAACATCGACTACCGTGTCTGGAGCAAATGGATCTTTCCACAGGGTGCTTGCAAGAAACGGCTCTTAGCCGTTGACAAGTTTTTCCCGTGCGCTAAACTACCGCCCTTCCAGTACAAGGATCAATCGCGTGGCTTCTCCAAAAATGAATATGGTTATTGCGCAGACAAATTTTCCTGGATTGAAACTTCGCGGACGCGGGAAGGTTCGCGACATCTATGAGGTGGGCAACGACCGGCTGCTGATCGTGGCCACCGACCGGCTCTCGGCGTTCGATGTGGTGCTGCCCACGCCGATTCCGGATAAAGGGCGCGTGCTGACGCAGCTTTCGCTCTTCTGGTTCGAGAAACTGGCCGACGTGGTGCCGCATCATGTGATTTCCGCGGACCATTTCGGCGGCGAGCTGGCGCCTTATGCCGATCTGCTCGAAGGGCGCGGGATGCTCGTGCGGCGCACCGAGCCGGCGCCCATCGAATGCGTGGTGCGCGGCTATATTTCGGGGTCGGGCTGGAAGGATTATCAGAAGACGGGCGGGATCTGCGGGATCGCGCTGCCGAAGGGTTTGCGCGAGTCCGACCGGCTGCCGGAGCCGATTTTTACCCCGTCGACCAAGGCCACGACCGGCCACGACGAGAACATTTCGTTTGACGAGACGGTGTCCGCGCATCGGATTGCCGCTGGCGGAAAAGCTTCGCGATACGAGCCTGACGCTTTACCGGCGCGCGGTCGAACATGCGGCGGCGCGCGGCATCATTATTGCCGACACAAAATTCGAATTCGGGCTGCTGGGGAAGGAGCTGATCTGGATCGACGAAGCGCTTACACCCGATTCGTCGCGGTTCTGGCCCGCGGATGAATACGAGCCCGGCAAAGCCCAGCCTTCTTTCGACAAGCAGTACGTGCGGGATTATCTCGAGCGGATCGGGTGGAACAAGCTTCCTCCCGGACCGGCGCTTCCCGCGGACGTTGTGACGGGCACGACAAACAAGTACCGAGAGTCCTACCAACGCATCACCGGCCACGCACTTAGCTAAACGCTGAGCCTCCCGCCAATGTGGGGTGCGGGCGGCGTTGCGTTTCGCTTTTTTATTTTTTTGTTTTCGCGCGCTCGGGCCGCGCCTCTTCAAATCCGGCTGCCGATAGTCTTGCCCGCGGAGCGTGCCAACGTGAAAGAGCAATTGGAAACGGTGATCGGGTTGATGGTCGAACGCGGGATCCTCCTGGAAGAGGCCGTGACGGACTTTGAGAAGAAATTCATCAAGCGGGCGCTGGAGCGGACCGCAGGGAATCAATGCCGCGCCGCCAAGGTGCTCGGGATTCATCGCAATACACTCAGTCGCAAAATTGGGGAATATAAGCTGAACTCCGTGGGGCGGCGGAAGGCCTGAGGTTTTTCGAGAAATTCCGCGCTCTGAAACACCCTTTTTCGGCTGTCTTTCTCCCGCTAAGCCTTTCCCTGATCCACCCCCGATCCGTCCCTTAGTCCACAGAAGACACCGGAGCAACCGCAGGGTAAGCGAATAAGCTACGGCAATTGACGCGAACGTTGTCGTGGTCCCGCGTACCCGTTAGAATATCGGCAGCACAGCGTTTGGTCCTGAGGACGCAACCCGCATGAGCCTGCCTCTCTCGGTGAATACGATTGTGGTGGCCAGCACCGAGCAGGTTTCCTGCGCGGTGGGAGAAGAGTCCGTGATCCTGGGGCTCCAGAACAGCGTTTATTACGGCGTGAATCCGGTGGGCGCTTCGATCTGGAAGCTGCTGCAGCGGCAGAGAAGCGTGGCGGAACTGCGCGACGCCGTGCTGGAAGAATACGACGTCGAAAAAGAACGCTGCGAACGGGACGTGCTCGACCTGCTGGAGAAAATGCAGGCGGAAGGGCTTATTGAGGTCGTGACGTCGGCCGCGGAATAAGTGCGAGGCGCTCGATGTGCGGAATCAAGGCGCCCGCGTGGGAACGATGAAAGATTTGCAGCGATACTTACGGCTTACTTCCTTCGAACGACGGATCGTCGTTCAAAGTTTCGCCGGGCTGGTGTTGACGCGCGTCGGCTTGCGCGTGTTCGGGTTCGGCGCGTGGATCGGAACCCTCAGACAATCCTTTTCGCTCGGGGCATCTTGCGACGCTGCAGACGATTGGCGCGGATGGTCGCGTGGTGCTATCGGGCGAGGGCGCCGACAATTTGATGGACTTCCAGATGTGGCCGTATGCGAAGGATTTATTTCGACGCGGCGATTGGGGCACGCTTGCAGCGGCGCTGAGCCGGTTTCTTTGGGTGCGTAAGTTTCCGTGGCGAGGACTACGGACGCGCATCGGTAGAATTACGGGGTCGGATGACTTTTGGTTGCAGTCTGCCCTGCCACTCCGATATAACTTGGACGCGGAGGTCCGCGATGTCCAAACCTGTTGAAAAGGGACCCAAGAAGCCGTATACCCCGCCGCAGATAACGGTATACGGCACTGTGCGCGACCTTACCAAGCAAGTGGGAACACACGGAGGCCCGGACAACGGGCATATTCTTGGCCATACCAGGACTCACGTTTAGGTGAACTCGGGCCCGGCATTTTGGGATAAATCGCAGCCTTCAACTTGTTCGATGTGAATGTCTTAGAATACGACGTGGCGGCCTTCCATTATTCGGTTTTTGGCTTAACTCTCCGATCGAATCTTAAGCTTTCTCCCCTGCCTATAGCTGAAGGCCAGTCTTCCGCTCCTGACTGTGAAGTGAGCCTCGGTAATTCTCCTGAGAATGCGAAGAATTACGCAGAGGTGCTGACCTATACGAGTACTTTTACGGATCGCTCCGGCGAGCCCGCGCTTCGAATATGGAAAATCGGGGAAGGGGCTTATCTGCGCATGGATTACAGCGATGGGCATCGGTTCTGGCTGGACCGTGCGGGCAGGCGGGTCTGGGGCGTTTGGCCCGAGGGATCGCCGCTTGCAGAGGCGACGTCTTACCTGCTGGGGCCGGTGATGGGAGTTTTGCTCCGGCATCGCGGCGTTATCTGCCTGCATGCGAGTGCTGTTGCGATCGATGGCCGGGCGGTGGCGTTTGTGGGACCGCCGGGGGCGGGGAAATCCACGATGGCCGCGGCCCTGGCGCAACGAGGCTGCAGGGTCCTGGCGGACGACATCGCAACTATCGAGGAGCGGGAGGGAGCGTTTTATGTGCATCCAGGGCACCCGGGAGTGTGTTTGTGGCCGAATTCGATAGGGTTCTTATATGGAGAAAGCGGGCCTGCGGGGGCCCCGATAGCGAACGGGGATAAGAGGTGTCTCACGGCGGAGGAGGGATTGCGGTTCGAAGCACGTCCTCTACCACTGGACCGACTTTACATTCTTGGATATCGCGAAATGGGTGAACGAACCGCGAGTTTGGACACGCCGGCTCAAGGTTTGTTTCTCGCGCTGGTGGCCAATACATACGCCAGCAACATTCTGGATATACAAATGCGCGCCAGCGAGCTTGCCGTTCTGGGAAGAATGGCGTCGGCTGTGAGGCTTTGCGCCGTCGATTGCAAGAAATCTTTCCGCAAAAGCGCCTGGCGGCCGCGGCGGAGCAAGCGTCCTGGAATCCTATGCGAAATTGCCACTAGCCTTCGAGCGAAACATGGGCCAAAGCGACGCCCAGGTGAAGTACCTCAGCCGCGGAAACGGCTACGAAGTTTTTCTAACGCCGAAGGAAGCGGTACTGGCGTTGTGGCAAATGCCGCATCAGACCGGCTCACTGATCCGGCGCTCGGACAATCCGAAGGCCTCGGTTCTTCGCCTGCAGTTGGCAGGCGTGAATCCCTCGCCTGCTGTGGAAGGGATGTCCCAGCTCGATAGAAAGGCGAATTACTTTATAGGAAACGACCCCAAGAACTGGGTTGGCGGCGTGCCCTCCTACGAGCGGGTCGAATACAAGGGCATTTACCCGGGAGTCGACTTGGCTTTTTACGGCCAGGAGCAGCGCCTCGAATACGACTTTGTAGTTTCGCCGGGAGCCGACCTGAAGGTGATCGCTTTGCAATTGGTGGGCTGCAAAAAACTTCAGATCGATGGTTTGGGAAACCTGATCGTGAGCATTCCGGCGGGTGAGGTGAGCTTCCAGAAGCCGGTGATCTATCAGGCGGGAGACAACGGCGAGCGGCAGGAAATTGCCGGAGGCTACGAGATTGGGAAGGATGGCCGGGTGGAATTCGCGGTGGGCGACTATGACCGTTCGCGAACGCTGGTGATCGATCCAGTGCTGGATTATTCGACGTATATTGGGGGAAGCTCTGTAGGTGACTCAGCGCTTGGCGTGGCCGTTGATGGGGCGGGCAACGCTTTTGTTACCGGCCAAACGTTCGACGCCTCATTCCCCCTCACAGGGAGTCCGGCAACAACCGTTGGCCTTGGAACGCCTAATGCCGGAATCGCGACGAACGGCGGGGCCTTCATCTCTGAAATCGACCCGACAGGAACGAAAGAGCTCTATTTCAGCTATTTGAGCGGCGATGGAGGGGAAGTCGCATATTCGGTGGCAGTGGATCCCGCGGCGAACACGACCTGTATGAATGGCGTCAGTTCCGGGTACTGCGTCTACATTACGGGACAGACATTCTCGGACAATTTCCCGGTTGCATCCGTAGTGACACCTTACAACGCAACCGCTCCTACAGGCGGAGCCCCTACCTCTGGAAACGCGTTTATCTCCAAGCTCAATCCTTACGTGAGCGGATCGACTTCGCTTTTGTACTCCAGCTATCTGGCGAGCACAAATTTCTCAGATGTGGGCCATGGGATCGCAGTGGATTCCAGCCAGGATGCATACATCACCGGATTCGCGGCTTCCACGCCGGGCGCGGCGCCCAACTTTCCGATATTGAACGGCGCCCAGGCGACTCTCCCCAACACCGCCGGCAATGCCTTTCTTACGGTGCTCAATACCACCGCGTCTTCCGGGGCCCTTCTCTATTCGACCTACCTCGGAGGGAATGACGCGCAGGCGAATCCGGTGAGTCCTGGGGGAGACATCGGGTGGGCGGTCTCGGTAGACGCAAGCAAGATTGCGTATATCGTGGGAACTACGGGTTCCACCAATTTCCCCAACATGGGTTCCACGGGCACTTTTCCAAATATAAAGGGCTGGCTGACGGCTGCCCCGAATACCAATGCTACGGCGTTTGTCGCCGCAATCAAAACCACCGTAAGCGGGGTGAACTCGCTGGTATATGCGACCTACGTGGGCGGCACGAACTCGGAACTTGGGAATGCGATCGCGCTGGCCGGAAGCGGCGTGGTGTACATAACGGGTCAGACGGCTTCGACCACGGGTTTCCCGATTACGCAACCAGGAGCGTCCGGGCAGTTTCCGTCGGCTACGAGCTCAGCCGGCGTTGCTTTCATCACCAAACTGAATACGACCGTAAACGGCGCTCCGACCTATTCCGCTTTGTTGGGGGGAAACAGCGCCGACCAGGGGAATGGCATCGCGATCGACACGCTGGGGAACGTGGTCGTCAGCGGCCAGACCCAATCCTCCAATTTCCCGACTACTCCAGGGGCTTTCAAGACAGCGCTGTCGGGCGCCGGGCAGGGGGACGCTTTCATCACCAAGGTGAATCCTTCGCTCAGCGGCACCGCCAGCCTGCTCTATTCGACGTATTTTGGCGGGAGCGGAGTCACCAATCTGCCGGATCAAAGCCTTGCGCTGGCACTCGACTCGTCGGGTAACGCGGTTGTCGCGGGCCAGACGCATTCGCTGACGGATTTCCCGACATCCTCGGGTGCGTTCGAAACAGCCAGTTCTTTGCCGGTTGGAACGGTGCAGGCGGGATTCGTAGCGAAGTTAACGCTGCTGCCGGTGCTGGCGTTCGGTTCGCCTTGTGCGTTTAACTTGTCGGTGACGCCTGCGACGTCCTGCGCGCTGGCGTTCGGCAGTCAACTCTTCCACGTGACAAGTGCAGCCCAGATTCTTACGCTGACCAATAACACCGGCTCGGCGATCACCATCACGATCCCATTGCCGGCGATTACCGGCACCAACGCCTCCGATTTCGCGGCGGCTCCCGCGGTTTCAGGCGGCACTGCAGCCTGCACGGCGTCGCTTGCGGCGGGGTCTTCCTGCGCGATTGGCGTCACGTTTACGCCGTCCACGTCCGGAACGGCGGAAGCGGCGAGCTTGCCGATCACTTATACGTATAACAACGGGACAAGCACACCGGCGGCGGGAACGCAAACGGTGGCCCTTAGCGGCACCGGAACGTCCCCGACGGTGGCGCTGAATCCGACGACGACGCTGAACTTTGCGACTTCGCAGCCGGTGGGCACGACGAGCAGCGCGCAGAGCGTGACGGTGACGAACAACGGAACGGGCAACCTGACGTTTACGTCCGCGCCCTCGACCGGCAGCGCGGAATTCGCCATTGCCAGCGGGACCACCTGCACCACGAGCAGCCCAGTGACTCCGACTTCGAGCTGCGTCATCAATATCACGTTCACGCCCAGCGCTACGGGCGCGCGGTCGGCAACACTGACGATCGCAGACAACGCCACGGGCAGCCCACAGACGCTCAGCCTCACAGGCTCGGGCATTCCCACGGCACCAGTGGCTAGCGTAACTCCCTCGAGCCTGACGCTCACTTTCAGCAGTCAGACCGTTAATACGACGAGCGCCGCGCAAGCGGTGACCGTCAAGAACACGGGTAATGCCAACCTGAACATCACGGCGGCGGCAGCGCTTTCCGGAGCGAACGCAGCCGACTTTGCCATAGCTGCCGGAACCACCTGCACGAACGGAGCGGCGGTAGCGCCGAACGCGACGTGCGTAATCAACATCACGTTTACGCCCAGCGCAGCGGGTGCGCGGGCGGCAACCCTATCGATTACAGACAACGCGGCGGGCAGCCCGCAGACGCTCGGCATCACGGGCACGGCCGTTGCCGCGGCGCCGGTGGCGAGCGTAGCTCCCTCGACAGTCGCCGCCGGCGGTCAACTCGTCACCACGACGAGCACCGCGCAAGTGGTGACCGTCACGAACACGGGCAACGCCAGCCTGAACATCACGGCGGCGCCGTCAATTTCCGGGGCGAACGCCGCCGATTTTGCTGTGGCGCCCGGAACGACCTGCGCGAGCGGGGCGACCGTAGCGGCGAACGCGTCGTGCGTCATCAACATCACATTCACACCTCCAGCGGGAGCGAGCGGCAGCCAGGCCGCAACGTTGAGCATTGCGGACAATGCCGCGGGCAGCCCGCAGACGGTTCCCTTAACCGGAACCGCATGGGACTTCACGCTCAGCGGGTCGCCTGTAACCGTTAGTCCAGGCGCTTCCGGTACGATTGCAGTTACGGTTACGGGGGTCGGAGGCTTTACGGGGGCCGTTACGCTGGCCTGCTCGGCGACAATTCCAGCGGGAAGTTGCTCGGCGCCCTCGGGCGCAGTGACTGCTCCGGGGACCGGAAGTGTAACGATTGTTACGATGGGATTGCTGGTGCCGCCAACGTCTAATCGGAGGCCGCCGATCTCGATGCAACAGATCGCGCTCGCGGCTTTCGGCGTGATGCTATTGCTCACGCTTCCCGTAACCCGGAGATTGCGGACACGGCTGGGGCTGGCAGGGGCCGCTGCACTGCTGATCGTGGCGGCGGGCTGCTCGAATGCGCCTCCCACAGGCGCTGGCACGTATCCGGTGACGATCACGGGAACTTCGGGAGCCGTGAGCCACTCGATTACCGTGAATGTGACGGTCAGCTAACCACGGTTAACGCTTTTGGAAGAGAAGGGGCCGCACGCCTGCGAAGGCGAGCGGCCTTTTTTCTTGGAGGCGGCATCCCATCCTTGCGGGGCGGGGGCTGTGATTTGCCATTGAAGACCGACCCTTAAAACCGAAGGATCGGGCACCCGCAAAGGCCGGAGCAAGACCTCGCCTTGCAAAGAAGTGCATGAAGCTGGGCTCCGCTGTCTTTCAAAGGCCGGCTGTGACACAGGGACGCCAAGCTACGACCTGCAAAGATGCGACCCAACTGCGAAACGCATGTCAGGGTACGACCCCGGGCGGCGCACGGTGGCTAAGTGCGAACCACTCGTGCGAGAATGCAGTGCCCGATTTTCGGGATGGGCAATGGCGCCCATCCCGATCTGACGAGAAATCCGCTTGGCAATTGACGAGGGAACATTTCCCTGGAGGACGTTGTAGATGAGGCACCTATGCGTGTTTTGCGGTTTGGTGTTGATCTTTATGGTTCCGGCGTTCGGGCAGGCGACACAGGACACGCCCGCGCAGGCTCCGCCCGCGCAGACCCCGGCGACCGAGGTAACGCCGCCGCACCCCCTGCCGCCGCCCTACGTGGCGCCGTATGAGGTTTCCGGCGGCTACAACATTCGAATGTTCACGCAGTCAAGCGGTGTTCGCGTGGGATTGAATGGAGGATACGGATCCATACAATACAACATCATAAACCGTCTGGGCGCGGTGATGGAGGTTTCCGGCGGCGTGCGCAACCTGGGCCTGAACGGGAATCTGAGCATCTACAGCGTGATGGCGGGACCGCAAGTATATCCCTTCAAACATCGGAGGAAGCTGACGCCGTTTGCGCACGCGCTCTTCGGAGAAACTTTCTACCGCAACAGCTACCCGGCGGTGGGCGGGTTTCCGCACACGGTGAGCACCGACTCGAAATTTGGCTGGGAGGCAGGCGGCGGATTCGACTGGGTGTACAAAAGGCACTGGGAAATACGCCTGATTCAAATCGATTATGCGCCGACGAAATTTTTTGGAGCCGGGACGAAAACGGGATACCGCGGGTCCATCGGTGTCGTCTATCGTTTCGGCGATAGGAAATAGCGCGGCGAGCAAACCCTTTCGGAAACCGGCCCACCGGAATTGGCCGCTCGCGCGAGCGAAAATTGTCCTTGCGTCAGGGGCGAGGGCATAGCAGATTACCCGCAGTATGCAACTTTCTCTCGAAGGCTCCGGTGAGCGATGGGCGCTGCTGGGTCTGTCTTCGGCGATCTGCGCAATGCTTATTTTCCAAGCGAGCGAGAGCTGGATCGCCGACCGGCGGATGCGGTCGGGGAAGCTGGCGTTAATAGAGCGCGGCGCGGAACTGCAGCCGGGAAATGGCGAAGCCTGGGACCGTGTGGGGCGGTTCTGGCAGCTGGATTTCACGAATCCGGATTCGTCGATGGCGGTGAAGGCTTACGAGCGGGCGGTTCGCGACGATCCCAATTCTTCCTATTACTGGATGGACCTGGCCAGCGCGTATGAGGAAGTGGGCGATGCGAAGCGCGCGCAGGAAGCCTTCGAGCGGGCGGAAACCGTTTATCCAGCCTCGGCGTTGGTCGCGTGGAACTACGGCAACTTTCTGGTGCGGCGGCGGGATTATTCCCAAGGCTACCGGAGGATTCAAAGGGCGGTCGCGACCGATAAAGGGCTGCTTCCACTGGCGATTTCGCGCACGTGGCGGTCGAGCGAAGATGTGAACGTTCTTCTTGACGAGGCGCTTCCCGCAACGCCGGATGCTTATTTGCAGGCGCTCGATTTTCTTACGTCGAACAACCAGCCGGACGCGGCGGTGGCCGTTTGGAAGCGGCTGATGGCTCTGGGAAAGCCGCTGGCGCTGCCGGCTACGTTTCCGTTTCTGGATACGCTGATCGGGCTCGACCGTCCGGAGGACGCTCTGCGAGCATGGCGCGAAGCGCTTGCGAGCGCCGGGCTTTCGGCAGAGACGGGCGCCGGAGAATCGCTGATCTGGAATGGAGATTTCTCGCGGGACCTGGCTAACGGCGGACTGGATTGGCGCTGGAGCGCGCCATTGGGCGCCGCCGCGTCCTTCGATTCAGCGCCGCCTGGCGTAACGGGGCGCTCCTTCAGGCTCGATTTCAGCGGCGGCATGAACATCGATCTCGAGGAGCCGGCGGAGTTCGTGCCGGTGCAGCCGGGACGCTCTTATCATTTTCACGCCTACCTGCGGACCGACGAAATCACGAGCGATCGCGGGGTGCAATTTCACTTGACCGATCCCAATCACCGGGACTCGGTGAACGTGCTTACGGATAATTTTACCGGGACGCGTCCGTGGACAGCGGTGGAGGCCGACCTGACGGCCGGGCCGCAGACCCATTTTCTGGCGGTGCGGCTGATGCGGACTCCGAGCTGGATGTTCGATAACAAGCTTGGCGGGACGGTGTGGATTGCGGGCGTGTCGCTGACGCCTGGCGGTGAGTCGAGCGGCGCGAAGCCATGAGCGGTTCGTCAATGAGTTTGGGGCGATGAGTCTGGTGCGGGGCGGCATCTGCCTGGTGATTGCTTTCAGCGTGCTGGCATTCGGCGCGGTGGAGACGTGGTCGGTGGCGGTGGTGGAGATCAGCGCGGCGGTGCTGCTGTTGGTGTGGGTGATTGTGATCGCGCGGGACCGGACGGCGACGATCCAGTGGAACGCGCTCAACGGGCCGCTCCTGGCGTTTGCGGCGATCGGGCTCCTGCAGCTTTTTCTCGGTGGCACGGCCTATGCTTTTCTGACGCGGATGGAAATTCTGAGGGTCGCGGCCTACGTCATCCTGTTTTTTTTGGCGGCGCAGGCGTTTCGGAAGCGGGCGGACCTTTCCTTCCTGGCGTGGTTCCTCATTCTTTTTTGCTTCGCGGTTTCGCTGCTGGGGATCATCCAGCATTTCACGTCCGAGGGGGAAATCTACTGGATGCCCAGCCTCACGATCAGGGGAGATTCGTTCGGGCCGTTTGTGAACCGCAATCATTTCGCGGGATTCGTGGAGCTGACGCTGCCGGTGGGGCTGGGATTGATGCTGTTCCGGGGGATCTCCTCGGAGCTTTTGCCGCTGGCGACGGTGCTGACGATTGTTCCGGTGGGCGCGCTGGTGCTTTCGGGGTCGCGCGGCGGGATTATTGGATTTGCTTTGGAGCTATGCGTCCTGGCGGTGCTGGCGCGGACGCGGCGTGCGGGTGAGGGGCCGCGCATGATAGCGCTAGTAACTGTCGCGCTGGCGGCTCTGGCGGTGGTTGCGTGGGTGGGGGCGGGAAAGGCGATCCAGCGATTTTCGACCGCCAGGCAGGACCTGACAATGTCGCGGCGGAGTTCCATGGTGCGCGGGGCCGCGGGGATATTTTTCGCGCATCCGATCAAGGGGTCAGGGCTGGGAACGCTGGTTTCCGTTTATCCGCGCTACGAGACCCTTTATGACGGCTACGTGGTGCAGCATGTCCACAGCGATTACATGGAGGCGCTGGCCGAGACCGGTGTTGCCGGGGGATTCTGCGGGCTGGCGTTTTTGTGGCTGCTCTATCGCGAAGCGCGGAAGGGCTTTGAGGCCGAGCGGAGCCACTTCGGGCGCGGGTTGCGCGCGGGAGCGATCGCCGCGGTAGCCGGTCTTCTGCTGCACAGCTTCATCGATTTCAACCTGCATATTCCTTCGAATGCTTTGCTTTTTCTGTTGCAGGCTTTCCTTGCTACTTCGGACCCGATTTCGCCGGAGACTCGCGGCGCGGAGCGCGGGCAACGAAGCCGCGAGTACAGCGTGGTTGGCGGCTGAACCGCGAGAGTTCACGAGGCGATAGGAGTCGATTATCGAGCTGAAAACAGTGGCGCCTGGGACGGGGGATTCGCCTCACCGGAGACTTATCGCATGGCCGGAAGGGGAGCGGTTTGCGAACTGGGGCATATGGATTCTGATCGCCTACACGGCTTTGCGGAATGTGTGGGCGGCGTCAGTGCGGCCGTTCTGGTATGACGAGCTTTGTACGGTCGCCGTGGCGCGGGCCGCGAGTTTTTCCGATTTGTCGGGGGCATTCAGGGGGGTGAAAGACAGTAATCCGCTGCCCTTCTATTTGGTCGAGCATGTTTCGAGGGGTTTCAGTGCAAATCAGCATGTGGCTTACCGGCTGCCCTCGATTGCGGGGTTTTGTGTGGCGCTGTGGTGTTTGTTTGCCGTTATCCGCAAGCGGAACGGCGCGGTCTGTGCGCTGGTGTGTTCCGCTACACTGTTGCTGACGCCTCTCTATAATCCCTACGCGGTGGAGGCGCGGCCCTACAGCATGGTGGCGGCATTTATTGCGGCGGCTTTGTTCTGCTACCAGCGAACGGCGCGGCCTCTCTGGGTGACTCTCTTTGGGCTGAGCCTTGCGGCTTCCGAGGCTTTGTACTTTTACGCACTATTTGCCTTCGTGCCGTTCGCCATGGCTGAGAGTGCACTCGTTTGGAAGGAGCGGCGCGTGCGCTGGGGCGTTTGGCTGGCGATGGGCTTCGGGCTTGTGCCGCTGGCGTTTTCCTGGACTGTGCTGAAAGGCTACCAGAGATTTTATGGGGCGCGCTTCTGGGCCCCGGCGTCCCTGGTGCGCACGGCCAGCACATACGCTTTGTTCCTGAAGACGTTCGCGCCGATCGCGATTGCGATTGTGGCGATACTCTCCGTGATTGCGCTGCGCGGCTTGGATGAAGACGCGGAAGATTCCTCCCGGCAGGAGCGGTGGCTGACCGTGGGTCTGCTGGCGCTGCCCGTGGTGGGTTATGCCGTAACGAAGATTGCGCACGGGGGGCTCGCCGAGCGCTACGTGCTCCCCATGGTGCTGGGGCTTCCCCTCGGTTTTTCCTGGATGCTCGGGCGGTTTGGAAGAAAGGCTATTGCTCTGTTCGCCGGTTTCGTCCTGATGGCAGTGACATTGCAGGAAGGGTTTTTCTGGAAGGCCGAAAGCGGCACATTTGGCAAAGCAGTTTCGCCGGTGGACGCCGTCGAGCGTCTGGTAGACTCGGCGCCCAGCCGGCTGGATCTCCCGATTGTTGTGTCCGATGGGCACGACTATGTCCCGTTGGCTTATTACGCTTCGCCGGATTGGGCGAAGCGCTTTGTGTCGGTAGTTGACCCTGAGCAGGCCGTGGTCTATAGCGGCAGCGATTCGCTCGATAAGCAACTGCCTGCCCTGCAATGCTGTCTTCCACTGCAGGTTTACGGTTTCCGTAATTTCGCAGAGGCGCATCCGGCGTTTCTGCTGTATTCGGGCGGAGGGGATTGGGACTGGTGGCCCGCGCGGCTGCTGCACGACGGATACACTCTGCAACTGCTGGCGGCTGCAAAGAACAACCGCTTGTATTCCGTGAGCCACCCGTGAGTGCCGGCGGGAAATCGCGCTCACCATGCAGGATTCCCGAGAAATAAAATACAAAATAAATACTGGACGGGCGGCCTTTCGCAATGGCGCGTAAACGCTTACACTAGCCCGCTCTTATTTCGACATCCCTTTTTTCAATCCAGGAGGATCGGCTGTGGCAATCGAACGGGCACTTATCAGCGTGTACGACAAGACCGGAGTGGTGGAATTCGCGCGGGACCTTGCGGGGCTCGGAGTAGAAATCGTTTCCACGGGAGGAACCGCGAAGCTTTTGCGCGAAGCGGGCATTCCGGTTCGCGATGTTTCCGAACTGACCGGCTGGCCGGAAATGCTGGGAGGGCGCGTCAAGACGCTGCACCCCAAGGTGCATGGCGGAATCCTGTTCCAGCGCGGCAAGGCGGAGGACCGCAAGCAGGCGGGTGAGCATTCGATTGTCCCGATTGACCTGGTGGTGGTGAATCTCTATCCGTTTTCGGCAACGGCGGCCAAGCCGGGAGTGACCGCCGAAGAGTTGATCGAGAACATCGATATCGGCGGACCAGCGATGGTGCGGTCGGCGGCGAAAAACTTTCAAAGCGTGGGAGTGGTGACCGATGCGGGCGACTACGCGGCGATTATCGCCGAGTTGCGCGAGAAGCGGGAGCTGAGCCTGGCTACGAGGCTGATGCTGGCGCGCAAGGCTTACGCGCGGACGGCGCGATACGACGGGGAAATCGCCACGGAGCTCGAACGGCTGGCCGCGAACGAGACCGTGAAAATTGGAAGCCTGGAAAAACTGCCGGAGCGGATCCACATCGCTCTCGAACGCCGGCAGCCGATGCGCTACGGAGAGAATCCTCATCAGGCAGCGGCGCTTTATATACCTGCCGGGCGTCCGGCAGCGGGACTTGCGGGCGCGAAGCAACTGCAAGGCAAGGAGCTTTCCTACAACAATCTGGTCGACCTGGACGCGGCCTGGGGGCTGGTGACCGAATTCAAGCGGCCCGGCGTTGCCATCATCAAGCACAACAATCCGTGCGGAGCGGCCGAGCAGGACAACTCGCGCGACGCTTACGTGAAGGCGCTGGCCTGCGATCCGGTGTCGGCGTTTGGCGGCGTGCTGGCGTTCAACCGGGCGCTCGACGCGGCGACGGCGGAGGAAGTGGCGAAGCTGTTCGTCGAGTGCATCGTGGCTCCGGGATACGATGCCGCCGCGCTGGAGAAGTTTGCGGCGAAGAAAAATCTGCGGCTGCTCGAGATGCCGCGGGAGGCCGCTCCGGAAGAGCTCGAATTGAAGCGAATTTCGGGCGGCGTGCTGGTGCAGGAAGCGGACCGGCATGAACTGAGCGCGTCGGAATTGAAAACGGTTACCGACCGCGCGCCGACCGACGCGGAGATCCGCGCGCTTCTCTTTGCCTGGAAAGTTTCCAAGCACGTGAAATCGAACGCCATTGTTTTTGCGAACGAGGGGCAGACCGCCGGCATCGGGGCGGGGCAGATGAGCCGGGTGGATTCGGTGAAGATTGCGGTGATGAAGGCGGAGACCGCGGGCCTTCCTCTGGGGGGAACCGTGGTGGCGTCCGACGCGTTCTTTCCGTTCCCGGATGGCGTGGAAGAAGCGGGGAACGCGGGGGCGACGGCGGTGATTCAGCCGGGCGGATCGGTTCGCGATGGCGACGTGATTGCCGCGGCGAACAAACTGGGGATGGCGATGGTGTTTACCGGGGTGCGGCACTTCCGGCATTAGGAGGTTTCTGGCGGTGGTAGGTGATTTCGGTGCTGTGGGAGCTGCCGTCGGCGGGCATGATTTCCGATTTCGAGATGTAGGTATCGGGATCTATGCGAGTGAACGCGGCGCGTTTCGGCTGGCCGCCGGCGGAGTTTTCGAAAACGGCGCTTTTTGCGCCGAATTCGGCGAGTTTCATCGTGGTAAGGCCGGATTGCTCCCACGGCACGAGGGCGGGGGTGAAGTGACGGAACCGCAAGGCAACTCCATCCGGCGTTTCAAAGAGCGAGAATAATTCGATCACGAGGGTCTTGTCGTTTTCGATCACGCGAAATAATCCCAGCATCTGGCCGGCTTTGGGCGCGGTCCAGACTTCTTCGGCGACCCGCGGTCCCCACGCACCCTGCCACTTCCCTTCGAGCCAGGCAAAATCGGAAAGCGTTGGTTTTCCGTCAGGTGGCTTGGTCTCAGGCGGGGCTGCCGACCGAGCCTGGCTGGATGCTGACGTTTGCCCGCCCAGAACCCCCGATGGGATCGCACCCAACAAAAGAATGGCGGCGAGCCAGAACAAACTGAGGGCGCAATGTCTGCCGAAGATCATCTTCTTGCCATGCATTCTGGGCATTAGGGGTGCCAAGCGGCCTTCCGCAACTGATTGTCAGACATGATCATTAGACATGATCAGGGGATGGTTTTGGTAGTGGGCCAGTTTGCGGTTAGGGCGCTAATCAGCCGTTGGGCCGAGTCAGAGTATCGGCCAAGTCGGCCCGATCAGATTTTCTCACGAGACAGTCGTCTTAGACACTTCGATTGCCCATACTCGCCCTCCACGAAGAAGAATTGCTACGACGTTATCAGACGTAGATGGCTCCCCGCGAATGGTTAACGGATGCTCGTGCAGATAGATGAGTCTATCGCCCTGCTTTACTGTAGGTCGTCCCAAAATCTTTAATACTTCCGCTTCTGTGATACCAAGCTGCAGCGCAATCGGCAACTTCACTTTTGCCTCTCCGAGCACCCGACAGCGCCTGTCAAGCACGGCACTCGCGCTGAGCCGTTGCCACTGAAAGCTACCTACCGTTCCTCCATCAATCTCGCCACTTTCCAACCACAGCACCCAGCCCCCGCTGGGATCCGACCCATGGAAGCAAAGCCATTCATCGAAGTCACCCGCGTCGCCTTTCTTCCCGATCGGTCCCCCAAGGGTTGCTTTGACGTCTTCCATTGTTGTGTTTTCGAGCCTGACAAGAAGATTCGACACGCGCAGCGCCGCAACCATCTGCTTTGAAACGGTCGCTTTCGGGTATTCCTGCAAAAAGGCCCATGCCGGCGGTTCCCATGTCACCGCATCGATGGACGAACTCGAACGACTTGCTGTTTGACCGAGCGTTATGCAAGCTACGAAGAGCAGCAACGCCGATAAGCCGACAAAACGATGCATGACCGCACCAATGGCCGATGGAAATGCTTTAGCGGGAAGGATTCGCCGCGTCATTTGAAAGTTCGCGCACGGAGATGTCGATGCCTTCATATTTGACTACTTGGAAATTGATACTTGCCCGCCCGTTGTATGTCACTTCGAGATGCGACGGAGTTAACCACTTCATTGTGAGATTTATCGTCCCCCCTTTGTTAGCGACATTGTCTACTACGTAGGGTCGCGGAGCCGGGCCTTCACATTGAAATGCCAAAACCTCCTTCAAAGGGTTTAAAACGTTATCCTTCTTCAGATATATGCTAGTCTCGATAGAGGCCGATCCAAATCCGCCATTCTGTATCGTCTCAGCACTGGCGAGCCACTGCCCATCTGGTGATTGGAGTGTTTCTTTCCAAATCGCGTCACGGCCACAGCCGAATCCCAGTGTGCAAACTGCGACAATCGCGAGGGAAAACGCCTTGTGGAATGCAGAACCATCCTGCAAGCGCCGCCAAATGCATGGAGCTAACATAACTTTTTATAATCTTATATCGATTGGTGTAGACGGAACCTCACATAGCCCGAATCTGCGTATCCAGAGGGTAACGCCGGGTAGTCAGATTACGGGAAACTGACCCACTACCGATGGTTTGGTAGATGCACCTAAAGCGAGCGCTTGTGCGTCATATTTAGAAGGCGGAGAACCAGCCCTTGGGAAAGCTTTGACGCTCCCCGTCGCGTAGACCATAATGGAGTGAAGATGCATTCATGAAAATCACTCTTAAGATTGCCGGGCGGGCCCTTCTAATCGCGGCAGGCATTGCTGCGGCAACCAGCCAGACATTCGCGCAGGACGCGGCGCCATCCCCGGCGGCCGCCGGCACACAATCGCCGGAAGCGTCGCAGGGCGACGTTTACTACTACTTTACGATGGGGCATTTGCAGGAGCAGCAGTACGAGGTGTCGAACAGCGCCGATGCGGCGTCCGCCTCGATTGACTCGTACAAGAAAGCGCTCGAGCTGCAGCCGAATTCTCCGGTGATCATGGAGCGGCTGGCCGAGATTTACGCCAAGTCCCAGCGGATACGCGAGGCGGTCGCGGAGGCTCAGCTGGCGCTGAAGTCCGACGCCGACAATGTGGACGCGCACCGCCTGCTGGCCCGCATCTACGTGCGGAACCTGGGGGATATGAGCGGGGGGCCGGCGCAGGAAGAAAACCTGGCGCGGGCTGTCGAGCAGTTCCAGGCAATTTTGAAGATCCAGCCGGACGACGCTTTTTCCGCGCTATGGCTGGCGCGGCTGTATCGCTTTGAGAATAAGCACGACGACGCAGAGAAGGTGCTGCGCGGCGTCCTGAATCACGACGCGGACAACGATCAGGCGCTCGAACAACTGAGCCAGCTGCTAGTCGATGAAGGCAGGTCGCAGGATGCGATCGACCTGCTGGAGAAGGCGGCGGGAGATACTTCTTCGCCGGAAGCTTACGACCTGCTCGGCGACGCCTACACGCAGCAGAAAAATTACGCGAAGGCCGAAGGGGCGTACCGCAAAGCCGTGGACGAGGATCCGGACGATCCGGGCCACCGGCACGGATTGGCGCAGGCCTTGCTGTCGCAGGACAAATACGCCGAGGCGCTCGAGCAGTACACCAAGCTTTCACAGCTGGAGCCGGGCACCGCGGAAAATTATCTGCGCATGGCGCAGCTCGACCGGCGCCTGGGGAAGATCGACGAGGCTGAAGCGAGCCTGCTGAGAGCGAAGCAGCTTTCGCCGGGAAGCATCGAGGTTCTCTATAACGAGGCGCTGCTATACGAAGACGAGAACCGTTATGACGACGCCGTGAAGGTCTTGACGGACGCGATTGCCGGGGTGAAGAACCAGGCCGGCAACGAGGACAACTCGAACGCCCTTTCGATTCTCTACGAGCAGCTGGGGCATGCCTATCGCGAAGCCCGGAAATATCCCGAAGCAGTGCAGACCTTCCAGGAGATGGAAAAGCTTGGCCCCGATGCGCAGAAGCGGGCCGAGTTGCTGTTGATCGAGACGTACCGGGACAGCCACCAGATCGATTCCGCCATTACCGAGGCGAAGAAGGCGCTGGACGCCACGCCAAAAGACCCGGGGATCACAGTGTCGCTGGCGATGCTTTATGGCGAGAAGTCGGACGCTGCCCAGGGAACCAAGATCCTGCAGGGATTGCTGCAAGGGAACGACAGCGACCAGGAAATTTATATCGATATCGCGCAGGTGCAGGAGCGCGGGAAGCTTTATGCGGATGCGGAGCAGTCCGCGCAGAAGGCCGAACAGATGGCGCGCGACCAGGATGGCCGGGAGACGGCGTGGTACATGCTGGGCGCGATCTACGAACGGCAGAAGAAATTCGATCTGGCCGAGCAGCAGTTCCGCCGGGTGCTGGATGCGAGTCCTAACAATGCGGCGGTGCTGAATTATTACGGATACATGCTGGCGAACCGCGGCATCCGGCTCGATGAGGCCACCACGCTGATTCAGCAGGCCGTGCAGCAGGACCCGAACAACGGAGCCTATCTCGACAGCCTGGGCTGGGCCTATTACAAGCAGAACAAGCTGACCGAAGCGGAGCAGTATCTACAGAAGGCGGTAGACCGCGAGGGGCACGATCCGACGATCCTCAGCCATCTGGCGGATGTGTACATCAAGCTGGGACAGAATGAGCGCGCCGCCGAGCTGCTGGAACGTTCTCTTGCGGAATGGCAGAAGGCCACCCCCGCGGATTACGAAGCGGACAAGGTGAGTGAGATCGACGCGCAGCTGAAAACCCTCAAGAAACGACTCGCGCAAAAATCTTCCCCGGACTCGGTGAAACCGCAGTAAGTTTCCGGCATGAAAAAAACGTTACGATTGCCCGCATTTGCGAAAGTGAATCTCTGCCTGCACGTTCTCGGGCGGCGTCCGGACGGGTATCACGAGCTGCGCACGATTTTTCAGGCGATTTCGCTGCACGACACGCTGGAATTGTCGCTGGCGCCGTCTGCGGCGGGCATTACGCTGGAAACCGACGATGCCGGTTTGCCGGTGGGGCGCGAGAATCTGGTCTGCCGCGCGATCGAAGCGATCAGCGGAGAGATCGGACTCCGGGGCGGCGTACACGCGAAGCTGGCAGAAGCGCATTCCGGTGGCGCGCGGGCTGGGGGGCGGGTCGAGCGATGCGGCGGCGGCGTTGATTGGCATGCTGCGGCTGACGAAGAAAAAGGTGCCGCTCGCGCGGTTGATGGAGATTGGGGCGAGTCTGGGGGCGGACGTGCCGTTTTTTCTGTTTGGAGGGCGGGCGCTGGCAACCAATCGCGGAGACGAGATTTATCCGCTTACCGACGCGCCGAAGCGAAGCATTCTGGTGGTTTCACCCCAGGGAATCGGAGTGAGCACGAAGGACGCCTACGCGTGGGTGTCTCAGGAATTGACAAATCGCTCCAAACCCCCTAACATCTGGGGGTTCTGCGCTCTGTGCTGGAGCCGGCCGGGAGCGGTCTCGAACGACTTCGAGGGACCCGTTTTCAGCCGTCATCCGCGCCTTGGAGAAATCCGGGCGGGATTGCTCAAGCGAGGAGCCGCAGATGCCGCGCTGGCGGGTAGCGGGTCGGCGGTGTTCGGAGTATTCCGAAACCCAGCGCAGGCGCGCCGAGCCGCTCGTGCGTTCCCGGAAGATTCGGTTTTCGTCGTGGAGACACTTTCCAGGGAAAAATATGGCCGCGCATTAGGGTGGCGTGTCACCAGCTGAGGGATCATTTTGAACGACGGCAAATTCAAGGTTTTCTGCGGGACTGCGAATCCCGCCCTGGCGGACGCTATTTGTTCGTACCTTGGAGTGACGCGCGGCCGGGCCGAGCACGGGAAATTTTCCGACGGCGAGACGCGGTATCAGATTCTGGAGAACGTGCGCGGCGCGGACGTTTTCGTGGTGCAACCCTGCTGCAATCCGGTGGATTTTCACCTGATGCAGCTGCTGCTGATGATCGACGCGTTCAAGCGCGCGTCGGCGTGGCGGATTACGCCGGTGATTCCGTATTACCCGTATGCGCGGCAGGACCGCAAGGACCGGCCTCGCGTGGCGATCTCGGCGAAGCTGGTGGCGGATTTGCTGGAGACGGCGGGATCGAGCCGGGTGCTGTCGCTCGACCTGCATGCGCCGCAGATTCAGGGATATTTCAACATCCCGGTGGACCATCTGTACGCCGCGCCGGTGCTGGTGGAGTATTTTCAGAAGAAGAAGCTGGGGCCGATCACGGTGGTTTCGCCCGATGCGGGCGGCGTGGAGCGGGCGAGGCTTTTTGCGAAGAGAATCGACGCGCCGCTGGCGATCGTCGATAAGCGGCGCATCGACGTGAACGTGAGCGAAGTGATGCACCTGATCGGCGATGTGTCGGGGCGGCCGGCGCTGGTGATCGACGACATCATCGACACGGCAGGGACGCTGGTAAAAACCGCCGAGGCGCTGATCAAGCACGGGGCCACCAAGGTGTTTGCGGCCTGCACGCATCCGGTGTTTTCGGGGCCGGCGGCGGATCGCATCATGCAGTCGGAGATCGAGGAAGTGGTGGTGACCGATTCGGTGCCGCTGAACGGGAATGCCAAGAAGCTGCCGAAAATCACGGTGCTAAGCGTGGCGGAGCTTCTGGCGCGGGGAATCCAGTCGATTCACGAGGAAACTTCGATCAGCGAACTCTTTATTTGACGCATCCAAATCGGGTGCGGCGGGAATACCAATTACGTGAAGGCCTAGGGCGAGGAAGGGACGTATGGAAACATTTACGGTAGAAGGCAAAGTTCGAGAGGAACGCGGCAAGGGGCCCGCGCGGCGTACCCGGCTGACGGGCATGGTTCCGGCGGTCCTGTACGGCGGACGCAAGGACTCCGTGTCGCTCGCGGTGAACGCGAAACAGGTGGCGAAGATTCTGCGGTCGGAGACCGGGCACAACACGATTTTCACGGTGCGCGTGGCCGATGGCGCGGAAGAAAAGGCCATGATGAAGGATTGGCAGGTGGACCCGCTCTCCGGGGCGCTCCTGCACGTGGACTTGCTGCGTATTGCCATGGACGTCCGCATGCGCGTGCGCGTGCCGGTGCACACGTTCGGCGAGCCGCAGGGCGTGAAGATGCAGGGCGGCGTGTTCGAAGTGGTGACGCGCGAAATCGAAATCGAATGCCTCCCCGGCGACATTCCGGAAGAGTTCAAGATGGACGTGACCGGGTTGATGATCGGCAAGCAGTTGCGCGCGGGCGAGATTCCGCTCGATCCGGAGAAGATGAAGCTGTTAACCGATCCGCTGCGCGTGATCGCCCACGTGGTTACGCTCAAGAAGGAAGAAGAGCCTGCGCCGGAAGCGGCGGTGGCGACGGAAACCGCGGCAGCCGAGCCGGAAGTCATCAAGAAGGGCAAGAAGGAAGAAGAGGGAGCAGAGGGCGAAGCGGCGGCTCCCAAGGCCGAAAAGAGCGAGAAGAAGAAGTAGGGCTCCGCATTGCCAGTGGTGCTGGCGATTCGGGTGCGAGGCCGTGCAGCCGGAGTTTTTGAGCCGAAGATATGAGATTGATCGTCGGGCTCGGCAATCCCGGCCCTGAGTACGAGTGGACGCCGCATAATCTGGGCTTTCTTGCGGTGGATGCGCTGGCGGAGCAGGCTCGTATACGCGTCACGCGGCCGGAAGCGAAGGCTTTGGTGGGTCGCGGCGAGTTCGCGGGAGAGGAAATCGTTCTCGCGAAGCCGCAGACGTTCATGAACCTGAGCGGCGTGTCGGCGCGAATGCTGCTTGAGAAGTACGGGCTGGACCCGGCGCAGATGATCGTGCTGGTGGACGATGTGGATTTGCCCTGGGGCAACCTGCGGATCAGGGAACACGGCTCGGCCGGAACGCACAACGGGCTGAAGTCGATTGTGGGAGCGGTGGGACAGGAATTTCTCCGCATCCGCCTGGGAGTGGGGCCGGAAAAAGTCTGGGGCGAGCTTCGGGATTACGTTCTGAACCCGATGGGGCGCGCCGAACGCGAGACGGCCGCGCAGCTAGTGGCCGACGCGACCGAGGCGATCCGGGTGATTTGTACCGAAGGCGTGAGCAAGGCGATGTCGCGGTTCAATCGCAAAGCGACGCCCTCGGAAGAAAATTCGAAGGAATGAGCGCTCGCCGGAACGCGGCGAGGAATCGAGGAGATATGGAAGAGCGCCAGTACGATCTGATTTTCATTTGCCGGCCGGACACGCCGGAAGCGGATATCGACAAGGTGATCGCGACACTCGAGCACACCGCCACCGAAAAGGGCGCGCGCATCGAGAAGACCGACAAGTGGGGCCGCAAGCGCATGGCTTACCGCGTGAGCCGGCTGCGCGAGGGATTCTACGTGTACATGGACGTGCGTTCGGCCAATGGCGAGGTGGTCAAGGAACTCGAACGGCGCCTCAAGGTGGCGGACCCGGTCATTAAATACATGACCATTCGCGTCGACGAAGAATTGAAGCGGCAGGAGAAATTGAAGCGCCATCGCGAGCGCCGGGCTGCGCGCCGTCCGCGCAAGACGGTACCGGCATCCGCGCCGGCGGCTCCGGCTCCGGCCAGCGAGCAGAGCGCCGCAGCACTTTAACCAGCTTTCATCCGTTTTCATTTGGGAGAAATTAAATGGCAGACGAACACGCAGTACAGCAGCATCACTCGGGACCGCCCGTCATCTTCGGGGCACTCGGCAGGTCCGGGCGGACCGGGAGGCCCGCGTCCCCAGGGAGGTCCCCGGCCGCCCGGAGGCCCGATGAAGCGGGGCAAGCGGAATTTTGTCCGCAAAAAGAAGGTGTGCCGGTTCTGCGTCGATAAGGTGGACTACATCGACTACAAGAAGGCCGACGTGCTGATGTCGTTCATTCAGGAGCGCGGGAAAATTCTTCCCCGCCGGATGACCGGGACCTGCGCGCGGCACCAGCGCTGGCTGGGCGTCGCGATCAAGCGAGCGCAGAATATCGCGCTGCTGCCCTTCGCGGCGGAGCTTTAGAGCGCCATTTCCTAAGGGAACACGATCCGAATGCCGTGCCGGAAAGCGCGGGCACAAGATTTAGTGAGCGAAATCGCAGAAAAGCAGAGGACTGAACCATGCAGATCATTCTTCAAGAAGATGTCGAAAAGCTGGGCAACCGCGGCGAACTGGTGGAAGTAGCCGAAGGCTACGCGCGGAATTTTCTGCTTCCGCGCAAGCTGGCGCTGGAAGCCACGGCGGGCAACAAGAAGAGGATCGAGAAGATGCGCGCCGCCTTCGCGAAGAAGGAAGCGTCTGAGAAGGAATCGGCGACCACACTGGCGGGGTTGCTTGCCAGCGTGTCGCTTGAATTCGCGCGCAAGTCGGGCGAAAACGACCAGCTCTTCGGTTCCGTCACCTCCGGCGACGTTGCCGAGGCGCTCGAAGCGAAGGGGTACAACATCGACAAGCGGAAGATCGTGCTGGCCGAACCGATCAAGGCCGTCGGGGAGTACGACATTCCCGTCAAGCTCTACCGCGAAGTGACGGGCAGCGTGAAGATCGTGGTTCGCAAGGAAGAGTAAGCGGGCTCGCTTTTAACACAATTACTGGCTGTCACAGGGGCGCCCTTGCGGCGCCCTTTTTTGTTCCCATTTTCACTGTGCATTGACTGCGTTCGCCGATTTTGTGCTTTTGCACATTCAATGTGATTTCCACATTGAAGACGCGAAGTCCATCCTTGACGCGCCCGCAGATGTTCCCCACAATGCGATGCGCTCCTAAACCGGAAACAACAATCTCCGACTGAAACGAACGCAAACGCAAGAAGCACAAATAAGAGATGGGGCTTGCACGCCCCGATTGTATAGGCGAAACTAAAGCGAATGGCGACGTCGGCTGACGTAACCCTCGAAAGACCGCTTCCCAGCAATATCGAAGCGGAGCGCTGCATCCTGGGCGCGGTGCTGCTCGATAATCACGTGCTGAATACCGCCGTGGAGCGGCTGCGCTCCGAAGATTTCTTCCTTTCCCAGCACCGGCACATCTTCGAGCGCATGATCCAGCTCGCGGAAAAGCGCCACGCGATCGACACGGTCACGCTGATGGAGGACCTCAGCAGCCACGGAGTGCTCGAAGCGTCGGGCGGCGTTGCGTACATTTCGCAGCTGGCCGACGGGCTGCCGCGCGTCACCAACGTGGAGCACTACGCGCGCATCGTGAAGGAAAAGGCTGTTCTGCGCAGCCTGATTCATTCCGCGGCGGCCATTCAAGAGCAGGCGCTTGCCGCAGGCGACGAGGCGGACACCATCCTCGACCGCGCCGAAAACGCGATTTTTCAGCTGGCCGAGGATCGCGTGCGCACCGGCCTGATCGGCATCAAGGAAGTGGTCCGGGACGGCTTCGAACGCCTCGAGAAAATCTTCAGCGAGGGGCGCCGCATCACCGGACTCGCCACCGGGTACGCCGGGCTCGACAATGAAACAGCCGGCCTGCAGCCCTCCGAGCTTATTATCCTGGCGGCGCGGCCATCGATGGGCAAGACGGCGCTGGCGTTGAACATCGCGAGCAATATCGCGCTGCGGCACAAACTTCCGGTCGCCATTTTCAGCCTGGAAATGTCCAAGGAATCGCTGCTTCTGCGCATGCTGGCCTCCGAGGCGCGCGTGGACGCGCACAAGTTCCGCACGGGACACATGAACCGCGACGACTGGGGGAAGATTACCGGCACGCTCGCGACGCTTGGCGAAGCGCCCATCTGGATCGACGATTCCGCTTCTTCTACGGTGCTGGAAATGGGGGCGAAAGCGCGCCGCCTGGTGCGCGACGGCGGGCTTTCCGTGATGATCGTCGACTACCTGCAGCTGGTCGTCCCGGCGGGTTCCGGGCGGGGCACCAACCGGCAGGAAGAGGTTGCCGGAATGTCGCGGGCGCTCAAGGGCCTGGCGAAGGAACTGAAGATTCCCGTCATCGTGCTGAGCCAGCTCACCCGCGCGCCGGAACGCGAGGATCGCAAGCCGCAGCTTTCCGATTTGCGGGAATCGGGCGCAATCGAGCAGGATGCGGACGTGGTGATGTTCATCAACCGTCCGAACTTTTACAAGACGGACCTCCCTGAAGAAGACCGCGCCAAAGCCGAACTCATCATCGCCAAACAGCGCAACGGGCCGACCGGCACGCTGAATTTCGTGTTCCTTGGCCGCCACACGCGGTTTGAGGAGGCGGCGCCGGATGCGTGGAGCTCGGGGGGCGAAGAGTAGACGTTTCAGGGCGGCGCCGAGATCTGGCCCTATCCTCAATAATTCCTGCGAATGTTTACCCGAACGGTGCGAAGTTAAATACCTTTTCGAATTTTTGATCGCGCGCGCGGGGAATTGTCTGGCATTCTAAATGAACATGTCCAAAGCAATTCATGCCGGGGGCCGGCCCGTGTGGGCCGAGATTTCTCTCAAGGCGATCATTAAGAATCTGCGGGTGATTCGCCGCCACGTGGGGCCCAAACCGAAAATTCTGGCGGTGGTGAAGTCGAACGCCTACGGCTTAGGCGCGGTGCCGATTTCGAAGGCGCTGCAGAAGGCGGGAGTCGAGTGGTTCGGAGTCACCTGCGGGAATGAGGGCGTGGAACTTCGCGAAGCCGACATACGGAAGCGGATTCTGGTCCTCACGGGATTCTGGCCGGGCGAAGAGAAGCGGCTGATCGCGCATGGGCTGACGCCGACGGTGACGCGTCTGGAAGACGTGCGGCATCTGGAACGCGCGGCGAAATCGGCGCGTGCGAAGACGGCTCGCGTGCCGTTTCACTTGAAAATCAATTCGGGCATGAACCGCCTGGGAATCTCGCCGTCTGAAATCGACGCTTTCGCGAGTGCGCTCGCGGATTGCCGCCATATTCGGCTCGAAGGCACTTTTACGCATTTTGCCTCGGCGGAGGATTTCAGCGCCCGGCAGACCGACGATCAGGAGGAGCTGTTTACGAAGTGCCTGGCACGGCTGCGGGAACTGGGCGTGTCGCCTGGGATCGTACATCTCGCCAACAGCGGAGCGATTTGCGCGCGGCCGAGTACTTATGCGGACATGATCCGCCCGGGAGCGATTCTCTACGGCTACTACCAGTCTTTCGATCCGCCGCAGAAGGGCGAAGAAGTGCGGGAGCGGCTTCCGATCGAGCCGAGCCTTTCGCTGCGCGCGCGAATCATCACCCTGCGCGATCTGCCGGCAGGTCAGGGCGTGGGGTATTCGGCGCGGTTTGTTACCGCGCGGCCTTCGCGCATCGCGGTGATCAACGCGGGTTACGCGGACGGCATCTCACGGCAGCGGACCAACCGTGGCTGCGCTCTAGTGCGCGGGCGGCGCGTTCCGCTGGTAGGCGCGATTTCGATGGACCTTACGACGCTGGATGTGACCGACCTTCCCGATGTGAAGCTCGGAGATGTCGTGACGATCTACGGCAAGGATGGCGATGACGCGATGGTGGTCTCCGACATCGCACGCGAAATCGGTACGGTAACCTCCGACCTTCTTTGCGCGCTCGGCCGGCGCGTTCCCCGCTATTACCTCTGAGACAACACGCGAAGGATCGTGTCTGGAACTTTCACCACACGCATACGCCTGCTGCATCGACTTGCCACGTTGACTTGCGATTTGCGCTCGGTGCTATACTACGCTCATCATTGCAGGCGGGCGTTCATCGCCGACTCCATTCATGCCGGCTTCGCATACTTCTTCATAGCGCCGGAAGACAGGTCAAAGATCATAGGGGCCATCGACTCATAATCGCTGATAGGCTCATACGTTTTATAAGCTTCACAGGGTGCCACAATGCAACGGACCTCGAGCGTTCCCGGCCGGGCGCCAGCGCCGGCTGTTTCCGATCACCCGTCTTCGAAAGCGCACTCGTACTCACGCGCGTCCCAGGATCGCGTCGGATCGTTCTGGGACATGCTGGGCTTCCGCCTGATCTTCCTGGTCTGCTGCGCCGTCGCGGGCTTCCATTTCCGGCCGTTCAGCGTGTCGAAGGAAATGGGTGCGCTCGGCGGGTTCGTGTTCGCGATGGGCGTTATTTTGTTCGAGGTGCGCTTGCGCCGGGCGAGCCTGCGGCGGCTGATCGGGGCGGCCACCGGTTCGATCCTGGGAATCCTGGGCGCTTACCTGACTTCGCTGATCCTGATGCACACGATCATGCCCGAGAGCACGCGATCGTTCTTCAGCCTGGCGATTTTCCTGGTGATGGCCTATATCGGGCTGGTGCTGGGAGCGAACAAGGGGGACATGCTGAATTTGCAGGCGTTCGGCGGCGTGTTCGGCAGCGAGCGCAACGCCAAGCATTCCGTGAAGCTTCTGGACACAAGCGTAATCATCGATGGGCGCGTGGCGGACATCGCGGAGGCCCTCTTCCTCGACGGGACCATCATTATTCCGCAATTTGTGTTGCACGAGCTGCAGCTCGTGGCCGATTCGGCCGACCCGTTGAAGCGCCAGCGCGGGCGTCGCGGGCTGGAGGTGCTGCAGCGCGTCCAAAAAATGCCGCATCTGGAGGTGCAGATCGCGGACGACGACTTCGCGCATATCGCCGAAGTGGACCTGAAGCTGATCGAGCTGGCCAAGCGGTATGACGCGAAAATCGTGACCAACGATTTCAACCTGAACAAGGTGGCCACGCTGCAGGGCATCGAGATCATGAATGTGAATCAACTTGCGAACGCGCTCAAACCGGTGGTGCTGCCGGGCGAGGTGATGCGCGTGTTCATCCTGCGCGAGGGCAAGGAATACAATCAGGGCGTGGCCTATCTGGACGACGGCACGATGGTGGTGGTGGATGGCGCGCGGAAGATGATCAACAAGACGATCGATATCAGCGTCACGTCGGTGCACCAGACCACCGCGGGGAAGATGATCTTCGGGCGCTTCGACGATCGCCCCGGCGAGCAGTTCCCGCGGCCCATTGCGGCGGCCACGGGCGAACCGGCTGCGGGCGGACGTTCCAGCGAGGGTTCGGCCGGCGGCGAGCGTCCGCCGCGTCCTTACTATCCCGAAACCGGACGATCGTGAAAATACTTACAGGCTGCTTTGCCTCTCCCCTTTTCGCGCGACTGCGATAAACTATTGGCCCGCTCATGAACCGAATCGCTGCGATTGTTCCGGCCGCCGGACTCGGCACCCGCATGGGTGGCGATCAACCCAAACAGTTTCTCGATCTGGATGGCGTGCCGCTCATCATTTTCACGCTGCGGCGGCTGGCGGCGTGCGCGGCGATCACCGAATTTCTCATCGCGACCCGCAGCGAGGATGTTGCGGCGCTGCAGGAGCAGGTCACGCGAGCGGGATTGGGGCGTCCGGCGCGCGTGGTGCAAGGCGGCGCCACGCGGCAGCAATCGGTGGGGAACGCGCTCGCGCAAGCGGACCCGGCGACGGAAATCGTGGTGGTGCACGATGCGGTGCGACCGTTTGTGACGCCTGCTCACGTGGAACGGGTGATCGGCGAAGCGCGGGCGCGGGGCGCGGCAATTCTCGGCATTCCCGCGATCGATACGGTGAAAGAGGTGAAACGCGCGAGCCTGCCGGAAGATGTCGCGCTGATTTCCGCCACCATTCCGCGGGAGCGTATTGTGCTGGCGCAGACTCCGCAGGGTTTCAGGTATGCGCTGCTGCGCGACGCTTTCAAGAAGGCCGAGGAGGACGATTTCACGGGGTCGGATGAAGCGGCGATCGTCGAGCGGTTCGGGCACGAGGTTTTTGTGGTGCTGGGCTCCGAGCGGAATTTCAAGATCACGCGCCCGGCGGATATGGATCTGGCGCGCTTTTACCTCGAGCAGGAACGGCGCGCGAAATGACGCGCTGCGGAATCGCTTACGATCTGCACCGACTGGCGGAAGGCCGCAAGCTGATGATCGGCGGAATTGACGTGCCGTTCGACAAAGGCTCGGTGGGCCATTCCGACGGCGACGTGCTCAGCCATGCGCTTTGCGATGCGCTGCTGGGCGCCGCGGGGCTCGGAGACATCGGAGCGCACTTTCCGGATACCGACCCGAAGTGGAAGGGCGCATCGAGCCTGATCTTTCTCGAACATACGCGGAAACTGCTCGATGAGCGGAGCATGCGCGTGAATCATCTGGATGCGGTGGTTATCTGCGAACGCCCCAAGCTGGGTCCGCATTTTCCGGCGATGCGGATGGCGCTGGCGAAGGCCCTTGGAATTGCCGTCGAACAGATCAATCTGAAGGCAAAGACGAACGAGGGCACCGGCGAAATCGGCCGCGGGGAAGCCATCGCGGCCCATGCCATTGCGACGCTTGAAGGCTGAGCATTTCGGACGCATTGCCCATCCGGCATCGCCAACTGAGATACCATTGTCAGTGATGCTTCCTGAGCCGACTCCTCCTGAAACGCCCGCCGCCGTGGTTGCTGTCGCTCCCGTGAATATTTTTGCTGCGGCGGACGTGGCGGCGATTCTTCGCGAGCGTGGGTGGATCGCTGCGGAGCGCGAAATCGAAGCAGGCTCCGCGCTGGAAGGATGGTGCGCCCGGGCGGCGGAGCTTCTGGGGCCCCAGTCTGCCGACCGCGCGGCGCTTGGTGAGTTACTTTCGCTGGTTTTTAACTACAGCGCGGCTGGCAGCCTGCAAAAGGCTGCCAATCAGGATGTGCTGGCGCGCTCGGGGGCGCGCGATGTGATTCGGGAACTTGCGAATCGCGTTCTCGATGGCGGAGATCTCGAATCGGATCGCTTCAAGGAAATTGTCGAAGGGATCAAAGCGGCGGTGCCTTATCGCAGCCGGGAGATGTTTCATCCGATTCGGCTGGCGCTTACCGGCCGCGCGGGCGAGGGCGATCTGGACCGCGTCATTCTGCTGCTGGATTCGGCGGCGAAAGTGGACTTTGCCGTGCCGGTAAAGGGCGCGCGGGAACGAATGCTGGAATTTTGCGCAGCGCTCGATTGAGCGGCGTTTGCCGTCGCGCTTTGTAACACCTGAGGGAATCATGAACTGGCTTACGGGATTTCATGCCGTGGAAGAAGCGCTCACCGCCGGGCGGCCGCTCGACCGCATCGTGGTCGCGCGGGGGCGGCACGGCGAACGAGTGGAGGCGGTGGTGCGCTTGGCCAAGGCCAATAACGTTCCCTTGCGTTTTGAAGACCGTCAGCAGATCGACCGGCTCGTGGGCACGCGCGAGCATCAGGGCGTCGCCGCGCTGGGCGCCGCGAAGCCGGCCGTGGAACTGGAAGACCTGCTGCATTTGAAGACCGGCAACGGCCTGCTGGTGCTGCTCGACGGAATCGAAGACCCTCACAATCTCGGCGCGATCGTGCGTACTTCGCTGGCGGCGGGGGCGAGCGGCGTGATTATTCCCGAGCGGCGAGCGGCTGGCTTGACCGACACCGTAGAGCGCGCTTCGGCGGGAGCCCTCGCGCACTTGCCGGTGGCGCGGGTGAAGAACCTCGTCCGGGCGATGGAGGAAATGAAGGAAGCGGGCTACTGGCTGGTGGGGCTCGATGAGCGCGCGGAAAAAGGCTACACCGGAGTGGACCTGAAAGGTTCGGTGGGCATTGTGCTGGGGCGGGAGGGCGATGGCCTGCACGAACTCACGCGCAAGCGCTGCGATTTTCTGGTTTCGATCCCCACGACGGGACCGGTGCGCTCGCTCAACGTTTCGGTGGCGGCGGGAGTAATGCTGTTTGAGGCAGTACGCCAGCGCGGCGGTTCACAAAAAAATTAGGCTGCGCCGACAGATGCTGCGGCGCGGGCTCCTGGCGCGACGAATGTTCCCTTGCGAGTTTCAACGATGCTACTGGTCATATTTGATCAGCGAAAAAACATCAATTCCGGGCAATTTTGCGCGTCCGTTTAAGAAGGTGAGTTCCACTGCGAACGCCGCGCCCACTACCTCGCCTCCCAATTTGCGCGTGAGCTCGATGGCCGCGGCGGCGGTGCCGCCTGTTGCAAGCAGATCATCGCAGAGAAGCACGCTTTGTCCCGGGCGCACGGCGTCTTCGTGAATCTCGAGTTGGTCGGTGCCGTATTCGAGCTGGTAGGTGACCGAGGCTGTCGTCGACGGAAGCTTTTTCGGCTTGCGCACCGGCACGAAGCCCGCTCCCAGGCGGAAGGCGAGAGCGGGAGCGAAGATAAATCCACGCGCCTCGATTCCGGCCACGATGTCGATTTTCTTTCCATCGTAGTGTTGGCACAAGCGATCGACCGTATCGTGAAACCCCTGCTTGTCCTGAAGCAGGGTCGTCAGATCGTAGAACAGGATTCCCGGCTTGGGATGATCGGGGATTTCGCGGATCAGCTTCTTGAGATCGTTCATGCGGCTCCTTTGTGGTTATTCGTCGTACTCGATGGAAAATGCGTCCGCGAAGCGCGAGTCGATCCCGGCTTGTTCCTCGCGCACGCCGGAAACGCGCGACGAGCGCGGTCCCCGCTCGAGATCGGCGCGCAGTAGGTCAAGCGAATGTGCAGACCCAACGGCATAAACTTCCACGCGGCCATCCCGCAAATTCTTCGCATAACCGGCCAAACCGAGCCGCTCGGCCGTGCGCTGGGCGAAATAGCGGTACCCCACGCCCTGCACCGCCCCGCTCACGTAATAGCGTCTGGCTGCTTTGTCGTCCGCCACGGCACGCGCCACCCTCGGCTCGCAAACGCACAATCTTATCAGAGCGGCGGCGGCGCGCACCAGAACGCACCAGAACACCACGTGGGGGAGTTTGAATTGTGCTATTTTCTGGGTTCACGATGCGGTGTCAGCGTTCAACGCAAAAGGCTGCCGGTGCATCTAATGTTGCCAGGACATTCGTGTCGAATGAGACATGCCATCCAAGCAAGTAAATACGCCTGCTGCCTGATCGCGCTGGTATGCCTTAGCTCGCTGTCGGCGCGCGCGCAGGATCAGGGGCCGATCGCTGCGCCGCCGAAATTCGAGGTGAATCGCATCCCCTCGGTGCCGCACCCGGGGCCCCCGCCGATCCCGATGGAGCAGATCATTCAGAAGTTTGCAGCCAACGAAGACATGATGAAAAAAGCTTTCGAGGGTTACGATTTCACGCAGTCGATTCGCGTGGAAGAATTGGGCGATCCCGGCGGGAAGTTCAGCGTGAGCGGACAGATGTACACCAAGCCCGGCGGGGGCCGCTTCTTTCGCATCACGTCACAGCCCGTTTCGAATATGAAGGTATTGCACGTCTCCATGGAGGATGTGCGCGCGATCATCGCTTTTCCGGAATTTGCCCTCACCTCAAACGAAGTGGGCGGTTACAATTTTCTGTACGCGGGCCAGGACAAGCTGGACGAGCTGAACACGTACGTGTTTCAGGTGAAGCCGAAGCAGCTCAGCCGCTCGCGACGGCTCTTTGAAGGCGCCATCTGGGTGGAGGACCACGATTTCGCGATCGTAAAGACGTACGGCAAATTCGTAGGCGAAATGACGGGCAGCGGAGAGCCCCTCCCCTTCACGATGTTTGAAACCTACCGGGAGAATTTCCAGGAAAAATACTGGCTGCCCACCTATACGAACTCCGACGATTACGTCGACGGGCCGGAAGATACCCAGCTGCACGTGCGGCTGGTGATTCACTCGACCGATTTTAAGGTGACTCCGCCACCGGAAGCTGCCGCTCCTGGTTCTGTGAACGGTGCGCCGGCAGAGCCTGCTGCGACCCCGGCGAAGCCTTAATCAATCTCAATCTGGCTTAATCCGGCTCACGTATCAGGCTCCCGAAAGCTCGCACAGATAGCGTGGAAGTTCCCGAACGGAGTTAAGAAGCACGTCGGGATTTTCCGCGCGAATGCGTTTGGCGGAGGGGAACGGCCCCAGGACCCCGATCGCTCGAACGCGCGCGCGCCGCGCCATCTGAATATCTTCCGGGGTATCGCCGACGTAGACGCATTCTTCGGGCTCGGCCTTCAACCGCGCGAGGGCCAGTTCCAGAGGTGCCGGGTGCGGCTTCTTCTTCGGAGCGTCCTCGCTGTAAACGCACGCTTTGAAATAGCTCGTGAACGCGAACCGGCGAATCTGCGAGCGTACGCGATCCCGGCTGCCGCTGGTCACCAAGCCCAACCGGTATTTGCGCGAGAGCACGCGCAGCGCGGTTCGCGCGCCGGGCAGGAGCGCGGGGCTTTCCGCCGCGTAGGCTTTCCGCCAGAGAAGGTCTGCCTGCGCCCATTTGGAGCGCGGGATCCGCGCCGCCCGGTATACGCGATACCAGTTGGGCGAATAGTGGCGTTCGATCTCGCGGGCGGTCCAATCGATTTCCAGGGCGCGGAACATCGCCAAATAGGCGCGCGTGTCGGAAGCGTAGGAGTTGAGCAGCGTGCCGTCCCAATCGAAAAGAATCACGCGTGGCGGCAAAGGCGACGGTTTCATGGCACAGAAATCGTATCAGAGAAAGCGGAAGCGGTGCGTGCCGCAGCGCGGTGCGATGCGGAGGGGCTGCACGGCACGGTCGGAGGATGAAAGCAAAGCTGACGAGGGTTGGCTAAGCTGTGCGGTAGCGCAGGGGAATTACGTCGTCGCGCTTCAGCGCAAAATCGTCGAAGCTGGCAGCGTATCCGCGCCAGCCGGGTGTACCGCATTCATCGGAGCGGATAATGTGCGCCGCGGTACACATCTGCACGGTGCCGCATCCGAGCGGCCGCTCTACCAGCGCGACTTCGAGTTCGATCGCGGTGCCCGGCGGGAGCTCGCGGGGAGCCAGGAAGTAGACGCCGCTCGAACTGATGTTGCGGGTCACCAGGGTAACGGGGATCGGTTCCGGCGAATCGCCCACGCGCGTCAGGCGCAGCGGCAGGCAAAGCGAAGCGCGGGGAGAGCGGCGGCGCTCCTGCGCCACGCCAATCGCGTGTGTCGGAACCCGCGTAAACCGGCGAGGGCCCGGCTTCTCGGAATGCGCGCGAATAGCTTCCGTGCGGCTTTCGAGTTCATGTGCCGGTAAGATTCCCAGCGGAAACCCAAGGCTTTCTGGAACAGCACCCATGAAAAGTCTCCCAAGTCAATGAAACGAATCGCCTACGGTTGTCCGAATATGCCCGCAGCGGCCCCAAGGGTCAAGCTGGTTTCGCTTTGATTTTGCCGGGCCTGTTACCCTTAGAGCACACGGCGGAACTCGCCTGAATCAAAATGAGACGGGAGATTTCTGAAGACTTTGAGCGCGAGAATCGGATAGCCGCGTGGCGGAGAACTCCGGTAGTCTGCGATCGTAAATGAAACAGCAAACTAAGCAAATAATGCCATATCGTCGGCAAAATTCCGAAGCTGGTCCTGGCCGGTCGCCCAACGCAATGTGGCGGGCGATTCAGGCGCGGGACCGCGGCGCGGACGGGCAATTCGTCTACGCCGTGCGCTCGACGGGAATCTATTGCCGCCCGTCGTGCCCTTCGCGCAAGCCGAGCCGGGAGCACGTGCGCTTTTTTCTGCTGCCGCAGGCGGCCGAGGGGCGAGGCTTTCGTCCTTGCCTGCGCTGCCGCCCTCGGGAAGCGCGCATTCACGATCCCAGGGTTGCCGCGGTGGCGAAGGTGTGCCGCAGGATCGAGGCGCGAATCGGGGCGGAGGGCGACGGCGCAAGCTCCGGGTTGACTCTTGCCGCGCTGGCCACGTCGAGCGGAATCGCGGCGCACCAGCTCGAACGTTCCTTCCGCCGCATCATCGGAATTACACCCCGGCAATATGCCGACGCGCAGCGAATGCTGCGGGTGAAATCGCGGCTCAAAAAAGGAGACAACGTGACTACCGCACTGTACGACGCAGGATTTGGGTCGAGTAGCAGACTGTACGAGCGCGCGCCGTCCCATCTGGGCATGACGCCGGCCACCTACCGCCAGGGCGGCGCGGGGATGCGCATCCATTACACGATCACGGATTCACCGCTCGGGCGATTGCTCGTGGCCGCGACGGAACGAGGCATCAGCGCTCTCTATCTGGGGGAATCGGATGTGCGGCTCGAGTCCGCGCTCCGCAAGGAATACCCTCGCGCCGAGATCTCGGACGACGAGGCCGGTGCGAAGAGGTTGCGGGGCTGGCTGGAGACAGTGCTCCAGCATCTCAGGGGGAAAGAGCCGCACCTGGATTTGCCGACCGATGTGCAGGCCACCGCGTTTCAGCGGCGCGTGTGGGAAGAGTTGCGGCGGATTCCTTACGGATCAACGCGAACTTACACGGAAATCGCGCACGCCCTTGGCAAGCCCACGGCAATACGCGCCGTCGCGCGGGCCTGTGCGACAAATCCCGTGTCCGTGGTTGTGCCTTGCCACCGTGTGGTGCGGCAGGACGGCAGCCTCGCAGGATATCGGTGGGGGATCGAGCGCAAGCGCCGCCTGCTCGAACATGAATCGGCAGTTTCAGGTAGCGAAACGAAGCAAGAGCACTAAGGCGAAGTGAAAATGAAGTAACCGGAACCCAGCCGCTTAGCCCTGCGGCTTGATTCTTTCCGTGCCTTTGGGCCAGTGGGGCTTGAAGACAGATTCCTGGATTCGCGGATTCTTCACGATGTTGGAGTAGCGGACAATCGAATAGTCGCCCGAGCCGGTTTCATAGAACTGCTGCTGCACCGCAAGCCACGTCGCGGGATCGAACCAGATTTCGATCTTGGAAAACTGGTTCTTTACGCCCTGCGACTTCGGGATCATTTCGAGCTCGACGGTTTTCTTGTCGTCCAAGGCCGGTTCTCCCGCCAAGGTCACCTGGTAGCTGTCCTGAAGCTGTTTTCCGCCGGTGCCAAAGCCGAGCAGCATGAATTCGTCCACCAGGGCGCGATTTTTGCCGAGGTTGTATTCTTCGACGCGTTTCAGCCCCGGTGTATAGACGAAAAGGCTATCGCCGGTTCGCAGGATGGTGCGGGCGTCGGGTGGCTTCATCTGCAGGAGCATCTTGTCGCCGTGGAGCAGGATCGTTCCGGTGCTGGTGGCGCGGTCATTCACCACGACCGTGACTTTTGTGCGCTCGACGTCGGCCGAGAGGCCTTGAAAGCGCCCGGCTTGGCTATCCAGTTGTGCCAGGACCCCCTCTAAAGTGACGGGACCGTGATTCTGGGCCTCGCTTACAAGCGTGCAAAGGCACGCCAGCAGCAAGAATAGGAGCGAGCCACGAACCAGGGCTATTCGCTTGAACAGCAAGGATTCCTCCGACGGAGCAAGGCTGGTGAGGTGGGCACTATCCTGATGATAGCACACACAATATAACGCGTTGGAGTGGTTGGGAGTTACGGGCGACCTGAGCGCACGGAAGAGGCCTCCGAAGCCGAGAGGAAAAGAGTCACAGGGCGATCGTCACGTTGTAATACAAGACGGAACCATCCCCGGAGAGCGTCGGGTCGATCTGCACGACGCGGAACCGCTGGTCCTTGAATTCCGGCACCTTGCGCTCGATGATGTCGTGAGTTTCGCGCTCCAATTCCGGGGTCGGCTTCCTGGCGCGTTTTTGAGGCGAGAGCATCCCGGCATCCAGGTGGTAGGTTCGCGTCCTGCCGTCGGGTTCCTGGGACACCAACTGGACGCCCGCGGTGCCGGTGTCAGCCATCTGCGGCGTGTCGTGGAACCAGCTGCGGGGAGTCAGCAGAACAAAGGCGACGATGGCGATCACCATCACGTCGTAGGGCCAGGTGCCGCGTTCGTAAGACCAGAAAATCGTGCGGGAGATGCCTTCGCGTATCCTGTGCACCTTAGTGCCCCCCGTCGACGACCAAGCCATCCCGCATGTGCAGCACACGATTGCCGTAGGTGGCCGCATCGGGGTTGTGGGTGATCATCACGATGGTCTGGCCGAGATCCTTATTGAGCTGCCGGAGCAGCGAAAGTACTGTTTCCGAACTCTTGGTGTCGAGGTTGCCGGTGGGTTCGTCCGCCAAGACGATCTTGGGTTCGCTGATGATCGCCCTGGCGAGGGCCACGCGCTGTTGCTGGCCGCCCGAGAGCTCCGAGGGCTTATGGCGCAAGCGATCGCCGAGTCCCAGGAGATTAGCGACCACTTCAAAGCGATGCGGATCGAAGCCGTTGCCGTGAATGTGCTGCGCGAGAGTGATGTTGTGGTAGGCATCGAGTGTGGGCAGCAGGTTGAATTTCTGAAAGACGAAGCCGACCTTGTGACGCCGCAGCAGGGTGCGCGCCGCATCGCTCATCGTGGTGAGATCGTTGCCATCGAGCAGGACGCGTCCTCGCGTGGCCTGAGCCAGCCCGCCCATCACGTGCAGGAGCGTCGATTTGCCGCAGCCGGAGGGGCCCATGATCGAAACGAAGTCGCCGGGGAAAACGTCCACGTTGACTCCGCACAGGGCGGGGACTTCCAATTTGCCGGTCCGATACACTTTCCAAAGATTTTCAGTCTTAAGTATCGGCTCCAACGCCGGCTCCCCATGGGAATCACGCACCTCTGCAGTTCAAATATTCTAGTAGGGTTTGGGCATCCTGCATAGTACGGGAACGGCCGCTACGTTCGCGAATCGTCAGGATTTGGCGCAACTACTCGTAGGCAAGCGCCTCGACAGGGTCTTTTCGGCTGGCGATCCATGCGGGATAGGAAGCGCCCAGGAGTCCGCCCACGATGGCGATGGCCCCGGAAATGGCAATCCACTGCGGAGTGATCAGGATCGTCATCGACGGGAAAGCGGACACGAAGATCCAGCGCAGCAGGAAGCTCAGTCCGACACCCACCGCAATGCCGATCAACGAGAGGAGCGTGGTCTCGCTCAGGATGAGTTCGACGATGTAGGGCTTGGAAGCGCCCAGCGCTTTCAATACGCCGATCTCGCGGGTGCGCTCGATGATGGTGGTGTACATCGAAAGGAAGATCACCAGAAAGCCGATGGCCACGGCAATCGCGATCATGATGTTGATGAACACGGCCAGTCCCGGAAGATTCGACGAGGTCATCAGCGAAAGGAAATCCTTCAAGGGACGGATTTCGTAGCCGGGGAGAAGCTGTTTGATTGAGTCGGAAGCGGCGGCGGTGTGGTCGGTGCGGTCGCACTTCACGAAGAAAACGGAGGCTTTGTCGTGCGCGCCCGACATTTCCTGCAGAGTGGACATGAGGACGAACAGGCGGGCGCCCTTGCCGTGCTCGACGATGCCGGCGACGTGAAAATCGGTCGAGAGAATGTGCAGCGTCTGCCCGACTTTGATTTTCTTGCCGCGGGCGTAAATGTCGTCCACCAGAATGTCGTAAGGGGCCCGCAGTTCGTGACCCGAGTGGAAGACAAAACCACCCGAGACGGCGCTAAAGCTGTTCTGGTCAATTCCGTAGACAATGTCGAGTCCGTTCACCGAATTAAACTGCACCAGAACCGGAGCCACAGCCTGCACGTAGTCGAGTTGCTGGAGCTTATCCCCGATGGCAATGGGCATGGGCGCGCCGCTGAAAGCCATGAATACGGAGGCCGAGGGAGGCTGGACCATGATGTCGGCGCCGACGCCTTCGGTCCGTTTGGCGGACTCCGTTAGCAAGCCGGTCGTCAGCCCGACCACCATGATTACGAGAGTGACTTCGACGGCGATGCCGATCACCGTGATCAGCGTGCGGACGGGGCGATGCATCACGTTCTGCCAAATCATGTAGCGGATCAACTTGTAGAAGCTCCTGGCCTCAAGGTTCCTGCTCCTCCCGCGGTCGCTCGGCTCCTTCTCCTACCTCGACCAGAGTCGATCCCGAGGGTTGCGCCAGTTCGAAGCGGTCGGGGGTGATGATTTCATTGGCTGTCAATTTCGTGATCGCGAGATGTAGCTGATAATCGTTCTGCGGCCGGTCGAGCAGGATTTGCCGCGGGTAGCGCAGGTCGCCGAACATATCCCAATTGCTGTATCGTACGACTGCCGCGGGCTTACCGCCAGAGTCAAAAGTGTCAATGCGGGCGACGCTCAAATCCGCCCGGTCAAACCATATTTTTCGGGCGA
This sequence comes from uncultured Acidobacteriota bacterium, assembly GCA_963797585.1. Taxonomy (GTDB): domain Bacteria; phylum Acidobacteriota; class Terriglobia; order Acidiferrales; family UBA7541; genus Palsa-295. Next base: position 127,917 of record CAWCQH010000020.1, read on the forward strand.
TCTCCCAGTCCTCGCCGGGCCGGGCATTGGTGCGGGCCTCGCTGGCTGGCCCGGCCGCCCGGACGACCGTCAGCACGTAGAAGCTGGAAGGAAGGACCGTGGCCTCCTCCAGAAGCACCGGATCGCCCTTCGGAATGGGCTCCCAGAAGATGGCGTCGCTCAGATGCTGCGGCCGCAGATTTTCGATGGGTTTTGACGAAGGCTTTTCCAGATCAGCCGGACCCACAAGAAACTGGCTCTTTGACGGGATGAAGATATGGAAAACCTTGCCGTCGCTCTGCATGTCGAAGATGTTCTTCCCGACGATCGGCACCTGTCCGATTACCCGGATGTCGGAAGGCTTGCGGGCCAGTACGAACCCATTCACCTCATGATACTGCTGGATCACGCCTGAATAGGACGATCCGGCCGTCAGCTGAATGGTTACCGAGGCGTTGATCGAAGTGATCGAATTTGCGAGCTTATTGTACCGGTCGATGAGTTCAGGTTTTGTAGCCGTCTGAAGGGCAGCGGGAGCCTGCGCGGGCTTGACTGCCGTGATCTCGCGCATTCCGCATCCGGAGCAAAGTCCTACGGCTGCTATCGTCCACAATATCCAGCTGGGGAGCCCCATTCTCGGTGTGAGTTCTGTCATAGGCACAAACACTTCAATCTAGCAGCCGCCGCGCGAGAGTGTCAACGAGCCCTCGGATGAGGCGTTCGGCGGATGGACTTCCATAATTGCGGCCCAGCCCGCAAATCCTCTATAATTTAGGGGTACGTCGTAAACCGGGTAGAACGGGGCAGGGGACGTGCCGCCCGGTTGGTTGCAAGCGCTTCCGATGATCGACCTTACTGAGAAAATTAAGAAAAAGCTTAAGGACGAAATCGCCGCCCTCGAGCACGAATTGCACGACGAGCTCCCGAAAGAAATCAAAGTTGCGCGCGCGCACGGCGACCTTTCGGAGAACGCAGAGTACAAGTACGCCAAGGAGCGGCAGTCCTACGTGTCCGCCCGGCTGGGCCAGCTGCACCAGCGCATGGCCGATCTTTCCATGCTGAATTTGAACAACCTGCCCAAGGACCGCGCCGCCTATGGCTCGCGCATTGTGGTTATCGATGTTGCGAAAGACACCAAAATCGAGTACAAGCTGGTGACGGTTGAGGAGGCCGATTTCAATAAGGGCCTTATTTCCACGACTTCACCGATCGGGCGCGCTTTGCTCGGCAAAAAAGTGGGCGACGAAGTCACGGTCACGACGCCCGCGGGCATCAAAGAATACGAGGTGGTTGAACTGGTCACAATTTACGATGAGGAATAGTGGATGGCGCTGACTTCATGTTGACGCGTTCCATCGGCCGGTACCTCTCCTGGCCCATCGATCGTCTCGCAGCCCTGCTGGCTCCTACAGGTATCCCTCCCAACGTCATCACCTGGTCGGCCCTCGTCGTGAATCTGTGGGCGGCCGTGTTGTTCGCCGAGGGCCGATTCGCGGCCGCGGGCGGAATGATGATTCTGGCGGGTCTCTGCGATCTGCTCGATGGGCCGGTGGCCCGGCGGCAGAACCGCGTTTCGCTCTTCGGGGGCTTCCTCGACTCGATTCTTGACCGGTACGCGGACCTGATCCTTTTCCTCGGGCTGCTCGTTTACTACGTGCAGGTGAACCGCTTCCCGTACGCCTTCCTGGCGGGCGCGGCGATGGCGGGTGCCGTGATGGTCAGCTATGCCAAGGCGCGGGCGGAATCGCTGGTACCTGGGCCGGGAGTCGGCTTCTGGGAACGTCCCGAGCGGCTCGTTCTGATGATTCTCGGCGCACTTACGAACCGCATGCCTCTGGCGCTGTGGATCCTCGCCATTGGTCCTAACATTACCGTGATCCACAATATCGTGCACACCTGGCAGCAAACCGAGCGAGGCCGCCGCGCATTGCACAGCCCTGACGACGCACTCGGTGCGCCACGGTCTTCCTTTCAGTCGCAGGTGCCTCGCGCGACTCCCGATGCCCCCCATGTGATGACTCGCTCCGCGGGGCGGGGCGCTTAGCCCCTTTAGCTTTTCGAACACCCGTTCTGGAATCCTGGAAGATACCCCCCGTTTGTTACTAGAATCATTGCTCCGGAAACGAATTGAAGGGGCCCGAACTTCATGCCGAAGCTCATTGCCGTTGTCGGTGCGCTCGTTATCTGCGCGGGAATTGACCTGCTCTGGCAATCGTACGCGCAGATTCAATACTGGTTCGAGGCCTATGTGGCGTTTTGCAAGGCGATTTGGCGCCGCCAACTGCCGTCCCGCCTTCTTGTTTCGGTAAAGAACTTCGCGAAGAATCAGGCCGCGGTGCAAGTGCTGCTGGGCCTCGGATTCGTGTTTGTTCTTGGCCCCCTCCTGCTGTTTGTAAGCCTCACGTTGATCCTGCAGACCCGCTAGAGAGTCTGTGTGGCAACTGATTGAATCGTCCCTCAGCGGCTGAAGCCGCATCGATTTTCGGGAAATTGCGGCACGGATAAATCCGTGCCCTGACGGAGACCGACGTTGCCACAGGGACTCTGAGCCCCGACTCCCTAAAACGCGTTTACCGGCGGCGAGCGGTCGCTAGGAATTGTGCGCGAGGAGAGATCCTTCGTCGCTGCGCTCCTCAGGATGACGGCAAACAACGGAGAAGGAAAGAAGAAGGAAAGAAGAAGCAGCTCCCTCACCCATCCGCGCTTCGCGCGTATGGCCTCAGGATGACAGCGAAAAGCAAAAGCAAAATATTACTTGCAATATGCAAGTGAGATGAATAAGCTGCCTGACGTTGTGGCTCACCCAGCTTTACAAAGACGGTCCGATTGCCCAGTGAGCATCTCGCTGGAGGTGTTTGGAGACCGCTGGTCGCTGCTGATCGTTCGCGACCTGATGGTTCGCGGGTTCCGGACGTTCAAGGAATTCGAGGAGTCGGGCGAGGGGATTTCGACGAACATCCTGGCGGACCGCTTGCAAAAGCTCGAAGCGAACGGAATCATTCTGGCGGAGGCGGATCCTGCGGATGGGCGGCGGCTGAACTACCGGCTCACGGAGAAGGGAATCGATCTTGCGCCAGTGCTTCTGGAATTGCTGATCTGGTCGGCGCGGCATCAGCAGACCGGAGCGCCATGCGGCTTCATCGAGCAGATGGAAAAGAATCGCGAGGCAGTGATCGCGGAGACCCGGCGGCGCTGGCGAGACCGCGACCCGGCGCCGATTCTTCCCAAGTTTCGGGAGTCATGAAGTGCGCCGTGGCAGCGCATCTTAGGAAAGCGAGGAGTGACGCATGAGCAAAGTGAGAGTTCTGGTGGGGACGCGCAAGGGGGCGTTTATCCTGACCGCCGACGGCAAGCGCGAGAAATGGGACGTGAGCGGGCCGCACTTCGCGGGCTGGGAGATCTATCACATGAAGGGCTCCCCGCTCGATCCGGACCGCTTGTACGCCTCGCAGTCGAGCGGGTGGTTCGGGCAGCTGATCCAGCGTTCGAGCGACGGCGGCAAGACCTGGGAGCCCGTCGGAAACAAGTTTACCTACGACGGAATCCCCGGAACGCACCAGTGGTATGACGGCACGCCTCATCCTTGGGAATTCAAGCGCGTGTGGCACCTCGAACCGTCGCTCACCGAAGCGGACACAATCTACGCCGGCGTGGAAGACGCCGCGATGTTCCGCTCGACCGATGCAGGCCAGACGTGGGAAGAACTTTCCGGATTGCGCAAGCACGGATCGGGGCCGCGCTGGTCTCCCGGGGCCGGCGGAATGGGCCTGCACACGATTCTCATCGATCCGAAAAATCCCCAGCGCATGTTCATCGCTATTTCGGCCGCGGGGGCTTTTCGCACGGACGATGGCGGCCAGACCTGGCAGCCAATCAACCAAGGGCTGCGATCCCAGCACATTCCCGATCCGACGGCTGAGGTGGGCCACTGCGTCCACCGCATCGCTATGCATCCCTCGCGTCCGAATGTCCTGTTCATGCAGAAGCACTGGGACGTGATGCGCAGCGACAACGCCGGCGATTTGTGGCAGGAGGTGAGCGGCAACCTGCCCACGGATTTCGGTTTCCCTATCGATGTGCACGCGCATGAGCCGGAGACGATCTACGTGGTTCCGATCAAGAGCGATTCCGAGCACTTTCCCATCGATGGAAAGCTGAGCGTCTATCGCAGCCGCACCGGCGGGAACGAATGGGAGCCGCTCACGAAAGGCCTGCCGCAGAGCAATTGCTACGTGAACGTGCTGCGCGATGCCATGTCCGTCGATTCACTGGATTCGTGCGGCGTGTATTTCGGCACCACGGGCGGCCAGGTGTACGCGTCGTCCGATGCCGGGGACAGCTGGACGCCGATTGTGCGGGATCTTCCGGCGGTTTTGTCGGTCGAGGTTCAGACTTTGCGCTAGGCGCTGGAAATGCGATGACATCCACCGTGATCCAGGTCGTGCTTCCCCAACACCTGCGAACGCTGGCGCGGGTGGGGGCCGAGATAAGCCTGGAGGTTGAGGGCGAAGTCACGCAGCGGTCGGTGCTGAATGCACTCGAGGGACGGTATCCGATGCTCTGCGGGACGATCCGCGACCACGTGACGCAGGAACGGCGGCCCTTCCTGCGCTTCTTTGCTTGCCAGGAGGATTTGTCGCACGATTCACCGGATGCTCCGCTGCCTCGGGACGTCGCGACGGGGAAGGAACCGTTCCTGATCATTGGAGCGATCGCCGGCGGTTAGCGAAGAACAAAAATTGAATTCTTACGTTTGGCTGGAGACAGCACACTCTTAATTTCAAAGGAGAATTACAGCATGCAGGTGAATCCGTATCTTTTGTTCAACGGCACGTGCGAAGAAGCGTTCAAGTTTTACGAAAAGTGCCTTGGCGGGAAGATTGACGCCATGATGAAACATGCGGGCTCACCCATGGAGGCAAAAACTCCCCCCGAATGGCTTGACAAGATTCTGCACGCGCGCATGACTGTCGACGGTAGCGTACTCATGGGTTCCGACGCGCCCCCGCCGCACTATTCAAAACCGCAGGGTTATTCCGTTTCGATCTCGATGAAAAATCCGGCAGACGGCGAGCGCATATTTAAAGCGCTGTCGGAAGGGGGAACGGTGACCATGCCGTTTCAGAAGACATTCTGGTCCACGGGCTTCGGCATGTTGACCGACCGCTTTGGCATTCCATGGATGATCAACTGCGAATGAGCCTGGCGCTTGATTCGAGGGGTGGCTGACGGGAATCGTCGGCTATTCATACCGCCCGTTTTAGAATGAAGGACAAATTTCAAACTTTGGAGGCATTATGGCGCTTCGCGATTCCATACTTCCCGAATTCGATCACGAGATGGCGACGACACGCAAAACACTCGAGCGCGTTCCCGAGGACAAGCCCGAGTGGAAACCGCATGAGAAATCCATGAGCATGGGCCGTCTGGCGGGCCACCTGGCCGAGCTTCCGAGCTTCGTCGCTACGATTCTGCGCGACGATTCCTTCAACATGCGTCCCGCGGGAGGCGGGCCGTCGCGGCAACCGCTGGTGATGACGTCTCGCAAGGAGCTGTTGGAGGCGTTCGACAAGAATGTCTCCGAGCTGCGAAAATCGCTGGCCAGCGCCAGCGATGAAACCTTGATGAAGGAGTGGACGCTGTTGGCGGGCGAAAAGAAAATTTTCAGCGCGCCGCGGATCGGCGTGATCCGCAGCTTCTGCCTCAATCACGTGATCCATCACCGCGCGCAGATGGGCGTTTATCTGCGGCTCAATAATGTGCCGGTGCCTTCGGTGTATGGACCTTCGGCCGACGAAAACCCCTTCATTTAATCGCCGATAGAGGCGACGATGCTGCGGACGCGAGGCTAACCTCGCGTCCGGATTCTTCTCATCTTCGAGCTGTTTCGCCTCCACTCTTTTTTAGGCTGCCTCCGGTTGTAACCTCGCTGTTTCCTGTGCTAGCATCCGGCTTTCTGCGGGGTTCATCGCGCGCAATCGCCGGGGGCGGCGCTTCGTGATGTTGATCCCAGTGCAATCCGCGAAGTGGTTGTCCTTTTTATTCCCTCACGAAATGCCTATCCGGAAGCCGCCGCTCACGCGCTTGGGTGTAAGTGTTTCGAAACGCAGGTCCTGCCTTGATTTGCCGATCAGAGACAACAAGAGAGGTGACGCATGAAATCCTATAACACCGACTGGATTCGCAACGTGGGCATTGTAGGCCACGGCGACACGGGGAAAACCCAGCTCGTGTCGTCGTTGCTGTTCACCGCGGGGATGACGCCGCGGCTGGGAAAAGTGGCGGAAGGTTCCACGGTTACCGACTGGGACGAAGAGGAAATCGCGCGAAAGATATCGATCAATACCGGACTGGCTTATGCGGAATGGCAGGCGCCAGGACAGGCTGAAAAGACCAAGATCAATCTGCTCGATACGCCGGGCTACTCGACTTTTCTCAACGAGACAAAGTCATCGCTGATTGCCGCGGATGCGGCGTTGATTGTGGTGGATGCGGCGGCCGGCGTGCAGGTGGTCACCGAAAAGGTGTGGGATTACGCCACCGAGTACGATCAGCCGCGCGCGTTCCTTCTGAATTGGATGGACCGCGACCTGGCGAGCTTCGACCGCGCGTTCGAATCGCTGCAGCGCGTGTTCGGACGCGGCGTCGTGCCGCTGCAGTTGCCGATCGGTTCGGAGCGGGGATTTCGGGGGGTCGTGGATTTGATCACGATGAAGGCGCTGCTCTATACGCCCGATGGCGATGGCAAAGCCAAGATCGAGGAGATTCCAGCGGTGCTGGCCGATCCCGCGAAAACGGCGCATGAGGCGTTGGTGGAACTGGTGGCCGAGGGCGACGACGCGCTGATGCAGGAATTTTTCGACCAGGGCACGCTGCCGGTGGACGACCTGAAAAAAGGGCTGCGCGAGGCGGTGCTGGCGAAGCGGCTTTTTCCGGTGCTGCTGAGTTCGGCCCTGCACAATACTGGCTCCGAGGCGATTCTGAATTTCCTGGTGGAAATTTTCCCGTCGCCGGTGGCGCGCGGAAAAGTGACCGCCCACAAGACGCCCGATCACAAAGGCGAAGCCATCGAGAGGAAAATTTCCGATGGCGATCCGGTATCGATTTTTACGTTCAAAACGCTGGCGGACCCCTTCTCGGGGCGCATCACGTATTTCAAGGTGATGTCGGGCGTGCTGAAGAATGACGCGACGCTTAACAACTTCAACCGCGGCACGCAGGAGCGCTTGCAGCATCTTCAGGCGATGCAGGGAAAGACGGCCGCGGCCGTCGGCGACCTCCATGCCGGCGATATCGGGGCGGTTCCGAAGCTGAAGGAGACCACCACCGGCGAGACCCTGGGCGACAAGAGCGGTGCGATTTTTTACGCGCCGGCGCGCATTCCGGAGCCCTCCATCACGTTCGCAGTCGAGCCGAAAACGCGGGCCGATGAAGACCGCATCGGGCAGGCGATCCACAAGATTCTCGAGGAAGACCTGGCGCTGCGTTTCGCGCGCGATCCGCAGACGAAGGAATTCCTGCTGAGCGGCGCGGGGCAGCAGCACGTCGAAGTGGTGGTGGCGAAGCTGCACAAGAGGTATCACGTGGACCTGACCCTGAAGCCGCCCAAAGTGCCCTATCGCGAGACCATTCGCGGCAAGGCCGATGCAGAGGGCAAGCATAAGAAGCAGACGGGCGGCCACGGGCAGTTCGGCGTTTGCCGCATCAAGGTGGAACCGCTGCCGCGCGGCGGGGGTTTTGAGTTTGTCGACGATGTGTTCGGGGGGGCGATCCCCAAGAACTGGATTCCGTCGGTGGAGAAGGGCATCCGGGATTCAGCGGAGCGGGGATTTCTGGCGGGGTTCCCGGTGGTCGATTTCCGCGTGAGCCTGTATGACGGCAAATATCACGACGTGGATTCGAGCGACATGGCGTTCAAAATTGCCGGTTCGCTTGCGTTCAAGGAATGCATGAAGCAGGCGCGGCCGGCGCTCCTCGAGCCGATCATGCACGTGGAGGTTTACGCCCCGGATCAGTATTCAGGCGACCTGATGGGCAATCTGAGTTCGCGGCGCGGGCGCATCAGCGGCAGCGAAGCGCGGGCGGGAAGCGTGACGATCAAGGCGCTGGTGCCTTTTGCGGAAATGCTCAGCTACGCCAATGAACTGATTTCGATGACGCAGGGGCGCGGCAGCTATTCCATGGAGTTCTCGCACTACGATTTTGTGCCGGCCGAAATTGCCGACAAGGTTATCGCCGCGCACAAGCCGCACCACTCCGAAGACGACGAGTCGGAAGTGGCGCAGCATCATTCGCACTCTTCGAAGGCTCACTCTGCGTAGGCTAACTCCGCGGGGGCGCACTCTGCGCAGGGCTCGCTCCGCCAGCCGGGATTTGACTGCATCGCTTTGCCAATTTGGCGCTTGCGATGGCGCGCGGAAATGCGCCATTCTGCGTTCATGAAACCCCCGCTGAGAAAGTCGCCGAAAAAAACGGCGAAAAAATCAGGCACAACAAAGCGCTATGGCGATGCGACCATCGCCATTCATACCGGTGAAGAGCGGTTCGGCGTCGGAGCTCCCGTTGGCACGCCCATTTCGCGGACGGCTAACTTCACGTTTGCGAACACCGAGGAGATGAAGCGCTGGGCGGAAGGCAAGAGCGCCGCTTACATCTACACGCGCTACGGCAATCCGACGCTGGCCATGGCCGAACAAAAGATCGCGGCACTTGAGGGCGGCGAGGCGGCCGTGGTCACGGCGTCAGGAAGCGCGGCCATAGCGAGCGCGCTGCTCGCGGTGCTGCGGGCGGGCGACGAGGTGATTGCGACACGCCAGCTCTACGGTGGCAGCTATCGTCTGCTGCGGGACATTTTTCCGCGCTTTGGAATCGTGGTGCGGCACGTGGAGTCGGACTTGGCCGGGATCGAGCGGCTGGTGAACCCGAGGACCAAGGCGGTGTACGTGGAGACGCCCACCAATCCCACCTTGAGACTCGTCGATCTGCAAAAGGTGATGGCGTTCGTGAAGGAGTGGGATCTGATCTCGATCATCGACAACACCTTCGCGACGCCGGTCTTGCAGAAGCCCATCGAAATGGGATTCCACCTGGTGGTACACAGCGCGACGAAGTACCTGGCGGGGCATTCGGATGTGATCGCGGGGGTGGCGGTTGGCAGCCAAGCGCTCATCAAGAAGGTGCGCGAGAACGTGATCTACCTGGGCGGCTCGATGGACCCCGAGGCCGCCTTCCTGCTGATTCGCGGGATGAAGACGCTCGAAGTCCGCATGGAGAAGCAATGCCGGAACGCGATGATGGTGGCGAAGTTCCTCGAAAAGCACCCCAAGGTGTCGGCGGTTCACTATCCCGGCTTACCGTCGCATCCGGATCACAAGCTGGCGAAGCGCCAGATGCGCGGCTTCGGAGCGATGCTGGCGTTTGACATGAAAGGCGGCCTGGCGGCTGCCCGGCGCTTTTGCGACCACGCGCGCATTTTCCTGCTGGCAGCGAGCCTGGGAGGGGTCGAGTCCCTGGTGGTACTGCCGATATACACTTCGCACTACAAAATGTCCGAGACGGAGCTGCGCGGGGCGGGGGTGCAGCCGGGAACGGTTCGAGTTTCGGTGGGTCTCGAGGATCCCGACGATCTGATCGAAGACCTGCGGCAGGCCTTGGCTTAGGGCTCTACCGATAGGCTGCCATCGGTTACACTAGCAATTGAAGCGAAAATGGTGATATAAGGCTGTTCCGAAGCGGCCCAAGTGGGCAAATCTGCACAGTTTGCGACGACTTTGCCCATGTCCTGATTCGGTCAACCCCTTGGTACCTGTGGGCCATTGACCTCGGAAAGTAGTACTCGTAATCTTTTAGCTGCTGTGGGAAAGTGGGCTGCTGCAGGGTTTTCCCTTCGGGCCTCCTCGGATTTGTGATTCGGATGCTGGCTTGCATTAAGAGCTATCGGGAAGTCTAAAGGCGGGGTTGTTATGAAGCAGCGGATGAGGGAATGGGCTTTCGTAACCGGCAGCGTCTTATTGCTGGCAGGTTGCGAAGGGACCACCACAAAGGTGCAGGTCAGACCGCCCGCGGCGCTCCCGGCGCCGGTACCCCCGCCAGAATATGTAAAGCAACCGCTTCCCCTGCCAGACCGGCCGCTTTCCGCCGTTTCGCTGCGGCTGGATACCCGGCCTGCCATCGATATCCTGGTGGAACGCGTTCAAGAGAGGGTCAGCTTCAGCGAGCGCGACTTTACGTCGGGAAACCCCGATAAAGGCCGGGCCGATCTCGATAAGGCCGTCAATCTGATTCTCGCGAGCGGCTTTCAAGCTGAGTCGGATGCGCGGCTTTCGAAACTTTTCGACCAGATCGGCGAGGAGATGCACGCGAATCCGCCAGCAACAGCCATCCAGGGCGTTGAGGAAGAAGCCGAGGAAGCAGAATCGGCTCCGCCGGCACAGCCCGCTCCGATCGACGAGCTTGCGGATTTGACGCTGCCCGCGGGCGATCCCCGTCTGATTACCAAGGCGCAGAGGGAATTGATTACCGTCCCGCACGACCTTCCCCTGACGGTCAACGACTCGGTGCTGCAATACCTGAGTTTTTTCACTACGACGCGGGGACGCGCGATCATGGAACACGGCCTCGGGCGGGCGGGCCGTTACGACCAAATGATACGCCGCGTCCTGAAAGAAGAAGGCGTCCCGCAGGACCTGATTTATCTGGCGCAGGCCGAGAGCGCTTATCAGCCGCAGGCTGTTTCACGCGCGGGCGCGCGCGGGATCTGGCAGTTCATGCCCTACCGCGGCGAGCAGTACGATCTCGAACGAAGCTATTGGGTGGATGAACGCAGCGACCCGGAAAAGGCCACGCGCGCGGCGGCCCGGCACCTGCGCGATCTTTACGGAATGTTCGGCGACTGGTACCTCGTGATGGCAGCTTACAACTCGGGGCCGGGGAACGTCGCGAAAGCCATCGAGCGCACCGGCTATGCCGATTTCTGGGAATTGCAGAAACGGAACGCATTGCCGAAGGAGACTCAGAATTACGTGCCGATCATCGTGGCGATGGCGCTCGTTGCCAAGGCGCCGGCTTTGTACGGAGTGCAGATCGAAGCGGAAAAGCCGGCGCAGGTGGAAGCGGTGAAGCTGGATCATCCCGTGGATTTGCACCTGGTGGCGGATGCCACCGGAACGGACCTCGATGGACTGCGTCTGCTCAATCCACAGTTGCTGCGCACGGTGACGCCTAGCCAGCCGGGATTCGAACTGAAGCTTCCGGCCGGCCTGACGGCGCGCTTCCAGCAGAACATCCAGCAGGTCCCGGAAGACAAGAGAACTTCTTGGCGACTGCATACGGTAAACGACGGCGAGACGCTTTCCGACATTGCGCGGCGTTATCGTCTGACGGTTCCGGCATTACAAGTGGCCAACCATCTCGACGCGCACGCGACGGTGCCTTCGGGTTTTCTGCTGAATGTGCCGACGGTGCCGGTGGTGACGCGCGTGGTTCACTATCGCGTGCAACGGGGAGATACTCTCGAAGGAATCGCCGACCGCTTCGACGTAACCGTGTCGGACCTGAAGCGCTGGAACCATATCGCGAGCAATCACGCGGCGCGCGGCTCACGGCTGAAAATTTTCACGGGCAGCGAGTCCGCCGAAATTTCCGCCGCTGCGTCGTCGCGGAGTGCTGCGCATACCAGCCGCGCCACGGAGCGCACGGTTTCCACGCGCAGCGCGGACAAATTGGATGCGGTGCAGCACAAGGTGAAGCCGGGCGAGACTCTCTATTCGATAGCGCGGGAATACCGAACGACGGTGTCGGCGCTGAAGGAATCCAATCCGTTTCTTGCGGACCGCTCACTCGAAGCGGGAGATTTGCTTAAAATCCAGCGCTAGCGGCTGTTGTCGGTCAGTAAGCCCTTGTTTTTCAATATGATGCGGGAATTCGAAGTGCCCTCTCTGTCTTTCCTCGTTCGGGAAACCCACAGATCATCCGGCAGCGTTTCAAATATTCAAGCCATGCGCCTTGACAAAGTTCCAACACTCCGTTTATAAGCGCCGAAGGAGTTTGAAGCCGTCCGGCAACCCCGAGACCCACGGAGGAACGATGTTTCACGCCAAGATGAACGATGAGGAAGACGATGAACTGCCCGCTTACGAAGAAGAGGAAGAGGGGCAGGAACAACCCGTCGAAGCGATCGAAGTAGAAGAGATTGTCATCGAGGAAGATCCGGAAGAAGAGGCAGCCGCGCCGGCTCCGCGCAAGCCCGCACCGGCAAAACCGAGCAAGGCCAAGAAGGCTCCGGCGAAAAAGAAGGCCAAGGCCAAACCTGCGGCGAAGCCCAAGAAAAAAGCGAAGGCCAAGTCGAAACCAAAAGCGAAAAAAGCGGCGCCGAAGAAAGGCGCCAAACGGAAAAAACGCTAGCGCTGCCGGAAAGTTTCGGGAGAGCCGGAATCGCGGGACCGCCAAGGCGACGGCAAGCCGGGTCCCGCGTTTTTCTTTGGGCACGGCCCATCGCGCCTGCTATTCCCATAACGAAGTCTTCGTCCGCGTCATGCCCCGCTTTTTTTAAATCCCTTCCTGCATTCGCTGTGAACGGCAGCAGATTCCCGATGAAACGCCGAAGGGCATGTTCCGGATCGGTTCGATCGAAAATGTTTTGCTTGCCGCGAACTGCCGCGGTGGCTAGCATACCCGCGCGATGCCGCTGGCAGTGGAACAAATCCGCAGGATGCGGGGAGGGGCGCAGGCGCATCTGATGCGCTGCGCGGATGAAGAATACTATGTGGTAAAGTTCCAGAATAACCCGCAGGGTGTGCGGATTCTGGCGAACGAATTGCTGGCGACTAGGCTGGCGGCTAGGATAGGAGTGCCGACGGCGCAGGCGGCGGTGGTGGAAGTCCGCGAAGGGCTGATCCGGCACACCGAGGATTTAGTGGTGCAGATGGGGCGCGGGCGCGCTCCGTGCACGGCGGGGTTTCAATTCGGTTCACGTTATCCAGGGGCTCCGGCGGAAACGGTGGTCTACGATTTCCTGCCGGAGGAGCAGTTGTGCGAAGTTCTGAACCTGGACGCCTTTTGCGGGATACTCGCGTTTGACAAGTGGACTTGCAACACGAACGGCCGGCAGGCGATTTTCTTCCGCTGCGGCAGCGAATTGCGCTACCAGGCGCAGATGATCGATCACGGATTCTGCTTTAACGCCGGGGAATGGAATTTTCCGGACGCTCCCTTGAGGGGGCTGTACGCGCGGCACAAGGTGTACGGCGGCGTGCGCGGCCTGCAATCGTTTGAACCCTGGATCGCGAGGATCGAAAAGCTGGACGCGGCGGCGCTGGAAGAGGCGGCCAGCGCGATTCCTCCGCAGTGGTATGAAGGAAACCAGGAGGCCCTGGAACGGCTGCTGGAACAGCTTTTCCGGCGGCGGAATCTTGTCCGGGACCTGATCGTGTCGGCCTGGAAGTCTTCGGCGCAGCCGTTTCCCAACTGGAAGTGAGCCATGTCGGAAGAACCGAGAAATGAATTTCGCTACCGGATTCTGCGCTACACACCGAACCCGGTCCGCGATGAATGGGTGAATATCGGAGTGCTGCTCGAAGAGACCGCGGCCCGCCGGGACGGCCTGTTGAAGCGGACCATCCGGGTGATCGAGGACCAGTCGGAATTTGCCCGCGTTCGCCGCCTGCATCCCCAGGCCGACGAGGGGCTGCTGCGCGCGCTCCCGGTGGAATTCGATGCGCGGCTGCGCGAACCGCAGGGCGGACCCACGGCTTACCTTGAGAAACTGGGCGACACTCTTTCGAACGTGCTGCAGTTCAGCCCGCAGCACGCCCTGCTTGCCGATGATTTTGACGCCGAGCTCGACCGGCTCTATCGCTCTCACGTGGCCCTGCCGCGGCGTTCGCGGGGAGGAGTGGTCGAGAGCACGCGGGCCTGGATCAAGGAGCGCATCAACGGCGTGTTTCTGAGGCGCCGCGTACCCAAGCTCGAGCGCAATATCCGCGTGGAGGAATTCACCGAGCCCGGGGATCCCCTGAAACTCGACTACGGCTACAGGAACGGAGTGCGCGGATTCGTCCATGCGCTCGCGCTTGGGCGCGATCCCGCGCAGCCGAAGGCTCTGGCCTATACCGTTCACCGCATTCGCCAGCGGCTGCCCGAATGCGAGTTCACCACCATTACCGAGGAAGAGCCTTCCGGCGATAACCGGCGGCATCAATTTGTGGTGCGGCTTTTCGGGGACGAAGGAATCTCCATCGTTCCGTTGTCCCGCATCGATAAGTTCGCCGAGGATCTCCGACTGCGGTTGCGGTAACGCGGCTCAGAGCCCGCCCCATTCCGGGAGGTCGCGGCGGCCGAGGAATATCTCGGCGGCCCACGCGCCGAGATAGCTGGAAAGAGCCACGCCGTGTCCGGCAAAGGCGCCGATGACCAGTGCATCGCGGCTTGCCGGGTGGCGGCCGAAAACGGGCTCCCAATTGTCCCGAAACAGAATCGGGCCGCCCCAGCGATGGGTGAAGCTCGCGTCCCCTAATGCCGGATGCAGGGCGCGTATTCGCCTTTCCAGGTGGGCGAACATGCGCGCGGGATCTCCGGCGTCGATCCGCACGTCTTCCAGGCGACCCGACGGCGCGGGATCCGCCAAGCCTGCACCCCATACAATGGAGTTGTCTTCGCGCAGGCGGCCCCAGAGGTAGGGGAAATCCACGGTGTAGAAAGGCTTTCCATCGGCCAGGCTGATTGCTTTCAGGACCTCCGGCGAGACCGGCGTGGTGAGAGCGGCCAGCGTCAGCTTGGGATGGGTGCCTGAATCGAGGCCGGAGAGCGGAAGCGAAAGGGCGTTTGTGGCGAAGAGAACCTTTTTGGCGGACAAGTTTTCCGGAGTTGACTGTCCATCGCAAGCTGCGATTTCGAGCTCGATGGGAGCGGCCCAGCGAGCGCCGGTGACCCTTCGGTACTCGAAGATCATCGCGCCCAGGCTGGCGGCAGCCCGGGCCAGTCCGCTGACGAGTCTGCCAGGATCGAGGGTGCCGCCGGGGACTTCGCGAACGACGCGAAGGGTGCCCGAGTCATTCCACAAGATGGGGGAGTCGGGGCGGCATCCGCTCCGGGCGATTTCCCGGGCACCGGGCAGTGCGAGGCCGCAATCGACTTCAAGTCTCGCCAGAATGTCCTGTAGGCCCCCTAGAACGTCTCCCAGGCCGGGAAGATCGCCCGCGGCAGTCTCAGCCAAGGCCATGCCGCCCGTGCGTCCGCTAGCGCCTTCCCCGATGGAACCGGCCTCCAGAACTGCGACGGATTTCCGTCGATCGTGCAGGCGCAGCCACGCGGCCGCTGCCAGACCTGTGAAACCGGCGCCCACGATCGCGATGTCTACTGCACGCGGGAGGAGCTGAGAGGGAGGGGTGAAATCGATCATCCAGGGCGGCGAACCCCAGGGAGGAGACGGGTTGGGATCGGAGCTCATGACAAACAACCGGAAGAAGGCCGCCCGAAGAGGGCCAGGGATAGAAGCCGGGAGCCCACGAGTTCCCGGCTTGCCTTGGGTTCGATCTTTGGCGGAGTCAACCGCCGGCTACAGGATGCTTTCGGTCCAGCTTTCGAGCGTGTGCTTGATGTGGGCCATAAATTGATGAGACACGGCCCCGTCCACGACGCGGTGGTCGTAGGAGAGCGTGAGATAGACCATCGAGCGGATGGCAATCGCGTCGTCGATCACGACGGGACGCTTTTCGATGGCGCCGAGGCCGAGAATGGCGACGTTGGGCTGGTTGATCACCGGGAGCCCGAAGAGGCCGCCGAAAACGCCGGGGTTGGTAATGCTGAAGGTGCTCTCGGTAACTTCCTCGGGTTTGAGTTTTTTCGTGCGGGCGCGGACCGCGAGATCGTTGAGAGCTCGCGCCAGTCCCAGAAAATTCTTTTCCTCGGCTTCCTTGATTACCGGGACGATCAGGCCCCAGTCCAGAGCTACGGCTACGCCGATGTTGCATTCCTTGTGGAGAACGACGTTGGTGCCGTCCGCGGAGGCGTTCACCGTGGGGAAGGCGCGCAGGGCCTCGACGGCGGCCCGGATGAAGAAGGGCATAAAGGTGAGCTTGGTGCCGGCCTGCTCTTCGAACTTGGTCTTCATCTTCGCGCGCAGCGCCGCGATGCCAGTGACGTCGACTTCCTCGACCGAGTAGACGTGCGGGGAGACGCGCTTCGAGAGCACCATGTGCTCCGCGATGCGCTGCCGCATGATGGACATGGGCTGCACTTCGTAGTGGCCGAAATACATCTTTTCGCGGGGCACGGCGTTTTCGAGAACGGCTGAGGCGGAGACTCCTCCCGATGGCGGAAGCGCTTGCGGCGGCGCAGGACGGGGAGCAGCGTCCCCCGATGGTGCGGCGGCCGTACCGGACTCGACGGCGGCCATAATGTCGCGCTTGCTCACGCGGCCTCCTGCACCGGTTCCGGCGACCTGCGAGAGATCGACATTGTTCTCCCGGGCGACGCGGCGAACGAGCGGAGAGCTGCGCACTTTCGAGCTGGCGGTTTCGGGAGGATTCGCGGCAGAGGGGGCCGGCAAAGCCTGCGCCGGCGCCGATGGTGCTGACGGCGCGGCCGCAGCGGGCTTGGCCTGCGGTTGGGCTGGAGCGGGCGGCGCTTTGGGAGCTTCGCTTTTCGCCGGAGCGGCAGGCGCGGCGGACGCAGCCGCGCCGTCGGCGTCAATCACCGCCACGATGGTCTGGATGGGCACCGTCTGGCCTTCCGTGACCTTGATCTCCTTGAGCACCCCAGCGGAAGGGGAGGGAATCTCGGCATCGACCTTGTCGGTGGAGATTTCAAAAAGAGGTTCGTCGCGGTCGATCTTGTCGCCGGGCTTCTTCAGCCACTTGGTGATGGTACCTTCAAAAATGCTTTCGCCCATCTGGGGCATGATGACGTCGACAGCCATGGTTATCTCCTAGGGTAGAAACTCAAACGGCGCTGAGGCATTCCTCGTGCCAGACGCCCGGAATTCCTTCGAGCGCGTAAATTTCGTCGCCGCCGTGAAAGAACGTGACTTCCTTCACTTTCGCCACGTGGCCGGCGAAATCGAGCTGCTCGGGCTCCAGTTCATTGTGGTACTGGCCCGCTTCGAGGAAGCTCTCGAGGAAGGGGCGATCCGCGATGCGCACCTCGGATCCGACTGCGAACTCCACGTTGTTGAGACCTTTCGTTTTTCCCACTTGCGCTAGCTCACTTTCGTCCGCGTTAGTATTTTGCCAATTCCCGCGCCGCCGCGGCAACTTTTTCGACGTTCGGGAGGAAATGTTGTTCGAGAGAGGGGGCGTAAGGAACCGGGGTGTCGAGGCCGGTGACGCGAATCACCGGGCCGTCCAGGTCGGCAAAGGCACTTTCGCAGACGACGGCGGCGATTTCGCCGGCGATCCCGCCGGTGCGGGTGTCTTCGTGCACCACGAGCAGCCGGTTCGTTTTCTTCACCGAGTCGAGAATCGTGTCGCGGTCAAGCGGAAGCAGGGTGCGCAGGTCGATCACCTCGGCCTCGATGCCTTCGTTGGCGAGTTCCCGCGCGGCTTCGAGCGAGGTGTGCGCCATGGCGGCATAGCTGACGATGGTGAGATCTCTGCCCGGGCGCCGAATGACCGCTTTGCCAATGGGTACCGTGTAGTCGCCCGCGGGGATCTCTTCCTTGATCCGACGGTAGAGGAACTTGTGTTCGAAAAAGAGCACGGGGTTATTGTCGCGCACGGCGGACTTCAGCAGACCCTTCGCGTCGTAGGCCGTGGAAGGATAAACCACCTTCAGCCCCGGCGTATGCACGAAATACATCTCGGGGTTCGCCGAATGAAACGGCCCGCCGTGGACTCCGCCGCCCGAGGGCCCGCGGATGACGATCGGGGCCGGAGCGCCCCAAAGATAGTGGGACTTGGCGGCAAAGTTGGTGACCTGGTTGAAGCAGCAGGCAATGAAGTCGATGAATTGCATTTCCGCGATGGGACGCAGCCCCAGATAGCTCATGCCGCAGGCCGCGCCGACGATGGCGGTTTCGCTGATGGGAGTGTCGATCACGCGCTCGGGACCGAATCTCGCGAAGAGACCTTCGGTGGCCTTGAACGCGCCGCCGTAGACGCCGATATCCTCACCCAGGGTGACAACGCAGGGGTCGCGCTCCATCTCTTCGAAGAGAGCCTCGCGGATGGCTTCGAGCATGGTGACTTCGGCCATCAGCGGTGCCTTCCCCGCTTGTCGTTGCGGCGCGCGTCCTTGGCATTCTGCTGCTCCTGGCGGAAGGCTTTGTCTTTCGGGCCGCGTCCGAAGGGGACGCGCAGGGCGGGAGCGGTGGCTAAATCGGGTTGCGTGTCGATGGGAGCGGGCGGTTTGGGATGCGGTTTCGCCGGGTGTTTCGGCGCATGTTTTCCGCCGTGTTTCGCCGGATGCGCCGCCGGCCTCAGGTGAGGCGCCACCGAAATGGCCGGCCGTGGAAGGGCGGCAGGTGGCTGCGCCGCGCCGAAGTCGGAAATGGTCCAAACCCCTTGCACGCTGGAGTTGGGAGGCATGACCTCTTCCTGGGGACGGTGCCACTCCGCCGTGATGGTGTGGCATCCCTCGCAATAGACGCCCTGTTCCGCGAGTTCGGGCGGCGGAAGAGGCGACTCTTCCGCGAACTTCTGGTCGGCGTCGAGCTCCTGCTCGATGCGCGCGTCAATTTCAGCTTTCCTGGCGGCATCCCAGATATGATTCTCGGTGAGATATTTTTCGAAGAGCGCGATGGGATCGCGAGCCTTCCAGTAATCGAACATCGCCTTGGGCACGTACTCGGCGGGATCGTGCTGCGCGTGTCCCTTCATCCGCATGGTTTTGACTTCGAGAAGAACGGGACCGCGCCCCGCGCGGCATTCGCCGACCGCTTCCTTGGCGGCTTTGTAGACCGCAAGCACGTCGTTGCCGTCGGCAACCATTCCCCGTACGCCGTAGGCGTGGGCACGGTTGGCAAGATCGCGAACGGGAACCTGGCGGGAAACCGGTGTGGAATAGGCCCACTGATTATTCTCAAGGACCACGACGAGCGGCGCGTTCTGGGAAGCGGCGAGGTTCATTCCTTCGTGGAAAGCTCCGGTGGAACTGCCGCCGTCGCCGATCCACGTCATGGCGACGATTTTCTGCCCCAGATAGCGGCCGGCCATGGCTACGCCGGCCATCACGGGAATCAGGTCACCGAGCATGGAAATGGGCGAAACGACGTGGCGCTGCTTTAGATCGCCAAAGTGGCTCGTGCCGTCCTTGCCCTGGGTGGGCGAGGTGTACTTGGCCATGTGCTGCGTGAAAATGTCGCGCGGCGGGAAGCCTTTTACGAGAAGGGCGCCGATGTTGCGGATCATGGGCGCCAGCCAGTCCCGCGGTTCGAGAGCAAACGCGCTTCCCACCGAAACCGCTTCCTGCCCGAGACTCGAGTAGAGGCCGCCCACAATCTTGTTCTGGCGGAACAGGCGGACCATGCGCTCTTCGAGCTGCCGGTTTAACTGCATGTAGTAATAGAGATCGAGCTGCTGGGCGGCGCTCAGCGAGAGTTGCACGGATCCGTTCGAAGGCTTGTTCGAAGACGGCATCACGGGATGGTTCATGAAGCACCCTCCCCAAGAGAAACCTGTCCAGCGTGCTGCGACCCAGGTATCCCGGCCATCGCAGTGCGCGTGCGGAGGGCGGCTTCCAGATCGCGATGGGACGTTTGGATCATGGTGCGTTCGAATACATTTCCAAAGTGCGAGATGAGACTCGGGCGAACTTCGCCGGTGCAGACTTCGCGCGCAAGCAAACGTTCGAGCGAGGTGGCGCGTTTGTCCGGGATGCCGCAGGGCACGATGAGGTCGAAGAGGCGCAGGTCGGTCGAGACATTGTAGGCAAAACCGTGGGAGGTGACCCAGCGGCTCAGATGCACGCCCAGCGCAGCGAGTTTTTCTTCTCCTGCCGGGACGTCCACCCAAACGCCGTGTTTGCCCTCCACTCGCTTGGCGGCGATGCCAAACTCGGCCGTGGCGCGCAGCATTACTTCTTCCAGTTGCTCGACGTACCAGCGGACGTCACGGCGGTGCTCTGCCAAGTCCAGGATCGGATAACCCACGATCTGCCCGGGGCCATGATAGGTGATGTCGCCTCCGCGGTCGCTGGGGTGAAATTCCACATGCATCTGGCCAAGTACGTTCGATCCGGCGCGCAAGATGTTCGCGTTTGCCGTTGCGGCCAAGGGTGATCACGTGAGGGTGTTCGCAGAGGAGCAGCACGTCGGGGACTTCGTGCGCTTTCCGCGCTTCTACCAGCGCGTGCTGCAAGTCGCACGCGGGTCGCGTACGGGATGAGCCCGAGGTCCACTACCCAGGCGATTTTCTCTGCTTGCTTCACGAGGTTACCGGGTGCCACTTCTTCATTGTTTAAGCTTGCCGCTTCCTGAACTTAGGAGAAACTCCCGCGTCAGTAATTGATGGTGAGCCCGCGGACAGCGTTGAATGCGTCGCCCATTGCTTCCCAGACAGTGGGATGAGCGTGAATAGTGGATGCCATGTCGTCCAGCGTGGCTTCCAAACCGATAGCCGCGACCGGCTCGGCGATTATTTCAGTGGCCAAGGGCCCGATGGCGTGTACGCCCAGAATTTCGCCGTATTTCGCTTCGGCGACCACTTTAATGAAGCCTTCGTGATTGCCGAGAATGGTGGCCTTGCTGTTGGCAAGGAAGGGAAACTTTCCGGTCTTGACCTCCAGCCCGGCATCGCGCGCCTGCTTTTCCGTCAGGCCGATGGAGCCAATCTGCGGCTCGCAGTAGGTGGCGTTGGGGCAGCGTTTGCGGTCGAAGGGTTGCACGGGTTTGCCGGCCATGCGTCCCACGGCGATGATGCCTTCCATGGATGCGGCGTGGGCGAGTTGCGGAAGTCCGGCGACGATGTCACCGATGGCGTAAAGATGCGGCTCGCCGGTTTCCAGGAAGGCATCGGTGTGCACGAAGCCGCGCTCCACTTTGGCCTTGGTCTTTTCGAGACCGATGTTTTCGGTAAGCGGGCGCCGTCCGACGGCTATGAGGACCTTTTCCGCGGAGATCGTCTTGGGACTTCCAGACTTGTCCGTGTAGGAGACTGTCGCTCCGTTGGCATCCTTGATGACGGAGGAGACTTTCGCCTCCAGCTCGATCTTAATGCCTTTTTTGCGGAAGCTCTTTTCAAGCTCGGCGGAAATTTCCTCGTCCTCGAGCGGAACAACGCGCGGCAGGGTTTCAAGAAGGGTGACTTCCGAGCCGAACGTGTGAAACACCGAGGCAAATTCAACGCCCACCGCGCCGCATCCGACCACGACGAGCGATTTAGGGATGCTTTGCAAAGCGAGAATTTCCCGGTTGGTGAGGATGGTGGTGTTGTCGATTTCGACTCCCGGCAGGGAGCGGGCCTCGGAACCGGTTGCGAGCATGGTGTAGGTGGTTTCGAGTTCGGTGGTCTTCCCGTCTTTTTCGACGGAAACACGGCCCGGGCCGGCGATGCGTCCCCAGCCGGTGATGGAATCCACTTTGTTCTTTTTGAAAAGAGCGGCGATGCCACCGGCGTGTTTCTTGACGATTTTGTCTTTGCGCGTGAGCATCGCGGGCCAGTTCACCTTGACGTCTTTCACCTCGAAGCCGAACTCGGCGGCGCGCTTGAAGTTGTCGTAGATATCGGCATGGTGCAAAAAGACCTTGGTTGGGATGCAGCCTACGTGCAGGCAGGTACCGCCCAGAAACGGGTCCTTTTCCACGACGGCGGTTTTCAATCCCCACTGCGAGGCGCGGATCGCGGCCACGTAGCCGCCGGGTCCGCTGCCAACGATCACAAGGTCGTATTTTGCCAATCCCGTTTCCCCTTTGCGTTCTTGGTTTTAAATGGAACCAACACGTGCATGATGGAAGGTTGTGTACGACTCGCGTCTTCCAGGCGCGCTGAGTTACAATCTTAACAGCCGCACTTAGCCTTCGCAACAAGACCAGACACTTGGTAGTGGTGCCGTTTGGTTTTCCACATTGCTTTTTGCTTTTGTACTTTCTTATGGAGTTCCGTTATTTGGCTTAAATTTAGGGTCTACGGGGATGTTAACGCGGTCGCCGATCATCGTGGTACCCGATCGCGGAAGTGGTGTAACCGCAGGCGTGCCAAGTTCTTCCAGCGCCTGTTCCAACTCTAGGTTTGGTTTTCGGCCTACCCCAATCAATAAAGTTGAAGGAGGCTCGTCTCGGAATCCATCCGTGAATTGGTTTACGGCGAGGTCAGCGTGCCCATCCGTCGTAAATAGTCTCTGTATTTCTTCGGCCAGCGACTCCCCCGCTTTCAACTGGCGCATCTCGTCCTGTGAACCTAATTGGTGGTATCCACATGTTATGGAAATTCCAGGAAAAAGGAGTAAGTCATTAGACATGGGCCTCCCAACCAACGGCCACTTTAGGTTCAAAAAGACAAAAGCGATCTGCTCAGCAAACTGGCGCGGTTCGGACTCGTTCAAATACACCAATATTACGCGGCGGGGAGGGAAGGACGAGAGCTTAGCAAGCATTCCAGACTGGTCAAACAGCTCTCGATCACGCAAACTGGCGGCTAGTTTTAATCGCTTCTGCTTCTCGATTTCTAATTTCTGTTCAGCTTCCTGTTCTCTGTCAATTTCCTTGGCTAGTTCATTGCCAATTTCCGTCGCTCGGTGCTGCGCCCCATCTGCTGCACGTCCTGCCCTCTGGGCTGACCCATTGGCATCGCCTGCCTGCTGCGTTACAAGTGCAAGCAGCAGGTCGCTCTCGCTCCGCAGCTCAGCATTCTTGTCCCGTAGTTCAGCGCTTTTGCCCCGCAGCGTAACGTTGATGGATACGATCTTTATACCAACCCCAAGCTCTCCCATGATCCCTAGCGTTATTAACAAAACGCTGCCAACTTCCACACTTAACTTTTTTATTGATGGCCTGTCTCGCCACCTAAGTACACAGAAATGTGACAAGGCCCATGCTTCCAGATCATCCCGATATTCATGCCGAATGACCCACAACTCCATTGCAACGCCAACCACAACCAAGAAAGTGAACGCCCATACCAAGTGCTCCCAATGTGCCGTCGAACCTTCTAGCAGTTTGTTGAAGAAACCAGCTGGGAATGCACTCGGCTCTGAATTTCTGGTTATAGATGAGCTGTTTGGGAGCTGTTAGGTACCGTTCGATTCGAGCGGTTACCCGCAGCGGCATCCATTTTCAGGCTTTCGCCATTAGAGTTCGCAACCGGCAGAGGTTGTAAGCGGCTCCGGTGAAGGTAAACAGCCACCCGACCTTGTCGATCCCTCGCAACTTCACTTTCCTTAGCATCCCGACCATCTTCATCCACCCGAACGACTGCTCCACTCGTTTTCGCTTCCGCTGACTCACCTCGTACCCGGCATGCCGCGTTGTCCGCTGATCAATCGCACTCCGGCGGTTGGTATTGTTCTGCGCTACATGGGGCGTGATGTTCATCCCGCGAAGCTCTTTGACAAACTCTTGCGTGTCGTAATTCTTGTCGCCACCGAGAGTCACCCGCTTCCCACCTCGAATCCTCTCAGCCATCAGCATCGCAGCATCCCGCTCCGCTCTTCCATCCGCCTCGGTCAGAAAAGTCTGCACCAAGAGCCCGTTGCGGTTTTCCATCAATACATGTCCCAGGTAGCTCAGCTTTGCCTCGCTGCCTTTGGACTTCTTAAACAGCCGGGCATCGGAATCCGTCGTGCTCTTGTGGGTCTGGTTCTTCCTCGTCTCCCCGTGAAAATCGACATCCCCTCCCGCCCCAGGCGGGTTCCCCTTCCCATCTTTCCGCCGGAAACTCTTCTGACTCGCCCATGCCTCGATCAGCGTCCCGTCCACGGTGAAATGCTCATCTGAAATGTACGGCTTTGCCCGCTCCAGCACCCGTCTGAAAAATCCCTCCGCAATCTCCTCGTTCAGCAAACGCTCCCGATTCTTGCTGAACACTGCGTGATTCCAGACCGCCTCGTCCATCTCCATCCCCACAAACCACCGGAACAGCAGGTTGTACTCCAGCTGTTCGATCAGCATTCGCTCACTGCGCACCGAATAGAAGATCTGCAACAGCAGCGACCGCAACAATCGCTCCGGCGCGATCGAGGGGCGCCCCACTTTCGAGTACAACTCCGCAAACTTCGGTGACATCTCCCTCAGAATCTCATCCACCATCTTGCGCACCGGCCGCAACGGATGATCCGCCGGAACTCGCTTTTCCGGAGAAATGTAGCTGAACATTCCATCTTGCTGGTTATCGTCGCCGCGCATTCACTCGTCTCCTTGGCCTTCCCTCATTCAGACGAGTTCTTTTAATTAAAGTTGCAGCGACAACTCATTTTTCAACAAACTGCTAGGGTTTTGATTTCACTGTCTAAAGCATCTATAGCGCTTTCTAGGGCTGAGATGGACCTTTCTAAAGTAGAAGAATCGGAAGGCAGGTTTGAGGCGCTTTGGATTAAGGCTTCAAAAATCACAATCGTTGCGCTCCTCGTTCCGATAGCCTATGGATTGAGCTTCCTGATCCTAGCATTGAGGGAAGAATACGTCTATAAAAAGTCTTTAAAGAATCACTAAACAGCTTGACAATTGCCGTTATATTGCCTAATATTAGGCAATAGAGGGCGGCGATGAATCGACTCAGAACAGCAAAACAGGCGCAAATCATAGGGGCCCTAGTGGAAGGAAATTCGATTAACGCGACCTGCCGAATGCTTGGGGTTGGAAAGCATACCGTACTACGCCTATTGGAAGGTGCCGGGTGTGCCTGCGCAGCTTATCATCACCGTCATGTGCGCGGGCTGCGCGTGCGTCGTTTGCAGTGCGATGAGATCTGGGCTTTTATCGGAGCGAAACGGAAGAACGTTAGGCCAGAGCGGGAAGCGGATCACTGGGGCGACGTGTGGACGTGGACAGCGATTGACGCTGATACCAAGCTGATTGTCACCTATTTCGTTGGAGATCGTGGTAAGCGCTCCGCGTACGAGTTTATAGCGGACTGTGCTGAGCGCATTGTCGGACGCCCACAGATTACCACCGATGCGTTGCGACACTACCTATCCGCCATTGAGGACGCTTTCGGGGCGGATGTTGATTACGCCATGCTGCACAAACTCTACGGGGCATCTACCGAAGATGAATCTCGGTACAGCCCTGCTACTTGCATTGGCTGCGATATGAAAGTCGTGACTGGCGATCCAGACCCAAAACACGTGAGCACGAGTTATGTTGAGCGACAGAATCTATCGATGCGTATGGGAATGCGCCGATTCACGCGCCTAACGAACGGATTTAGCAAAAAGTTCGAGAACCACGCGCACCAAGTCGCGCTGTATTTCTTCCACTATAACTTTTGCAGAGTTCACAAGACGTTGCGCGTGACTCCAGCCATGGAAGCTGGCCTGACAGACCACGTTTGGACCCTAGCAGGCTGCTGAAAAATTCGGGAATCCTGTAACGAATCCGCACAAGGCGCATCCAATGGCGCATGCGAGGAAGCGATCAGCAGCAGAGTCCTGTGTTCAGCTACATTTCCCCCGAGCAGCGAGTGCGCAAGGATCATCCGCTGCGGCCGATCCGCACGATGGTGGACGACATCCTGAAGCAGCTGTCGCCGCAGTTCAACAAGATGTATGCCAAAGTGGGACGACCATCGATTCCGCCAGAGCAGTTGTTGCGCGCGCAGCTGTTGCAGATGTTGTATTCGGTGCGTAGCGAACGGCTCTTGATGGAAGAGATGGACTACAACATTTTGTTTCGCTGGTTTGTGGGACTGAATTTGGATGATGCGGTGTGGGACGCGACGGTATTCACCAAGAACCGCGACCGGTTGCTGGAGGCCGAGGTAGCCAAGGAATTTCTGGCGCGGGTGGTGGGACAGGCGCGCGAGAAGGGATGGACATCGGATGAGCACTTCAGCGTGGACGGCACACTGCTGGAAGCGTGGGCCAGCGTGAAGAGTTTTCAGACCAAGGACAAAAAGAGTTCGCCACCGCCGGACGACCCGGGAAATCCGACGGTGGATTTTCACGGCGAGGAGAGGTCGAACCAGACGCACGAATCGAAAACCGATCCCGACGCGCTTCTGGCGCGCAAAAGCAAAGGCAAGGAGGCCAAGTTGAGCTACAGCGGAAATCTGCTGGTGGAGAATCGCAATGGATTGATTGTGTCGAGCCTGGTGTGGGAAGCCACAGGTACAGCCGAGCGCGATGCGGCGATGGCCATGCTGCAGGACGTACCGGGAACCGGGCGGGTGACGGTGGGCGGCGATAAGGGATTTGATACCGCGCAGTTTGTGCGCGAGTGCCGGAACATGGGCGTGACGCCGCACGTGGCGCAAAACCTAGCGCGGCGAGGCGGCAGCGCCATTGATGGACGCACCACGCAACACGCTACCGCATCAGCCAGAAGAAAAGGAAGCGCATCGAAGAGTGCTTTGGCTGGCTGAAGACGATTGCACTATTACGCAAGCTGCGGCATCGCGGAACGTTGAAGGTGGATTGGATGTTTACCTTCGCCTGCGCCGCCTACAACCTGGTGCGCATGCGAAATCTCATGGCCGCTACTGTTCCCGCGCAGTGAGTCGGGGCCGTAGTGTCGGCGCACGGCCCTGAAACGCCCACGCGGGGCACCAACAAGACGACAAATCCCCGCAAAGAGTCTCTCAAGGCTAACCAAATGACGCAACGAGCGCAGAATCGATCGCTCAACGGAATTTTTCCGCAGCCTGCTAGAAGAATTGTGTAGTTTGCTTGAAAATAAACCGAATCGACAACAAATCGATGAGAGGAATCATGGCGAAGCCGAACCAAGTATCAATCCCTTACCTTGATCCCAGTGTCCAACATGTAGGAATTAGCAAATTGCGGGCGCTAAATGTGGCCCAGTTAAGGGCACTCGACAAAACACTAGTAATTCAGGACAACGATAAGCCATTGGCAGTCCTTTTGAAGTACGAGCACTTTCTAGCCATGCAAGAAAAGATGCCGGATGAGGAATAGGCTATTTATCTTCGGTTGCTTCGCGCACGATCTGGAGGGCGTTTTGGCTTTTGTCCAAGTGCCGCAGTTCAGACCAAGGAACATCGCCAATTAATACAATGGCACCCGATACCGTCTTTACGTCGGCAGTCTTCTGGGCGAATTAACCCCCGCAACTACGTATCGGATGAATCCTTTGCCATTCACAAAAACGATGTCGTTGAGTTTAGGAGTGTACGTTGCCATGCCCTCAGTTTCCCATAGCCGGATAGCCAAATCTATCTCCGTGAAATTCAAACGGCACCACTACCAGACACTTGTTGGTCTAGAATCCTTTCGGATGCAGCACGCATCTATCATCACGCATCTGTCGAAAACGCCCCGTTGCGTCGCTTTTGCGTCCGGAAATTCGGTGTTTCGGGCAATTTGACAAGCGGCGGCGGTACCGATAGTATGGCTAGTTTTTGACGGGTTACCGGAGCCCTCTATGGGACTAACTATGGACAAGAAAAGGCTCGAATATTACAAAAAGAAACTCGTTACGCGGCGGGCAGAATTGCTCCGGGGAATCGCCCGCACCGAGCAGGAAGGCCGCGAAGCGGACGAAGATCCCACGGTGGATCTTGCCGACAAGGCCGCCAATTCCTACACGAAGGAATTTCTGTTCGGGCTGACGCACGAGAACCGGTCGCTTTTGCAGTTGGTCGATGACGCCCTGGCGCGGATACAGGGCGAATCCTTCGGAGAGTGCGCTGCCTGCCATCAGGAGTTGCAACAGAAGCGGCTCGAAGCGGTGCCGTGGACCCGCTACTGCATTACTTGCCAGGAGAAAAAAGAACAAGGCCTGCTTTAGTTCGGATCAACAGCTGAACCGTCCAAACCCTGGTCAGCCCGCAGCCGGTTTCAATTCGGGAACGAATCTCGTAACGGCTGTAACCCGCGCCCAGCCCCTTCCATTCGCCTCCATTTTAAGATAGGTTGTGCTGGTAGCTCTTTCGTTAACAACGCATCGGTGATCTTAAGAAGCGCGCTCGACGCGGTGACGTCGGTGCTGTTTCCGGCGCCCTGCCGTATCTGCGACCAGATTCTCACGAATGCCAGCCGGATTCCCATCTGCGACCGGTGCCTCGACTGCTTCGAGGCGATCGTACCGCCGCTCTGCGAATGCTGCGGGCGTCCGTTCGCTTCTCCTGTGGCCATTCAAGCGACCCGGCCTCTGTGCAGGCTTTGCCGGCTGGAGTTTTTTGCGTTCGACCGGGCGCGCAGCTTTGCGATCTATAACGACACCCTGTTTGACGCAATCGTCCTGATGAAGTATGAGGAGGTAACGCGGCTGGGCCACTGGTTTGCGGAGCGAATTGCCGGGTGCATCGCTCAGGAGCTGGACGCATGGCGCGTCGATGCGGTGGTGCCAGTTCCGCTCCACCCAGGGCGGCAGCGCGAGCGGGGGTATAACCAGGCGGAATTGATTGCGCAGCCCCTGGCGAAGCGCCTGGGTGCCCCGGTAGACACCCGGCTTTTGACGCGGACCAAGCCCAGGCCTGCTCAGCTACTCCTTTCGCGCAGCGAGAGATGGAAGTCCGTGCGTGGCGCCTACGCGACTCCGGACGGGGCAAAGGTTGACAACCTGCGCGTTCTGCTGGTAGATGATGTAATGACCACCGGCGCTACGCTGGATGCCTGCGCGAGGGCGCTCAAAAAGGCTGGTGCTTCAAGGGTGGTGGGGCTTACGGTGGCCAGACTGGTTCCGGGTTGGCAAACACCTACCAGACCCAAAAATTAACACAGGCGAAAGAATCCCGTAAGGCTTCAGGAGCATCTTAGAGGGCTAGGATTTTTGTCGGCGCAAAAGGGCAGCTATGGACAATCGGCTGAAAACCGGTTTACGTCCCCGTCCTGCACTAGGCTTGAGTTCAGGCGCGCCCCGGGCTGCGAGCACTTCCTCCGCCAGCCGTCCTTCGGTGATGCAAGCTCCCGTCCTTGTTTTGAACGCCACATTTGAGCCGATTAACGTTACTGCTGTGCGGCGGGCGCTGGTTCTGATGCTGAAGGGCGTTGCCCAGGCGGAAGAGACCAACCACACTGAGGTTCATTCCACTTCGAAAGCCGTTCAGGTGCCGTCGGTTATCCGGCTTTTAAGCTACCGGCATATTCCCCAGCAGAGCCGGGCGCTTTCGCGGAAGAACATCCTGCTGCGCGACCGGAATACCTGCCAGTTCTGCGGAACGGCGCTTCCCGCTTCCGAACTGACCTTGGACCACGTGATGCCGCGATCGAGGGGTGGGCGGTCTTCCTGGGAGAACCTGGTGGCCTGCTGCTATACCTGCAACAACCGGAAGGGCGACCGAACGCCGGAAGAAGCCGGGATCAAGCTGCAGAGGCGGCCACGGCCGTTTACGCTGCACACTTCGCGCCAGCTGATGCGCCTGATCGGGCACCGAGACGAGAAATGGCGCAAATATCTTTTTTATTGAGTTCGGAAACCTTTTTAAAATACCCGCGTCTAAGCTAGTAATACTTCTAGGACACACCCCGGGAAGCGAGGCTGTTTCGACAGTCCGCTTCCCTAATTTTGTGCCCGCGTTTTTGACCAAGCCGAAACAAACCTACTGACGGAAGACCACCTTCAACCCCCGGCGCCAGTTCTCATTGAGACCGATGCGCGTGACGTGGATTTCGGGCGAGAGATATTTCAGCAAAATCTCAGTGGCTGAATGAAACTGGAACCCCGGCGCGACGAGCCATACCTGCGGCGGCTGCGAATCTAGTTCGATTCCGGGGAAATATCCGTAGTGCTCGAAGTCGCCCTCGCGCTGGTGCCGCCGGACGCGGAGCCAGTAATCGACTGCCTGGATTGACAACTGAATATCCTCGGACGCCTTCAGCTCGATGACTACGAGCTGGCCGCGGCGGGTGACGCCGAGTAGGTCGAGAATGCCCCGGCTTCCGGCGGTGAAGGCGGGGAGCTGGGAGTAGAGGTAGCGCGCGTCGAGCCTCGCATCGAGCTTTGTGGGGTCCTCGCGAATCATCGTTTCGATCCAGCGTTCCGGGGCTTTGCGGTAGAGCGGGTGGCTGGTCTGCTCAGCGAGGGGGTTGCGATACAACTCGAGCTGGTGGAGCAATCTTTCCAGCGCGGGTTCGGTGGCTTTGGTGAGAGGGAGCTGGGAATCGTCGAGGCCGAAAGACAGGCCTTCGACTGAGCAGCGGGCAAAGTCGAGGCCGCGAAAGGAGAACGAAGATTCGCACGCACCGGGAGTCGTGTGTTGGGCGATGGGAGAGTTTTCTTGGCGGGCAATGGACGCCAGGGCCGGGACTCGCGAGGCGGCTTCGCGTGCGGCCTGTAGTAACGAGTCCATCTCCGGACGGGGCAGCAGGCGGCTTTGCAGATTTCCCACATCCGCCGGGATCGAGTTTGCGCACCCCTCCATCGCGGTGCGAAAACTCGAAAATTTCGGCGCGGGTCGAAGCAGAGAGAGCCAGGATGCGTTCCCTCAAGTGGAGGCCCGTATTTTCGGGTACGAAGAGGCGCAAGCCTTCCACCGCGCGGCGCTGCGCGCGGCTGCGCAGCCAGTGGAGCCAGAGAATTCCGAAAGCGAGGCTGGCTTCCACCGAAGAGATCTCGTCGGCTGGGGGTACGGCCAGCAACGCCCAGGTGCCTGATCCTTCGTACATCTGGCCTCGGACGTAAAGGCCTGAAAAGGATTTTTTGAGGTCCTGTGCGACCGTGAGCGAGTCGATCACTGCATCCGGGAAGGCGTCCGAGAGAATGCGGTGAATCCTTGCGCGGAACTGCTCCCGCAAAACACGGCTCGCGGGACGCGCCGCATCGGCGCATAAAAATTCCAGGCGGCCAGGCTTTGCCCGGCCGAACCTTTGGACTTCGAGCAGAGCGCGATCGTCGGATCGTTCTTTGATGCAGAGGACGCGGCGGGTGAGGTTTCGCTGGTCCGACCACAAGTGGACGAGCGCGTGTTGTCCCTGGCGGCGAATTTCCACGTGCAAAGTGTGGAAGTCCGCGAGCCATTCGCCGTCCTCGCGAACTTCGGCGCGGCCGGATGCGGCGATGATGCCCAAAGCGCGGTCGAGCTCGGCCCAATCGTCCATTGATAAACCACCCAATCGTTTAGAAACAGGCGTTTAGAAACAGGGACCGGCGACTACCCTACTTGAGGGCAAGGCCCGTGACGCGTATGGAAGGATACTGCCGATTCCAATCGGAGGGAATACGTTCGAGGATCACCTGGAAGTCGCGCATCTGGCCCGCTGGGAGAGGAAGGGCTGTGGGCGGAAGGATGATCTCGGAATCGCGCAGGACTGTCTGGTTAAATTGGTCGCGAAATTCGATGACGACCTGAAGTCCCACAACCGCGCGGTCGCCATTGTTTACGATGGTGCCGGCTACGAAGGTGAATTCCTGGTTGAGGAAATTGGTGGAATGCGCCATCTGAATGCCTTGAAACTGAATGCGAGAGGCGTAGGACTGCTCTTGCTGGCCGAACGGCAGTTTGGTTGCGGCTGCAATCCCCGTGGGTTGCGACCGGCGGATCAGCCATGCGGCGCCTGCGCCCAGGATCAGCACAATCACGGCTCCGGCGATGAAAGCGACCGGGAAGCGGCTCTTCTCTTCGTAATTATCGCCTGGCAGCATGCTTCCTTTTTCCCCTAACGCCCGAAAGACAGACGCAGAATCAGGGGCTCCGGCAGGCCCGCCTGCGTCATGCGGTTCTGCACCGCTTCAATATCATACGGGACACGCCAGAACTCCACCGACTGATGATCGAGGTCGGCAATCGCGAAGGCGGCGCGCGGGTCGCCGTCGCGCGGTTGGCCGACGGAGCCGGGATTCAGCAGATACGAAGTTCCTTTTTCAAGCGGCAGGCTGGTGAACAAGTTCCCGGCCGCCGGTTTCAGATGCTGTACGACCACCTGGTCGTCGCGGAGCGTAAAGCCGCCCTGAATGTGGGTGTGCCCAAAGAAAGTGACCGGGGAAGGGGAGTCAAGCAGCCCCTCGACGGCTTGCGCGGGACCGAACACGTATTCGTCTTCGTCGTGAACAGCGCCATGGATGATCGACAAGCCGTCGAGCGTAACGGGCCCGTGAGGCAGGTTTTCGAGGTAATCAAGATTGGAGGGAAGAAGCTGATCCCGCGTCCAGAGTGTGACGGCGCGAGCGAGGGGATTAAAGTCCTCGGCGTCCACGAGACCGCTTACGGCCTTGTCGTGATTGCCGCGAATTACGGCGCCGCCGAGGGAGCGAATACGGTCAATGACTTCGTTCGGCTGCGGGCCGTAGCCGACGAGATCGCCCAGGCAGGCGGCTTTTTGCCACCGGCCTTCCGCGGCTGCGAGTGCGGCATCCAGGGCGGTAAGGTTCGCGTGGACGTCGCTCAAAATCAGATAGCGCATTCAAGAATTCCAACGAGCACGATGACAACAATAGTGCCATAGGTGGGTGCTGCGTACGAGGCGCGCTCAGGATTCCGACGGGGATTCGGCGGGCTGGTCGCCGACGGAGAAATAGGTGCAATCGGGATGATGGAAGACGAGCGCGCTGACGCTGGCTTCAGGGTCCATCATCATGCCTTCGGTGAGATGAACGCCGATATCCTCGGGATGGAGCAGCATCCAGATGCCGGCCTGATCCTCGAGATTGGGGCATGCGGGATAGCCGAAGCTATAGCGCTTGCCGCGGTAGCGCGACGTGAAGCGTTCCGCCATAGTGAGACTGGGCGGATCGGGGAAACCCCAATCTTCCCGGATGCGGCGATGCAGCCATTCGGCGCAGGCCTCCGCCGTTTCGAGCGCGAGTGCTTGCAAGCCATGCGAGTAGAGATATTCACCGGCGGCTTTTGCTTCCTCGGATTTCGCGCGGATACCTTCGCCGGCCGTGACGACAAAGAGAGCCATGTGATCCCGTTTACCTTCCGCCGACGGGAGAATGTAATCGCTCAGGCAAAGCTTTTCGCCTATCCGCTGGCGTTGGAAGTGGAAGGTATGGATGGGCGAGGCACCGCCGGGAGCGAACAGAGCGATGGAGTTTCCATGGCGCTCGGCTTCGAAGAATTGCCAGACCGCACCAATTTTCATGAAGCTTCTGGCCTGACGCTTGATTTCTTCCATGCTATTGAAGAGTTCGATGGCCCGCGCGTCGCGTTCGCCCAGGGCTTTTTCGAAGTTCCCGCGAAAACCCAGGTGACGTCCAAAAAGCATGTAAGGATTTATGTAACTCCAAATATCGTTCAAGTCGGGGACCGCGCGCACTTTCCGGTCGAGATACGCAGGGGAGGGGATCGCGATATCGGTGCGGATTTTTGCTGCGCGCTCTTCTCCGGCAGGGGCTTGCGGGCGCGGCGCGGCGTCTTCCACGGCGGCGGTCGCGGTAAAGGTGTGCTCCTGAAGAACCGAGTCGCGGCGTTTTGGATCGCTCAATTCGTTCATGAGCCGCAAACCGGTCATGGCGTCTTTGGCGTAGCAGACGGCGGTCTGGTACTGGGGCGCGATCTTTAACCGCGTGAACTTGTCCGAAAGAGCCGCGCCGCCTACCAGAAGAGGAACGCGAATCCCCGCGTCCCGCAGATCGCCTGCCGTAATGACCATCTGCTGCGCGCTTTTCACCAACAGGCCGGAGAGGCCGATGGCGTCCGGCTTGTGCTTTTCATGAGCGCGGATCAGATCTTCCGGCGGGACCTTGATGCCGAGGTTGATCACGTCATAGCCGTTGTTCTTCAGAATGATTTCGACGAGATTTTTGCCGATATCGTGAACGTCGCCCTTCACGGTGGCGAGGATCACCTTGGCGCGCTTCTCGGTGTCGGCCTTCTCCATGAACTGCTCGAGATGGCTCACGGCAGCCTTCATGGCTTCGGCGGATTGAAGCACTTCGGCTACGATCAGTTCGTTGTTGTTGAAGAGCCTGCCCACCTCGGCCATGCCGGCCATGAGCGGGCCGTTGATAATATCGAGCGGCGAAACACCTTCTTCGCGCTTGCGATTGAGGTCGTCGATGAGGCCGTCTTTTGAGCCTTCGAGAATATAGTTCGGGAGACGTTGATCGAGCGGCAGATCCTGCGCGCGCGCTTTCTTGCGGCCGCCGGAGCCTCGGAAATGGGCCGAAATTGCGGCAATGTGGAGCTGGTTGATGGCGGCTTTCTGTTCGCGGCTTTGTTGGCGCCAGTCGGCTGGGGCGCCGCGGAGAAGAGAAACCTGAGGGTGATCGTCGGGCACAGACTCCGGTACGTTATTGAACAGGAGGTCTTCGGCGAGCTTGCGTTCGGCGTCCGGGATCTGCGCAAAGCGCTCGATGCGTTCCGCGTTAACGATGGCGAGGTCGAGACCGGCCTTGGTGCAGTGGTAGAGGAAAACGGAATTGACTACTTCCCGGGCACCGGCGGGCAGTCCGAACGAGACATTCGAAATGCCGAGCACGGTGCGAACGTACGGAATTGCCTTCTTGATCAGCCGGATTCCCTCGATTGTTTCCACCGCGCCGCCGATATAGTTTTCATCGCCCGTGGCGCAGGGGAAGACGAGGGGATCGAAAATAATATTTTCGGCGTGGATGCCGTATTTTTCCGTCAGCAGCTTGTTGGAGCGCTCCGCTATTTCCAATTTGCGCTCGCGCGTGAAGGCCTGCGCCTGCTGCGGGTCTTCATCGATGCAGCCGACAATCAGGGCGGCGCCGTAGGAGCGGGCCAGCGGGCAGACGCGCTCGAACTTCTCTTCGCCATCCTCGAGATTGATCGAATTGATGATGCTCTTGCCCTGGCAATAGGTGAGCGAGAGCTCGATCGACCGGGCGTCGGTGGTGTCGATCATGATCGGCGCTTTGATCTTGCGGATCAGCTGGTCGTAAAAGGGCGGAATATCCTTGATCTCGTCGCGGTCCGTGCTTTGCAGACAAACGTCCACGATGTGCGCGCCGCTTTTCACCTGACGGCGGGCGATCTCGGTGGCTTCTTCCCACTGTTCCGCGGCGATAAGTTTTTTGAACTCGCGCGAGCCAATCACGTTGGTGCGTTCGCCGACGATCAAGGGCCGCGTGCTGTCCTCGGCTTCGATGACGTCGATGCCGGAGTAGACCGCCCGGTGGCTTGCGCCTGCCGGATGGCGCGGGACTTTCTTTTCCGCCATCTGAGCGATGGCGCGAATGTGTTTCTCCGTGGTTCCGCAGCAGCCGCCGACGATATTCAGCCAGCCGCGCTCGACGAAACGATCGAGCTGCTCGGCGAGAGTGGTGGGAGTTTCCTGGTATAGCCCCTCTTCGTTCGGAAGACCGGCATTCGGATAGCAGGAGACGAACCGATTTGTCAGGGACTGCAGGGTGCGGACGTGGTCGGTCATGAATTCGGGCCCGGTGGCGCAATTCAACCCGAGGGACAGCACGTCAGCGTGGTCGAGGGAGGCCCAGAGCGCCTCGATGTTCTGCCCGGCGAGCATGGTTCCCATCGGTTCGATCGTGACGGAGATCATCACGGGGATGGGCTGCCCGAGTTCGCGGCTGAGCTCGTCGATCGCGAGCACTCCCGCTTTGATGTTGCGCGTGTCCTGGCAGGTCTCGAGTAGAAGCAGATCCGCGCCGCCTTCCACGAGGCCGCGAGCCTGGTCCCGGAAGTTATTGCGAAGCTGTTCGAAGGTGATTCCGCCGGTGACGCTGATGGCCTTCGTTGTCGGGCCCATGGATCCGGCGACAAAGCGCGGTTTGCCCGGTGAGGAGAATTCGTCAGCGGCTTGCCTCGCCAGGGCCGCAGCGCGGCGGCTGATCTCGTGCGCGTGTTCGCCCAATCCATACTCGGCGAGGACTACGGGGGTGCTGCCGAAAGAATTCGTTTCGATGATGTCTGAACCGGCTTCGAGATACTTGCGGTGGATCCCGAGCACCACGTCGGGCCGGGTGATTACAAGGTTCTCGTTGCAACCTTCCAGATGGGGGCCGCCGAAGTCTGCCGCCGTCAGGTTCACCTGCTGCAGCATGGTGCCCATGGCGCCATCCAGGACGAGGATGCGTTCGCGTAGGAGTTCGCGGAGGGCCAGGCCCTGTTCGATAAGATTTCTCATGTCCTTTGGATTATCCCGTGGGAATTGCCGGAATGGGGAATTACGTGGGACCGCTGCGACCTGGCGGTAAACGAACCGCTGCTAAAGGCTGGCGAATTGTGCGCGCAGAGCGAGAAAGCGGTTCACCTGCCGTCCCTTATGCCTAGCCGGATGATTCTCCGAGGCTTAAGCAGCGTCGGACAGAAACTCGACCTTAAAGGAGGAGGGCACGAATCCTGCGGCAGCGCCACGGGCCAGAAGCTCGCGCACAGCTCGTCTGCCTTCCTCTCCATAATCGAGCGTCCAACGGTTCACGTACATTCCCACAAATTTGTCCGCCAGCTGCGGGTCCATGTCGCGCGCGAACTGCAGCGCGTAAGCCATCGCTGGCTCGCGATGATCCAGGGCATAAGAAACGCTTTCGCGAATGATGCGCGCTACCTGCATGCCCAACTCCGGCCCCAGGCTGCGCCGAATGGCGTTGCCGCCAAGGGGCAACGGGAGGCCGGTCGACTCCTGCCACCATTGGCCCAAGTCGACCACGCGGTGCAAGCCGACCTCTGAGAAAAGGAGCTGTCCTTCATGGATC
The DNA here is from genome assembly GCA_963797585.1 of uncultured Acidobacteriota bacterium. Classification (GTDB taxonomy): domain Bacteria; phylum Acidobacteriota; class Terriglobia; order Acidiferrales; family UBA7541; genus Palsa-295. The sequence continues at coordinate 164,497 of CAWCQH010000020.1, forward strand.
AGTAGGCCGGCTTCGACTTCCTTGGCCTGCACGGCGCCGAGAATTTTGTCGAAGGGCATCGTCACCGTCTCGACGTTCGGCTCGAAAAGTTTGAGCGCGAGATAGGAGGTGGTCCATTCGCCCGGTATGGCGACTTTGCGTCCGGCAAGTTCCGTCTTTTTGATCGGATGAGATGCGACAACGATGGGACCGTACCCTTCACCGAAGCTCGCGCCGCAGTCGAGAAGAACGTACTTATCTGCGACGAAGGTGTAGCCGTAAAAGCTCAGGGCGGTAACGTCGTATGTTTCCTCGCGCGCGGCGCGGTTCAAGGATTCGATATCGGAAAGAATATGCGTAAACTTCACGCCGGGAAGGCGGACCTTGCCTGTGGCCAGCGCATAGAACATGAAGGCGTCGTCGCTATCGGGCGAATGCGCCAGGCGCAGTGTGTCAATCTTAGGGCTCGTCGCTTGTGTAGACATTTTTTCGCCGTTCCTGCCACTCACAGTAAGCTATACCCGCCGCACGTGGGCCCCAGAAAGTTGCTGCCCATCGCGGTGACCTGCGGCTAACGTAACGTTCGGTGTGTGCCTTCCGGTGTGAATGACCTTCGTGAACAACCAAGGATACCATAGCGTGCGACCTCGGGTACAGGTGCGCCCCAATTGTGCGATTTGCCGCGAACCGCATAGAATCGTGAACGACGGCGAACTTCGCGGCGAGGCAGGCGATGCGGGCAGTGATTCAGAGGGTCACGCGAGCGCGCGTGGTTGTTGACGGGCAGGTCAGCGGTGAAATTGGGCCGGGACTCGCGGTGCTGGTTGCCGTGGGGCGAAATGATGTTTCCGCGACGGCCGTGTCCATGGCGGAGAAGACTGTGAATCTCAGGATTTTTAACGATGAGCAGGAAAAGATGAACAAGTCGCTGCTGGACACACAAGGTGCGATGCTGGCGATATCGCAATTTACATTGTACGGAGACGTTCGCGGGCAGCGGCGACCGAGTTTCCTGCAGGCGGCGCCTTCTGAGCAGGGTAAGGCGCTCTACGATGAATTTGTGGCGGCGGTGAAGGCCCTGGGCGTGTGCGTGGAGACGGGTGTATTCCAGGCGCACATGTCGCTGGAGCTTGTGAATGATGGTCCCGTCACGATTCTGCTCGATTCCGAGAAGCAGTTTTAGACGCGCAAAATAAAATCCATGACACCCCAAGTTGACCTACCAACTGAATTGGCGCTCTTCGTTCTGGCGCTGTGCTGGCTGGGATTTGGCGTGATTCTCGTCGTGGGGAAAAGGGGGGCGGAGAGGTCGACGAAGAGGCAGGATTTCAAGTCGCATGCCGGATTTTTCCTGCAATGTCTCGGCTATGCGATCTGTTTCAGCTACGGCCGGAGGTACTTCTCGCCCATCATGCGCATGTCTCAAACGGCGGGGTGGTTTGTGGCGGCATTGGCGGCGCTGATCGCGATCGCATCGACCTGGTTCTGCTTTGCCGCGGCGCGGGCGCTCGGGAGACAATGGGCTCTGGTTGCGCGGGTGATTGAGGGCCATGAGCTGATCCGGCGAGGACCCTATGCTGTCGTGCGCAATCCGATTTATTTAGCCATGCTGGGGATGCTTATTGCGACGGGACTGATTGTCAGCGGATGGCAGGGCCTGGCCGTAGCCGCAATTGTTTTCATGATCGGCACCGAAATCCGTATCCGCAGCGAGGAAAAGCTGTTGCGCGAGGCTTTGGGATCCCAGTTTGATGAATATGCCGCAGAAGTGCCCGCGTTTTTTCCCCGCGTTTTCTGAATTATCAAACAGAGAGCCGGTGCAGGCTCCGTTGCGGGTGTCTACCATTTACACCGCGATACGGGATGGAGTATCGCTAGCGTGAAGTATCGTTTTGAGTTACGCTCTGCGCCTGAGCAGGCGCCTTTGCCCTTGTAAAATGCTCTTCAAGACGTTCAGCGCGGCTGTGTTTGGAATCGACGCCTACCTGGTGGAGGTGGAGGTAGACGTAGGTCCGGGCCATCCCGGCGACTTCAATGTGGTCGGCCTGCCCGACATCGCCGTGAAGGAGAGCCGCGAACGAATCAAGTCTGCGCTCAGGAATTGCGGCTTCGATTTTCCTTCTTACCAGGCAGTCACCGTAAATCTTGCGCCCGCCGATATTCGCAAGGAAGGTTCCGCATTCGATCTGCCCATGGCGCTCGGGGTCCTTGGCTGCCAGGGGACGTTCTTCGGCAAAACACTCGATGCGTATGTGTTCCTGGGCGAGCTATCGCTCGATGGAAGCGTTCGGTCCGTGCGCGGCGCGCTTTCAGCCGCGCTGGCGGCGCGCGATCGCGGCATCCGCAACGTGATTGTGCCCGAAGCGAACGCGCGTGAGGCGGCGGTAGTGGAGGGCATTCAAGTCTTCGGCGTGAAGTCGCTGCCGCAGGCAGCCGACATGGTCAACGCGCCTGAATCGTTCCAACCCATCGCCGTGGATACTTCGCAGATGCTCGCGCATGCGAGCCAGTACTCCGTGGATCTCCGCGATGTGCGCGGACAAATGGCGGCGAAGCGCGCATTGGAGGTTTCCTGCGCCGGAAGCCACAACATCCTCCTCATTGGGCCGCCTGGCGCGGGGAAGACGATGCTGGCCAAGCGCATTCCCACAATTTTGCCGCCTATGTCCCTGGAGGAAGCTATTGAGACCACGCGTATTCACAGCGTGGCGGGCCTTCTCGACGACTCGCGGGGGCTGGTGGGGACGCGGCCGTTCCGCTCGCCTCACCACACGATCAGCGATGCGGGACTGATCGGCGGGGGCGCGGTGCCAAGACCGGGGGAGGTGTCGGTGGGGCACAACGGCGTGTTGTTTCTGGACGAGCTGCCGGAGTTCCAGCGCAACGTTCTGGAAGTGATGCGGCAGCCCTTGGAAGACGGATGCGTCACCATCGCGCGCGCCGCTCTCTCCGTGAGCTTTCCTTCGCGCTTTATGCTGGCGGCGGCCATGAACCCGTGCCCCTGCGGCTTTTTTGGCGATTCCACGCGCGAGTGCCACTGCACGCCGATGCAAATTCAGCGATACGTTTCAAAGATCTCCGGGCCGCTGCTGGACCGGATCGACATCCACATCGAGGTGCCGGCCGTTCAATACAAGGAATTGCGCGGCAACGGCGAGATTGAGAGTTCGGCGAGCGTTCGCGAGCGGGTGCTGCGCGCGCGGTCGATACAGGTGGACCGATACCGCGGTGAACACAAGATTTATGCCAACGCACAGATGCCGCCGAAGCTCATTCGCAAGCACTGCGCGATTTCCGCGGAAGGCGAAAAGCTGCTGGAAACCGCCATTCAGCGGCTGGGTTTGTCCGCGCGGGCGCACGACCGCATTCTGAAAGTATCGCGGACAATTGCGGACCTGGAGGGCGCCCCGTCGATCGAACCCAACCACTTGAGCGAGGCCATTCAATACCGAACGCTCGACCGCACGTACTGGGCGTGAATGGAATGCAGGACTGCTGCCTGCGACTGCGCGTGCCGGAATTCAGCCGAGCGTTTTGGCGTAAAAGCTTGAAACGTCGTCGTCTTCCACGGTGAAGGTGATCTCGATCGGCTTGCAGCAGACTTCGCAGTCCTCGATGTAACTTTGCCGCCCCACCGACAAGTCCAGCACCATCGAGATCTCTTCGCCGCAGTAGGGACAAGTAAAAGAGTGTTCCATTAAGCGCCCGGGCGGTGCTGAGTGGGTCCCTGGTTGAAGTCTTCCGCGCTCTTAATCATCATGAGCATCGCCTGGTACCAGGGCCTGAAGAATTCCGCCGCCGATTCGGGATTCGAGTCCCCTTGATTCTTGAAAAGAGCTTGCATCCGTGTATCCGCATTGAAGATTGTCTGGACCAAAAGTGCCGCAGCGTGTTCCATAGGGGTTTCCTCTCGATGAACAGCGGAATGCTATCAATTTGAAGTGACTGGCAGGCTCTCGCGCCCAAAACCCGCTGAGCGCACGGGATCACTTCAGCGATTGGGCGCCGCTTCGTAGTCCTGAGAGCCGTGCTAGCTCAGGGCGCTTTTGAGGCGTTTTGCGGTTTTCTGCAATTGCTTCTGAAGAGCCGCAACCTGCTTTGAAATTGCTGCAAGCTCCTTCTTTGCGACGACTCCCGCTTTGGCAACTTTGTGGGCCGTGCGGTCCGCTTTCCCCATCGCCGCTCCGATTGTTTCGGCAGCCTGCGTGAGCTTGCTGGTCTTAGCCATACTGTTCCTCCTGGAGTGAAGGGCTGAAAACGAGATTGTTGGAATGCGTCTACGACTCGCCGCCATATTCGGCTGCATCGTCGGGAATTTCCGGACTGGACTCTGGATGCGTGCTAGCAATAGCGCCAACGCCCTGATGGATTTGTGCGGATCGACGGCGGCTGGATGCCTTTGAACGCGACGGCTTCTTTTTCTGGAACGCTTTCTTCCTGGGGCCGGCCTTCTTACCGATCGAGGCCTTCTTTTTGCCAATCCTGCCAGAGGGCTTGCCGGCGGATTTCTTCTTGGCCATGCGGGGAGTCTACCATCGGGGGTACTGCCGGGCAATCGTCAACCAGCGTTCTACCGGCGGCGCAGGGCGAATTATCCGCCGGTAATGGCTAAGAATGCTTACGTAACCAAATGGGAACCGGCCGTCTCGGCAGGACGGATCGGGAACCGGTTCTCTCGTGCATACTATTCCCATGAGCAACGCTTATCAGGTTGTGTTTGAATGCCGGAAATGTCACCAGAGAATCGGCGTGCCTCGCAAATCTTCCAAGGCTTCGCTGTCAGAGGAAGAGGCCAGAAAAATGTTTGCGGGTGAGGAAATCCAATGTCCGGAGTGCCGGTGGCGCGGGAAGGCGTCCCGAATCAAGCTTCTGCGGATCGTGCCTTTCAACTGGATCTGCTCGCCGGCAGCTTGAATTTCCAGAAACACTCCGGCTTTTTCAGCCGCAAAGGCTATTTCTTGTCGGCCGGCCGCAAGGCGGTCCAAGGGACGTTCGGGATCACGGGCCCGCTGCCATCCAGCAGCCGGATATTGGCCGACTGCATCAGCGCGTTGACGCCAACCACTTCAAAGGCGCCTTCGTGCTGCGTCGAGCGCACGTGGTCACCTCTTTTCGGAACTATCACCTTGGATTCGGTCGCCACTTTCGCCTCCAGTCGGTCGTCGTTTGTCTTCCGCAGTTCTCCTGGCCTAGTGAGTATTCGGCTCGCCCTCGCTTTGTAAGACTCGCAACAAATGGATCGCGTCGTTCAAAGCGATGCGTTCCAAAAATCCCGGGGGACATTCGGCTTTTGTTTTCAAACGGGAGAAAATAGCCAGCTTCGCGGCCTGAAGGCGCGCGGCGAGCGTGGCCGGGTCGGTTTCGCGCATCGCGGCTTCAAACGCGCGCTGCCAGTCGGGAAACTGCAATGTCAGAGGTTCCGAAGGGAGAGCTTCCACGAGCCCGCCTCCTCGACTGCGATCCATCGGGGATTCGAGCGGAGTCTGTTCCCAATACTCCCGCGTGTCAAATTATATTTTTTCAATCCCGGGCCCAGTCCGATGACGTTGTTCAGATGGCAGTGTTCAGATGCCGCTGGCCCGAATCCAGAAGCTCTCGGTCCATTTATCCCCAGGCGCCAGGATCTGCAATCCGGGATATTTTCCCTCGTGGTAAAGATTCACGGCGTTGGTGATGCCGGTCATCGGCTCGAAGCAGACGGTCTGCCGGTCGGGCGGGGTGTAAATGATGGTGGCCGGATACTTGGAGCCAAAGAGTTCCTCGACCTTTTTTCCGCCTGACTCAATGGAAAAATGCGCAAGGCCATCGGCGTCGCGCTGGAAATCGGTAAAGCCCGTATCCAGGTGCTGGCCCTTCACCGGAAATGGGTTCGGAATGTCCAGGGGGATCAGTTCGCCCGTGGCAACCAGGCGATCATCGGCGATCGCCCTTTTGCGGGCGGCTATCGTAGCGGTCCACTCATCTCTGTCGACGCCCTCGATGCGGAAACACGGATGAAACCCGAGCACGATCGGCATGGGATCGGCGCTGAGGTTGGTCACGACGAGCTTTGTTTCCAACTCGCCTTTGGAGAGCTGGTACGTCATCTCGTATTCTTGCGCGAACGGCCATTGCGCCATCAGGTCGGGGTGCTTCCAGAACTGGAGCCGGCTGGTGATGTGGGCCGACTGTTTGTCTGCCTTTACCTCAGTCACCTCCCAGAACGGAGACGTGGTTACGAGGCCGTGAATGGGGACGGGCCCGCGAACATTGCCGAGCGTCATGTTGAAGGTATATTTCTTGCCGTTGGCCCAGAAATCCTCTTCGCCTAGCCGATTGGCCCACGGCGCCAGAAATGGGATGCCTCCTGTTTGCAGCCTCTTCTGGAAGTCGACGACATCGTCCGGGGCGCTCGCCAATACATTCTTTCCGTGGACTTTCATCTCGTAGAGCCTGTTTCCGACGGAAGGTGCAATGGCGACTTCGATTCCCGCGGCGGCGTCGGTGAGGCGCACGATATCGACCCCGTGCTCTGAAGTTTTTTCGGCGGTGTAGTTCGGCGCAGTCGACGCGACGGAAAAGGTAATGCAGACGGCCAACAGCAAAATGGAAAGTTTCATTTTTCGAGACCCTCGTGGTGAAGAAGCAATTTTGTCGGCCGAAAACCTTGCCGATCGAACAAAGTGAAGCACGGACTCATAAACCGAGCCGCAGTTCCGCTCCGGTGGCGGGAACACTAAATTTCGCATACACCACCGAGGCGGGATCGAAGTACCAGCCCGACTCTACCTTTTCTAATTCCTGCGGCGATGCGACGTGCGGTACATCTTTGCCATTCAGGCTTACATGTTTCGGGCGGCTCGTCTTGTTGAACTTCGCGATGTAGGTCTTGCCCGAAGCGCCGACCTTAAGGGACATCTGGCTCCCGTTCCTGCTTGCCTGGCACTTTACAATTTCCTCGGTGTGCGCCTTCTCATCATCGTCGTAAATAGTGAACTCGGCATCCGAGGAGAGCCAGATATCGAGCGTGACCGGGCTAAAGGGCTTCTCCCCGATGTAGGACATGTCCGGCCCCATGGGGACGATCGAGTTGTCTCGCACATAGAGGGGCAGTAGGTCCAGATTTGGCTCAACGTGCAAATAATCCGGTCCCTTATATTCCTTGCCCGTTTCGTACTCGTGCCATGTCCCAGCGGGTAGGTAGACAGTCCGTTTGTTGACCGGCGTATAGACGGGCGCTACAAGCAAAGCGTTCCCAAACATATATTGGTCTTGAATATTGTGGGTGCTGGGATCGTCCTGAAATTCGAGCACCATGGCTCTCATCATCGGCAGGCCCGTTTTCGTGGCGTTGTAGGCATGCGAATAGATATAGGGCAGGAGGCGGTATCTCAGAGTTGCATATTTCCGGTAGTTTTCAACCGCGCGATCCCCGAACGCCCAGGGCGCCCGTAACGGTGAGCCATTGAAGCGGATGTGAGATTGAAACATCGCCATCTGCAGCCAGCGGATATACAGCTCCGGCGTGAGATGGCCGTTGACATCGCTAAAGCCTCCGGTATCGTTACTCCAGAAGGGCACGCCCGAAAGTCCGATGCAGAGGCCGCCTCGAAGCGTCGACGCCATTTCCTCCCATTCGCAATTGGGATCGCCGGACCAGCAGATCGGATAGCGCTGCATCCCCGCCGTTCCGGAACGGGCGTTGACCAGACCCCGGTGTCCCGAGTATTCGGCCACCGCTTCATAAGTAGCCTTGTGATAAAGCGTTGTGTAGATGTTGTGCACTTCCAGGCCGGTGCGTTTGTTGAAATAATAGCCGTCCGCCGGAGTGTCTTCGCCGAAGTCTGACATTCCGATACCAAAGCAGCCGGCTTGAATGTAGTCGCGGACCTTATCCTTCCACCATTTCACCATGGCGGGGTTGGTGAAGTCCGGAATCACACAGGGGAACCGGTTCGCCGCATAGAAGCGCGCTCTCCATGCGTCGTCTCGCTCGACCGCGTCCACTGAGTTCTCCAGCTTGTTTGTGTGGCCGGGCCCATTCACAAGGATATCTTCGTAAATTGAGCCGTCCTTTCGGAGCACGACGTACCCGAGCGCTTTGGCTTCGCGCGCCAATTCGGATTCCGACCGCAGAAACGGGTCCACGCGCAAACCGATCTTGATGCCCATCTTGCCGAGTTCCGAAGACATCTGCCGGGCGTAGGCCAACTCCTCTTGCTGAGGATTGTGTTCCGCCTGAATGCTGACGACGGACGTAAAGTAATCGATGGGGAGGTTCAGCTCCCGGAACTTCTTAGCCAGCGCCACGGGACTCAAATCGCCATGGTCGCGGCGGCCGATCGTAAACCACACGCCAAACGATTCCTTAGGCGGAAATGAGGGCCAGCCGGTAACTTCCTCGTAGCGAGCCAACACTTCCTTGAGGCTCGGTCCGTAAAGAATGAAGAAATCGAGCCGTGGGTCGTCAACCAGAAAGGTGAAAGACACGACCGACCGGCTGCCGATATCCCAGCGATTGCGAAAGGTTGTGTTGACGAAGATACCGTAGCCGCCGGTGCTCATCAGGAAGGGGATCGTCTTGTGAGAGTCGTCGGTGCCGGAACCCCACGGATTCACGAGCCATCCGTTCACTCGCAGTCCCAGCTTATTGAGCTTCGTAAACCTCTCGCCGAGACCGTAAAAGCTTTCGTCTTCGGGAAGCGCGAAAGTTTCAACCGACCGCAGGAATTTTTCTCCCGCGGTGGTGAACCCGAACGGCAAGCCGCGAAAGTTTCCCTGGGTGTCTACATCCTTTATGTGCTCCTGTACGACGATCTCGCCTTGCTTGTCATAGACCGTGTACTTCCAGGGGTTTTTCTGAAAGTCGATGCGCAAAGAGCCTGTATCGATCGATACAGCCTCGGGCTTTTCGGCGACGTTAAATGCAACGGGCGCCCAGTCTTCCTTGATCTCGAGCAAACCCTTCACGTTTTTCAACTGCGGGTCGGGGCACATCTGTATGCGGAGAATCTCAGGGGTACACACCGTCAAATTGACGTCCACGCTCTTGTGCTGACTCGCCATGCAGTGAAATACGACGCCCGTGCTGGTCTTTTCAAAAGAAGAAATCGTCTGAACGAACTCGTGCTGCTCCGTCTCTGTTTGCAGCTGGAGCTCAGCGGTTGCCCGCGTTGCCGCGAGCAAGGCCGGAGCGGAGCCGGCTAACGCAAGGACTTCTCTTCTTGTCACCATGTTTTTTCCTCCGCGCGACGATTTCAGGTGGACGAACGCTCCCTATTCACGATTACGAGCGGAGCACGAGTTCCGCCCCGGTTCCGGAAGCGCCGAACTTCGCGTACACCACAGAAGAGGGGTCGAAATACCAGCCAAGATCGGCCTTCTCGAACGCCTCCATCGAAGAGACATACGGAATCGCCTTGCCGTTTCCGGCTACCTGTTTCGGCCGGTTTGTCTGGCGAAACTTTGCGATGTAGGTCTTACCCGACGGGCCGACGCTCAACGTAATCTGGTGCCGCTTCTTCTGCGCCTGGCACTTCACAATTTCCTCTGTGTGCGCTCCCTCGTCATCGTCGTAAAGAGTGCACTCCGCCTGCGAAGATAGCCATATGTCGAGGGTTACCGGATTTAACGGTTTCTCGCCGATGTAAGCCAGCTCGGGTCCCATAGGGACGATGGAGTTTTCTTTCACGTAGAGAGGCAGCGTGTCCAGGGGAGGCTCGATGTGCAAAGTCGCCGGGCCGAAATATTCCTTGCCCGTTTCGTATTCGTGCCACGTTCCTTCAGGCAGATAGACGGTGCGTTTGCTGACCGGTTTGTAGACGGGCGCTACCAGGAAGGCGTCTCCAAACATGTATTGGTCCTGGATATTGTGCGTGCTGGGATCATCCTGGAAGTCGAGCACCATGGCTCTGATCATCGGCAGGCCTGTTGTAGTTGCGTTGTATGCATGGGAATAGATATAGGGCAGCAGTCGGTAACGGAGCTTCGCGTATTTCCGGTAGGTCGCGACAGCAACCTCGCCGAACGCCCAAGGGGCTCTGAGGGGCAGGCCATTAAATCGCACGTGCGATTGAAATATGGCCATCTGCATCCAGCGAATATAAAGCTCTGGTGTCAGATCGCCGGTCGAGAGATAGCCGGCGATATCGTTGCTCCAGAAGGGCACTCCCGAGAGGCCGATGGAAAGCCCCGCGCGAAGAGTGGAGGCCATTTCCTCCCACTCACAGATGGGATCGCCAGACCAGCAGATCGGATAGCGCTGGATTCCTGCCGTCCCGGAGCGGGCGTTGATCAGCGGTCTGCGGTCGGAGCTCTCAGCGATGGCCTCAAAAGTGGCCTTGTGATAGAGCAGCGGGTAAAGATTGTGCATTTCGAGAGCGCTGCGCTTGTTGTAATAGCAGGCGTCCACGGGCGTGTCTTCGCCGAAGTCGGACATCCCGACACCGAAGCAGCCGGCTTTCACGTAAGCGGCCACTTTGTCCTTCCACCATTGCACCGTGGCGGGGTTGGTGAAGTCGGGAAGCAGCAGAGGCACGCGGTTTGTTTTGTAGTAGCGAGCCCTCCAGGCATCGTCTCTCTCGACTGCTTCCAGCGATTCTTCGATCTTGTTGGGCGTGGCTGGGTAACCCGGCGAGCCCGCCAGAAGGGCTCCATACGGAGACCCGTCCTTGTGTGTGAGGACGTATCCCTGGGCTTTGGCTTCTTTTGTCGCCTGCCAGTCCATCTCCATAAAAGGGCTGACGTACAGGCCAATCTCAATGCCGAGGGGGCCTAGCTCCTTGGACATCTGCCGGGCAAGAGCCAATTCTTCTTCCTGATTTGCCGTGCGCAGCGATACCACGTGTGTGAAGAAGTCCATGGGAAGGTCCATTTCCCTGAACTTTTTCGCGAGCGCCAGCGGAGCGGTTTCTCCTGTCGCGCGGCCCGGGGCTTTGAACCAGAAACCGAAGGACTTTTTAGGCGGGAACGCCGGGCGGCCGGTAATCTCCTGATAGCGAGGCAGCACTTCCTTGAAAGTAGGGCCATAGATGATGAAGAAATCCAAGCGAGGATCGTCAACTAAAAATGTATAGGACACCACCGAACGGCTGCCCACGTCCCATCGATTGCGGAACGTGGTATTGACGAAAATTCCGTAGCCGCCGGTACTCATGAGGAAGGGAATGGCCTTGTAGGTGTCGTCGGTTCCCGCGCCCCAGGCATTCGCGAGCCAGCCGTTGACGCGCAATCCTAGCTTGTTCAGCTTGGTGTACCGCTCGCCCAATCCGAAGAAGTTTTCGTCCGCCGAGAGGGCCAGCGTTTCGTTCGACCTGTGGAATTTTCCGTCTACGGTCGTGAAACCCAGCGGCAAAGCGCGGAAGTTTCCCTGCGTGTCTACGTCCTTCACATGCTCCTCAACAACCAGCTCCGCTTGCTTGTTGTAGACCGCATACTTCCAGGGTTTCTTCTGGAATTCCATGCGTAGGGAGCCTGTATCGATCGACACGGCTTCCGGTTTGTCGTTGATTTTGAAGGCGCAGGGAGGCCAGTCCTCCTTTATTTCAAGCAGACCCTTCACGTTCTTTAACTCGGGGTCAGGGCATATCCGCATGCGAAGGATTTCCGGAGTACAAACCGTCAGCGTTACATCGACGTTCTTCCCCTGGCTTGTCACGCAGTGGAAAACGACTCCCGCGTTTATCTTTTCGAAGGAAGAGATCGCCTGAACGAACTCGTGCTGCTCCAGCCCGGTTTGTTCCGGTGTCTGGGCCTCCGCTCGCGCTGCCGCAAGCAAGGCCGGAGCAGAGCCAGCCAGCGCGAGAACTTCTCTTCTTGTCACCATGCGTTTTCTTCTCGCGTATGCTTCTTCCCCGGTCTCTATTTTTTGGGACTCGCGGATGATACTTCTCCGGCTGACTCGTTACAACGAATTTGAAACCAGAGAGGTCCCCCGCGAGTATCAATAAATCAGAACCTGTTTTATTGAGCGCCTGATTTGCGTGTGTTGCTATAATCCGCTCGCCGTTTTTGTGGAGGATTCCGTACATGAAGAAGCTCTTGATTTGCTTTGCCTTGTTCGCCATGGCAGCCCAGGCGAGGCAGGCCCCCTCCGGCGCCGGCCAGCTTTCTTTCAACACGCGATGCGCGGTTTGCCACGGCGCGGACGGCCATGGGAGCGACCGGGCCCCGAGTCTTTCAGGTTACGTCGCGTCGAACACAGACGAACAGATTGCATCGTTGATCCGCTCGGGAGTGCGGGCCATGCCTCCCCACGACATCAAAGACGCGGAGATGAAGGATCTGCTTACCTTCCTGCACACCATTGCTCCCGCGACACCGGTGGTCGTGAGGCAAGGGACGGCAAAGCTGCAGGATGGGCGGGTTCTCCAGGGCGAGATACTCAGCGATTCGAACTTTGACATGGACCTGGCCACGCCCGACGGCAAAATGCATCTGCTGGCACGCGAGGGCGATACCTATCGCGAGAAGCCGGTGATGCCGAAGCTGGACTGGCCGAGGTATGACGGCAACTACACAAGCAATCGCAACAGCCCGCTGGATCAGATCAACACCGCCAACGTCCGGCATTTGACGCTGAAATGGATGTTTCCGATTCCCGGAGCTCCGCGCCTGGAGGCCACGCCCGCGGTGGTGGACGGGATCATGTACGCGACATCGATTAACGCGGCGTACGCGCTGGACGCGACCACGGGACGCCGGCTGTGGGTCTACCGCCGCGCAACCACACCAGGATTGCTCGGAGAAGCGTCCGGCGGCGCCAATCGTGGCGTAGCCGTCGACGGGGAGCGCGTGTTCATGCTAACCGATAACGCGCACCTGCTTGCGCTGAACAAGAACAACGGGAAATTGTTGTGGGACACGCCGATGACCGACTGGCCAAAGTCGCAATACAGCGCGACCGGCGCGCCTTACGTCGTAGGCGATCTTGTGGTGGCGGGTGTCGCCGGCGGCGAAGAGGGAACTCGCGGATTTGTCGCAGCCTATCAGGCCGCTACAGGCGAGCCCTCGTGGCGATTCTGGACGGTCCCCAAGCCCGGTGAGAAGGGAGCGGAAACCTGGGGCGACGGCAGCGCCTTGGAGCACGCCTGCGGCGCCACGTGGATGAGCGGCTCCTACGACCCGAACCTCGACCTGCTCTACTGGTCCGTGGGCAATCCCTGCCCTGACTACAACGGCGCGAACAGAAAGGGAGACAACCTGTATACGGACAGCGTGCTCGCGCTGAAACCGGAGACCGGCGAATTGAAATGGTATTTTCAATTCACGCCGCACGACACCCATGACTGGGATGCGGACGAACCCCTGATGCTCGTCGATGAAATATTCGCGGGCACCCCTCGTAAGCTTTTAGTGCAGGCGAATCGGAACGGCTTTTTCTACGTGCTGGACCGGACCAATGGGCAGTTTCTGCTGGGAACTCCTTTCGTCAAGAAGAGCACCTGGGCCAGCGGCTATACTCCCGACGGGAAGCCGGTCCTGCTACCGAATTCGGATCCGACGGTTGAAGGTACGCTCGTCTGCCCTGGATCCGGAACGAACTGGCGAGCGGCTTCTTACAATCCGATCCTGAAACTCTTTTTTGTTTCCGCCAGCGATACCTGCTCGATCAGCCGCCTGATTCCCGCGCCCTTCGAAATGGGTAAGCGGTACTTCAACGGAGCGGGCAGCCGGGCGCCGGACAGTGGCGGTAAGTCGATTCGCGCGATCGATATCCAGACGGGAAAGATCGTTTGGGATTATCCCCAAACGGCGGACGCCGTGAGCGAGAGCGGGCCGCTTTCCACCAACGGTGGGTTGGTGTTTGTCGGCGAAGACAGCGGCGTGTTCACCGCCCTGGACGGCAAAACGGGAAAGCCTCTGTGGCACTGGCCAACGAACGAGACCTTTCGGGCATCTCCTATGACGTATATGGTGGGAGGCAAGCAGTTCGTGTGCATCGCGGGGCCAGCAGGGTTCTTGGCATTTGGCCTCGCCGACTAGTGGCGAAGGAGTTCAGCGCGGCCGGAGCGCACAATTGACCGCGTTGTAAGCACGTCCCGGCGCTGGAAGTGCTACTTGCAAGGCATGATGTTTCGGTGATATATAGTCCTCCGGCGACCGGAGTGGTCTGACCAAACTGGCGGAAAATCTGAAAGGCGGCAACACCATGAAATTATCGGCAAACAAGGTTCTTTCCTGTTTATTGGGAGGCGTAGCGCTCGTAGGCGCGCTGACTTTTGCGCAGCTACCAGCGCAAAGCCAGACGGCAGCGAAGCCCCCGCTCTACAACACAGCGAAGGCCAAGCTTTATTCGGGCAAGCAGATCTTCAGCTTCACGCAGGACACTTTCGATCCGAAGGGCTATTGCGAGAAGGCCAAGCATTACGATTACACGTGGTTTGAAATGCAGCACAGCATTCTCGAGTTCCGCGATATCCGGGACATGATTGCGGCGTGTCCTCATGCGGGCGCGTCGCCGTTCATCCGGCTGCCGGATGCTCAGGAATGGCACATTCAGCACGCGACCGATATCGGCGCGCTGGGCGTGATCGTGCCGACGGTTGATGACGTCTCCCGCTCGCGAGACGCGTCCCAATGGTCGCACTATCCCCCGATGGGCCGGCGCAGTGCTGGCGCTGGTTTGGCAGCTACGGTATGGGGACCCAACAATTTGGGCATCCCTTTCCGCACCTACTATCGCCAGTCCATCAATGACAATATCCTGTGCGTCGTCATGATCGAGACACCCACTGGCGTTGCGAATGCGTACGATATCGCCGCGGTGCCGGGCGTCGATGTGGTGATCATCGGGAACAACGACATGAGTTCTTTCTCGGGCTACCCTCAGACCGACGAGAAGTATCATGACTTGATCGCCAAGGTGCATGACGAGGTTCTCAGGGCCGGCAAGATCTTCGGCCAGGCGAACTTCCATTACGCGACCGGTCCTTACAGCAAGGACTCCTATTTCTTCCAGGGCGGTCCTTCGAACGACGGCTGGGCTCCTCCGAAGGATGATGAGAACGGCGTGCCCAAGAACGAACAATAGATTTTCGGGGCGGCCGGGCGGAACGTTCGAAGTGCGAACGTTCCGCCCGGGGCTTCGAAATTGCTCACCGGATTTCAAACGCGCTCTGGAATTACACCTCGGCTGCTCCTTCCCCTCGCTCGTAGCTGTTTCGGACCCGGAACTTAAGGAACACTATGGATGCTCCGAAGCTTTCCCGCAGAAATTTACTGGCAAGCGCCGCGGTTATTGCCGGATCGGCGATAGCGCTTGAGGGCAATCCGGCCGAAGCTGCTTCTGCCGATCGATATCCACGGAACCTTACGGCCGACGATATCGAACGCTGGTCCACGGAGCTTTCCAACTGGGGCAGATGGGGCGCGGACGATCAGGCGGGGACGATCAATCTGATAACCCCCGCCAAGCGCAAGGCAGCCGCGGCTTTGGTCCACGATGGGGTGACGGTGTCCGTGTCGCTCGATGCGGACCTGCCCAAGGAGGGCCCGACGAGTGGACCGCTCCCTGGAGGGCCGCGAGTGGAAGGTGTTCCGCGAACCACATGGACGCTCACGTCGAAGCCACCTGGGCCCGAGCCGAAGCCGAAGGCTTCCTACGTCGTCGATACCATCGCCGTGGCTTACCATGGAAACGAAACCACGCACATGGATGCGCTGAGCCACGTCTATTACAAAGGGCAAATTTATAACGGCTTCCCCCAAACGAGTTTCACCGATCACGGTGCCGGCAAAGACGATGTGATGGCTTTTAAGGACGGCATCTTCACGCGAGGCGTGCTGTTCGATATTCCCCGGCTTAAAAATGTGCCGTACCTGGGTGACGAGGAAGCCATCTATCCGGAAGATCTTGACGCTTGGGAGAAGAAGGCGGGCTTCCGCTTGGAGAGCGGGGACGCGATGCTCGTCCGCACCGGCCGGTGGCTGCGCGTGAAAGAAAAGGGCCCTCTGGATTTGAACAAACAGGCGCCGGGGCTCTACGCTTCGTGTCTCAAGTGGATGCGGGAGCGCGGCGTGGCGCTTCTCGGCAGCGACGTGGTGCAGGATGTGCGGCCTTCGGGTGTGGAGGGGGTTAATCAACCGATCCATCAGCTAGGGCTGCGATCGATGGGAACCCCACTCATCGACAATTGCGAACTCGAAGCTCTGGCGCAAGCTGCCGCCCAGCGGCATCGCTGGACCTTTCTGCTCACGATCAATCCCTTGCGTGTTCCAGGCGCTACGGGGGGCCCGGTAAATCCAATCGCCGTTTTTTGACAGTGGGGACTCCAGCCGTTAAGCCGGAATCTTAGTGATGTTCGGGATGGCTATCTTTGGAGTATATTCACGGGAATTTATTGAAGGAGGCGTTATCCATATGCGATTCAATCGATTCGATACCGACCCGAGCAGACGGGAATTCCTACAAGCCGCCGGAGCAACCGCGCTCACTCTCGGCTTCTCGAACGTTGCCCGGGCGGCGGATGCAAAAGCGCCCGGCGGCAAGCCGCTCTGGGGAGTGTTCCCGATCGGCCAGACTCCAGTGACCCCAGACAACAAGCTGGATTTGGATGGGCTGGCGTCCCAGGTAAGGTTTTGCAACCGAGGAGGCGTGGCTGGTTACGCGTGGCCGCAAATAGCGAGCGGCTGGTCGACGCTTTCCGAGAAAGAGCGCATGGATGGTGCGGAAGCCATCATTGCTGCGGGAAAGGGCGGGAAGACTTCGGTGGTGATCGGCGTGCAGTCAGGCGATCCGGAAATTGCCACATGTCTTCGCTATGCGAAGCATGCCGCCCAGACAGGAGCGGATGCCATTATCGCGCTGCCGCCCGATAAGGCGGACGACAAGGCCCTCATCGAATACTACAAAACGATTGGTGCCGCCACGGAGCTTCCGCTGGTTGTGCAGACCAAGGGCGATATGAGCGTAGATCTCATTGTGGAGATGTTCCGGCAGATTCCCACGATGAAGTGCGTGAAGGATGAAGCGGGCGACCCGCTGGCGCGTGTCACGGAGATACGGGAACGGACCAACAATAAACTCGCGGTCTTTTCCGGACGCGGGGTGCGCATGATGCTGGAAGAAATGCGTCTCGGCTTTTCCGGACATTGCCCCACCACGGGACTCGCCGATCTTTTCCAGTCAGCGTTCGATCTTTGGCACGCGGGAAAACACCGAGAGGGATTCGATATGTTCGGCAGGATCCAGGCATTTGAGACCATCCCGGGCGCCGGCCAGTACATCCTGCAGGCCCGGGGAATCCTCAAAGAGGACGCCACGTTCCGCAATACTCCTGGCATGGGAGACAGCCGAAGAAATGCCCCTCTCGATGACGCCGCGAAAAAAGTGGTTCGCGACGCGCTTGACCAATACTTGAAGCCCTATCTGCGTGGTTAGAAAATTTGCCAAGGCGTCTCGTTTGTTTGCAGTGCTGGCGATGGTGTCTATGCCTGCGGCGCGCGGCGTGGCGCAAGAGGCCGATTCGGGCGTCCAGATCGCCTTGGCCCGGGAGCAATTTCAGCGCACTTGTGCGTTGTGCCATGGAAGCAATGCGGAAGGCACGGACCGGGGACCCGCGCTGGCCAACAATCGCAGGCTTCGAAGCGTCAGCGTAAGTGAGATTGCGGATGTGATCAAAGATGGCCAAGGGGGCATGCCTTCTTTTCCGCTGCCGCCGTCCGAGCTTCACGCAATGGCCGTTTTCATCAAGTCCCTGAATGCGACTGCGTTCGAGATGCCCCCGCCTGGAGATGCAACGGCCGGCGAGCGTTTTTTCTTTGGCGCTGGTGGCTGCTCTCAATGCCATATGGTGATGGGGCGCGGGGGCACGAACGGCCCGGACCTTTCCGAAATCGGCCGTCAGTTGACCGCTGCCGAACTCGGGCAGTGGCTCGAAAAGCCTGGAGCACAAAGCGTTCCGGGGTATAGAGTGGTGAACGTCCAGCTTCGTGATGGGACTTCTCTTCGCGGGTTTGCCCGCGGCCGCGGAACGCACAACTTGCAGCTGCAAACCTTCGACGGGCGATTCCATTTTCTTAGCGAGGGCGAATATATGGCGATAGCGGACGAAAAGCCGTCTTTCATGCCTCCCTTCGCCGGCACTCCGGAAGAGCGGCGTGATCTGACTGCGTTTCTGAGTCGCATGGGTGGAATCCGCGTTGGGCCTGCGCCAGCGCAACAGCAGGAAGTTTCACAAAATGCGATCGACGCTATTTTGAGTCCCGCTTCCGGAAATTGGCCGACCTACTCCGGCAGCGTCAATGGAAACCGCCACAGCGCGCTCTCGCAAATCAACAAGGAAAATGTCAGCAAGCTCAGGCTCGAGTGGAGCTATTCCATCCCTTACTTTGGGCTCGAGAACACGCCACTGGTGCTGGATAACGTGATGTACGTGACCGGCCCCAACGAAGTGGACACGCTCGATGGCCGCAGCGGCCATGAGATCTGGCGTTACTCGCGCCCGCGCACGCCCGGAGGAACGATTGCCGGCGATGCGGCCAAGGGTGCGAACCGCGGCGTTGCCGTGCTGGGCGACCGCATATTCTTTGTGACGGACAATGCACATCTGATCTGCCTGCACCGCCTGACGGGAGCTGTGCTGTGGGATATCTTCATGCCCGAGGAGCCTGAACATTATGGCGGTACTTCGGCGCCTTTAGTGGTTGGCGACCTCGTGATTGCGGGTGTTTCTGGCGCCGATGAAGGCATCCGAGGCTTCGTGGCCGCTTACAAAGCTGCCACCGGCGAACTCGCGTGGCGGTTCTGGACGGTTCCGCGAGCGGACGAAAGCGGCTCTGAAACGTGGAAAGGAAACGGGAGTGGGATCAGCGGCGGATCGACATGGCTGACCGGCAGCTATGACGTCGAGACGGGCGTGTTGTACTGGGCCACCGGGAATCCTTATCCCGATACCGATGGCGACAACCGCGGCGGCGACAATCTCTACACGGACTGCGACCTTGCTCTCGACGCGAAGACAGGCAAGCTCCTCTGGTATTACCAATTCACGCCGCATGACCTCCACGATTGGGACGCAACCGAGCCGTTGGTTCTGGCCGACGCACCGTTTCATGGAAGCCCGCGCAAACTTCTGCTGCATGCCAACCGCAATGGCTTTCTCTATGTTCTTGACCGCACCAACGGAAAAGTGTTGCAGGCTACGCCCCTGGTGAAAAAGCTGACGTGGGCCAGCGGGATTGGCGAAAACGGCCGTCCTGATCTTTTGCCCGCCAACGAGACAACTGCCGGTGGAGTGAAGACTTGCCCCGCCGTCCGCGGTGCTACCAATTGGTATTCGACGGCGTACAATCCCGCCACGCATCTCTACTACGTCATGACGGTTGAGGACTGCACCATCTACCGCAAGTCGCAGAATGGCGGATACGGGCGCGTGGACGATCCCGCCGATCCCGCGATGAAATACCTGCGCGCATTCGATATTGAAACCGGGAAAATCGCGTGGGAGAAGCCGTTGATTGGTCCGGCGGAAGCGAATTACTCAGGTGTGCTCTCGACTGCGGGAGGTCTGGTGTTTTTTGGCGAAACGAGCGGAGGCTTTGCCGCTGTAGACGCTAAAACTGGCGATTACTTGTGGCACTTTGAGGCGAATCAGCCGTGGAAGGCTTCGCCCATGACCTACACGGTTGCGGGGCGCCAGTATGTGGCAATCACTTCGGGAGCCAGTATTTTATCGTTTGCCCTTTCGGATAAATGAAAGGTCTGTTTCAAGGAGACGTCATGCGCAATCAGAAATTCTCGCGCCGCAACTTTCTGCGCGATTCGGCAGTGGGAGTGGCAGCGGGTTCAGCGCTGGGAACGGCTTTGGCGAATCCCGGCTTGGCCGCGGCGCAGACGGTGGGCGTAAAGCCCGCCGATCTGCCGGATTTCACCATCAAAGAAGTGAAGGTCTACGTTGTCGACCTGGGGAATCTTCACAAGCTGAACAGCTCCGAGACGGGCGAGATTGTGTCGATTGTCACTCATGACGGCATCGAAGGGAACTACACGCTCGGCAATCGCAGTCGCACCGAGAATTGGCTGGCGTGGGCGAAGCCCGCACTCACCGGCAAGAACGTGCTCGAACTGCTGCCTACGCTCACCGCAACCACAGGGATGAAGAGCATAGGGGGATTTGGCGGGCCGCGTCCGACGACCGGCGCCGGGGACTGCGGGTTCCGGACGCAGCGTTACGCCAACTCCGCCGATGGGGCCGAACATGGCGCCGGCCTTCGACACCGTGACGCGCGGAGCAGGCACCTGGCCGAACCCCTACACCGCGGCGGCTGATATCTGCTTCTGGGATATCTTGGGCAAGGCGGTGAACCAGCCGATTTACAAGGTCATGGGCGGAGGCGCAAAGACTCGCCTGATGGCTTATGCGAGTTCCCAGCATTTGCCCACCGTGGAAGACTACGTGCCGGACGTGCTGAAAGCGAAAGCTCTCGGATACAAAGGCTACAAAATCCATCCGGGGCAGGGGCAGCATGCCACCGGTCCGGCGATTCCTTCCTATATCGGGCACATGGAGGAAATCAGGGAAGTTCGCAAAGCAGTGGGCGACGAATTCGTGCTGATGCACGATCCAGTTCAATCCTATAACCGCCAGCAAGCCATGACCGTAGGGCGTCTGCTGGATGAACTCAATTACGCGTGGTTCGAAGATCCGGTTCGCACGATCGACACGGAGGGTCTGATCGAGCTATGCGCTGCGCTCGCCCTGCCGATCCACGTGGGCGAGTTTATTATACTCCATCGCCGACTACGCCGAATACATCCAGCGGGGCGCGTTGGATGTGGTGAGGCTCATTTCGGACAATGTCGGAGGAATGACGGGTTCCATGCGCGTAGGATTGCTGGCCGATGCATTTGGATTGGAATGCACGCCGCACAATTGGGGGAACGTGCTCGATCTCGCGGTTCACTTCCACCTGGAGCTGGCGCTGGCGAACGCGTACTGGTTCGAGATGCCCTTCCCGGCCGAGTGGGCCGACCGCCCTTACCACAAGGATACGTTCCGAATTGACGCCGAGGGTTATGTCCTGGCGCCCACGCAACCCGGCCTTGGCTATCCGATCGACCGCGACGCACTGGATAAGATGATCAAGCGCATCGACCGTTAGCATTTCCGCGAACAGCTGCGCAAGAATCGTTGCCGAGAAGGTACTGGATAAGAATCGCGCGCCCTGGGGGACAAAGGGCGCCGGCCTCTACGTCTTCCCGAATCGCGTGTCCGGTTGCAATCCCGTGAACTCAAATTTCAAGCGGAACAACAACTGGCCCGGTTTCACCGTTCTTTCCCGGATGGATGATCGCAGCCGGCGTCTGCTGCTTCATATGGCTCAGAAAATGGCCACGAAGGCGGCCGAATCGGATTAAGTCGCGTATGATTCTGGCGTATGGCGTGGCCTCGAGACTTCGGCAGGCCGCCGCAAATCTGAACTTTTTCTCTCGGAAGGAGCGCAGCCGTGTCATTACTTGCCTCTCGAAACGGTCTGTTCACTAGAGTCGCGCATGGATCGACCCGTCCTCCATCTTCCCGATCCTTTCTGCGGAGCACCGCCGGAATTTTTCTCTGCGCCGTGCTCGCTATCTTTCCGCCGGGGATGCCGGCCCAGAATCGGCCGGCGAGCCAGGTCACAAACCAATCACTGGACCAGTCAGTGGCGGAAGACGCCGGACCTTCGGTGACGTTAGTGCAGCCGCCCGGATCCGCGCAATCGACAGGACCTGTGCTTGTCAGCTTGCAGGACGCGCTCGAACGAGCCCGCAAGAACGACGCGCAGTTTCTCGCGGCGCAGGGAGACGCCAAACTCGCCCGGGAAGACCGAGTGCAGGCGCGTAGCGCCATGCTGCCTTCGATCAGCGACTCGACGCAGTTCTTGAACACGCAGGGGACGGGAGGGCCAGGAATACACAACATCCCCGAAGGCAGGTTTGTGACCAACGATGGCGTCCACGTGTATCGGCAATGGGCCGTGCTGCACGAGGATCTTTCGCCGACCACTTACCTGCTGACGGGCGTCCATCGCGCGCAGGCGGCCGAGTCCATCGCCAAGGCCAAGGCGGAAATTGCGGGCCGCGGCTTGGCCGTCACCGTCACGAAAACATACTATGCGCTCGTCGTCGCCCAGCGAAGGTATGCGACCACCCAGCAGGCCCTCGACCAATCGAAGCGCTTCTTGAACATCGCTCAGGATCAGGAACGCGCCGGGCAGGCCGCCCACAGCGACGTGGTGAAGGCGGAGATTCAGTATCGCCAACAGGAGCAGGCTTTCGACGAATCCCAGTTGGCGGTGGAAAACGCACGTCTGGATCTCGCCGTATTGATTTTCCCGTCGCTCAGCGAGAATTTCAGCGTGGTGGACGACCTCGATTCCGCCCAACCCCTGCCGGGATTCACCGAAGCTCAATCCATGGCGGGCAAGCAGAACCCCGACCTTCGCGTTGCGAGCGAGACGGTCGGCCAGGCGAACCTGGAGGTCAAGGCTGCGAAGGCGGCCTTCCTTCCTTCGTTCTTGATCGATACCGATTACGGTATTGAGGCGAATTCTTTCGCACTCAAGTCCGTGTGGTCCACCCATCCCGAAGCAGGCCGTGTCCCGACGCTGGGCTATTTTCTCACCGCGAGTATGAGCTTTCCGGTTTGGGATTGGGGATCGTTGCGGAGTAAACTCCACCAGACCGAGATCAGGCAGGAAGAAGCCCGCAGCACCCTGAGTCAGGCGCAGCGAGTGATGCTTGGCAATTTGTACTCCTTTTATAACGAGGCGACGGTGGCCCGGGCCGCAGTCGATTCTTCCCGGCGCACCGCCGATCTTGCCGCCGAAAGCCTGCGGCTGACGAATCTGCGCTACCAGGCGGGAGAATCGACGGCGCTTGAGGTCGTAGATGCGCAGAACACATTGACCGCGGCACGCAATGCCTCCGACGACTCACAAGTGCGGTATCGCGTGGCGTTGGTGAACCTCCAGACATTGACCGGCAACTTCTGAAACAATGCGAACATGGACGGGATCAAGAGTGAAATGCACGAAGTCTGTACGCTTCTCCGACTATGCCTGGTTTCACGCCAGTAGATCGAAGATGCGGCGCGGCGCCTGGCTTCTGGGAATTGTTTCGCTCGTGATGGGCGGCGCCTCCGGCTGCGCAACGAAAGAAGCCGCGGACGAGGCTCCTTCCGTCACGGTGCAGGCCGCCCCTGCGGAAAATAAGGCGATCCAACGCGAAATCACCGCGGATGCAATCCTCTATCCGAAGGATCAAGCTGGTCTGGTGCCTAAAATCAACGCTCCTATCCAGAAGTTCTACGTGGACCGCGGCAGCCCTGTACATGCGGGACAACTCCTTGCCGAACTCGAAAACCGCGATATCGCCAGCGCCGTGGCGGACAACCAGGGGGCCTACCAGCAAGCGGAAGCCTCCTATCAGACAGCCCTTCAGAAGGCGCAGCAGGATCTCAAGCTGGCCAAGGAACAATTGGACGCTGCACAAAGGCTCTACGACAGTCGCGAGTCCCTTTTGAAACAAGGGGCTACGTCGGCGAAGGATGTGGAAGACGCAGCGCATCGCCTTGACCCAGGCCCAGAACCAATATCAGGTCGCTCAGAAGCAGTACGACCTCAGGGCCGCCGAGGGCCAGCTGATGTCTGCCAAGGCAAAGACCTCGGGCGCCGAGGCACAGCTGAGTTACACCAAAATTGTCAGCCCCATCAACGGCGTGGTCACAGACCGTCCGTTCTATGCCGGCGAGACAGCCCCGGCCGGCTCTCCCATTCTCACGGTTATGGACTTGTCGCAGGTGGTGGCTCGCGCCCACGTGTCGCAGCAGGAAGCGGCGGCATTGAAAGTGGGAGACGCGGCGTCGCTGTCGTTACCCGGAGAAACTCCCGTGTCCGCGAACGTCAGTCTCGTAAGCCCTGCCTTGGACCCGAACAGCACCACTGTCGAAGTGTGGGTGCAGGCGCGTAATCCTGGAATGCAGTTGAAGCCCGGAGCGAGCGTGAAAGTGACGATGGTTGCTGAAAAAGTGGCCCACGCGATCGTGATTCCCGCGCAGGCTCTGCTCACATCGCCAGACGGCGCTGGTTCCGTGATCGTTCTGGATTCCAGCAATGTTCCCCACAAACAGAAAGTGGAGACGGGCATCCGCAACGGAAATGATGTCCAAATAACGCAAGGCCTGAAAGGCGGGGAGCGCGTTGTTACGATAGGCGCATTCGAGTTGGACAAAGAAGATCCGGACGTCCTGCAGAAGACAAAAATTCAGGTGCAGGCGCCTGGCACGGCCGAAGGCGGTGAGGCCGGAGGCCGATAGATGTCCGCCGACACGCAGGCCCCTTCCGTTCTCGTGCCTCCCCGCAAGAGTTTGCCTCCCGAGGATCCCTCGCGATATTGGTTCGCCCGGCACTCCAAATCGATCATCTTTCTCGTGATTATTCTGGCTCTTGTGGGAGTCTACGAAGCGCTCTCGATCCCGATCGCCGTTTTCCCGTCCACGAACTTTCCACGGATAATCATCGGCGTGGACAACGGCGTGATGCCCATCGATCAGATGGAAGTCACGATTACGCGGCCAATCGAAGGAGCCGTGAACAGCGTTCCGGGCCTCGAAGACGTCCGATCGACGACCAGCCGGGGCTCCGCGGAAGTGGATTTGTTCTTCAACTGGAACGTCGACATGGCGCAGACGCTCCTGCAGGTGAACGCCGCCATTTCACGCATCCAGAGCACCCTGCCGTCAACCGCGCAGATCCAGTCGAACCGCCTCGATTTCGCAAGCTTTCCGATCCTGGGCTACAGCCTTACCTCCGACAAGGTGCCGCAGACTCAGCTTTGGGAGCTGGCCACCTACGATCTGAAGCCGCGGCTGAACCGGCTGAACGGAATTGCCAGCGTTCTAGTTCAGGGCGGCCAGACGCCGGAATTTCAGATCACGCCCGATCCGGCTCGCATGTTGCGCGCTAAAGTGACCTTGCAGGACATTCTGGATGCGGTGAACAAAACGAACCTGATCGATTCGCCGGGGCTTCTGAGCCGCAATCATCAGCTGTTCCTGGGCCTGATCAATGCGCAGGTGCAGACGCCCGAGCAGATCGGCGACATCGTCGTCAAAGACACCAACAACATTCCGGTGCAGGTTCGCGATATAGCCTCCGTGGGGCCTTCCACGGCCCCGAATTACACGGTGGTTACCGCGAACGGCAAGCCGGCGGTCTTGCTCAGCATCAACCGCCAGCCGGATAGCAACACTGTCGAAGTAGCCAACGAAGTCCACCAGGAGATCGAGAGCCTCCGCTCCGTTCTTCCCGCGGGCGTGGAACTCAGCGTCTTTTACGACCAGTCGAACATCGTTCGCGAATCGATTGGCAGCGTGCGTGACGCGATCATCATCGGCATTTTTCTCACCGGATTTATCATCTGGCTGTTCCTGCGCGACCTGGGCACCGCCATCCTTGCCGGCGTCGTGGTGCCGCTCACCATCTGCATCACGTTCGTCGCGCTGAAGGTGATGGGGCAAAGCTTCAACATGATGACGCTCGGCGGCCTCGCTGCGGCGGGCGGCCTTGTGATCGACGATGCGATCGTAGTCGTCGAGAATATCGTGCTCCACCGCGACGGCGGCGAAGGTCCGTTCGAAGCCACGAGCAAGGCTCTCAAGGAGCTCACTGTTCCGTTGATCGGCTCGACTCTGACGCCCATCGTCGTCTTCCTACCGCTGATTTCGATCACCGGCGTCACCGGCACCTTCTTCCGCGCCCTCGCCGTGGCCATGAGCGTTTCGCTGCTCACGTCGCTGGTGCTCGCGCTGAGCTGGACGACAAACCTGGGCTCACGCCTGATCCGCCGCAACCGGGCGCTTGAAGCCGTCAGTACGAATAATGAAAATACAGAAGGGAATTTGCGTCCCGGTTCTGCGGGGTCGGCCGGCGCTCTGCCGCCCGATTCCGGGCACTCCGCCGAGCAGGAAGAAATTCGCCGGCTGATGGCGGCCGAAGAAGCGTCGCTTCGGGGAGGAATTTTCGAGCGCGTTCTGAAGTTCTACGAGCGCTGGGTTCGCCTCGCGCTGGAGCACCCTGCGTGGCTTGCTTTGTTCTGCGCGATTCTGATCCTGGTTTCTTACGCCGGCTACAAGTACCTCGGCAGCGACTTGCTCCCGCCGATGGACGAGGGCGGCTTCATTCTCGACTACGTGATGCCCCCCGGGAGTTCGCTCCAAGAAACCAACCGCGTGATCTCGCATGTCGAGTCCATCGTGCGCGAAACCCCCGAAGTGGAAAGCACGTCGCGTCGCACCGGTCTGCAACTCGGGCTCGCCGCCGTCACTGAACCCAACACCGGCGACATCGCCGTGAAGCTGAAGGACAAAAGAAGCCGCGGCGTCGATGAAATTATCGCTGAAATCCGCGCCAAGGTAAAAACGCAAGAGCCCGCTCTCGATGTCGACTTCACGCAGGTGCTGCAGGACATGATCGGCGATCTCACCGGCGCGCCGCAGCCGGTGGTCGTGAAGCTCTTCTCTCCGGATGCCGATTTGCTCGCAGCATGGGCGCCTCGCGTTGCCGATGCGCTGGGCAAGATCGATGTCGACGGGAAGCAACCTGTGGTCGATATAGCGGACGGAATTGAGAACACCACGAGCGGCCCGGCCGTTGTGTTCAACGTGAATCCACAGACAGCCGCCAAAGCCGGCTTTTCAGCAGACCAGTTGGCTGTGGCCGCTTCCGCCATTGTCGATGGCGAACCCGCCGCGAATCCCGTCATCGTCAACGACCGTCCTTACACGCTGCGCGTGCGCTTCCCGGAATCGAATCGTGCCTCGCTTGAAGCGATGAGTAACACGCTGCTGGTGAGCCCGGCCGGCGGTACAGCCACCCTCGGCTCGGTTGCAACCGTCTCCGAGCTGCCCGGGCAGACGGAGATTCTCCGCGAGAATTTGCAGCGCGACGTTGAAGTGACCGCGCGACTGGAAGGCCTGGATCTGGGTACAGGCGTTGCCGCGGTGCAGAAAACCGTAAAAGGGCTTGAACCTTCCCTCGTCGATTCGCGTGGAATACGGAGGCACTTACCAGGAACAGCAGAAATCCTTCCACGATCTCGTCGTTGTGCTTTTGCTGGCGCTGGTTCTCGTTTTTCTCGTGCTCCTGTTCGAGTTCCGGTCATTCTCCGCGCCGGTGGCCATCCTTTCCTCGGCCGTGCTTTCGACCTCGGGAGTCGTTCTGGCGCTTTTGATCACCCGCACCACGTTCAACGTGTCGTCGTTCATGGGACTGATCATGGTGATCGGCATCGTCGCGAAAAACGGGATCCTCCTTCTCGACGCCAACCAGAAATTCCGCTCGGTCGGCTATTCCCCGGAAGAAGCGCTGATTCAAGCGGGCCGTCGCCGCCTGCGTCCAATTGTCATGACCGCCATGGCTGCGGTGGCCGGTATGGTGCCGCTGGCGCTTGCGTGGGGAGCGGGGGCGCAGATGCTGCAACCGCTGGCCATCGCCGTAATCGGCGGAATCCTGATCTCTATGGTTCTGTCGCTGCTAATCACACCAGCCATCCAGTTCTACCTGACCCGCGAATCGTAGTCGTCCAGCTGCATCCGGATCTTGCCCCTGTGTTTCTCCCTGGCAGGTTGGTTCAGGAGGTGCCTCGGGAGGTAAAACGAAGGTAGAATCCGAACGAGGTTTTCCGGCCCGCCCTCTGAGAACCCTCGTTCTGACCGACCCGAGACATAGGTAACAAATCGTTCCGGACACATGGGTTACACTTCCCCCCTTTTTTGTGAAAGGGGGAGAGCGGGGATGCCATGGAAGGACCGGACGGTTATGGACGAGCGCATTCGCTTTGTTGCCCGATTGCTGGAGGGAGAGTCGATGGCCCTGCTGTGTCGAGAATTCCATATTTCCCGTAAGACCGGTTACAAGATCTTTGACCGTTACAAGGAGTGTGGCCTGGAGGGAATCTCCGACCGCACACGGCGGCCTCACCGCTACGGTAATCAGCTGCCGGTGCAGGTGGAGACGGCTATCCTGACTCTGAAGCAAGATAAGCCTCATTGGGGAGCGCGGAAGATCCGGGAAAAATTACTCCGCCGCTTTGCGAGCGAGGTCAAAGTTCCCGCGCAAAGTACCATCCATGCAGTGCTCGACCGCCATGGTCTGGTCAAACGCATGGGGCGCCGGCGCGGACGTGCGGAAGGCACAGCCCTATCGTTGGGACAGAAGCCCAATGAACTTTGGTGCACCGATTACAAAGGTGAGTTCCTACTGGGCAATCAGAAATATTGCTATCCGCTGACCGTCACCGATCACGCATCGCGGTATCTACTTCTCTGTGAAGCTCTGGAGTCCACACGAGAAACGCTGGCCATTACGGCCTTTGAGCGTCTGTTCAAGGAACGGGGTCTGCCGAACTCGATTCGTTCCGATAATGGCATACCCTTCGCCTCCGGTAATTCGCTCTTTAATCTCAGCCGCCTTTCGGTCTGGTGGCTTCGGCTGGGCATTCAAATCGAAAGGATCAGGCCTGGTCATCCCCAGCAGAACGGACGACACGAACGGATGCATCTAACACTCAAAAAGGAAGCAACACGGCCGCCGGGTCTCAATAGTCTTCAGCAGCAGGGTAAGTTTAACGATTTCATCGAAGAGTTCAACCAGGATCGTCCTCATGAGGGACTTGGTATGAAGTGTCCGGCTGAAGTTTACCGCCCTTCCACACGCCCGTATCAGGGTCTGCCGGATCTCAGCTATCCGTTTCACGACAACACCGTCTACGTTACCCTCTGTGGACGCATCTGCCTGCACCGTAAAAAGATTAATCTCAGCACAGTCTTTGCAGGCCAAGCCGTCGGTCTCAAAGAAGTTGAGGAAGGCACTTGGCTCGTAAGTTTTATGGATTATGATTTGGGATATATCGATCTTGAGGAAAAAACTCTGCAACCCCTCGACAGCCCTTTCGGGCCTAAAGTGTTACCTATGTCTTAGGAACGATGTGTTACCGATGTGTCCGGATCGGACCTTCTAATTATGGCGCGCCCGGAGGGATTCGAACCCCCGACCCTCTGCTTAGAAGGCAGACGCTCTTTCCAACTGAGCTACGGGCGCATCCGTTTCTAACCTCATTATTTTACTACGATTTCCACCGCATTTTTGGCTTCGGTTTGGGCCGCATTTCTTGGAACACCTGGAACAACTGAGGGCTTCGGCAACTCAAAACCGATGCCAATTCGCTCTGCTACATCTTCACGGAAGGCCGCATCCTTATCCATCTTCGTGTAAATCTGGTTCATCGTCTTTTGGACATCCTCACCATTGCTCATCTTGGCGTGCCCGGTCCAATAATCAATCAAGGCTTGGGGCACGCTATTAGATTCAAGGTGAGTGACCCGAAAGCGCCGAAACCCGTGGAAGCCCTGCTTCTCAATTCCAAGTTTCTTGAGAGCCGGATGCAGGAAACGGCGGACGAAGTTGCTCTGATGCCGCGATGAGCCATTCCGAGCCGCGAAAATAAATCCTTCTTTGCGGCCGCCGATGAAGTTTCGCAGCAGCATAGAGACGGAGGAATGCAGCTCGACGAAACGAAATGCCGATTTCGTCTTTGGCTTCTGAATGTCTCCGCTCCAAACTGACTGCTGAACTCTTACGGACTTTCCGAGGAAGTGCTTCACTTCTAGACCGAACAATTCACCCGCACGAAGGCCGGACGCCGCGAACAGGATAATGGCCATTTGCTCCTGTCCTTCGAGTTCGGCGATGAGTTTGGTCAACTCTTCTCCCGTGAAAGAGGGACGGCGCTGCTCACCAATCTCTGGCGCATCAGCAAATTCGTAGTTCCACTTTCTCGGATAGATTGGATTGGCGTCATCATCCTTCAATGACCCAACGACCATCGTCATCGCTCGACAATAGGTGCGGATGCTGCTTGGACTAAGGCCTGCTTCGCCAAACTTGGAGACCAGCATCTTAAGGGTGCCGTTCTTCACACTGGCGAGCGGGAAATCACCGATGAGAGGCAGCAGCCACTTGTTAAGTGCCATCTCCCAATTGATGACGGTTGCGGGCTTCACCGGCTTGCGCTTGCGGGACTTCACCTGCGCTAGCCAGACCTTGCTTTGCTCGCGGAAAGTAACTCCGCTTTCGCCTTCCACTACACAGCTGAAGCGTTCCACTGAATTGGCTCCGAATGAGTTCACGATTTCAACCTTTCGGCGCTCACGCTCCGACTTGGTCAGAAGTCCGGGCCCGGAAACAGGGCAAATCTTGATGCTCTTTTGCACCCGTTCGTATTGCCCCGGAACATCAATTCTGAATCGCACTCGGTACCAACCGCCTTCCTTTACTACGGTTCCTACCTGGCCTGAACGACGCGACATTGATTTTCCTCTCCGTCGCTGTTCAGCCGTCGCTGGCCGTATAGTCCGGATGTTTGGATCAAAAGTCAATGAACGCGGGGACGGCGATCCGGGGGGCCACGGCTCCACGGCCGAGGTGAGACTCTCAATGCTTATGACACGGAAATCAGGCTTGAGCGGCGTGTTTGCCGGTGAGAACGCGGCGATGGAAAGAATGGCCCCAAGCGAGGCGGATGGCGACCCACCGACAAGTGCCGAAGTTTGGAGAGTTCCCACACAGAATAATACTAGCCAGCAAGTAATCCTTCCCGAGCCAATTTGAGGGAGACGGCCAGTCTTCTCCCCGGAATATAGCAAGGGATACGCCAAGGGATACGCCGATTGCGCCGCCAAGCACGAGTTACCGAAAGGGCCGACCGACGAACCGACCAATCCCGACCCGCCAAAGCCGATGAAGACGGCGAAGAAAACGAAGTCGCCGGTATCCCCCGCCGGTCAAGTCCACATCAACGAACTCCCCCCGGAAGTGCGTGAGAAAGTGATGTCCCAAATAGAAACGGACCACGCGACGGAACAAGCACGACTTCGTGCCGAGTACGAAGCGGCACCGCTACCGGAAGTGGTGCAATGACGAAGAAGCCACGACCGCTTCCGCGCTACGACCATGACGCGGACTTCCTCCGACCGGGGGAGTCCGCCTCGCTAGGTCGCCGTGAGCAGTACATCAGTAAATCTTCTCAGCGGTTACGACCCAGCAAGCGATCCCACCTGGGCCAATTTAAAAGTTTGTTTTTAGTCAGTTAGTGCGTCGGCGAAATAGCTCAGCGCAGTACTATATGGATGAGCGTGTCTTTGAGAATCCGGCATCAACCAGAGACATTACGATGTCTCTCAAAGGCGCTACAGTGACCGCCCCGCCAAACCGCTTGCGGAACAGGGTCAACCGTCACTTTTCCTTTGAAATTCTACTCAGGAAAGGTGCATCCGCATGGCAAAGAAAACGAAGGAAGAAGCACAGTCTCTCGTAGCACTCGTCGTAGTTGAACCAGACCAGGTCGGCAATCCAGAAGCCGAACCTCCTACCCAAGAAACAGCGACAACCGTCGCAGTAGCTGATGAGGACAATTTGTCCTCATCCGAACTTTCCAAATCATTCGCATCCCCCGCCGACCTTGATGCAATCAAGGCGCTGTCCGCCGACGAACTGCACCAAGAAATCATGCACGGCTTTATAGACCTTGTTGAGGACAGCATCCAGTTTGAAGCCTTAGTCCTTGACGCACGACGCCGCATGAATGACTACCGACTGGGAAATAGTGGCGGCGAGCCGGTCGGCGGCTGCGACACTTGGTCAGGTCCAGGCGGCTATGTAGATACGCATTTTCGTCGTGAAAACGAGTCCTTGGCAACTGCCTTGCGCCGTCTGCGCCGTGCGCTTGAAGATAACAATCCTGCCAACAGATATCGGAACAAGCGGACGAAGAAATCTAACCGCATCCCCGTAGAAGAAGGCCCGGAACGCAAGCCCGAAGCCAGATACAAAAAAGGCATTGAAGAAGGCAAACGGATAGCCAAGGCGGAATTGAAAGCCAAGGCGTTTGAAGTGGAATTTGAAGCGAAGGTTGACGGAGAGATTGAAGCGGTACGTCCCCAAGCCGTCCAGCCTGCGGCTGCAGACGAACCTACTACGACTAAGACCAACGTTGAGACCTTCAATGTTGTCCGCCGCAAGTCCGACGGCTTTTACTTTAGAGACAACCGAACCCCCCGCTTCATCAAGGAAGTTGACCGTGCGTTTAGATTTGAAGATGAACGGGAAGACTTTGACAAAGAAATGCAGGAAAGATTCCTGTGCGACGTATTCACGGATGAACAGAAGCGGTGCAAGCGGGAAAAGAAAACCTTCAATCCGACCGACTACGAAGTAGTGACGGTGAAAATCGTGACGACCACAGCCACTACGGTGACGCCCGTCGGTCCCTTTGTGCCACCGCCCGATCAAAATGCCGATCCTGAAGGGCCGGTCGCATCCGGTCCAGCACAGAGCAATGGAGCCAAATACTGTTCTGTGGACGGCTGCGAGCAGGGACCCGTCTTGTGGGTGTGGAACCCGCTAAACGGCGAGCAGCCCGACAAGCTGGAAGTCTGCATGAATCACGCCTTGAGCCGCCGCTTATCGTGGCGCTCGGGGCGGCTGTATGACACGGTTGCGGTGGTGCAGCCATGAGCGCAAATCGCCAAAAACTTTTGAGTTTGCTGCGATGAACAATTCCAAGGCTGGGTACTATGCAGGGCGAGCAGGAATTTCTTGCGGGGGCCAGCTTCGTCCCTGGCCCCATTGTCGCAGTGGACGATTCAGGACGAACTGACGCACAGGACGAACCTCGTTTCATCCAGCTATCCTTTCGCCCCCTTTAAGGGAAAACAAAATGAGCGCGAAACAATCTCCGCCTCACTACGACTACGTTGCCGACTTCCTGTCGCCAGTGGAGTCCGATTCACTGTTCTCTCATCTCAAATCGTTGCACGGCTACATACTTGAAACCGGAGCCTGTAATCTCCTGCCGACGCATTCAACGGTAATGTATGGCCCACGGCAGGCCTATATGGACTGCGTTCCGAAACCTTATCGTGCCGTCTCCAGCGGCGAGGCTCCCGATTTTCTTGCGGGCCTGAAGCAACGGATTGAAGAAAAGTACCTGTGTTGTTTCAACTCGGTCCAGATCAACCAGCACTACGATCACAACTCAAACGTTCACTCCCATATGGACGCAAATCCCGGCCACATATGCATGATTTCGGTCGGTGCCGTCCGCGAGTTTGTGCTTAAGGAGGCCAGAACGTTCAAAGTGCTTGCACGACTCCCCCTTGAGAATGGCAGCCTGCTGACCTTCTTCCCAAAGGACCAGTGGCGGATGCGGCATGAAATGCTGAAGTCTGTGACACCGTGCGGTGTCCGCTTTTCGGTGATCTTCCGCTACATCCCAGAAATCACAGCCAAGACAATGCTGCAAAACATTACGGGCAGCAAAGAGAAGCAAAGAGTCCGTGCGGAAAGAGATGCCGAATACGAAGCGGCACAACAAGCATGGCGGGACCGACGGAAAACAGTCGTTAAGCCGTGACCAACAATGGCATGGTGAGTACCCAACGGAGAAGGCGGCTTAGGAGAATGAAAATGGCAAAGGAAGCAGAGCATCTTATGACGTGTACGACTGCGGCTGCGCGAAGTAAAAATCTTAACGGAAGAAATGACGTGAACGCAAACAAAGAAACCATCAAGGCGGCGCGGGGTCTCGCCGCGAAAATCCGCAAGCTCGATAAGAAAGGCGTTTTCCACATAGAACGTGCCGTTGGCGTCCCTACGGACAAGTTGATGGCGGACTACGATGCCGCCAAGAACCCGACCGACAAGATAAGAGCGTCTGACGTGCTCGTCGCCTGGGTCAGCCGCCTGTTTGCGTGCGGCTGGTTTGACGGCGACAACAGCGACGTTTTTGACACCATGAACAAGTCACTGGGTGCCTACACGGTGTTGCGGAACCCCGTGGTGACGCCGGAGGAAGCCGCAACCGTTTGGGCGGTGATTGACGGCTTGGCGGACGACGACGGCGCTTGAACACACCGCATCCGGCTACAAGGTCCGCTTGGAAGTCATAGCGGACAGAAGCAACCATGACGGTGCGGTTCTCCTCACGGCGAGGAACGGGAGCGATGCGGCAGAGCGTGCCAGTTTGGAAGTCGCCGATTTCTTCGGTGTCCCGGCCACGGCGGTGAGCGTCCTGAGCACCGAGCACCGCCAAGGGCTACTGCTGATAGACGGTCTTGTCGTGGAAAAGGAATCCGATTACGGGCGAAACCGACACGGTGGATCGGTTAAGCATCACGGTTTGACGGACACCCACCAACGACCGCCAACACGGGAGGAAACAAAAATGTACCAGCCCACTGAGAGAGACAAGAAATTTGCAAAGGAGATGGTCAGGGTCATGAAGGACGGCGGCATCATGATGAACCCGGCGGACTGGGTACCCTACCGCTTCAACCACAAAAAGAGGGAACTGGTCTGCGCCCAGCCCGAACTGCTCCGCGCGTGCGTCCCCGCCGAGATGCACGGGCGGCACAAGGCCGTCTTTGCAACAGTCGGGTGGAAGGTGCTGCCGTAGAGGGAGACGTGAGATGGATCGCCTGGAAGCCGAAAACCGCCCTCAAAGCAGATTGGCGGAAGAATCCGTAAGGATTCGTGCTTAGAGAATTGGTGAAGCCTATAAGCCCGGCACCCCCAAAGACACGGGTGAGAGTCCCGCCGGAAGGCAAAGGAGAATAGACATGGCAATAACCAAAGATAAAATCCAAACCGCAATGCAGTGGCTCCGAGCCTATCTCAAGGATGGCGACAAGCCGCCTGTCAAGCGTGGTGGCGTAGGCGAAGACGCCCGTCGCTACTACCGCCTAGACCCAAACGATCCCGTGCCGGATGCGGCGGCGGCCCCCGAGCGACTGCGGGGCATCGGCATGTTGACCCTTAGCATCGCGGGGAAACGCCTTGGCGTCATTCGGCGACGCTCAGGTCCCCGAGGCGGCTGGCGCTGGCACCTGCCCCCAGATGCCAAGCGGAGCCACTCTTTGGGGACGCAGCCGACTGAGTAACTCCAGCTTGGGTTGGCCCCCCTGACGCGTGACCGCGCCGAATAGGTTTTGAGATTCTAGACGTGTCCAGCACAGGGGACTGACCAGCTAAATCGCAAGTCTATAAGTCCTGACTCGCAAGGGCAGGCCGGACAGGAGAAACCGTATGGCAACGAGAGAACGGACAATTGAAATCGGAAAGGAACTCGCGGAACTGCACGGCCTCACGGGATGGACGATCACTGTGCAGGGACACAGCACGGATCCGTGCCTGGGCAAATGCGACTACTCGAAGAAAAAAGTGAGTATCGAAACCTATGCCGCCGACTTGATGTCCGAGGACGAGATCAAAGGCACCTGGCTGCATGAAATCGCCCATGCACTGGTGGGTCCAGACCACGACCACGACGCTGTCTGGCAGGCGCGATGCTCCACTATAGGCGGCATCGCATCCCCGTCCTATTCCCCCGAGCAGCTAAAAACGGTGTTCATGGACTGCCGCAAGATGATGACCGAGATTATTGGTCTGGACCGCGATGCGATGGCAAAAGTCGCCAACGTCTATTCGCCCATCGCGACTGCTCGAAACGCGATAAACGCAGACCATGCCCTGCGCCTCGTGCTCGCGGGCTACAAAGTCCTGACCGAGGCGGAGAAATCGAACGCCGCCGTCGCGGACTCCCTCGGCTTACCGACGGGCTCCATAGCGGCCGTAAAGGCGTGGAACACGATGTGGAAGGGCACATTGTCGGAAGGGGCGAGCCATGGAAAATAGCAAAATCACCTGGACGGACCACACCTGGAACCCCTGGATCGGCTGCCGCCATGTGTCGGCGGAATGCGACCATTGCTATGCGGACACGATGGTGACGAACCGCATGGGTCGGGACTTTTCCGTTGTCCAGCGCACCAAGACATGGAAGGACCCGATCAAATGGAATCGCAACGCTCAGGTTCTGGCGGCAGAGATGGGACGCAGAGTACGGGTGTTTTGCGCCTCGCTCACCGACTTCTTCATCCAGGATGCCGATCCGTGGCGCGACGAGGCGTGGGATGTCATCCGCCGGTGCACGGAGATGGACTGGCTCATCCTGACCAAGCGCCCGGCGCTCATCGCACCGCGCCTGCCGGAGGATTGGGGACAAGGCTGGCCGCATGTCTGGCTGGGCACGACCTGCGGCGTGCGCTCTTCCTATCCTCGCCTCGATGCGCTGCGGAAAATCCCAGCCGCGATTCGGTTCATAAGCGCGGAGCCTCTCTTGGAGAGCCTCGCGGATATAAACCTCGACGGCTTCCATTGGCTGATCGCCGGTGGAGAGAGCGGCTCGGGATTCCGCCCGATGCGCGAGGATTGGGCTCTGGAACTCCGCGACATCTGCTCGCGGAAGAGCGCCGCCAGACCCTCGGGCGTCGGATTCCACTTCAAGCAGCATTCCGCCTTTCGTCCAGGGCAGGGCGCGGAGTTGTGCGGCAAGATGCATCACGAACCGCCACTTGTCCAGATTGATGATTCCTCCAGCTTGGCCTCGCCCATCGGAAGTTTTTCGTAAGTCAAAACGAGAAACCGACTTTCGTTCTCTTTCTCAGGAGAACAAATAGCCATGAAATACGCCTACGAGGTCCAATCGGACGGAACCAAGACCGTCCAGGCTTTCACCGACGAAGCAAGCCGGGTGCGGTGGATCGCAACCTGCCCGTCCGCTCGCGGCGTCCTGAGCGGCAATTCGCGCGAGGTCAAGACGGCGCGTTACCGAGGTGACGTGGCGGTTGTGGGAGCAGAGGCATGAAGGTGACAGGAATCGACGGCCCGGCATCCGAAGCGCTCTTTCATGTCTTGCACGGCGGAGAGTACAAGAGTACGCAGTTCGGCCTTCTCCGCAACAAGAAGACCGGCCGGTATGACAACTCCGGCGATGGCACGACTCGCATCGAAGAGGCGCGAAAGTACTCTGCCAATGATGTGAATTATCGCCAGATTGACTCGGCCTTGAATGAGTGGGTGTGGGTCAACGCGGTCTACTCTCTGGAAGACTTTCCCGAGAATGATCCGGGCACGGGGAAGTTACCTGTGCGGGGACTGGGAGAAATGCTGTGAGCAAAATCCAACCGGAAACAAATCTCGCCTCAGGAACGTGCTTCGTAACGGGCTGCATGAACCCAGCCACGCACAAGGTGTACAACCCCCTGCCTGGATCGTATGACTACGCCATGCTGGATGTGTGCGAGGGGCATTACATGCGGGAGAGAAAACTGTGGTGGTACCGTGGACGGCTCTACGACCACAGCAAAGAACCCCTCCCCCCGCCACTGACCCAAGAACAGGAAGAGATGGTGAAGTCCATGCTTGCCGCTGCGGACCATTCTTGGGCGTTCATAGCGAAGCGGGTGGGTGTTGATGTCGCATCCGTGCGGAAAATCCATTGGCGAGGCGGGAAATGATCTGCCGCATCGGGCGGCCACTCTCCCACATCAAAGAATCGCTTCCGCCATTGAATTGATCCCCCCAAAAACGAACTACGCACCTCTATATCGTAACGGGCTGACTGATCCTCAGTTTCCAAGGCGGCAGGTTCCGCACCTCATCCACCTGCCGCCCATCTCTTTGTTCCTGGGATGCACGCAACGGATGAAGAGATGAAAACGAAGAAATGAGGTATTTCCTATGAGCAGCGAACACTATAAGGTTGCATGCAAGATTCCGAAGTCCGTCCTGCGTTGCGGTCCACGGCGATTGCTCCAGCACATCTGCGAGAAATGCGGCAGCGGCAAGCCATTCAAGGTCAAGAGCGGCAAGACCATCACCATCCCGGACGGCGAGTGGCAGATAACCGACAGAGAACTGATGAAGGTCATAGGGACGGACAGACGCCAGACCATCTATGAAAACCGCATCACCATGCTCAAAGCCGTTGGGGATGCCGTCACGGTCAGCTACAAGCACAAAGAAAGAACCGAGTGGCCGCTCATCGTCTACCACGTAGACCTTGAAAAACTGAAGAAACTCAACAACGATTTCGTTGTTCACTCAGCAACGGAGAACGTTGATGGAACCCCAAACTCAACAACGGAAAGCGATACATATACTGGGTTGCTTCGTCCTGGGGAGCGGACTCGCAATATTACGCCAGCACAAACCGCTGGCTCGACCCCTGCACCACAAAACGGTGAGGGGTCGGGGGTAGTCCTCAAGACGACGGGATTCAATCATCAGAATCCGAATCCGACGACTCTGGCAGGAAAGTCTTCCCTAACTACATCTACAGACAAACAGGATGAAGAAGATGGGGAAGCCTGGGATGATACCTGTATCGTAACAACAGCATTATCAAACCTGTTCCCAACCTGGAAGATAGACGTAAACGATATCTGGTCCCTGGTCATAAACAAGAAGGCTCCTGCTCAGGAAATCTACGACATCATCCACTGGCTTCCTGTCAGTAACAACGACCCCCTGAAGGAAGCGGCTTCCTCGTGCCAATTCCGGCTCTGGTTCCGTGAAATACGACGACAGTATCAAGCCTACCTGCAACAGGTGGAAGATTCCGATACCCACCAGCACTACGAGTCATGGTCAACCCTCAAGCTGGCTCAGCGGCAGGCCGCGTCCGAGGAGGAATCCCTGAAAGCCAAGCTGAGAGTTGACCCCGACGAACCTGTTGATCCAGAGGACGCCGCCGAGGAGGAGGCGATGTGGGCCGCAGACGAAATGATTGATAACGGCGAAGCCGTGGACCTGGACCCCATGCAAGACCCGTTCGGGGACGTCCCCGACGAGCAGTTCGAGGATTCCGTCCCCGAATGCATCGACCATCCCCACTACGGTCCGTGGTCCACCTTGGGGGGAAAACTCGTGGATCAGTTAGGGGGCATCCGTGCCAAGACCGGTCGGGTGGACTTCTTCAACAAGGTTGGCGGGAAGCCAGTCCATCTTCACCTTGACCGTTGGCACGACGGCCAACAGGTTCGGGAACAGTGGTTGATACGCAATGTCTACAACGAGGTGACGCGATGAACAAATGCAGATGCAACCAGGGGGTGTTCTTCCCCATCCACGAGCACGGGGAATGGCTGAAAGCCTACCACGAAGTCATTCGCCAGCGGATGGACCCATCGAATTATCCTCCCTCCCGAAAAAGCGTATGATAACGTCCTTTATCATTAGTTCAGGCGGCACGCCAGGGCAGCGCTCCATGGCCACAGCAGCGACAGAGGATGTTCCCTGGCTGCTGAGTTTGATAAACCGCTGCGGCGTGCACGTGCCCCTAATCCCCCACTGGGCCTAACTCCTCTGTGATCAGTACACGACAAACCAATACGCCATCACTTGCTTGCGCGATCTAGTCGCCGCAAGACCCATGGGCGGCCTCTGACGACACAGGGTGCGCGATCACCTTACCATCGAGCGGGCCACCGAAGGGATGAACACGATGACCACGGCGACGTTTTGGGATCATCAGTTTAGCTCAAGCTTAGAACAATGGGATCTCGGCGATCATTTGCAGCTCGCCGTAGATGAAGCAGCGAAATATTTCGGCAATTTAGAAGGTAAAGAATTAATTGATTTAGGATGTGGTAATGGGGCTGCGTCCCTGTTTTTCAGCCGTTTGGGTGCTCGGGTTATCAGCCTCGACCAAAGCGAAGTGGCGATATCTAGCAGTTTGTTGAAAAATGCGTTGACGCTGCAACTTTAATTAAAAGAACTCGTCTGAATGAGGGAAGGCCAAGGAGACGAGTGAATGCGCGGCGACGATAACCAGCAAGATGGAATGTTCAGCTACATTTCTCCGGAAAAGCGAGTTCCGGCGGATCATCCGTTGCGGCCGGTGCGCAAGATGGTGGATGAGATTCTGAGGGAGATGTCACCGAAGTTTGCGGAGTTGTACTCGAAAGTGGGACGACCATCGATTCCGCCAGAGCAGTTGTTGCGCGCGCAGCTGCTGCAGATGTTGTATTCGGTGCGCAGCGAGCGGCTCTTGATGGAAGAGATGGACTACAACATTTTGTTTCGCTGGTTTGTGGGACTGAATTTGGATGATGCGGTGTGGGACGCGACGGTATTCACCAAGAACCGCGACCGGTTGCTGGAGGCCGAGGTAGCCAAGGAATTTCTGGCGCGGGTGGTGGGACAGGCGCGCGAGAAGGGATGGACTTCGGATGAGCACTTCAGCGTGGACGGCACACTGCTGGAAGCGTGGGCCAGCGGGAAGAGTTTTCAGACCAAGGACAAAAAGAGTTCGCCACCGCCGGACGACCCGGGAAATCCGACGGTGGATTTTCACGGCGAGGAGAGGTCGAACCAGACGCACGAATCGAAAACCGATTCCGACGCACTTCTGGCGCGCAAAAGCAAAGGCAAGGAGGCCAAGTTGAGCTACAGCGGAAATCTGCTGGTGGAGAATCGCAATGGATTGATTGTGTCGAGCCTGGTGTGGGAAGCCACCGGTACAGCCGAGCGCGATGCGGCGATGGCCATGCTGCAGGACGTACCGGGAACCGGGCGGGTGACGGTGGGCGGCGATAAGGGATTTGATACCGCGCAGTTTGTGCGCGAGTGCCGGAACATGGGCGTGACGCCGCACGTGGCGCAAAACCTAGCGCGACGAGGCGGCAGCGCCATTGATGGACGCACCACGCAACATGCGGGCTACCGCATCAGCCAGAAGAAAAGGAAGCGCATCGAAGAGTGCTTTGGCTGGCTGAAGACGATTGCACTATTACGCAAGCTGCGGCATCGCGGAACATTGAAGGTGGATTGGATGTTTACCTTCGCCTGCGCCGCCTACAATCTGGTGCGCATGCGAAACCTCATGGCCGCTACTATTCCCGCGCAGTGAGTCAGGGCCGTAGTGTCTGTGCACGGCCCTGAAACGCACACGCAGGGCGCCGGCAACACGAACAATCTCCGCGAAAAGCCTCTCAAGGCTGACAAAACGACGCAACGAAGG
This sequence comes from uncultured Acidobacteriota bacterium, assembly GCA_963797585.1. Taxonomy (GTDB): domain Bacteria; phylum Acidobacteriota; class Terriglobia; order Acidiferrales; family UBA7541; genus Palsa-295. Next base: position 205,355 of record CAWCQH010000020.1, read on the forward strand.
CAGAAATCGATCGCTCAACACAATTTTTCCGCAGCCTGTTAGAACTAAACTCACACGGAATTCCGACTACCGGCTCGTGCGAAGGACACATCGATCACGGATCTCCAGCACCTTGGGTAAAAATCACGCCTGTTTCCCCAAAAAGACAGACTACGAAATCAGTGCCGGGTAGCGTCGGACGTCAGAGAACAAACGGAAAGGATATCTTGCGGAAAGCGCTGAGATATATTGACAACTTCTACAGAACACGGGATGTTCGCGCTGACGCGCGACTTGTGATTGAAAAAGCACGCTCTGGCTTCTGGATTCACAATGGCGGCGCAGCTTACGAATCCTGGCGGGCGTTTGTGAATGATTGTGCTATGCACATCCAGAACGGGGACAAAATAAATACCTATTTAAATACAACAGAACGGCGACTGCGTTCAAGAAACCTTCTTGTCTATCAAGAAGAAACAAAGGAATTCGCCCACTTTCTAAAAGAGCTCCGCCGAAAGTAGTTTGACTTCGTACAGGATCGTCATTATCCTCGCGTCAGAAGGAGGTGTCTCATGTATGGAATATGTAACGATTGCGCAAAAGGGGATCACTGCGGTGCTTGTACTTGCTGTGGTGGGAAGCCAAAACCCTAATCCTGAGCGCAAGAAGCTGGGTCCGAAACTCGGCAAGCCACGACCCGAGATGAGAGCGGCCGCCCCAAAATCCTGAGACAATGAGCAGGTGTGCAACCGCTACAGACTGACGCACCCAAAGCAATATCTCGCCGAGCGGTTCGATGCCGCTGCAGATGAAATCGAAGATCGGCCTCGTTACAACATCGCGCCAACACAGCCGGTTCTAACGGTCCGAAAAAAAGACGGCCAGAAATCCCGCCAGTTCACGACCATGCGCTGGGGGTTGATACCGTCCTGGGCGAAAGACGTGAGCATCGGAACTCGAACTCTGAACGCTCGATCGGAAACTGTTACCAAGACCCCGGCCTTTCGAGAATCGATCCTTAGAAAACGATGCCTCATCCCCGCGGATGGATTTTACGAGTGGCGGAAGATGGGGTCGGTGAAACAGCCCTACTGTTTTGAGGTGGGTGATGGCGGGGTGTTTGCCCTCGCTGGACTCTGGGATGAGTGGACGAGTCCGGAGGGAGAGGTCATTGAAAGTTGCACGATTCTAACGACCGAACCGAATTCCCTCGTATCCGATATGCACGATCGAATGCCGGTGATCGTTCCACCGGATAAGTACAGCCTGTGGCTCGATCCCGACACTACCGACTTCGAAGCCATCCGCGACATTCTGAAGCCCTACGATCCGGAGTTGATGCGCCGGTATCCGGTCAGCACCCGACTGAACAATTCGAAAATTGATGGTGCAGAATCAGCGGCTCCTGTAACGCTCGACATTGCGAGCCAGGATAAGTTGTTCTAACAGAAGCGATCCCGTTGATAGGGCTCAGTTGCCGATTAGCGGACATTTGTGTGCTAGCTGCAATCCCAACCGAGGCGATTGTTCTGAAACGTGAGTAAAAATCGAGACATACATTCCAAGGCCCCGCGTCGGAAAGGCTTTCTCCGATCCTTCGTGCGATGGTTTGTCATAGGAGGGGCACTCTTTTGGTCGCTTGCCGCACTGCTCCTTATAGCTTCCCGGTGGATCGACCCACCGACCACGGCGGTGCACATGGAGCGCCGCTTGCAGGCGTGGATTCACCACACGCCGTATCAAGAACAATACAAATTCGTTCCGCTCAGCCAAATCTCGCCTGATTTACAGCATGCTGTCATCGCTGCGGAAGACGCGCGGTTCTACCAGCATCATGGATTCGATTGGCACGCGATCGAAATCGCTGCTGAAGACGATATGCAAGGAGGTCGTGTTCGCGGCGGTTCCACCCTTTCGCAGCAACTGGTGAAAAACTTGTTTTTCGGAACAGGCCGCTCGATCCTCCGCAAGGCGACCGAGTTCACGCTTGTCCCGGTGGCCGAATTGGTCCTTGGCAAGCAGCGCATTCTGGAACTCTACCTCAACGAGGTCGAATGGGGCCGTGGTGTTTATGGCGCGGAGTCGGCGTGTCGTTTCTACTACCGGACCTCGGCCCGGAATATCGACCGGGAACAGTCGGCCCGACTCGCCGCAATTCTGCCGTTGCCGCTGAAGCGACGGCCCGATCACATGAATCACTACAGCGGGATCATTCTGGAGCGAATGCGCCAAATAGGTTGGTAATCGCGCCACACATTCCTGAGAATCTTCAAAGACTCATCTCGAAAAACGGGCTCCCTGGAAACAGATCAACCCACCTCCCGCTTAGTCTCTTGACAAATCTCTTCCCTACGGCTGAGAATCTAGCCGTAGGCGAACAAAAGGCGAATACAGAAGCTCAACCGAAATGGCTTCCCTCCCCACAATTCGTGTCCCTTTCGACAAAGAGGCGCTCGCGCGCGGTTGGGAGGGCATCGCGGCGCGGGAACGAGAGGCTCTGGAGTGCCAGCCGACCGGCATCGCGAGCCTCGATGCACTTCTGCGCGGGGGAATTCCTCGCGGCTCTCTCGTCGAACTCTACGGCCGTTCTTCTTCGGGGCGTACCGGACTGTGTTTGTCGCTGCTCGCGCAAGCCACTGGAGAACAGCAGACTTGTGCTTTCGTTGATGTTTCCGATTCCCTCGACCCGATGTCGATGGCGGCAGCGGGAGTGGACCTGACGCGTCTGCTGTGGGTGCGTTGTGGAGACGGTGAAAGCACAGTCCCACGGTTCGACTCTCTACCCCGTTCAAGACCTGGGCAAGTTGGGAACGCGAAAAGTCCCCCACACCAGCGAAAGACCAACGGAGAGGGCTGCGGCGGCTGGCGACATCCACGCGATCACGTGCGGGGCGTTGAAACCGCTATCCCGCCCATGATGCAAAACGGTGACAGGAGAAACGGTGCGCGGGAAACCACAGAGAGGGATATGGCCGCACGGTGCGCAGGCGAACAAGTGGAACGAGATCGCGAGTTGCCGCGACGGGGAGAAAATATCCGTCGTCTCGTCGGGCCGCGAGAGCATGATCGCGTGATTTCCCCTATGAACGATCGACAGAATGTGTGGGGTAGTAGGAAGCCCTGGAAGCGACTTGAGCAAGCGCTTCGGACGACCGATCTTCTGCTGCACAGCGGGGGATGGGGTGTCGTCGTGCTCGACTTCGGAAATGTATCCTGGGTCGATGTGCGGCGAATTCCGCTAAATACCTGGTTTCGCTTTCAACGAATCGTCGAAAGAACACCAGCGATATTGGTGTTGTTGGGGGAAGAGCCTTGCGCAAAAAGTTGCGCATCTTTGGTCCTCCGCTGTCGCCGGAAAAGTGATGAATGGCGCGGTGCGGCATCTCCCCAACTGCGCTCTGGGATGGCAACCTTGCGAGGCTTCGAAGTCGAAGTAGCGGTGGCACGTTCCCGGATACGGCTGGGTCATGCCGAAAGCATCCGCTGGCAAGCGCGCCGTGTTTTGTCCCGCAGCGCTTAGTTTCCGTGACGTCCGTTCGAATCCATCTGGGGTGAGGGGCGAATCGTGCCGTTTGCTTGTCTTTTCGTTCCCGATTTCCCTGTACAAGCCGTCCTTCGCCACGTGGTGGAATTGCAAGACCAGCCGGTCGCGGTTCTGGAAGGCTCGCCTCCCCTGGCGAAGGTATTTTCAGCGAACGGTCGAGCGAAGGCTGCGGGAGTGGAAGTCGGCATGACGAAAGCGGAGGCGGAAGTGTGTCCGGGTGTGGTGTGGCGGTGGCGGTCGCCAGCAGCAGAAGTAGGCGCACATGCGGCGCTTCTCGATTGTGCGTGGACGATTTCTCCGCGTGTCGAGGCCATCTGTGAAGGCGACGATGGAAAAAGGCTCGATACCGTCGTTCTCGATATCTCCGGTTGTGAGAGGCTCTTTGGCTCGCCCGAGAAAATCGCAAACGACTTGAGGCGTGTGGCCGGGAATGTGGGATTCAATGCGCGCGTGGCTGTCGCCGGGAATGCGGAAGCTGCGGTTTGTGCGGCCCGAGGATTTCCCGGCATCACGGTGATTGCGGAAGGCGACGAGAGTGTCCGATTGGGATCCCTTCCGACCTCCTCGTTGTCGATGCCTGTTGAGTTGGTCGAAACCCTGAAAAGATGGGGTATCCACGCCTGCTCGGAGTTTGCGGCGCTTCCCGATGTTGCCGTCGTCGAGCGATTGGGGCAAGAAGGCCGGCGCTGGCAGCTGCTCGCGCGCGGTTCCCATTCAAGACCCCTGCTACCTAAAGAGCCTCCCGTTCATTTCGATGAGTGCATGGAGCTGGAGTTTCCCGTCGAGCTGCTTGATCCGGTGATGTTCGTGTTGAATCGACTACTGACCCAATTGTGTGCGCGGCTCGGAATGCACGTTCTATCGGCCCGAGAGATTGCATTGACCCTGACGCTGGAGAAACAAGATGCGCGAAGCAAAGAGGTCCCTCAGCACGTCCGAAGACTCCGGATCCCCGTGCCCTCGCGGGACAGCAAGTTGTTGTTGAAGCTCCTGCAGCTCGACTTGCAAAACCATCCTCCCCGCGCTGCTGTAATCGCGGTCAGGGTTGTAGCGACGCCCGCGCGTGCGCGCACGAGACAGATGGGCTTGTTCTTGCCGCTTAGCCCTGAACCCGAACAGCTGGAAGTGACGCTCGCAAGGATTCGAAACACGGTGGGAGACGATCGCGTAGGGTCGCCGAAGCTTCTCGACACGCACCGGCCGAACGCTTTCCGACAGGATCGCTTTGTCGTTCCAGAACCTTCGGACGGGGCAACACCAGTCGGAGAAGGTACGATGGCCGCCCTGCGCATTTACCGCCCGCCGCTTCCTGCAACGGTAGAACTCGATGGAGGAAAACCGTCCGACATCTCCTGTGACGGAGCGCGCAGGAAAGTCTTGGCTTTGGCCGGTCCGTGGCGCACCAAGGGGGATTGGTGGTCGGAAGCTGCCTGGGCGCGTGAGGAATGGGATGTGCTGCTCAAGGCGCTGCGTCCGAAATTCCAATCCGATTCCGATGACGAGGAAGAAGAAACGACCTTGTATCGCATCTACCGCGACCGGCGATTGCGCGACTGGTTCGTGGAGGGAGTCTACGACTGATGTATGTCGAGCTCCATTCCTGTTCCGCATTCAGCTTTCTGGAGGGGGCTTCTTTGCCGGAAGATCTCATCGCGGAAGCGGCTCGGCTGGAAATGCCCGCGATTGCTTTGCTTGACCGAGACGGTGTGTATGGCTCTCCTCGTTTCCACATGGCTGCAATGAAGGCGGGCATCCGAGCACATGTAGGTGCGGAAATCTCCGTAGAGGGGCTGGGAACGCAGGCCACTCTGCCGAAGTGGATACCTAACCGGATTCCGCTACGGCCTGTGCGTCTCGCGTTGCTGGTCGAAAATCGAAAGGGATACCAAAATCTATGCCGTCTGATTACGCGGTACAAACTGCGCGAAAAAGAAAAAGGAACCGGCACCGCAACGCTTGATGAGGTCGCCGAGTGTGCCGAAGGGCTTGTCTGCCTGACGGGTGGCGAGGAGGGATGCTGGCCGCATCGCTGGCCGGAGGCGGGAAAACAAAAGCGCGCTTCGACATCGAAAATCTGGTTTCGATCTTCGGGAAACGCAACGTGTTTGTCGAAGTGCAGCGTCATTTCGATCCGGCCGAAGAGGACCGCATTGAGGCTGCGGTTGAGATCGCGGCGAGCGTACATCTGCCCCTGCTTGCGACCAATGGCGTTCGCTACGCTCGTCCATACGACCGCGAAGTTCTCGATGTGTTCACCAGTATTCGAAATCATTGTCGGCTGGAAGAGGCCGGAAGGCTGCTCGAACGGAATGATGAACGCCATCTACGGTCGGCCGCGGCGATGGCGCGACTCTTTGCCGATTTACCGGAAGCGATTGGGAACACCGCCGAACTGTCCGCGCGCCTCGGATACTCGCTCGCCGATCTGGGTTACGAGTTCCCGATGTACCCGGTACCTCCCGGCGAGACGATGGACTCGTTCCTGAGGAAACGCGCGGAAGAAGGTGTATGCAACCGCTATGCCGTGAAGGGCGACGACGATCTTTTTGCACGAGCCAAACTGCAAGTGGAAAAAGAGCTCGCTCTGATCACGAAGCTGAAACTCGCCGGATATTTCCTGATCGTGTGGGACATCGTTCGCTTCTGCCGCGAAGAGAACATTCTCGTGCAGGGCCGCGGTTCGGCGGCGAACAGCGCGGTGTGCTATTCGCTTGGGATTACGGCGGTCGATCCAGTCGGGATGGAATTGCTTTTTGAGCGTTTCCTCACCGAAGAGCGAGGTGAATGGCCGGATATTGACCTCGATCTTCCGAGCGGAGATCAGCGAGAAAAAGCAATTCAGTACGTCTATCAGCGGTATGGGCAACTCGGTGCGGCGATGACGGCGAACGTCATCACGTATCGCAGCCGTTCGGCGGCTCGCGAAGTCGGAAAGGTTCTGGGCTTCGACCAGGAAACGCTCGACCGGCTATCGAGCCTCGTCAACAGCGGCGAGTGGCGCGGTCCCGCCGATACTCTGGAAAACCATTTGCATCAGGCCGGCTTCGATCTCAACCATTCGAGAATCCAGAAATATCACGAACTGTGCGAGCGGATCGAGGATTTGCCGCGACATCTGGGCCAACACTCGGGCGGCATGGTCGTTTGCCAGGGACAGCTCGATTCCGTCGTTCCCTTGGAGCCCGCCTCCATGCCTGGTCGCGTCGTAGTCCAGTGGGACAAAGACGACTGCGCGGACATGAAGATCGTCAAGGTGGACTTGCTTGGCCTCGGCATGATGTCGGTGCTCGAAGAGTGCGTAGAACTCGTTCCAAAACACTATGGGAAACCGCTCGATCTTGCACAGCTTCCTCCCGACGATCCTGTTGTTTACGAGACCCTCCGACGCGCGGACACCGTTGGGATGTTTCAGGTGGAGAGCCGCGCGCAAATGGCGTCCCTGCCGCGCAATGCACCCTACAAGTTCTACGATCTCGTCGTCCAGGTGGCGATCATCCGTCCCGGTCCTATCGTCGGGAAAATGATGCACCCGTATATGCGGCGCCGTCAGGGAAAAGAGGAAGTTCGCTATGCGCATCCGTCGCTGGAGCCAATTCTGAAACGAACGCTCGGCGTGCCTTTGTTTCAAGAGCAGCTCTTGCGCATGGCGATGACAGCCGCGAATTTCACAGGCGGTGAGGCGGAAGATTTGCGGCGTGCGATGGGCTTCAAGCGGTCCGAGAGCCGCATGCGAGAAATCGAAATGAAGCTACGTCACGGAATGGAGCAAAACGGTATTGGCAAAGAGAGGCAGGAAGAAATCATCACGCAGATCACATCCTTCGCTCGTTATGGGTTCCCCGAATCGCATGCAGCAAGCTTTGCTTTGATCGCTTACGCCAGCGCCTACCTGAAATGTCATTACCTGGCGGCGTTCACGGCAGCTTTGCTCAACAATCAGCCGATGGGCTTCTACAGCGCCGCCACGATCGTGAAAGATGCCCAACTTCATGGTCTGCGCGTAAAACCGATCAACGCCTTGCGGTCGGAATGGCTCTGCACGATCGAAGATGGACAGGACAATGCTGGCAAAAACGTCCCGTGTCTCCGCATCGGGTTCCGTTACGTTCGCGGTCTGCGCCAGGCGAGCGCGGAGGCCCTCGTTCGAGAACGGCGAAGTTCGATCTTTACCGACATCAACGATCTCGTACGGCGGGTTCCCGAATTGCAAAAACCGGAACTGGTCACACTCAGCGAAATCGGGGCGCTCAATTCTCTTGGAGAGAGAATCCACCGACGCTCGGCCCTGTGGCAAGTCGAGCGGGCATCTCGCCGTGTCGGGCCGCTGCTGGAATCCATTGCGGAACTGCCGGAAGCGTCTCCTTTGCGGAAGATGAACGACCCAGAGAGGTTGGTCGCCGATTTTCACGGTTCTGGCATGACTACGGGGCCTCATCCGATGAGCTATTGCCGTGCGCGGCTCAATTCGATGAATGTGAAACGAGCGTGTGACCTTGCACGAATCCGTGACGGTGAATACACGCGGGTCGCCGGTTGCGTGATCGCACGGCAGAGGCCGGGAACGGCGAAAGGATTTGTGTTCCTCAGTTTGGAAGACGAAACAGGTATCGCGAATGTGATCGTCCGTCCCGACCTATATGAGAGCAATCGAATGGTCATCAATCGGGAAAAGTTTCTGCAAGTCGAGGGCGTCTTGCAGAACCAGGACAATGTGATTTCCATCAAAGCGTCGCGTGTAATTCCTATCGCTATTTCTGCGGCGGAAACACAATCACATGATTTTCATTGAAGAGGCAATCCATTGAGAAAAGGACTACCCGCGATTGAGGGTTCTCCGCGCGCATGCGATAAATGGCTTATAATCGGGTTCGTGTTTGGTGCACGCGTTTACACAGAATCCACGCCGTGCACCCGTTGAGTTTAGAGCATCCTGTAGTTCAGTAATCGCGTCCGAGAAATGCGTATGTTGGCCGGGAATATCATGAGATTGACGTTGAGACGCGACGGTGTGGAATGCAAATGTTGCGGTTCCGAATTTTCGAAGACTGCTGTATAAGGAGATTGCAATGGCGCGTCCTGATCTCCTGGTGAGTTTAGTAACAGCTGGAGTGGCCGGAGAACGAGAACTGTTCGTACGGACCATCGAGGCGTAATTCCGGAAGGAACGGGGGAAGCAACGATCAGGCCCGGGCGGCTTTCCCTTTGCTTTTCGACTCACCGGTCTCTTCCTCTTCGGCCTCGAGGTTGATTTTCTCGGCAAGCTCGGTCAACTTCTGATCCGTTTCCTTCTCTTCATTGAGGGTGTGCTCCAACAGCTCAGCAGCATCGTCCTGACCAAGAAGATTGGCATAGGTGCGCACGCAACCGTAGGCCGCAATCTCGTAGTGCTCGACCCGCTGTGCCGCCGAAATCAAGCCGGCATCTAAGGTCTCCCCTTCGAGTTCATCCTCCTTGATCATTTCATCCCCTTCCTCGACCAACCCCTCCATACCTTTGCACTTTTTCCCCGTTGGCTTTTCGCCAAGCTCCTGGAAAATCTGCTCCAGGCGCTGGACATGTCCCTTGGTCTGTTCAAGGTGCTCTTCGAAACCGGCCCGCAACTCGTCAGACGTGGCCGCCTTAGCCATCTTGGGCAAGGCTTTCGTAAGTTGGTTCCCGGCGTTATAGATGTCGCGAAGTTCGTCGATATAGAGTTCTTTAAGAGCGCTTTTCTTCATCGGTAGTCTCCATTTTCAATATGTCACCATCACACTGCGCGAGTATGCCATGCGACAAATGCCCATTTCTGTACCGCTTTTCCAGTAAAAATGGGAGGGAGAACTATGGAAGGTGAAGGGGGGAGGACTCTAGAAAAGCGAGATAGCCTCAGACAACCAGCGCGTTAACACCATCAGGCCAATAGAGATTACGTCTCCTGAGCCGCATTCCATCGGAGCTTTATTTCTCTGCCCATTTCTCAGGATATTGCTTGCGCATCTTTTCCTTTTCTTTCGTCACATTGGAAGCTTTTGATGGTCTCAGGCAAGTCTGTAGCGATTCGGGACTTGTCGAGGCAACTGGAGGCCCCCGATTCGAGGATGCTAGGCAATAGTTGAATGGGATCATGGTGGCTCATGATTAGAATCTTGATTTCCGGAATCTCTTGCCGAAGAAGTCGTGCCGTTTCTAATCCGTTAGCGCCGGGCATGCTTATGTCGAGTAAAACTAAGTCGGGCCGCATTTCCCGCGACATCTCGAATGCTTCAAGTCCGTCCGATGCTTCGCCGCAGACGTCGCAATCTGCCAATCTCGACAGAATCTCTGCCACGCAACGCCTTACGAGTTGATTATCGTCTGCAATTAGGATTCGCATAAAATTCCGGTACCGCGTCCCAACTAGCCCTCGGCTTGGAGTGGTTCGATTTTGGCACGTTCCTTGAAGATATGGTCTCTTGGAATCGGGATCGAAACGAGAATCCTCGTACCGGAATTGTCCGACTCGATATTCATTTGACCCTTAAATTGGTGTAAACGTTCCTGGATTCCTCTTATACCTACGCCAGAGCCCTCGGATTGAATTTCCGCCAACCTTTCGGCTGTCATGCCTTTGCCGTGATCTCGAACTTCAAGGGAAATACTATCTGCTCGGCGAGCAAGCCGGATCACCGCACTCTTGCTCTCCGAGTGGCGGTGTATATTTGTGAGGCATTCCTGAACTATTCGAAATACTGCCAGTTCCAGGTCAGCTGGCAGCCTTCCGAACTGTTCAGAAATGCTTAGGTTGACGCCCAAACCGCTGCGTTCCGCGAGGCCGCGCACATACAAGTCGAGCGCCGCCGACAGTCCACTCTCGTCCAGCAGTGGTGGATGCAACAAATAAGAAGTTGTGCGTATCTCCTGATTCAAGAGCTGAACCAGGTATCGGATCTCTTCGGCTTGCTTGGCAAGCGCGGGAGCCTTTTGTTTGGTGTCAGTAACGAGCCGCGCAAGATTCATCCCCAGCACCGTTAATGTTTGGCCGGCGCTGTCGTGCAGTTCACGCGCGATGTGCCGGCGCTCGTCGTCTTGCGTTCGCATTAAACGCCAGGAGAGATCTCGCACCTGTTCAGAGCGTTTCAAGATTTCTCTGTTTCGTTGCTCTAATTCACTCGTACGAGCGCGTACTTCAGATTCAAGCGTTCCCGCAAGCTTTCGGAAGCGCTCTTCGGAATCGAGAATGGCAAACCGAGCATGAACCTGGGCCGAGATGTCTCGGAAATAACAGACAACCCCGTAGCCCGCTTCGGGCAATGGGATTCGATCGATGCGCCATTCGTAAAATTCCTTAACGTCGCGATCTCTTCGGTGGTGGATGCTTTCCGTCGTTTGGTATGGTTCTCCCGTTTCCAGGGTGTGTCGAAAAATAGGAACAACCTCATCCGCATAGTCGCCCCAGAGAACATGCAATACTTCGTTTAGGTCACGGCCTATTAAGTCAGGGATATTCCCGAATACAGGCAAAGCCGTGGGGTTAACGTCACGGATGCGAAATTCGCCATCAATTGTGTAAACCCCTAACGGAGCGCGATTGAGCAGTGTTTCGTATTGGGCCGAACGCTGCCTCACTGCATCTTCTGCCTGCTTGCGATCGGTGATATCGCCGATCAGTCCTGCCATACGCCCAGTCTTCGAATCCCCCGTAAATTGCACCTGGGCGGTTACGGAAATCCAGCGTTCCTGGCCATCCGCCAGGCGAATGCGAATCTCTTCCTGGAGCCTGCCATCCCCATCGGGATTTAACGAGCTTTTGACGCTTTCGGCGTACCTGTTGCGGTCGTCGGGATGGATCATGTAAGCGAGAGCTTCCGCAAGGGTTAATTGACTCATAGCTGACAATCCAAAAATTTCCAGAACCCGGGCATCAGCCTCGGTACGATCCTCTTCCGGATACCAATAGAATACCCCCATGTTCGAAGCCCTTAGCGAAAGCTGAAGTTTGTTTTCGCTTTCGCGAATGGCCTTCTCCGCTTCTTGACGAACTCGAGCCAATTGGAGATGCGTTTGAACGCGGGCAATTAATTCGCGGGCGCTGAAGGGTTTCACGAGATAATCGTCCGCGCCGGCGTCAAGCCCCTCGACACGCGACTCCTCCCCCGCCCTGGCCGAGAGAAGAATGAAGGGAATGGTTCTCGTTGCAGGCTTGGCTCGCAACTTCCGCAGCAATCCAAACCCATCGAGCTCGGGCATCATCGCATCGCTAAGAATGAGGTCAGGCGTTCGCAGTTTTATCGCTTCCAGGGCCATTTGGCCGTTCGCTACGGCCTGCACTTCAAAACGCTCTGAAAGAAGGCGGATAAGGTACAGGCGCATATCTGCGTTGTCGTCGGCGATAAGCACCCGAGACCGGCTCGCGTCCTCAGAAAAAGACGGAGCGGGAACCGCCATCAGTTCGTAATCAGGCGCTAGCTCCGGCGAGGCAGCCATCTGCATGGACTCGGGCAGCCACCGCAAGGCTTCCTCGACAAACGGGACGGCGCCTGTCGCGGTAGATGAGAGGGAACGATCCCCGCCGACTTGAGCGGATGCCAGATGATCCTGCCCGAGCGGGATAGACACGATAAACGCGCTGCCTTGCCCCAGCACACTTTCGACGCGAATTGCGCCGCCGTGAAGTTTGACGAACTCCTGGACCAGGGCGAGGCCTATGCCACTGCCTTCGTGAGTACGGCTGCGAGTGTTCGGAACGCGGTGGAAACGATCGAACAGGCGAGGAATTTCTTCTGAAGGAATTCCAACACCGGTGTCACGAACATGGAGTTCAGCGGTATGGCCTACCTGCTTCAGGCTGACCTCAATCTCGCCTTCCAGGGTGAACTTAAAAGCATTCGAAACGAGGTTAAGGACAATTTTTTCCCACATGTCCCGATCTACATAAACGGGTTCTCCTGGGGGCTTGCAATTCACGACCAATCTAACCCCGGCTCTTTCCGTGGCGGAACGGAACACACTTGCGAGTTCTGTCGTGAAGCTCGCTATGTCAGTCGCCTGGAAAACAGCCTGGGCCCGGCCAGCTTCAATGCGGGAAAAATCAAGCAATGTGTTGACCAATCGTAAGAGGCGCGCGCCGTTGCGGTTTGCGAGTTCCAACTGCTCTTTGGCTGTAGGCGACAGGTGAGTTTGGCTTCTCGCGAGCAGATCCTGGAGAGGGCCGAGCATTAAGGTCAGGGGGGCACGAAATTCATGACTCACGTTGCTAAAAAAAAGTGTCTTCGCACGATCGATCTCTGCCAACACTTGCGCCCTTTTCCTCTCCTCGTCATACGCGCGCGCATTCGCGACGCTTGCAGCGATCTGGCCCGCAACGAGGTAGATGAAGCCTTTATAGTCGACATCGAGTTGTCGGTAGGGATTGAGGGCCGCGACGAAGAAGCCGGCGGGTTTGTCCTGGCCTTGGCTGGTAATGGGAACGAGAAGCGCTTTTGTGGGCGATGCATCCCAGAAACCGGATGGAACCGACTCGAACCTTTTGGACAATTCCTCGACAACAAATGCACTTTTCCCGTTTAATATTTCGCTCAGCGGCCAGCGCTCGCCGCTTACTTTGACAGTGAGGAGGTCGGGGGCGGCAGGGTGACCCTGTTCGATTCCCGTCTGGCAGGCGAGGTAGGCTTGCTTTCCATCGCTGGTGAAGAGATAAGTGAGAGAAAATGGCAGATCCTTTTGATTCTCATTGAGAGAGCGGACAATGGACCCGCACAGTTGCTCTTCGGTAATGGTCTCGTTCAGCTCCGTTGCAAGAGAACGCAGTGTCTTCAGGCGGCGTTCTCCGATGACGCGATCCGTTTCTTCCGTTACCACACAGAGATGGCCAGCGACTCTGCCATCATCGCCAGCGAGAGGGCTGTATGAAAATGTGTGATAGGTTTCTTCACGATATCCGCTTCGCTCTAAGAACAGCAGGAGCGCCTCATCCCAGGTAGCTTCGCCACTATCTAGAACCCTTTGAATTCGAGGCCCGATATCATCCCATATCTCTGCCCAAACCTCGCGAGACGACTTCCCTAGTGCCCAAGGGTGCTTCTTGCCCAGAGTCATTCCTGCGTAGGCGTCGTTGTAGAAGAATGTCAGCTCGGGTCCCCAGCCCATCCACATCGCAAAGCGGGAAGTCAGCAGCACACGAACCACTGTTTTCAAGCTCTGAGGCCAGGCGTGGATCGGTCCTAAGGGCGTTTTCGACCAATCAAGATCGTGGACGAGTTGACCAACCACACCGCCACCTGCCGGGAGGTCCTCAGGGGCAGCGGTAGCATTCTCTTGAACTGGCTGATCGAGTTCGGAATCTCCATCCTGAGCGACTTGTTCCACCGTGCTCAGTAAGTCCCGCGCGAGCTGAGCCTTTGTGACAAAAGCCTTGGCGCCCACCGTGGTAGCTTGATTTCGAGCGACTGAAGGATCATTTTGGGTGATGATCACTACTTTGCATTGAGGAAACTCATTCACAATCGTTCGAGTTGCCTCCAAACCGTCCATGCGAGGCATCGAAATGTCCATTAGCACGATGTCGGGCTGAAGCGACTTCGTCTTCTCGACTGCCTCAATGCCATCAGCAGCTTCGCCGCAAATCGCCCAATCGGAACGAGAAGACAATAGGGAACGAAGGCCGTGCCGTACCCCCTCGTGGTCATCGACGATCAGTAATCGCATGGTCGTGTCCCTAGGGGATCGGTGGGAGTGAACCTACAGCGAGTCCACGGGTGTAATAATAGAGGTGATTGCCGAGCAGAAGTGGGAGCAGGCCCCAAAACGAAGAGAGCGGCAACAGCCGCTACTACTTTCGCCAAGGGGTACCGAAATGCGGGTTCCGTATTCCGCATATTCTAATCCTAAAGGACTCAACTAACCGCTAAGAGTTGCACTATTTAATTAAAAAATTACAACAAGACAATTTGAGAATCAAGGTAGCTCTGGAATAAATACTTTAGTCGAATTGAAGATTTTGAAGGGAACTTTTCACGGAAAGAAGCCAGCGCTTTGGCGAATCAAGGAAATCAATTGTTCTGGCCTGATCGGCTTGGCGATGATGTCGAAGTGATGCCCCTGCTGACGGGCTTGTGCCAACAAATCGAGCGTGGCTGCCTGGCCCGAAAATAGAATGACTCTGCACTTGGGAACGATTTCCCGAATTTTGATCCCCGTTTCGATTCCATTCATCCCCGGCATGATCACATCGCTGAGGACAATGTGGGGATGCAAGGTCTTGGCAAGCTCGATGGCAGCGGCGCTGTCGGACACGGCTGTTGCTTCAAAGCCTTCGCTATTTAATATTTCCGCAACTGTCTCGCCGATCAGAACCTCGTCATCGATCACAAGGATTCTGACATTCTTTGCTTCCTGGGCGGCCTCGGATCTCTCCGGGCTTCTGCCTCTGCTCCCAGGAACCCATTTGGGATCTCCAAAGGAGGGGAACCGAGAAATACTTGCCGTTTGCAAGTCCGCAATCATAAGTCTCCCGCACCCGTGATTCGGTAAATGCGAATTCTAGCCCTTCCAAGGCCGTTCCGGCAAGAATAGTGAAAAGGCTGTCCAACTCCGGCCCGGCCGGACACTGCTTCGCAGGCGTAGCGAGCCATGGTGCTTCATCACGAGGTTCAATGTCAGCCATAGCCCCAAGCCGGTGCCGACGTCTTTCTTGGTGGTATAGAAGGGCTGGAAAATCTTCTGCCGGTGCTCGGGAGAAATGCCGCTCCCGTTATCGAGAAATGTGACTCGAACTCCCCGGCAGCCGGAACCATCCTGCATTCGAACTCTGGATGCCCTGATGGCAAGACACCCCTCTTCGGGGAGCGCATCGATCGCATTCGCAATCAAATTGGCGAATATCTGCCGGATTTCGCCCGTGTATCCCACAATCTTAATCCCCGTGCCGAAGTCGGGTCGGACCGTGATTCTCTTGAAGAGCAGCTTTCGCGCGTACAGCTCCAGAACTTCTTCGAGATCTTTGGAAATGTCTACGTCTGCCGGCGATGCGCTGTCTCGATAGAAGCCCAGGGTATTCTTGGTGATCTGCGCGATCCGATCCAGTTCATGGTCCGCCAGTTTCAAATACTTTTGAACGTTGGCCGGCTGCTTTTGCGCCAGGTAAACCAGGTTTGTGACGGCTTCCAGCGGATTATTGATTTCATGCGCGATGCTTGCGGCCAGCCGGCCAGTGGCGGCCAGCTTTTCCGTTTGCCGCAGGGCTTCCTCGGAACGGCGCTGTTCCGTGATGTCGGTATTCGTTCCGAACCAGCGTACAATTTTGCCTTCTACATCGCGAACGGGCATAGCCAGAGTCAAAAATTGCCGGAAACTACCATCGGCGCCACGGAGAGGAAAAATCATCTCAAAAGGCTCACCGGCAACCAGGGAGCTTCGCCATCTGTGCAGAACCTCGGGGAGGGTCTGCGGGTCATGGACCGATTGCCAGCCCCAGCCAGCCATCTGCTCGACGGACGTCCCGGTGTATTCATACCAGCGGTGGTTGTACCAAAAGAGACTGCCATCGGGGTCGGCCATCCACGCCAATTGGGGAATGGAGTCGGCGAGAGTCCTGAATTGTTGTTCGCTCTCCTGCAGGGCCAAATTGCGTTTATGGATCTCGACGAGCATGGCATTGAAGGCGTCTACGAGAATTGCGACCTCGTCGCGGTCGCCCGTTGCTTGCGCGCGGACCGAATAGTCTTTGTCGTGCGAGACATGCCGTGCCGTGTCCGCCAAACGAAGAATGGGTTCCGAAACTGCTCGCTGCAACAGGCGCGACACAGCGAGAGCCGCGATTAGAGACACGCTAAAAATCGCGAGAAGTATCAGTGTGTAACTTCTGAGCCGGTCAAAGATCGCGCCGAGATCCGACCTGATATATACGATACCAGTCGTCTGGCCCTGAAAAACGATCGAATGAACCAGCGCGAATTCTCCGTCTTGAAATCCGTAGCTGTCGTTCGGCTTCTGGTTGAAAGAGGGTAATGGAACAGGGGTTGCGGCTTGCTGGCGCCAGTATCCCGCGAAGAATTTGCGTTGGGGAGTATATATGCCCGCGTAGATAATGTGTCGCGAGGCGCGCAAGGCGGATAAGGTATTTTCGGCGGACCGTGGATCGTTGAAGATCAAGGGCGAAACCGCGTTGGAGCCGATGATCTGCGCCTGGATCGAGGTATTGTCGATCAGGTTCGTCCGGAACGTGATCAGGTCATAGGCAAAGAACGCGAAAGACGCCAAAAGCAATGCCCCTCCGCTTACCAGCATATTCATAGCGGTGAGCTTCTTGGAAAGTGAATCTCGGAGCCTGCTCATGGTTTCCCATTCTCGCTCGGCGATTCCTTTCGGATGTCGGTGGCGACTTTCAATAACTGGGAACTGAGATTTAGTCCCGCTTTGTCCGCTGCTGTTAGATTTACTTCAAAATGGATTTTGTTTTCCCGCATGACAAATTGGATCATGCCTCCATTGCTCGTAAAGCCGGGCAAATCGCTGACGGTCAAGACGGCGGACTTCTCCAGAGATGCCAGGATGTCCCTGATCCGGGCAGCTTCCGAAGAGCTGACAAATAGGATTCGGCAGTTGGCTGCGTCGTGCGAGTTTGAGACGCGCTTGGCGGCGAGCCTCTGGTTGTGAACGGATTCGCCCACCAATGTGGTGTCAAGGATACTGCCAAACGGATCCCGCCCCAGTACGCAAATGTCAAAGGAATTTTGCTGAGCGGAAGCTGCGTTCGCGGGCCACTCGACGAATTTCCCAAAGTTGAACAGATAAATGGCCTTCAGCTGGTATTCCTCTGGTTTGGACTGTTGCGCGATTCCCGAAGGGCAAAGGACAGCCGGCCCGAAAAATATCGCGCAGAGCAGTACCCGTCGCAACGCAAAAGTTCGGCGCGAAAAATGGAAGCGAATCACGTCGGAAACGGGTCTCACGGTGCGTCAGTTTTCCTTGCTTGTCCAAACCAGCTTTCCGTAAAAGCTTCTCTTGATAGGGACGTTTGGACCCGGATCGCTCGCGAACTCGAAGTGGCCTGGCTGCAGGAGATTGCGCCCGACGGCCGACAATTCCCAATGGTGCCAGAAAGTCCAGGCGAGCCGAGCATCGCCGGTGGAATAAGACGGTATCGAAATTCCCGGCAGCTTGCTCACATACCGGTAGTCGAAGTCGAATGTAACCTGTTTGGGCAAGTCGAACGAGGATTGCAGGAGAACCTGATGCTGCGGACTTGAGCCGTTCGTAGCGGGCGCACTACCGATATCGTGGGAATTCGGGCCTTTCCCAAGGGACATGTGCAGAAAGGAGTAGGATCCGCGAAGACGCCATACGCTCGTGGGTTTCCATTCGGGAGCGATTTCCACGCCGGTTGTTGTGCCGTCGAGACCATTGCCGAACTCCGCGGGAAGCAGAAGGTGCGCAGGAGTCGGAGTGCTCTCCTGGAACACCGGGCCTGTTATGTCCTCACTGAACAGGTCACTGTATTGGTTGAAAAAGCCCGCGAGGTCCAAGTAGACGTCTCTTCTCAGTAGCCCGCGATACCCGATTTCATAACTATTAAGTTTCTCGGACTGGAAGTTCCTATTGGCATTAAATCGCGCAAAAAAAGGCACGCCGGTTGGCGATGTGCCGATGAATCCAGACAGAAAAAAGTCGCGCTCGCCGTCCGATGGCGTACGCACGGCATGCGTCGCGGCGAGCCACACCGTCTGCGTTTCAGTTGGCGTCCACAACAGACGTCCGCTGGGTTCCGGTTCGACTCCTGTGTAATTTGTGAGGAGCAGCTTTGTTCCTATCTCGAACGTAAGACGGTCCGGCACAAGGGAAATGTCATCCTGCAAGAATGCGGTATAGAGCTCGTCTGTTCGGGTGTTGGGATCAAAGTAAAGGCCAGTGGTAACGGGAGGTTCGTGGCCGTGGCTCGCCCGTGCCCCTACGCCATAGGACAGGTGATTGCGCGATCCAAGGTAGGATCGCTCGAGATAATCGAAGTCGACGGTGTTGCGGATGTCGGAGAAGTTCGGTTCGTAGCGGTTGGTTCGATCGTAATATATTTGCAGCTGGATGTCCTCTCCCTCGCGAAAAACTCTCGTCCAGCGGCCCAGGATGTTTCCGCCGGAAAGAACAGCGTTTCCAGTTAAGATTTGCGAGAAAGGAGCGGCATAGTTAACAGCTTGCACGGTCTCACCGGCGCGTCCATCGTAGAGATCACCCTGAAGCGTAAAGGAATCGCGTTGATTCTTGTCCCAATCCGCCCGGAAGCCGCCCTGAACCGACCGCCAGTGATCATAGTTATTGAAGTCCGAGTGATTTTGCGCGCCTCGGTTAAATGCCTTTGCGTAGAACCGATAGCTGAGGCCCTTTCCGTTGCTCCCTCCGTAGCGAGCGGCCAGGAATCCTTGCTCTTCGTTCCCGTCACCGGTGCTGACCAGTGTTCCCTGAGTGTTTTTGCTGCCCTTGGTAATGATATTGATCACGCCCTGGACCGCATTGGGACCCCACACCGTGCCACCGGGTCCTCGGATCACCTCGATGCGATCGATATCTTCCATCACGGTGTCCTGGACCTCCCAGTAGGTGCCCGCAAGCAGCGTGGTATAGACGCTCCGGCCATCGATCAGCACGAGCACCGAGCGAGCCAGGCGACTGCCGAAACCCCGGATTCCGATGGACCACTTGTCACCATCGACTCTCGCGACTTCCACTCCGGGTACGAGCCGCAGCGCTTCGGGTATGCTGGTAGCGCCCGACCGGCGGATATCGTCCTGGGTGATCACATAAATAGCAGCGGCAGTCTTCCAAACTTGCTCTGGAGCTTTGGATTTGGTCGTAACCTCCACCTCCCCGAGCTGCTCCAGGTTGAGTTGTTTCAGCTCTTGTTGCGAAGTGCCACTGGACTGGGGCCGCGCGGTATTCGTGAAGGTAACGAGCAATGTGAAAAGAGTGGCAATTTCGCGCCAACATACCTTAGCGCAGTTGTGCATACCGAGTTCTCCAAGAGTTTGAAGTCCCAGGCTGAATCCTGGGAGCGCACGCGAATTAACTTGCGGGTCGCGAGTCCCCTGCCTGAATCAGAACGATCTACAATCCACAAAAGCAACCCTTCAGACGAGCCGGCGATCCAGCAGAGCGGCGACGGAATCGAGCAACTGCTCCGCTCTGTTAGCACCCTTGACGATCCATCGATCCACAATCCCCGCCGCTTCACCCGGCAAATCCGACATCCCCGAAAGAACAATAATGGGAACTGCGCGGCTGATCCGCTTCAGTTCCGCCGCGACAGCGGTTCCCTTCATTCCCGACATCCAATAGTCCAGGATGACGGCATCGACCTTTTCCGATTGGAAAATGCGGATACCCTCTGGTCCAGAGCGCGCTTCAATCACACGGTAACCTGCGGATTCCAGCAACAGCTTCCTGGGCAGCAGTCCGGCTACTTCGTCATCGATCAAGAGGATCGTGGCCACATCCTCATTGGTTTTTTCCACGCTAGCCTGCTCAAGTGGTCGCACCGCCGGGTCCGGAATCGGCAAAACCGCCATGATTCGCGTGCCGCTTCGATCTGAGTGAATCTCCAGTCGTCCGCCGAATTGATGAATTCTCTCACGCATTCCGCGCAGTCCGACGCCGGAACTCTCTCCGGACGAGATCTTCGATTGGATTTCAACGGGTATGCCTTTACCCTCGTCTTTGACTTCGAGAATAATTGCGTCGGAAGAACGTCCAATTTGGACAAAAGCGGCTGGGCTTCCTGAATGGCGATGGATGTTTGTCAGGCATTCCTGGACGATTCGGAAAAGAGACAGCGCAAGATCGCGCGGCAACCCGTCCCCAAAACCCGAAGCAAGGTCTATAAAGACGGAAATTTTGCTGCGTTCGGCAAATCCGTCCCCATACCATCGAAGCGCAGACTCCAGGCCCACCTCGTCCAGCAGAGGAGGGTGTAGAAGGTGAGACATCGTGCGGACCTCTTGACAAGCCTGCTCGACGAGCATGGCATTTTCCTCAAGAGACTGGCGCGCCGCGGGGCTCAGTTTGTCTTTTTCGCTGTCCAATTTCGAGAGATTGAGACTTAAGGCGACAATCAGCTGCCCCACGCCGTCGTGCAATTCGCGGGCAATGCGTCGGCGTTCCTCATCTTGCGCTTGCAGTAACTTCCCCGAGAGTTCTCTAAGTTTGCCGGTGGCCTCCTCCAGCGCCTGTTTGCGCTCAGCAAGGCTGGCCTCCAGCGTTTGGACAAAAAGATGCCGCTTGGTGTCATCGCGAAAACAAACTACCACACCCACCGTCTCGTCCTCGTTTTTGAGGGGCGACGAGCTGAATACTACGGGGAAAAAAGTACCGTCTTGGCGGATAAATACGTCCTCATACTCTCGAAGTTGGATCCCTTTCTGCAGGACCTGCAAACTGGGGCAATCGGCGGCGGGGAAAGGCGTACCGTCTGGATGCTGGTAGTGCGTCATATCATGCATCTTTTTCCCCAGCAAATCGGCGGAGGTCCATCCAAATATCGCTTCCGCCGCGGGATTGATGTATGTGACTCGCCCGCCGACATCGAGGGTATACAGACCCTCGGCCATGTTGTTCATGGCCGAGCGAAAACGTTCTTCATTTTCTTGAAGCGCCTTCTCAAAAGTCGCACTTCGGTGCGGGATTTCGTGAGCATCAAGGCTGGGATCGCTATTCATTGAAGAGGCCGAATTTTATAATGTGACTTCCTATAGCTTCCCGCGCGGCCCTGCCGCCGGTTTATCTGCACCATTCTGGCGCATCCTAGCTCAAAATTTTAAGACCCACGAATTGTGTTTTGCATCAAAATTCATCCATTTTCGCCATGTCGATGACGCCAGATCATATATGGGGGAATGCGTTTGACCCCATACGGTATTCACTGTAGGTCTCGGTGCTCCCTGTGGGTGGTAAGTGCTTCATCCGACTAGGCCACCCGGTTCTTGCAAGAGGGAATGGTTATTCAGTGAAGTTTCAGGGGCAGGATCGAAAGCCACACTCGAGCGCAGATAATCCACCAATCAAAAAGAAAAGGGCGGCTACCTCGCGGTAGCCGCCCCGGCACTTCGGATTAGCCGAGGAATCTACTGTCCGTTCCGCCGGCGATGCTCGAGAATCTGGCTTTTTGCAGGTGTAGATAAAATTGTAACTGTGAAAGCTCAAAGTTCCATCGGATTCAACAGGTTTCAACAAGCGGGCTGCAAACGATTCAACAAGAATCACTTAGAATCAACAGAATTCCATAGGTTTCAACAAGCATTGGCATCTGGTTCGGGACCAGGAGGCCGGTGGTTCAAATCCACTCGCCCCGACCATCTTTCCCCTCTCGTTTCATTGTCTTAGGCGGCGTTTTCTGTTTTCACAGACACGTCGTTTTTACCGACAATACGGCACTCTTCGATGCGCTTCCTTTTCTTCTGGCTGATGCGGTAGCCCGCATGTTGCGTGGTGCGTCCATCAATGGCGCTGCCGCCTCGCCGCGCTAGATTTTGCGCCACGTGCGGCGTCACGCCCATGTTCCGGCACTCGCGCACAAACTGCGCGGTATCAAATCCCTTATCGCCGCCCACCGTCACCCGCCCGGTTCCCGGTACGTCCTGCAGCATGGCCATCGCCGCATCGCGCTCGGCTGTACCTGTGGCTTCCCACACCAGGCTCGACACAATCAATCCATTGCGATTCTCCACCAGCAGATTTCCGCTGTAGCTCAACTTGGCCTCCTTGCCTTTGCTTTTGCGCGCCAGAAGCGCGTCGGGATCGGTTTTCGATTCGTGCGTCTGGTTCGACCTCTCCTCGCCGTGAAAATCCACCGTCGGATTTCCCGGGTCGTCCGGCGGTGGCGAACTCTTCTTATCCTTGGTCTGAAAACTCTTCACGCTGGCCCACGCTTCCAGCAGTGTGCCGTCCACGCTGAAGTGCTCATCCGATGTCCATCCCTTCTCGCGCGCCTGTCCCACCACCCGCGCCAGAAATTCCTTGGCTACCTCGGCCTCCAGCAACCGGTCGCGGTTCTTGGTGAATACCGTCGCGTCCCACACCGCATCATCCAAATTCAGTCCCACAAACCAGCGAAACAAAATGTTGTAGTCCATCTCTTCCATCAAGAGCCGTTCGCTACGCACCGAATACAACATCTGCAACAGCTGCGCGCGCAACAACTGCTCTGGCGGAATCGATGGTCGTCCCACTTTGGCATACATCTTGTTGAACTGCGGCGACAGCTGCTTCAGGATCTCGTCCACCATTGTCCGGATCGGCCGCAGCGGATGATCCTTGCGCACTCGCTGCTCGGGGGAAATGTAGCTGAACACGTGACTCTGCTGCTGATCGGTTCCTCGCATGCGTCTTGGATGTGCCTTGTGCTGATTCGTTGCAGGATTTACGAGTTTTTCAGCATCCTGCTAGGACGCTTTCAACGCCTAAACTAACACTTTCAAAACGGGAGTCAATGGAGTCAAAATTCAAACTGACTTACCGATCACCGGGCGGGTAATCGCTCGTCAGATATTCAACCGAATGCATTCCCCGAGCGAGGAGCCGTTCAGGGTGAACTAATCCCGTCTTCCTGCACTAGCAGCACGTGTTCTCGGAGCAGCTGAGGCTGATTCCTCCGGCACTTCAATCAGCTCTCTTTCGGCGGCGAGCCAATCTTCCAAAGCGTGGCCGTCTTCGCTTCCGCGCTCTAAGTACAGCCCCTATGCTCGTTTCTCAATTTGTTCTGCCGTTGGCATTTTGGCTTCGCTCATTTGTCGCTCCTTCGAAACAATCGAAACTCGGTCCTGACCGCGTCGCGACCGCCCCGCACAAATATGGCGGTGCCGATGGCTCCGAAGGCTATACAGGAGAAGTAGCCTTTTGCTTGGGGATGCCGCTGAAAGATTGGGGTTGACCATCTCCGGAATCTGCAATGGGAACTGTCGCAGTCACGATGGTTCCATGACCATTCGACCGGATTTCCAGATTGCCTCCCAACTGCCTTACGCGCTCCCGCATTCCGCGCAAACCGACACCCACCGTCTCCCCTAAGGCAATCTTCGACTGAGTCTCGTGATCTAGTCCCTTACCATCATCGCTCACTTCCAGTTTGATTTCTCCGAGAGAGCGAAGCAGCCTGAGTCGCGCGGTCGAACCCCCTGAATGACGATGGATGTTTGTAAGGCACTCCTGGACAATCCGGAACAGACACAACTCATAGCCCTGCGGCAGGCGCTCCCAATCCGCCGAGAGCTCCAATGCAGCGGCGATCTTGCTGCGCTCGGTGAATCCGTCGATGTACCACTTCAGAGCGGAATCCAGTCCCATCTCGTCCAGCAAGGGCGGGTGAAACAAATACGACATCGTGCGAATATCCGCCGAAACTTGGTCGATCAGCTTGGAGTTCTCCTCCGCACATCGTGCCGCATCGGGGCTTAGATTCGACTTCTCCCCGTCTAGTCTAGAAGCGTTCATACTCATAGCGGCGAGCAGTTGGCCTACGCCATCATGCAATTCGCGGGCGATGCGCCTTCTTTCTTCGTCCTGAAGTTTAAGCAGACGCGCGGAGAGTTCCTTTTCCTTGACAGCTTCTTCAGCTTGCTTGCGCATCGTGATGTCTCGCGACACAGCAAGTTGCGCGACCGTCCCACCAAGGTTCCGAAGGGGGGCGGCATGGGTTTCCATGTGGCGGCGCTCACCGCGGAGTCCGACAATATCGAACTCCAAAGAACCTTTCTCGCCACGGCAGATTCTTTCGTTGAAGGCGCGAAACCGGTCTCGGTCTTTAGATTCAATCAGGTCATAAACGCTCTTGCCTACGACCGCGTCAGCGCAATCAGCACCAACCATTGTCAGACCAGATGAATTCATGTGAAGCAGAGTGCCATCGGGGGCGACGAGCTTCACGCATTCGGGTGTGGTCTCGACAATGGCACGGAAACGCTCTTCGCTCTCGCGCAATGCTCGCTCGGCCTGCTTTTGGTGTGTAATGTCGCGCGCGACTTTCGATGCGCCAATTACACGGCCTTCGCGGTTTCTGACCGGCGAAATTGTCAGGGAAACGTCGAGTGTCGTACCATCTTTGCGTTTGCGAACAGTTTCAAAATGCTCAACCTGCTCGCCTCTCCGGAGCCGCTCAAGAATCGTTGTCTCCTCTTGGCGAAGGTTGGCGGGAATTAAAAGTGTTATGTGTTGACCAACAGCCTCGCCTTCTGTGTACCCAAACAGCTGCTCGGCTCCCCGATTCCAACTCGTAATAACACCATCGAGGTTCTTACTGACAATGGCATCGGCGGACGATTCAACAATAGCCGCTAGCCTGGACCGAGCGGCAAATCCCTGACGATTCGAGTCCCCAAGAACAATGATCGCGCTTGAGAAGGCCAAGAACCCGAGCAGCCCATACACGTCGGCCCGGTCCTGAATGGTCCAAGAGTGAGGCGGCGGCAGAAACCACCACCAAACGCCGAGTGCCCCTAAAACGGTAGTGACGATGGACGGTCCAAGTCCGCAATACCACGCGGAAAAAACAACCGCCAGCCAAACTGTGAGATATGGATTCTCGTTTCCGAGCAGAGGTGTGAGCAGGCCTCGAAGGAAGAGAGCAGCAACAGCCGCTAGGATCGCCAGGGAGTACTGCAATGCGGGCCTACCATTCCGCATATCCTAATCCCCTAAATACGACTAACCGCCAAGACTATCGCTGCGGTTAAGGAGAAAGTACAACAGCGCAGTCTGAAAATCAAGGAGGGGCTGTGGGTTCTTCTTGTACACTCTAAACTGCAATGGGCAGACAGGTAGCTTTGGTGCTTTACGTCGTTGCGATGGTAGCCGTCATAGTCGGTGTAGATTTCGTGTTCCTCAGAAACCGATTCTGGGAACGGCTGATAGTGAATATTGGCATTGTCTTGGTGTTCGCAGCTTTCTACTTGAGATTCCTCAGGCGTCCATGAACAAAGCGCGATAGCGCCTTTCGCTGCGATTGTGCAGACGCACTCCGCACTCGCTACGACCAGTGATAAATAGCGCGCTCTGGGCTCCTATAGCAAGCGATAGATTCGATCAATCATTCAGAATAAATGCTTCTGGAAATCGACGTCTCGGCAAGTTTAACGCAGAGGAGTTATCTAGCTTTTCCTGTCCACCATAAGACCCTGCCAATGATGCGCCAGAAAGGCCCATTGGCCAATGAAACAGACTGCTGCTCGCGTTGATCGGAAACCAAGGCCTCTGTGTGGTCAAATCTAATCAATCGCGAGACAAGTAGTCGCTTCTCCTCAGTATTCCGTGCCACAACAATTTGTCCAACTAAGTCGTCACGAGAGACATCGGATGTATCTACAGCGATGATGTATCCGTCGAGAATGAGTGGAGACATCGAATTGCCTACGACTCGCAGGCTAATTGTGGACGCAGGGTTGGGACACCACTCCATAGGCGCTGCCCAGATTGCTTCGGGTTTCAGCTGATCAAGATCGGAAACTTCGTCTCCCTCAGCGCCAGGGGTGGCTGCTCGAACAGGGAGAATCGGAATGGCGACGAATCTTGCAGGTTTCAGCGAACCCACTGCGCCCGCGTGGACGACTTGCACAGTTGCAATTCTTCCTTGGCGCAAACGGCGGCTTGCAGTTGGCAGTACGCGCATCACGTCCGCAGTGCTAAGACCCGCGCGTTCCCAAAAGAACCAGCAGAGCGGATCGTCCGCGATATTCCCAAGGCGTATGTATGCGTCTGCAGGAGGCTCAGCGTCTCCGCGCTCCCATCGAGAAACAGCCATAGCAGATGTTCTCAGTCGTTTGCCGAGTTCGCCTTGGGTGAGCTTCAGAGCTTGACGAAAACCCAGGATTTTGCGGGACCAATCGGGAACAGCGCGGTTAGATTCTCGCAGCATACCGAATCCTGAGAGTCCGGCTGACTGCCTTTTGTTGGCTGACCGGACATCCTAATTTATAACCCCAAGCGAAATCAAAAGCCAAGTCCCTCAGGTGAAGATGACATGTTTCATACCTGAGCTTATGTGTGTGCGTGCGGCTTAAAAACCTAATTTTGCACTGAAATCACAAGATTCCCACAGAATTAACGCACGTAATTATCAAATACGGTAAACGCTGTATTGTCAAAAATGAGCGCGCAGCTTACACAAAATGTTTGCTAAATGGGGCGGTGTTCGGGAGGGATCGAACAACAAGAACGCCAAGAGGTGACGCAATGAAGAGGGTCAGTCTCAGCAAGGAAAACCCAAGAAAAGTCCGATATGCGGTCGTGGGGTTAGGATACATTGCCCAGATCGCAGTGCTCCCTGCCTTTGCGCACGCTCACGAGAATTCAGAATTGATGGCGCTCGTGTCGGGCGATGCCCGGAAGTTGAAGGCACTCTCCCGCAAGTATAAGGTCCAGCGGACCTATTCCTACGAAGCTTTTGGGGAATGCCTCAAAAGCGGTGCCGTCGACGCGGTTTATATTGCCCTACCCAATCACATGCATCGCGCTTACGCGGAGAGCGCTGCGGCTGCGGGCATCCATATACTGTGCGAGAAGCCGATGGCTTTCAACGAAGCCGACTGCGAGGCGATGATCGATGCGGCGGAAGATGGCGGCGTGAAGTTGATGATTGCCTACCGGCTGCACTTTGAGCGTGGAAACCTGGAAGCCATCGAAGTCATCAAGTCGGGAAGAATCGGCGAGCCTAGGATTGTCACTTCTGTTTTCTCGCAGCAGGTAAAGAAAGGAAACTCGCGGCTTAAAAAAGATATCGGCGGTGGATCTCTGTACGACATGGGAATTTATTGCATCAATTCAGCCCGCTATCTATTCGGCGCTGAACCGGTGGAGGTTTTTGGCTGGAACCTGGGTTCGGACGCTGCGCGCTTTAGCGAAGTGCCTGAAATGACATCAGGCATAATGCGATTCCCGGGCGACCGGGTGGCGACTTTCACGTCGAGTTTTGGAGCGACGGACCGGTCGGTGTTCGAAGTCGTCGGAACCAAAGGCGTTCTCAAAATGGATCCCGCTTATGAAATGGTCGACAATCTTAAGGCCGAGATTACCGTCAACGGTAAAATCATCCGAAGGACTTACAAGAAACGCGACCAATTCGCGCCCGAGCTGGTTTATTTCTCCGACTGCATACTCAAGAACAAACAGCCACAACCCTCGGGTCGCGAAGGACTGGCGGACGTGCGTGTGATCGAAGCGCTAATAAAATCCGCCACGTCCAGCCGCCCAGTGGAAATTTCGGCGGCCGATGTGCCGCGCAGGCCTTCCATCGAGCGCGAGATCTCCAAGCCCCCAGTGGCCAAACCTCCCGTTCTGGTCAATGCCGCCGCCCCTGGCGCGGGCAATTGAATCGTACAGCGCAACAAACTTTATCAGACGAAATCTAATTCAGTCTGAATGTTGCTCAAGTTCATGTTGGCCGGAACGCGGCGAAGTCACGCATAAAGGTCGTATCGCTGAAGTGTCAAATTGTATCAGCGTGCCATGTTCGCGAGAAAAGCCACCGAAGCAGTTAACATCACAGCCGTCGCGACCCAGCCGACAACCCACAGATATAAAGGTGGAGTGAATTCCCAGACGGCAGCATCGTTCGTCGACATTTTCATGATCATCGGCATTAATTGCCGACAAGTGCAGCGCCCGGATGGGATCGAGACCCGCGAAATTCGGGGCCAACCCGATGACAACCGTCCTCATACTGTCGTCTCCCTGGTCTGAACAGGCTAGGCAAACGCATTTTTCTGATGTCTTCCGTCGCGCCGCGCGATAGTGTAAAGAAATGATGCAGCTTGTATTCCGATTTGTGATTGGCGGGTTGGTAGTTTCCTTGTTCGCAGTGATAGGAGATGTCCTCAAGCCCAAAAGTTTCGCCGGTCTTTTCGGAGCGGCCCCTTCCGTCGCGCTCGCCACACTGGCGTTGACAATCTCTACCGACGGTAAAACGTATGCAGCATTGGAAGCACGCTCGATGATCGTAGGTGCCTGCGCCTTTTTCGTTTACGCCTGCTGTTGCATGCGGGTTATGGCGAAGCACGCCGTGCGCGCGACGACAATCACGATAGCTGGTCTGGCCCTTTGGCTCGCCTGTGCACTCGGCGGGTGGTTCCTTTTTCTGAGGTAGCTTCCGATGAGAATCCGTCTCGATTTGTCGGCGTTGAAACGAACGCGATCGTACGAATATGCGCTGCGCTTCCTTTTTGGCGGCGCGGTAACGGTCGCGACCGGCCTGATTGCCAAACAGTATGGGCCGGTATTCGGGGGACTGTTTCTTGCCTTTCCAGCCATTTTCCCGGCGAGCGCCACGCTGGTCGAAAAGCACGAAACTGAAAAGAAACGCCAGGCGGGAATTATCGATAGCTCCCGTGGCAGGAAAGCAGCAGCACTGGACGCGCGGGGAGCGGCTCTTGGAAGCTTGGGGCTGGCCTGCTTCGCTATAGCGCTGTGGCGATTGCTACCCGAATGGAACGCAATCTTGGCCCTGCCTGTAGCGTTGGCGATATGGCTATTGTTGGCAGTCCTGTTCTGGCTTGTGAACCGGATTCATTACGGAAAATAAATCCCTCTCATTCAAGCGGAATCATCGCGGACGGTTAACTTTTGTGCTTTCGCACGCTCTTCATCCCATCCGCAATCCTGCGTCGCGCCTCCGCCGGGCCTTTCACGTCCAGAATTCTATATTTCTCGCCCTGTAAATCGTGATAGTTAACAAAAAACTCTTCGAGCTCTTTCACAAATTTCTTGCCGAGCTCTTTGACATGGCGGACATGGGCATAGCTGTGATTCGCTTCCTCAATGGCGATGATTCTGTCATTGCGCTCGCCTCTTTTCTTCTTTCCCTGCTGACCCTCGATGACTCCGATGACGCGGCATTTAAGCAGGCAGCCGGGAAAGGCGGGCTCGTCCATCAGCACGAGCACGTCCGTCGGATCGCCGTCTTCGGCTATAGTCGATGGGACGAAGCCGAAGTCGTACGGGAAGGTCATGCCGGCAGGCAACACCTTTTTCAGAGCGAAGACTCTCTGCTCCTCATCGAACGCATATTTGTTTCTGCTGCCCTTGGGCGTTTCGATGATGACCTGGATCTTCCCCTTATCATCCCTCGACGAGAGGCCTGCTGGGTCTGCTAGCGATCCGGGTCGGCTTTTCTTCTTCGCCATTTCAATCTCGTCCTTTCGTCCAGGTGCTGACCTCGCGTACGTGACGAACCCAGTCCAACAGTCGGTCTCGTGACATGAAATTTAGGATGCGTTCGCGGGCGATTCCGCTCCTCAGCGCTGAAGCCGCAGCGAATGCCATAAACCGTAACTGGCTTGGTCCGTGGGCATCCGTCCCAAATGAAATCCGGCAGCCTGCGTCTCGCGCCAACGTCAGCAGATCAGGGCTTAAATCCTGCCGGTCCGGATAGGCGTCGATCTCGACCGCTTTATCAAGTTCAGCCGCAAGTGTAAAGACGCGCGCCCAGTCAGCCGAAAGGCCAGCGCGGTAATTATAAATGCGGCCGCGAGGATGGCCGAGAATCTGAATGGTCGGATTGCGAAGGGCGGCGAGGTACCGCTCGGTCTGATCCTCCTTTCGTCGCAACGCCGAATGAAAGCAACCGATGACGATGTCGAGTTCTGCCAATGCTTGAGGCTCCATGTCGCCTTGACCCTCGGGATTCAGATTCAGCTCGATCGAGCGTAAGACCCTGAGTTTCTGACCGGCATTCTCCAAGGACCGATTCAGGGAGGCGATTTCATTCGCTTGTTCGCACAACTGCGCTTCGTCAATGCCGCCCGCGATCTTCAATCCTTTAGCGTGATCTGTGATTGCGATGTACTCGTAATCCAGCTCTGCCGCTGCGGCGGCCATCTCAGCGATTGAGGCGGAACCGTCACTCCATAGACTGTGCATTTGGAGGTCGCCCCTCAGGCTCGCCTTCCATTCGGGCTTCGGAGCCAGAATTGTCTGGGCCTGTGTAAATGTAAGAAAGTCGGACCTAAGGGGCGGAGGTGAAGGTGGCAAGGGCGCGTCGTTAAACCATGTGCGGATCAACTTTTCCAGGTACGGGCCAATGCCTTGCAATTCGGTCAGTGAGCGGCCCAGCTTTTGTAATGAGGACGCTTCTTCAGGCCAAAGAAAGGCGCGCCGCGAGGCTCGCCGGAAGGCTCGGGTTAGCGGCGGGCGCGCATTCTCTGCTTGCCGGGCAAGAAGTTCGGCCAGTTCGGCGTTGCTAAGCTCGTGGCCGCTTGCGGTTTCGTCTACGCGTGCCCGTCGTTGTTGTCGTGCGGGAACCCTATCGAGTTTGCTGCGATCGCCCGGCTGTTTCTTCCCAGTACGGTTCGTATCCATAATGGCGATAGACTTGGGAGCCCCATGATGGGTCGGCCATGTCAGGCCAGCTGTCTTTTTCAAATCCCGGGGCATTGCGCAAGCGGTCCTTGTCGATGTCTAGCACGGCAATCTTTTGGGAAAGATCAAAACTCAGCGCCTCCCAGGGGATTGCGAAGTGCCGGTCGCCTACTCCAAGGAATCCGCCGAACGAAAGAATGGCGTAGGCGACGCGGTTGTTCCTGGCGTCGAGCACGATGTCCTCAATTGCTCCCAAATCTTCGCGCTGAGCATTGATGACCTTGGCCCCCAGGATAGATTTCTTGACGACGATGGTGAAGGCACCTTTGACGCTTTTGGCTGCACTGTCCATGGCTTTCCTCCTTCAGAAATGACTAAACAACCCGATCAGGATCACGATGGGAATCGGTACGCCGAGCAACAACAGCAAGATTGAGCGCATGCCGCCTCCTTAATATCAAACTATTAGTTTGGCGCTAAAACACTGTCCCGCTGCCGGCCGCCAATCGTCGCGGCATAGCTGGCGGTGAACGCGCCAATTAAGAAAGCGACGAACAGCCAATAGAGGGAATGCGCGATTGCCTTACGCACCGTGTCGGCGGCTTCGCGATCAGCGGCTATCGTGTCGCCAACGCGTCGTTCTGCCTCTCCTTGAGATAATCCGGTTGCAGCCACGACCAGATTCGCTAGATAGGCTTGATCCTGTCTGGTCGTATCCGGATGCCGTAGATCGTTGGCAAGAATCAGTCCGGCTTCGTTACGCAGCTGCTGATCGATTCTGGCCGCGGCAGGATGGTTGGTGCGAAAGAGCATATCGACGAAATAGTTGCCTGGGGCGTTCTCCGTTGACACCGCCGTAGGCCTGGCTGCAATTGATGTCGCGTATGACATGAAGAATAGAGTTGAGATGACGAGAGCGAAAGCCCATGCAATGAATCCATGAGCCGTATCCCTGAAATAAATCTCGTGGGTGTGCAGGGAAACCCATTTCGTACGTAGCCGACCGGCCAAATAACCACCGATAGATGAAGCGACAAATTGGGCGAGCATCAACCAGATGATCGCTCCCGCGGAAACCCTCGAAGCCTGAGCCGAGTCGCTAGGCCAGGGGGAAACGGACGACAGGCCAATCCCTGCCCCCAGCACTGCGAGGATCAGGGTCAATGCCCCCATGGTGAAGGCTCCGGCGAACACGGCTGGCCATGATACGCCAGCCCCCGGTGCTTCCTCTCTAGCCGAAACCCCGCCGTAACCCTGTCCGAACGTTGCTACTCTGCTGGTGGCCATCGTGCCTCCTCGATCGTCTTGAAGGATCAGGCCCGGGCTGCTTTCCCCTTATTTTTCGATTCGCCACCCTCTTCCGCTTCGGCCTCGACGTTGATTTTCTCCGCCAGGTTGGTCAGCTTCTGATCCGTTTCCTTCTCTTCCTGGAGGGTCTGCTCCAACAATTTGGCGGCATCGCTCTCGCCGAGAAGATTGGCATAGGTGCGAACACAACCGTATGCCGCAATCTCGTAGTGCTCGACTCGCTGGGCCGCGGAAATCAAGCCAGCGTCCCGGGCCTCCCCCTCCAGTTCGTCCTCCTTGATGATTTCATTGCCTTCCTCGACCAAACCCTCCATACCCTTGCACTTCTTTCCCGTTGGCTTTTCGCCAAGCTCCTTGAAAATCCGCTCCAGGCGTTCAACATGCCCCTTGGTCTGTTCGAGGTGCTCTTCGAAGCCGGCGCGCAACTCATCAGACGTTGCCGCCTTGGCCATTTTGGGCAAAGCTTTCGTGAGTTGGTTCTCGGCGCTATAGATGTCGCGTAATTCGTCGATATAAAGTTCTTTAAGCGCATTTTCCTTCATGGTAGCTCTCCAGTTTTCAATATATCGAAACAAACACCGCTCGGCAGTATGCGTGTGAAATACGCCCATTTCTGTACGGTTTTCCCAGTAAACATGGGAGCGAAAGCCATGAGGACGGAGGGAGACTCTTATCGGGAGAAAACCGAATGGCGAAAAACGAGATCGCATTGGGAACCGAGGCACGTTCAGCGAGCCAGGAAAACGGTCCAAGGAGAACAATGCATTGAAAAAAGAAGAAGTGAGCAAAAAATGAAAGACTGCGTTAATCCCTAAGTTTAGGAGGACGCTGTCCGCGTCGAATAGCGCCGAGAATAGGATCATATTTGAAGGGCGAACCCAGGGAACAACGGCGCAAGAGCAACCCCCCGCGACTCATATTTCCGCGGCCGACAAAATCTCTCGGAAATAGCAATCGTTCCCCAAACACTTCCAACAAAGGCAGCACATACTTTGGAGTCGCGATACTGCCAAGCAATACGACTTGCGTCTCGGGCTCCAGGAGCTTTAGTAAACGAAATCCATCACGATCAAGAGGCTTCCGATATTCGAGATTTTCGGGATGAAGGTGAGTGGAGGAAATCGATTTGAGGCGGCCCAAAGTCATCGGTTCTTCTGGCAAGAGGAGCCCCGCCGCACCGGTGATGATATATACTCCCGCCACCCCTAATGGGGGACTGTTGAATCTTTCTGCGTAGTTTAATTTGCCTCGAAAATATAGGCCGCTAATGAAGCTGAAGACTTCCCCAAGAGGCACGCTGGAATTCCGGAGGCGGCGGGCAAGGTCGAACCGAGCATTGGGACTGAAAAGCATTTTCGCCCGAATCCCGCCGGAATTTGCCGGCGACAGTAAGAAAACGCTACCTGGCATAGAGTGCTCTGGCTTGCCCTTGTCCGGTGCCTTTGACGCTGGCAAGTTTCGCTCAAATGTAATTTGTTTTTCAGCCAAGCTATAGCGCCGTTCTGGAAGTTTCTCCCTATCAACAACTCTTAGATATACATGATTCCATGTAAAGCAAATGCGGCCGGAAGGATATCTAATGGCCTTGAAAGTGTTAGTGGGAATCTGATGAGCAAAGTTCCTTTTCGTATCTCTCCCATGCTCGCGACCTTGGTGGATGCTCCTTTCGCGAGGCCAAATTGGGTATTTGAAGAGAAATACGACGGCGTGCGGATGCTTGCATACAAAGAAGGCAAGCAAGTCTCGCTGATGTCCAGGAATGGGATTGATCGAACAGGTCGTTACCCGGAAATCGTAGCGGCAATTCAGAAACTTAAACCAAAGACGCTCTGCATCGACGGCGAAGTGGTTGTGTTCGATACCAGAAACGTTTCACGCTTTCAGCTGTTGCAGCAAGGGAAAGGCATTCCTCAGTATGCAATCTTCGATTGTCTCTACGCGGAGGGCAGCGATCTGAGAAAAAGAGTTTTGTCGTTGAGGCGAGCGGCGCTCGAACAACACATAGAACCGTCCCACCGTCTTATGTTGTCAACCATACTATCTTCCGACGGCCTGAAGGCGTTTCAAATTGCATCGAAGCGGGGGTTCGAAGGAGTAGTGTGCAAAAACCTCGCCTCTTTCTATATAGAAAAAAGATCCAAGGAGTGGCTGAAAGTAAAGGTTCACCAAGAAGATGAGTTCGTGATCGGGGGTTTTACCAAACCTACCGGTTCGAGGCAATATTTCGGTGCTTTGCTCCTAGGAGTCTATTCTCGCAACACACTCATCTACGCTGGAAAAGTCGGAACGGGCTTCGATGAGACAACTCTCGCGTCTCTCTATCGAAAATTTAGGCCACTCATTCGACGCAACTCACCCTTTGCATCAGAGGTCCACGAACGACATACGACATTCTTGTCCCCAAAGTTGGTGGCTCAACTGTCGTTCACCGAATGGACAAAAGATGGAAAGCTACGTCATCCGGTTTACTTAGGACTTCGGGACGACAAGAAGCCTTCCGATGTTACTGGAAAGGAGTCTTGAATGCCTCCTGCGACTAAGACTCTGCCAATTAAAGTGTCGAATCCCACAAAAGTATTTTGGCCCGAGGAAGGCTATACGAAATTGGACCTCGTCACGTTTTATGATGACGTGTTTTCCTCGCTTCGTCCCTACGTCAATGACCGCATTTTGACACTTGAACGCTGCCCAGACGGCATGGGCGGGGCCTGTTTTTATCAAAAGCAAAGACCGGAAAGCATGCCAGCAAACACTCCTACGAAGCGTATCGCAAATGATAGAGGTTCTTCTTCCCGAAAAGCCACCGATTACGTTGTGGGCGGCTCGCTCGCAACGCAGCTCGCCCTGGCCAATCTCGGATGCATTCCTGTGCATGTTACAGGAAGCAGGGCCAAGACATTTCCAAAACCCGATTGGGTTTGTATTGACCTGGATCCTCAGTCTGGAAAGTTCGCAGATGCCGCAAAGGCCGGTCTGCTTGCAAAAGCTGTGCTCGATGAGCTCGATCTTGTTTCTTTTCCAAAGACATCCGGGAGCCGTGGGCTACACATTTTTGTCCCAATCCGTGTCGGTCCTAGCGCCGACGAGGTGCTGAAGTTTGCTGAGGAATTTGTGGCCCGTCTAGCCGCGGCATATCCGAAACAATTAACTGTCGCGCATGCGATTGCAGATAGAGGAGAGCGGGTCTATTTAGACGCCTTCAGGAACGGCTCAGTGCAAACAGTCGTAAGCCCCTATTCGGTTCGTCGAAAGACGCATGCTCCTGTCTCGACACCGCTGGCCTGGTCGGAAGTTAAGCCAACTCTTAATCCGTCCAGCTTCAACATCGGCAACTTTGTTGGCACTCGTCTTAGAAAGAAAGACCCATGGAGTGACTTTTTTAACAGCCGACAGGCTCTGAAACCGGCGGTCACACGATTGAAACAGTTATAAGAACCCACTGGATTCGTCGTTCGTTGGTACGCGCGAGGACCGAGGAGAAAGGCTAGATGTCGCTCAAAAAATATAAAGAGAAAAGGAATTTCAAGGTTTCACCAGAGCCTTCAGGAAAGTCACATGAGGTCGCAGGTTCGCGGCGCGATTTGCTTTACGTCATCCAGAAGCATCGCGCATCGCAATTGCATTACGACTTTCGTTTGGAGTTCAAAGGGGTGCTGCTCTCCTGGGCGGTCCCGAAAGGACCTTCACTGGATCCATCCGTCAAGCGATTGGCGATGCGGGTGGAGGACCATCCACTCGAATATGGGAACTTCGAGGGCGTTATTCCCGAAGGGGAATATGGCGGCACTGTAATGGTATGGGACAACGGTAAATGGGCTCCGGAAAGTGACGATATCGGAGCCGCTCTTCAAAAAGGAGATCTGAAATTTACTCTCGAAGGCAAGAAACTGCGCGGGTCCTGGGTCATAGTGCGAACGCATGGTTTTGGCAGCAAGCCAGATAAATCCTGGCTGTTGATCAAACACCGCGATAAATATGTATCAGATAAGGACATAACAACCTCGCAGCCACGTTCAGTGTTGAGCAAAAGACTGCTGGCAGATATAGCTCGTGATAACGGCGGGGACGTCGAGAAAGCTGCTACCGGCGATCCGGGAAAAGTCGCAAAACCCAAATTGCGACCGACCGCTAAGAATCCGATAAAGAAGAA
Organism: uncultured Acidobacteriota bacterium; assembly: GCA_963797585.1. GTDB lineage: Bacteria > Acidobacteriota > Terriglobia > Acidiferrales > UBA7541 > Palsa-295. The sequence continues at coordinate 241,615 of CAWCQH010000020.1, forward strand.
ACGAGCAAAAACATGAAAACAGTGGCTGAACATTTGGTCGGGACGCCTTGCGGCACAAAAGACCCGTCCTTGTGGATGTGGTGACGGATCCCAATGCGTTGGCCATGCCACCGAAGATCGATACCAAGGAAGTTGCTGGCTATGGCCTCTATCTTGCCAAGCAGACCTTGGATGGGCGCTTATTCGAGTCAATTGACGAACTAAAGGGAAATCTGCCATAGCGCAGAGTCCTGGATCGTGTTTGAAATGATGTCGCTCATCTTCGCTTTGTCGCGGACGACATTGTGGGCACAAGCAGGCGCTCCCAAAGCTAGTTTTCGATGGTGCAAGCCATCGACAAACGGGATTCCAACGAATAGGACGCGATATCCAGATACGAAACGCATCGGCGTTTCCTATAAGCCCGATCGTGGCTTTATCCCCAGGAGCGTAAGTGCGCGCAGCTTGTGTTCGTGAGTGGTAGTAACAAACCTACTGCTTTCACCCAAGGTATATAGGCACTTCACTTGATGTGCGAATGAAACTCTATATGTAAGACTCGTTTGGAAACTAGAAAGAAGCATTAAGTGGCTCTTCGGAGCACATGCATCAAACGGTTGCACCCGGGATCCCAGGGTCGTTCGGAGTGCCTGTCTCGCATTAGGTCGCGACGCACTGAGCGGTAACACGGCGTATGGAATGGCACTCTGGCGATACTTCATCAAATGGAAAAGGCATCCACTGACGATTGCGATATTCAAGAACTCTCAGTAAACGCCTACACAGTTCCGACCGATTTTCCTGAGTCTGACGGCACTCTTGAGTGGAACCACACCACAGTCGTTATGGTCCGCGCTAGAGCCGCTGGCAAAATTGGCGTGGGCTATACGTACGCGGATATTCCCACGGCAAATCTGATTAAAGACATGCTCATTCCTTTGGTCCAGGGAAAGAGCGCAATGGACGTACCTGCCCGATGGGCGGAAATGCGGCACGCCATACGGAATCTGGGCCGCCCAGGCATCTGCTCAATGGCCATCGCGGCCGTCGACGCTGCAATTTGGGACCTGAAAGCTTCGCTTTTGAATCTTCCTCTGATTTCGCTCCTGGGAGCCGTGCAGCCGAGCGCTCAGATATATGGCAGCGGCGGATTCACCTCGTATTCCGTTGAACAGCTGCAGCGGCAACTCGGTGGGTGGGTTGACCAGGGAATTAAGGCCGTAAAGATGAAGATTGGCCGCGACCCGGACGAAGATTTTGCGCGCGTAAAAGCAGCGCGCCAGTCGATTGACACCGATGCTGCGCTGTGCGTCGACGCCAATGGCGCGTATTCGCGCAAGCAAGCGCTGGAGATGGCGAAAAAATTCAACGATGTTGGCGTGACGTGGTTCGAGGAACCCGTTACCTCAGACGACCTCGAGGGCCTTCGTCTGATACGAGACCGGGCCCCTGCGGGCATGGACATTGCCGCAGGCGAATATGGCTATGACATCGGTTACTTCAAGCGGATGCTGGACGCGGGTGCCGTAGACGTGCTGCAAGCGGACGCATCGCGGTGTGCCGGAATAAGTGAGTTTCTAAGAGTGGGCGCACTTTGCGATGCCGCAAACCTTCCGATGTCCGCTCACACCTCTCCGTCATTGCATTTACACCCATGTTGTTCCCTGTCGCGGTTGCGCAATATCGAATACTTCCACGACCACGTGCGCATTGAGAACATGTTCTTTGAAGGCGTAATCCAACCGAAAGATGGCCGGCTTCAGCCCGATCTTTCGCGGCCTGGCATGGGACTCGAATTCAAGAAAGCTGATGCGGAGCGTTATGCCGTTTAGCAGAAAGCAAACGGTGATCGACACGGAGCGAAAATCCCGAATTCAACAAGCGCTCTTAGAAGCGAACCTGGATGCGGTGATTTGCGCGCTTCCATCGGATGTGCTGCTTCTGACCGGCTACTGGCCCGTCATCGGCGCGAGCGTCGCAATCTGCTTCCTCGGAGGCCCGACAATCCTGTTGGTTCCCGAAGACGAGAAGGAACTTTCCGAAGACGGGTTTGCTGACTCAATTATAACCTTCACCGCGGAGACGCTCGACGAGATGCAAAGCATTACTGATGCGGTTAAACCTCTCTTGACAGGCGTTCTTCAACGGCATGTCGGTCGCGGGACCATCGGCATCGAGTCGGCAAGCAGTTCGCAGGCAGCCTCGTACCTTGCGATTCATCTTTTCGGGAACAATCTTGCGGAGGTCGCTCGCGTAGCGCTTCCTCACGCAAGGTTGACACCTTGCGAACGCTGGGTTCGAGATTTGAAATCTGTGAAAACTCGTCTCGAAATCGAGAAGATCCGGACCGCTTGCGGCATTGCTAGGAATTCGTTTGAAACGGGCGCCTCCGGATTACGCCCCGGAATGGATGAACCTGAGGCCGGCGAGCTTTTTCGCGCCGCGCTTCAAAGAGCGAAACCCTCGGCCCGTGACTCTGTTCGGTGCGACGGGTTTGTGTTCTGCATGTCCGGTCCGAACGCCGCGAAAGCATCTGCCGCCTATGCCCAGACGCGCTATCGAAGTCTGGAGCGGGACGACACCGTCATGATCCACTGCAATTCCTATGTGGACGGTTTTTGGACGGACGTTACGCGCACCTACAGTTTTCGGCCACCCGATGAACAACAACAGAAAATGCGCGCGGCTGTATTGGCTGCGCGCGAGGCTGCGTTTGCATGCATCAAGCCTGGCGCCCGCGCCGCGGACGTGGACGCAGCATCGCGAAGAACGATCTCGAACTTCGGGTTATCGGAATATGTTAGGCACGGAACGGGTCACGGCGTCGGTTTCTCGCCGATGAGTGCTTACAGCATTCCGCAACTGCACATGAAATCGCCTGATGTTCTGCGCGAGGGCATGGTTTTCAACGTTGAGCCGGCTGTTTATGTGGACGGATACGGTGGAATTCGCCATTGCGATATGGTTGCGGTGACGGCTGCCGGTTATGAACTTCTAACCGATTTTCAATCGGACGCTTCCACTCTGACGCTGCCCGATGCACATAGTGGGCACACTCAATTTGTAAAAGCTGGCACGAGATCGTGAAACATTTATATCACGCGGATTGACAGGATTAATCCTTCAGGGAGAACTCCATGACGAAAAACGTTTCCGACATACTGGTAGAACGGCTAATCGACTGGGGTGTGGATACAATTTTTGGATTTCCGGGCGACGGCGTAAACGGCATCTTCGAAGCCCTGCGCACCCATCAAGAAAAAATCAGATTCATTCAGGTAAGACATGAGGAGGCCGCAGCATTCGCGGCAGTAGGCTACGCGAAATATTCAGGACGGCTCGGGGTGTGCATCGCTACATCCGGTCCGGGCGGAATCCATCTGTTGAACGGACTCTATGACGCAAAATGCGACGGCCAGCCGGTGCTGGCGATTACCGGGCACACTTTCCACGACTTGATCGGCACGCACTACCAACAGGATGTGGACCTCGACAAGCTCTACATGGATGTCGCCGAGTTCAATCAACGCATCATGGGTCCGGGCCACGTTAACAATATCGTCGATGAGGCCATTAAGACTTCTTTGACTCGCCGCGGCGTGAGCCACATCACTATCCCTAAAGACATACAGGATTGGACCTCCCACGATGAGGAACGCTCGAAGGCCAACGTGCCCAAACACAGCGCGGATGTGTATGCAGCCTCTCATCCTGTTCCATCTGAAGAATTGCTGCAGGCGGCCGCGGACTTGATCAACCATGGAACTAAGGTCGCAATTCTCGCTGGGGCGGGATGCCTCAAGGCGCGCGCAGAAATTTTGCGGCTTGCAGAATTGACTGTGGCTCCCATCGTGAAACCGCTGCTGGGAAAAGCCGTGGTTCCTGACAACAGCCCATACACAACAGGCGGCATTGGATTACTGGGTACGGCTCCTTCTCAAGAAACGCTGCAGGAATGCGAGACTCTGATTATCGCCGGGAGTGGATTCCCGTACATGGAGTTTTATCCGAAGCCGGGGCAGGCCAAAACCATACAGATTGACATTGACCCTGCTCGCATTGGCTTGCGCCATCCGGTAGATGTTGGTCTCGTTGGGGAATGTAGTTCTGTGCTGCGCGCTCTTTTGCCGCTCATCCAGAAGAAGCGAGACAAAAGCTTCCTTGAAAAAGCACAAAAGAGTATGAAGAGTTGGAACCATCTCATGGAAGTCCGCGGCACGCGCAAAGATATGCCGATGAAGCCGCAAGTGGTGACCTGGAATCTGAACAAATTACTCGATGACGATGCGATCGTTTCCTCCGACAGTGGCACGATCGCAACCTGGAGCGCGCGATACATCGAGATGCGTGGCGATATGAAGTTCTCAGTTTCTGGCTCTCTCGCCACCATGGCGAATGGCTTGCCTTACAGCATCGGCGCGGCGGTGGCTTTTCCGGGAAGACAGGTGGTCTGCATTGTCGGCGACGGCGGATTGACCATGTTGATGGGAGAAATCGCCACGCTCGTCAAATACAAGCTTCCGGTGAAGGTGATCGTGATCAAGAACAATGTGCTGGGGCAGATCAAATGGGAACAGATGGTGATGGAAGGAAATCCCGAATACGGTGTTGAACTCGAACCGATCGATTTCGCGGGCATCGCAAAGGCCTGCGGCGCGGCTGGGTACACGATTGAGGACCCGGAACAGGCTGCCTCTATATTGCGCGAAGCGCTTGCGCACGACGGTCCAGTGGTCGTGCAGGCCGTTGTTGATCCGAACGAACCCCCTACGCCCGGTAACATCAGCTCGGAGCAGGCCTTCAAATTTGCCGAGTCGCTGGTCAGAGGCGAAAAAAATGGCTGGAAAATATTCAAGTCGGTCCTAGGGGACAAAGTCCGGGAAGTGATCTAAGTCTAGCTCCCCGTTCAGAAAGTGAGTGTGCCAGGCCATGACCAAGGCTGAAGAGTTACTGAACCCTGCGCAGGACATTCGGGAAGCTCAGCATGCGGGATATATCGTCGCGCATCACATCCGCGAAGGGCGGTTCCAGCGCAGTCTGGCACTCACTGCAGGCCTTTCCAGCGCGATCGCCGGGATGGAGGTTGCCTATGAGCACTATCGCGGAAGCTACGGCCAGAGGATCATGTACACGCCTGTGGCATGCAGTGGGGCTCTTCTGCTCGCCGGGGTCTCTGCAGCCTTCAGCCGGAAAGCGGCTCGCACTCTACTCCCCGCAGTTTCTGCAATCACTCTTGTGGACTGCGGCATCGGGTTCATCTTCCATGTCCGCGGCATTCAACGAAAACCGGGCGGATGGCGGCTTCCTGTCTTCAATATTGTGATGGGGCCGCCGCTTTTCGCTCCTCTTTTGTTCGGCACGAGTGCATACCTGGGTCTTGTGGCTTCGTTTCTGCGTCGTGAGGAATCCTCTCCAGCGCCGCAGGCAATGCCGCCCTCAGCGCCATGGACGAAGCTCCTGCCGCTGAAATTGCGCGGCGAAGAAATCACATTGGTGCAAGAGGTGCGGGAGGGAAAGTTTCAAAAACATCTCGCGGCCGCGACGGCTGCCTCAGCCTTTTTCAGCGGCATCGAAGCACTCTACTCGCACTATAAAAACAATTTCAAATACAAAGCTCAGTGGAGTCCTATCGTCATCGCAGGCCTGTTGATCGGAGCCGCACTCGGCTCAATTTGGAGTCCTAGAGCCGCAAAAAAACTGTTGCCGGCGGCGTCCGCGCTCGCAATCCTGGACGGCGGAGTGGGTTTCTTTTATCACGCACGAGGCATCAAGCGTCGCCCAGGCGGCCTCAAGCGTCCTCTGTATAACGTAATGTACGGGCCGCCGATTTTTGCTCCGCTACTGTTCGCCGCCTGCGGATTTCTGGGCATCCTCGCCAGCATGTTCCGGAGGGAACGCTAATGCCTGACTCCAGTGAGGAATCCCGGCCGCTCGACCCGGGCACGGGCGAACCCCTCGAGCCTAAAAGCCAGCCGGGCTATTACCCGGGATTCCACACCATGAGCCAAATGGAATTTTGGGACGATGCGACCCGGAAAGTAATCGTCGCAAGAGTTGAGCGCGTTCCTCCTATTCGGTTCTTCTCCCCCGAGGAAGCGCGGCTGATGACAGCGGTCTGCGATCGCATCCTCCCGCAAGATGATCGCGACGACGCGCACAGAATCCCAATTGTGAACGCAATTGACGAACGCCTGTACGAGAATCGCCTTGATGGTTATCGGTACGAAGACATGCCTCCGGACCAGGAAGCGCATCGGCTAGGCCTGAAAGGAATCGAAAAACTGGCGCGGCACATGTTTGGGAAGCCATTTCTCGATCTCAGCACTCTCCAACAAGAAAGCGTTCTGGAAAGCTTGCATGATGGCAATCCCCCCGCCGCTGCTGATGACATCTGGAAGCAAATGGATGTGAAACGTTTCTGGCTCCTGCTGGTGCAGGATGTTGTGGGAGCCTACTATGCGCATCCCTACGCCTGGGACGAAATCGGTTTTGGGGGTCCTGCCTATCCACGCGGCTATATGCGCCTGGAGAACGGCGAGCCCGAGCCCTGGGAAGTAGAGGAGCTCCGTTATGAATGGGCTCCGCCTGTCGATTCGCCTTCCGGAAAATTTACCAAGGTGGGAGGCGCGGAAGAGCATAAAGCCAGCCCGGGCCAAGGGGGCACGCATTGAAAGCTCCGCTCTTCGGCCGCTTCAAGTCGCCAGCCGATTCCGTGCACATGCTCGGGGCCAAGCAGCGCCTGGAATTTCCCATGCAGCGCTACGGCAATAATGAGCAGGTCGATTACTGCATTGTTGGCGTCGGCTCTGCCGGGGGCGTCCTGTTGCAGCGATTGGCCCGAGCGGGATTCAGGGTGGTGGGTCTTGAGGCCGGACCGTTCTGGGATACCGAGCGCGATTGGGTTAGTGATGAAGCGGGCTCTCATAAGCTTTACTGGAACGAATTGCGCATCACCGGAGGCAAAGAACCCCTAGCTCTGGGCGCGAATAATAGTGGACGCGGAGTCGGCGGTGGGTCCGTTCACTGGGCTGGCTTCACGCCTCGGCTGCACCCCTCCGACTTTCGCGTTCATACGGAAGATGGAGTTGGGGTTGATTGGCCAATTTCATATGACGACTTGAAGCCGTATTACGAACTCCTCGAAAAGGAAATTCCGGTTTCGGGCCCAGCCTACTTTCCGTGGGGACATCCACACGGCTACTCCTATGGCCCCCATCCCATGGGCGGGTGCGGTGACATTTTGATCAAAGGTTGTACGAAGCTAGGGATTCGCGTAAGCATCGGCGGTCCGGTGGCAATCCTTGCGGGATCACATGGAGATCGGCCGCATTGCATTTATCGTGGCTTCTGCATCCAGGGATGTAAGGTGGGGGCGAAGCAGAGCACGTTAATTTCTCACGTTCCAGACGCCATTGAGCACAAAGCGGAAATTCGCGCGCACTGCATGGCGTCTCGAATTAATCTGGGTGAAGACGGACGAGTGACCGGGGTCACCTACTTCGACCCTGATGGAAAAGAGGCCGTGCAGAAAGCCAAAGCCATCATCGTCTGCGGTTACGCGATCGAGACACCCCGGTTGCTTTTGAATTCGGCATGTCCGGGCCATGAGGACGGTCTCGCAAACTCCAGCGGGACGCTGGGTCGCTACTTAATGGCGCAGGGCGGCAACGTCGTCCTCGGGCGGTTCAAAGAACTCGTCCGAATGTATAAAGCTCCGCCAGCGCACGCGATGACGGAGGAGTTCTATGAAACCGAGCCTAAACGCGGCTTTGCTCGCGGCTTTGCGATTCAAACTGTCGGACCGCTGCCCATTGCATTCGCTCGGCAGATGATGGTCGCAAAGGGCGCATGGGGCTGGGGTATGCGTCAGATCATGATGGATTACAACCATTGGGGCGCAATCGCCTTGCTCAGCGAAATTCTTCCTTGGAAGGACAATCGTGTCGAACTCGCTAAGCAAAAAGACCGTAACGGAATTCCAGTGGCAAAGGTGACGTTCAATTTGCATGAGAACGACAAGAAAGTAATTGCATTCGGACAGAATAAAGTTATGGAGGTCATGGAAGCTGCGGGCGCAGAAGAGGTGGTCCAGGAAGCGCGTTACGCGCACCTGGTGGGTGGAGCGCGTATGGGCGACGACCCAAGAACTTCCATAACGGATAAGTTCGGACGAACCCATGACGTTCCAAATCTTTTCGTGTGCGACGGAAGCTTGCTGCCAACGCAGGGTTCGGCTAATCCGGGTTTGACGATTCAGGCTCTGGCGGCGCGCACCGCCGATTATCTGATTTCACAAGGTACCATCATTTTTTCGAGCTCGAAGAGAAGCATGGAGACGCCACGAATACGATATGACCTCTCGCCGCCGGATACTTACGGCAAAGGTGTGCCGCGGTTGACGTGAATGGTGCCCGCCACGTTATTGCGATCAGTGTTGGTGAGAGTAGGCGGCTAGTGCGAGTGATCTTTCGCAATCGGGACTGAAAGGGAAAAGAGAGCAGCCATATATGTCCTCGAACAACGGTAACAAACGGGAAGTCGTAGTGATTACCGGCGCTTCGGCCGGCGTGGGCCGTGCGACAGCGCAGGCATTCGCCAAACGCGGAGCGCGGGTTGGGCTTATCGCGAGAGGAAAAGATGGATTGGAGGGAGCGCGGGTGGATGTGGAGAATGCCGGAGGCGAAGCGCTCGCAATCCCAACCGATGTAGCCCGCAGCGAAGAAGTCGAAGCTGCAGCGGAGGCAATTGAAAAACAATTCGGCCCGATCGATATCTGGGTAAACAATGCCATGACTACAATTTTTTCGCCCTTCAGGGAAATCACCGCGGACGAATTTAAGCGGGCCACAGAGGTCACGTATCTCGGCACCGTATACGGCACGATGGCAGCAATTCGACGTATGCATCCGCGAAATCGCGGAACCATCGTGCAAGTGGGTTCGGCGTTGGCCTATCGCTCGATTCCGCTCCAGGCTCCTTACTGCGGGGCGAAACATGCTATTGCCGGATTCACCGATTCGCTGCGGTCAGAACTAATTCATGATCGTAGCAACATCCATCTCACCATGGTGCAGATGCCGGCGCTGAACACGCCGCAGTTCAGTTGGTGCAAGACGAAACTGCCACGCCATCCTCAGCCTGTGCCGCCAATCTTTCAGCCCGAGGTTGCCGCCGAGGCAATTGTTTGGGCCGCGCATCATCGCCGTCGGGAAGTCTTTGTGGGCACGCCCACGGTGCAAGCCATCGAAGGAAACAAGCTAGCTCCTGGACTACTGGATACTTATCTCGCCAGGACTTGCTACGACGGACAGCAAACTGAGGAGCCCGTAAGTCCCGATAGGCCTAATAATCTTTTCGAACCAGTGCCGGGTGACCACGGCGCGCACGGCATCTTCGATAATCGCGCACGTACGAGCAGTGTTCAACTCTGGCAGACAACACACCGCTCCTCCTGGATACCGGCGGTCCTCGGGTTTGCGGCTCTTGGATGCGGATTATTTCTGCGGAGCAAGCGATGCAGTTAATTGAGCATAACGAAGATCAAGCGAGAAATTTAGGTTACGGTATTTGTAACAATTCACGGAAGGATATGAGGCGCCGCCGAGGAATCTTTGGACTTGCTCTATCAGCTGCTGCCTCAATGAGCGTGATCGCGCTGTATCAGATGGGAATTTTCAAGCACGTTCCGGAACCGCACGGTTCGCACTTTGCCTCCGACGCAGTTACCGGATCGGCCAAAGCATACTCATTGCTTGAAACACCCGATTCTGTGCTGGCAATTGGCAACTACGCTGTCACCATGACACTCGCTGCGATGGGGTCACCGGACCGTGCTAGAGAACAGCCTCTGCTTCCTGTCCTGCTGGCTGCGAAGGTTGCATTCGACGCGGCGGTGGGGGCGAAATACACGATCGAGGAATGGAAAGGACACCGAGCCTTTTGTTTCTGGTGTTTGCTCGCCTCCGCGACAACGTTCGCGTCACTGGCATTGGCAATTCCGGAGGCCCGCCGCTCAATGCAGAACAGTTTGTCCCCCGAAGCATAGGTCCACAAAAACATGCCTACGTTCACTTGCGATTTAACTCAATCTTCGAAGCCTTTCGCCCATTTCTGGGAGCATACGGTTGGAAGCGGGCATGCCCCCCTTGCCTTGCGCGCGGATTGGCAGGCCCAACTGCGTCGTTGTCACGAGGAACTGGGCTTTCAGCACGTGCGCTTTCACGCCGTGCTCTCGGACGAAATGGGGACGCTCGTAAGCGAGATGAACAAGAACATCTATTCCTTCTTTAATGCGGATCAGGTAATGGATTTTCTTATTTCAATCGGAATGCGGCCCTTCGTCGAACTGAGCTTCATGCCCGAAACGTTAGCTTCGGGTTCGACCAGGGTTTTTAGCTACCAGGCGAACGTCACTCCACCGAAGAATTACCGCCAGTGGGAAGAGCTGATTCACAAACTCGCGTCGCACTGGGTCGAGCGCTATGGCGTGGACGAAGTTCGCGAATGGTTTTTTGAAGTGTGGAACGAGCCGAACCTCAAGGCTTTCTGGACTGGCACTCAAAAGGAATATTTCAAGCTGTACCACGTTACTGCGAAAGCGCTGAAGCGAGTGGACCCCTTGTTGAGAGTTGGAGGTCCCGCGACCGCGAAAAACGCTTGGGTGCCTGAGTTTCTCAAGTTCTGCAAAAATCGAAAAGTCCCGGTCGATTTCGTAAGCACGCATCATTATCCGACCGACGCCTTCGGCAAAGCTGGCGCAGACACGCTTTCTCAATTGCAACACGCGCCGCCCCACGTGATGCACGACGACGTAAGGACGGTTCGGGTTCAGGCGAAAAACCTGCCTGTCTATTACACCGAGTGGAATATCTCCTCGAATCCACGCGATGCACTCCACGATGAACCCTTCGCCGCAACCTACGCGGCCAAAATTATCCTTGAAGCTCAAGGACTGGTAGAAGGCTACAGTTTTTGGACTTTCAGTGACATCTTCAATGAGAATTACTTTCCTTCTGTCCCTTTTCAAGGTGGATTCGGTTTGTTGAGTCTTCACGGAATCGCAAAACCGATTTACAGGGTGTTCGAGCTTTTGCATGGTTTAGGCACGGAGATTTTTGACGTCGAAGGCCATCACGAAACCGTCGATGCCTGGTTGGTGGGCCGTCAAACGGCAGCTACCATGATTCTGACGAACCACGCCATGCCGCGGCACCCTATTCGCAAGCAGCGGGCAAATGTAAGGCTCAAGAGTCCCCGGCGTCCGCGACGGGTGTACGCCGAAAGAGTCGACGAGCAGCATGCGAATCCCCGGAAGCTATGGGAGTCGATGGGCCGGCCCAACTACCTCAGCTCCGCGCAAGTCGAGAAATTAAAATTGGCTTCTCGCTTGGTGAAAGAGGAGCAGCAATGGCGATACGACAACGGGGGTGCGGCTTGTACCGTCAGCGTTCCCCCGCACGGGATCGCGGCTGTAACATTTGATTTCGAGTGAAAATAAGCGATGACGAAATCAAGAATGCGACGCGCCAACACGAGTGAAGACGCCATGCTGCATCAACTGCAGCGTAAGACATTCGACTATTTTATAAAGGAGTCCAATCCAGCCAATGGTCTGGTGAAGGACAAGTCAAAGCGTGGCGCGCCGGGCAGCATCGCGGCGGTAGGTCTGGCTTTATCTGCATATCCGGTTGGCGTCGAGAGATCCTTCATTTCCCGCGCTCAGGCAGTCGAGCGCACGCTAGCCACACTCCGATTTTTTTGGAATAGCACGCAGGGAACAGGTATGGAAGCGACTGGATACCAAGGCTTCTACTACCATTTCCTTAGTATGCGCACCGGAAGGCGTATTTGGAAATGCGAACTCTCCACGATCGATACAGCGTTGTTACTGGCGGGCGCCCTCGTGGCTGCGACCTATTACGACCGGAATACCAGCCAGGAGCGCGAAATCCGGGACCTCGCCGACGGCTTATATCTGCGGGCGAACTGGCAATGGGCCCAAGCTGGAGCGGCGGCAGTCAATCATGGTTGGAAGCCCGGCCGGGGACATGGATTCTTGAAATCTCGCTGGGAGGGCTACAACGAGGCACTGTTGCTGTACATTTTGGGCTTGGGCTCGCCGACACATCCTTTACCCGAGGAAAGCTATGAGGCGTGGGCTTCCGGCTTTCAGTGGGAAGATCATTTTGGGCACAAGTATCTCTACGCTGGCCCGCTTTTCATCCATCAGCTTCCCCAGGTTTGGCTAGATCTTCGCGGGATTCAGGATCCTCATATGCGCGAGAAAAAAACCGATTATTTTGAGAACAGCCGCATCGCGACGATTGTGCAGCGGCGGTATGCGATTGAGAATCCTCATAAATTCGCCGGCTATTCGGAACTTTGCTGGGGAATCACCGCGAGTAATGGGCCCGGCAAAGGAACGCGTCGCATTGATGGCACGCGACGGAACTTTTTGGGCTATGCGGCTCGCGGTGTGCCTCATGGTCCCGATGACGGCACGATTGCCCCGTGGGCTGCCGTGACATCGCTCCCTTTCGCACCGGAGATTGTTTTGCCCACTATGCGCCACTTCGACCATCTGCATCTTCGCGAGAACATACCCTACGGTTTCAAGGCCTCGTTTAATCCGACCTGGCGCATCAGGGGAAATGCCAATGGCTGGGAAAGTCCCTGGCACTACGGTATAAATCAAGGCCCCGTGGTGCTGATGATTGAGAATTACCGGACCGGCCTGATCTGGAAGTTAATGCAAAGTTGTCCTTACATCGTCGAAGGATTACGGCGAGCTGGTTTCCGCTCGCGAGTTCGCAGCTGAATCCATAATCAGTGCCTGAGACCATCGACTGCAATATCCGAATTTGACTACAATGATATATGGCGCGAAAAAAGCGACTGGACAGGACAATAATCAAGCCGCGAGCTTTCTGGAAAAACATCGGGTCACAATTGCCGTTGCTCCATCTTGGCCGCGCCTTGGCGGGTTCTCCGCTTTACCGATTTTGGGACTGAGAACCGTGTATTTATCCGTCGTGCCGCTGTTAGCTGTCATCGCGACCGATCAGGGTCATCCGCTTTCAATAGAAGAAGAGAAAGAGCAATCCGAGCGCTAGGCACTTGGATTGGGAGAGCCCGTGCGCTCGAAAATAGACGGCTACGCTCTGATTGGTGATCAGCACACCGCCGCCCTCATCAGCGAGCGAGGCACTCTTGCATGGTTATGCCTACCCGATTTCGATTCGGAAGCGTGCTTCGCCGGTCTTCTCGGAACCGAAGAACATGGAGCATGGTCACTGTCTCCAAGGAGAGTCGGCCAAGTAAGCCGTCGTTACCTGCCGGGTACCTTAATTGTCGAAACTACCTACACCCGCCCTGATGCCATCGCGACCGTTACCGATTTTATGACCGTGTATGACGGGAACTCCTGCATAGTCCGCATTGTGCGAGGACTAAAAGGACGCGTCGATATGCGCACCCGTTTCGCACCTCGATTCGACTATGGCAGTGGGAAACCGCGGATTGAACCACAGTTCTCCGGCCATTGGAGCGTAGTTTCCGGACCGCATCGCCTCACGCTGCGCAGTACCGCGCCTATGTTGCCCGATTCCCATGATCTCGCCGCGGAATGGCCGGTGCGTTTTGGCGACACTCATTACTTCACTCTGCAGTACAGCAACTCTTATACAAATGCAAAGCCACCAAAGGTTTCTCCTGAATCCGCACAAAAAAAGACGGCCCGTTTCTGGCGCAAGTGGATTGAAGGTAGCCATTACCGAGGCCGATATCAAGAAGCTGTGGAGCGATCCTTGATCACCCTGAAGGCTCTCACATTCGCGCCTTCCGGCGGTCTTGTCGCGGCGCCTACAACATCTCTGCCGGAGAGAATTGGCGGAATAAGAAACTGGGACTACCGATTTTGTTGGCTTCGCGATTCGACATTCAGCCTGCAAATTCTCACTGAATGCGGCCTCAAGGAAGATGCCCGTGCATGGCTCGGGTGGCTGAATCGCTCCGTCCAATCGAATCCGCATGAGCTCAAGATAATGTACGGGATCACTGGAAGTCGCGAGCATGGTGAGTGGAAAGCGGCTTGGCTCCCAGGTTATAGACACTCGAAGCCTGTGAATATTGGCAACAAGGCCTCCGACCAGCTTCAGCTCGATACCTATGGCGAAGTCATCGATTCGCTATATCGGGCGCGTTGCAAGGGCTTGCACGCTCAGCCTGATCCAAGCGACAGCCCGCTTGTTGTTCCCCTGCTACAGCGCCTGGAACAAATCTGGAGTGAACCGGATGCTGGCCTCTGGGAATTTCGCACTCCTTGCCGGCAATTTACCCATTCTAAAGTGATGGCTTGGGCGGCTTTCGACCGCGCCATTCGTATGGTTGAAGAGTTTGGTACGAAAGGGCCCGTCGGTCGATGGCGCAGGCTACGCGACCGCATTCACAAGGAAGTTTGTGATAAGGGTTTCAATAAGAAAATGAAGACGTTCACTCAGGCCTATGGCTCCCGGCATTTGGACGCTAGCCTGCTTCTGATACCGGTCGTCGGCTTTCTGGATATCAAAGACGAGCGCGTCACCGGAACGGTAAAAGCCATTGAAAAGCAGCTCATGCGTGGCGGCTTGCTTCTCCGCTACGACACCAGAAAAGTCCGAGATGGGCTCCCTCCCGGTGAAGGCTCCTTCCTCGCCTGCAACTTTTGGTTGATCGATGTTTACATCCTTCAAGGACGTGTGGATCAAGCGCGTTCCCACTTTGAGAAGCTTCTCAAATATAGAAATAACGTCGGCCTACTCTCGGAACAATACGACATAAACAATGGCCTGGTCGGAAATTTCCCCCAGGCCTTGTCGCATGTCGGACTGGTAAACGCTGCACTCAGTCTTGATGCGGGAACATCCGTCCGGTTGCGCGATCTTCAACGGCCTCAGTCAGCAGAAGCTCGGACTCCGTTCAGGCCTCTTAAGCGAAGAGCATACGTTACCAACTAAATGTGGATGGGAGGATTCAAGGGAAAGAGAATGCACAGGGAAAGTTGTAATGATATCTGCGCAGAGTGCGAAAAGTCTCGGGCTCAGCATCTTGTTATAACGATGGAGCGGCGTATGCGTTGGTCTGGCTCGATGGTTGCTGTGCGGGGGGACTGCAGTCATCAGCGCGGCATTTGGGCGGTCGTGAAATTTCGGCAATGCAGCTCGCCGCCTATTGCTCGCGGGCATGCTCTCGATTTATTTTGTTCGACTACTGTTCACGCAATTCGACCACACAATGAGTTTTTGGTCAGCACTATATGGCAGCGCAGGCGAGTCCCCTGTGCCAAAAGTGTGCCAGAATGCGATGTTTTTTGTGCTATTGGGGTTAGCTTTGAGCGAAAAGCAGATTCCCCAAATTACTGAAAACACAGGGAAGTGAAAGTAGTTGATGGAGCTGTTGGAGTCGGATAGTGCGCGCCCAAGGCAGGCGCCCTTCTCCAATTCTCAGGTGCCCGTTAAGTGCCCAGAATATCCCGTTTTGAAGGGTTTTTGCGGCTGAGAAGAAGGGCTAAGTCGTTTGAATCCGGCAGAGCCGGTTGACGTTTGACGCGTTATGAGCCCGACGAGCTACCAGGCTGCTCCACCCCGCGAAATGAATACTACGCGACTTGTCGTTTTTCCGCAACCGGGGCGCAAAAACTTCCGCGAAAATTCTTGCCGGGATTTACCCATCGGGGCTGGCCAGGAGGTCGTCGCTGGAGGTGGCCCATTCCTTTTGTTTGGTGATCGGGTCGCGCGGAATTTCCCGCAGGTAGCCGGAGCTTACCAGGTCGTCGAGGGAGTTGGGGCCGGCTTCCTTGTCGAGGGTGTATTGCTGGATGGCGTTGCGCATCACGAAGAGGTCCTGCTTGAGGGCGGCTTCGTGGGAGCGGATGATCGATTGCTCGAAGCGGCCCGAGCCGAATCACAGGGAGCGCCCTGTTGGGAACAAGAGATGAAAAATCTAGGTGACGGAGGATGGAGATGGACATACGCCCTGCTCTAAATTTTTCGAGTCGGTTGTCGCTGCGCGAGTTCGAGGCGGAAATGTGGAAGCTGTATTTTGGCGTTGTGAAGGGTCTACTGCTGGCAATCACATCGGTGGTCTATCTCGTCGTGCTCACGGCGTTCTTCATCGTGCAGCACGGCGTGTTGATCGCGGGCAAGATTACGGGATCGGTCATCGACTGGAGTCCCGAGAAGCCACGGGCGTTCGGGATGAGACCGGTGAATGGGGAGTAGCTCAAACTCCCGAATAGATTAAAGCAACGGGCGAATCCATAGACGCCGGACGGATCGCGCACGGATTTCCGCACTTCGCAGGGGGAGGTTTCGGATTTCGTCGGGCACCGGCACAGAGGAAATTTTTAGCAACTTAGGCAGTGGGGAGGGTACGAAACAGAGGACTCAACGGACTGTCAAAGGCGACTTAGACCGTGCCTAAAGAGCCTAGGCGACGCATCGCCGACTCCTGGAACAACTCTGGAACATTTGAGGAAGAAACGGATTGCCTTTTTGCCTTCTAAGCGACGGAAGAACAACGACTTGTTATTTTCCATTTTTTTATTAGAAGGCAGACGCTCTTTCCAACTGAGCTACGGGCGCATCCTTGTTTTCAGTAGCTTACGCTGCAAGTCCCCTCTTTTCCAGGGGGCTTTTGGGGGCAATTCCCGCTAACACATCTGGCACGGCTGCAAGATGCTTCTCGAAGCAGTCGGGCCGAAGATGTGAGTAGCGACGGATCATCGCTTCCGATCCGTGACCGATCCATGCCTTGATCGTCTCGATCGGCACGTTGCTCTCCATCAGGGTCGTTACCCGATAATGGCGAAACGCGTGCATCCCAGCAATCGGGATTTTGAGCTTTCGCAGAAGTGGGTGTAGACCCCTTTTGAGCACGTTGCTGTTACGGAGCGGGCGCCGCTTCCCCTTATAAGCGCGGCAGGGAAAGACCAGGCCCGTTATCCGTCCGTCGAGATGACCCTTGAGCATATCGGCCAGTGACTTCGTAATGCTGATTGCCCTTCGTGCGTTCCGCGTCTTGGGCGACTGCAATTCACCTTCCCATGCAGAGCGTCGGACGTGGATTACGTTCCGAGAGAAATCGATGTCATCCACCTGTAAGCCGTAGATTTCGCCAGCGCGCATTCCGGTCCCGGCAGCTGTCGCAAATAGGATTTTATACTGTCCCTCCGCGGCCCCGAGAATTCCTTCTACTTGTTCCTGGGAATAACACGCCGTCTCGGCCTCCTCTTCGATACACGATGGAAAATGGATCGATTTCTTCTCAAATCGGCTACCAATAACAAGCTGGAGCACCTTAACTGCATGCCGCACAGAACTGGGCGCTAGATTGGTGAGTTCCCCAATCCAGCCGTTTACAGCCTCCGCTGTAATCGTCGCGACGGGCGTTTGTCCCCATTTCGGAAGCAGATATTTCCGAATGAAATATTGGATCGTACGCACCGTGGAACCTTTCCTGCGCGGCAGGTAGGTCTGTTCGAATTGAGTGACGCGACCGGAAAATAAATCACTCAGCTTGGAAAGATAGTCGGGTGCGTTCACCCCGGCTTTCGCGACAAGCTGTAGCTTTTTTAATTCCGCCTGATTCCGCGTCATTTCATCAACAAAGCCTATAAACATGCTCCGCTTCGTCCTGCCGTCCTGTCCTGATTCGTCAGTCCGGAACCGAGCATAATAAGCTTTCCTTCCTTGCGTTTTTTTCACTTCAAGCCAGCCAGTTTGACCGCTCCTGCGAGACATCGATTTCCCCCTCTTTCTCGCAGGAACCGCCGCTTTTTGACACACGGAGGGTACATCATTTTGCCCCTCCGAGTGTATGTGGCTAGACTCTAGTCCTTTCTTGGCTCGTCGTTCTGGCGTCACACCTGTTGATACTTGCGGGATTTCTATGATTGCTGACGACATTTAGATCGTTATTCAACCTTTTCCCCCCAGCTACGTGTCAGCGATAAGGTCCGCTGTTTCGCCGGGCTCCTTTCGTAAGATTTATTGCGACTGTTTACTGCAAACGGATAATTAGGCCAACCATTTGATCCGAGCTTGAGTTTCGAGGCTTTTGTGTAACGTCATGCGGCTCGGATCCTCTTCAGAAGTGCCCCTGCTTCTCGATTTCACGCATGCAACCAATTGTTTGGATGTCTCGGCGCAGCGGAATGCCATTAGCCTGTTCATCTTTCATGTGATGGATGGTGCTTTCATTGAAATCGATAAGTTGTTCAACATGGGCAATAAGCTTCTCCAGTTCCTCCGTAAAACTTGTTTTGCCGAGCACTGTGTATATGGTGCCTGTTAGCCCATGTTTTGTTGCGAAGCGCTGGACTGTTTTCAGTTTCGCAAGACCAGCTCTCTGGTATTTCGCTGCTTTCGTACTGATCCGTATGGCGCGTGCTCCCGCCATCCGGCCAGGCATTATGTAGAACCACGGATCCATTATGTTTCCTCCTGTAATGTAGATTTGTTTCGCTCCAACATTGCTGCTCCAGAACACTGCGCAGCCCTTTTCAAGGGCGATGCTTCAGGGCTTTCCCGAGGCATCGCCCAAGAACGGGCCGACAATTCACACGACTTATGCTTTTATCGCAATCATTTCGCTAACCATGTCGAGGATCGGATCATTCGGTTGTGGTTGCTGCAGTTCACACGCAAGGCAGTAAACAAAGTCGGACTTGCCTCGCTTCAGGTGCCATGCACGAAAAGAGTCGAACGATTCTCGCGCCGAATCGCCGGGCTCATAAAAAGTACAGATGCGTTCGTCATACAGAGCAGCAAGTTCGTAGACCTCTTTCTTGCCCCAGAGAATCTGGTCACGAAAAGCGGTCATAAACGATGCCTTTGATACATCCTGCTCTTTGGCGATGTCCAGCGCCTGCTCGAGAGACTTTGCTGGTATGAATCTCTGCGAAGCATCGACGACAAAGATTGTATTCGCGTTGTCGATTGGGTACTCACACACCCCTCTGACGGGTTGTGTGCTCGGAAGAGACACTGTGTCTTTCATGGTTCTTGAACTCCTTGTGCGCATTTTGGGACCGCGCGAGTCCGTAGACAGGCAAGTCAACTACAACTGGCAGGCGCCAGAAGCTGGGCGTCACTCCAACTTGGCACGCGAGACGACCTTGGCTCGCATGCGAAATCTGGACATCGAAAGGTATTACTATTTGAGGACCAGCCGCTCAGCTGACCTGGGTAATAGGGAACTGAGCCAGAGGCTGGCTCGTTCCCGTGAACCAAGAGCTTGGTCCACCCAACTTCAAAATGGGCTCGGCCACGGCTGGCTTACCCGACTGCGACTTGTGGAGCAGGCGCTCCTGAAAAGGCATAGAAATTCACGTTCCCTCCGCTATTTCACGGACGTTGAACCCTACGACCTATTAGACACAGCAGCGTAATACGAGACTGCCGGTCGCATGGATCTTCTTTCACCATTCACTCGGCCTTTCCGGAATCGTTTGAAGATTTCCCGCAATAAGTTCCGCCTGCTCATGCGCGGTCAGATGGTCAAGGAATCCTTCCTTGTGGAGAAACCCTATCAGCTGTTGAGGAGTGACTTTTGAAGTTTCACTCGCGAGTTCAGAATCATCTTCGCCCGTGATGCGATAGTTTAAGTGGTTAATAGGTCTGAAGATAATATGAAAACCAATGAAGTAGAAAGGTTCTGTCGCTTTTTTGAGGCAGGCCAACCACACACACTCGCCGCCCTCCCCGTACTGCATAGACATCAACTCATTCAGGTATGGATGGAGCTTCAGGAATTCATCAGCGTAGTCCACTAGCCTTGTGCATTTGTTCCTTAGCTTTTGTGAGTCTTCCTTGGCATTCATGCGTGTAAATCCCACCACAGGCGGCAGCGGGCCTACCAATTGAATATTTCCGTTCAAAAGCTCCCACCGCTCATGTTCCGGCAAATGGTCAAGGAATCCTGCATTGAGGAGAAGTTCCATCATCTGTTGGGGCGTGTGGTGGGCTTGGATGCCTATCTCAGAGTAGCAACCTATTCCATGCTCGCCATATTCGCTAAAATACTCCTTCACTCCCATCAACTCATTTAGGTATGGATGCAGCTTCAAAAAGGCATCAATAGGGTCCAGCGCCCCCCTGAAGCGTTCCCTGATTTCGTTTGAGTCTTCAGTGGCACTCATGCGTGTATATCTCCCGTTGAATTTCCTGCGGATCCACCACAAAGACCGTTCTATGTTCGTCCAGCTTGGTTTCGATCATGTTGTTCGTAAATCTCCCAAATCCGGCGAATACGTATGTAGTGCCTACTGAAAAAGTGGTGTTCATTTTGCCCTTTTGAATCCTGCGTACGTTTTAGGACGGCACGCCAGCCCTTCAGGTAAATCGACTATAAGTGGCGTTTGCCAGGAAGCTGGCCGTCACCCCAGCTTCGCAATATCTTAATGCGTTGGGTGGACTCGATGTTGCCGGCCACCACATCTCTTGAATCCACAAAAGGAGCAGCACGCGGGAGGTTTTGCCCCTGGAATCTAAAGAGCCAATCCCTGGCGAGATTGGAGCTCTGAATAAGTCGCTCCCGGGGAAGGAGCGGAGCTTTAAAACATAGGGTGGGCACCCATTTTACGAGGTAAGAAATCACCGCAGATCATTACGCCATCAAAATGAAAACTCTACTGTCTTCGATTCCGACGACTCCGTAACTTGTGGAGAGGTGTGGACAGCAATCGATTGTGGCAATTGTGTAACGTGCTGAGCTTCACCGTTTGAATCGGGGCGTGAACTGGCCACGACCCGATGAGACGGAACGCTGCGAACATCTGTTGCCGCAACCTCGTGTCCATTAATCAAGGACCTGACGTTTACGACAGCGTACTCGACCTGTCCCTGATATTTTCCAGCCGTCGCTGTTATAGTCGCTTGCTGCTGGTCCAATTGCTCACAGACTGTGGCGACATCGCCAAAAGCCTTACAGGTCTTGCCGCCGACAGCGCATATGACCATTTTTCTGCCTGTTTTGGTCGGAATGTTTCTGACGTTCGTCACTCGACCTGTAAACACTACGTGTTCCTGTTCCATAAATCGGTCCTCCTACGAAACCTCTTGAGATTTATTCGCTGCGGTAGCGATGTGCTAGCCGCCTACTCGTACAGACACAAGAAGCGTTGAATGTTATTGCCTAGAAAAAACGGGCGACAATTGTAGAAACGCCCTTGGGGTATAACCATTGAAGGCTTGTAGCGTTGCCTTAGCGTTACCGCCAGAGCCTTGAAGAGGTTCCAACGTCTCCGCTGGAACCTCAAAAAGGGACCTAAATGCGCCCAAGAAAGTTACATAGGTCCTGTAGCACTGATGTTATTTTCATGGCTGTACCCCCCTGGAGGTGGCACGGCAGTAAGCACCTGACCACTTGCCTGAAACTCAGCGAATGTCATATCAATATTCCCGCCATACACGATATCCATTTCCTGAGAGCGGAACGGAATGTCCGACATTCTTGTCGCGAAGAGGGAAGCTTTTGTGGCCAGATCGAAGCTATCCCAATCATCATATAGAATATGCATCCATTGACTTACAACGCTAAACGCGTCGCCTCTATCCACGCCGCTATCTTCCGCGAGGTTTGTTTGTAAGTAACCTACGTACTCCTTTACAGTACTCTCTAGCCACATCCACAGGTCCCGCGGACGTTTTGAAGCCAACAGTTCCCCCAACTCGGTAAGCAGTTCGTTGCACGGGGTAGGTGGCGCATCCGAAGTGTCATAGTCTGTAACACTGTTCATGGCCTCGTGGCCGGTTCGAATCAATTCGAGCATGGCTCTTATCTCTTCTTGCGTCGTAGACTCTTGATTAACGAGATCTCGTGCTTTTGTAATCTGCGAGCGAAGATCAGCCTCCGCCGTTACCCTTGAATCGGCCCTAAGCGCATCCCATTCCGCCTTGCTATATCCTCGGTCTTCCCACAACCGTTTCATGTCGTCCGATTCCGCACTGTGTTCTTCAAGAGTGATATTGTCGTTGCCATTCGCCCACGGTTCCAACACATGCTGATTAACCTGGTCCGAATTGATTGGCTCTTTGAACTGTATACCTGTTAGCGTCTCTTCAAAGGGAATCCAACATGACCTCGTAACCTTTCCGTTGGGCGTCACTAACCACGCAGCGAGAGCCGCAAAGCGTTGTGGATGCTGCGACGGTCTGACACCGGAGTCAGGGGCAAACCACATGTCTTGTATCATTAATACCAATGTCGCTTGATGCGCCGCAGCTCGCTGGCTCATCAGGGAATACGCGAATTGTTTGCCTTTACGTTCAATCAGATCTCCAAGCGCATTGCTTTCCACCTTGCCGGCGCCCGTCAGGATAAAGCACTCTCTCACCTCTCCGTCACGCCGGAGTAATTCCTTGCCATCTTCCAGTTTATCCTGTACGAACTTATCAATATCAAACATCTGTTCCGTGTCCATTCGAGTATCTCCTTTGTGGATTCAGCTTGCCATGCATTGACCGGCACGGCGCGGCACAACAGGTGTTGCCATTTGAGGACCAGCCGCTCAGCTGGCCTCGGTATCGGGACGGAGTCAGAGGCTGACTCAGTCCCGTGAACCAAAGGCTTGGTTCACCCAACTTCACAATGGGCTAAGCCATGGCTGGCTTGGCCGACCGCATCTATCGGAGCTGGCGCTCCTGTTATTGACCGTAAGTAACTAGAAAAAAGTTGTTCAGGACGTACCAGGAGGACAGCATAGCCGCTGGCCTGAAAAAATCTATCGTTACCGCTAAGAAGCACTAAAGAGGTTCCCATTTCTCCGGAACCTTGAAAGCGTGGGGGCCAAATGCGCCCAAAAGGAGGGTCTACTTCAACCCAACTTATAAATCCGACTAACTTCGAGACCCTTAACACTTGTGAGGGTAATATGGGTTCGTTTTCGGCACAACTGATCAAAGGTCCAGAAAGAGGACAGGATATCCACGATTGTCAGATCACGCATTTGCGGCCAACGAACTTCCGGCTACCGGAACGGGCGATTCAGTCATTTGTACCAGTCTCGTGCGTTCACGTTCTGCTTCATACTCAGCCTGCATCTCATCAAGTGTTGGACCGCCGACTGCACTCAAACCTGAACCGTCAATAAGAGCCTTCTCCAGTGCCTTCTGGACCTCATCAGGTGTCACGGTGGCCTCGGAATCAGATTCTGTGGCTACTGTGCTCTCTGCTGGAACGAACTCCTGACGCCCGCGATGATTGATTTTCCAACTACCGTATACCGCAATGGATTTTCCTTCGTAGTCCGATCTATTCCTGTCTAAGAACTCAGCAACTTTTCCAAAAACCGCACAGGTATGTGGGCCAACGTTAAACACGACCATCTTGCGGCCGTCGCGAGTGATAAGAAGTTTTACAATCTTTGTGATTACTCCTTGCACTCCAGGACGCTGCTCCGTCGTCAATAGATCGCTTCCCGATTCAGTGGTTCCATGTGATTGAGGTTGCGACGAGGCCTTGCGCTCCTCAATAAGTTGCTTGAGAGCCCGTTGATCAAGTGGAGTCTTAATGTTCTCGATCCAGAATTGTAAGCTATGGTCGTATCCTGCTCTGTCATATCCTCGTCTGTATCGCTGCAATAATTTCTGATATTCCAATTCCTCCTTGGCAGCAGCCCGTTTCTCCTGATTCGCTCGCCAGGCATCACGACGGGCTTGTAGCTCTGCGTCGGCGGTAAGTCCGGGCGGGGAGGTAAGAGCCGGTGTCACCGGTGTTGACGAGTCTTGTGAAAGGTCGCCACACGCACGAAATAGAGCTTCAGTATGAGTTTCAATAGGCGGGGACTGGCGGACGTCTTGTAGGTCAGAAGACCCAGAAGGGCCTATTGCGATTGATGATTCGGCAATCGTCCCAGCATCGATTTCAGCAGGAGATATTTTAGGGCAGAGAGTCTGTGCCGCGGCGGACGCAGAGGCTTCCGCTGCCGTATTGCTTGTTCCCGATGAGGATTTCGCCGTATTCGCATCGGCATGGGCCAGTACATCCGTAATTGCCCGAATGGAAATACCCGGCATACGAGTATCTGTCACTATCTTCTCAAAAAGCTCTCGGTCGTTAAGGTGCCGTCTCGCAAATGATTGAAACAGACCAGAGATCTCTTCCTGGATCATGTCGATTTCGGCGTCGGAAAGGAGCTGACCAGAACAACCTTCAACATCGGGTTTCTTCGCGCCCGTGGCTTGCGGCTTAGGCACGGAGCGGGAATCCTTAATGGAAACCTGACGCCCTTGAACTGTCGCCCTCACACTGACAAGTGCATATTCAGTTTGGCCTCGGTATGTCCCGGCGGTCGCCTCAATCTCAGCATATTCGCCCTCTGATTGTAAAATATACTCGGCAAGCTCTCCGAAGCACTTGCAGTTTTTGCCGCCCATCGTAAAAACAGCCATGCAACGTCCAGTGCTGGTAGGTTTCTTATGAACATTATGAATGATGCCGCTAAGACGAACGACCTGCTGTTGGTTGCTCATTTTATTTCCTTTTGTGACTCGCCTTTATCAGTGAGTTTAGGTATATAGTATATCATATACTGGACGTATTTAAAAGGTATACATACGATAAAGTGCGACAGGCGATAAATCCACGGCCTCATCCTGTCGAGATGAAGTCCTAACAGCGACCGCTTGAGTGGCTGGTATTCAGATATCTTTCATTGGCGGGAATTGACGCTGCGGATTTGAAGATTTTGAGTGGCCGTATAGCGAGATGTGTTGTTTTCAGTGGACCATAACAGCTGATGTGATAACTTGAACTTCGAGACGCTGAAATCATACATGAAGGCATGTGGTTTTCGTATATAGCTTATAACAAAGGGTATAGGGTTACATATGATACCGATAACGGCATTATATGCTACCGATATCGGGGGTAAAGTCTGCCGCAGGGTGGAAAATAATACTGCCGATGTCGGTATCATGTTACACTCCGATTTCGGAACTGTTTATGGCAAAGACTAAGACCCAACTCGGCGCTTACCGTAAGCCGACGACCAATCAAGTACTCACAAAGTGGAGACTTAAGCCTCTGGACCGAGTGCTTGCGTTGCTGATTCGTAGGAGGACAAATGCCGAAGGTTTTCGGCAGTGCCACAAGAGCGAGCTGGCAGATGAGGCGTGCGCCAAGGCAGAAACCGTCGACCAGGCACTTGAACGAATGACGAAACTCGGGATCCTGGAAACAAAGCCCGGCAAGAGCAAGAAGGCTAAAGCTTCGTACCGCCTGCACCATTCTGACCGTGTTTATCGACGGAACGCACAAACCGATAAGACAAAACCTCAAGAACCCAATACTACGAGCAGCATCGCCACGAAGCCTGTTCACAAGCCCCTTGTAATGGCAACAGCACTGAACAAGCTTCCTCATCCCTCGCAACCTGCTGAGCCCGAAATCAATAAGAAGTAGAATCCACGGGAACCAACCGTGCCATGGCTTCTGAAAGGGAAGCGACCGCCATTGGATTCCAGCAGTACCGGCAGGCACGCTCTGCCACACCGTCTCCGCGGCATCCTGGCAAGCGTTATGGTGTGTAACTCCCAGAGAATACGTAGGGAATATAGGGACCGAACGTGGTCCCTGTCTCTCCGCTCGATCGGTTATGTCGCGCCAACGGCTCCGCGAGTCGTCAAAAGCCCTACTTGCTGTGGATATGCCAGGTTGGGGAACTCGTTGTGTCAAAGTGCAGGGGAGGCTCACAATGCCCGAGCTACAGACTCAAATCGCAAAGTACTGCCCATAGGTAGATCAAAAACATAGGGGAATGGAAAGGGAACGAGTGCCTCGAAGAGAGCGACCCGCTGAGACGACGAGGAGCGAGCATTGGCTGCGTGAAGCCGTTAACCGCTTCCCTGCATATCTCGACCAAAGGGTTAGCGCTGCGCTCGGTCTACCGGATTCAGAGGGAGTTCAATGGCTCGGAGTATTTCGACCAAGCCTTTTTGTCCCTGTCTCTCCGCTCGAATTTGCGTCCGTCTTTACGGACCATCGTCGATTTCGCCCCCTGACAAGCGCAACCTCTTGCCCGCTATGGCGGCTGATTCAAAAGAGTCACGTCCAGATGTACATAGCCGGAAGGGGTTCTCTCAGTTCTATCTCTCCGATCGTTTCGGAGCCACGCTTAGGGTTCTCTCTCCATTAGCCTGTCTCTATCCGATCCCGAAATAACTCCCTCGATACGCGCTTCGCTTTCGGTATGCTAAGCCAGCAAGTTGTGTGAATTTGTCAATCAGAGACAATCTCGCTACGCGCCGAGGAGGAGTCTATGTTGAAAACATTCTTGTACGGTATTGCTTTTCTTTCGTTCGCGTTCAACTCCGCAAGTGTTGTTATAGTGCCCAAAGCCAAAGGGTCGATCGCTTTAGCTTTGGCCGCTCTTCCGAACTCAGCAGGCACCTCTGCAGTTGACGCATCTCAACAAGCCGAGAGCATGAACGGTTTCCCGCTAGATAGGACGGTGAGGGCGGCGATACAGCCACCATTGTTGACGAGGGACCAGTTAGTCACCCGAGGCCATGCAGAGGACAAGGAAGAAATCACGGCCTTGTTTTACACGTACATCTTTTTCCATGACACCAATAATGGCCCGGGCGTCGCGAGCCTCTTTACAAAAGACGGCATCTTGGAGAGTCTTTGGAACAACGGCGGGAAGACAATCGAACCGAATGGCGACGCTCCTGGTCACGGCTGCGTGTTCTACGGTCAGGATCAGATTGCTTCTGAGATGTTTGGGACTAAATCGCTTCCGTTCCCAGGGCACTATCACAATCAAGCGACAAATGTTCTAGTCCAAGTCCATGGAGACACTGCGACGCTCTACGCTAATTGGACGACGATTCAATCAAATGAAGAAGGGGCGTCGCCTTTGGCATCGGCGCCGAATACCGCAATAGTCAGTCACAACGGTGAATACGTGTCAGATCTGCGGCGCACGCCTGACGGGTGGAGGTTTGTTCATCACCGGGCCATCCAAGATGTAAAGCTGAAGATCAGAAACGCTTCAATCGCATCCTGTGATCAAAACTTTATTCAAGGTCGCTAGCTTGATCTCGAATTCGTTGTGTCAGGAGAAGCGTACGAAGCACGAACTAAAGCTGAAAATCGCAAATAACTGTTCGATGGGTTGACTACGACATGAGAACAAGAGGAGAGAAACGCAATGCCTCGCAGAGAGCGACCCGCTAAAACGACGAGGAGCGAGCATTGGCTGCGAGAAGCCGTTAACCGCTTCCCAACTTATCTCAACCAGAGGCTCGGGGCTGCGCTCAGCCTGCCAAATTCAGAGGGAATTCAATGGCTCTCGCCAACGAAGGACGACGAATACGCGGAGTACTTTGACCAGGCCTTCCTAGACTTACTTGGTCTCGGCCAGCTTCGCGTGCCGCTCAAGGACTTTTGGCCGGTCGGAGGGCCCGTTGGGATGGCTTGGCGAGGACAACCTCCGGAAAGGTCATCCTGGTTGAAGCCAAGGCCTATATAGAAGAGGCCGTCGATTTCGCGAGCAAGGCCTCCCCCGCTCTTTGGAGCAGATCAAACGATCACTTGCGGAAGCGAAGGAATGGGCAAACGGTGCCAAGGACGCTCCTTGGGAGTCGCCGTTCTATCAATACGCAAACCGGCTCGCACATCTGTATTTCCTGCGGGTAAAGAATAATGTCGACGCCTACATGTTATTTCTTTATTTCGCAGATGCACTAGCAGGCTGCTGAAAAATTCGGGAATCCTGTAACGAATCCGCACAAGGCGCATCCAATGGCGCATGCGAGGAAGCGATCAGCAGCAGAGTCCTGTGTTCAGCTACATTTCCCCCGAGCAGCGAGTGCGCAAGGATCATCCGCTGCGGCCGATCCGCACGATGGTGGACGACATCCTGAAGCAGCTGTCGCCGCAGTTCAACAAGATGTATGCCAAAGTGGGACGACCATCGATTCCGCCAGAGCAGTTGTTGCGCGCGCAGCTGTTGCAGATGTTGTATTCGGTGCGTAGCGAACGGCTCTTGATGGAAGAGATGGACTACAACATTTTGTTTCGCTGGTTTGTGGGACTGAATTTGGATGATGCGGTGTGGGACGCGACGGTATTCACCAAGAACCGCGACCGGTTGCTGGAGGCCGAGGTAGCCAAGGAATTTCTGGCGCGGGTGGTGGGACAGGCGCGCGAGAAGGGATGGACATCGGATGAGCACTTCAGCGTGGACGGCACACTGCTGGAAGCGTGGGCCAGCGTGAAGAGTTTTCAGACCAAGGACAAAAAGAGTTCGCCACCGCCGGACGACCCGGGAAATCCGACGGTGGATTTTCACGGCGAGGAGAGGTCGAACCAGACGCACGAATCGAAAACCGATCCCGACGCGCTTCTGGCGCGCAAAAGCAAAGGCAAGGAGGCCAAGTTGAACTACAGCGGAAATCTGCTGGTGGAGAATCGCAATGGATTGATTGTGTCGAGCCTGGTGTGGGAAGCCACAGGTACAGCCGAGCGCGATGCGGCGATGGCCATGCTGCAGGACGTACCGGGAACCGGGCGGGTGACGGTGGGCGGCGATAAGGGATTTGATACCGCGCAGTTTGTGCGCGAGTGCCGGAACATGGGCGTGACGCCGCACGTGGCGCAAAACCTAGCGCGGCGAGGCGGCAGCGCCATTGATGGACGCACCACGCAACACGCGGGCTACCGCATCAGCCAGAAGAAAAGGAAGCGCATCGAAGAGTGCTTTGGCTGGCTGAAGACGATTGCACTATTACGCAAGCTGCGGCATCGCGGAACGTTGAAGGTGGATTGGATGTTTACCTTCGCCTGCGCCGCCTACAACCTGGTGCGCATGCGAAATCTCATGGCCGCTACTGTTCCCGCGCAGTGAGTCGGGGCCGTAGTGTCGGCGCACGGCCCTGAAACGCCCACGCGGGGCACCAACAAGACGACAAATCCCCGCAAAGAGTCTCTCAAGGCTAACCAAATGACGCAACGAGCGCAGAATCGATCGCTCAACGGAATTTTTCCGCAGCCTGCTAGATGTTCCAGAGCCTTGCACCACCGAACAGTGGCAAGGAGCCATCCGCTTGACGCGGAAGTGTTTGGGCCTGGGCGCCAGCGCATGCCAACAGCGGGTTGCAGAAGTGATTGTGAGCGTGCCTGATATGCTCAGCAACGCTAGCGCCTAGAACCAGGCTTAAGTCCGGGAACGCTGCTTGCGGTATTTTGTACCGGGGCCTAGCCGGCCCAAGGTCGGCGCGTGCAGGAAATGCAACATTACGGTCGTTTCAGCGATTCTACCGTCGGTCCCTAAGTTCTTTGAATCCGCCTGTAGTCGCCCTCAGAACGCAACAAAACGGACGTTTTGATGCATGAATACAAGGCCTTCAAAACAAACCCATTAGCACTTTTTGCAGATTCTCTGCCGCTTGGCTGTCGCTCATTCCGACGTACTGCATGGTTGTGAGCTGATGTTTCGGTGTCCGCGAGGAAGTGAGCTTCCATTCTCGTCTCCTCGAACGCCGTATCTGGATAACTTGCGGTTTGCCGACCATCCGGGAGTTATAGGGTTACGGCTCAAATCAAAATGCTGAGCGGGGCACTCTTTTCGAGCCTTGGGCCGGTCCAGTGAAGTTGCCTGCCGAGGCTTTCTCCGTCGAGGTCGAGATAGACAGGAAGCTCGCAGCTAGGCGCTGGCTTCAGCATCCTCCAGAGGAACGGCGCTCTTATTTTGAGTCAGCCACGTCTTGAAGTTTTGCAAAGAAGGGTTCAGGCTCCGGGCGAAGATTGGACTACGCGCCCCGCAGAAGTACTCTTCGAAATCGCGCTTGAACTGAAACATATTGCCCAAATCATCGGCGCCCCGAAACCCGAACGCGCGGTAAACGTCAGGTGGCACGCTGTTGTAACGGACTTCCTTTCCCAGCACTTCGCTAAAAGTAGCAGCCATCTGTGCGCCCGTTAAATTCTCGCCCGAAATCGCAACGGTCTGCCCGATGAACTCATTGCCGTTCTTGAAGATGCCAAAGGCACATTTACCAATGTCCTCGGCAGCGATCGCCGGAAGCTTCTTGTCGCCCATCGGAAACGTGATGGCCAACTTTCCGTCCGGACCTTTTTTCGGGCCCATGCCGAAGTGAATGAAGTTGTCCCAATAGAAAGACGTCAGCAGAAATGTCGTTGGAACTCCCGCCTCCGTGAAAAAGTGATCGGACTCGCCCTTGCCGTCAAAGTGCGGGACCTTGTACTTACCCTGGAGAGTAGGCATCCGATTGTCGCTAAGAGGTACCCACTTTCGCGTGTCTTCCAGCGTAGACCAAATCACGTGCCGCAGGCCAGTGTCCTTCGCAGCCTCTGCCATGGCTTTTGCTTCCGCCATTTCCTTTTCCGGCGAGAAGTGCTCCCAGAAGAACGTGACGCAAAAGGCTCCGTAGGCGCCCTCGAAGGCTTTTTTCACGGTCTTGAGGTTATCGACGTCCGCAGCCATAACTTCAGCGCCAAGTCTGGCGAACTCCTTCGCCGTGGCTCCGTTCACATTCCTGGTGAGTACCCGCGCTGCGAAATCACTGTTAGGGTCGTTAAGGATGGCCCGAACCAAACCGGCACCCTGCGCTCCAGTTGCTCCTACGACTGCGATCACCTTTCTATCAGGCATGACCCTCCTCCTTGCGAACTTCACGGACAACTCGTGCTCGCATCATCCCGGGGTTTCCGCAGCCGATTAACACTATAAGGTCGAGGTCTTCTGTCGGGATTGTGCATGGATTACGGCTTAACCGGAGATTTCCGGTGTTCCCGGTCCAGAGGTCCGCTTGGAGGAAGTAAGGTTTTCTCAACCGTTGGTTCCACTGTCATCTCCCCCCAACCCGAGCTTGATAGCCGCTTTGCCCTCTGCACATCGTAGCTTGCGGCCCCGACTTTCCGGTGCGCCTGTGCTTGATGCCGTTCGCGGTGCACGGCCGGATTCTGGCCCGAGAAGTGAGAGATGGTTCGCCGCGAAACGGCTTGCTTTGTGTGGCTTGTCGTTATTCTTCACCGGGCGGATCATCGAAAGCGTCGCGGCGTATGGCCTAGCGTAACGATAATGGTCACCGTCATATCGCCGCCTTCAGGCGATTCGATTTTGGCACAGCCTTTCCGATCGACGAACCTGATTTTCCGCCCTGAGCAGCAGAAATCTTGCATTGTTAACAGAAAGCTTTACGTGCCCGACCATTCGAGAAACAGAAAGGGAATGTCGCAGTACAACCTCCCTCACAACCCTGCAAAGGGAACTATGCCCCACTTCCGAATGACCTCCACGTATATCCCACTGTCAAATTGTCTTGTGAGAGCGGGCACCGCGCGCATCCAGCGAAAGCGGGCCAGGCCCCTGCGCGAACATAAACAAGAACCCTCCGGCGATTGCGAGGTCTAGCAGGAACTGCTCCACCTCTGAAGGAACGCCAAATTCGGCATGAAACAACACGGTGGCAATGATGCAAAATCCCGATAGCGCGAGAGCTCCGTACCGCGTTTTGTAACCGAGCAGTACCAGCACAGGGAAAATAAACTGCGTTAGTATGGCTAGGTAAACGAGGTTTGTAGGCACATGGGGATTGTGCCGTATCATGTAAGTCTGCGTCGCAGGGGTGTGGACGATTTTACCGATGCCAGCGGCGAAGAAGACCAAGGTAGAAACTATGCGTGCCACCAGCAACAGCGGCGCCATGGCCTCCTTGCTGTTCAAAACGCGGGAAAGGAAATTAGCATTAGCCTTCTCGTCTGACTTTCCGCGTGTACTGCCTCTGTATCTGTCGAAGGATAAGGGACCAGGTCCATAGGCAAACATAAAAAAGAATCCACTCGCTACGGCAAGAACCTTGAGTGTTGTGAAAAATCCGCTTGGCAGACCCATACTGTCGCGAAACAGCAAAGTTGCAAGAATGCACCCTGCCATCATGAGTGCCGCAAATCGCGCCTGATAACCGAGAGCCACGAGGACGACGCCGAAGAGATCGACCGCTATCGCCAAATAGAGGAAGCCGCTTGGCGCGTGGTTTGTGACGACCTTTTGGGTATAGAAGACGAAGATTCCGCTCGTGAAGAGGCGGGCAGCTAACAGCAAAGGTCCCATAAGTGCATCGCTTCTCAAAATGGGCGCAAATAAATCGCGCTGAGAGGCGCTTTCCATTCTTTCGCTCTCCTAAATCTCTTGAGGAATACGGATCGTTGGCAATGAAGCGCCATCCCGCTAACAACTGCAGAGCGTCACTGGCCGGTTATGGTACGTCCGCGGACATCCGAGAGGCTCGTGCTGCTTTCAACGGACGCCGAATGCCAACAATACATTTCCGGCATGTCCCGCGCCGCGGTTGGAAAAATATCCCGAACCCACAAAGAGCATGCCTCCGGCAATTGTCGGGCCGCCCGATCCCATGGACCCGCCAGTTCCTGTAACGCCATTGACCGTATTGAATTGTCGAAGCATGTTGTATTCCCAGACGACCTTCCCGTTAATGGTCGAGAGCGCCCTCAGAATTCCGTCCCATCCACCCATGAAAACTATCCCGGGAATGGCGGAAGGGGCGGCGGTTTGTGCATAAGGGCGCGGTTTGCCCGTCGAATCTGTGCCAGGTGACTCGAATTGGGTGGACCATCTACGCTCGCCCGTCGATAACTGTACGGCAGCCGCGCCGCCCGTGGTCAAAGGGAAATAGGCACTTTGATCGTCCGCCGTACCGCCAAAAACTATAAGTCCCTGGACAGAAGGAGCAGTTTCTGCCAAGCTCGTCTTCCACATCAAGGCTCCGCGGCGGTCCGGATCATGCGCAAGGACATTTCCGCTCTTTTGAGCGGCTACAATGATACGGTGACCATCGGCCAAGGTCCGTAGGATGGGTGAAGCGCCAAAATCATAATCGGGCCCTAGATGCTTGGGACAATTGTCCGAAACATCAGAGTCGCAACCGCTCATCCAGGCATCACCCTCGGTGTCCTGGACAGACCACAGGATTCGGCCGCTGCTTAAGTCAAGGGCCATAATCGAGTCCGAGTTCCTGGCCGCAGGTTCGGTATACCCATCGCCGGTTCCAACATATAGGGCGTGGCGTTTTGGATCAATTGTAGGGGAGCTCCAAATCGCGGCACCGGCTGGCCCCCAGAGCTGAGTTCCCATCGAGTTCTTCCTGGTTGGCAGAGGCGTTTCGGATATGGTGTAGGTCTTCCACAATCGCCGTCCGGTTGTCGCGTCCAAGAGCACGACACTCCCGCGAAAGGTGCAGCAGGGATACTGCATATTAATGGAATTACCTTCCTCGAAGGAGGAAACTGGAACATACAGCGAATTCCTGTAGAGCTTTGGTGCACCGGTGATGCGGGCGAGAGGGTGGTCGTCGACGTGAGATTTCCATAAAAGATGCCCGTTTGAAGCATCCACTGCATAGACATTGGCTCTCATATCGCCAAAGTAAACGGCGAACTTCGTGGAACCCTTATCCTTTAGCGAACCTATGCTGATGGCCGTGCGGATTCCGGAGGCAGCTCGAAAGGACCAGTAAACGCAACCTGTGGCTGCACTCAAGGAGTAGACGTAGCCGTTATCACTTCCCACGAACACACGTCCCGACACGACAGATGGCTGGCCATAAGAGTCGATCCCATTCGGGAATCCGAACGCCCACTTTAGCTTCAATTTTGGCACCTGATCCGCAAGTATGCCCGCGGCCTCGGCGCTCTGGAATCGAGTATTTGAAGCATCCACGCCCCAGCCATTCCACGATGGTCCGGCAGATGGATCAGTCAGAGATGGAATTGAGGAGCACCGGTTCAACATCAACTTGGAGTCGCCGGTTTCTCCAATGCCAGGCTCCCGTCCACTGAGGAATTCTGCTATGCCTCGTTTTTGCATGTCGGATAGGCTTTGCGCTTGAATGTTCATCGGGCCGATGGTTAGCGCATTCAGGATTTGTTCTGGTGTCAGCTTCATCAATGCCGATAGATCCGGAGCACGTTGCCCGGTATTCCTGTTTTCGTGACAAGTCGCGCAGTGCTGTTCAAATAAGTGCAGACCTTCCATCGCAGTGTGGTTGTTTTGAAGAGTACGTGCAGCGGGGGGACTTGTGGCAATTGCAAGATCGACCTCGAGGCTGCGATTCAACACCGAACTCTCCATCTGCTTGACCTCTACCGAAGGTATATCGACCGGCTTGAAGCCAGTACCCGCGATCGTTACCCGGTAATAACCCGAAAGTAGCAAGCCGAGTTTATAGGAACCATCCGGCCCCGTTGTTGTGGTTCGCGCCTGGCCGGTGTCCGTGTTTGTGGCCGTGACCGCCACATTCCGAGCAGCAGCTCCCGTGGAATCGGTGATCGTGCCTAGGAGCATCCCGGTCTCAGCCGTTTGCGCAGCTACAGAGGGGGCCAGAATCAGTAGGAAAGCAATCGTTAACCATTCATAAGCTGTGCCCTTAACGAGCATTCTTGTCCCCAATCAAATTTCACCAACCTTGCCCAACTGCCGGAACGCAAGGGGATAGGCCAGTCATTCGTATCCACGAAATGCAAGTGCTAGCAAGACTTGCTCAATAACAGGAGCGGCGAAGGTACGCGTTCAAGCTCCAATTACGCGACCTCCACTGGAGTGAGAATTATTAACAGAAAGCTTGCACTAAGGCAATGCCTGTGGTACACACCTCGCCGGAGTGGGGCACATTGACGCTAACATTACTTAAAACGGGGGGTTGGGACATGTCTGCCTACGAGCGAAGGGGTGTGTGGATTCTGCTCTTACTAGCCGCGTTCGGAAATTTCAGTAATAGCGTCTATGCGCAAGCGTTGAAGGCCACCATCTTGGGTGTTGTGACGGATAGCAGCGGGGCTGCCATAGCTGATGCAAGAGTCAGTGTGAAGAATGTTGGGACTGGTCTCGTGCGGGCGACAATAACAGATGATCAGGGACGTTACAACGTCCCGGATTTGGATATTGGTACCTATGAAGTGGACGCCGAAAAAGCCGGCTTCAAGAAAGTCGCTCACAGCGGCATCGACTTGTCGGTGGGGAGCCAGGTCGTAGTGGATGCAGCTCTGCAGGTGGGAGCGTCAGAGCAGACGGTTACTGTCGAAGGAGAAGTGACCCAGGTCGACACGACTTCATCGGCTCTCGGGAGCCTGGTGGAGGGGACGCAAATGCGGGAACTGCCGCTCAACGGTCGCAATTATACGCAATTGCTCACGTTAGCACCGGGCGTTCAAACCTCAAGCTTTACGGGAAGCGCTACTTCAGGAAGAGGACCTCAATACTCCGTTTCGGGAAGCAGAACGTTCGGTCAGGCATTCCTTCTTGATAATACCGACATTACTGACTTCTTCGGCCACGGTGTGGGGGCGGGGTCTACTGGTACTTCTTTGGGGATTGATGGAATCGCAGAATTTGAGGTATTGACCGATACATACAGCGCGCAGTACGGAGGCAGCGGGGCAGTGCTCAATGCCGTGAGCAAAGGGGGAACAAACGGCTTTCACGGCACGGCTTTTGAGTTTTTGCGCAATAGCGCCATCCAAACTCGCAACTACTTTGATCCTCCATCGACGCCGCCATTCCGAAGAAACCAGTTTGGAGGTAGCGTTGGAGGCCCGATTAAGAAGGATAAGGCATTCTTCTTTGTGAATTACGAAGGTCTTCGGCAATTTTTGTCACAAAGTGGGGTTATCGCGGTACCCGACGCTGCAGCTCACCAAGGTTATTTGCCGAACAGTGCTGGTGTAGAGACGCCCGTCAATGCTCCGGGGAGTGCGGGGTTGCAGTCCCCATCATCATGTACGGCGACGTACACTGCGACTTCAAATTGCAACCTTGCCAATATGGCGCCCACGCTGGCGCTGTTTCCGACGGCGGTCGGGGCATCAACGGGCGGCATCGGTTCCATCAGGGAAACGTCGGGCCAACTCGCCAGTGAGAACTATATGCTCGTGCGTTTTGATTATGCATTCTCAGCGAATGATTCCGTCTTCGTCAGATATGTCCGCGATTATGCCCAACTAACCTCGCCGCAGCAACTCCCGCTGTGGAGCGAAAAGGACAACACTGCCAACCATATCGCTACAATTGAGGAAAGGCATCTATTTTCGCCAAACCTCATAAATCTGGCGCGAATAAGCTACGTTCGGCCCGCGGAATTTACAGCGGTGACAGATACGCACCCAGCACTCCAATTCTATCCAGGCTTGGGACTGGAAGATGGAACCGTGGTCGTTTCTGGCCTTATGAATGGGACGCAAAACTTTATTGGTGCTTTTACTTCGACACCGGTGCGATATTTTCCGAATCGCTTTTGGGCGGCAGACGACATCCTGTGGACGCATGGCGCCCACAGCTTCCGATTTGGCATGTCGGTCGGAAGATTTGAAGACAATACCACCGGAGCGAGCCGCAATGCCGGCACATATAATTTCTCGAACTTAACGAATTTCCTAAAGGGTATTACCAGCCAATTCATCGGGACGGTCCCCGGACAACAAAATCCCACGCGCGACTTTCGTGAGCTTTTTCTGACCCCCTACTTTCAGGACGACTGGAAGCTCACCCAAAAGCTCACTCTGAATTTTGGGTTGCGATATGCCCCGACATCTAACTTCACGGAAGCACACAACAACCTCAACGTGATCGAAAATCCACCACCACCACAGGGCAGTTGCGTGGGCATAACGTGTTTCGTGAATGTGGCCCATGTTGCGGCGCGCAATCCATCTTTGTGGAATTTCGACCCGCGAATTGGATTGGCATACGACCTGTTCGGCGATCACAAGACTTCCGTTCGGGCGGGCTTTGGAATGTTTCACGACGTCATAACGACGAGACAGTGGGGGCCAAGTTATTGGTTTAATCCGCCGTTTTTGTCGGTATCCGTGACTTCGGCACAGCAGGCGTTGTTCTACGGGTGCGTAACGAGCGGATGTCCGGGCGCCGCTAATATTGTCGCGGCTGCGCCCTCGACGGCGAACGGCACGTGGTACCAAACCGACGCCACTCCTTACATGATGCAATACAATCTGAACATCCAACGGGAACTTCCCGGATCTTGGATTCTCACTGTGGGTTATGTGGGCTCGCAGGGACGACACCTATTCGATGGGAAAGATCTTAATGCTCCTGCAAATACTGGCGCATCTGCGCAGAATCCAGTACTAGCGCATCTTGTGATCAACGCAAACGGAACAGGTACAATCGTTCCGAATCCGCGACCGAACACTAGCTTGGGTTTTTACCTCGAGGCTCAGCCCAACTACAATTCGAACTATAATGCCTTGCAGGCGAGCCTTAACCACCGTTACTCTCATGGTCTGCAGACCCAGCTGGCCTACACCTACTCCAGGTCTTTGGACTTGGAGTCCGGGGCTAACGGCACCGAGACTCAACCCCAGTTTTACAATGGAGATAACGCGGTGGAGAATCCCTACAACCCAGGGGCTGATTATGGACCATCTCTTTTCAGCAAAACCCACAATCTTACGGCTAATGCCGTGTATGCCCTGCCATTTCACGGTAATAAGTTCGCCGAAGGATGGCAATTGACCGGGATATTGAGCGTAACCAGCGGTTTCCCCTTCAGCGTAACAACTGGAACTTTTGATCTGGCTGCGCTGGGTACCGGCAACGTATGGCAGCGTGTGAACCTGGCGCCCGGGTGCACTTCGAAGAGCGCGACACTGGGATTAAAAACCAAATGGTTTAACCCGGCTTGTTTCACGCTGCCTGCGGTTGGACAATTCGGCACTCTAGGAAAAAATTCGTTTACTGGTCCTGGCCTGCGAGATGTGGATTTTGCGATTATGAAGGATACCAAAGTGCCAAAAGTATCGGAGACACTCGACGTTCAGTTTCGTGTGGAATGCTTCAATCTTTTCAATCACACGAATCTTGGAATACCCAACGGTGCCTTATATTCGCAGGGGCCGGTCGTGAATGGAGTTCTCACGGGAAACGTCAATCCGACCGCGGGTACGTTTTCATCAACTATTTCGCCACAGCGTACGCTGCAGTTTGGGTTGAAGATTCTGTTCTAAGTACGAGGGGGCAGAGGCAATGTTGCCACCTCAGAACCATGAAGCCCGGTTCGCGAAACTGTGTGACCACTAAGCCAAGGTCCAAAGGCCAAGCGGGCGAGCACGGTTGGAGGGACGACAGGAATGGCGGGACCAGCTCCTATTCCGAGACCCTAGAGCGTATTGCACAGCCCGGCTGAGTTATCGATGTCATTGGGCCGAAAATGGGTTGTGCAACAACCTTCAAATCTAATCGGAAGCTGATGGCTGTCCCTGTCGTGGAAAACTAGAGCGCGACGACCGAGGCCGAAGATCCCAGGAGTCGAGGTAATACAGTTATGTCGAATGTTCGAACAACCCTCTTGGCCGCTGCGGTGACGGTTGCGATTGGCGCGGTCTGGCTTTCCAAAACGGTTGCACAGGAGCCTTCATCGTACACATTCGTAACCGTGTTCGATCACGACAAAGTGGACGCATCTTTTGCCAAAGCAGTCTCCTCAGGAGGCGGCAGGATCCTATTCAGGCGCACGACCCCGCAAGGAATCTATCGTGTAAATACGCAAAGCCGGGAATCCGTATTGGGGGCGTGCCCAACGGAAGGATGCTCCCATGAAGGCTTTACGGCTGTTGTGTATGTGGTGAGCGGAGCAGCGACCTTGGTCATTGGTGGCCCAGGAGGCGCAGCAACAACGACGGCATCCGATGGTTTTGGAGGGCAAGCAATCCTGCCTGGAGAGTCGCATCGTATCAGCAAAGGTGATGTGATTATTGTTCCTCCGAATTTCCCCCACTGGTACAAGGATGTTGAAGCGCCGTTCCGCTATCTTGAGGTGCAGACCCCCTGACAATCGTTAGGTTTAAACGAGACAGACAATACGCGTAGGGGCGACAAACTCTCTCCGGCGGATTTCCTCTGCCTCACATCGGATTGCCGGGAAGAATCATCCGATCATTTGGGTGGAATGAAGTAGCCAACCTTATTGTTGAAGGGCGTGGTGAACCACATCCGCCCCATAGCGTCCCGCACGATTTCTCGAATGCCATTATCCGAGTACGGAAAGGGATACTCGACGACTGTCCCGGTCGCCGGGTCGAGGCGGCCGAGAATGTCGTCGTTGTTCGAGTTGTACCAGACAAAGTCGTTGGAATCGACTCCAATCCCATAGGGGGTGGGGGCTGGGTCTGGCAACGGATATTCCTTGAACGTTTCTGTCTTAGGATCAAAGCGGCCGATCTGACCATGCTGACCGTCCTGACCGCCCCACCACTCGCCAAAATATACAGACCCTTTCGAGTCCACGGCGATCCGTTTTGTGCCGGCATCTTTTGGACGAGTGACGGTGTTTCCCTCCTCGAAAGGCGCTTCTTTATTGAGTAACGCAAGCCTCGTGGTCGTGGGCGGAGCGTAGACTGAGACCTTCAAGGTATTGATGTCGATTTTTCCGATTACTCCGTCGGTCGAATACTCGCTATTGGTAAACTGCGCAGACCATACGTTGTCATGGTTATCGACTTCGATACCATAGGGGTGTGGTATCTCGGGAAAAGTGATGAACTTCCTGGTCTTGGGATCGAAGCGCACCACGCCCGCTCCCGCACTCGCCCAGATATAACCGAGGCGGTCCATCCGAACCGCGTTCCCCGCTCCTCCCGGCAGAGCATATTCCGATATCTCCTCCGTCTTAGGATCAAATCTGCCCAGCTTGCCTCCCGCTGCTTCCACGTACCACACCGTTCCGTCCGGAGCCGCCATGGCCGAATGAACATCCAACGCATGCCTTACGCCGAGAGGAACACTCCATTCCTGGACTGTGCCAGTTTCGATATTGAGTTCCGCGAATTTATCCGCTGTCTTGGCGCAGGGTATCCAAACGTTTCCCTTGTTGTCCGGATGGGCGTTCCAAGGAATACGGTTCGCTCCAGGAAGGCTATATTCCACGTAAACAATTTTCATGGCCTCGTCGCTGAATTCCGCATGCTTGGCTTTCTGATATCCGGGAAGATCGGCGGGGGAGTGAGGGAGTTCCGATTCCGGGCCAAAAATTCTAGTAAGGTACGGAACAAGCAGCGCGACGTCCTGATCCGACGCCCTTTTATCTCCCACACCAACAGAATCCCGCATGAAGCTGACAGCGCTGCGCCAGCCATCTTCGTCGCGAACCGAGGCCGCCACCTTGGTTGCGAAAGAATGGCAGGCGTGGCATTTGGTGAACAAGACCTCTTTTCCCGGATCTTCCGGCAACAGGAGCTGCCCCTGATGAATCGAAAGGTCCGTCCACCGCACGATCCCCTTTTGCAAAGTAAAATCGAGGGATACGGGTTGCAAACTGTCAACATTCACTTCCCCACGCGGATCGGTCCTATAGCCCACCGCTGTTACCCGGACTTCGTATTTCCCCGGAGAGAGGTCTTGGATACGGTATCCCCCAAGCCTGTCCGATAGTACGTCCACGGTAATTTTGCTTGCGGTGTTCTGAGCTCGCACGAATGCTCCCTTGAAGGGCGTGCCGTCCGGACCTTTCACGGTGCCTACAATCGTTCCGCCAGGAGTCCCATGGCACAAGGATGTGACGAGAAGCATGACTCCCAGACCCCAGAATAGTGACTTCATTCCTGTTCCCTCCGAAAGACAGATTACAATTATGTTATCCTCCGGAGTTGTCAATCGCTTTTTTGGCGACGCATGTGATGGTGAAGTTGGTAACCGGCACGTTTGTACCGGTATTTTACTTGTCTCTTTTCCTGACTGTCCCCTGGCGCAAGCGTTCGGATTTCCAAACGGTAAGTTTTCTGAAATCGATTGTCCGGGATCACAAAGTAATGTCCGAATTTGAAGTTCCCGTGCGGTCGCCATAACATCCGCGATTCTAACGACCGCGAGGTTTGGAGTTTCGACGGATCGAGGCGCACGCCGCAATCAGCCTTTCGCTGATCCTGGTAGGGAGCACGGCGCTTGTTGGCGCATTTCTGCATCAGGAGGCGGCGCGCGTGGCATGGAAGCAGGGTTTCCTCTTCGTCTGTTTCGGCATTCCGCTGAATCTTCTGGGCGCAGGGCTTTCCCGGCATGTTTCCGGTACAATCCTGCTGCTGAGAGGGTTCTGCCGAGCATAACGGGAGATAGTTGTTGACTTTGGAATCACCAATGCTATAGATACCGCGCTGCGGAAGGCGATGGGCACGGCATTCCGCTACTGCGGTCGGTTAAAAAGGATGAAGACTAATTGCGAATGCGGGTACGCTTACATCAACCATCGCGCCCCAGTGGGCATTCCAGTTTGAATTGTTTGTTGGCAACCATGAAAGGATTGATTCAATGATGCGGCAAAGTAAGAACGGTACTCGCCTCTGGTGGAACAACATTTTGCTTTGCTTCGTGGTTCTCGCCGCGTTGCTCCCGTTTTCGTTTTGCGCAAGGGCAAACGATGACGTAAGTGGACCTTGGATCGTTCCCGATGAAGCGAAGAAAGTAAAGAATCCGGTGAAAGTGACGCCAGAAGGAATGGCGGAGGCAACCGACTTGTTCCGAGATACCTGCTCCTTGTGCCATGGTCCCCATGGAGGCGGAGATGGTTCTTTGGCCAAGACCTTGCCCCAAAAACCCGCAAACTTCACCGACCCTGTATTGATGAAAGACGTCACGGATGGCGAGCTTTTCTGGAAGATGAGCAAGGGACGAGGCGTGATGCCGGCCTGGGAAGAACAATTGTCAGAGACGCAGCGTTGGGAGCTCGTAAACTATCTCCGGACGCTGATGCCTAAATCCACGCCGACACCGGCGCCGGCAACGAAGGAGCAATAGGCTTACTGCAGACTCCTTGAGCGACAATGCGCGCACATGTTGAAAGCCGGGAACAACTTGCTATCTTAGTATCGTCACAGGTAAGCAGCGAGGGCGTTGCTGAATCGGCTTTCCCAAGGTGACGCGGAGGGCAAAGCATGGAAGATAGTTATCAGCGCGATTTGTTTTCCCCACTCCTAAAGAGCCAAGCGCTGATGGGCCCTTTTCTGCTGACTGCACGCCTATTCACGACGGGTATTTTCGTTTTCTATCTCGTCAATGAGATCATCAGGATGCGCGGGCCTGATGGGTTCCTTTATGCGGCCATTGCGGTCCAACTCGCCGGCGCTATCCTAATAGCGCTCGGCTATCAAGTACGTTTCGCCGCGCTTGCGCTGGCCGTCTACATTGTCGTCAGCCTCGCGCTTCGGGCGAATGCGGGCCTGGCTGTCGGATTTGAAGTGACCATGCTGAAAGATCTCGCGATTGCGGCAGGATTCCTTTTCATGTTCGCATATGGGCCGGGCCCGATATCCATCGATGGCCGGCGCGCCGGCAAGGGGCCGGCCGACGCGGAGCACGATTTTACCCCATCCTTCTTTTCTGACATTTTGCGAAACGATCTGATCATAGGGCCGTTGCTATTTTTTGCCCGGATCATCTCTACGCTGGTCTTCTTCGTTTACGGCACACATAAGTTCATGAATACGCCCGGGACCCGCCTTTACATGATTGCGCATAACCCGCATGTACCCACGGAACTTGTTTACCTCGCGATAATAACGCAGTTTGCTTTCCCTACCCTGGTGTTCCTGGGTTACAAGACACGGTATGGAGCGCTTGCTCTAGCGGGATTCTGCCTTATCGCAACATCGTTATTTCACACTCAGTTTGGGATTCATTCTGAGGTGGAACAGTTCGTGCTTGACTTCGCGATAGCCGGGGGATTTTTGTTTATGTTTGCATATGGGCCGGGGCCGCTTTCGTTGGACATGTGGCTAAGTCGCGTCAAACCAGCAGGGCAGACACATCCTGCAATCCAGAAGGGGTGATACTTCACGGCTGGATGAAAACTGCATTGGAAAGCACTAAATAGGAGGAGGGGCCATGAATGACAGAGAACCCGGACGAAGGAGATTTATCAAGAAGGGACTCGTCTTGGCCGGCGTGGCTGCCGCGGGGGGCACGGGTATCGCGCGCGCTCAAACGGGAGAGTCTGGAGCAGCCGCAACCACGGCCAAGGATCTGGAAGCCTACGGCGAGCGATCTCATTACGTAACATCGGTGCGTCTCTTTCCGGCACCGTTCAACCCTAACCCATTCGGTCTTACCGAGCACCTTTATACTCCGATTCAGGATTCGATAGGGATTATCACTCCGTCCTCCCTGCATTATACGATGGGCCACGCGCCCTTCTACGTTCCGGACATTAATCCGGAGCAGCATCGTCTCATGATCCACGGCATGGTGGACCGTCCGCTGGTTTTGACCATGGCGGATTTGAAACGGTTTCCGTCCGTGACTCGAATCCATTACCTTGAGTGTAATGGGAACAAACCGATGCCCCAATACAAGACAGTTCAGCGAGCGAGTGGTTTGACCAGCTGTAGCGAATGGACGGGGGTGCCCCTATCGCTTCTGCTCAAACAAGCTGGCGTGCATAACGGAGCGAAATGGATCATTGCCGAAGGGACGGAAGACAATAAAGGTACGATGAGCCTCCCTATTGCAAAGGCCATGGCGGACATGCTCGTGGCTTACGGTCAAAATGGGGAGCCCGTGCGTCCTCAGAATGGTTTTCCACTGCGCCTATTGGTTCCGGGCTACGAAGGACTCTGTAACGTCAAATGGCTAAGGCGAATCAAAGTGGTGGACGAATTCTATATGACCTACAACGAAATGGATCGGTACACCTCGGTGAATCCCAAAACCGTCAAGCCGATTCCTTTTGAGCAGGGACCTAAATCAGTGATCACCTTCCCCTCGGGAGAACAACAATTGCCAGAGCGTGGACACTACCAGATCACGGGCTTGGCTTGGTCCGGAGGCGGCGCCATTCGAAAGGTGGAAGTCTCGACAGACGGCGGCAAGACATGGAAGGGTGCCGATATTCAATCTGCCATCCATCGGATTGCCCATACGCGGTTTGGCATCGACTGGAACTGGGATGGTCAGGAATGCGTGCTTATGTCGCGCTGCACGGATGAATTGGGCCAAATCCAGCCGACAGCCGCTGAGTTTGCCAGATACTTTAATTGGACGACCGATTATCTGTTCTCACACCCTGGAACCCTCACTGGACACAACAACTACATTTTACCGTGGAAGGTAGGTCGAGATGGGAAGGTTCAAAACGGCTTGGCCTAGTTTCCTTCTGACGGTGCTGGTCCTGTCGGCTTGTGCCGCGGCGTCGGCACAGGCACCTGACTACAATCTAGGCCGGCCACCCAGCGATGAGGAAGTTCGCGCATGGGATATTTCCATCACTCCAGAAGGACAAGGACTTCCCTCTGGCAGTGGGACTGCGGTCGACGGCGCGAAACTCTATGTGCAGAAAGGATGCGTCGTGTGCCACGGACCCAATGGGAGGGGGGGATTAGCCCCTAATCTGGTACGAAGCAAGGACACAGCTACTACGTCCAGCCGTCCAGACAAGGTTATGCCAGCCTTCTCGCCATTTGCGACGACGCTGTGGGACTTTATCCGCCGCGCCATGCCGCTTCAGCGAGCCGGGACGTTGAAACCTGAAGAGGTTTATGCGCTCACTGCTTATCTCCTCTACAAGAACGACATTATCCAGGAAAATGACGCTATCGACGCGCAGACACTCGTGAAAGTGAAAATGCCCAACCGCGATGGTTTTATCCCCCCTGATATCTCGGAATATAAAACGGGGATGCCAAGACCTTTCAGGATTATTCCGGCTCCAGCATCGGAGAAATGAATTGCCAAACCCCGCGGTTGTGGACGTCTCGAAGAGGTCGACCTTTGGCCAGATTACA
Organism: uncultured Acidobacteriota bacterium; assembly: GCA_963797585.1. GTDB lineage: Bacteria > Acidobacteriota > Terriglobia > Acidiferrales > UBA7541 > Palsa-295. The sequence continues at coordinate 286,396 of CAWCQH010000020.1, forward strand.
ACCACGTCGGTGAATCCTCGCTTGATCCAATTTGCTCTGAAGTACGTGTTCTGGGAGCTGAAAAAAACGCAAGGGAAAGAATCGATGATCGGCTCCGGCTGTTGGCACGGCTGGTAATCGTATGCGACGGGAATCTTCGCGGGAGAATCGTGCCTCCGCAATGGGCGAGCAAGAGATAATGAGAATCATAATGTTCGGCAGGGTTCTTTTGGGGTGCGTTCTGCTATTGGATTGCTTCGCAAACGTCGCCGTCGCGTTCGCGCAATACCCGTCTCAATCTCAAGTGAGCAAGGATGGCACTGCGGTATTGTTGGAAGACTACGCAAGTCTGCCACTGTCAAGCCCGACTCACGGTGGTGCGCCCCAGGGCCTAATCATTCTTAAAGGCCAATTGGGCCGAGCGACTTCGATGTGTTCGGAGCCGTCGAATGCGCCGCTGGCAGCTTCGCGCTTTTTCGTCGTTGACCAGAGCGGCATAATCTATATTCTTAACAAGACCACAAAAGAATTTACGCCCTACCTCGATTTTGCCAAAATGTTTCCCCAGTTCGTGTCCGACGCGGGAATTGGCATGGGTATTAATTCCATCGCGTTTGACCCGGCTTACGCTAAAAATGGCAAATTCTATACAGTGCACATCGAAAATCCCGACATGCCTGGATCCCCGACACCGACAGATACTCAGGTGCCCGCATTGAATTTGACTGGCTACAGCGCCACACCGGCGATAAATCCGCCGACAGGCCCGGTTCATCTTGAGTCGATTGTTATTGAGTGGACGGACTCCGATATCCGCAATGCCACGTTTGAAGGGTCGGCCCGCGAGCTTCTGCGCTTAGGATTCGATCGCAATCATCCGATGGGCGATTTGGTCTTCAACCCTCTCGCGCGACGTGGCCACGCGGACTATGGAAATCTCTACATAGCCGTGGGTGACGGTGCTCAGGGAGAAACGCCCGGCCCCGAACACACGATTCCACAGCAGCTGAACAATCTAATGGGCAAGATCCTGCGCATCACTCCCGATATCAATTTACATCCCAAGGATAGGCTGAGTGCGAACGGCCACTACCGTATCCCATCGAACGGCTTGGATTCTAATCCATTCGTTTCTGTGGCCGGTGCACTCGGGGAAGTGTATGCGTACGGTTTTCGCAATCCGCACCGAATGACATGGGACACCGTTTCAAAGCTCTTACTTGTGAATGATATTGGCATGCATGAATGGGAAGAAGTGAATATCGTCAACAAGGGAGGCAATTATGGCTATGCGGAGCGGGAGGGAAACGAACAGTTTTTTGTGGACTTCGACGGCGTAACGGGCAGCGTGATGAATCTACCTGTCCCCTTCCCCGAAAGGGATCGTCTCACAGTCGATGGGCTCACCGAACCTGTTACTCCTCTTTATCCGGCTGCCGTGTACAGCCACCGGGAAGGCGACGCCATCGGGGGTGGTTTTGTATACCGCGGCGAGCTAATGCCACAACTCCGCGGCAAGTATATTTTCAATGACATCACGACGGGCCGCATCTTCTACGCGGATTTGGCGGAGATCATTGCGGCGCACGGAGAACGCAACAAGCAGGCGCAGATTCATGAGATCCAGATCATGTATAAGGGCCCTGGTGATTCCTCAAACCAGCCAGCTCTCAAGCGGAGGATGTTCGACATCGTGGCCGAAGCATATGCCCGCAAGGGAGGTACTCCCGCGAAGTATCGCGTACTGCCGGGTGCACCAATCGCTACAACAGGCTGGAAAGATCAAGAACATCGCCAACCGAAGACAGATCCTGAGGGCGTTGCGTACGGCGGCGGTCGTACGGATGTGCGCATGGCCATGGGTGGCGATGGTGAACTCTACGTTTTGAGTAAATCCGATGGCATGATCCGCAAAATGACCGCGGTTGTTACTCCTCCTCCTTGGCCCCCCCAAACCGGAGGCAGGTGAAACATTTCTTGAGTTTTAATCTCTCACGCTACATGTCCGCCGGCAGTCAGCTCATTCGTTCTTGCCAACGGTTCACAACGAAGCCGGTGGCGAGGGCGATCTGATAACTTCCAGATAAAAGGGGCCGGAGGGTCCTGCTGAATTCGTGGCCTCCGAACGGACGTATGCAGAGGCTCCCTAGTGCGGCAGGGGATGGTTCAAGAGTTCTGACTCTGGGATGAGACTCAGGTCGAGACCCCTGACGTACCTCCGCGATTTAAAGCGCCATCCTACCGAAGTCTTAACATACGCATCATAGTATTTGCCCGCCTCTTCGATATCGCCCGGCCTCCCATCTTTCCCGACCTTCAGAAACAACACATAGGACTTCCCAATAGCCCCCCCTGGCGACGGTTCAATCATTACGTTTATATTGATGTGGCGGACCGTCAAAGGGGTCCTAGGCAGGTCGCAAAAGTGGTGTGATCCAGCGAGCGCGGTGAGGGCTTCGCGTCCCCTGTGCGTAGTGGAATCAGTAAAAACTCCGTCGGGGGCGAACAGGTCGGCCCACTCCTTGCCATTCTGTGCGCAGGAGTCTATGGCGTGTGGGTAGTCGGCGTTAAGTTGCTCAATCTCAGCATAGTCTAAGGTTGTAAGCGCCGATTCGTGGATACTTCGTGGCTGCGCGTGCGCGGCTAGAAGCGCTAAGGTCCCGATGGTAACCAATGATTTCGACCTAAGCATTACGCTTTCTCATTGGCCAGGAGATTGTTACAACCCATAGTTCCCTCATGGTTGCAATAGTAGGACCATCACTTCGATAGTGGATCGGGCCGAAGCTGGAAATGTGCAACGGAACTCGTCATGCCTTTCCCGCCTTCCAGATGCCAGATAACCCTCTCCTCATTGCCTGCCCACAACCCGCGTCCCTTCCATCCAGCTCTGGGATCGTCAATGCGCCCATCCACACGGCGCGTGTAGAAATCAAGCGGATAGGGAACCCGCAGTGTGACAAATTTCTTCGACTCCGGCACAAACGCGATCAGCGAATCCGAGCCCGTTCCATTCACGATCGGTACGTTCTTGCCAAGTCCAAAAGTATCGAAGCGGTCCACCCAGTTGTGATAGAAAGAATCCGCTAGAATATTCGTTCCCTTGAATGTCGGTCCCGGCACCGGATACAGCGTCCACCCTTCCGGACAGTGCTGGCCCGTTGCTGTTGGGCCGTTGAGAGGCCCCGTGCACTTGCGGCGATCGAAGCTCGCCAGATCGTTGCTTCCGGCGAGTGCAGCCCACACGACTCCGTTGCTATCGACCGCGATTCCTAGGGCCGTGAAGGCCTCCACTCCCGGGCGTTTCGGATTGTCGAAGGGAGGCTGGTAAACCTCCGTCTTGCACGTAGCCGGTGGGTTTGCTCCAATCACCATGCGGACGATGGTCCCAGGCACCGCGGTTTCTTTCGTCAAGTGGCCTCCTGCATACCACACGCTACCGTCCACCGGATTGACTGCAATCCCGTATCCGCCAACGGCTTCCGTAGCTACCCGGTCCAGTTTCGGGTCCGGTGGCTGGTTCAACTTCGTGTACGCATCGGTCTTTCCGTCGCCGTTATAGTCCAGAATGGCTGGACACCACCCCTGTGATTTTTCCGCATCGTGCGTTTCATCCCAAATGCGCGTCTTGATCCAGCCGATCGCGCCAATTCCCTGAACCCCAGGGTCTCCGAAATAGAGTGTTTGGTCCTCATCATTCGCAAATGCCATATGCCCTGCTGTCAAGCAGGTATCTATTGACTCGAAGTCGCCTGTCTTCGGATCATACATCCCCGCTCCCTTGGGCACGGATCCCGCCGGTGCCGGGAAATTCCGGGCGAAGGGATTTTTGGAACCTTCCTTACAGTAGGAAGGCAGGTCCGCTCGAGTCTGCGTGTGGAACCAAAGCCGGCCCTTGCTGTCGAAATTCGGGGCAGCCGGATTCACTGGATCGTTCCAGACGATCGCATTACCCCAGTATGGCGACGGCGCCCCGACAGCCGGCGGAGACCACGGTTGCAATAGCTTCCGGTCATTTTCGTTGCGCAACGGGATATTGATCATGGATTTTGTGTTCTTGATCGGATCCAAGACTACAATCGTGCCCGCCGAAAACTCTGTGCCGTAAATTGGCCCGCGCGCGTTTTCCGTGGGGTTCCGCGAATCGGTGCTGACGATGTCATGAATGAAAGACCGGTCGGTATCGAAGTCCCAGATCGTGACAACAACGTTCCGCTCGACGCCCTGCGGCCGCGCCGGCGCTGGCGGCAGTTCGCCTGCCGCAATCCGATTGCTCCAATCCGCGAACAGCGCCAGCCCGCGGTCGTGCCCGAATTCGTTAAGTGCACCTGTCATTTCCGGGCCGACCTGCCCAGACATCAGCCTCCGCTCCCACGCGAGCGCAGGCGAATCGAATGCGCCGAGACTTGGCTCAAGTTCACGCGTCGCCTTGTTCCCCATCTGATGGCAGACCTCGCAACCTCTCTTCAGCTGAAAGAGATATTGAGCTTGCGTTATCTCGGAATCCTTGCCGTTGGCCCCATTGGCGCGTACCTTCAGCGGAAAAGCGCTCTTGGGTGGAATCTTCAGTAGCGAGTACCAGTAATCGGCCGGGTAGTATTGCGCTGCGGCTCGGGCATTGGGAGCAACGACCGCAGTCAACGCCAACGTCTTCCCCGGCATCGTTTCCACCTGGGGCGAGTCCACCAATCCGTATCCGCGCACCCACACCTTGTAACTTGCTTTGGGTAGTTCTGGCAGCATGTATCGCCCAGCATCATCGGTGACAACGATCTTGCGATACGTGGTCGGCAGGTCCCTGGTTTCCGCAATGACCCAGACGCCGGCTTCGGGCCCCTTCACACTGGTCACAACACCACCGATATCGTCGGAGTTCACCGCGACGCGATTGGCTTCGGCTCGCGCCGCGGAGTTCTGCCTCGGATGAGCTTCTATCCGAATCATCCCGGCAAAGGGGACGAAGCTAGAAATAAATCCAGCTACGATCGCAAGCATCGGCAAACTCGATTTCAATTTTTTCATCATGCCGCTCCATTCACTCATTCAAACATCCATGTGAACAGTCTGAGATCTCTTCTCATGAATGTATTTCTCGAATCCTACTTCCATCGCAGCCTCGTCTGCTGCATTGCCATATCAGCGAGGGAACACTAGTGCGATAGGGGGTGGTGCGATAGTTCGGAGGCCGGGATTCGCCCCACATTCTTAGGATCGGGCCACAAGAACTGCCGTGACTTAAAGCGCCAGCCCTCTGAGGTCTTCACATATACATCGAAATCCTTCCCGCCTCCGGCGAGCTGGCCCGTCTTCCCATCCGGTCCGATGTCCACGAATAATAGGTAGGACTTTCCGATAGCCCCTTCTGGCGACGGTTCGATCATCACATTCACAGAGATGTGATGGACAGTGAGAGCGTTTTTAGGCGGTGCGCAATAGAAGGACGACCCGGCCAAGGCCGTCAAGGCTGCACGTCCTTCAGCCTTTCCGGTGTTATAAATGAAGACTCCGTCGGGTGTGAAGAGGCTGGCCCACTCCTTACCGTTGTCTGCACAGGAGTCCAGGGCGTTGGTGTAGCGCATGCTCAGCTGTTGAATTTCGAAGTAGTCCGAAGCTGTGAGCGCGGCTGTGTTATTTCTCTTCGGTCGCGCGGGGGCTGCCAGAAACGCTATAACACCTACAGTAACAAAGGCAATTATCACAGACTGCCGTTTCAACGTTACGCCTCCCTTCATCAAAATGGCATCTTCTTCGAGTTAAAGTCGGAGAATTACTTCGCGAGAGGGTCTGGGCGGATCTGGAAATGCACGACCTGGCTCGTTGTACCCTTGCCACCTTCGATATGCCAGACGACCCTCTCGTTGTTCCCCACCCAAATTCCGCGCCCCTTCCACCCAGCGTTCGGATCGTCTATACGACCATCCATCGAGCGGGTATAGAGCCCCATCGGGTAGGGTACACGCAAAGTGACAAACTTTTTCTGGTCCGGTAGAAAGGCAATTAAGGAGTCTGAGTCCGTACCGCACACGATCGGAACATCTTTGCCCAGCCCCAGCGTATTCTCGCGGTCAACCCAGTTAAGATAGAAAAAGTCCGACTTCACATGGGTCCCTTTGAAGTCAGGACCCGGCACCGAATACAACGTCCATCCCTCGGGGCACTGCTGCCCTGTTGCAGTCGGTCCGTTCAGTACCTTGCACTTGTTCCGATCAAAACGGCCTAGCTGGGCGCTACTTCCGAGCGATACCCACGCGATTCCTTTGCTATCGAAGTCCACTCCTTCAGTATTAAAGCCTTCCACGCCCGGAGCCTTGGGATTGTTGAATGGCGGCTCGTAAACCTCGGTCATGCACGTCGCGGGAGGGTTTGACCCTAGCGCGTAGCGGACGATTTTGCCCGGCACCGAAGCCTTTGGACCTCCGTTGACGCCCCCAACGGCCCAAAAACTGCCGTCGACTGGGTTGACACCCACCCCGTAACCATTGGCTCCGCTCAGTAGCCGATCAAGTTTCGGGTCGGGCGGTTGGTCCGGGGTCGTATAGGGTCCACTCTTTCCATCGCCGTTGTAATCGATCACGCCGGGACACCAACCTTGGGACTTCTCTGAGTCATGCGTCTCGTCCCAAACTCGCGTGTTGATCCAAATTACACCACCGCTGGGTAGCGCCATGCCCATGTATAGGATATCGTTGTCTTTCCCAAAGACGGCATGTCCCGCTGCGCAAGTGTCGATCGGAGTCTGCTGCCCTGTCTTGGGGTCATACACCACCAATCCCGCGGATCCCCCCTTGAAGGGGAAATTCTTCGCGAAAGGGTTGTCAGCGCCGTTCTTACAGAAGGCGGGCAGGTCTGCTCGAGTTATCGAACGATACCAAACCCGGCCCTTGTGGTCCATGACTGGATCACTCGACATCACTCGATCGTTCCAAATAACCTCATTGCCCCAATACGGAGACGGTGCGTCGCTGTCAGGCCATGACCAAGGGCGCAACCGGCTGCGGTCTTCCGGATGCGTCATCGGTGCAGGCATGCTGCCCTTGGTAAACTTCTTTGGATCCAGAGACTCCAGGGTGCCTTGAGCAAAGTCCGCACCGTAAATAGGCCCGTAGGCGTTCACGGTGGGGTTCCAGTTGTCTGAGGCAACCACGTCATGGACGAAAGACTTGTCGGAAGCAAAATCCCATATTGAGAGCACCACGTTGCGCTCGACACCCTGCGGCCGCGGCGGTGCCGGCGGCACCTCTCCTTTGGCAATTCGGTTGCTCCAATCCGCGAACATGGCCAATCCTTGGAAGTGTCCCAAGCGGGCATCGATAGCTGCCAGCGAACGCCCTCCCGCTTGGCCCGACCGAACCATGCGCTCATAGGCGAGAGATGGCGAATCGAATGTTCCGAGACGCGTATCAATCTCACGCGTATCCTTGCTGCCCATCTGGTGACAATTTTCGCAGGCTCTCTTAATGTTGTAGAGAAACTCCCCCTGGTTCGACACTTCCTGACCATTTCGCAGGTCTTCTTCGGTTAGGCCAGGGACAGTCTCGATTCCGGGGTTCTGCGTGCATCTCGCCAGAAATTGATGGCAGTCAGCAAAGCGCTCCGCCTTATCCGCAGGCGGCGGCGGCGGGATCTTCATTGGAAACGCGCTCTTGGGTGGAATTTTCAGCAGCGAGTACCAATAATTAGCCGGATAGTACTGGGCTGCAGCACGTGCATCAGGAGAGATGATTGCTGTCAGCGAAAGGTTCTTGCCAGGCATGGCCTCGACAGGCGTTGAATCCACTAACCCGTAGCCTCTAACCCAAAGTTTGTAGTTTGCGTGAGGTAGATCGGGTATCAGGTAGCGCCCTCGATCGTCGGTGACCACAATCTTGCGAAACTTCGTCTTGAAATCCCCAGTTTCGGCGATCACCCAGACGCCCGCTTCGGGTCCGTTCGAACTGGTTACTACACCGCTAATGTCAGTCGCATTTAGTGAAACGGTAGCCGTTTCAACCTTATCCGGTGCTGCAATCCCGCGAAGGCGTGTACTGCTAGCCTCTACTCGGAGAATCGCGAGACTCGCTGCAAGGCATGACGCAGCCAACAAGACTTCAATCGAACTCCACCTCTTTAGCATCGATAACCTAACCTTCTTGCGTTACTTGGCTCATGTTCATCATTCCAGTACTAACGCCGCCAAACAGGCCGGGATATAGCTTTCTTTGGAGGGTCTGTCAAGAAAAATCTCGGCCGCTGTCGGTAGCACATGATATGTCCGGGTGAATTGACAAGTGGAGTGTCCGCTGCAGGCGTTGGTAGGCATGGAAGGCATGTTCTCTTACACCAAGCCGCAGTGGAGCGAGCGATGCAGGATACAGGAAGTAATCTTGCCTGCCAGGGCGAAGAAGATCACCCACTGGCAGGCAGCCGAGATCATCATCGGCCTCAGCGACCGGCAGATGCGGCGCTGGAGGGAGCGCTATGACCAGTTTGGATTTCGGGGTGCCATCCCTCTCGAGGATGCTAGGACAAGGCCTAGCTATGAGCTCCGTGTCTACCTCGGCGTTTTGGAGAAATGAACATTTCGTCTCGAATTCCTCTATTGACTGCAAGAATAGCGACGCATAAGATGCCCCAAGAAAATGGTACGCGCACGTTCTCTCGGTGTGGCGTTGGTGCGCTTTCAGGTTACGCTGAGGAGGTGGGGAAGAAGGATGCGACCACTTAGTTTCCTGCTCATTCTAGTCATAGCAGTAGCCGCAACGATGTTTCCACCCGCTTCCGGACGCACCGACGTCACGAAGAACGATGTATCGGTATCTTTGACGGGACAAGTGATTTCTGCTGAAGAAGGGGCCATGGAAGGAGTGCTGGTCAGCGCAAAAAAGAGCGGCTCGACGATGACGCTCACTGTGGTCAGTGATGAACGAGGCTCGTACCGATTTCCCGCGGCCCGGCTCGGTGCAGGACATTACTCCCTGCGCGTCCGAGCCGGGGGATACGATCTCGAGGGGCCTTCCGACGTGGACATTGCAGCTGGTAAGAGCACAACCGTCGATCTCAAACTTCGGAAGACAAGCAATCTTGGCTCGCAATTGACGAACGCCGATTGGCTTGTCAGTTTCCCAGGAACGAGCCCACAGAAGGCTTCGGTCGAAGGATGCACGCACTGCCACACACTTGAGCGGATTGCCCGGTCACATTACGATGCGGACGAGTTCCTGCAAGTTATCGATCGAATGTCGCGCCACACGCCCGAATCATTTCCTCTCCTCGTGCAGCCTGATGGCCCCGGGCGTATCGGGGGTGGAGAGCTCAGTACCGGCCAATTGACTGATCAGGAGGGGAGCCGGCGCAAACAGGCTCAGTACTTGAGCACTCTTAACTTGAGCGCCGTTGAAGAGTGGTCATATCCTCTCCAGGTCGCACCGCGACCCAGAGGCAAAGATACACAGGTGATGATTACAGAGTACGATCTGCCGAAGCGGACGCGGCAGCCTCATGACGTGATCGTCGACTCCGATGGAACGGTTTGGTATGCGAGTTTTGGCGAGGAAGTTCTCGGGAGGCTCGATCCAAGAACGGGCAAGACCACGGAATTTCCAATTCCGGTGTTGAAGCCCGGCCACATCATGGGAACGCTGGATTTGGAGTTTGACGAGGATCAAAACGTATGGCTGGCAATGACATTTCAGGGCGGGGTGGCCAAATTTGACCGAAAGACGCAACAGTTTACGACTTACAAGCTGCCGCCGGATCTGGACGCCGACTACAGGGAGCTTCTGTTCCTGAGCCCGAACCACAGCCACGTCGATGGCAAAGTCTGGATCGCCGATTCTGGCTCCTACACCATTTTGCGGCTTGATATAGTCTCGGGAAAGTTTGAGGTTTTCGAGCCTTTTCCAGTCCCGCGTCCTAACGTTTATCAAATTACCTCGGACGCTCACAACAACGGCTACTTCGCGGTATTTGGCCGCGAGGACGTTGGGCGAATCGACGCAAAGACTACAGAGATTATTATCTATCCCACGCCGACCCATCGTTCCGGCCCCCGGCGCGGGATGATTGATGCGCAGGGACGCTTCTGGTTCGCGGAGAACCGCGCCAACAAAATCGGCGTGTTCGACACCAGGACGACGGAGATGCGGGAATGGGCTTTGCCGAACCCTCTCTACTTTCCCTACAGCGTAACCGGGGACAAGAATGGCGAAGTGTGGGCCGTTAGCGAGTTTACCGATAGCGTCCTGCGATTGGACCCCACGAGCGGACAAACTGTTAGTTATTTGATGCCGCGCGAAACGAATATGCGGAGAGCTTTCGTAGACAACACGACAAATCCCGTGACGTTCTGGGTCGGCAATACGCATGGTGCATCGATCCTCAGAGTGGAGCCACAGGAAGGTGTGTCAGTGGCGAAGTCGAAAGAGTAAACGAGAGTAGATTCGGGGAGGAAAGCACACCATGACGAAAGACTTGGCGGGCTCTGACCGTCACGAGATTTCCCGCCGACAAATACTGCAGGGCGGGCTTGCCGCAGCGGCGGGTGCGACGTCAGCAGCGAGAGCACTGGCCCAAGCTACCGCGTCGGAAAAGAAGCCCGTTCGTGCAATCGATATCCACGCTCACTTCTTCCCGCAAGCCTATTTCGATTTGTTCAACACCGAAGGGCGGCGTTTTGGCGCCGAGTTTCAACCGGGTGATCGGGGTTTCGGCTTCAAGACGCCCGTCGAATCGGTTGCGGGTCCTCTGCCCAACAAGTTTATCGACCTGCAGCAACGACTAGCGGACATGGATGCGCAAGGCGTGGCCGTCCACGCCCTTTCGTTGACTGGCCCAATGGTCTACTGGGCTGACGGTGACCTCAACTACAAACTCGCGCAGACCTGGAACGATGCGGCAGTCGCCGCGCATCAGGCCCACCCCGATCGGTTCATTGTTCTGGCCACAGTGCCGATGCTTGATCCTGACCGCGCCGTCGATGAGCTCAACCGCGTGAGTAAGCTACCAGGTGTGCGCGGCGTCTACATCGGCTGTAATATTGAGGGCCGTGACCTGGACGATCCGCTGTTCGAACCCGTATTTGCACGCATAGAGGCGCTCGACCTGCCGGTATTTCTGCACCCGTTGAGTCCGCCCGTGGGGGGGAAACGCCTGCTGCCTTATTCATTTACCAATATGGTTGGCCTTCCGTTCGATACCACTATCGCGGCTTGCCACCTGATTTTCGGTGGCGTGTTGGATCGCCATCCGAATCTCCAGGTCACGCTGCCGCACGCCGGTGGCGTGCTATCGGTTCTGACCGGTCGCCTGGACCACGGATGGAACGTGATCGCTACTGCCAAGCAATCCAAACAGGTGCCCAGTGCCTACCTGCACCGCTTTACCTACGACACAATTGCTCACTCGAAGCCGATTATGGAGTTCGTCCTCTCCCAGGTGGGCGCCGATCGCGTTATGCTAGGCAGCGACTACTGCTATCCGATCGGTGACAGCCATGCAGTGGAATTCGTGGAGGACCTCTCCCTGAGTCCCGACCAACGGAAGATGATTCTCGGAGGTACGGCGGCAAGAATCCTGAAGATCTGACGAAACCGTACTCCTCTCAATCCGCCTGGAGTCTTGAGCGAACCGGATAGGTCCCGCTTTCCCAGGAGTGCTTTCGGCCCGGTTTGAACGAGGAGGAAGTGGCGGAGTGAATATGAACCGAACGCTACGTAGACAGTTTCTGAAAAGTGCGTCGGTGCTTTTGGGGTTGGGCGGGGCAGCGATTCCGGGCTTGGCTGCCGACGGCGCGAGCACCGCGGATAAGCGGGCTTACGGGGAACGCTCGCATTTCGTCAACGCGAAGCGAGTCGGTAACATTGGGTTATGGCCTGCAACACTACAGCCTCGCGACTACGGATTTCGGACGCCGCTGCAGGACTCCGTCGGAATAGTCACGCCAGCTCCCCTTCATTTCATTATCTCGCACGGTTTCGATCCGCCGGATATTGATCCTGGTCAGCACCGGCTTTTGATCCATGGCATGGTTGACCGACCCTTGATTTTTACGATCGAGGAACTGCGGCGTTTGCCATCTGTTTCCCAATTCCACTTTCTCGAGTGCCATGGCAATAGTGCGGTGTCGGGCGTTACGGGACCTCTCCGGAAAGTACGGACTGCGACCGTACAAGAAACGCATGGCCTCACCAGTTGCAGTGAATGGACAGGAGTGCCGCTTTCTCTTCTGCTGAAAGAAGTAGGCCTGCAAAAGAATGCCCGTTGGGTTATGGCGGAGGGTGCCGATGCAGTCAAACATTCAAAGAGTATTCCCCTCGATAAGGCCATGGACGACGTCTTGGTAGCGTACGGCCAAAATGGCGAGCCGCTTCGCCCGGAGCAGGGTTTTCCATTGCGATTGGTGGTGCCCGGTTGGCAAGGCATCAACAACGTGAAGTGGTTGCGGCGAATCTATATAGTCGACGAGCCATCCATGGGCAACATGGAAAGTACAAAGTACCCGAGTCTGAGGCCGGATGGAAAGTCTCGCTGGTTTGAAAGTCAACTAGGACCCAAATCGGTGATTACGCGACCATCCGGCGGACAGCAATTGCCGGTCCCCGGGTTTTACGAGATTACCGGTTTAGCCTGGTCCGGCGGAGGCATAGTCCGCAAGGTTGAAGTTTCTACGAACGGAGGCCGGTCATGGATAGATGCGGAACTGCAACGCCCGGTGTTTCCAAAGGCTCACACGCGTTTCCGGGTCGGTTGGAATTGGAATGGCGAAGAATGCGTGCTGCAGTCGCGCTGTACGGACGACCGGGAAGAAGTGCAGCCTACGCTGGCGCAACTTGGAAAAATCTGGGGGGTCGGCCTGGACTACTTTCAAGCGATGTCCTCAGCGACTTTAGATATGGGCAACTTCAACGCGATTCAGCCTTGGAAAGTCACCTCTGACGGAAGCGTGTTCAATGCGCTGGTTTAAGGCCGCTCTGTCTGTGATCCTGGCATTCAGCACCTACTGTATAGCGTCCGCGCAAACACCCAATTACTCGAACGTTGGCCGGACGCCAACCGAAGACGAAGTCCGTACATGGAACATTTCGATTGGCCCCTCCGGAAGGGAATTGCCTCCGGGAAGTGGCACCGCCAAAGACGGCGCGAAGCTCTTTGCGAGCAAGTGCTCGCCGTGCCATGGACCGAGCTTGGAAGGGAGCCAGCTCGCTCCTCGCCTTGTGGGAGGGGAGGGGACAATCGGCACACTTCAGCCAGTGAGAACCATCGGCAGTTACTGGCCGTTTGCTACAACGGTGTGGGACTATATCAATCGTGCCATGCCGCGCAATCAGGAGGGATCGCTCCGGCCCGATGAAGTATATTCGCTCACAGCCTTTATTCTCTATCGCAACGGGATCATTCAGGAGAGCGATGTGATGGACGCAAAGACGCTGCCCAAGGTTCAGATGCCGAATCGTAATGGATTTGTCCCTGAACGACTGGAGGATATCCACGATCTACACAAACGAGGCTGCCTTTCAGGGCATTGCCCCTAGCTGCAAGAATATATAGCAATGCTTTGCCAACCCAAATTCAGTACCATCACAATTGCTCCGCTAGTTGCGCTGGCCTGGCTTCTCACTGCTTGTCACAGTTCCCCGAAGCACTATTTCCTACTAGGGCGTGTGCTGGAGAAAAGCAACTCAACGCGCCAACTCACCGTGAACCAAAACCCTATTCCCGGCTTTATGGCGGCCATGACTATGCCCTATTCCGTTAAAGATACCCAAGGATTCCGAGAGGTCCAACCAGGAGATCTCATTACGGCAGACGTTGTTAGAGGCGAAAATAATGACTACTGGCTGGAACACTTAGCCATAAAGGATACGACTGGCCGAGGCCTACTGGTTGCCTCTCGATCGCCGCATCCACTTCAGCTAGGCGAGCGAGTTGCGGATATACCTGTGACGAATCAGGATGGGAAAGCCCTGAGCTTCGGGGGATTCAGAGGTAAGGCCGTTCTGATAACATTTATCTATACTCGATGCCCCTTCCCCACTTTTTGTCCTCTCATTAGCAGCGAGTTTGCGGCCATCCGCAAGGAGATGGCGAAAACACCAGCAGATTACGAGAAAACGCACTTGATAAGCATTACTCTCGATCCCCAATATGACACTCCACCGATCATGCGGAAGTATGGCCTGAGTTATCTTGCCAACGACCCGGCTGGATTCGAACACTGGGACTTCGTCTCGACGAGCCCAGCCGAGCTGAGAGACCTTGCGACGGTATTCGGACTTGAATATTTCGAGCAGGGAAACCTGGTACCGCACTCGATGGAGACAATCTTATTGGCGAAGGATGGAACTGTTTTCAAGTACTGGCCGGGAACTGAATGGAAAACGTCGGAAGTGATTTCGGCTCTGCGACAAGCAGCGGCCGCCAAAGAGAAACGAACAAAATTAAAAGACTGAGCACGACCATTTGTTTGTTAGATGTGGCTACAGTACTGCGTCGGCGCACCCGTTTGAGGGGGCGGAGTTCTGCCGGCTAAGCGATTGGGACTATATGGTCCGCCGTTAAGAATTGATGTGTGGATTTAGGAGCAGAGTGCTGGCGGTGCGACAGGGTTTAGAAGGGCGAGAAGCGAGAAGAAGAACGGGCGCAAAAAATAAGGGACACGCTTCAAGAAGCGGAGCAGTTGGCGAAGGTTGAAGCCGGCGGCGGCCAGCAGCGTGTTGCAACGATCTCCGGTGCGACCCTTCAACCAGTTGCGCCCAAGCAAACCGTCGTTTTTGGCATGGCCGATGACGGGTTCGACTACCGCGCGCCGTTTCAGCCAGCGTTTGATCTTGTCGGTAACTCCGCGTTTCTGGCCGGTAATGTAAACCGCAGTGCCCCGAAGACTCAGGCGATGTCCCTTGTATCCTTGGTCGACCGCGACATGCCGAGGAGTGCGCCCGACGATGTTCTGGATATCCTCCAGAGCGGTTTTCAACGTGTGCCCATCGTAGGGATTTCCGTGCAGCGCCCGGGCCTGCAGAATGAAGTGCCCACCGGCTGCCGGATGCAGATTGGTGGCGATGGAAACTTTGCAGCCGAATTCGTACGGGGCGCGCGCTTTTCCCTTGCTGATGCATTCCACCTCGGTGGCATGCCAGGAATAGAGATACCCGGGATCGCCGCGCTTCTGCTGCGCGATCCGCCAAGCCCGGCCGAGGGTCCTTTCGAGCCGTTCCACCATGCGCTCGGGGAGCGCCGGAACCCGCGCCATCTTGCGCCGCACGTCGCGGATCAGTCTCCGCAGTCGCACGCGCATGAATTTCAACTGCCGTCGCGCCCGTTTCTTCTGCTGGGCGTGCAAGTAACGGCCTGTTTTCATGGCCGCATACCGCGCCACTCGCACGTAGGACTGCCGCAAAGACAGTCCTGATTTCTTGGCTTGTGCGCCCAACTGCTCGATGGCGGCCAGCATCAGTCCGTGTTCGGTCGGATGCGCAATCGCCTTTTCCTGCACCGTCGTATCGACCGCCACCGCTTCGGTCGCGCGCACGCTCAGCGCTCCGCCGCGATGCGCTGCTGCCAGCGTTTCTTGCAACAACGTTTCCAGCGCCTCATCCCCCACCCGATTTCGAAAATGTGTCATGCCCGAGCGTTCCAGCGGAAAGGAGTGCTGAAAATATTCCTCCCCACAAAAATATTGCATGTACGGATCGCGCTCCCACCGCTCACACACCGCTTCGTCGGACAGCCCTTCGATGTGCTTCAGCAAGTGCAGCCCTACCACCAGCCGGATGGGCAACCCCGGACGTCCGGCTTGCTTGTAATAAGGCGCAAAGTGCTCTTCCAAACGCCCCCAGTCAATCAACTCTCCCAACCTGACCAGCTCATGGCGCAAGTTGATTATGTTTTTAAGCTTCGAGCGGAACAGCTCCTCGGATCCACTTTCCTGCGGCTTTGGTCTCGGTTTCATCCCCTACCCTCAAAATAAAAATTGCAAGATTTCAGCGCTCACCACGCCAAAACCTTGCAATCTCTCAGAACCAAAATCAACAGAATTCGCTAATGAATTAGCGAATTTGCTCAATTTTTAACAGGGGACTATATGTCCGGTCCGGCTCGGCGGTCATACCACCCTAACCAACCAACCACCGTCGAGTGCGGAGTCCGGCTTTCGATCAAAATCGCGGCTCGGAATGGGCCTTAAGCTTGCAACGCAACTCCCGCTAGGCTCAAAAGCATAGCGACGCTAGTGTGACAGGGGATGCTGTGACAGTTCGGATGCTGGTATGCGATCCACGTTTGGAGCTTGCACGTAAGCCCGTGATTTAAAGCGCCAGCCCGCCGGGGTTTTTGTATAAACGTCGTACACCTTGGCGCCAAGAAGCAGCTGCCCCGTCTTCCCGTCTTCCCCAATGCTCACCCCCAAAAAATAAGACTTGCCGATAGCCCCCTCTGGCGAAGGCTCAATCATCGAGTTAACAAAGATATGATGAATATTCAACGGGTTGTTTTTTGGGGGTGCACAATCGGGGCCTCCGGCCATCGCGGCCAAGTTCTCACGTCCTTGAACCCTGTGGCCGTCGCCGTAAATATACACACCGTCGGGCGCAAACAGATCAGCAAACTCGTTACCTTTGCCTGCGCAGGTGTCCAAGGCGTGAGCATAGTGCGCGTTTAGCTGCTGGATTTCCGCATAGTCCAAAGCTGTGAGAACAGGCGTTTTGGCGCCTCTCAGCTGGGCCTGTAGTACCACAACCGATATAACACCGATGGCGAGGGCAATCACTGCCCCCAGCTTCCTGTTCAACATAGAACGCCTCCTTTAAGCTGCATGATGCTCTTGCTACTGCCCCAGACTTCCCTTCATTTTTAGTTCAATACACTACAACAGGAAGGGCGCTGTCAGAGATGTCCGAAAATCTGACTGATCCCCCGTGATTTAAGGCGCCAGCCCGCCGGGGTCTTTGTGTAAACATCGTCTGCTTCAGCCCCGCCAAGTAGCTGCTCTATCTTCCCACTTTCGTCGATACTTAAGACCCAAAAAGCCGAGTTCCCGACGGCACCATCTAGCGAAGGCCTGATCGTCGTGTTTGCGAAGATGTGACGGATATGCAATGGGCTATCTCTCGGGGGTGCGCAGTCCGGCCCTCCACCGATCGCCGCCAGGGTCTCACGTCCTTGAACCCTGTGGCCGTCGCCGTAAATATACACACCGTCGGGCGCAAACAGATCAGCAAACTCGTTACCTTTGCCTGCGCAGGTGTCCAAGGCGTGAGCATAGTGCGCGTTTAGCTGCTGGATTTCCGCATAGTCCAAAGCTGTGAGAACAGGCGTTTTGGCGCCTCTCAGCTGGGCCTGTAGTACCACAACCGATATAACACCGATGGCGAGGGCAATCACTGCCCCCAGCTTCCTGTTCAACATAGAACGCCTCCCTGATTTTCAAGTTGCTCATCCATGCAATTCCAAGCCTACACTGAACAGCCCGAAACTTTGTACCACGCCGACTGAGGATAAGAGAGAATATCTTCAGAGAGTCATGGTCGAAGATCAATTCAAACAGAGGTGGCTGGAAAAAAGCAATGACAAGCGTCAAGATTTCACACACAAGTACTGTGAAAAGTTAGGGGAGATATTGGGAATTCACGCGGCCTCGCTTAGATGTACGGGCTTTCTTGCTGTGTTCTGCTTAGCGTCCTGCTCAAGTTTGACCTCGAGCAAGAACCAGCGCTCGGAAGCGCAGCAAAGAGGCCAGGATGTCTACGCTTTCTGGTGCGCTTCGTGTCACGATGCGAACGACCTCCATCTAGTCAAGGAACCACCCAAGCTCAAGCTGGTAGGTGTGTTCGTTCGGCAAACACTGCCGAGCGGTGCACCGGCTACAGACGAGCAAGTCCTGAAAACAATCTTAGGAGGAAGGGGTACCATGCCTCCCTTCCAACAAAATCTCAACGCTGATGAGATCTATGACTTGATGCAGTTTCTTCACAGTTTTAAAGGTAATTCAGGTAACGCAGATGTTATGCGCACACATTGGAAACATCTTAGCAGCATCTTCATTAACACCGTGGCTGCCATGCCAGAAGACAAATATGACTTTAGACCCAAGAAGGGTCTGCGCAGTTTTCGGCAGTTGGTGATGCACGCCGTCGAAGAGAATTACATGGATATGGGCTACATAGCGGGCAAGAGTCGGGAGGACTCAGAACAACTCGTGGAAAGGTATAAAAATATAACTACACGAGCAGAAATCCTGGATGCGTTAGAGGATAGTTATGATTACGGTGAAATGGTGTTGGCGGATCTAAACGACCGGAACGGTACCGATACAGTTACAACGATGTTTGGTGAGCGGACGACTCGCGTCGGCGCGGTCTTGCGAGCCTTCGACGACACTATGTGTCACTACGGCAATTTGGTGATCTATCTGAGATTAAATGGTATTGTGCCGCCGGAAACTTCGGAAACGGAGGGAGATGTTGTTCCCCCCAATCGGTAGGCTCTTATATTCAATGGTTGAGCGGTTTGCCTTATTCGATTTGGAAAGATCAATCGGGATTTCCCGTATAGCGCGGTCTCTCAACAAACTACCACGGGCCAACCGTTAAGAGAGACGAGGTCTAGGCTCCCGTTCACTTTCTGCTGTGCAACAACCTATTGTTCCAGAGAAATGACGTCGTCAATGATGCTCAGACCCTGCCGGAGGTCCAAACAACGAATCCTGGGACTTTGACTTTTGCCTTGACTTTCGTTATAGAATGCCGTCATGTACAGCACATTCGTTGATGCGGCCCTCTTGAAAAAGAGGGTATCGCGAACGATCGACACCTAAGAAGGGGAGGAGAGGACATGGCTGACGGAGAATCAGGCCGAAGGCGATTTCTCAAGAACGGCGTCGCTTTAGCTGGTTTGGTCACTGTCGGAGGAGTTAGGTCCGCAAACGGCCAGGCTGCAGAGCCTGGCGCATCTGAAACACATGCGAAGGATCTCGAAGCCTATGGAGATCGCTCCCGTTTCGTGACCTCTGTTCGCCTGGTTCCTGACCATAACCCCTTTGGTCTTACATTCCATGTTTTTACTCCGCTTCAGGATTCGATCGGTATCATAACTCCTCCCTCACTGCACTATACGATTGCCCATCGTCCCTTCTATGTTCCGGACATCAATCCAGAGCAGCATCAACTCATGATCCACGGAATGGTGGACCGTCCGCTACTTTTCAACATGGCTGATTTGAAGCGCCTCCCATCCGTAACTCGGACTCACTACATCGAGTGCAACGGAAACAAACCACAACCCGCATACAAGACAGTTCAACGAGCAAGTGGACTCACCAGTTGTAGCGAATGGACGGGTGTGCCGTTGTCTCTGTTACTCAAGCAGGCCGGTGTACACAACGGGGCCAAGTGGATAGTTGCGGAAGGGGCGGAAGATAATAAAGGTGCGATTAGCCTTCCGATGGCGAAGGCCATGACGGATATGCTGGTGGCCTACGGCCAAAATGGGGAGCCGGTGCGTCCTCAGAATGGTTTCCCATTGCGACTGTTGGTACCCGGTTTCGAAGGAATCTGCAATGTGAAGTGGCTGAGGCGAATCAAGGTGACAGACGAGTTCTACATGACGTACAACGAATTTGATCGCTACATTCCCGACGATCGCAGAATGGCCCAACTCACTAATTACGAGCAAGGGCCCAAGTCGGTTATCACCTTCCCGTCCGGAGAGCAACAATTGCCAGAACGCGGACACTATCAAATTACCGGCTTGGCCTGGTCCGGCGGAGGCGCGATCCGAAAAGTGGAAATATCCACGGACGGCGGTCACACATGGAAGGACGCCGAGATTCAGTCAGCAATATATAGAATGGCGCATACCCGGTTTGGGATGGACTGGAACTGGAACGGAGAAGAGTGCGTGCTCATGTCTCGCTGTACGGATGAGCTGGGGCAGGTTCAACCGACGGTTACTCAGTTTGCCCGATTCTGGAATAAGCCTGTGAAAGTTGTGTTGACTCCATTCCCGGGAGGCATGGGAGGCCATCACAATTACATTCTACCCTGGAAGGTGGACCGGAATGGGAAGGTTACACATGGGCTCGATGGGCTTGCCTAGTTTTATTTTTTCCGTGGTAATCCTGTCGGCCTGTGCGGTTGCGTTGGCACAGGCACCCGACTACAACGTGGGGAGGACCCCCTCCCAGGACGAAATCCGAGCTTGGGACATCTCGGTCCCTCCTGATGGAAAAGGGCTTCCGATCGGGAGTGGAACGGCCATCGAAGGTGCGAAACTCTATGTGCAAAAGGGATGTGTGGTATGCCACGGACAGAACGGCAGGGGAGGACTTGCCCCTCATCTAGTTGGGACTAAGGATACGCCGACAGGTTCTGGTAGTTCGGAAAAGGTCATGGCGACTTTGGCTCCATTTGCGACTGTTCTATGGGACTTTCTCTATCGAGCGATGCCGCTACAAAGAGCGGGGACGTTGAAACCAGACGAGGTCTATGCTCTGACTGCCTATCTGCTCTATAGAAACGATATTATTCAAGAGAATGAGGTCATTGACGCTCAGACCCTGCTAAAGGTGAAAATGCCGAATCGCGATGCGTTTGTGCCCCCTGATATTTCGGCATATAAGCCCGGAACGCCGAAATCTTATCTGCTTAATCCCGATCCCGCCACGCAGAACAAATAACCATTCAACGGTCGAGGCTGGCACACCTCTTCGCCTTCCGGAGGACTCCGGTAGTTGTGGTGTGGAAGATTTGAGAGTAACGGGTTGTTGGGGTCGCTGAATCGGCTGTCCCTGCCGCCTGTGTAACCGCGCTGAGGTGGGGTCCATCTAAATAGGACGATTGTTTTCCGGTAGATTGGCTGTGCTACGGAAAGAATTCGTTTGTCCGCGCGACCGTTGGCTGTGGAGGCCGGCACGCGGAGCCGCAACAAGGAGCAGCGATAAGGGGATCTCGCAAATGAGAAAGCGCGTAATGCGAACGCTTGCGGTTTCGATGCTGACGGCTTTGGCGCTCTCGTCAGGCTTGGCCGCTCAATCCGGGCCGCCGCCGACACAACCCGGGACGGGAATGGAGCATGATCTGACGGGAGTGTGGGCTCTGGCCAGAGGCGTCCGCGACCAAGTGAACGGAATGCGGCGCGCCGAGCTCGCGGCTCCGATGACGCCCGAGGGGCAGGCGAAATTCGATTACAGCACGCACGAGCTCAAGGAGGGTGGTCCGATCACCATCGACCCGGCCTACACCTGCCACTGGCCGGGACTGCCGCACATCTATTTCAGCGGCGCCTACGCGTTCGAGTTCGTGCAAACTCCACAGCGGATTTTTATCTTCTACGAAAATACTCACCAGTGGCGGGAGATCTGGATGGACGGTCGACAGATTCCCGCCGATTCCGATCCGCTTTGGATGGGTTACTCGGTGGGACACTGGGATGGGAACGACCTGGTGGTGGAAAGCGGGAGCTTCAACGACAAGACCTGGCTCGACGTCCGGGGCGATCCACACAGCGACGCCTTAAAGCTGACCGAGCGGTACCATCGCCGGGATCACGATCACATGGAAATTTCGTTCATTATCGACGACCCCAAAATGTACAAAGGGACGTGGGAGATGAAGAACAATTTCGATTTGAAGCCGACCTGGCAAATTGGCGAGGCCTTCTGCGTGGTGGAGGATCAGGCGCAATTTTTTCAACAAGCTCTTCAACACTCGGAGAAGGTGGCACCGGATAAGCAAAAGTAGTAAGAGGCGAACGCCGCAGCCTTGCAGTGGAAAGAACAAGGAGGAATTTGTGGTGAACACGAAACTGGTGGCGGTACTTGCAGCGGTGATTGGGTTGACGGCGGTTTCGTCGTCCGCATTGGCGCACGCCGAATATATCAAGCTGATAAATGCGGTAACCGCAGGAATCTCGCTGACTCCCCAAAAGTCCGCTTCTCGGAAGTTGCACACCTCAACGACGTTGCGACCGATTCTGGTCGAATCATGGCGCACTCGGACAAAAACATGCCCCGTATAATAATACTCGCCCCTTAGCCGCAGCTGGTCCGATACCAAGAGTAATACAACAGACGTTAAAAGAGGTTCATCAGGGCTGCTTGAGTTGCTTCAGCCACCTGACGATCACTCGTTCCGACGTATTGCATGGTTGAGTTGATGGAGCGATGACCCAGTGCCTGCCGCACTAAGGCCAGATTGACGTTCCCAGCGATCAGGTGTGACGCTAACGAGTGCTTCAAAACATGCGGATGCCTCTTCTCGATTGGAAGGCCAGCGCTCTCGGCGACGGTTTGAAAGTTGCGAAAGAACTGCGTTCGGCCGAGTTTTCCTCCCTTCTGGCTGGTGAACAAGAAATCCGAGCCATCTGCCGGCCGCTTGCGCAGCCAAGCCCGCACCGCGCCAGCCTCATCGAGTAATGGCTGTCCCCGATGCTGGTAGAGAGGCTGGATTGTATGGAGTGACCCTTTGAGCCGACGAATGGAGATGGATCCCGATTTCAGGTCCACATCGGCCAGTTTGATACCGCACACTTCAGAGGCTCTCAGTCCGTGTCTGTACGCCAGCAGGATCATTGCCCAATCACGGATCGAGTGCTTCCTTGCGGCCCTGAGCAGGGCCAGTGTTTCCTGTGGAGTCAAAATGGTCATTCGGCCCCGCTTAATACGGGATGGAGGAGTTTTCTTAACGGGCATGGGAATTACGGCTAGATTTGTCATGGTTTCCTTCCTTGGACTTTTGGGAATTGAGTTGCTGGGTGGTTCAACTTCGGAGGGGAATTGCTTAGCGGTGATCGTCAGTTACAGAGTCTCGCGTTCATTTTCTCCTCTCGTATCGGATTCGGTTTCTGCTGCGGTCCTGACGAGAATGTAGTCAGCTGCTTTCTGCGCCTGCGATGCGGCTGAAACAATCAAACGGGAATCAGATTTGAGCTTGCTGATCCACGACTGCAGGTAAGCCGCGGAGTTACCGAGCGTCTGGGATTCGATGCCGGCGGCACCGCAGAGCATTGCTGCACCCATCTCGGCAACCAGTTCCTCCTTGGAGTAATCCTCGCTGCCAAATGGGTTGTGATTCATGATCCCCTCACGTCCAACACGAGAGGGATGGCCAGTGGAGTGGGTGAGTTCGTGGAAGAGGGTGGAGTAATACTCTACAGCGGAATTGAATGCCGACCGAGCTGGCATGCCTACCGTGTCGGTCGATGGCCGATAGCATGCCTGTGAATCCTGCTCGAATCCTGGAGGATTCGGCATGGATTTGACGATGCTTTCACATTGCTCGATGGGATTGATTACACGGGCAGGCTGGGGCGATTTGATGCCCTCGCACTGCTCCAGATTAAAGACGGTGTAGTAGCGAAGCAGGATTGACTTGTGATTTTCGGTCTCACGTGTCTCCTGGTTCTCCTTTCGATATTCGTCAAACTTCGAAAACACGACCTTGGAACTGTGCTGTCCTTTCTGGATGTTTCCGCCCAGCGTCCGGGCTTGACGATAGGTGACCCAATACCGTGAGCCATAACCCTGAGCGGCAAGCAGGAAAATATTGATGCCCAGATATTCCTTCTTGCTGACCAGGTTTGCTGGCATCTCCGTACGCCAGGGCTTGCGCCAGGGCGCTACGCCAGATTCCAGCTGCTTGATGATCGATTCGGTGACGATCTCGTATGCAGTTGGCATTTGTGTTTCTCCTTTTCGTGGGATGTGGTTCGACTGAATGGGCTCGGAATACGGACTGACTTGAGGGAATTGCTCGGGCGGAGTGCTTTCGATCTACAAACTATGCGGCTTCACAACGAGGAGACATTAGGCGGGTCGAAGCGGGGAACAAAACCTGGATATCGGGAACGCACTAGGCTTTTAATTTCCTGCCCTCCTCTGGATGATTGCTCCTGATTTCATCGGTCCGCTTCTCAGTTTTGCTCTGCCAATATTTATAGCCACCGATGCCAGCAGCGGCTGCGATGCCCAAGGGCAACCACGCCGCTCCCAGCACGCCACAGATCAGCAGGTCCGTGAAGGTGATCTTCTTCTTGCCGTCCGGCTTAATCGTGAACATGTCATTTTTCTCCCCTTGAATTTTCGTGACTGCCGACGCTGTGATTAGTAACGAAGGCCAATTCCAAGAACGCATAGCTCTGTGTTCAATTCGTCGCTTTATGCTTCCTCCTTGAGCCTTTCTTGGATTGCCGTGAACTCGATGGGATAGCGGGCGCCGAGAAACTTTTGTTCCTCCGTGCTCAGATTTTGCCAGGCTGATCGAGTGTCGCCATCACCGAGAAGCTCGTCCCAGTCAAACAGGTGATAGGCTGCCGGTTTACCATTGAACTGGACATACGTCACGACACCTCCATTGACCTCGATGAGAATCCCCTGCAGTTTCTTTGCTATCTTTGCCATTTCACGCCTCCTGATTTGAAGTGAAATTGATTCGTTCATATAGAGCAAAAATGAGTGGGATAAGCGTTAGACCTCCTCTGCAATGGCGTCACAGCAGCACTGAAGGCCACAAGCTGCGCCTTTGATTCGGTAGCGTTTGCCGGTGGTTTTATCTGTGACCGTCCCTCTGACCCGACGAGTTCCACGGTAACGGTTCGCGACTTCCCAATCAGCGTCATCAAGCTCCAGCTTCAAGCGCTCGCCGGTCTCTTTGATCCTGGGTGTGTAAATGTGCGTGCTCATCGTTTGATCCTTTCCGCTGCATGAATAATCGGCCGGCCACAGCAACGACACACGGGCATCTTTTGCTTCATTCAATGTCGCCCGCATGATGTCGGTGTCGTAGCCGGAATGTTCCCAATCATTGCCGACGAATCCGAAGCAGGAATCAGCGTGTTGCCACCTTTCCCCGTCGAAGTATTCGCCGATGATTCCCCAAACTCCTTCCCGATTCACTGTCTCTATAAATTGCTGACGATCATGGTGCAGTTTTGAGGCAGAAATGTCGGGATTAGCTTTGGGGTTGAAGCAGTCGCCCTCCAGGTCCTCGAGAGAGCACGTTTCGTCGGAAACCACACGAAGCCGCACATTGCCACGTTTCGGGTCACTGGGCTCTCCGCTTGAGTATTCGGCTACTTCGTGTTTCTCCCATTCCATGCGAGTGCGGGCATTTGACAGGGCCCATCGAGCCTGAAACCCTCTTGCCCGCTCACGCCGATACAGCTGAAGCAGTTCTTTTCTTCGTTTGCCCCTTCTCACGATTGCACCTCCAAGTTGGGGTTAATTGCTGGAGCGGATGTGGGAACGGAATCGAGAGCTGATGCGATGAGCTCTATTTCGGCCCAGGAGACGACATGGCAGCCGGCCTTGACCGCACCGTCTTGCTCTATGCGATCAAGGGCGTATGGACCGAGGTGGATGGTGTGTCCGTTGCGAACGTAGGCTTGCCTGGATTCACGGACCTTTCGGACGAAAGCCAGTGCTCGCTTGGCGTGAGCAATGGGGAAACGAGCTCCTCGACTGGTCACCACTTCATCCCCATCAATACGCAGCATCGTGGGAACGTCGTAGAGACAGCCGGAGTGCTGCCCAGCCCTCCATCTGTTGATCAGTTCTTGCTGACGGACCAAGGCTTCTGACCGCTCTCGTTTTGTTTGCTCTGCTTTTTCCGCCGCTCGCTTGGCTTCCCGCTTGCGAATGGCGGTTAATGCGTCAGAGTCCAACGCTGGCACCTCGGGAATGTTCGGAACAGGCAGGCCAAAGAATGAGCAATAAGCAAATGCCTCATCCCACAGACGAGCGGCACGTTCGTGGTTCCATTCCTTCGAATAGGAAGACCTGGCACGAGCGGATGTGATGACGTGCTCTTCTATCCGATCGGTGTAGTCAGCGAAGTTGCCTGCATGATCGTCCGCGGTTAACTCACTTCCGCCGTACCGCCCGTGGCACACGTTCGGAACATGGAAGACGGAAATGCCAGAAGGAATTGCGGAACGAACAGCAGAACAATGGGCCGAGGTGGTGACACTATAGGTGGCGGTGGTGAACAGGACGGCCCGTTCGCCCGCTTCATTCACAACATGACGAGCGATGGGGAAATGAGGGCCGTAGCTGTAGATGGTGTTGCCACCGAAATAGAGATTGCCCTGGCGATTCCTGGCTTCATCTTGTGTGCGATGTGCCCACAGATGCGGAATCTCACCAGTATCGAAGACATGCTTCTTTCTTTTGTTCATGGCACAGCTCCTTTTTGTGAAATGACTGCGTGCAGACACACCCCGAGCGGGGAGTGCTTGAGTTCAGGGAAAAAGCGGACTTGAAGAAAACCCGGAGAAACTACGGATTACGAGGTCAGGACATCGATCGGTGGAAAAGCGTGGCTAAACGAGGGAAGGAACGGAGGAGAGAGATTGTTTTTGTTTACTCTGCCTGAATGACAATGGATGCGATGATCTCTCCGGAGTCTGGGTCCGCCACGGCGGTGAGCCTGTAGACATCCGTCCACCGCTCGTTGCATGCGTGGCAGGAGATTCTCTGGTCGATTTCACCCGCTTCGAAGCCCATGGAACCACCCGCGATGTCCCACGAGCCACAGAAGGGACACACAAAGCCCCGCTGTTCGAGATATTTCTTCGCTTGTTTCGGTTGCATCGTCTTGCCTCCTATTTAAGATGTGAGCGCGAGCCTCACTTAGACTGCTTGGTCTTGAGCTTTACGATCAAGTAATCGTGAGCATCAGCCGTGTTGTTGGCCACCACTTCCAACGCTTTGCACGTCCCCCGCAGCACGGCAGGAACAATCAGCCCATTAAAAAGATCCTCCGCTTTCTTCGACTGATCCTTGATGAACGGTTTGATCTGACGGTGATCGAAATACAAGCTGATTCCTGGCACACCTATAGACATGCGCATATTGCCTCCTTGTATTTTGGGATTTTCTTACCGAAGTGTTGCGGTAGTCGTGCCCTTCTGGCGGAGCAGCTTTTCCAGACAGGGAACGATCAGATAGATAACGAGCACGTTCACCAACGTCCCGCCAAGCGAAAAAGAGACGCCCAATGGATCGAGGCCATGCGTGCTGTAGTTGATCAGCTCGGTTCCAAGCAGGGATGTGCTTTTGTGTCGGTTAATCCAGCACAGACAGCGATTGGAATTGAACCATCGCTGAATACGCATGGCTTGGGCAATGTCATCGGACTTCCAAACGGAAGCCCAGATGAGCACCCAAAGACCGATACCTGCCAGGAACGAGCCCTTTTGTGACGGAGTGAGATTCATAAAATCACCTCCACTTTTGAGATGTCCGAATTCCGCCTGGACCGACGGGATGCGGATTGAATCACCTTCAAGACCAATAGTTCGAATGCGTGCGTGTGAACGACGTGGCGGCAGACTGCAGCTAGTTTCTGCGCTGTGAACGACTGAAGTCTCGTCGGGTTGGTTGTTTGTTGTTTGAGGAATTGATCGAAAAACGGCAGTTTGATTTCAGATGTACTTTCTCCCAGGAGGATTTGCTGACGCCTCACATGAGATCGGCGAATCCACGAGGAAGACAGCACTGATGCTTCCGCTGCCACAATGAACTCGAGGATCATGTTCAGCGACCTCCGATCAGGTGATAGCCAAGCGTGGCCATGCCAGCGAGGATTCCCATCAGGAAGAAGAGAACTATCGCACCCACAACTCCCAGCGAAACCAGGACTGCGGGTTCTGGCTTGGGAGGAGGATCTGCGAGTGACTTCAGCTTTGTGATTGCGGGAATCTGTGCGTCGAGCAGATCGGGACCGATATTCCAACGGGATGTGAAATCAGCGCAGATGGAGTCCGCCTGCCTTGTAAGCAGTTTGTACTGACGATTGCCAGCTGGCAGCCCGCCCGACTGATGAGCGAGAGCAGCACGGACAATCGTTTCCAGCTTGCGTTCGAACAACATCCTTTCGATTGAGAATTGAAAAGCTTCGTAGTTGCCGAATGCCAGAGACCGCAGTCGGTTCCATGCAGACACACTGGTGTTACGTTCAGGTTGAGACATGCCTAGCTCCTTTGTTGTAGGGATTTAGAGTTTGTGGACCTAGATCTGGGAAGACCCCCGGGGGCTCGAAACGATTCGGGGAAACTTCCCAATACCATGACCAGGTGCTGCCATCCGTTTTGAGAATTCTGCCTCGCGCGTTGGCTTCTGGAGGGGTTGGTCTACTGGGGTCAGGAAAAACTGGCAAGAGCATTCAGTACCGTACAGGAACGGGTGCGGCACTGAGGTGTTTGCCATGATTTGTCAAAAGCCGCAAAAAGGGACGCCAGAAACAGGGAGGGACCGTTTGCACGAAATAAGTTCGAGGCCATTTTTCTGGCCGGCGGATATACGGGGCGCGGAAGCCACTGAGAACGCCCCTCCGAGCTTGCCAAGCCTTGCGATTAGTGCCATTGAATCAGTGTCTTAGCTTAATCTTTTTTGCGCTTCGGACCGGCATTGAGATCACCGGTTAAAGTTGCCCTATTGCTGCCGCTTCAGTAAACTTCCAAGTTCATAATTATGGATACGACCGTCGGCAGCATTCCTCAACCGGGTTCTCTTGTGCGGGTGCGCTCTCGCCAATATCTGGTTGAGGATTTGACCCCTCCCCCTGACGCAGCATCACGCACATTGGTAAGGCTTTCCTGCGTGGATGATGATTCCCAAGGAACCAGCCTCGACTTATTGTGGGAAAGCGAAGTTGATGCGCAAATCCTTCAGGCCGCAACCTGGCAGGATATTGCCCGGAAGGGATTTGATACCCCAGAGAAGTTTTCCGCTTATCTTCATACTCTTCGCTGGAATACCGTCACCTCGACCAATCCACGATTATTCCAATCGCCGCTTCGAGCTGGAATTCAGGTTATGGCCTACCAGCTCGAACCGCTTCGGAAGGCGCTTCTCCTCCCACGGGTAAATCTCTTCATCGCGGACGATGTGGGTCTCGGAAAGACAATCGAGGCGGGTTTAATCCTCCGCGAACTCCTGATGAGGCAAAAGGTGCGGAGCGTTGTGGTGGCGTGCCCTCCGTCTGTAATTCTTCAATGGAAAGACGAACTAGAAAATCGCTTTGGACTGACGTTTGTGGTGTTTGATCGCGATTACGTCCTTAGTCGAAGACAAGAGCGCGGATATGGTGTGAATCCGTGGACTACTCATACGCGTTTCATCATTTCCCACGCATTGCTTCGTGACGAAACGTACTCTGGGGAACTCCGGGACTGGCTCAAAGATTTTTCCCCTGGTTCTCTACTCATCCTCGACGAGGCTCACAATGCCGCTCCGGCCAGCGGAGCACGGTACGCGATTGATTCATACTTCACACGCGTAATTCGGGACATCAGCCAACGGTTTGAACACCGACTGTTTCTTTCGGCGACTCCTCACAACGGTCACTCAAATAGCTTTGCGGCCTTGCTGGAGATCCTCGATCCTCAACGGTTTTGTCGCGGCGTTCCAGTAAAGGGACCCAAGCTCCTCGAACAAGTCATGGTGCGCCGCCTGAAGGAAGATTTGCGGCAGATTGAAGGTGGGTTCCCCGAACGAAAAGTTCACGAGATTGGCCTCAAGGGGCTACCAGCAACTGCGCCAGAGCTTCGGCTTGCGGAACTGCTCTCGGACTATAGAGAGGCTCGCGAGAATCGCCTTCGAGACGCTTCTAAGTCAGTCCAGACCGCATCCGGGTTGGTGAACATTTGTTTGCAAAAGAGGCTTTTCTCTTCAGTTGAGGCCTTCGCGTTCACCCTTGATGTGCATCGTCGCGCCTTCGAGCGCAAGGCTTCACATCCGTCTGGATCGAGCAGCTCGACACATGAATCAAGAGAGAACCTCTCCTTACTTCTCTCGCCGCCAGGTGCGGGACGATGATCGTTCCGAGGTTCCCGAAATCGAAGTTAGCGAGGAAGAACAAGCTCAAATAGAGGCAGCGACGAAGCAGTCTCTCTTGACCAACAACGCTGGAAAGCAAGCGGCACAGCTGGAAAAAGAAAAAGCGATGTTGGAAGAAATGTCCCGAATTGCCCATGCTGAGCGCGGTAATCCAGATGCCCGAATCAGGTGGCTTATCGATTGGATTCGCAAGAATATGTGCGCAAATCTTCCACCCCTTGGGGAAGCCGCGCCCGAAGGCAATTCCCCAGCCTGGAACGACCGTCGGATCATCATCTTCACCGAGTACACGGACACGAAACGCTATCTCGAACAACAACTCCGTTCAGCGATTGCCTTCACAGATCAGAGTGAGTCGCGGATTGCGACTTTTCACGGAGGAATGGCTGATAAGACCCGTGAGGAAATTAAACGTGCCTTCAATACGGACCCCAAGAAACATCCCCTCCGCATTCTGATTGCGACGGACGCGGCTCGTGAAGGTGTGAACCTTCAAAATCACTGCGCTGACCTCTTCCATTTCGATATTCCATGGAATCCAAGCCGCCTAGAACAACGGAATGGGCGCATTGATCGCAAATTGCAGCGCGCACCAGTCGTCAATTGCTATTACTTTGTCTACGAGCAGCGGCCTGAAGACCGCGTACTTCATGTTCTCGTGCAAAAAACGAAAGTCATTCAAAAGGAATTGGGAAGTCTCTCGCCCGTTATCGAAGCCAGGTTGAACAAGGGCATAAAACGGGAAGAGGCGGATCAACTAGCCAAGGAAATTGAGTCAAAGAAACTTTCGGATGCAGAAGAACGGGCGGTTTCAGACGAATTGGAATCGGTTCGAGAGCGAAGAGAAACGCTGTCAGCTCAAATCGTCGAACTTCAAGATATTCTATCGAAGTCGCAAGAGAATCTCGCTTTTTCAGAGCCCCACTTCCGAGACTCGATTTCGTGTTCCCTCGAATTGCTGGGTGATAGTCGGCTTCAACCCATCGCGGGCTCAGGCGCTGGCCCTTCAGAATTGCCCCGTTGGAAATTCCCAGACCTTGACCGTCGCGCCGGGGCTGATCCTACTTGGGCGGACACTCTTGACACTCTTCGGATGCCACGCCGCAAAGATCAAAAGCTATGGGAATGGCGGAAGGACACGCCGGTCCGTCCCGTCGTGTTTCAAAACACCGGGACGCTGGATGAAGATGTTGTCCAGCTTCATCTTGAGCACCGAGTAGTACGCAGACTTCTCAATCGGTTTTTGACTCAGGGATTCGTTCACGATGACCTTTCCCGTGCTTGCGTGAGCCAGACCCGTGACGCAATTCCCCGCGTCATTCTCATCGGGAGACTTTCGCTCTACGGGCCGCGAGCTGCTAGATTGCACGATGAAGTCGTCGCCGTAGCTGCTCGATGGCTCGATCCAACCACCCGAAAAGAAGCTCTGAAACCCTATGCAGATGAATCAGAAACCAAGACCCTCGAATTGCTTGAGGTAGCCCTTGCGACCCCTGAACTCCACCATGTGCCAAAAATAGTTAGCGACCGCTTTGTACAGAGCGCACCACGCGATGTGGAAGACCTTCTTGGCCACCTTCAAAAGCGGTCGGAACTGATCGCACGCCAGGCTGAGGAAAAGCTCGCTGCACGAGGTGATAAAGAAGCACGGGACATGGCGGAGATCATCCAGGGACAGCGCAAGCGCATTCAGGCTGCTTTTGATACCTACGAGAAAGAAAAGCAGATGCCGCTCGCATTCGAGGGCATGAACGAAATGGAGGTCAGCCAGCTAGAGGCCGACCACCGCTATTGGCAGAAGCGGCTCACGGCGAGCGAGCAGGAACTTGTTCGAGAGCCCGCGCGCATCCGCGAGGGCTACGTCGTAAAAGCCAAGAGAATTGAGCCGGTCGGGCTCGTGTATCTCTGGCCAATTTCGGGCTGAAGCAATCATGGCGACTGACCCAGAACTGCGAGCACACCACGAATGGTTGGGATTTCTCCAGCCAGTGGGCCTCGTTGTCTCTCCTCCCGCACTCGTGGCAACGCAGACGTATGTTCAGCGCAATATCATTCCTGAACAACAGATCCTGCTTGGATTGGTCCACAAAGAAAAGATTGCAATAGGACCGGATGGAGATAAGGAAGAACAGCCATTCATCCCTGACTTTCCTGAATTTTGTATCCAGTTCCTTGGGTGGCGACCTACCGACATTGCTGGAATGGAAGGCAGCCCCGAAATACCTGAAAGCCTTAGTATCGCTCTTCCCGACTATGGCGAGACTCTATCGCCGAACTTTGCGGTCCCTGATCCCGACAAGCCTGGCGATTGGATTCTTCTCGTCCAGAAATTGCCTGTCGCAACAGATTTCGATTCCGCTGTGAAAAAAGACGACCGGCACTGGCATGCCACTCCTCAGGCGCGATTCGAGCGTCTTCTTCGAGAAACAAAAGTTTCGATTGGATTGCTGTTCAACGGTATTCAACTCCGGCTTGTCTACGCCCCGAGCGGCGAGTCCTCCGGCTATCTGACGTTCCCGGTAAAGGCGATGTGTGAAGTGGCGGGGAGGCCTATCGTCTCCGCGCTCCACATGCTACTCAGCGCGGAGCGTCTTTTCACGCTTGAAAGTTCGCGCCGATTGCCCGCAATTCTGCGCGAAGGCAGGAAATATCAGAATGAGGTATCCACCGCGCTTGCGGAGCAAGTCCTTGCTGCGCTCAATGAACTTTTACGCGGCTTCCAGGCTGCAAACGAAGCGACCAAGAATGAACTCCTCGGAGAAGTCCTCGCCTCCGATCCAAATCATGTCTACGGCGGTTTGCTGACAAGCCTGATGCGCCTCGTCTTCATTCTTTATGCTGAGGACCGCGGACTCTTGCCAGCCGACCCCATTTACGTCAATTCATACTCGGTCGAAGGTCTCTTTGAACGATTGAGAGAAGATGCGTCCCGATACCCGGATAACATGGATCAGCGGTATGGCGCGTGGGCGCAATTACTCACTCTCTTCCGGCTCATCTTTGATGGTGCCAAGTACGGCGCAACGCGCCTTCCTGCCCGCCAGGGGAAGCTTTTCGACCCGGACGCATATCCCTTCCTCGAAGGGCGACCTTATCGCTCGCACCGTCAGGCGGGAGAGCGGCTCCAGCCGCCTCGCGTCTCCGATGGAGTCATCTATCGCGTTTTGACCAACCTTCTTTTGCTCGATGGGGAACAACTTTCCTATCGAGCCCTCGATGTGGAACAGATTGGGTCCGTTTACGAAGCGATGATGGGGTACGCAGTTCTGGTCGCGACAGGGCCGAGTGTCGGATTGCGCCCAGACAATGTTGTCGTAAACCTCGATGAATTGCTTCGGACTAAAGCAGACGACCGTCAGAAATGGCTGCGCGAAATCGCCGGTTGCGACCTGACTGGACAGGCGCTTGAGCAGCTCAAGTTGGCGAAGAAAACGGAAGACCTGCTGTCGGCGCTAGGGAAGAAGATTTCTGGACTTACTCCATACGTCGTCCCCAAAGGCGGGATGTTCCTTCAACCCACCGACGAACGCCGCCGTTCCGGGTCTGACTACACGCCACGTTCGCTCACCGAGCCAATCGTGCGAAGAACGCTTCGGCCAATTTTTGAAAGGCTGGGCGAGCATCCCAGGCCAGAACAAATTCTCGACCTGAAAATATGCGACCCGGCGATGGGTTCCGGTGCGTTTCTGGTAGAGGTATGCCGTTTTCTTGGCGACAAACTGGTTGAAGCTTGGAGCCATTATAAAGAATTGCCTGCGATTCCCCCGGATGAGGACCCGAGTCTCTATGCTCGCAGGCTTATTGCGCAGCGGTGTCTCTACGGAGTGGACGTAAATCCCTTTGCCACCGACCTGTCCAAGTTGTCACTTTGGCTTGCAACTTTGGCGAAAGACCACCCGTTCACATTTCTGGACCATGCCCTCCGATTTGGAGATTCTTTGGTGGGGTTCAGCCGACTGCAAATAGGACAGTTCCATTGGGACGTATCCCGACCGCACGAACGTGTGCTTGGGCAGGAGCATCTCGAAAAAACGATTGACCGAGTTACGGCTCTCCGTAAAGAAATTCTTGAAATGGCGGAGGACAATGTCGCAAGCATTTTGCTGAAGGAGCAAAAACTCGGTCTTGCCGACCAGGCTCTCGAAAGCGTTCGGCGTGCTGGGGATTTACTGGTCGCAGCATTCTTTGGCGGCTCGAAAGACAAGGAGAGGGATAAGCTACGTGGAAATTACCGCGATCTTTTCCTCAGTGCCTCACGCGGAAATCTTCCGGATTTGCAGGAAGAAACTAAAGTGGTAGAAGATTTGCGCGGCGGCAGGCTGCCCGTCACCCCGTTCCATTGGGAAATCGAGTTTCCTGAGGTGTTTGCTCGGGAGAACCCAGGTTTTGACGCGTTTGTGGGAAATCCTCCATTCGGTGGCAAGAACACTGTCATTAGCTCGCATCGCGAAGGCTTTTTGCCGTATTTGCAAGCAGTCCACGAACAGAGCCATGGCAATGCTGATTTGGTCTCGCACTTTTTCAGACGGTCATTCAATCTACTTCGAAGAGATGGAACATTCGGCCTGATTGCAACGAATACGATCGCTCAGGGGGATACAAGATCGACAGGCTTACGCTGGATATGTACGCATGGCGGAGTAATCTACGCAGCACGTAAGCGCGTCAAGTGGCCAGGCCGAGCTGCTGTGGTGGTGAGTGTTCTGCACGTTATGAACGGGCCTTTTCATGGACCAAGGCAGCTCGACGACCGACAGGTTGAGACTATCACGGCGTTCCTCTTCCATCGCGGCGGCCACGACGACGCGGTTTTGCTCACAGCCAATGCCGGCAAGAGCTTCGTGGGGAGCTACATCCTCGGCATGGGCTTCACTTTCGACGACACAGATAAGAAGGGCATTGCTACGCCGCTCGCCGAGATGCGGCGGCTGATAGAGAAGGATCCGCACAATCAGGATGTGATCGTACCCTACATCGGCGGCGAGGAGGTCAACACGAGCCCTACGCACAAGCACCACCGCTTCGCAATTAACTTTGGCGACATGAGCGAGGCGGAGGCATGGCACTGGCCTGACGTGATGGCGATCGTCGAGGCGAAGGTCAAGCCAGAACGAATGAAGAACAACCGGGAAGGGTATCGGCGCTATTGGTGGCAGTACGCAGAAAAGCGTCTTGAACTCTATTCTGCCATTGCCCAATCCGAGCGCGTGTTGGTGCAATGCCGTATCACGTCGTGGCTATCATTTGCATTCTTGAACCCCGGATTCGTCTACGATGTCACTCTCAACGTTTTCCCAACCAGCCACGGCGAAGCTCTCTTTCCGATTCTCCAGTCCCGCACGCACGAAAGCTGGGCCCGGTTCTTTGGGTCTTCGTTGGAGGATCGCCTTCGCTACACCCCCTCCGATTGCTTCGAAACTTTCCCCTTCCCTGAGAATTGGGAGACTGATCCTGTCTTGGGAGCCGCTGGCAAGGGCTGCTATGAGTTTCGCGAAGCGCTCATGGTCCGGAATAACGAGGGCCTAACCGAGACTTACAACCGCTACCACGATCCCGACGAGAACGGCCCGGACGTCGTGACTCTCCGCGAGCTGCACGCCGCCATGGACCGCTCGGTGCTCGACGCTTACGGTTGGACAGACATTCAACCCACATGCGAGTTCATCCTCGACTATCAAGAAGAGGAGAATGAAGAAAGTCGTCCGTATCACCGAAAGAAGCCGTGGCGGTATCGTTGGCCCGATGAGATCCGCGACGAAGTTCTCGCGCGCCTTCTCGAACTAAACCGCGTGCGCGCCGAAGAAGAACAACTGAGCGGCGCAGCAGCAGAAGCTAATTCTGGGTCGAGTGGCGAATCGTAAGCCACGCAAGAGCAAGAAAAATCAGACCGTCGGTACCGGAAGTCTATTGGATAGCCTTCCCGAAGAAGGACAATCATGAAGTCTGTGGAAGTTCGTGAAGACCTAATCAATGCCCTTCGGCTCGACCTCATCGGTCCTGGGCCGGGCCATCTGCACGAAAGCGAGACTCTGCCACAGGCTCCCTCGCGCTGGTACTTGACCGGCTTTCTTGTGCCTTACGAAGCCCCAGAAAGCCAGCGGCGCGATGCAGTTTCAGACGAGCAGATTGACTTGCCCGGTATGGCAGGAGGCACCGACGATGACGAGACGACCCGAACGTGCCTCGGGCCGCAAAGTTTTCCTTCCCTCGTCGCTTGGCATTAGCGTCCTCGTTCCGGAAAATTGTCAGGTGATTAAGGTTGCGGCGTTCTGGGGCGATTACAGGCTGCTTCAGTCCAGTGGAGGGGCTGAAGGAACCGGAACAAGCTCACCTCCCGTTCGTGCACCTCAACAATGGCAACGAACGCAAAGAGTGTTTGCCTTAGCCATCTCTGTACCTAAGTCCACAAATAAGCCGATTCATACCGACATCCCGGAGAGCGGCGGCGTCAGAATCGTTACCTCGGTTCGCCCCGTAAAAATGGACGGCGTTGGAAATTCAGGGTCATTACTCCCGCCTGGAACGCGATCCGTTTCCATGTTTCTCGTAAACTACCGGCCCACCGCTCCCGATGAGCGCAAGGACGAAGGATTCCTTTTTCAAGCAGGAATGACTCTGTACCCCGACCAACCGCTTGTGCCGCGACCGGACCTGTGTGGATTCGATTCAGACGATCCGGATGAACGGGTCGCTGACCTCCAATTCCGCGATGTGTATGAATGTGCTGTTGGTCATGGTGTGGCGACGACCGCAAAATTGGGCGGCCAAGGCGAGTGCCATGAGGTCTCGACCGAATGGATGCCGTGCGCCGAAGTAGAAAAGGTGGAAGCTGCTTCAATCCCTGGCGTTGAACTTTCGATGGAGGCCCTCGCTGCGACGCTTACACCAGCGGAAATACGCGCAAAACTTACGGGCCTGATTAGCAGCTACAACAATTGGATTGAGGGCCAACGCGCAAAGTTGGATTTGCCACCAAATCGAAAGGAAGTGGCTCTGAGCCTCTTGCAACGAGCCGCCTTCGCGAACCAGCGGATTCAGGAAGGCATCCAAGCCCTCGAAGATCCAACCATTTTCGAGGCATTCCAAATCACGAACCGAACCATGGCAGCGGCTGCACGACAGCGAACCGCGCAAATCAGGAACATTAGCCCGAAAGATACCGAAGTCCCCAAATGGAGGCCGTTTCAGCTTGCCTTCTTGCTGATGAATCTTCGCGGAATTGCTGAGCCAGCATCAAGCGAACGAAACATCGTGGACCTGCTCTTTTTCCCCACTGGCGGCGGAAAGACGGAAGCATATCTAGGGCTCGCGGCCTTCACACTCGTAATGCGGAGACTTCAGAATCCCGGCCTCGCATCGGCGGGCGTGAGCGTTTTGATGCGCTACACGTTGCGTTTGCTAACCCTCGACCAGTTGGGACGTGCTGCGACACTGATTTGCGCCCTGGAGATCGAACGCCAGAAAGACGTCACGAAGCTCGGCAATTGGCCGTTTGAGATTGGTCTCTGGGTGGGACAGGCTGCGACGCCGAATCGCATGGGGCGCAAGGGAGACAACAATCGGGAATCGGCGCGCGCCAAAACGATTGCTTATCAGAACAACGATAAGAAGCCCTCGCCAATTCCGCTGGAAAACTGTCCGTGGTGCGGGACTAAGTTCAAACCACTTTCATTTAGCCTGAGGCCACATCCAGATGCGCCGACGGACCTAAGAATTGTTTGCGTTAACCGTGACTGCTATTTCAAGGGTGATCGCCCACTCCCTGTGATGGCGGTAGATGACCAGATCTATCGCCGCATCCCGTGTTTTTTGATCGCAACCGTGGACAAGTTCGCGAACCTTCCTTGGGTCGGGCAGTGTGGAACGTTATTTGGAAAAGTGGAACGGACGGACAACGATGGCTTCTACGGTCCCTGCGATCCTGGCCGTGGTACCCGCTTGGAGAAGCCGCTCCTTCCCCCAGACCTAATCATCCAGGACGAACTGCACCTTATTTCAGGTCCGCTTGGAACAATGGTCGGCTTATATGAGACTGCTATCGACAAGTTAAGCTCGCGAGAGGTAAATGGAAAACTGATACGGCCCAAGGTGATTGTCTCCACGGCGACCGTCCGCAGAGCCGAGAGCCAAATCAGCGCCCTCTTTGCGCGACAAGCCGTTGAGGTGTTCCCTCCAATAGGCCCAGATAGACGAGATTCCTTTTTTGCGGTAACCCGGCCATCCACAGTCAAGAATGCTCGACGCTATTTAGGAATAGCGGCACAGGGGAGAAGCCTAAAAGTCGTTTTGCTGCGAACCTATCTTGCCTTGCTAAGCGCCGCACAGAAGGCGTACCTAGCAGACGGCGGGAACAAGAATCAGGGCAACTCCGCCGACCCTTATATGAGCCTTCTCGGATACTTCAACAGTTTACGAGAACTTGGCGGGAGCCGACGAATTGTCGAAGACGAAGTGAATTCGCGGCTGACCAACTACGGGAACCGATTGCGAATCGGCGAAACAGGAGGTTCTTTCGCCAACCGTAAAATCGAGTACGAAGTGGTGGAGCTGACCTCCCGTGTCAAAACAAACTTCGTCGCGGAGGCAAAGAGGCGGCTTGGATTGTCCTTCTATATGGATAAGCATGTGGATGTGGCGCTTGCTTCCAATATGATCTCCGTTGGATTGGACATCACGCGCCTTGGATTGATGGTTGTGCTCGGACAGCCAAAGATGACAGCGGAATACATTCAGGCCACAAGTCGCGTGGGCCGAGATGACGAGAAACCTGGACTTGTCGTCACGTTGTTCAACATTCATCGTCCCCGCGACCGATCCCACTACGAGCGATTTGAGACATATCATTCGACCTTCTATCGAGCAGTGGAGGCGACGAGCGTTACGCCTTTCTCACCCCGTGCTATTGACCGGGGCATCGCTGCGGTGGTGGTGTCTCTCGCGAGACAAGATTGGAGCCCGCTCACACCTGCGCTCAATGCTTCTGGGATCGCGGCTCAGCGAGCCAATCTCAATTTTGTTTCGGAAACACTTGCAAGCCGAGTCGAGTCGTTCGATCCGAAGTTGTCCATTGAAGACCGTACTGCCCTTCGCCAAAAGCTAGAGGGCCGAACACAGGACCTGCTCGATGAATGGAGCAAGATTGCGGAGACGAAGCGCAATAGCGGTTCGGGCCTTCAGTACAACGAAACTGAAGGATTTGGAGCACCGGCGCTCTTATTCGACCCGCTCGATCCCGAGCTTGCGAAGCAACCGGGAGGCGCATCGAATTACAAATTCAAAGCAACACGGTCGCTCCGAGGCGTGGAACCGAACGTCAATCTTTGGGTTAAGCAGCTCAATGGAATAGAAGTTGAACCGGAAGAGGACTCAGAATGAGCGGTCAACGACCAGTTCGTCCTCACGGACAGCTTCGCCTGAGCCAAATACTCACAACCTTCGGGCCAGGCGCAATGGTTGATTTACCCAATCATGCAGTTCTGATTAGCGGTCTCGACAATTGGACCGACGAAGGCCGAAAACCGCTCTATGAGGAACGGCTGATCGCAAAGCTCCAGAAATTATTGGATGTGCCGACCCTCAAGCTATTTACTCCGCCGATTGACCTGCAAGACCCTTTTGGTGCCAAGACAGGAATCACTGCCTGGTTGTTCCCTGAGTGGTTCATTGCTCAATATGAAGAGCCCTGGGGAGATCAATTTCGTTCGAGACCTCTTTTACACCGGGAAGCATTGATCAAAGGGCAATTCCAAGGGCGCGATAAGAAGAAGTATGCTGTCACACCAATTCGCTTTGTCCAAGCCTGCGTAAATGGGCATATAAGTGACATCGACTGGTACGCATTTGTTCACAGAGGCCGAACAGCCTGTCGAAGACCATTGTGGATGGACGAACGCGGGACCAGTGGTGACCTCGCAGACGTGTTCGTGCGCTGTGAATGCGGAGTCCCCGCCCGCTCCCTCGCGGAAGCAGCAGAGATTCCGGAGAAGCCGCTTGGTTTTTGCAAAGGGCTCCGCCCTTGGCTCGGAGCAACTTCAAGGGAAGAATGCGGCGGCACGGGTGGAACGCCTGAAATTAACCGCTTACTCGTGCGCTCCGCAAGTAACGCTTATTTTCCTCAAGTTCTGAGCGTCATTTCAATTCCAGACAGAGATTCGCTCCTTCGAAAAGCAATAGATGTGGTTTGGGATGATTACCTGCTCTACGCGGATTCCCTCGAAGATTTGCAGAGGGAACGTCGGAAGGCGAAAGTCTTCGCCGTGCTCCAAGATTACCCGGATGAAAAGATTTTTGCTGAGATCCAAAGACGGAAGGGCGGGAGGGAAGAAGAAAAGAAAAGCATCAAACAGGCAGAGTGTGAAATGCTTCAATTGAGTCAAACTGAGATTGGGGATGACCTGCCAGACGGAGACTTTTTTGCCAGGAGTGTGGCACTCAAGGAGCCCCGCACAGGTTATCTTTCGAAAGTGAGTCGAGTCGTCCTTGTGCACCGGTTGCGGGAGGTTATCGCCCAAGTTGGATTTACACGATTTGAATCAGCATCTCCGGACATTGATGGCGAACTTTCTTTGGGCGTTACTCGTGCAGCCCTCGCCTATGACCTCTCGTGGCTACCAGCGATTGAAAATCGGGGTGAAGGGATTTTCATTGCTTTTAATGAGGGTGCTCTAAACAATTGGCTGTCGCAACCTCAAGTGAAACAACGAGGCCAACAGCTGCTTGAGGGATTCAATGAGTGGAAAAAGCACCATGCAGACACATTGGATGTATTCCCTGGGCTGAAATATGTCCTTTTGCACTCACTCTCACATCTTCTCATCAGCGCTATCTCAATGGAGTGTGGTTACTCTGCAAGTTCGATTCGCGAACGAATCTATGCGAGTTCAGCTGGGCATGGAATCCTCTTGTACACCGGGACTCCCGACTCAGAGGGGACGCTAGGTGGGTTGGTTCAGGCTGGCCGCAGAATTGAAGCCCATTTACAAAACGCCGTCGATCTTGGGCGACTTTGTTCCAACGACCCAGTCTGTGCCCAACATCGGCCAAATAGCGTTCAAGAAGAACGTTTTCTTCACGGTGCCGCATGCCATGGCTGTTTGCTAATCGCTGAACCTTCATGTGAACGGCGAAATGAATTCTTAGATCGAGCCTTAGTAATTCCTACAGTTGAAAACAATGAAGCTGCATTTTTTATCGAGGACTGAGTATGTCCCGGTTGCTAAGCGATTTGGCGTACGGCAATCTCGTTCAAGTCGCTGAGGCTGTCGAAACCGGCAGACTTGTTCCACCTTTTACTGCATTCTCCGCCAGCCGTCATGCACCCCCGGAACAGTGTGATCAAGTCGCCCATGAATTAACACGTCTGTATGAATCAGGGATGCAAATATCCCATATCGCATATCTTCTCCGTGCCATCGCCGGGGAGAGATCAGCCTTTCGGAACTCTGATCACGCTATTGAACTGGTTTGGAGTGGCCCCGAGGTGCCAGGAGCGGAGAGCCGCGATACTGGAGTTCTTGTGACAGAACTATTCGCCACGGCGAAGGAGAGCGTTCTTGTCGCAGGCTTCGCCGTGGCGCAGGGGAAACGGATCTTTAGGGCCCTTTCTGAACGAATGCGCGAGCTCCCAGGTTTGCAGGTTCGCATGTTGTTGAACGTCCAACGACCGTATCGTGATTCGACTCCTGAAGCGGAGCTCCTTGTGCGGTTTGCAAATCGATTCCGGCTCCGTGAGTGGCCCGGCCCAACTGTGCCAAAGGTTTACTATGATCGACGCGCGCTGGCTTTGAGGGAATCGGAGCGCGCCTCCCTCCATGCCAAATGCATTGTGGTTGATGAACGGAAGGCTTTCATAACATCGGCCAACTTCACCGAGGCTGCCCAGCTGCGAAATATTGAGGCGGGGGTCCTCATCGTCGATTCCAACTTCGCTCGATCCCTCGTTCGGCAATTCGAAGCTCTTATCAGCGGCGGTTTGTTGTACCGAGTCCCCGGTCTACAATGAGTATTGGCAAGGCAGGGAATCTTCGGTCTCACCGCGGCTGTACTGCGCCGTTCGAGATACCGTTTGAACATGATCCAGGCACAATCGCGGATGTAATTCTGGTTGATTTCTTCGATCAGCTACGACAAAGGCGGTAATTCATGTATGAGAAGTCTGTACGCCGTCCAATTTGAAGTTGCTTCGCTCAAGTCTGACGTTACATTAGACGTTGCTGAAGAAACACTCCGAGCAGTGGATTCGTGGATCTCCGAGTGGTACCTTTTTCGCAAAGGTATCAAGATTGAATTTCCGGCCGCGGGTGGCAACCTTAATCCCTGCCGAAGCCACGAATTGACGGTAAGCCGTGAAATATCTCAAGCAGGCAAAGTAAGCCATTCGACGGTGTCTTGGTCCTACCCGGACGAAAATGACGGTAACCTCTTATGGCATTCACAGTGTGAAGTCAGCAAGTTTGGAGGCCTCACCGAGTTTTCCTTCCAGCTTCTCTTGGAATCGCTCCAGTTCTATATCGCACCAGTCGAATTCGTGTTGCAACGGCCTCGACTGATCGCCACACTGCTTCGCCAGTTTGTGTGTACTCACGGGGACGAACGCCTTTCAACAGAACCTCGCATCCTGTCCGCACAAGGAGTTCCTGAGTTCGTTCACACGCACCTCCTGTCACGAAGTCGCCGCGTTCCCATGGTCGTGGTTAGTCGCACTCCTATTTCAGAAAAGTGGCTGGTCGATCCAGCGGAACTGGCAGATCGGCTTGCGGGTATCGCTGAGGTGCGCATCTTAGATGACCAATGGGCCGGATATGCACTGAGCGACGAGGTTGGCAAAATCTACTCTTGCTACAACGGAGCCGTGCGATTGTATTGGCCCGACTTCGACCCGGAAGCATCGTGCTATTCTCCAGTCTATACGCCCGACAAAGTGCGGGATCTTGGGGGCAGGCTGGTGGAGATCATCTTCAGGCAGTTGGCCGCAATCTCAGCCTTTAGATTCGTTCCGGGTCCAGTCGCGGTTGATGCTCTCGATTTCTTGGGGGAGCAGAAGCGGAAAGAACTGGAATCAATAAAGAAGGCAGCGCAGGAACGTGGTGATTATGAGCAGTTCGTGAAGATGTGGGAGGCGGAGAATGTTGAGCTCAAGGAGAAGCTCCGTCAATCGGAGGAAGAGAACGCCGACCTCCGAGCAGGACTGCAACTCTCTCAGGATAATCTCAGAGCAATTTGGCGTGCGCAGGAAGTTGAGGGAATTGGGACCGCAGAGCCTTTACCTGAAGAAGAGGTTGAGCCCGAGTCAATCGAAGACGCGGTCAGAATGGCCCAGTCAGACTTTTCCGAAACGCTGGTGTTTCTGGAATCGGCCATAACTTCAGCAAAAGACTCACCATTCAAACAACCAAAGCGAGTCTCTCAGGCTCTTCTTGCGATGCATGAGGTCTGCCGAGAATGGCGTAAATCGCGAAAGGAAAAGGCAGCTATTGGTCTGATTGAGAACCATTTTGCAGTCAAAGGCTTCAAATACAAACCAAGGGAATCGATGACCAGCAAGGGAAAGTGGACTAGCGAATACGAAGCGATGTACCGAGGGCGAAAGGTGCCCATAGAGCAGCACTTGGCTATTGGCAAGGGTGGACCCGACAGCTGCTTGAGAATTCATTTCTACACGGACGATGAAGAGCAGAAGTACGTTATTGCGCATGTTGGGAGGCACAAGACGAACACAAGTGCCTAACCTGACTCCATGGTCACCAGTTCTGCCGGGGTGATGCCGAGAGTGATGGGTTCTCCATTCTAGGGGAAATGGGGTTGGCAAGCCTCGAAGATGGCGGCATTCGAATTAGCCACAAAGGTTCCGTCGCCTTGGGCAAGCCCATTAAAGTAACGTTCGCATGACAGGGCGAATCTCATGCGATAAACCTGAGTTGGA
This sequence comes from uncultured Acidobacteriota bacterium, assembly GCA_963797585.1. Classification (GTDB taxonomy): domain Bacteria; phylum Acidobacteriota; class Terriglobia; order Acidiferrales; family UBA7541; genus Palsa-295. The sequence goes on from CAWCQH010000020.1 coordinate 330,102, forward strand.
TGTGCGAAAAGTGCGGGGTTTTAGTACACCGCCCGCTAACCAGTGCGGATTCTAGCCGATCACCAGGCGTTCAGGAAACCCCTCATCAGGTCATCTTGGAACTGATTGATATTTCAGGTCGCGACAGGCCACTTTTCAAAGTTCACAAATCATGCGATTCTCGAACAGTGGTTCTGATATTCAGTCGTACTTTAATCCGTTTGAGGTTTTGCGTCGGTAATTATGAAGCCAATCACGAATTCGTAGTTTCTGATCTTCTCGGCGACTGTCCCACCGTTCCTTTGGCTTCCTTTGCCGACTGTGGTATTGAACTCGATCGTCGCTAGGTTCTGTTTGGTGGCAGCTTGCACAATTCCACAATGATCCGGCGTCCCTTGCTTGTTCCAGTCAAACAAGACAATCCAGCCGGGCTTAGGGAGAACATTGGCGCCCGCACGGACGTCGACCCACCTTCGTTTACCAGCAGCTATGTGATACATATCGACGCACGATACCGAGGGATAAAAGTAATAATGCTCCAGGTCCGGCATGAGTTTTCGAAAATGATCCAGTTGACCAGCGTCTCTTGCTGTCGGGAAAAGAGTAGATGAATAGGCACTCAAGGCACAGTAGCTAAGACCCGCAGCACAGAACGGAACATCACCCCGCTCAGTCTTCGGGGGCAGATGAAACAGCTCAAGAAAATCAGCGATTTTATGAGGTGTAGATGCACGACTGCTGCCAATGAGTAGACGGGCAGTGACAATTATTGCGAGAGGCAGCTGTGGATCCCATTGCTCAAAAGATGCCTTGGTCGGGTTCGTTGCAATATGTCTAATCGCCGACGGACTAAACGTAACGAATTCGTCAGCTGCATCTGGCTCCCCTTTCTGAGCCTCTGTCACGCTATCACTAACGCCAGATTGATCAAGCAAGCTACGACCTCCCCACTGTAGCAGTCTGCCGGTACTGCTAACAATCGGCGCGCCGCAGCATGCTTGAAGTAGCCGTCGTCGAGTTATCAGAGTCGTTCTCTCGTGTGCGGCAACAAATGAGTCAAGTAAGGCACTCTCCGCATCATTAAGGGTGAACACGGCTCTTCTCGGCGACGGCACTCCAATATTCGGCGTATTGATTCTGGCCAGTATCCGCAGCCAATTGAAGTTCCCTCTTTCCATCTGAAGGTGAGTTATTTAGAAGCGACCTCATACCGAGATAAAAATGAACGATACAGCTGAAAGGCTGAGGATCCTTCTCATCAAAAGCGGCAGTTTCTTGAGGAAACTGTTGCAAATGTTGAACGTCTGCTTTCGGATCTAGGAGGACCTCCGCAACGGAATGAACCCATGGGGCTTGCACAACAAATGCCTCAGAAGCATCTTTGTGACCCGCTATGGAGCCGAATGCCTTCCCAAGAGGCCAGCTGATATCCTTCGTAAGAGATGAACCGCGGTTGACGTCCAGATATTCCTGAAGCGCTCCGCTCGCTTCGGCATCATTTCCTGCTCGTTTAAACGCGAGATATCTCAAAAGGACGATGTGCCCCCATTCATCGTCTGTGATATCACTCTTTGTAAGAATCGCGTGCTGATGCAACAGTCGGGTCGCAATCGAACTACTTTTCTCGTATTGACCAGCCGCAAAATATAGCCCTACGAGAAACGCTTCTGCGGAAGCAAAATCGGTTTTGATAGATATAGATTGCTCACAATCCGAGACAGCTCCCTTAATGTCGCCGTGTCTCATTTTTAGCTCGGACCTAAGCAGCAACCAGCCTGAAAGACTGTTGCTTGATGGCTGCGTTAGTATCGCGGCAATGCCCTTGTCGATTAAATCCTGAGCAATCACAAAATTCCCTTGATACAGAGCACTTCTTGCCAAACCCTGTTGAGCCTCCGGATCCTGGGGAGCCAACGCAATAACGGTATCAAAGAGGTCGCTCGCAAACCGAAGCTGATTCATATCTAGCTGACGCAACGCTCCAATATCGTCAAGCGCACTATAATTTATAGTGGTGGCTTCCAACATTAGATGCCCGATCGTCCTCGGGGAAAATGCGAACGGGCTAGACAAAAAACCCTTAATTAATGGGGTTTGGCTATCACCGCTCTTAGTAATCGTTTTCATCCGGGCGAATGCAAATGCATCCGCGAGTTGCAGACTTCGCGTTGGCTCGTCTTTTTCTGGGGACAACTGTCCTTCGACGGCCTCAATAAGAGAGCTCGTAAATAATCCATTTGGCGGCGTGTCAGACTCCAGCGCTGGAGTGTTCGTTTCGCTCGCCACCAAAAACACCCGATCGGATCGGTCGGTTCCGGACGATACTCGCCACTCAGAATCAGTTGACAGATAGCTGTTAAATGTCCGGCTGAAAAGAGATGCGTTCTTGTTCGGAGTGGGGTGTATTTCGCCAGAGAGACCATCATAGGAAGCATCGACCACAATAATGGATCTGTCCCACGAATTGAGGAGAGCGGTTATTTCGTCTGTTGATAAGCAGGTCCGCAGCGGGTCTTTGATTTCAAAGTCAGATGGGAGAATACAACGCGCGAGCGGTTGCTTACTGTCGTTCAGAACAAGGGTGCCATAGCCCGAGAAGTACAAAAACAGGGTTACGTTGCCTTCCCCGTTAAGAAACGGGTCACTAGGTCGGTTCGTAGACGCATTGCCTATCGCTTGTCTAATCGCTGCCAAGGTGGCTTCGCGGCCCATCAGAACGACGATGTCTTTTGCCTTTACGTCTGTATATCGCAATAAGAGTTTCTTCATGGAATTAACATCCGACTGAACACCATGTAAGGGGACTCCGCCTGGAATTGTGTCGACGCCAACTAGAACCGCGTGAATCGGGTCCGGACTTCGACGGACCACCCTAGTGGTTGACAGCGTCATCAAATCGCCGTGCCTAACTTCTAGGACGAGATTGTTTATGCCAATCGACAGCGGGACCCGGCGTACAATTTCCACTATCTGTTGTTTTTTGACATTCGGAGCTATCCCCCGGAACAAGACGACGCCATTGTTGCGCACCTCGTAATGAACCGTGTTTCCTATCTGGTCTGCCGCTATAAACGCGATCGTTGCTAAGCTACTTGAACTATAGATACTGGATCTTGCGGGTCGAACAAACTCGGCACGAAGATCATCTGAAACAGTACTGACATTTTGTAGCTTTAGGATAGGCGTTACTTCCGTTTTTCCCCACGCCAAGATTTTCTTACCCGCACCAACTCGCAGCTCAACAATATGAGTTCCTTCTGATATAGAAACGCGCTCGACGATTTTGTGAGGACTTTGCGTCTGGACGCCAGCAGGACTGTGGCGCATCAAGACGCCGTCAACTAACAACTCACTCCAAGAATACGGCACCTCTGCAGAGACAGTGGTCGAGAACTCGTCGGCAATCATGAAAGAGTCTGGAAATTTAATAGGTATCGTATCGATCTGAAGAGATCCCGTCGGTCCTGATGTCTGTAAGATGCAATAGCTGGAGAACGACGTATTCGCAGCAAAGTATATTGGCTGTGGTTTCCCATCCGCTAGCGACCTAGCAGGTGACATAGATCGAATTGCGTCTGACAAGCTTATGCATCCGGCGGCGGGTGCGCGCGATGTTGAAAGTACTCGCTCAGTAAGCAAGCCCATCGCACTCGTGGTGTCAAACGGGTTAGTCATGGCAAGCTCAACGTTGGCACGTTTACCTAAAAGCTGAAGCCAAGGGAGGGCTCGGCGATCAGGATCTAAATACTGAGTATTAGGGTTAGATGTCGACCCAATATTGCCTTGCTCTCTCTCGCCGCCTCTGAACTTAACATCCAAAAGAAGTGATAGCGATGGAAGATCCACGGTGCGTCGCAGTAGCTCGCGAAGAGGAATTCCTCCACCAGCTCCTCCAGTATCCTCTGATGACAACTGCAGTATTGGCTCGCCATCCGTCGGAGCGATCGTTCCACCTCCTCGGAAGTAAACTAACACCTTGTCATCAGGCCCAATTGATTTCTCTATTGTTGTCAGCGCGCGGTCGAGGTCTGGTAAGTCTCCTGCGCGAAACAGCTTTCCCGGTGGGATTCCATTCTGTAACAGCGTGGCGCCAAAAGCTTCCACATCAGCGGTTACATCTCTGTCAGATTTATCCGAAACTAAAATAACAAATCGATCAGCAGTTAAATCTGCGACAGTATGGACATGCGTACTCCATCGTTTCACGATTACCGATGCTTGACCATTCCTTAAATGCAGCGCGTCTATACAAATTAGGTTATCACCCTCGCGTAGGGCGGAAAGAACTCGAACCTGAAAAATGGGATTACCTGCCTCCATTGCCCGTGAGAGCAGGATTGCATCGTCTACCGTGATCTGCCAGCCGTCTACGCCAGGCAAACTAGGGAGAGCTCCGTCTATCAGGACGGTTCGACCTTTTACGAATGTTTGCAGGGAATTTAAGAGAACCGCCGGATCCTGGGCCGTCGCTCCGAAGGCGGTCTGTCCACTAAACGCAAATAGGAGTAATGTTGATATTCTAATTAGGCTTCGCATCGTCTTGTGGCGCGATTTCACACTCCAGAGGTGGGAGGGCGGTATCGGTATGTCCGGCTACGTCCGGCTTTTGGTAGGGCCTATCTTTTGACTTCAGACTGAGCTTATAAATATCGTGTGCGCCGCCATCATGACCTGCTAGGAAGTCTATTGAGCAGGGATGGACCGCTATGGGGCTTGGCTGAGCGCCATTGAGTATAGCGGGAATATTTGAATGTATAGGTAATTGCACTATCAAGTTCCACAAAAACGCAAACGTATAGAGACTGTGCCCCATGGGTTTTTGCACGTCGCTTTCTTGATCAGACGGAAGAAAATTAAGATTATCACCCGAATACTGAGCAAACCCCTCTTCTGCCTCGTGGTCTGCAAACGCTGCAGCTAAATACAGCGTCCGCCTATTGTCCGCTTCTTCCCTTTCAGGGACATCGTGAAAGGCTCGAAGATCGCCACTGCGTCTAGCATTAGCCGTAGTGTCGATTTGAAAGGGATCGACGAATTCGTCGCCGTATACGTAGGCCACTTTGGAAGCATGGCGGATGGAAGTTGTCTTATGGGGTACGGTTTTTGTTGCTCGTTGCGACCTTGTGAACATTGGCACGTTCGTTGAACTTCCAGCAAAGCAACTGTCTATGACGACAAGTTTGTTCCCGGCTGGGACTTTCCGGATTTCATCGACAATATCCTCAATCGGGATCGCGGTTGTGGAGAGGTTAGCGGGATCTAAAAGCGTAGTACTGATGTAGTGTCTTGTTAGTGGATCATTGTCTCCTACTAAATTCGCGTTGCTTCCGATCACACCGTGGCCTGAAAAATAAAAGATGAACCAATCGTCGTTGGAGCACAGCTGCGGGTCTTGTTCCTCGGCGGCTATCGCTTTCATAATATTCTGAGGCGTCGGCTGAGAGGAGCCAGGAGTTGGATTGTTCTGGTCGTCGGAAGTTGTCAAAAGGGTCTTGGTTAATATTTTGCCTGAATTTGGAGGGAATAGTGACGAGAGGAACATATCAAAAGACCTGGCATCGCTATCCGCGTGAAACAAAGTTGGAACGGACGCCAATTTATAATTCGAGACCCCTGCTATAACTGCGCCAACTGAAGTTGTGTCGTGCAGCGGAATTGCCGTTGAGTCTTCGCTCTTTGGATCTCGGCCTTCCGCGTAAACAGTGACCCGCACTGCAAAATTGTCAGCTTTCACAAAAGGGATGCGGACATACTTCTTCCCTTGAGGAACAGGGTCGTCGTCAGTGAGGATGTAACTGCTGTTAAACGGATTTTGCAGATCGAGGGGGTCCCCATCTTTCGGCAATAGCTGGTATGTGAAGTAATAAGCAGGCTGAATACCGTTGTCGAATGGGAGCCGTGCAACATGAAAATGGAGTTGGATTTCTTTTTTACAGTGATCTACCGACAGGGCCTTCTCATCGAAACAGACCTTTACTGGCTGATCTTTTGTGGCGTTGCAAGCGGCCGCAGTTTGACCAAAGGCGGTTGGCTGTAGCAGAAAGATACAGCCGAAACCGGCGACATAGATAGCATCGAGTATCCTCCTGACCGAAAGCAAGCACATAAAAGTGTTACACCCCGCACGCGCTGCCGGCAATCTTCTGCAGTCTACATCTTTTTATTGCTTCATCTCGCGCAGCGGACTGGGTGAGAACGCTCTTTGTACCTGCGTGTACTGGTTGCGCGCTGAGAAGAAGCATAACGTAATCGTTGGGTACGCCAGTGAACGCTTGCGGCGCCGGACAGCTACCATCACTATTTCTCTTTGCTGCCAGTAGCTCATATGTTGCGCCGCTAGAATACCTAAAGCAGTATTGTGCCTCGGTGTTTGTGACTGGAATCAGTTGGGCTCCTGCTAATCCAACAGACCGCATTGCGGCGATAGCGCCGGTCCGTTCATTCCCAGCACTTTCGCACTTATTGAGGTCAGGCTCGACACCGTCTGAAAACTTCAGTCCGATATGGGCAATTTCGTCGTTAGTGTCAGTCTTAATACTAGAGTCTACTGCATCATTGGCGAACTTAAGGAACTTGCTTCCCGCTTGGGTATATGGGTTTGGTGGTATCGGCAACTGGTTTAGAGCTTGCCCTGCCAGATCGAGAACGGAACCAAAAGTCGTTTTACCTTTCGCTTTAGACAAATTCATATATAGGTCAATGGTCTTGGTGAGCGTAGAGGGTGCTGAGGATGTAGAGGATTGTTTCAGCACGAAATCGGATGTGACTGCGTATTCGAGTGCAAGCGATACTCGGCCAGGTTTATCATCCTGGACTGACACCATGTCTACCGCCGGGACTTGGACAGTCGCTTGGTCGGCATTACCTGTATTAGCCACTAGTTGCGATCGGACCAAAACTCCGGCCCGGTTGTCTTGAGTAAACCAACTGTGATTCTTCTCCGTGAATGCACGTCGGAGGAATACTGTTATTTGTTCCGTATTAGCATCGATGCAGTGCGATCCAGAAGTATCATCGATCCTAACGATCACTCCTCCTGTGCTGTTTTGCGCCACAGCCGGACCAGCCGAGGGAATGGTCGATCCCATAAGGCTAGTAATCGCCAAAATAACGTTAAGTTTTTTCACGCTGCACCTTCTTCGGTTGAGAGAGTTAGTACTCGCAATCTTGCATTCCGTCTGCAGGTCTCCCGACAGCTTGCAGTAGTTCGCGACAGCATCAGGGACCATGTCTCTATAAACCACCAGACAGTCGGCCACAGCGTTACTCATGAGCTGAGGCAGCATGGAATACAGGAATTATCTTAAGTAGTCAATAGCAATAATAAAAATTCTTAGTATTATAAGCAGGCCCGGACCGTTTCGGTGAGAAGGGTACTGGGACCCGTGCTCGCGCTCGGGAGATTGAGTCATTGTTTCCAAATCAATTCACAGTAGGCTATCGTAAGTCTAATGAAGCCGTCACTTAGCCTCGTTTGCTTCTGGAAGGATTTCCACAGCTAAATCAGCCACAAAAAGGGGTTCATCCTCCCGGAGTCGATCCTTCGGCCCTCGCCCATCTGCTTGACGGACGTGCGACGATCGATCCTAGCAAAGGGCTATTTCTTAAGGAAACCTGGCGTCTTGCATTTATCTCAGAGATGTTCTATGACGGCAGGCTTGCCGCTCGCCCCGAAAATCAGAAGCAACGCGTCCCGCAGATCTTTCGTAGCGCATTTGATGGTGCTCTTCGCCCCGGGATGGTTCTTCCGAAGGCTCTTGAGCTTGCGCAGACTTTTCTCGATGGATGGCTCAAAAGTCGTGAAGTGAGGGAAGAAATACATACTGCTGAGATAACTTTTATCTTGTGCGAGATTCTTTATGCCAGTCGTATCGTACCCTTGTAACGCAGGTGTTCTAAGCGGCCTTTACGAAATTACCAGCGGTCACGGGCCGGCTACAACAAGCGGCAAGACCCTGTCTCGCGCACTTTCGCGCTGCCGCGCAGTGTTGGGTGCAGGATTGGGTGCAGCTAAGGAACGAAGAATGGCTCCCGATTTCTTGTAAGCGACACCAGATAGGGCACTTAGATTTTTAACGGCCTCGGCTGTTAACCGGAGGGTTGTTTGGAACTTCACTCATCGTCCGCGAAACGTGAACGCGGGGCCTGCGCTCCAATTCCTGCCGAACGAGTGCAATTTAAGAGACCATTTACCGTTCGAATTGAGAACAACTTGAGGACAGATTCAAATTGAGAACAACTGGAGAACAGAACGGCCCAAATACCATGCCTTATCGTCATGCTTGACGCAGATACGGGCTAGACGATTCAGCTACATAGGTTTTCTAAAGTTGACCGTTGGATAAAGGTTCAACCAGTTCGCCAGAACTCGTACGGGAAATTTCAAGGGCCGCTTTCCCCTCAATGTTGAACGGACTTATTCCATAAAATTCGCTAGCCCTGGCCCATCCGTGAACGGGGGGCAACTCAGGGGGCAATTGGGAGCCGACCCCAGGAGTTAAGTAGCGGCGATTCCTGCGCTTAAGTGACGTTAGTTAATTGTTAGAAGGCAGACGCTCTTTCCAACTGAGCTACGGGCGCTCTCTACCTAATTTCTCACATAACAGGCGCTTACGCCATAACGCGCCGTTCGACTTGCAATCGCGGAAATAGATCGCCCACGGGCTGGATCTGCGACGTGACGCCGATCGGCTTTGGAAACGGATTGAACGGAGTTACCATAGCGCCCGGTTCCGGCCGACATCGAAAGAAAGTGGGTGGTTCACATGCGATTCAGAAAACATCTTCTCGTCACAGCCGTTGCAATCCCAGGTTTATTCGCGTTTGCCATGCTTGCGGGCGCGCAACAGCAGGCTTCGCCGCTTAAAGTGACGCAGATCAAGGACAACATATACTGGGTCCAGGGTGGAGTGGGTTCGAATGACGGCATCATTGTGGGCACGACCGGCGTCATTGTCGTGGATACGAAAACAACGCCAGATTCGGAAAAAGAAGTGATCGCCGAAATTGCCAAAATCACGCCCAAAGCCGTGAATGCGGCGATTATTACGCACAGCGATGGCGACCACGTCAACGGGCTGGCCGCTTTCCCCGCGGGCCTAACCATCGTGGCGCAGGAGAACTGCAAGAAAGAGATGGAAGCCTCCGCCAGCAGCCGTAACCCCGCGCCCCAGGATCGTCTGCCCACGAAGACCTACAACAAAACCGCCAAGTTGACGATCGATGGCATTCACATTCGCCTGTACCACTGGGCGCCGGGGCATACCAGCGGCGACACGGTCGTGTATCTGCCCGACCAGAAAGTCGTCTTCAGCGGCGACCTGCTGACCACGAACCGCCGGAATGACGACACAGGCATTCATTTAGAGAAGCATGGCTCCGCTGCCGGCTGGATCGAAAATGCCAAGGGCATGATCCGGCTCGATGCCGATATCTACTTGACGGGGCACGGCGACAGGATGACCAAGGCCGACGCGCAGAAGAAGCTCGATCTTATTCAGGACAAGTACAACAAGGTCAAGGCCCTGGTCGCGCAAGGCAAATCTCTGGACGAAGTCAAACAAGCCTTCGGCGAAACCGATTCGCCAACGGCAAACGCCCCGGGGGGCCCAAGCTTCACCGTAGTCGCATACAGGGAATTAACCGGGAAGAGTTAGTCAAAGGCATTGGAGGTCACGAAGTACTCGCGGCCGATTTCCGGGACCAAGGCAACTTGCGCTCCGATTGCTCTTGAGTCATGTCAGCATCGCGGTGGAGATGGTGATTCGGCGGAACGAGTGTCTACTTACTCGCGGACTCCGTCCTCTCGTTTTTACCCGCCAGATAGAAATAGCCGACCTTGTTGTTGGGATTGGTGCCGTACCACATGCGGCCCTGCGAATCGCGAAAGAATTCCCGCATGGCGAGCTCCGAGTGCGGAGCCGGATATTCGATTACCTGGCCCGTCTTCGTATCGAAGCGGCCGAGTTCATCCATGTGGTGGGAGTCATACCAAAGATAGCCATCGGCATCGAAGCCCGTGCTATAGGGAGTGGGCTCCGGTCCCGGCAGAGGATATTCTTTGAAGGTTTCCGTCTTCGGGTCAAAGCGCGCGATTTTGCCGGCGTTGAATTCCGCGACCCAAATCATTCCATCGGGACCTATTTCCATCCGCCGCGGAAAACACTTCTCAGTTGGCATGGTCCATTCGGAAACCTTCATTGTCTTGCCGTCGACTTTGCCGATCTTATTTCCCCGGGAACCGGTGGTGAACCAGACGTCGCCGTTCTTATCCGCTTTGACGTCGTAACTTGATTTCACTTCTTCGAAACGCGTGAATTTTCGTGTCTCCGGATCGAATTTCGTCAGCGGAGAGCCACTGGCCCAGACGTTTCCGCTCGGGTCGATGCGAATCGTGTGCTTCGACCCTCCCGCGCCGATGCCTTCTTTACCGGGAGTATACGCGTCCTGATATTCGGTGATCGCGCGGGTGTTGGGATCCCAGCGTCCGATCTTGTTGGAGGCCTGCTCGGTGAGCCAGACGGAGCCGTCGGGCGCCGGCACGGCCGAATGAATCGCGGCGGTTCCCACGTTGGGAACGGAGAAATCCTGCATGTCGCCGGTCTTGGGATCGAGGCGGGTGATTTTGTTGGCGACGCCGAAGTCGGGTATCCACAAATAACCGTCTTTGTCCGGAGCGGCGCTGAACGGCATCCGGCTAGGTCCCGGCATGTCGTACTCGACATACACAATATTCAGCGCGTCGGTGCTGAAGGGACGCACCGTGTCGCTGTAGCCCGGCATGTCCGCAGGAGATTTCAGAAGCACGGAATCGGGGCCGAAAAGTTTGGTCAGGTACGATGAGATATCGTCGGCATCCTGATCGGTGAGATTCCAGGTGTTGAAGTGCATCGCGGTGCGCATGTACTCGACGCGATCTCTCCAGCCATCGGCGTCGCGCGTTACGGAGGCCATGCGGGTTTGAAACAAATGGCAGGTCGAACAGTTCGCGTCGATCAGGTCTTTTCCTTTGGCCGGCGGCCAGAATTTCCGAGCTTGATAGTAGGAAATGTCATTCCAGCGGACCGCGCCCTTCTGCAAAGCAAAATCGTAGGAGGCATTTTGGTCTGCACCGAGCTTCACTCCTGTTTTCGGGTCGGTGCGGAAGCCGACGGCGCGTATCGTCAATCGATACTCTCCGGCCGGCAGATTGGGGATCTGATACTGCCCATGGGTATCGGAAAGAACAATTACCGTGATCCTCGTCTTCGTGTTTTGAGCCTCGACGAACGCACCCTGGAACGGCGCGCCTTCCGTACCTTTCACAGTCCCGGTGATTGTCGCGCCGGAGGACACGAAGCAGCAGAATGCGATCAAGCTAAGCAACGTAGCGAACCTGGTTTTTGGCGTCATGAGCATCTCCCGTTCGATCTGTCTGGAGGAGAATTCTATCGCCAGAGGACCTTTCTGGCCAGCGATGATCCGATGGAGACTTAACGCTTGTGGAATGTCTTGGGCAGGAGCGTATTCACTTGTTGCGAGTGGGCGCGGAACCAGGAGGAGGAACTACGACGGCTGTCAGCTGGCGGATCATGCCGTCGGATTTCGTCAGGACGTAGATTTCGCCGTCGCCATCGACAGCCAAACGCAGATCGACTCGCCCGCCGTGGTAGGGGACGCCCTCGGGGTCTGTCTTGGGCGGAGCGGTGGCGTTGGCGATCGTAGGCAGCACGCGACCCGCGACGGCAGGAGTACCTCCCTTGCGCGCCCACGCGTCGGCGGCGATGTCATACATTCGCCGCTTCACAGGAGCTTCTCCCGGGGTGGCGTCGGGGCCTTTGTACATGATCTGCAATTCGTGGATCTCGGCCTGCTTGTTTCGTTCTCCGTGCCCGGCAATCATTTCGTCTAAATTGCAGTAGAAAATCCGGCCGGTGGAAATGTCGTTGAAAATATATTTGCCGCGAAGCTCCTGCATTCGCTTACCGCGGTAGACGAAGCCGCTGCCGATCGCGTCGCCATCGCGATGGCTGTAGACAGCGGACGGGTAAAGTGGAGTCACCGGTTCGGCGAGACCGTCTACCGTTAGGCGATCGTGCTCCGGGAAGGGGACTGGGGGATTCATCTGGCTGCCCGTGATGCTGGCAACATTGGGACGCGTGAAGAACTGTTCGTTGCCCTCGCGCTCCGCGTACCCGTAATTCGCTCCCTTGTGGACGATGTCGACTTCCTCCCAGGAGTTCGCGCCGATATCGTCCACCAGGATGGTTTTTGTGACAGGGTCCCACGTCATACGGTGCGGATGGCGGAATCCGTACGCGTAGATTTCGGGGCGGGCGCCGGGGATGGAGAGGAACGGATTCGGGTCGGAGCCGGTCGTCGGAATCCGGTAACGGCCGTTTGCGCTGAGCATGTCTTTCGAGCGCAAACGGATGTCGGGAGTGATGCGCAGAATTTTCCCGTGAAGCATATTGAGCTGTTGCGCGAGGGTCTGCCCTGGCCCTGCTATCTCCCCGGCAAAGTCCTCGCCCACGGTGACGTAAAGATTTCCATAATCTTGATCGCCGCGATGCGCGAGTGGATTGAACGTCAAATCACCCATGATGTGGCTGCCGTGATTGAACCCGATGCGGAGCAATTCGCGCGCCGTGCCTTCAAAGGTGGCGTTGCGAATGTTGGTGTCCGTCCATTCGATGAGCACACACTCGACGTGGGGCTGCTCCGGGGAACGATTGAACGAGGGAGTCAAGATGTAGCCGTACAAATTCAGGCCGGGCTGCTGCGCATCCGTCGGCATGGCAGTGCCGTAGCCGGGCCGTTCGGAATGAACGGTGTAAAACTTGCCGTTTTTCGCGTAATCCGGATCGAACGCGAAAGAAACGACGCCCATCGGACCGGAGTTGGCGAGGAAACTGGGAAAGATGTCCACAAAGCGCAGGTAGGGCGTGAACTGCCTGGTGGTCTTGTCGAGGATGTAGAGTGTTCCATTCTCGTCGTCCACGAACAAGCGCGAGGCCGCCAGAGGAGCGTTCGCAGGTTCGGAGCGCAAAGATGTGACGCGGGCGAGTTCGCCCTTGAAATTGATGGTTCCATTTTTGGCGCCTGGTATTGGCACAAATCCTGAATCAACGGCCATGTGGCGAGTTGGCCCGGAGAGCGGAACGCTTACGTAATCTTCCAGCAGGACGGATGTTCCATCCTTGTGAATCTGAGGCCCGGACGGATATTGAGCGCGCGCGACACGCACGCCCCCCAACAAGCTCAAGAGCAACAGAAGGAAAATAATGCGCTCGGACATTCTTTCAATCACGCCACGCTCGTTTCGTCCTGCGGATTGGTTCAATGCGTTGATTGCGAGCCTACTCTTTCTTTCCGGAAACTTCTCTGTACAGCACTTCAGTGAAATGGTCGAAGGAGACGTGATGCGAATAGCTCTCATAGCCCGACAGGATTTTTTCTTTCTTCATCTGGTCGAGGGTCTGGCCGTCGCGGGCGGCTTTTTCCACGCGGCCCCTGGCATCGCGAAGCATCTCGATGTAGGGCTTGATGTCGGCAACGGTCATCGGATGGGGTCCATGGCCCGGGATCACTTTGGTATCGGGCGGATAAATGGCGATCATATCTTCGAGCGCCGAGATGACGGCTTTCACGCTGCCGCCATGCTCCCAGTCGACGATGGGGAATCCATCGGTGCGATAGCTGTCTCCTGAATGAAGTACATGCGACGTGGCGAAGTAAACGACGCTGCCACCATCGGTGTCCGCGTGCGGATAGTGTATGAGGCGAATCTCCTCGCCGTTCCAGTAAAAAGTGGCGCGGTCGGTGTACGTGAGGGTGGGGATCGCTTCTTTGGCAAAGGGATCATACTTGACGCCGTCGCGCATCGTGCCGGAAATCATGATGCTGCGGGAGTTTTCATGGGTAGCGATCACCGCTCCCTGTTTTTCGAAGTAGGCATTTCCGCCGGTATCGCCGGGGTGCCAGTGCATGTCGACGAGAAGACGCACTGGCCTGTCGCTCAGCTTTTTTACGGCGGCTTCGACCTTATCGGACATTTGGGAGAAGCTGGAGTTGACCATCATGATCCCGTCGCCGGTGACGCAAACGGCGATGTCTCCGCCGGCGCCGGTCAACATATACACATTCCCGCCCACCTTTTGCGTCTGCACCTCGATCTTGGAGAAATCCTGCGGCTCCTGCGCCGAAACCGTTCGGGCAAACAGCAACAACGAAAGAAGTGCGCTTACGGCAAAAAGCTCCCGTAGTCCGCTTTGTCTCGGGAGTTTCAGCGGATGCGCACGATTCTTCATAAATTCCCCTTCGCCGTTTTCGGGATCGACAATTCTTCGCTGCAAATCCCGCTGAGTATATTTCTTCACAAATGGCGAGGCAACAGGAGGTCCCTTAGCCAAGATACGAGTACACTTGCTTTATAAACGGAGGATGTTGTATCACGTTCGGGGCCTGTTGCAACGGGTTTACCTTGGGGAGGTAAGTGATGAAGTGGCTCATTCCGCGGATTCTGGTGATAAGCGTCGTGTTTTGTGGCGTATTCGCCGCTGTGTTGGCGATAGGGCGGGCCGCGGAGCGCCCGAATGCGTGGGGAATGGCACCGCAGGCGGGGGCGGGTGAGGTTTCAGTTGATGCCACCGATATCGGGGGCGTAGTGACTGGCGTGAACGGACCCGAAGCGGGCGTCTGGGTGATCGCGGAAACCACGGAGTTACCCACCAAGTTTCGCAAGATCGTTGTGACGGATGACCGCGGGCGGTATCTGATCCCCGATCTGCCGAAGGCGCATTACAAGGTGTGGGTGCGGGGATATGGCCTGGTCGACTCAGAACCGGTCGACGCGCAGCGCGGCCAGACGCTGGCGCTCAAGGCCGTGGTGGCCCCCGACGCGCAAGCAGCGGCGCAGTATTATCCCTCGAGCTACTGGTATTCGCTGATGGAGGTCCCCCCGAAAAGCGCGTTCCCGATCAAGACTTCGGGAACGCAGCGGTCGCAGCAGGGCGATCCAAACTACACGCCCGGATATTCGAAGTCACAGTCCTATTGGATCGACGGGCTGCATTCGGAATGCGAGATGTGCCATCAGATCGGCGATAAGGCGACGCGTGAATTTCCAGCGAGCCTGGGGAAGTTCGATGCCAGCACGCATGCATGGGAGCGACGCATCCTTTCGGGGCAATTCGGCGCGGAGATGACGGCGACCTTCAACGCCACGTTCGGGCATGATCGCGGGTTTGCGATGTTTGCAGACTGGACCGACCGGATTGCGCGCGGCGAAGTGCCGCCGGCTCCGCCGCGCCCCCAGGGAATTGAACGCAACGTGGTTCTCACGCTGTGGGATATCGGCCAGTGGAATACGTTTCTGCACGGCATCGTGGCGAGTGACGTCCGGAATCCGACGATGAACGCGTACGGCCACATCTACAACACGGATTGGGAACTGGGAACGGTGACGATTGTTGATCCGAGCGAGAGCACCGTATCGACGATCAAGATTCCGCTGCGGCATGAAGAGGAGCGGGCGACGATGTCCATGGGGGCGAGCCAGGTAAACGCGGCGCCTTCTCCCTACTGGGGAGACCAGCTGGCGTGGCCGGAGGATTCGGTGAATGCCGCGTACGCGCAGATGGACAGCAAGGGACGCATATGGATCGGCGCGCAGAATCGCAAACTCGATCCGCCGCCTTATTGCAAAGCGGCGTCCAGCAACGTCTTTGCGCGGAATTGGGAGCCGCCGCCGCAGACCCGCGATGGAGGCTGGGGCGTCGATATCTACGACCCGAAAACGGGGAAGTTCGAGGCAGTCGATCTGTGCTTCGTGATTCACCATTTGAAGCTCGCCTACGACAAGGACGAAACGGTGTACTTCGCCCTCAAGATCGGCCAGGTGGGCGGCGTGGGATGGGTGAATTCGCGCGTGTGGGACGAAACGCACGATGCGGAGAAGGCTCAGGGCTGGTGCCCGCCGGTGATCGACTACAATGGCGACGGCAAAATCGGAGCGTATACGAGAGCGCCTCAGCCGCCCGATCCGAAGCTCGATAGATTTGTCGATGGAACCCGGGGTTACGGAATTTCCGTGAATCCCGTTGATGGCAGCGTGTGGGTGGGGATCACCAAGCCCATGCCCGGGAGACTTCTGCGCTTCGTTCGCGGATCGAATCCGCCTGCCACCTGCATGACGGAAATTTACGAACCGCCCTTCACGGCCAATCCCACTGGCGGGGAGAAGCTCGGGTATGTGCCGCGCGGCGTGGATTTCGATACCAACGGGCTGGTGTGGACCAATCTTGGCGGTAGCGGGCAACTCGCTAGTTTCGACCGCAGCAAGTGTAAAGTGCTCCGAGGACCAACCGCGACGGGGCAGCACTGCCCGGAGGGATGGACGCTCTACCCCGTCCCAGGGCCGACGTTTAAGGGCGAGACCGAAGCGAAGGCGGACTGGATCTATTTCGTTTGGGTGGACCGCTTCAATATTCTCGGTCTCGGCAAGAATTCCGTGGTGGTGACAGGAACGGGCTCGGATTCCCTGCTGGTGTTTCAGCCCCCGACAAAGACCTGGACGGTGATGCGCGTGCCATACCCGATGGGATTTTACGCACGGGATATGAACGGCCGCATCGACGACGCCAACGCCGGCTGGAAGGGGAGAGGAATCTGGGCGGACAACGATACGCGCACAACGTGGCATATCGAGGGCGGAAAAGGTATGCCGAGCCAGCTCGTGCATTTCCAGATGCGGCCCGACCCGCTCGCAAAGTGACTGTCGGAACTTGGTGACAGGGATATTCATCCGGGCTTTCGTCAGAAGGAGTTGTAATGACTTCTAAGATTCTGCGGATTCTCGCGATAGTCTTTCTGTGCTCCGGTGTGTGTGCGGCCGTGCTCGCGATCGCTCGCGCTGCGGATCGCCCAGAGCCGGGGAGAATGGCGGCTCAAGCGGGTGGTGGTCAGGTTTCGCCGGGCGCTACCGATATCGGGGGAGTCGTGACCAGCTCGAATGGCCCCGAGGCGGGCGTGTGGGTGATCGCGGAAACCACGGAGTTGCCAACCAAGTTTCGCAAGATTGTCGTGACCGATGACCGCGGTCGGTATCTGATCCCCGATCTGCCCAAGGCGCATTACATAGTGTGGGTGAGAGGATACGGGCTGGTCGATTCTGAGCCGGTAGGCGCGGATCGCGGCGCGACGCTTGCGTTAAAGGCAGTGGTGGCTCCCGACGCGCGCGCGGCGGCGCAATATTATCCCGCGAGCTATTGGTATTCGCTCATGGAAGTGCCGCCCAAGAGCGCTTTCCCGATCAAGACGAGCGGAGCGCTGCACACGACCCAAGGCGTGGCTCCCTCGGCCGAAGGAGTCGTAAAAACGCAGGCGGACTGGATCGACGGGCTGCATTCCGGCTGCGAAATGTGCCACCAGATGGGCGACAAGGCGACGCGTGAACTTTCTCCGAGTCTGGGCACATTCGATACGAGCGCCCACGCCTGGGAACGGCGAATCCTCTCCGGGCAATTCGGCGGCAACATGACCAGCACCCTGAACGGCTATTTCGGGCATGACCGGGGGCTCGCCATGTTTGCCGACTGGAGCGATCGAATTGCAAAGGGCGAGTTGCCACCCGCGCCGCCGCGCCCGCAGGGGATCGAGCGCAATGTCGTGCTCACGGTTTGGGATCAAGGAACCTGGAATACTTTTCTGCACGGAATTCTCGCGAGCAACCGGAGAAATCCCACGCAGAATGCGTACGGCCATATCTACAGCACGGACTTCGAATCCACGGTGATGCTGATTGTCGACCCGAGCGAGAACACCGTACAGACAGTTAAGATTCCGCTGCGAGCCGAGGAGCAGCAGGCCAGCCTGCGCCCCAACGGCGCGCCGTCTCCCTACTGGGGAGATACGCTGGTGTGGCCGGAGGGCGCGGTGAGTCCCGTGAATCCGCAGATGGACCGCGAAGGCCGCGTTTGGATCGGCATGATGCAGAACGAGCGCCGGGAGCACCCCGCCTATTGCAAAGCATCCGCGGGCAACGTGTTCGCGAAAAACTGGGAGCCGCCCTCGGCGATCGGCGCGGGCGTGGATATTTACGATCCGAAAACGGCCAAATTCGAGGGAATCGATCTGTGCTTCGGCATCCATCATTTGATGATCGCCGACGACAAGAACGAAACCGTTTACTTCAGCATCGCGATCAATCAGACGGGCGGCGTAGGATGGCTCAATCCGCGAGTATGGGACGCGACGCACGACGCGGCGAAGGCGCAAGGCTGGTGCCCGTCGATCATCGATTATAACGGTGATGGGAAAATCGGGGAGTACACGAAAGCGCCTCAGCCGCCCGATCCGAAGCTCGACCGATTTGTGGATGGAACCAGAGGGTATGGAATTACCGTCAATCCAGTGGATGGGAGCGTGTGGGCCGCGAACATCAGGCCGGTGCCGGGAAAGATTATCCGTTTTGTTCCGGGCGCGAATCCGCCTGCTACCTGCATGACGGAGGTTTACGAACCCCCATTCAAGACAGCCGCTGATCCCAACGCCGCGGGAGATCTTGGATACGTGCCGCGCGGGATCGATTTCGATACGAACGGGCTGCTTTGGACCGGCCTGGGCGGCAGCGGGCAGCTCGCAAGTTTTGATCGCAGCAAATGCAAGGTGCTGAACGGCCCGACCGCCACCGGACAACATTGCCCGGAGGGGTGGACGCTCTATCCGGCGCCGGGCCCAACTTTTAAAGGCGAGAGCGAAGCAAAGGCCGACTGGCTGTACTTCGATTGGGTGGATCGCTTCAATAGTCTCGGCCTCGGAAAAAATGCCGTGGTGGTGACCGGTTCGGGTTCAGACTCCCTGCTGGTGTTTCAGCCTGCTACGAAGACCTGGACGGTGATGCGGGTGCCGTATCCGATGGGGTTCTATTCGCGCGGCATCGATAGCCGCATCGACGATCCCAACGCCGGTTGGAAAGGCCGCGGAATCTGGGTGGATAATGACACCCGCACGACATGGCACGTCGAAGGCGGCAAAGGAACTCCGAGTCAGCTGGTGCATTTCCAGGTGCGCCCCGATCCACTTGCCAAGTGACGATCGCCCGCGTTTGCCGCGAAGAGGAGAGTTAGCGATGCGTTCCAGCTATCGAGTTCGTGGTCTGCCGTTCCTGCTGCTATTTGCAGCTGCGCTGGCGGCGCGGCCAGCATCGGCGCAGACCGACTTGTCGGGGCAATGGAGCCAGAAGCTGTTCGAAGACTGGCCGGAACGCAATCCGGGTCCGTGGATCGGCGACTATACCGGCATGCCCATCAACGATGAAGACCGCATGAGAGGCGACACGTGGGACGCAGCGAAATGGGAGGTGACCGAGCGCCAGTGCCAGCCGCATCCCGCGGATTACGCGCCCCGCGGACCAGCCGACCTGCGAATCTGGCCGGATGTCGACCGCTTAACGCAGGGCATCCGGGCGTGGAACCTGACGACGAGGTGGATGATTCCGCATCGGGTGATCTACATGGATGGCCGGCCCCATCCGCCGGCGTGGGCTCCGCACACGTGGCAGGGATTTTCGACCGGGGAATGGGAAGGAGACGCGCTGAAGATAACCACGACCCATCTGAAAGAGGGATGGGTGCGGCGCAACGGGTTGGCGCGCAGCCAACGGGCGACGATGATCGAATACCTGATTCGCCATCACGGCTATCTCACGATGGTCACTATCGTGGAGGACCCGCTCTACCTGACAAAACCATTTGTCCGCACGTCGGATTGGGTCGCCACGGAAAGCAATATGACGCTTCCGAACTTGTGCATCCCCAGCGTGGAAGTGGATCACGAGAAGGGTTGGGTTCCTTACCACCTTCCCGGAAAGAACCCGTGGCTGTATGAATTCGCGGATAAAGTCGGGATGCCGCATGAGGCGACGCGGGGCGGCGCGGAAACGATGTACCCGGAATACCAGAAGAAGCTCGCGGAGATGGCCGCAGCCAAGGCAGCCGGACCATCGGCCAAGGGGTCTCAATGAACGGCAATTCCTGGATTGGCGCCGGCAAATCTTCGTTGTTCGCTCTGGTGGTGATGATCTTTTGCGCTACCGGTATCCGCGGAGCGCAGGAATCGAAGGCCGGCAGCGCGCACGTCCACGTGATGCACGTGCAAGGCAACGTTTATATGGTGGTGGAACCCGGGCTGAACAACATTACAGTTCAAATCGGCAATCAATACGTCATCGTTGTGGATACGGGCGTTGCTGAATACAGCGACGAGGTGATTGCAGCGGTCCGGTCGCTCTCCGACCTGCCGATTATGTTCATCGCCAACACCGGAGACGACGCAGACCACACGGGTGGCAATATCAAGCTCTCCCAGGCCGGATGGACTTTGCCGAATGCCGACGCCGGCGGCACCAGTCGGGATCCCGATCTGCTAGCTGGGTTAAACAAGGACCGGCTCGCGCCGGGAGCCGTAATCATGGGGCATTCGGACACGATTGCGCGGGTGCTCAGCGCCAAACTGGCCACGACCGATGCGATTACGTATGGCAACGAAGGGTCGAGGTTGTACAGCAACGAAGCGGTGCTGTTCTATCATATGCCCGCCGCGCACACCGATGGAGACACCGTGGTGTTTTTTCGCGACTCGGAGGTGCTGAGCGTCGGCGAATTGTTTTCCACCGAGAGCTATCCGGTGATCGAAGCGGATAAAGGGGGCAGCCTTCGCGGAATTATCGATGCGCTGAACGACATGATCCAGCTCATGGTCCCGAAGGAAAATGAGGAAGGCGGCACGTACCTGATACCCGGCCACGGATATCTCTGCGACAGAAACGATGTGGTGAACTATCGCGACATGCTGACCATCATCCGCGGACGCGTTCAGGACATGGTGAAACGAGGGATGACACTCGAGCAAGTGAAGGCGGCGAAACCAAGTTTCGACTACGACCCCGTGTTCGGTTCGCGCACGGGCAAGTGGACCACCGACAAGTTCATCGAAACCGTGTATCGCGAAGTTGCGAACGATAAGAATCAGCAGGCGCGTAAGCAATAGGTAATAAGGAGCGCAAATGGTGTGGGCGAAGCGCCGGATGTCTGAAGGCCGGACAGTTTTTTATTCCGCAACGGCGGGCGTGTTGTTTGTCATTTTGTCGATCATTGTCGGCGCTCCGCGCACTTCCCACGCAGGGCCAGCCCAGGCAGCGAACGACGCGAAGGCTCCGGCGACCGCAAAGGAATCCGCGGTGATCGATATCACCGGTTATTGGGTTGCGCTCGTCAATGAAGACTGGCGCTGGCGCATGATTACTCCCGCCAAAGGCGATTACGAAAGCCTCCCGATCAACGCCGAGGGAAAGCGCGTGGCCGACATGTGGGATCCTGCGAAGGATCAAGCCGAAGGGAACGAATGCAAGGCGTACGGTGCGGGCAACATCATGCGCATTCCCGAACGCCTTCATATCACCTGGGCAGATGGCAATACTCTGCAGATGGAGACGGACGCGGGAATGCAGAAGCGCCTCTTCCACTTCGACGGATCGAAATGGCAAGGGGGCGAGCCGCAATGGCAGGGCGATTCCGTCGCCAAATGGGAAAAGGGAGTTCAATATCCGGGAGAAGGAGGCGCCACCTACGGAGGTCCCAAGCCGGGCAAGGGAGGGGACCTGCAAGTGATCACCACGCACATGCGGCCCGGATATCTGCGCAAGAACGGGGTTCCCTACAGCGACAATGCCGTGCTCACCGAGTACTACAATGTCTTTTATCCGCACGGTCCGCAGGGCCCGGGATACCTGATCCTGACATCGATCGTCGACGACCCGAAGTACCTCACGCAGCCTTTCATTATCAGCGGGCAATTCGAGCGCGAGCCGGACGGCTCGAAGTGGGATCCTGAGCCCTGTCGGCCTTTGTGGCCGCTTCAAGCGACGGGAGATCCGGACAAGGACCGCTGAAAAAGATCGCCCAGCAGTATCGGGCAGCGTAACTGCGGCGTTCACACCAACATGTTCTTGAATTCATTGCGGTGAGGGAGGTTTTATGCGCTTCAAAGGACTGAGCAAGACTTTGGCTTTACTGGGCTCGGTGACACTCCTTGTTTCGTTTTCCTATGGAGCATCGATTCAGGGAACCGTCAAAGGACCGGACGGATCGTCCTTTCAGGATGCGTTCGTCGAGGCGCAGAATTCGAAGACAAAAATAACGACGATCGTGGTTTCCGACAGCCAGGGGCACTACCGGATCGAAAAACTGCCTGCCGGGGAATATCGCGTGCAGATTCGAGCCGTCGGCTACAAAGCGGACCCGCGAACCGGCGTGAACCTCGCCGCCGATCAAAATGCCTCGTTCGATTTCGCTCTTCAGAACGGCACGGTTCGCTGGAGCGATATTTCCGTATCGCAGGCGAAGCAGCTTTTGCCCGACGCAAAAGGTAAGAACATATTCTTCGGAAACTGTTCGGTGTGCCATTCCTTCCAGAGCCGGCTCGCAGCCGTCTCGCGCGATCAGGATGGCTACAGAGACCGGATCCGCTATATGCAGCAGGCCATGCACTTCAGTTTTACTTTCAGCACACCCGGCCGATTCGACGACGCGCAGGGCGACGAACTGGCGGCGTGGCTGGCGAGCTCGTTCGGCCCCGAAGCGACACTTCCGAAGTCTCCTGCCGCGATGCCCGGGTATAAGGACACGCTGATCCAGTTCGGCAGTGAGGCCGCGAACATCGTGTTTGTGGAATACGACATGCCTACTCCGAGCCAGATGCCCTTCAGCGCCGCACCCGCCAGGGACGGAAGCTTGTGGATCCCGAATTTCGGCACGAACAACAGCATCACGCGGCTCGATCCCAAGACGGGACAGACGGAAACGTATCGCGTGCCGACGCAGGGGACCGCAGCCATTCATTCCGCTATTCCAGCTCCCGACGGCTCGGTCTGGCTCTGCCAGCAGGGATCGAACGAAATCGGAAGATGGGACCCCAATACCAAGACGATCACCGAATATCAGGACCCGTATCTTCCCGGAAAAGAGCGCACCGAATCCGGCGGGGAAAAACATACGTGCCGCGTGGATCCTGGAGGGAACGTGTGGGCCACGGGAAGCCCGCTGACGCGTTTCGATCCCGAGACGAGAAAGTTCACGCATTTCTTTGACGTCCCGCTGCAGGCCTATGGGATCGAGCCGGGTGCCGACGGCAACATGTGGTTCACCGAGCAGAGCACGAACCAGATCGGCAAAGTGGACTGGAAAACGCTGAAAGTGACGTACTACACGCCGCCGAACAGCAAGAAACTCGAGCACCCGTATCCGCGGCGCCTGGCGATCGATTCGAAGGGAATTGTCTGGGTGGGCGAGTACACGGCGGGGATCATCGATCGATTCGATCCCAAGACGGAGGCGTTCAAGGAATACGCGTTGCCTAGCTTCAGCCCGAGTCCTTATGCAATGGGGATCGACGCGGAAGACAACGTCTGGTATTCCTCGTTCGACCAGGACGTGCTCGGGCGCCTCGATCCCGCAACCGGCAAGATCACCCTTTTCCCGTTCCCCCACCCGGAGAATACCATCCGCGAATTCTTCCGCGATCCGCAGGGGAATATGTGGTACGGCACGCCGTCGAATAACAAGGTCGGCTACTTTTACATGGCAGGCAGAAGCACCGAGCACGGCAGCAAGTAAAAGTGCGTGTTCGTAACTGAGCCAGCTGGCCGTATCCGGCAAATGCGGCTTTGCGCCCTACTGCCGTGCTATTTTATTTCGCCAGCGGATCTGGCCGCAGCTGGAATTTTACGACCTTGCTCGTGGTGCCCTTCCCGCCTTCCATATGCTGCGGGGCGCGCGTGGCGTAGGTGGAATACAATCCGCGTCCCTTCCATCCGGCGTTCGGATCGTCAACCCGCCCATCGAGGCTCTTCGCGAAAAAGCCCATCGGATAGGGAACGCGCAGCGTCACAAACTTGCCGGTGGCAGGCACAAGCGCGAGAAGGGAATCCGACAAATTGCCGGTGGCGATGGGAATATTCTTGCCGAGGCCGAAGGTATCGAACTGGTCGACCCAGTCGTAGTAGTTCGCATCCGAGCTTCCCGATTCCGTGCCTTTGAACGAAGGACCGGGAAACGGATACATCGTCCAGCCTTCCGGGCACT
The DNA here is from genome assembly GCA_963797585.1 of uncultured Acidobacteriota bacterium. Classification (GTDB taxonomy): domain Bacteria; phylum Acidobacteriota; class Terriglobia; order Acidiferrales; family UBA7541; genus Palsa-295. Next base: position 354,200 of record CAWCQH010000020.1, read on the forward strand.
GCTGGCCCGTCGCGGTGGGTCCGTTCAGCGGACCTTTGCACTTGCGGCGGTCGAAACTTGCGAAGTGCCCGCTGGTGAGCACCGTCCACACCACTCCGTTGCGGTCGATATCCATGCCGCGCAGACCGAATCCATGCACGGCGGCCTTCGGATTGTTCCAGGGCAATTCATAGATTTCCGCGAGCGTGGTGGCCGGCGGATTCGATCCCAGATTCAGGCGCACAATCGCGCCCGGGACTCCGATCACGGTTCCCCAGATCGATCCATCGAGCGGGCTTGGATTCACGCTGTAAAAGTTGCCGTGGATGCGCTTGTCCTTGGTGGGATCGAGCGGCTGATCGGGCTCGGTGTAGTCGTCGCGCTTGCCGTTGCCGTTCGTATCGAGCACGAGGGCCGTCCAGCCCTGGGATTTGTCGGCGTCATGCGTTTCATCCCACGTTTTCGTATTGAGCCAGCCCACAACGTCGCGGCCGCCGGAAAACCACAGCGTGCTGTTGGCGTCTTCGGCGAACATCAGGTGCAGCGTTGCGAAACACGTGTCGATCATTTCAAACTTTCCGGTTTTTGGATCGTACACGTTGGCCTGGCGAGCACTGGTCTCCAGAGGGAAAAGTTTTGCGGAGGGATTGTCGCCGCCCTGCTTGCAGAAGGAGGGATTCTTCTCGGGCGCGCGCACGACTGCCGCCGACCAGATGCGGCCTTTCGAGTCCATCATTAAGCTGTGGACGTTGGCTTTGCTGCTCCAGATTTTCTCGTCGCCCCAATACGGCGAGGGGTCGGATATGTCCTGCGACGCCGCGTACGGCGTGTCGGCGTCGCGCACCGGCACGGGGATTTCCGCGGCCGTGTGCTTCCTCGGGTCGACGACGCTGATGAAATCGGTGCTGACCTCATGAACGCCATAGATCGGGCCGTTTGCATTCATCGCGGGGTTACGGCGGTCGGTGGTAATCTCGTCGTGGAAATATTCCTTCCCGTTTCCCCAGTCCCACTCGGTGATCACGATGTTCCGCTCGACTCCCTGCGGGCGCGGCGGAGCCTGCTGGGGATACTCGCCGGCCGCGATGCGGTCTGTCCAATCCGCGTACATGCCGAGCGCACCCTCGCGTCCGATGCGCGTGATCCCGGCGGTCATTTGCGAGCCCACTTGCGCCGAAGCTATCCGCCGGCTCCATGCCGCTACCGACGAATCGAAATGGCCGAGGGCCGGCTCGAGTTCGCGCGTCGCCTTATCGCCAATCTGATGGCAGGATTCGCAGTTGTTCACTTTCAGCTGGTCGATCCACTGGTCCTGGCTCTTCACCGACGGCGAGATGCCATTGCCGGTCGGACCCGTGCCGGGAAAATCGGTCTTTGCCGGAAGTTTGAGAAGCGAATACCAGTACGAAGCAGGATAGTAGTTCGCTGCGGCGCGAGCGTCAGGGGCGATTGTCGCCGTCAAATCCACGTCCTTGCCCGGCGCAGCCTGCACCGGCGAGGAATCCACCAGCCCGTACCCGCGCACCCACACCTTGTAATTCGCCTTCGGCAATTCAGGCACGACGTACCGACCGTGATCGTCGGTGACGACAATCTTGACGTACTTCGTCGGCAGGTCGGTGGTCTCGGCGATCACCCACACTCCGGCCTCCGGTCCCCGCGAGCTTGTGACCACGCCGCCGATATCGTCGCTTCCCACGCTGACGGCTCCCGCGGCGCGCTTTGCCGCGTGCAGCTTCGGCAGTCCCGCGCCCAGCAATGCGGCGACGCCCGTTGCCAGAATTCCCATGCACCAAATGTTCTTCCTCATGATTGCGCCCTCCCAACTATGCTGCCATCTCAGACTCTGCCTGAGCTACGGTGATTGCCGCTAAGTAACGCGCCCGTAAAACCAAAGACGTCACTGCTCGAACACACTATTCCGGCGCAATTGGCTTGTCAATCACCCGCTTACGCCCGGTTCAATGAGATCACTGACGGACGAGCAGAGGCTGCGAGAACCGAATGGGAATGCCGAAGTTCGAGCCGCCAAAGCCCTTCAAAACGGCGAACGTAACTCCAACAACTTTTCCCTGTTGATTGATGAGCGGGCCGCCGGAACCTCCGGAGGTAGTCTGCGCGTCAAACACAATTTTATCCGACAGCACGTCGCCGATGTGCCCCTGCGTAATCAAAGGTCGGATGAGGTTGCGGCGCGCCAGCGAATCGAGCACCTGGGAAATATCGCTGCCTCCCTGGGTGAGGATCTGCTGCGCGGTATCTTCGTCGGTGCGCGCGAGAAGGGCGGCCAGTCCGGTGGCGTAACCCATCAGGACGATCGGCTGGCCCGGCTGCGCGGCTTCCTTGGCGGAGTCAATCGAGAGAAGAGGTCTCTTCAGGTTCTGGAGATTTACGGCCATGGTGGCGAGATCGGTGTCTTTCGAGATGTCCTGGATTTCAGCGGTGAACGCTCGCGGATCGCCAGGGAAATATGCGTGAATGGAGGAGATTTCCGCCTGCACGCCCTCGGTCGTAAGGGACGAGAGATCGTCGCTTTTCCACCACGGCTCGGCGACGTGCCGGTTCGTAATCACTCGGCCGCCCGGCCCGGCCAGGAATCCCGTGCCAAACACATCCATCTTCACTTCGGGTCCGCGTCCATCCAGTGTCACGATTGGATTGCCGGTGCTATCCTCGATCGGCTCGCCCTGCGGGTTGAGTCCCGCGTAGCGAAGGCGCTGTCCGGCTTGCGTATTCCGAAATGCTACTGAGACGTGCAGGAGACACACGCTCTGCACGTCGGTGGGAATGAGGTTTTGAGCGGAGCCACGTTCCTGCTCGACGCGTTTGAGGCGGGCGTTCGTATCGGCCAGCTCTTTCATCAGGTCGGTCATTTCGTCGGAACTGGCGTTGGCTATCTTCGATTTCAGATCGGCAGCGTGCTTCTGCAATTCCTCCTGGGCGGGGGCCACTGCGGTTTCCGAGCCCTGCTCCGCCCGAAGCCTTCGGGCCTCGGCGATAAGCTTCTCCTGCCGAAGGATGCCGCCCTCAAGACCGGCGATGATCTTATTGGCCTGCTTCGTTTCCTTTTGGGCGCTGTGGGCGAAGAGGAAATAGAATCCCGCCATGACGGCTGCCACCGCAAACACGGCGGCAAAGCCGATCTTCAGGCGGCGGTCCAGAGAAAAAGCGTCGTTCGTCATTTTCTCGGTTACCGCGAGCGCCTCGAAAGCCGTATGCGCCATGTGCTGGCCTTCTTCGGCCACGCGCAGCTTATCGGCGAGATCCTTTTCCCTGTGGAGTGCCCGCAACTGCGAGCGTATCCGCGCAAGGAGTTCGGCTTGATCCCACGGCTGGGAAATGGCATCGTCCGCGCCAAGGTCGAGAGCCTCCGCGCGCTCTTCGGACTGGCTGGCGGCCCGGGCGGCGGCGAGCAAAATCACGCGGACGCCGGCGGTAGCGGCGGAGCCGCGAATCGTCGCGAGAATCGAGTGAGCATCGTGATCGAGCGTGGCTGCGTCGATCAGGATTACGTCCGCGCCGGATTGGTGAACGGCCGCGAGGAGTTCTTCGGTGCCGGCAAAAACGGAAGCCTCGTATCCGCCAGAGCGAAGCGCCGAAAGAAGCTTCTCGCGGCTAGCGGGGTCTGCCTCAAGAACGACAATCTTTTCGGGAGTGTTATTCATGGCGTGGGGGGCCAGACTGTCTTAGCGACCGCGGCCCGCTTCCAATTATATAGAGGAAGCGCAACCGCCGGAGGTTTCATAATAATAGCAAGCGGAGGTTATGTTGGACGAGATCGAACGACTGAATCAGCGGATCGTGCGCTGCCGGAAGTGCCCGAGGCTGGTGGCATATCGCGAGAAAGTGGCCCATGAAAAGAGACTGGCCTTCCGCGAGTGGGAGTACTGGGGCAAGCCCATTCCGGGCTTTGGCGATCCTCACGCGAAGCTCCTCATTTTAGGGCTGGCGCCCGCGGCGCATGGCGCCAACCGCACAGGGCGAATGTTCACGGGAGACCGGTCGGGAGACTTTCTCTACCAGGCGCTGTATCGCACGGGCTTTGCGAACCAGCCAACCTCCACGGATCGCGAGCGATGGGCTCAAGCTCAGGAATGCTTACATTTCCGCCGCAGCGCGTTGCGCGCCTCCCGCAAATAAGCCGCTGCCGTCCGAGTTGGACAATTGCCGGCCTTACCTTGAAGCGGAACTAGGCCTGCTGCGCCCGAGGGCGATTCTCGCGCTGGGCGGCATTGCGATGCGCGTCTATCTCGGCATTTTGAAGCGAACCGGCAAGATCAAGGGCTTTGCGGCGTTTCCGCTGCGGCATGGCGCGAGCTACGATCTCGGAGGCGATCTTCCGCGACTGTTTGTCTCGTACCACCCGAGCCAGCAGAACACCTTCACCGGCAAATTGACCGAAAAAATGATGGAGAACGTCCTGCACGACATTCGCCAGTTCCTTGGCGACGCGTGAATCAGCTGGCGCGGAAGGCCCGTTTATTTGACACTCTTGCGGAGCGCCTGCTAGCCTGCATGGGACGCCACGGTTCCCTCCGCGCCCACGCCGCATGAGCAGCGAGTCAAATCATCCGCCCGGCAACCAGCCCATCATCGAATTTCAAAAAGCGCATTACCAGCTTTCCAACGGGAAGGTTCTGCTGAAGGAAGTGAGTTTCGCGGTGCCTCGCGGCGAGACTCTGGTTTTGCTCGGGCGCAGTGGCGCCGGAAAAACCACCGCGCTGAAATTGATCAATCGCTTGCTCGATCCTAGCAGCGGGCAGGTCTGCGTCGAAGGGCGTTCGACGGTTGACTGGGATCCGATCGCATTGCGGCGCAGAATCGGCTACGTGATTCAGGAAGCCGGATTATTTCCGCATTACACTGTGGAGCAGAACGTTTCGCTGGTGCCGCGCCTCGAAAAGTGGCCGGCCGACCGCATCGAAGCGCGGCTGAAGGAATTATTTGCGCTCGTCGGGCTGGACGCCCCCGAATTTCGCTCGCGCTATCCGCATGAACTCTCCGGCGGTCAGAGGCAGCGGGTGGGCGTGGCCCGGGCGCTTGCGGCCGATCCCCCCATTTTGTTGATGGACGAGCCCCTGGGCGCGCTCGATCCGCTGACCCGCGGCGAAGTCCGGACCGAGCTCCACGATTTGCAGAAACGCTTGAAAAAGACCGTGGTCATCGTCACGCACGATATTGCGGAAGCACTGCTGCTGGGCACGCGAATCGGCTTGATGGAAGCGGGCGAGCTGCGAGGAATCTATTCGCCGGACGAATTCCTCCATGCCACCGAACCCATCGCGGCCGCCTACGTGGCGCAACTTAAGATGATCCAGGAAGCCGGAGAGCAGAAATGAAATTAGCTGCATTTCTTTCCCAACATGGCGGGGAAATTTTCCAGGCGACGCTCGAACACGTGTGGCTGGTGGCCCTCGCGATGCTGCTGGCGATCGCGATAGGAGTGCCCTTGGGGATTCTGGTGGCGCGTCGGCCGTGGCTCTCGAAGCCGATCCTGGGCAGCGCGAACGTTGCGGAGACGATCCCGAGCCTGGCGCTGTTCGGCTTTCTGCTGCCGGTTCCGTGGCTGGGCGATCGTGCCGATCGCGTGGCCATCGCCGCGCTGACTTTGTACGCGTTGCTGCCGATCATCCGCAACACGGCCACGGGAATCTCTGGCGTTGACCGCTCTGTGCGCGAAGCCGCGCGGGCCATGGGCATGACCGAACGGCAGATCCTGCTGCGGGTGGAATTGCCTCTTTCGCTTTCGACCGTGATTGCCGGAATTCGCGTGGCTACGGTCCTTACGGTCGGCGTGGCCACGATTGCGGCGGCGGTCGGCAGCGGAGGATTAGGCGAGTTCATTTTTCGAGGCCTGGCAATGGTCAACAATCCGCTGATCATGGCCGGAGCGATACCCGCGGCCCTGCTTGCCCTGACGGCGGATTTCGGCCTCAGCCTGCTCGAACGGAAGCTTCGTCCCGCGAGATGAGTCCGATGAACGCGCGACGGAGCGGCCATTTTGTTTCGCTCGTCCTGTTGCTGGCTGCGTGGCTCGCGGCATGCGGGGGAGTCAGCAGAAATACCATCGTTGTCGGCTCCAAAAATTTTCCGGAGCAGGCGCTGCTCGGCGAAATCCTCGCCCAGCAAATTGAGGCGCGGACGCACCTGCGTGTCGAACGCCGATTCTACCTTGCCGGAAGCTTCATCTGCCAGCAGGCCATGCTGGCCGGACGCATCGACACCTACGTGGAATACACGGGAACGGCGTTGACAGCGATTCTGCACGATCCGGTCTCGCGCGATCCAAGCGGCGTTTTCGGGCAGGTGCGGACCGAGTACCGGCAGCGTTTCAACTTTACGGTACTGCCCTCCCTCGGTTTCGACGACACATTTGCAATCGTAATCCGCGGAGAAGATGCGCGCCGGCTGCATTTGAAGACTTTGTCCGAGGCGGCGCGGTTCACGCCCCAGTGGCGTCCCGGGTTTGGCTACGAATTCATGGAACGCGAGGATGGCTATACGGGTCTCGCGCGTGTGTATGGACTCCAGTTCGGTGCAAAACCCCGCGTTCTAGACCTGGGGCTTCTTTACCGCGCACTTGTTCGATAACCAGGTAGACCTGATCGCCGCAAACTCAACGGACGGATTGCTCTCCGCGCGAGACCTTACCGTATTGGAGGACGACAAGCATTACTTCCCGCCTTATGAAGCGGTGCCGATTGTGCGCGGTGATACCCTGGCGCGCTTCCCGGGCTTGCAGGTCGCCCTTGCGGAATTGTCCGGGAAAATATCGGACGAAGAAATGCGAAAGATGAATTACGCAGTGGTGGCGGAGCAGCGCGACATCGGCGAAGTCGCGCGAGAATTTCTTCGATCGAAGAGCATGCCCTGATTGTTTTCAGGCCAGGGGAGATGCTCGTTCGCCTGGAATCTTAGTCGGATTCCTGAAGGCGCTTGAAATGAGCTTCCAAGGCGGCGCAATATTCGCGGCCCGCTGCGAGTTCGGCTTGCAGCCGCTTTACAAGAAGTTCAAGACGAACGATCTCATTGCGAAGCTTGTGAACCTCGACAGGCTGCGCCGCCGCCGGAGCGGTAGCGGGGGTTTTGGCGACCGGGGCAACCGCCCTCGTCGGCTCGATGCTTGTTGGAGTCGGACTGGCGGCAGGCTCGACTCGTTGCGGAGGCGCGGCTTGCGCAGGTGTGGGCGCCGCCGTGCTTGTCGAGAACAGATCGGTGAGCGCCTCCGCCTGGGGGCGGGAGGCTGGCGTTACCGTGGCGCTGCCGTTGCCGAGGAGTCCTGGATTCTTCGCGCCAATCAATCCCTTCACCCGCGCAATCAAATCCTGGGGCTGGAAGGGCTTTCGAATTAATTCGTCCGCCTTCACGGTCATCGCTTTTTCGGCCACCGACTGGTTCACGATTCCCGACATCAGAATCACGGGAATCTTGCCGAGATGTTCATGCTGCCGGACGAACTGGCAGACCTCGTAGCCGTCCTTGTCCGGCATGATCACGTCGGTGATCACGGCGTCGGGCGCGGTCTCGGCGAACTGTGCCAGGGCCGAAGCGGCGTCGGCGCACGTGACGACGTGGATGTTCTCCTTGCGGAAGGCTATCTTGATGACTTCCCGCATGGTCGCGCTGTCGTCAATGAAATAGACTGTCGGCACGCGGGCCGCAGTGAGGGTTTGCGTTTCGCTCATGACGGCTCCTCCACTTTGTCGCGCTCGATTTCGTCGAATTCACGCATGGCATCGAGCAGAAGGTCGGTCGCCGAGCGCAGCACGGTGCGCTGCACGGTGCGCTGCACGGCCGTGGACCCATACACGAATTTGTAAACGCCGCTGATCGTGCCCTGGCACGTGCGAATAATTTCCGTCACGGCTTCATCACCGAAAAACACGCCGCATTCGGCGTGGAAAATTTCTCCGCCCTCGAAAAATATGATTCCGTCGGTGTCGTCCGCGTTGATATGCAAGGCGCCCGACTGGCGGGATTGCCCGAGCATCTGAATCACGCCGGGAAGGTCGAGGTGCAGCAGGCTGCCGCTAAGGTCGGTCTCCGCTTTGGAAAGCATTTGCGTAGGCTGAAAGCCCTGGTGGCGGCTGATCAGGAAACTCTTCACGTGCGCGGCAATTTCGGAAGGTTCGCGCCGCCGGTCCACGTAATCGTCGCAACCCGCGCGGTAAGCTTCGATCAGCGCCTGGTCGCCATCGCTGCCCACGGCGATCAGCGGGATCGTGGCCGTTTTCGGGTCGCGGCGAAGAATGGGCGCCATTTCGAGCGCCCCCATTTCGCGAAGGTTGGTGGCGCAAAGGATTGCGGCAGGGGCGTTCCATTCGAGCATGGTCAGCGCATAGGAGCCCTGCGAGCACGGAACGACATCGAAGCCCTGTTGCTTGAGCGCGTCGCCTACGCGTTTCGAAAAATAGACATTGCTGTCGATAAGCAGCACGCGCGGTCGGCTTGCCGAAGGATTCACGACTGGCCCTCCGCTCGCGATGATTCCGCGTTCGTTTCCAACGCTTTCGCGAGCGCGCGGAGATCGAGTACGTCGACGGCCTCTTCCCCTAAAAGCAGACTGCCGCGAATATAGCCCGGCGCTGCTTGCTCGGCCGGCCGGATCTCGCCGGCCACTAATTGGGATTCACCGTTAACCGGGATCGCGAGCAATTCCCCCGATTCCGCCACGCTACCATCCACAATCAGATAAAAGAAATTCGCAGACAACCTGCGGCCGCCCACGATGTCGTTTGCGTTGCAGACCGGCACGATTTTTCCCCGGCGGATGATGACTCCCGAAACCAAGCTCGTCGTATGCGGAAAACGGTGCAGCCGCACGGGCGGTGACAATTCAGCCACGAGGTTGGCAGGCGCGGCGAAGCGCCGCTCACCGATGCGTACGAGCACGAATGATTGCCGGGATTCCGGAGCCGCTGTCGGCGTCGCGTTCATTGACGTGTCGATCGGCGCTTTCACAGGCGGGCACCCTCGAGTTCGCGTTGCGACGCCTGATGTGCCGCCTCTTCAAGGCGCCAGAATTCCTGCGACGTGAGGAAGCCGGCCGGCTGGACGACCGGTATCACATGGTCGTCGATGTAAGTGAGCCCTCGATACCACCGGCGCTCTTCTCCCGTGAAAGCTCTTGGAAGAGGATACGCCGCAGAAATCTCGGTCATGCGGTCGATCCGGTCCACCAGAATCGCGGCGCGAAGCTGCCGCAGAATCAGGACGAGTGTGGGCCGCGAGCCGGGGAGGCCAAAATGCTGCGCGGCATTTACCACATAATATTTTTGCCGGGCGCGATCAATCGTGTGACGAACCTTGGGCAGGTCAGGGCAGTCGATTTCATTGGCCGTGCCGGAAAGACTGTCGGTGCTGCGAATTTCCTGGACGTCGCTTGCGGCTATGGCAAAGGTCTGGTTCGAAACCGAGAAGAGAATGATCGCTTCCGACGGTCCGCTGCGGCGCTCCTTCGCCGGTTCGAACGTGGCGAATTTCATCGGACTCCCGCCGGCGCCAGTTGGCACAATCTGGTAACGTGCTGCACAATCGCCGCGCTGATGGAGTCCAGCGGCAAAACCTCGTCCACCGCTCCTGCTTTGATTGCTTCGCCCGGCATGCCAAAAATTGTGGAACTGGCTTCGTCCTGCGCGATCACGTAGCCGCCGTGGGCCTTCACCGCTTTCGCGCCCTTGGTGCCGTCATTTCCCATGCCGGTCAGAATCACTGCTACGGCGAGGCTGCGAGCGTATTCGGCGGCGGATTCAAGCGCCATATCCGCGCTGGGGCGGTAGCGGTGGCCTTCGACGGACGAATCCGCATCGAGACACACGTTTCCCACGGGAGATATCCGCAGGTGGTGCGATCCGGGACACAGATACACGATTCCGGGTTTGGCGGATTCGGTTGCGTGAAGCTCTTTGACAGGCAACGCGGAGATTTCAGCCAGTTGCTGCAGAAATTGTTTCGTGAACGTGGCCGGCATGTGGAGCACTAGCAAAACAACGCCAGGAAAATCCCCCGGCAACCCGGCGACCACCCGCGCCACCGCCGCGGGACCACCCGTGGAAGCTGCGATCACGACGAAGGGGAACTTTGCGTTGTTTCGCGGAGCAGTGTCTCTGTTTTCATCTGCTTTCTTCGTGGCGAGGCAGGGTGCCTGCGTCCCCGCTCGGCTTGCCGTACGGATCACGCGAACCTTCGCCGCTCGCTTCAATTTCCGCGTGAGTTCCTCGCGAATTGTCTGCATGTCCAGGTCGATCGCGCCCGTAGGCTTGGGCACGCAGTCGATCGCTCCCAGTTCCAGCGCGCGCACGGCGGACGCGGCATTCTTTCGGGCCGCGGAGCTGACCACGACGATGGGCCGGGGATTCTGCGACATGATGATCTCGATTGCCTCCAACCCATTCACGTGCGGCATCTCGATATCCATCGTGATCACATCGGGCCGCAGCGATTCGGCCAGCGCCACCGCCTCGCGGCCGTCGCGCGCCTGGCCAATTACTTCCAGCTGCGGATCCGAGTGAATGATTTCCCGAAGCACTTTGCACATGAACGGGGAATCATCGACGATCAGCACCCGCGTCTTTTTGAGGTCGGTGTGGGCCATGTCAATCCTGCTGCGCCGTCACGCTATCGATGGGTCGCCCCAGCATCGCATTTGTGCCGATGAGGTTCTCGACCACCGATAGCAGCTGGTCTTCCTGCACCGGCTTTGTCAGGAAGCCCGCCGCGCCTTCCTTTACCGCGCGATCGCGGTGTTTTGCTCCCGCGCGCGATGTGACGACAAGAACAGGAATCTGCCACGTCGAAGTGTCTTGCCGCAGGTGCGCCATCAACTCGTAGCCATTCATGCGGGGCATTTCGAGGTCGGTGATAAGCAGGTTGCAGCCGGCTCCGGCGATGATTTCCGCCGCTTCGAGTCCGTCGGAGGCGAGCCGCACGCGGTAGCCGGCCTTCTCCAGCATTCGTCCCCACAAATTTCCGCACGCTGATGGAATCGTCCGCCACCACGATCACGCGTTCGTCCGCAACGGGATCGATCGCTTCCGATGGAATCTGCCCGCTGGCCACGGCTTCCGCTCCTGGCGCAAAAACGCGGGCTGCCGGTGACGCAAGGGACTGGCCGCGCTGCTCCGCTGCTTCCGCGGAGACAAGTCTGTTCAAATCGATAAGCAGAATAAGGCTGCCGTCCGGCGCGATCGTCGTGCCGGGGAAAAGTTTGACGCGCCGCAGGTAGGCTCCGAGGCTCTTGATGACGATTTCGTCTTTGCCCAGCACTTCATCGACGACGACGCCCACCTGTTTGCCAGCCACTTTGACGATGACCATGTGGAAATAGCCGTTCGTCGGCTCAAGCGGCGGCAGGCCGAGTTGCAGGTCGAGGCGCACGACCTCGGTAACCACGTCGCGCACCCGCGTGAGGAGCTTGCCTCCTACATCCTCGATGTCGTAAGCGCGCAGCCGGCGGATTTCCTCGATCATCGCCAGCGGAAGAGCGAACACGAGCTTTCCGCAGCGCACGAACAGCGCCTGCGAAATGATCAGCGTCAGCGGCACTTTCACCGTAAAGCAGGCGCCGCGCCCCGTTTCCGAGCGGACTTCGATCTCACCGTTCAGGGCTTGCACGTTCGAGCGGACGACATCCAGCCCGACGCCTCGTCCCGCAAGCTCGGAGGTGGCGGCAGCCGTGGAAAAGCCGGGACGGAACAGGTATTCGCGGAGCTCGCGTTCGGAAAGCTGCGAAGCGACGACAGGAGATGCGGCATTCGATTCCACTACGCGCTGGCGAATGCGTTCGTAGTCGATGCCGCGGCCGTCATCTTCCACTTCGATGAAGATATGGTTTCCCGCGATGGTATGCGCGAACCGAGACACGCGCTTGAAGGGGCTTTCCCGAGGCGAGCCGTTCATCGGCGCTCTCAATTCCGTGAGCGACCGCGTTGCGCACGAGGTGAATCAGGGGATCGGAAATATGCTGGATGATGTTGTTGTCGAGCTCGGTCTCGGCGCCTTCGAGAGCCAGTTCCACCTGCTTTTCCGCAGCTTTGGAAGCGTCGCGGGCCGTGCGCGTAAGCCGGGTGTAGAGGTTGCCAATGGGCACCATGCGCGCGGCGGTAATTTCGTCCTGAAGGTGATGCGCGAGTTTGGTGAACTCGTCGATGTCTGCGTCGACGCGGCCCATGAAACCGCCGAGTTGCGTGAGGACCTCGTTCACGTCCGCGGAAATCTCCGTGAGCGAACGCGACAATATGTTGAAGTCGTCGTAGCGATCCATCTCGAGTTCGCTGAATTCGAGCAGATCGCTCGACATCACTGGTGACACGGGCCGAAACTCTCCGCGGAACTTGTCCATCTGCGGCGGTTGGCTGCCGGGAACGAGCCTGGGCTGGATGCGGTTGAATTCGTGCTTTTCCTGAAACTCGGATACCTTACCGGCCAGGCGGCCTTTGGAGAACGTCAGCACGTCGATGAGCTTCGAGAGTTCCGAGAGGCGCCCAAGCATGCGCGTGCGGTTGATCACAAGCTCGCCGACTGCATTCATCATGCGGTCGAGGCGTTCGAGCGAGATGCGGACAGAATGCGATTGTGGCAGGGGCTGCGCGGTCGCCGGGTGAACCGGTTCTGCCGGTGCGGCGGCAGGAGTTTCCGCCCGGGCAGCGCTGGCCGGCGTTGCGGGTGGTTCGTCGGCAGTAGCGCTGGAGCCTTCCGTGGGCATGAGCGCCGCGATCCGCCCCAGGAGCGGATTGACGGTGGCTTCCATTTCCTGGGCACTTTGCCATTGACGATGGAGGAACTTTTTCAGGATGTCGACTGTCTGAAGGCAAAGATCGATGAGCGACGCGCTGGGGTGCAGCGTTCCATCCCGCAGGCAGTCGATCAGGTCCTCGACGCGATGGGCGATGGCTGCGAGGCGGTGGAGGCCAACCTGAGCCGCCGAACCTTTGATCGTATGTATGGAGCGGAACAGCCGGTTGATGTCCTCGGGATTCGGATGGGTTTCGAGCACCAACAGGCATTCGGTGATTGTCTGGAAATGCTCTTCGGCTTCCGGAAGGAAGAACTCCAGAACCTCGGCGGGCACCTCCGTGTCTTCAGGCAGTTCCGAAACGAGGGGCGGAGCGAAAAATTCTTGAGGGGAACCATCGCTCGCGGCTTCGTTCCCATACGCCAGAGGCGGCCGTGCCGCTTGTGGCCCCGAGGCGCCGCCGCTTTCTTGCGACGGCGGCGCGGGAAAGGCAAAGGCGTGCCGCTGCTTGAACTCGCCGATGTCTTCGATCGTTTCCTGGCCGCTCGAGCTGATCTGAAGGAGATCGAACTCCAGAACTGAAATCGCTCCGGAAATAAACTCGGTAAGCGGGCCCAGCATTTCGGCCCCGAGCGTCGTGTTCATGGCGTAATGGAAAATATGCGCCATTTTCGCGGCAACTTCGGAAAAGTGCGGGTAACCGTAACTCGCTGACGTGCCGGCCAGCGAATGTGCCGAGATATACAGTTTTTCGATATCCTCCGGGCGCGCCTGCGCCTCCTGCAAAAGCCCGGAGTATTCGCGCAGATATTGAAGGTGTTCCGAAGATTCCTGGAGGAACAGCTCCACCCCCTCCTGGCTCGGCCCGTTCACTGGCGACCCCCAGCCAAGACGAGCGCGGGACGCGGCTCGGCCATCGCCGGTTTGCGATAGATGCGGCAATCGCCGTGAACGATCGGTTCGAAATTCACGGGAACGTTCGAAAGCGTCTCGGAATGCCCTAGCAGAAAGTACCCGCCCGGCTCGAGCGCTTCGTAGAAGCGGCGGAGGATATCGAGCCGGCGTTCCGGGGAAAAATACATGAGCACATTCATGCAGAAAATACAGTCGACCTTGCCGACGTAAGACGCCTCGGCGAGATTCATTTGCGCGAAGGAAATCATGCGCTGGAGCCGGGGTTTCACCTGAAAACCCTGTTTTACGGGAGTGAAATAGGCGTCGATCTGGCCGAGCGGCATATTTAGAAGGCTCCGCCGGGAATAGATTCCGCGTTCGGCATGGAGCAACGCCCGGCGGCTGATATCGGTGGCAAGAACCTCGACGCTCCATGATTCCGCATACTTCAGCGTCTCGCAGAGGGTGATGGCGATCGAGTACGGCTCTTCACCCGTGGAGCAACCGGCGCTCCAGATGCGCAGCGTGCGCGGGTTCCGCCAGAGCTTTCTTTCATGTGCTTCCACGAACACTCTCTGTTCGAGCGCGCTGTAGATGGCGGGATAGCGGAAGAACGAAGTCTCCTGCGTGAGCAATCGTTCCAGCAGCGCTTCGTAATCGGCGCCCGATGTGCGGATGCGCGAGAGCAATTCCGCGGCTCCGGCCAGGCCTTTTTCCTCGATGTAGTCGTGGATGTGCCCGGAGAAAAATCGCTCGCGGGACGCGTCGAATTGAATCGCCGAGCGCTGCTCGATCAGCGAACGAATCTCGGCCGATTGCGATTCGGAGAGCGGCGCATTGGTGAGGGATTGCGATTTCATTTCCGGCACTCGTGTTGAAAATCTTTACGTGCCCACGTCCGTTCGATCAGCGAGGTGCGCCAACCGGGGCGGCGGGTTGCAGCGCCTCCTCGACATTCGCCGGTCGGCCCGACTGGGAGCGGAACTGGGCGAGCGCGTCGTTGAGCTGCTCGGAAAGCCGGACCATGTGCCCCACCGTCGAGGCTGTCTGGCGCGCGCCCTGCGTGGTTTCGCGGGTGATGCCGGAGATGATCTGCATGGCATTCGCGACGCCTTCGGTGCCGCGCACCTGCTGCTTGGACGCGAGCGAGATTTCCTGCACGAGTTCGGCGGACTGCCGGACGACGCTCGAAATCGCTTCGAGTGCCTTGCCGGCCTGATCGGCCAGCCCGGTGCCGACTTCCACTTCGCGCGTGCCCTCTTCCATCACGACAACCGCCTCGTTTGTCTCCGCCTGAATGGCTTTGATCAAGGCCGCGATGTCTTTGGTGGCGCTGCGGGAGTGCTCGGCGAGCTTGCGGACCTCGTCGGCGACGACCGCGAATCCGCGGCCGGCTTCGCCCGCGCGGGCCGCTTCGATGGCCGCGTTCAAGGCAAGAAGGTTGGTCTGCTCCGTGATGTCGTTGATCACGTTGATGATTTCCGAAATTTCGAGTGAGCGGTCGCCCAGCGATTTGATTTTCTTGGCGGTGGCCTGCACGGAAGCGCGAATGCGCTGCATGCCTTCGAGCGTGTCGCGGACGGCGCGGTTACCCTGCTCGGCGGCGTCGAGCGCGCGGCGCGCGGCTTCGGCACTGGCTTCGGCGTTGTTGGAGACTTGCTTCATCGAGACCGTCAGCTCTTCGACGGCGGAAGACGTGTTGGTGATTTCCTGGTCTTGCTGCGTGGCGCCTTCCGTCATATCGTCGGCGGCTTCGAGAATCTGGTTGGCGCTGGTGCTCACGTCGATGGCGGCTTTGCGCACGCGCTCGAGCACCTTGGTGAAATTGTCGAGCATGAAGTTGACGGAGTCGACCACGTTGCCGAGCGCGTCGCTCGTGACTTTGCCGCGGATCGTCAGGTCGCCGCGGGCCACCAGATTGATGGTGTTCAGCAGGTCGGTAATGCTTCGCTGCAGCGATTCCTGGCTCTGTTGATTGGACATCGCGTGGGCTACCTTGGCGGCGCTTCGGTTACAGTTTTCGGCGATGACCCCAAACTCGTCGCGGCTCTTGATCTCCACGCGGGCGCGCGCGTCGCCGCTTGCGAGGCGCTCTGAAAATTGCGCGAGCTCGGAAGCGGGCTTCAGTACGCGTGAACTCAGTACCACCACCAGCGATACAGCGGCCGCGAGCGCCAGTGCGACTGCGCCCAGCAGGGCGGTAGTTGCGGCGGGCGGCAGCGAGGTCGCATTGAGCAGCGATTGCCCGGCCGAATTCCTTCCCGCGTGGAAGGCGAGGCCCAGCACCCCGGCGAGGTCGGCAGTGGTCCAGGTGACCAGCAACCAGATGGTGGAACTCAAGCGAGTCTTCATAACTTCCTCCCAGGAACTTGTGCGCCACGCCGCGGCCTGCCCGCGAGCGCAGAGCAAACTGCTTAAATTACGGGAACCTGAAATACCTCGAGCAAGCGCTGCACGTCGACCACGAGCGCAAGCCGGTCGTCATGCCGCAGCATCCCGCGGCAATGCGGCACATTGGCCGGAGCCTGGTCGATCAGGCCTTCCTCGGCCGCGGAATGCGTGCCGATCACTTCGTCCGCCGCGATTCCCAGGTGCACATCGTCGCTGTGCGTTTCGCCTTTCAATACCGCGACCACCACATGCTTCGGAAGCAATCCAGGACGGCGAGCCTCGGTGAAGGCGATATCCACGAGCGGCACGATCGTTCCCCGAAGATTGAAAACCCCCAGGAGAAACGCGGGAGCGAGCGGAACGCGCGTAAGGCTGGGCCAATCGACCACTTCCTCGACTTGCAACACGGAAAGGCAGAAGCGCTCCCGGCCGGCGCGGAACACGCAATATTGGCGCTCGGGGCGCCGGTCTTCCATCGCGACATCGGTATCGCGGACTTCGCCTACAAGTCCCTCGGACAAGCCGGAATTGTCGGCACGAAATTCCATCACGCCAGCTTTTTCACGGCACTGATGAGTTCATCGGGCGTGAATGGTTTTGCGACGAAGCCATTTGCCCCCTGTTGCAGTCCCCAGTAGCGATCGCTCGACGCCGTCTTGGAGGTCACCAGAATTACCGGAATCTTTGCGTAGGATTGGTGATTCTTTAAGTCGCGGCAGGCTTGAAAGCCGTTCCGCTTGGGCATCACCACGTCGAGCAAAATGACGTTGGGACGCTCGTCCTCGATGGCCTCTTCCAGCTTGGTAGGATCTGAAATGGCAACCGATTGATAACCGCCCTGCGTCAGCACCGATTGCAGCAGCCTGGTCTCTGCCAGCGAATCATCGACAACCAAGACCTTCTTCACCACGGCGGAATCCCCCTTTTAGACTGGACCGAAGACTGAACAGAAGACTGAATCGGCCCACACGTAGCCCGGCAAGAAGAGTGCAACTCAAAAGCCACCCTTGGCGGCGCTGTCTCATGTGACAACAGCGGTTAGGCTATGAAATGAATGGAGTTATATAGGGCTCGAATGCTTCAGACTTTCTGGGCAGGTCGGTACGCCGCGGTCTCTGTCTCAGCCTGAGATGGCTTCTCACCGGCCCGCATTTCCGCGTCCAGCGATGAGAATCGCTGCATGATCTCATTGAGACGCAGGGCCATCGTGTGAATCGTCTGAATTTGATCGCGCGTCTCGTCCATAGCCTTTCGTGGCGCGAGCAGGAGCAAATCCGCGTTTCCCAGCACGGAGGTGAGAGCGTTGTTTACGTTGGGCCGCATGTCGAGCATATAACGCCCAAGGATCGCGTGGTTTTGAGATTCCAGGGCCAGTCGTTCGGCGCGATGCGCCCGCCGGAGCGCTTGAACGCGTCGAAGCATTTCACTTGCGAGAAGGATGAGTGTGTTCGTCCAGCCTTCCTGCCGCGGTAGCACCAGCAGATTCGGATATTCGCTGCGGAGACCCGCGACTCCGTTCTCGTCCTCGGTTACGCAAATGACGGGTTTGTGCTTCGTGCCGCCAAGCGAGTGGAGGATGGACGATTGCCTACGGGAAACGAATTCGACGATGAGAAGGTCGTAGCGGGCGGCGCTGGAGGACTGCCATACGTCGCTTGTCGCGAGGGTGATCTCGGGAACGTTGCGTTCGACCTGCCAGCGGGCCACTACGCTGCGGCCAAATTCCGCGTCGTCGGAAACGAGCAGAACGCTCGGAGGAGCCAGGCGGTTTTCCGGGGCGTCCTCTCGCTGGGTCACGGCTGAAGCTTCTCTGCTTCTTCGATGAAGGAAAGCAGTCTCTTCGTGCTGATACCCAGATTGACAGCTGCTTCCGTATTCTTCGATCGCTTAGCCTGTTCGACGCGTCCCTGGAAATAGGAAACCTCCCCGCGCGCGAGAGCGAGCGCCGAAGCCAGCGAGCCTTCTTCGCCGGATCGTTTGCGCTGGTCCATCCCCACGGCCAGCAGCGCTCGTGAAACGACGGCGCGGCGCAAGTCTTCCGATTCCTGAGTGCCCTTACTCACGAAGGCGGCTACCTCCCACGAAGAGAGCAGCACCTTGGTGTCCTGGAGAATGATCGTGGACATCGAGCGCCCGCGAGAGGGGGGGGCCGCAATTAATTGTTCCCAGATTGCCTCGATGCACTTGTCCGCCTCCGCGGCACCCGTGGGTGAAGCGGGAGAAGAGGATGCGGGGTTCGACGCACCTGCCGCCGTGGCGCGTTCACTCGGCGCCGCAGGCGCACAAGGCCCCGGCTCTTTCGCTTGTGACACGGCACCGGCATCCTCGCGTGCGTTAGCCGGCGCAACGGATGTTTCCTTCGCATCAGCAGACGAGGGCTCCTCCTGCGCCGGAGCAGCGTGTGCGTTTGTTGGCCTGCTATTGAGCGGACAGTAGCGGCCGAGCGCTTCCTCGAGGTCCGTTCGCAAGGCCAGAAGCTGCTCAAATGACCGTGTTACCGAGCTTTCCGTATAGTCCTTCTGGAAGGGCTGCTTCCAGTTGGCGCAGAACTGGCGAAGGTGGCCGGTAGTTTCCGCGGCTGAAAAGCCCGCCCTGCGGCAATCGACGACTTTTACTCCTTTTGCTTCAAGCTCCTCGATCGCCCCGCGAACCGCGCTCAAATCGGCGTGCAACACCCGGATGAAGGTCCGCCGAAGAAGAAAGTTAAAGCGGCAGAATGCAACCAGCGCCGCCGGGTCGTAGAACATGCAGCCGGCCGAATCCTTGAGCAGACGGCCTTGTTCGAGGAGTCCATTCTCCATGACGTCGCGCAGGCTGTCGCAGCTTTCGAGGCGATGGAGAATCTTTTCGAGCGGCTCGCACCACTCGAGTGGCGTAGCATCCGCGGCAGTCAGAACCGGCTGCAGCACGCGCGCGACATCTGCGAGTTGAATCTCCTGCCGGTAGAGTTCTTCGGGCGCGCACAGCGCGAAATACTGCACCAGCAGCCAATCCACTTTGTCGCGGTCGACGGTCGACTTCTCCGGCTTCCTGAGTTGCCGCTGAATGAACGCGCGGAGGCTCGGTTCGCTGGCATGGAGGGTCGCCGGGGGAACCTGCCGAAGCTGGTAGGCGAGAAGATGGTCGTCAATGGTATCGAGCCATTTGAGATCCCGGTCGAAGACGCTTCGCGTCGGTCTCGCGGGAGGCACTTCGCCGGCAGGATAAGGCACCGGCGCGAGGTCGAATTCGACAGCCAGGGTGGCATAGAGCGGGTAAGCAAGCCGCGCTTCGGCCCACAACGCAGCCAAATCCGCATTACTCAAACCGGCCGGGCGAGAGGTCTCCCGCACTTCGGGCGGATTCATCGTGGGAGTGGAGGTGGACTGGCTCACGATTTGATAATCCAATTCTCGACTTCGCTCTCGAAGCGCGCCGCAACGGCTTTCCGGCCGCCGTCGTAGCGCACCGCTACGACTGTGGCAAGAACGTCGAGCGAACGATCGGAGGTGGCGATATGGATGCGATCCTCAAATTCCAGCGGCAGAGACGAGCCGAAGAGAACTTCCTGAGCGGTGCCGAATTCGATGACCGTGCGTTCCTGCAAACGTTGCCGGCCCACACTCATCGTCGAGAGCTGGACGGGAATTCGCACTGGCGAAGCGCTGGGAAAAAGTTCCGCGAGTTTGTCGACGCATGCCGGAACATCAAGAACCGTCCCCAATTCCGTTTCGTATGGCAATTCGGCCCCTTTTCGAGATCCGTGATCTCTCCGCGGCGTGCGATTTTCGGAGTGAACCCCAGGGTCAGTTTGCAAGAGTGCAGCCAAACGGTTTTGCGTACGGCCTTTTTCTAAGTTATTTAAATGCTTGAGTCTGCCAGAGGAGCCGAGGAAAGGCTGTCTCAAGCTGAAACATGCTGTCTCACGAAGAATTCGCGCAGCTTCGTGAAGTCTGAAAGAGGAATAGGAAGAGTTCTTTAATGTGCGATCTGTGCGAACGGCTTATCCGCATTTCGGAACGCGATGTTGTAACGTTTCAGCTTCCGGTAGAGGGTTGCCCGGCTGATGCCGAGCATCTTGCCCGCTAATGCCTTATCGCCCTCGGCCTGTTCGAATACGCGCTGAATAGTGATGCGTTCGAGATCGGCAAGCGCCGTTGTGGAAAGGGCCGTGTTGTCGGGACTTATAAAGCTGGAGCCTTCTTCCCCGCGTATGGCGGGCGGTAGATCCTCAACGTCCAGAACGTGATCGTCTCCCAGTGCCACAGCGCGGGCGATGCAGTTTTCCAGTTCGCGTACATTGCCCGGCCAGTCATATTGCAGAAAGCATTTCATCGCTCCGGGCATCACTTGAATGCTCTCGCCGGGAGCATAACGGTCCAGAAAGTAATGTACGAGCTGCGGGATGTCGGAACGATGTTCGCGCAGGCTTGGCAGGCGGATCGTTACGACGTTCAGCCGGAAATAGAGATCCTTGCGGAAGGTTCCGTCGCGATAGGCCGATTCGAGATCGCGATTGGTGGCCGCCACCACGCGCACATTCACCGCAACCTTGGTGTTGCTTCCCACCGGACGCACTTCCCGTTCCTGCAACACGCGCAGGAGTTTTGCCTGCAGTTCCAGCGGCAGCTCGCCAATTTCATCGAGGAAAATCGTCCCGCCGTTCGCCGCGTAAAAAAGTCCCGCCTTCGATTTCAGCGCGCCAGTAAACGCGCCTTTTTCGTGCCCGAAAAGCTCGCTCTCCATCAGCGTGGGGACGAGCGATCCGCAGTCCACCGCCACAAACGGCATCTGCGCCAAAGGGCCGCGGAAATGAATGGCGCGCGCAACCAGTTCCTTACCCGTTCCGCTCTCGCCGGTGATCAGGACCGGGGTGCGGCTATCCTTGAGGCGCGACACCATCCGCAGAACATCCTGAATCTTCGCCGAGGTGCCGACGATTCCATCCAGTTGCGCTTCGGAATCGACGCGCTCCCGGAGAAAACGATTCTCGGTAACCAGCTGGACCTTTTCCGCCATTCGTTGCAGCAGGAGACGCAGACGTTCTACGCGAAACGGTTTTTCAATATAGTCGTAAGCGCCCTTTCGCATGGCCTCCACCGCGGATTCGATGGAGCCGTGCCCCGTCATGATCGCGACTTCGGTGCGCGGCGCGGTGTCCTTGATTTTCCGCAGCAACTCGACACCCGAAAGACTCGGCAGCTTCAAGTCGGTAACGACGATGTCGGGAGGCGCCATTTCCAGGGCTTCGGCGGCAGCCTCGGCCGTGTCCGCCTCGCTGCAAACGAAACCGAGGCCCTGGCCGACCGTCATGCACAGCCGCCGGATGCTTTGTTCGTCGTCGACAATCAACAAGCGCAGTCGTAAATCATCGGTCATGGTGGCCGTCAGCTTCCTTTGGCGCCTTCGCGTTTTGCGCGGCGCTGAACATTTCTGTGAAGTCGCCCAGCTGTTTTCCCGGAGCCGTCATCCTGCGGCCTCCGCTGTCAGCAGCTCGACGGGAGATTTCGCGGTCGGCAGCCGTATGGTAAACGTGCAGCCTGGGCCGTCCGCATTGTTCCTGGCAACGATCTCCCCCCGGTGCGATCGAACGATCCCGTAACAGATGCTCAGTCCGAGCCCGGTGCCCTTGCCAACCGCCTTCGTGGTGAAGAACGGGTCAAATATGCGGTCGGGATGCGATATTCCCGGCCCGCTGTCTCGAAAGGAAACTTCCAGCTGTCCCACCCGGTGAGACGTGGTGATTTCGATTTTGCCCGTGCGCCCGCTTTCCTGTACGGCGTCATAGGCGTTGTTCAGAACGTTCAAGAACACCTGTTGAAGCTGATGGGGATCGCCCACCAGCAGCGGCAGGTGTTCGTCGTAATTTTCGATGACTTCAATGCCCTGGCTGGAAAACTCGTAGGCGCGGAGTTTCAGCGTCTGCCGCATCACGGAATTGAGCTGCACGGGCTCGTGCTGCTCCGGCATCCGGCGAGCGAAGCTGAGCAGATTCTGGACGATATTGCGGGTGCGCTGCGCTTCGTGCAGGATGATCTGCAGGTCCTGCTTGGCGTCCTCCGGCACGCGCGGATTTTCGATCAGAAGATCGGTGAAGCCCACGATCGCGGCGAGCGGATTATTCACCTCATGGGCCACTCCGGAAACCAATTGGCCAAGAGCGGCCATTTTTTCCGTGTGCATCAGTTTGGCCTGAAGGTCGACGGCATCCGTAATGTCCGCCATCACCACGACAATGCTGTTAATGTTTCCCTGTTCGTCGCGCATAGGGCTCAGACTGATCGAAAATTGCCCAACCGGCCGCGAGCCGCGGGAGAGCGGGATTTCCAGTTCGACGGCATCGCCCGCCAGCGTGCGGTCGAGAGCTTCCAAGAAGGAAGAGCGCCGTGTTGCCGGCACGAAGTCGGCCAGCGATTGTCCCAGCAGTTCCTGCTCGCTATAACCGGCTTCCGCGCAACGCCGGTTGGAGTAGCTGATGAGCCCCGCCGTGTCGAGCACGAGGATCATGCTCTGTGTGTTGTTGAGAATGTTCCGGTTGAAGTCGCGCTCGCGGCGGTAGCGGCGTTCGGCGTCGCGTTTCTCGGTAATATCTTTCAGTACGTGGATCGTTCGCGAGTCTCCCTCTTCCGAATGAATCCGCGAATTGGAGATCAGATAGGTGCGCCCTCTCGCCTGATGGGTGATCTCCTCCTGAGCTGCGTCGGCGTTGCGGCAGAACGAACATTTGCGGGCTGGAGGCGTTGAGAGAAGCTCCAGCGTTCCCACGTCCCAGCCGATCGCCTCGGTGGGCCGCACCTTGAGTAGGTCCGCCAGCGCACGGTTCAGCCTCAGCACTTTCCCGTTTTCGTCGTGTACCAGGATGAAATCGGAGATGGCGTCGAAGTCTTCGACCCATCGTTTTCGGGATTGCTCGATCCGCTCGATCATCCGTACATTTTCGAAAGAGACCGAGGCATGGCTCGCGAGTGCTTGCAGCAACTGGCTTTGGCTGCCCGAAAGGCGGATGGCCACGTCCGCGAGGCACAGCAATCCGAGCGAGCGCTCGTCGCTTCCCTGTAAACGTGCCAGAACAAGCTGACGCCAGCCCACCGCTTCCGCAAGGTCATTTCCCAACAGCGCAGGCGCCGAGGCGGCGCGCAATTCGGCCCACGGTGCGCTTGCCAGTTCCGCAAAGCGATTGGCGAGCCGCGCCCGCACTTCGTTGTTCCAATGGATCGCGGGACCGCTCAGTGCTGCGATGTCCCAGTGGGAAGTGGTCGCCAGCGCCAAAACCGCAGCGCGGGCGCCCAACATTTGCGTTGCGCGCGCCGTGAGCCGCCGCGAAAGTTCCTGGGTGCCGATGGACGGATTCAGTTCAAGAGTCGCCGCGGAAAAATGAGCGAGCAGATCCCCGGTTGGGTCGTCGAGACCGGAAGGGACATCCCGAATTGTCTTCAATGCACGCACGGAGGATCAGGGGGCTTGCGCGCGTATTCCGACAGCAAACCGACGTTAGAATCCATCTCATTTTGAGTCAACAATTGTGAGGAACCGGTTGTTGTAAGTGCTAATCCGCGTCGCAAGATGAGACGCGGCACGCGGGGCGGCTTCTGCCTGAGACTTCAACAACTTGCGGCCTCTTGGCCGAAAACGGGCTGCCGGCGTAACTACAAGCGAATCCTTGCGATAGGGTCGTAACTCATCCCGTGCACCAACATTCGAAACAGCCGGTATTGGCATCTCCATTGCACCCTCACGACCGGATACCCCTGGGCCGGTTCACCGTGGCTATTGGTCGGCAGTGAAGAACGCTGCCCGTCGTAGGGTCATGGCCAGCAAGTCAAGCCCGTTTTCACGCCGGGTATTCCCGCAGTCAGGATGTGGAGGCTTTTCTGATGACGATTGGGAAGAAGCTCTATCTCGGATTCGGTTCCATTCTCGTAATCATGTTGTTTCTCCTCGTGATAAATATTTTCACCGTCCAGCGTCAATATGCGGCGCGGTCGGCAGTCGCTTCGGGTCTGGTGGACGTGCAGACGATCGAGGCGGTGCGTTACGAGATCATGCAAAACCGTCTGGCTCTGGGCAACTATCTCCTGAGCGGCGATCTGCGGGACGAAGACAAGACAAATCGAGGTATGAGCGACCTCACCCAGCTGTTGCACCAGGGCGAAGGGATGGCCACCGACCAGGGCTTGCGCATCGCTCTCTCTCAGGTGGAGGACAACGAACACAATTGGGAAGAGAATTTTGCAAAGGCGATGATCGCCAAGCGGCATCAGGTGGATGCCGGCAATTCCACGATCGCCGATCTGCAGGTCTTTTACCTCCAGCACGATCCGGTTTCCTGGATCAACCGGTCCACAACCATACTGGATGAAGCCAGCCGCGCCGTGAGGCGAGCCCAGGAAAACTCAAACCAGTCTTCGGACTCGGCCACGATGATCAGCGCCGTGATTACAACGATCGGAACCCTATTCGCCGTGCTCCTGGGCGGCCTGATCGCGTTCTTTACCGCGAAATCCATCAAAGAGCCGCTCCATCAACTGATCGACGTGGCTCATCGCATCGGCGACACGGGCGATCTTGACCAGTCCATCGATATCCGCCGCCGCGACGAAGTGGGCGTGCTCGCCGAGAACTTCCACAAGATGATCGTTCACCTGAAGCAGATGGCCGCCGTGTCTGCTGCGATCGCCGAAGGCCGGTTGTCGGTCTCCGTGCAGCCGCGCTCTTCGCAGGACACGATGGCGGTCGCCTTCTCCCGGATGACCCACGGGCTCCGGGAACTTGTCAGCCAGGTTCGCGATAGCGCTTCTCAGGTTGCCAACGGCGCCGGCCAGATGGCGACGGCTTCCGATGAATCGGCCAAAGTCAGCGTGCAGGCGGCCTCCGCAATCGATGAAGTTACCAGCACGATGCACGAAATGAGCATCAACGTGCAGAGCGTGGTAAAGAACACGCAAGTACAGTCGTCGAGCGTCGCGGAGACATCGGCCTCGATCGATGAAATGGTCACGTCGATTCAACGCGTGGCAGATACCGCGCGGCTGCTGGTCGAAATCTCCTATCGTTCCCGGGAAGAAGCGAAAAGCGGAATGTCCACCATGGACAAGGCGACCGAGGGGCTGAACCGGGCGAGCCAGTCCATCCAGTCTTCGGCGGAAATTATCGATGCGCTGGGGCGCCGCGCCGACGATATCGGCAAAATCATCGAAGTGATCGACGATCTGGCTGAACAAACCAACCTTCTGGCGCTTAACGCCGCCATCGAAGCGGCGCGCGCCGGAGAGCACGGGCTGGGATTCGCGGTGGTCGCTGAAGAGGTCAGGAAGCTGGCCGAGAAGTCGACGCAGTCCACCAAAGAAATTTCGGACCTCATCGGTGGCATCCAGAAGGAAGCCCGCGAAGCCGTCGAGAACATGGACAAAAGCACCACCATGGTTCAGGAAGGCCTGCTCCTCAACAAGGACCTGAGCCTGGCGCTCGACAAGATCTCGGACGTCGTCTCCGAAGTGTACAAGTTCTCGCAGGAGATCGGCGCGGCCACCACGGAACAATCCAACGGTTCGGCCCAGATTGCCAAAGCCACCAACCGCTTGACCGAAATCACGCATGAAATCAACTCCTCTGTGGAGGAGCAGGCCTCCGGCGCGCAAGCCGTCGTTCGCGCGATGGAAAGAATGCGGGAAATGGTGCAGCAATCCACGTCCAGCTCCACCGGCCTTGCCGCCACGGCTGAACAAATGTCGAACCTTTCCCGCGCGTTGCTGGAATCGATGGGCCGGTTCGTGATCGACGAGACCGAAGCGGACGGCCGCCGGTACTTGCCTCCGAGAGAAACACAGTCGGAAATAGCGCGGCGCGCTTCCCGTGAATACGCAGAGGTAGGGCGGTCCTGAAGAGACCTACTCCATCTGTGGACAGAGACATCCAGCTCGTTGCCTTCCGGATCGGGCCAGAAACGTTCGGTTTGCCCATCTCGGCGGTCCGGGAGATCGTTCGCGTTCCCCAGATTACGGCGGTTCCCAACGCTCCGGACTACATCGAGGGCGTGATCAATCTTCGGGGGCAGATCATTCCCGTGATGGACCTGCGGAAAAGGTTCCGCGCGGAATCGGCGGAATCCAGCAAGAAGAGCCGCATCGTGGTTGTGGAGCTGGAAGGGAGATTCATCGGGCTCATCGTAAGTTCCGCCTCGGAGGTGCTCCGTATTCCGCCCTCGGAAATCGAAGACCCTCACAACGTCTTCCGGGAAGGCGAGATCGATTACATTACCGGCGTCGGAAAGTTGAAAGGCCGGCTCGTGATTATGCTGGATTTGAAAAAGATCTTACGGCAAGGGGAACTCCAGATTCTCGGGGGAACTGCGGCCCCGGACGAACCCCTTCTTGCAGGCGTCATCGCCCGCAATTTATAGGCCGGCCACCCACAAGGCTCAGAGGGAAGAATGTCGACGCTCACAGCCCAAGTTCCGCTCAGTCCGGCTGAGTTAAAGCTTCTGCAGACGCTGATCTATCAGGAATGCGGCATGTTTTTTGACGAGCGTCGCATGGATTTTCTGCAGGACCGCCTGCAGCGCCGCATCAAAGTATGCCAGCTGGATTCCTTCTACGCGTATTACCTTTTGCTCGTCAGCCGCAAGGGCAAGCAGGAACTGAACGCCCTCCTTGAGAACCTCACCGTCAACGAGACCAGCTTCTTTCGCATCCGCCCGCAGCTGGACCTGTTCCAGAAAGTGGTGCTCGAAGGGCTCCTGAAAAAGAAGCAGGAGCGCCGCGACTGGACGATTCGCATCTGGAGCGCGGGCTGCTCCACGGGACAGGAACCTTACACCCTCGCCATAATGATTTGCGACGCGTTGGCCTACTATTACCTGCGCAATCCTTTGCCGTTCGACATGCCAACGCCGAAGCCCCTCGTTCCGCCCCCCTGGAAAGTGGAAATTCTGGCTTCCGATATCAACTACACCGCGCTGCTCGCGGCTCAGCAAGCTGTCTACACCCAGGCTCAAATGGAGAGTGTGGACTACACCTGTCGGCTCCGCTATTTCGACAAAGTTGGCGACCGCTACACAGTGAAACCCGCCCTCAAGAATCTTGTTCAGTTCGATTTGCACAACCTGAAGACGGTCTTTCTCCCCCGCCACAATGACGCCATTTTTTGCCGCAACGTCATGATCTATTTCGACGGGCCCGAACAAACGCGCCTCGTTGAAAAGTTCTATCACTGCCTGAATCCGGAGGGCTATCTGTTCGTCGGCCACGCGGAGAGCCTGTTCGGGCTCACCACGAAGTTCCATATGATTCACGAAAACAACGCGACTGTGTACCAGCGGATCGATAAGGTGGTTCGGTGAACTTTCATTCCGACCAGCAAGCCTCGGAGCTCCTGGACGTCTTCTTCGAAAGCGCCGAAGAGCTTCTGCAAGGGATGAACGGGGCGGGGCTCGCCCTGGAGGCGAATCCCTGCGACGGCGAGGAACTCCGTCACGTGCGGCGCGCCGTCCACACTCTGAAGGGAGACTCGGCCGCCTGCGGCTTCCGTGAGCTCAGCGAATTGGCTCATCACCTTGAAGACGCCTTGACTCCCGAGCTCGCAAAAGATAACGGAGCCGAGATCGCATCCGTGGTTCTCACCGCCGCCGACACGTTTCGCGAGATGCTGGCCGCCTACCGCTCGAACGCGGCCCCCCCGCACGGGAAAATTCTGAGAGAGTTGGTCGAGCAGCTTGTTTCCAGGTCGGCAAAAGCCGCGGCGGATTCCACCCTCGAAGCAAAGCCCGCGTGGACGGAGTACGAGCGTCTCATGATCGCCGAGGCCTGTGGCGCGGGCGAGCCGGTTTACCACGTCATCCTGCATCTCGATTCGCAGGCGCCGTTCAATTCCTTATCGTTTGAGCTGGTAAAGAAGGCCTTCACTGGCGTGGGCCGTCTTCTGGGACTGATCCCTCAGGATGCGGCGCCGGCGGAAACCTGCCGGACGATCGAAGCGGCCCTGTTGAGTGCGCAATCGCCGGATTGGATCAAGCAGAGATGCCACGTCCCCTCTGTTGTCGAGAAAATTTCTGTCGAGCGAATGGATGCGCCGCAAATCGCGAAGCGCGACGTCCTTCAAGTGCTGTTGGAAGCGGAGGCCGCGGCTATTGCCGCCAAGTCCGGTAAAGGCGGAGCCTCTTTCGATACGCTCCGGAGCCGCGAAGAACCCCCCGCCGAGCAGCGCAACGAACAACCCAGGGAGCGGCGCGACGAACATCGCGAGGATCGCCGGCGCGAACCTGCTCCGCCCAACCCCATCCATTCCGCCGTGGAAGGAAGCCTGCGCGTTGAAACGGCCCGCATCGACGCCGTGATGAACCTGGTCGGCGAACTGATTATTGGCAAATCCATGCTCCAGCGGACGGTCAACGAATTCGAGCGCCGTTATCCGAAAGAGCCGCTGCGCGGAAGATTGTCCGACGCGCTCGCGTTTCAATCGCGCGTCTTGGACGAACTGCAGAAGTCCGTCATGAAGATCCGCATGGTTCCCGTCGAGCAGCTCTTCCGCCGCTTCCCTCGCATCGTGCGCGACATCGCCAGATTGCGGAACAAGGACATCGTTCTCGATGTCTCGGGGCAGAACACCGACCTCGACAAAAGCATCCTGGACGCACTCGGCGAGCCCCTCGCCCATCTGGTCCGGAATGCGGCGGATCATGGCATCGAGTCGCCCCCGGACCGGCTGGCCGCCGGGAAGCCCGCGCGCGGCACGATTCACTTGAACGCCTATCACGAGGGAGATCAGGTCGTCATCGAAGTCTCCGATGACGGCATGGGACTGGACCGCGAAAAAATCCTCCGCCGCGCCGTGGAAAGAGAAATCTTCACCCCGGAAGAAGCCCTGCGCCTGAGCGAATCCGAGGCTCTGCAATTGATATTCAAGCCCGGGTTCAGCACCAAAGACGAAATTACGGAAATTTCCGGACGAGGCGTCGGACTCGATGTGGTGAAGTCCGTTCTCGAGAGCATGAAGGGTTTCGTGGAGGTGATGAGCGAACCCGGGCGCGGCACCACCTTTAAGCTTCTCGTCCCGCTCACTCTGGCCAGCATTCAGGCGCTCCTGTTCCGCGTGGACGGGCGGCTCTACGCGGTTCCCTTGGCTTCCGTCGTTGAGATCACGCGCATTACTCCGGAAGAGATCCATGTAGTGAACGATCGTGAAGTTGTTCAATTGCGGAAGCAGATTTTAACTCTTGTACGTCTCGGGCGGAGCGGTGCTGCTCCGCCGCGGGAAAAACCGAAACGCATTTTCGTGGTGGTGGTAGGAGTGGGAGTCCGCCGGTTTGGCCTGGTTGTCGATAGCCTCATGGGCGAAGAAGAACTAGTGATCAAGCCGTTGGAGGACCAGCTCATCGCTTCTCCGCTGATCAGCGGAGCGTCGATCCTGGGAGATGGCACGGTGGTGATGATCCTGAATATGGCGGCGCTGATGCCGCGGGTTCCTAAAGTGCCGGGACCAGGGGCGGCGGCATGAACGGAAAAGTGCGCGTTCTCGTCGTCGACGACTCAGCCCTGATGCGCAAGCTTATTCCCCAGGCGTTGTCGCGCGACCCTTCGATTGAAGTGATCGGCACCGCCATGGACGGATTGATTGGCCTGCGGAAAATTGAGGAACTGCGGCCCGATGTCGTCACACTCGACCTTGAGATGCCCCGGATGGATGGCATGGAAATGCTGCGGCAAATCACGCGCAAGCACGGCGTTCCGGTGATCGTCTTCAGCGCCCACACCGAGGCTGGTGCATCGGTGACTCTGAAGGCTCTGGCGCTCGGCGCGTTCGATTTTGTCGCCAAACCGCACGAAGCGGCTTCCGGCAGCATCGATCAAATTTCAGCGGAGCTTGCGGTCAAGGTTAAGGTGGCCGCCGCTTCCGGCGCTCCCAAACTGATCATCTCCGAGCCTGCGCTAAAGCCGAAGGAGCCTCGCAAGACGTCCGCCCCGTTGCGCTTGCCTTCGCGAAATTTCGCTCTGGGCGTCTCCACCGGCGGGCCGAACGCGCTCGAATATCTTTTCTCGCAGCTCCCCGAAAATTTTCCGGGTTGCTTGCTCGTGGTTCAGCACATGCCGGAGGGCTTTACCGGAATGTTTGCGCGGCGTTTGAACGAGTGTTCTGCCATTGAGGTAAAGGAAGCTCAGTCGGGCGACCTGCTTCTCGCCGGTCGGGCTCTGATCTGCCCTGGAAACCGGCACATGAAGGTTCGCCACATGGAGCACGGAGACATTGTCATGCTCGACGGCCAGCCGAAGATCAACGGTCACCGCCCTTCGGCCGATGTGCTTTTCGAGTCGGTCGCCCAGGAGTTTGCAGGAAAAGCCGTGGCAATTTTGATGACGGGAATGGGCGATGACGGCGCCGCCGGTATGGGCGCGGTTCGCTCAGCGGGCGGATTAACCATCGCCCAGAGCCTCGATACCTGCGTCGTGGAAAGCATGCCCCGCGCGGCCATCGAACGGGGATTCGCCATGCGCGTCGTTCCTCTGCATCTGATCGCAAGTAATTTGCAATCGATATGCGCGGCCGGCTACGCGCCGCCTAACCTGGAGACTTCGGCCCTGCTGTCGAGCGCCGGTCCCGCGGAATCTTTTTTGAGAAGGAGATCGTCATGAAGCCATTTGAGCCCCTGGCGCGCAAGCGGGACGGCCAGCCCGTGCGCTTCCTCATCGTGGACGACTCGGTGTTCGCGAGGAAGAGCATTACCAAGATGGTGGAGACTTTTGGAGGCCAGGTGGCGGGCGAAGCCGGCGACGGCTTGACCGCGATCACCGAATATGGCCGCACCAACCCTGACATCGTCCTGATGGATATCACTATGCCCCAGATGGAAGGCATCGAAGCCGTCGAACGCATCGTCCAGGAGCATCCGGATGCGCGCGTGGTGATGGTCTCATCGGTGGGGTACCAGGAAAATATCCTCGCCGCTCTTCAAAAGGGCGCGCGCCATTTCGTCCAGAAGCCCGTAAAGCCCGAAGTTCTCTACGAAATTCTGCGCTATGTCCTGAACGAGGAACCCGCCACCGCTCCCGTGGGGGCGTCCGAGGGGAGAACGCCATGAAAATGGATCTGATCCAGCCTTTTATCGGCTCTCTTGATGCCGTGCTCGCCGAGATGATGAAAGCCCCGGTGACCATTGCGGATGTCACGATGGAGGAGGAAGGCTATCGCAGGAAGGGCCTGGCCGCCGTCGTCGGCTTCAAGGGACAAATCGAAGGCCGCATCATTCTCGACATGGAACCCAGCGCAGCGGCGAAAATTGCTGAATACATGGCGGGCGGCGAAGTGGACCCGGCCGAGTCGATCGTGCCAGAAACAGTCTGTGAGCTGGCGAATATGGTGATCGGAAACGCCGTCACGCAGCTGAATGACCGGGGATTTCAGTTCAGGGTTTTCCCTCCCGCATTACTCACGGAAGATCAGTGCGCCCAGATTGGAAGCGATTCGGAGGCCACGATTCTTTCTTTTGACACGCCCGTCGGCGTCGTCCACCTGAACATTTCCATGCGATATCATTCCCGCCGCTCCGGCGAACGCCAGCCCGTCGCAGTCGGCTAGAAGCCGTCAAGCCATCCCATCTTGTTCGAGCCTTTGCGGGTGCCCGACCCTTCGGTTTTAAGGGTCGGTCATCACGGCCAATCGCAATGCCCGCGCTGCCGCATTCCAGAGTCTGTCTCGCAACTGCGAGGCAAGCGGGCAACAAGCAAGCCTTGTAGGTCGCGGCTTTCAGCCGCGACAAAAAGACTCGACGCGCAGCCCTACCGCTCTCGGCGCTTTTCCCGCGAGCCTTCCTCCTCAACCTCCTCTGCTTCCTCAGTTTCCTCTCACCGCGCCCGCGGCCCTACCCTCCGATACTCCGTGCCGTGGCGAAATAATCCCGCCTTTGGAATTTCCTCGGAATAGACGATGCGCGCCGGAAGGAAGATATTCGCAGTATCCGGAGAATACGGGACGGCAACCTCGATGGCTGTGTTGGCGTCGAACCGGCGCTTGCTGCGGAAGCACATTCCGATGGGAGAGATGTCCTCGCACACGGCGAGTTCGTCGTCTTCACCGGACTTCCGGATGCAGGCCGTGAGCCGTGTCTGAAGCCGTAATCGTTGCCGCTCTCGTTGTTCCCCGTCGGTTGGAGCGCCAGCTGCCGGCTCGCTCGTCGCGCGACGCGTCCGGGCCTTCAGCTTCTTTTCGTCTTCGTGGGGAACCTGCGTCCAGACGCTGGGAACGCAGCAGGTCTTGCAATGTCTCGCGATACCCCGGTTCGTTTCGAAAGCGCGGAGTTCGATTTCGTTGAGGTAGGCCACCTCCCGCCCGTGGCAATAGGTGCATTCGAGCAGCATTTTGGCCACGGCGTCCGACTCTTCGAGGAGTGCGGGGAAGTCGACGCCCCACAGGTCCATCTCCGGGTCGAGAACCTCCACGCTGTAGAGATAGCCGTCCCTCTGCTGGCCCATCTGATTGACCACGCGTGCGTGGCCCTGACGCTGAGATTCACTGGGAGCCTTGCGCTGAATGTGGATTTGCTGTCCTGGCGCCAACTCCCTGGCAGAGACGATCATCGCCCCGCGACGGCTGACGATCAAAGTCTTGCCAGGCTCTTTGAATTCCGCGCCGTGGCTATCGGTCCCGGAAACCTCGAGCAGAACTGTTAGTGAAACGCGATCGCTGCGTCGTCGCGACGGCGATGACATTGTTTCTCGTTCCTCCTGAAATCAGCTTTCGCTGTGCAACATAGCATATCCTGATTCCTGTCTCCCCACAGGAAACTGTACAGGGCCTGTCACTTGACCGGCCGGGTTATGATAGTCGGCCGTATAGGCGAGTTGCGGCGATGGCCGGGCAATTCTCGCAGCCTAGAGGCGCGCCTGGGGGCCATCTCTACCACGACAACACGACCCTTACAATTTGCCTTGACCGTGATAATGTGCTTCCCGCGAGAGCGGAAAACGAGACGAAAAAGATGATGAAAACGCAACGCCCCACTCGACACACTGGGACGAACGAAAACCCTGCTATCTTGCTGAAAATAAATGAAACCGCACATGCTCACTCGACACTCTTATTGGGGCGCGGGGCGCCGAAAAGGAGCGCGGAATGAGGATTGAGGGGCGTCGCCGGAGGCGGTATTTACCGGTCAAAGTTGCGGGCAATCCTGCAAACGCTTGCGTGGATCTTTTTGGTTGGCGGCACAGCCCCCTTGCCGCAGCCCAGGGAGTCCAGATTTCCGGCGCGATCTCCGGCCATGTCGAAGATGCCTCCGGGGCGGCCGTGAGCGCCGCGACAATTACGGTTACCAGCACCGAAACAGGGGCCGCGCGCGTTGTAATCACCGACGACTCCGGCAACTTTACCGCGGTTGGGTTGCCTCTTGGTTCGCAGGAGGTGAAAGCCGAAAAGAAGGGCTTTAAGGCCGCGGTTCGCAAGGGGATCGAGCTGGAGGTGGGGCAGGAAGTGGTCTTGACTCTGCGGCTTGAGGTGGGAGAAATCGTCCAGCAAGTCGTCGTGTCCGAAGAAGCGCCGGTAGTGAACACCACTACAGCCGCCATCTCGGGCGTTGTGGGCGAGCGCGAAGTGAAAGACCTGCCGCTCAATGGCCGCAGCTTCGACGATCTGGTCACCTTGAATCCCGGCACCATCAATTACAGCGCTTTGAAGAGCGCCCAGACAAGCACAAGCAACGGCAACACGTTTTCGGTCTCGGGTCGGCGTACCTACGAGAATCTGTTCTTGCTGAATGGCATTGAATACACGGGGTCAAGCCAGCTTGCCGTAACGCCGGGCGGCGTGAGCGGATATCTGCTCGGAATCGATGCGGTTCGCGAGTTCAACGTGCTCACGGACACCTACTCAGCCGAATATGGTAAGCGCGCCGGCGCGCAGGTGAGCGTGGTCACCCAGTCGGGAAGCAATACTCTGCACGGATCCGCTTTTGAATTTCTCAGAAACAACGTTCTGGACGCGACGAACTATTTTGCACAGGGCAACTCGCCTCCCTTCAAGCAGAACCAGTTTGGAGGCTCGCTGGGCGGCCCGCTCAAGAAAGACAAGTGGTTCCTGTTCGGCAATTATGAGGGATTTCGCCAGGCGCTGACCCAGAGCAACGTTGCCATCGTTCCCGATCAGCAGGTCCGCCAGGGTCTTTTGCCGAATTCCGTTACCGGTGTGTACGCTAAGGTCGCTAATCTGAATACGGCAATGCTGCAGTACATGTCCTTCTGGCCCCAGCCAAACGGGCCCGAGTTGCTGATTCCCGGAAGCACAATTCCTTCCGGTACGGCTTACTCGTACAACAGCCCCAAACAAAGTATCCGCGAGGATTTCGGCACCCTGCGAACGGATTACGTTTTGAGCAATCGGGACTCGCTTTCCGGCGCCTACACGATCGACGACGGGAACAGCCTCGTGCCCCTGGCGGACCCTTTGTTCGCGTCGTACTCATTGCTTCGCATGCAGGTGTTGAGTCTGCAGGAGACTCACATTTTTTCTCCGAATATTCTGAACACATTCCGCGCCGGCTTTTCGCGCGCGGGATTTGGTCTGGATTCCTCCCTTTTATCCTCGTTTTCGCCGAGCCTCGACTTCGTCACCGGCGCCGGTCCAGGCGGAATCGTGATTGGAGGAGGACTTCGACCACCGGACTCGCCGCGCTCACTTCCGCGGGGCCGAACAACGCGGCGGGAGTTGTGAATCACCGGAACCTGTTCACGTATACCGATGACGTCCAGATCAGCAAGGGAATCCACCAGATCAGCGTAGGTGCTTGGTTCCAGCGCCTCCAGGACAACGAAAACAGCGCGTCGCGCCAGGCCGGACAAGCCACGTTTCTAAGCCTTACGACATTCCTGCAAAGCACAACGAGCACGTTTCAGGTGGTTACCAGCCCCAACGAACTGGGTTGGCGAAGCCTTTTCGGCGCCTGGTACGTCGAGGATGCCATCCACCTTAGATCGAATCTCACGATTCGCGCCGGCATCCGCCACGAGTTCACCACCGGTTGGAACGAGGAATTGGGAAGAGCCTCGAATTACGTCACCGCGTCCGGCGTACTCGTCACAGCGCCGCAGGTCGGCAATTCCATATTCACTCAAAACAACGCCACAAAGCTCTTCAGCCCGCGCGTAGGCCTCGCCTGGGACGTCTTCGGAAACGGAAAAACCGCGGTTCGCGCCGGCTTCGGCACGTACTATTCGCTCATAGACGACCTGGCGTTTTTGATGAACTCTGTCTCTCCCTACAACGGCTCGTTTTCCTGCTCTGGCGCATTATTTTCGATCGTACCGATTGCTCCCCGTTCAACATTGTCCTGTCCGTATGCCCCTCAGGGGGTTCAGGCGAACGCGAAAACGCCCACGGTTGAGGAATGGAATCTCGCAATCGAGCAGGAGTTGACCCACAACACGGCCTTCCGCATCGCCTATGTGGGATCGCACGGATACCATGGTTTTGTGAGCATCGATCCGAACACGATCCCCTCGCAGATATGTTCCAACCCGAGCGGTTGCACGGCCGGCGGCGCCGCCACCAACGGCACTCCGGCCACTGCTGCAAACCAAAGCCACGTCGTCCAGGGTGCCGAATACATTCCCGTTGGCACGCGCCCGAATCCTTCCCTGGGCGCAGGTTTCTTCTGGTACACCGAAGGCAACACGAGCTACAACGCACTGGAAACGGAAGTCACCCATCGGCTAAGCAACGGCTTGCAGTTCCGGGGCAACTACACCTGGTCGAAAAATCTCGACATCAATTCGGCGCTGACCGGCGCGCAGGCCAGCAATCAATCGCAGATGGTGATGGACAGGGATGATTTGCGTCGGGACTGGGGCCCATCCGCTCTGAATCCCGCGAACCAGGGAAGCGTTTCAGCACGCTACGAATTGCCTTTTGGCCAGGGCAAGCATTGGCTCAGCGGCACGAGCGGCCTCGAGGGCAAGCTGATCGACGGCTGGCAGTTGAACGGAATCGCCACCTTCTTGAGCGGTTTCCCGTTCACGCCGGTGATCGGCTCGAATCGGTCCGGGGACGGAGATACCCGGAATCCCGATCGCCCTTCGCCCAACCCGGGCTTTTCGGGTCCCATTCTGCTGGATACTCCAACGAGATGGTTCAACCCGAACGCCTTTGCGCTGCCTGCCGCGGGCACTTACGGAAGTCTTGGGAGGGGCGCGTTCAAAGGGCCTGGATTGGCGGACGTCGACCTCTCCCTGTTCAAAGACACGCGGGTATCCGACAGGATGACCGTCGAATTCCGCGCGGAGTTCTTTAACGCGCTCAACCACGTAAATTTCGGCCCGCCCAATCCCACGGTGTTTGCCACCGGAGGGCTCAACGCTTCTGCCGGAACCATCACTACGCTGGCGACAAATCCCCGGCAAATACAGTTTGGGTTGAAGCTGATTTTCTAGAACAAAGTATCAGCGACTCGGGCTGAGGGCGGGAGGCGGATATTCCGGCAACTTGCTGTTTTGCTGGTCGCTGCGTTTCACTTCCAGCTCGTCAAGCAGAATGGACGGGCTGATCACGGTGGACGGAATGGCGCCCTGGCGGTTGCTCACCAGCGGATCGTTTCCGACGGCGACCAGGTCGTTGCGCAGCGTGCGTGTGTCGAGTTCGTCGAACGCCGCTCCGCGCACCAGTTCCTGGTGGCCGTCCTGATACACGCGATAGAGCAGCCGGGGATTCGTGCCCGCCAGCGTTTCGACGTAATACCCGAAAGGTTTGTTGTCCTGCTTGCAGAGCTCGATCAGCTTGTTCTTCAACTCCTCCGGCGAAGATGACTGCTTCGATTTCACGATCAGGTTCCCAATGCTCGGCGTCGGCGGCTGGCCCGGCGCGGCGCGCCCATGCCCATTCGACTCGGGAAAATCCCGGATGGGCTCGCGCCCCAGCAGGTAGCTCACCAGGCTTCCATCTTCGATCACTGGCACCGCTTCCGCGCGCACGCCCTCGTCGTCGACGTCATAGCTTCCGATCAGGCTCTTGCCATCGAACGTCTTCATCGTGGGATCGTCGGTGACCGAAAGAAAGTTCGGCAGCACTCGCCCTTTATAATTCGACGAGTAATCCCCCGTCGTTCGCGCGGACTCACCCGGCTTCGGCCGGTTTCCCAGCACGTTCTCCCCGACCATCTGGAAGAACAGATCGCTCGCCGCATCGGGGCCAAACAGCACCGGGCCGCGATAGTCCTCATCCACCACCGGAGCATCGCGAAGGCCGTGAAGCGTCTCGATCACCTTAGCGACGTCTGCCTGGAACTCTTCCGGAGCCGGCAATTCCTTCAGATTTGCGGCCCCGTAATAGGGCGAGCGCTCCAGGCGCATTCCGTCAGCGGCCTGCGTCGAGGCCGCCGCATTCACAAAGTACACGGTGTAGCCCGATCGCGTCACCGATCCTTCCGTATTCACGAAATACTGATTCACCGCCCGGAATCGCAGCGCGGCGGTAAGGGATTCCATTTTTGGATCCGATCGGAATAGCGCCGTGGATTTTTCGAGCGTTTCCTTCCACGGCTTGGGATCGAAATCGAGCCTGGCAACCGGTTCAATCGACTGCAAAGCGGTCGCCTTCGCAAAATCGTCGAAAGGCTGGTCCGCAGTGAACTGGCTCAGCGCAGCCTTCTTTTGCGCCAGCGCCTGGCTCGCCGCCTTGTAAGCCTGGTCCGTAGCGAGCCAAAGCTGCCAGCGTAATGCGGTCGCATCATTGTCCAGCGGCGCAAACGCGGCCGAGCCAACTCCGGGGCCATAGTAGCTGTCTTGCTTGTAATCGCCCACCCGCACCACCACGCGCACCGAGCGTCCGTGAAAGCGCTGCTCCTGGCGCAGCGCTCCAAACGCTGCTTCGGCGTCGTACTCGTCGATGTCCGAAAGGCGGTATTCGATGTAATACGGCGCCGGCACATTGTCCATCTTGAGCTTTGCTTTGGAGCGGTCGAGCTCCTGCTGCATGGCTTGCAGCAGCACATCCGGCGAAGAGTCATTCGATTGTTTTGCAGGCTTGGCGGATTTATCCGGCGGTTGCTGCCCAAGCGCGATTTTGCCATGGGCAAGCGTGGCGGCGCAGAGCAGAAAAATCAGTGCGCCCTTCGAAGCGCGCGAAAACTTCCTCATCGCGCCACCGGCTTGTTGGCGTTGTCCGACGTTGCAACTTCATCGAACCCTGGCGGCGGCAGAAGCGGCGGGCGCTGCGTCCCCTTGGCGCGCTTCTGCACCTCGATCTCGGAGAAAAGCATGGCGGGCGCGGCGGCCGCGACGGGCACCTGCCCCGATTCGGCTCCGCAAACGCCGTTGAACACCTGCTCGGTGTCGCCGGTAAGGATGATGTTGTTCAGGGAAAGCAGCGGCGTTCCCACGATGTCCACCCCTCGCACCAGCTCATCGGGGCGGCCATCCGGATATACGCGCCACACCATCACGGGAATCACCTGAAATGCCTGCGGAGACGCCCGCGCCGTCAGCGTGAATCCGCCCTGAATATCCTCGAAATACAATCCGTACGGTTTTCCCTGCTTCTTGATTTCGTCGACGAATTTCTGCTTCAGCTCGGAGTCTTTCACCGTGTTGGTCGAGGTAACGATCAGGTTTCCCTGACGCCCCACGGGCATGAGGCCGGGCTGGCGCCTTCCGTGCCCGTTCGAATGGCTGAAATCGGTGATGGGCGCGCGCGACATCAGGAAATTCTTCAGCACGCCGTTCTCAACCGCATTCACCTTTGCGGCCGGCACGCCCTCGTCGTCGAAATCATACGTGCCGGCAAGCTTTACCCCGCCCAATTCCTTCAGCGTAGGGTCGTCGGTCACGCTCAGAAACGGGGGCAGCACGAGCTGATTTACCTTTTTTGTGAACGTTTGCCCCTCGGTATCGCCGCGCTGGCGATGCCCTTCGAGCCGATGTCCGAGAACCTCGTGAAAGAACACGGCGGCGGCGCGGCCGGAAAGCAATGCTGGACCCGCATAAGGCTCGGCGACGGGCGCGGCGCGCAAGGCCTTCAGGTCTGCCGCGATCTTCTCCACTTTGCCGTGCAGTTCCGCCTCGGAAGGAAGCTGGTCAGGGGACGCCGCCTGAAAAGTCTCCACGCGCATCAGCTCCATGCCATCGTCGGCGCGCGTTTCTCCCTCAATTACCAGCCGGCTGATCGCCGCGGGCTGCACCAGAGCCGTTCCCTCGCTCGTGGCGAGGTACGACCGGTCCGTCGAAAATTGCAAGTAAACCGTGGATGAGTAGACGTTCGGATATTTCAGAAAGCCCGCGGAGAGCCTTCGAATGCGGTCTTCCCAGGTTTTACGATCCAGGGAGGGCTGTGGACGCGATTCGCCGGCGTGCGTCTGAGGAGCTTCCAGAGAAAAATCGGGAGACTTGTCCTCTTCGGCCGATTGCACCGCCTGATTCGTCTTCACCTTCAGGAATGTGGAAGAGGCCTGCTCGTACTCCCGATCCGTCAGTTGCCAGAGCACGCGCGCAATGGAGTCGGAATCGTCGCTCAGCGGCAGGGATCCGGAGACGATCCCGGAAGGGCGGTTCTGGCTGTGCGTATTATCGAGCGCCGCCGAACCCACGCGCATTATCACGTCCGCCTGCCGCCGATGACCCTCCGAAGAAACGATCAGGCTTCCCGCGGTCCCCGCGATGGTAACGGAAGTGGCGTCCGCCACCGAGTAGCTCAGGTAGTAGGTTGCAGGATCGGATTTCTCCAGCGAGGCAATCGCGCGGTGCAATTCGCGCTGCATCGTATCGAGCAGAACGTCGGGGCGCGGAGCTGAGTGCAGCGCGGCCAGGGGAATAGCGCACGCGGCCACAAAAAGGCAAATGAACAACCGAAGAAACGCTCTTCGCATCTTGGCGATTGGTCGAACCGCCAATCTAGCACATTTATGCGGGGGCTGCCCAAAGTTCCGGGCGCGGCGGCCACTGAAATACACTGCCGCGCGATGGGGCGTTACGGAGTGCCGGTTGCCGACACCAGCGAGTAAAGATAGATGACGATTCCAGCGAACGTCAGCACGGCGCCCACGCCGGCAAACAAAATAAACGATAGAGGCGCCTTCCAGGCAAGGCTAAGAAGTGTCACCCCCAATCCCACGAGCGTAAGGCAGCCGGCAATGCGGAGGTTTCGCTCAATTGCTTTCATTGGCGGGGCTCCAGAATTTTGCTTTGGTCAGGCTGTCGATGTTGTGCACCGTGTCATGGCAGCCGCTGCTGACGCACGACATCTCATTGCTTTTCAGCGAATCCATGATGGCCTTGTGTACTTCGTTGCTCTCGAAAGAACGTGCGCCCAGATGGCAGTGCAGACACTCGCGATTATTGTAGGGAGTAAATAGCGTGATCTTGTCGGGCGCCGGCGGCGTTCCCAGATATTGTATGTAGATGTGCCGCAAGCCGCCGAGTTTGGCGTGAATGTCGCCATACAAGCCGTAATTGGTGTGGCAGGTATAGCATGCCTCGTCTGCGGGAATCCGGTGGTTCTGAAAATGAGCGGCTGGAATGTACAGCGGGTCATCCACGAGAAGGCTCTTCCCATACGGTTCCATGATGTGGCACGAGAGGCAGAACGTGGTGCGTTTGGAGCGCTCGATGTGATCGGAAGCGGCACCGAGCGTGCCCAGGATGGGCAGAATGAAAAGGGCTACGAATGCGAACATTTTGCCGCCTTGCGTGGCGGTTACGGAGGGCTTGAAAATAATAATAGCGATCAGAATGACGCTGACGATCAGCGCCGAATAAAGCAAGGTCTGCGGACCCGGCAGAGTCAATTCATTCCTCCGCTAAAAGCCCGGGGAGAGGCTGAAAACCGGGCTTTGCTGAAATGTCGAGGGCTACTTCTTTCCCATGTCGCGAATGTAGCCGACGAGTTGCTTGATCTGGTCGCCGGTCAGCTTGTCCTTATAGGCGGGCATCGGGCTCTTGCCCGCGGTGATGATGTCCGTCAGCTGCGCGTCGGTTTGCTTCTGCACGTCCGCCGAATGCAGATCGCGAATCTTGAGCGATTTTCCTGCTGGTGTGTTGGCGGTGCCATCCGCGGCATGGCATCCAGCGCACTTTGATTTATACAGACTCGCTGCGTCGTTCTGGGACCAGGCAGGCAAGGCAGAGCAAAGCAGAGCCGCGGACAATGCCGCCGACAGTGCGAAGGTCGAACGGGTTCGGATTAGCCGACGATTCATATAGAGCCTCCCGGATGAATTGTGAACGAATGATACCAAGGCAATTCGTTTCTCAACATTAAAGTTCTTA
The DNA here is from genome assembly GCA_963797585.1 of uncultured Acidobacteriota bacterium. Classification (GTDB taxonomy): domain Bacteria; phylum Acidobacteriota; class Terriglobia; order Acidiferrales; family UBA7541; genus Palsa-295. The sequence continues at coordinate 395,408 of CAWCQH010000020.1, forward strand.
AAAAGCATACAGAACAGAGAACGTCGCGGTGCTCCCGTTGAAGTCCCGCAACGGAATGGGAGCGAGCCCGGAAATCACGCTCGGCCCCTTTTCGTCGTATCCATAGTAATTCCAAGCCGTTTTGTAACTGAAACCCTTGTATAGATCGATCTTAACCGCTGCGTAGGGCTTTGTGTAATTGAACGCCAGCGTGCCGGCCGGTTGCAGCGGGTTCAGGAAGAGCGTGCTGCCACCCACAAAAGTTCCCGAGTAGCCCACCGTTGTCGAGACCCGATTGATGGGTTTCCACATCACGTCAAAATAGGCGAAATGCTGGTTGCTGTTGTAGAAGGACGTGGCGCTCTGCGCCACGGGTGATCCGGTGATGGGGCAGACCGGGTAGGTTGGCACGCCGGTGCCGCTCGCGGCGAAGCAGACCAGCGCTTGCGAGTAGATGTTGGTGTAGTTGTATCCGACGTCCACCGAGTATTTTGCATTCGGAGAAATTACAGTGACGAAACCGTAGGTGCGTCCGTGCTCGAGATTATTCACCTGGTAGACGTTGTCGCGATTTTCGTGGATGTCGATTGAGCCGTCGAGGTTCAGCCATTGCCGCGGCGTGTAGTTGGCGTGGATCTTGTAGCTTTGCATCTGCCGGGGGCTGGTGCGCGTGAATGCGAAATCGTTGTAGCCGAATTCAAAGTCGCCGGTGATGCGGAGTGAATCCATGGGCCGCGCCGTGAAGCCAAGCAGAGCCGCCTGCTCGTGGATGTCGTAAATGTTGCGAGCCGTATCGCTGCCTGCGTCGGGGCCGGTCGCGATGATCGAGCCATTGGACTGGAGCGTGCACTTCGACGGGAGCACGTGCGGAGCGGGCGCTGCTGGGAAAGCACAGTCGCCGCGCGCGGCCAGGTGATCGTTCGCCGCAGTTCCGGTGGGGCCGCCCGGAAAATAAATTTCTCCGGTGTCAATGGACGAGCTGAAGTCGGCGATTTTGCGGTTCGTGTAGCGATACCCAAGGCGCGCGCTCAACCGGTTGGAAAAGTCATATTGAGCCTGGAGCGTATTTTGCTTCAGGTTCTGGCCGAGGAACTGTGATTTCACTTCTGTCTCGATATCAGGGCCCGAGCCAGAGGCGTGTTGCGGGCAGGTGGCCGCTGTGTAAGGCGCGGGGCAAATCGCGCTGAACGTCGCCGGTGTGAAGCTCACGATCGGCAGTAGCATGGAGGGGAAGCCCGCGCCGAAGCTCGAGAACTGGTTGCCCTCGACAGCGTTCCAAACCCCCGGGATGCGCCAGTTGTCGTAGCGGAAGGCATCCTCAATGCGGAGCTTTTCCGTTATCGAGTAGATAGCCCCTGCGTCGGCATTCACCGAAACCCGCTTGGCGACAGCCGGCCCGCTCGTGGTGCTGCCGCGCGTGTCGGTACGGGTGGTCAGACCGGTGAGCACTTCGTCGAAATCCGGAATCTGATTGTTGCTGGAGCTATAGCCCAGGGCCCCGGACATTTCCAGGTTCTTGAAGTAGGTGGACTGAAAGCTGAAGCGTTCGGTGGGAGTGAAGATGCGCGGCCGGCCTGCCCGGAGGTAGGAAGTAACTCCGTTGCAGGCCGGGTTTGCGAATCCCGGCGTCGCAGCAGGGAATGGGGTTGCGCACGGTGTGTTTCCCACCGTGTTCCAGACGATTCCCAAATCGACGGGAACCGAGCCGGGCAGAAGATAGCTGAGATTCTTGTCCGTCGTGATGTTGTCCTGCTTGTCATACGCAAGGTACTGATCGTAGGACAGCGTGGTCTTGGGCAGGAACCGGAAGTCCACCCCCGCACGGTACGCGTTCTCCGTGGTGCGATAGGCGGTCGTAAATTGCGGGAGCACGCCACTGTCGTAGGATTCGAGCCCCGGGCCCTCACTCACATTGCGCGAATAGCCGAGGCGGAACCGCAGGGCCGATTGTGGGAGCAGCGTCAGATTGTAATCCTGCATGCGGCGCACCATGTCCAGCCCATTCGGCGATGTCGTCAGAGCGATAGCGGGCTTTGAAGTCGCCGGGTTCAGCGGATTCGCGAACAGGTTGTAGTCCCAGAAATTCTTGTCGCGCCGGAACAGCAGCTGAAAGTCATACCACTTGTTCTTGTCGATGTGCAGCCGCGAGACATCGTTCGGATCGCCGCCATAGCCGAAATTGCTGAAACTCAGGTTATCGAACAAAAGCCCGCGGTGATCGATCGAGTGCATTTCCAGGGTGTAGTTGAACAGGCGCACGCCCTGGCCCAGGTTGACGAACGTGTCGTAGGTTTCGTGGTTTCCGTTGATCCAGTCCGCCCGGTAGCCGAACTCGATCGTCTGCTGGATATTGTAATTGCCCGAGTCCACGCCCTTGCTGTCGGGAGCGTGTTCTGCGCGCGGGCCAATGGCGCGAGAGAAAGCCCGGCGATGAGGATCAGAATGCGAAGCTGCCCAGCCTGGAGACCGTTCCTGGTCATGGTCATCTCTATTTGAAATAGAAGGAATCGAAGTTCGACCCGTGTATTTGCACGTGGCAGAGCGTGCAGGCTTGGAATTGGGTGGCCTGGTTATGGAAGGACGGTGTTCCGGGCGCTGCGCTGAACGTCGACGTCGTATGGCATTGCAGGCACAGCATGTTCACATTGCTGAATTTGAGCATGTGCGGGTTGGGAGAGCCGTGGGTCACATGGCAGGAGGAGCAACCCTCCGTCTTGATGGGCTCGTGCTCAAAAACAAAGGGGCCGTGCTTGTCGACGTGGCACTTGAAGCAAACGGCATCCTGCGCGGCGGACGTGCGCACCTGCTTGGGCGCTTCGGTTCCGTGCGGGTTGTGGCAATCGGTGCACTGCACCAAACCTTCATTCACGCGATGGTGGAAGGGCATGGCAAACTGCGGCTTCTGCTGCAAATGGCAGCTGTAGCAAAGCTCCGGCTGAGCCTTCACCAGCAGTGCTTCCCTGGTCTGCGCGTGATGCGGGGAATGGCAGGAGGTGCAGCTTACTTCGTTCTGCCGGTGCAGAGAGTTTGTGGCGTTCATGTGCTCGACCGAAGAAGCGTGGCAGGTCAGGCAGCGGTCGTTAATTTCTTTCGGGGAATGCTCGGGGAAGATGAATATCTTCGTTTTGTCGCCCCCGCCCGCAACGTGGGCCGCTCCCGGCCCATGGCACCCTTCGCAGCCTTGATGGGAAGGGCCACCCTTGGTATCGAGCGTCGTTTTCCAGTGAGGAGTCTTTTCCCAGCCGTTGTAAATCTCTTCGTGGCAGGTTTTGCAGACCTCGGCGCCCACATAATCGGAATCCTTGCTTTGAGCCGCGGAGGTCCCGGTGCGGTTTGGCGCTCCTCCCGCAAAGGCCGTGGATGTAAATGCGATCAGCAGCGCGAGGCAAACACCAATTCCCCAGTAACTTCCGCGACGCTTCATAGACCTTCCCTCAGAAGCAGGCTTCCAGAAACCGCCGGACGCCGCATCATAGGCGGACTCCGTGATCAAAACTGTGCAATACAGCACACTTCGGCGTGATGGCCGTCACAGCAAAGTATGCAGCGTTGTCAAATCCGCGATGAAAAACTGCATAGTGTTAAACAGAGATATTCCACCGACTTCGCCAGGCCGACACGCCCCAGGTTCGCTCTGGGAATTACCAAGCGCACTATTCCCATTTTGGCTCTCAGTAAGTCGATTCTTGGAAACCCGCCATCGCTTTACAGCACATTTCCAAGCGCTTGGCCCCAGCTTCGTCGCTGGTGAATGCAACTTAGTTGCCAAGATTACTTAAGGGATTGAAAGTGGTGCAGGCGACGTCTGTGAAGTCGAGAGCGAGAGGCTAAATCAGTTGGAGGGAGGAGCCGGGTCGCTTTCGTTGGCGACGTGCCAGACGAGGTAACCGAGGCCCGCCAGCGTCCCCGTAATGATGGCGGTGAAAACGAGGGGCTCGTAATTGTGGATAGCTTTTTGAGGGACATTGTTGGTGTTGCCGCTATTGTCGTCGGAGCCGGTTCCGTTTCCAGCGCCCTCGGGGCCTTGCGCCAACGAGACGTTATAGGCGTTCCCCTCGGCTATGGTGCGCTCGAAACCCGCATTGCTCACGACAATGGCGCCGTGATAAGCGGCGACCATGATCTTCCCGGGGCCGACGATGGTGACCTCTCCGAAAGCAGCTTTGCCGTTCGCCCCGCGAACGATCCCCACGGGCGTCTCGATCTCAAAATGGCTCGCAGTCGGCGAAGAAAACCCCACCGTTCCGCGGTCGAGTTTCACGCGAATGTTGTCGTGGTCCTGCAGAAGCATCGCGAAACTAGCGGCCGCCAGATACACCTGATTCGAACCTACGCGAACGCGCAGCGTGCCGTCGGGATCTGTCTGCAGGGAATCGCCGGCAAAAACGTTCGTGCCCAAAGCAGCCGTGGCTTCGCTAAGATGGGCATTCTCAGCGTTTACGACCATGCCGAGGGGGGTGCCGGCCGCAGCCATCACGGAAAGATTGCAGAGTCCGGCGCTTAGCAGCGCAACAAGTGCCAGACGGGTGATTGAGCGCAAGAGTCCCTCCGGACGCCATCATCAATCTAGGTCCGAGCGCTGCACGTGTCAATAGATTCGAAGCGGTATGACGCGAAAGGTCAACTCGCTCACATCTTCCGTTGGGAAAATTCCTCGCTGTGGGTAGCAAACTCCGGGTAGGCGCCAGAACCGAGTTCGTAGAGGTCCAATCCCTGGCGTTCCCCCTCGGTGGCGATCCGCTGCGGATACGCCCGATCCAGGAGCCAGTTCAAGGCGTAGGCTGTTGGCAACACGAACCCGATAAGGCTAGCCAGACCAGCAAGCTGCGCGAGCCATTGTCCCGCCTCGGCCCCAGCAAAATTCGCGAAGATGCCCACCGACAGCACGCCCCAAATCCCGCCCACGGCATGCGACGATATCGCTCCGCTGGGGTCGTCAACCGCCAGTCGCAGCTCGAACCATTCCACCGAGAATGTTACGAGCGCCCCCGCGATGCCGCCGATCACGATCGCCTCCGCCGGAACCACAAAAGCGCACGCGGCGCTGCTCGCCACCAGCCCACCGATCCAGCTGTTCGCGCTTAACGAAGCGTCGGGCTTGCCAAAGCGAACTCCCGTTATTGCCACACCCATCAGCGCCGCCGCCGCTCCGGACAGCGTCGTGTTTATCGCGACCAGCACCGAGAGTCCCGGATCGGCGCCGGCAAATAGCAGCGATCCGGCCACGTTGAGACCTATCCATCCCACCAGCGCCAACATGCAGCCAAGCAGTATGAGGACGCTATTGTGGCCCGGGATCGCGCTCGGCATTCCCGCCAGCGTGTATTTCCCGCGCCGCGGACCCAGGATCCACGCAATCGCGAGGGCGGTGAGTCCGCCAACAGCCTGAATCGTGCTGGAACCGCCCGCGTCCACAAAACCGCGCCCGAGTCCGGAGGTCGACCCGAGCTGAGCGAGCCATCCGCCGCCCCAGACCCAGTGCGCAAAGACGGGGTAAGTCCATCCGGCCAGCAGCGCGGTGGAACAGCAAATCGCCCGCAGCCTCCAGCGCTCGGAACCCGCCCCGAGGGGTATCAGGGCAGCCAGCCCCACGCTAGACATTCCAAAGAGAACGGCGAGCGAAACGGGGGAGCCGTTGAGAACGATTCCACGGAGAAGAAACTTCTGCCGCGCAATCCAGCTCCATTCTTTTCCCGCAACCGCGATGTGGTATCCGGCCATGCCCGGATACCCCTGCCAGGCGAAACCAAACGCGAAATAAACCAGGGCGGCGACGGAAATCACGCACAGAGAGGACAACATCGAGTGCGACGCGCTGCGCGAGCGCCCCAGGCCCGTATTGATTAACGACAATCCGGCCCACGCGAATGGAATCAGGAAAATCGCGATGACGCACAGGATGGTGCCGGCATCGGAGAGAACGGGCGCAGGGAAGGGCATCAGTCGCCTTCACCCCGCAACAAAGGATGAGAACGCGCGAAAAGAACCAGCCCAATTGTTTCCACTCCGAGGCCTGCCAGCAGAAAAATAATCCTGGGAGCGCCCGGTGCCAGCAGCGTAACCGCGCCAGCGGCGATTATCCAGCCGGAAACTAACAGGAGAAACCCTAATATTTTCACGAAAGCTCCACGGATTTCGGCATAGCATCCCTCTAGTTCAAGCGTTTCCCGTCATAAATAAATTGAATGGACCACATACAAGGTTCCCGTGGTATCGGGTTCGCGTCGCGAAAAAGGCTTTCGGCCCGGAAGCCCTGTTTGTTCTGGAATCTTCGATTTAGAGCCTATTGCTTCTTTTTCCAGGTTTCAAGCCCGCTCATTTGAAACTTCTATCCCTGTGATCAGAACGTTGCATTGTACTAATTCTTTATCTTTCCTTAATGTGCCACGGATCAGTGCACATACCAGTGCATCCTTAAAGGAGGACACCGTATTATGGCCGAAAAAACAACCGGTGAGATGCAGGCTACCTTAGGATTGACTGGGTTGACGATGAACGCCATGGCGCTCATCGCTCCCGGCGCATTCCTTTGGCTCACCTTTTACGCGCAGGCGACAGAAGGCGCAACGTCTCCGGCGATGTGGATCGGGATCGTATTCGCACTCTTGCTGTGCCTTGCCACCGCAGTTTGTTACGCCGAAATGGCGAAACTGTATCCTGGCACGGGGAGTTCATACTACTTCGCGGAACAGTCGTTTCTGAATCATGACAAGGCCTGGAGGTTCGCACGGCTTTCGAAGTTTATCGTCGGCTGGGCCTCACATCTTTACTACTGGATCTATCCCGGTGTGATGGTTGCCGTAACCGGAATTTTCACCGGATATGTCGTTGGAACCCTCTGGCCGAACTTCATGAGCGCTTCGAACCCCGGGCCCATGTTCATGATGCTCGTTGCCGTCATATTCACCTTCGGCGTGGCATACATTGCGCACCGTGGTGTGAATGGCTCCACGGCCGTCAGCATTGCCATCAACGTTATCCAGATATCCGCTTTGATTGTGTTTTCGGTGATGGCCATTGGTTACCGTATGCACCATGCCCCGGGCAGCGTCGCCTACCAGTGGGATTCGACGACGAGCGAAGGGTACGATTATGAATTCAAGACAGAGTCTCAGATGGTGGCCGGTCAAAAGACCGATGTCATCGTTCGAGACGCGAATATGGTCCCCCAACCGCAGTTGGACGCGGCGGGAAAGCCGGTGCCGTACCACATCAGCTACCCTGACAAAGACTCGATGGGGAATTTCCTGAGTCACGGAAGCGCTGGCTCGGTAATTGGGATCCACAATTTCGGTTGGATGTTCGTTCAGGCAACTGTCGCCATCCTGATTCTGGTGGGCTTCGAATCGGTCACGGCGATGGGAGGTGAGGCCAGAAACGCCAAACGAGACGTTCCGATTGCCGTTATCACTTCACTGTTGGTGCAAGGGGCGTTCTGCTATTTGTTCGAATACTTCGCCGCTAATTATTTTTTAAATAGCGGCTACACCATGCAGAATGCCGCCGGATCTGCGGCCCCGATCGGCGACATGATGGTCATGGTCGGTGACGCGCTGTTCGGTTCCGGACATGGCCGGACATTCATGCTGATTGAAGCGGTCACTGTGTTCCTGGCGCTGATCGGGACGACGCTCTCCTGCATTAACACAGGGGCTCGCGTCACCTACGCCATGGGTAAGGATCAGGAAGTGCCGGAACACTTCGGCATGCTTCACGACAAGAACCTCAGCCCGCACCGCGCCATCTGGACTCTGGCGATCATTTCAGCAATCACCGGGTGCATCGCTCTTCTGATGGTTTTCGGGGACGGAGGAGCTCCCGCCGATGCCGCGATTCAGGCCTTGCCTCATGGGTTCTGGTCGAGTTTCGGATACCTTACACACGACAAGATGGCTGCTCTTCCGAATACGCTGCTGACGGTCACGCTGGCTTCGAACTTCGGAACCTTCTTGTTGTATATGCTCAGCTGCGTAACATGCATCGTTTGTTTCCACAACCATCCCCAATTCAGCTTCGTCAAGCACATGTTGGTTCCTGTGTTCGGCGTGGTTGCCAACCTGGTTTGCATGGCGTTCTACCTGGTAGGGCCGTTCATGGGTTACGGCACCAAAATGGAGCCGTTCCTGGCCTTGGGTATCGCTGCAGTCTGGGCCATTTACGGAGGCATCTACTTCACAATGTCGAGCAAGAAAACGGGACGCACCACGCTTGTTCCGAGCCGCTCGACGACCGCTTCGTGATTTAGGGCCGGCAACAGTTATTTCAGGGCGGGCGCGAGCCCGCCCTGTTTTTATTTAACAGGGATCTGAGGTCTAATGTACAGAGGCCGTGCAGTGACGAATGCCGGTGCCGCCGCCGGAGCGGCGCGCGCGCTGGCGCCTCCACAACTTTCGATGGATGTCGAATTCGCGAAACTCTCTGACCTTGGGCGCGTGCGCCAGGGCAATGAAGACTATGTAGGGCACGCGGCGCCGGAAACCCCGGAGCGAGTGCGGTCTCACGGCTGGCTGTTCGTCGTTGCGGACGGCGTGGGCGGCCATGACTTGGGCGAGGTCGCCTCGCAGACGGCTGTCGAGAGCCTCCTCGCCGGTTTTCGCGACGCCGCTCCCGGAGAGTCCCATGGAAACCTGCTGGGCCGGTTGGTTCAGAAGGCGAACAAGCTGGTTGTGGATGCCGGCCATACATCGGCCTCCCCGGGGGCTTCGATGGCGACCACCGTCGTCGCGTGCGCGCTTCGCTACGACCGCGCCGCCATTGCTCACGTTGGCGATTCGCGCTGCTACTTGATCCGGAAGGGCCAGGCCACGCTCCTTACCCGCGACCATACCGTTGCCAACGAGCACGTAAAACTTGGGCTGCTTTCCGCCGATGAAGCGGCCAATTCCCCCAACAGCCATATGCTCAGCCGCTGCCTGGGAAGCGAGCTCATCGTTGCTGCTGAAATCAACGAGCACCAGGTCTTTGCAGATGATGTCCTGCTGCTTTGTTCCGACGGATTGCATGGTTCTGTCGCCGGTTCGGAAATGGCGGCGGTCACCAGCCACGGCGGGGACTTGGCCCTGGCGGCACAGAAATTGGTCGACATTGCCAATCAGCGCGACGGTAGTGATAATATCAGCGTGCTTCTCATACGCGTTCGAAGCGTGGAACGCGTCGGCATGTACCGCGGGCGCCCTTATCTGCTTCGCTGAAGAATGGGCAACCGCGAATTTTTTTGCCCGACGCACGCTGACTGAGGTTTCCCGTCCGCCCCGGCGAACAACTCGATCACTATCGCATCGATAGCCTGGCCGCTCGCAGCGGCATGGCCTCCATTTATCGCGGCACCGATCTCAACACGGGCCGCGCCGTCGCCATCAAAATCCCCCACCCGGAAATGGAAGCCGATCCGGTCCTTTTCGACCGTTTTCGCCGCGAAGAGGATATCGGCAAAAAACTCGACCATCCCGGCGTCATGAAGGTGTACGGAGACGATAAACGCAGCCAGATTTACATGGTCATGGAATGGGTCGATGGCAAGCTGCTTCGCCAGATCCTCCACGCCGAAAAGAAATTGCCCACAGAGCGGGTGATCAAGATCGTTCTGGGCATTGCCGAAGCCCTGGGATATATCCACAGCCACGGCGTGGTTCACCGCGATCTCAAACCTGAAAACATCATGATCGGCCCGGACGATCGGGTCAAATTGATCGACTTTGGCATCGCCGGCCAGGAGGGCTCCCGGCGCCTCACCTTCGCCAAACTTTCGCAGGTGATGGGAACGCCCGAATATATCTCCCCCGAGCAAGTCAAAGGCAAGCGCGGCGACGGGCGCAGCGACATCTACGCGCTCGGCGTGATGCTCTATGAAATGCTGACCGGGAAGGCTCCGTTTCAGGGACCGAATCCGTTTGCCATCATGAACGATCGTCTCCTCAACAATCCCACGCCTCCGCGTGAAATCGACCCGGATATCTCCCCTCAATTGCAGGAGATTATTTACCGGGCCATCGAGCGCGATCCAAAGAACAGGTATCCCAACACAGCGGAGCTTGCCAACGATTTGCTCCATCCCGGGCAGGTCGGCGTCGAAGATCGTCCCGAGCTCCGGGATTGGAAAAAGCGGCGAACCCCGTGGCTTAGGAAAATCCTCTTCTACATCATGCTGGCGATGATCCCCGTCGTAATTTTCGGCCTGCTTCTCTATTTCGCAAAACGCTAATCCCCCGCCTGTTGTTGGTGTTGCCGTTGTTTTTCGCCGTTGCCTTGCGCAATCATTCTGAGCGCCGTTTGTGCGCGAAGAATCTCTCTGGAGCCTTAGCCTTTCGCTGTCTTAAGCCTTTTCCTTTCATTGTCATCCTGAGCCCATACGCGCGAAGCGCGGATGGGTGAGGGACCTGCTTCTTCTTTTGCTGTCAGGCATTCGCGTCTGTCAAAGCTTCCGCACCAGGGCGTCACTCCCCGGAGCGCCAATCTCCCGATTGGCGTCGTTCAGCGGCTCAAGCGCATCACTCAGTTTTAACGAGGGCGACGGCACAATCCGGCCGGTTCCTGCGGTCCTATCAAGGCATAAAGGTTTCGTAAACGAGATCATAAAGAGAACATATGGATTTCATAATCTTTCACAAATACAACCTATAGATTTAATGAGTTGGACCGGGGCAATTGCGGGCTGTATTTTAGTTGCCGACTCAAGCGATTCCATCGCTTACATCTGCACATCTCAAAAGGAGCGCTTCACTTTATGAAGATTACCCCGAGGTATATTCACAAACTGGCTATGCCATTGCTGGCTTTAGGCATGGCAGTCACCCTGTCTCCCGCACTGAAGGCTCAGGTGCAGGCTCAAACAGCGGCCCAAAGCAGCACCCCAACGGCTGCACCGGAAACCCAGCAGCGCCTGGAAGATTTGGAAAAGGAAGTCAGTATTCTTCAACGGGAAATCATCTCGTTGAAGGAAAGCGATAGCGGCACACCCACGATGAGAACGGCTGCCTTGGTCCAACCGATCGCGCAGGGACAAGCGCCTGCGGACGCCTCGGCGCCCGCCGCAGCCGCTGCGCCGGCTGCAGATACGAAGGTGAACCTGGCTGGTTTGCTCGGCCCCACCACTTTTAGCGGTTTTGTGGATGCGTACTATGCGTTTAACTTCAATCAGCCCGGAAACCTTGGGGGCGCTTCTGGCCCGAACGGTATTGACGGCAATGCCTTGCAGTTCTTTGACAACAACACAAACCAGTTCAGCCTCAATGCGGCCGAGATGGTGGTCGACCGGGCTCCTGATGCAACCGCCGGAGGAACAGGCCGCGCCGGATATCACATCGGCGTCATCTATGGACAGACAGCCCAGGCAATTAACGGAGCCGATACCACGGATCGCTCCAATCTCGCGCTCAAGGAAGCCTACGTCGATTACATTGCACCGATTGGCAAGGGTCTGACGTTCACGTTCGGCAAGTTTGTGACACCCGCCGGCGCCGAAGTCATCGAGAGCAACGCAAACTGGAACTATTCCCGCAGCATCCTGTTTTACTACGCCATTCCGTACTTCCACTTTGGTGCGAACGCAAAGTACACGTTCAACAGCCAGTGGGCGGTTACCGGTTATCTTGTGAATGGCTGGAACAACACGCAGCAGGTGAATACCGGCAAGACCTACGGTGTGAGCATCGCCTACACGCCAACGAAGCTGTGGGCGATTACGGAGAACTATCTGGCGGGTCCGCAGGACGATGTCGCTTTGATAGGAGCGGTCGGCAAACCTAATGACAATTGGCGCCAACTCTCCGACACCGTGATCACCTATTCGCCCAACGCAAAATGGAATTTCATTGTGAACGGCGACTACGGCTACGGAGACGTGTATCCAACATTCACTACGACCAAGGGCGTGACAACCACAAAGAACTCGCAGCCAGTTGATTGGTGGGGTGCGGCGGGTTACGTAAAGTATGCCCCGAACGACAAGAGCTACTTTGCCGTCCGCGGTGAGTATTTCTCCGATCCGCAAGGGTTCGCACTATTCGGCGCGGGAAGCAAGAACGGCCACGCCGGAGAAGGAACCGCAACTTACGCATATAACCTGACCAGTGGATTGCAGACACGCTTCGAGTTCCGCGAGGATTATTCCAACCGTAGCATCTTCGAGAAGGGCGGGCGTTTCGTAAAGACAGAGCCCATCCTGGAGTTTGGCGTGATCTACACCTTCAACAGCACGAATGCAAAGTAGCCAGTGACTTCGGCTGCGGGATCGCGAAAGCGGTTTCGCAGCTGATGCAGGAAAAACGGCCGCCCGGCTTCCTCCTTTGCCGGGCGGCCGCTTTTTTTCAGCGCAAGGTGCGTGGAAAGCGGATGCGTAGAAACCGAATGCGTAGAAATACTGCTAGCGCCGTTCCATCTACGACGTTTCCGAAGGCGTCCTGGGTGATGTTCAGTTTCGCTTTCGGCTTGTCCGCGTGGCGGTTTTCGGTCGCAACTTCGGCCAGGGTTTTCTGCCGGGAGGCGAGAATCGATTCTCCTTCGGCTATCCCCTTGTCGAACAGCATGAAAGAGGAGGGGAAGAAGCTGACGTCCCCGCCGCTCACATCGATCGCTTGAAACTGGGTGCGAGGAACCGTCGGTAGAGTATGGAAGCCCGCCGCGGCGCCACCCGTACTTCCACCCACGGGAGAACCCGCACCCCCGCCGTTGCTGGTGGGGCCAGCGGTTCCAGCCATCGACCGCTGCGCATGCGCGGGAATGGAGAACGCTAGTCCGAGAATCACGAAGCCAATGAGTTTTTTCATAATCGTCCCTGCTTTCGGGCCGGATTCCACGGCCTGTGGGGGACACCTTCGGATATGGCAATCGCAGGCCCATGAGATTTTTAAGGCACTCGCAAGACAATGAACGAGTTAGAGGATGTTTTTCTCACGGCGAAGCGGCGAGGTCTGGGAAATGTGAAATGCGGATGAACTTGTGCGCAAGATTTTTGCCGCGGTACTAGATCTAAGTCCTATGCGTAAGACTACGATGCCGGAACGCCGTACCTTCGCGCCAAAACACTTCAAGTGTGATATATTCGGGACGTGGGGATTCTACTTACGGTTTTTCCGCATTCGAAAGACTGATGGTTTTTATAGAAATTCCCTTGACATAGCAAAGACCCTCCGCTAGTATCGGGGTTCGTCTTCAAGCCTTCCAGCTGGCCTGGGAGTACCTGCTCTTTGACAATCGGATGATACATGCCAGAACCCGTTTGGTTTTGGTCTGTTGTCTCGGGTGTACCGAGGCAATAGGCTATTGAGAAGTCCCGCTCCGGCTTAGCCGGGGTGGGATAAGAACCGAGCGATTTAACAGTTCGTTCCGATCGTGGCAACGCGAGTTGTTACGGTCGAAACATCAGGTTTCAAACGAGAGTTTGATCCTGGCTCAGAGCGAACGCTGGCGGCGTGCTTAACACATGCAAGTCGAACGCGCAGTCTTCTGTAGCAATACAGGAGGCCGGCGCGTGGCGAACGGGTGCGTAACACGTGGATAACCTTCCTTCAGGTGGGGAATAACCCAGTGAAAATTGGGCTAATACCGCATAACATGACGATGGCACATGCCGTTGTCTTCAAAGCCGCAAGGCGCCAGATGAGGGATCCGCGGCCGATTAGCTTGTTGGCGAGGTAATGGCTCACCAAGGCAATGATCGGTAGCCGGACTGAGAGGTTGGCCGGCCACACTGGAACTGAGACACGGTCCAGACTCCTACGGGAGGCAGCAGTGGGGAATCTTGCGCAATGGACGAAAGTCTGACGCAGCAACGCCGCGTGGGGGATGAAGCTTCTCGGAGTGTAAACCCCTTTCGACCCGGACGAATGCCCGCAAGGGTTTGACGGTACGGGTATAAGAAGCCCCGGCTAACTACGTGCCAGCAGCCGCGGTAAAACGTAGGGGGCCAGCGTTGCTCGGAATTACTGGGCGTAAAGGGTCCGTAGGCGGTGTGGCAAGTCGGAAGTGAAATCTCTGGGCTTAACCCAGAGGCTGCTCCCGAAACTGCCATGCTAGAGTGTGAGAGAGGCGAGTGGAATTGCGGGTGTAGCGGTGAAATGCGTAGATATCCGCAGGAACATCCGAGGCGAAAGCGGCTCGCTGGATCACAACTGACGCTGAGGGACGAAAGCTAGGGGAGCAAACAGGATTAGATACCCTGGTAGTCCTAGCCCTAAACCATCAGGACTTGGGGTTTGCCCTGTACGGGGCAAGTCCCGTAGCTAACGCGTTAAGTCCTGCGCCTGGGGAGTACGGTCGCAAGGCTGAAACTCAAAGGAATTGACGGGGGCCCGCACAAGCGGTGGAACATGTGGTTCAATTCGACGCAACGCGAAGAACCTTACCTGGGCTTGAACCGCACAGGACCATCCTTAGAAATAGGGACTTCCCGCAAGGGACCTGTGTAGAGGTGCTGCATGGCTGTCGTCAGCTCGTGCCGTGAGGTGTTGGGTTAAGTCCCGCAACGAGCGCAACCCTTACTCGTAGTTGCCACCCGCAAGGGGGAACTCTACGAGGACTGCTCCGGATAACGGAGAGGAAGGTGGGGATGAGGTCAAGTCAGCATGGCCTTTATGTCCAGGGCTACACACGTGTTACAATGCGCGCTACAAAGCGTCGCGAACCCGCGAGGGGGAGCTAATCGCAAAAAAGCGCGCTCAGTTCGGATTGCAGTCTGCAACTCGACTGCATGAAGCTGGAATCGCTAGTAATGGCGCATCAGAACGGCGCCGTGAATACGTTCCCGGGCCTTGTACACACCGCCCGTCACATCACGAAAGTGGGCTGTACTAGAAATCGCCGTGCCAACCGCAAGGAGGCAGGCGCTCAAGGTATGACTCATGATTGGGGTGAAGTCGTAACAAGGTAGCCGTAGGAGAACCTGCGGCTGGATCACCTCCTTTCTAAAAGAAAAGGGAGCACGACCTGTTTAACTCGCAGGTACGGCTCTCCATCCCGGATCTCACGATCCGGGTTCGTTCGGTGCTTCTCAGCCGAACGGGTTCTGGTAAGTCTCATCCGATAAATCAAAGAGCTATCAGACGAACATGGCCCGGTCCGATGAAAATCGGACCGGGCTTTTTTATTTGCGCGTGCGAGAAAAGGAATCTGGGGTGTCAATCCGGTTTATTCGGGAATTGCCTTGCCAGTGCGATATTCTAAAATCCTTCAGGAGTCTTGGTGTTATATTCCTAATTTGCAGTTTATAGTTTGACGCGAAACTGGCCTTGGAGTTGCTTCCAACGGATTCCGTGATCATGGACACAAACAGTAAGTCTCCTTTCAAAATGAAAACTGGGAAGCGTTGGGAACGTGAACGGCAATTATCTTTGCCCGGGGCTATCAAGGGGCCCGAGAATCCCTGGCGGACTCGACCAATTGTAATCCGCCCGAAGATGACAAGGGGTGGGACCACTTTTTCAACTTTGGAACTGTGTGCCGGGGGGGGTGGTCAGGCTCTTGGATTCGAGGCCGCAGGATTCTTCCACTCTGGATTGGTGGAAATCGACGAGACCGCTTGCGCGACTTTGAAATCGAATAGGCCGATGTGGAATGTTCTGCAAGCTGACCTGTCGGCATTTCACGCTGCGGACTATCGAGGTGTCGATGTCGTGTCGGCGGGGTTGCCATGCCCACCATTTTCGATTGCAGGAAAACAACTCGGGCAACTCGACGAGCGGAATTTATTTCCCGCTTTGATAAGAGTGGTTGACGAAGCAAGGCCCAAGGCAGTCATGATCGAGAACGTGCGCGGCATATTGGACGCCGTGTTCGACGATTATCGTGGCTTCGTTGAGGGAGAACTTAAGAAGTTGGGATATCAGCCGGGCTGGAAGCTTACGAACGCGGCTGAATTCGGCGTCCCTCAACTTCGTTTGCGGGTTGTCTTTATTGCGATTAAGAAGGAATATGCCGAACATTTTGCCTGGCCTGAAGGTTTGGGAATCCAGCAACGAAATGTGGGAGACACTCTTTTCGATCTTATCTCGGCGAAGGGTTGGAAGGGGGCGGAGGCTTGGCGCAAAAAGGCAAATGAGGTAGCACCTACGATAGTGGGCGGTTCCTTAAAACACGGAGGACCCGATCTAGGGCCAACAAGAGCCCGGAAAGCGTGGGCTAGCCTCGGGGTTGACGGTCTAGGATTGGCGGACGAACCTCCTTCGCGAACGTTTGTGGGAATGCCACGACTGACCGTTCGCATGGTTGCCCGGTTGCAAGGCTTCCCTGACGGATGGGAATTCAGTGGAGGAAAGACGAAGGCATACAGGCAGGTCGGCAATGCTTTTCCCCCTCCCGTTGCAAAAGCAATCGCAGAGAGCCTTCATGCATGCTTGGCGCACTCCCGCAGGCGGGCCGCCGTGGCTGTTTGAGATGGACTGATCTTCCGAGAGTGACAGACACAATTTCCCGCGGGCGGCGCAGCGAGAATATGCGCCGTATTAAAAGCAAGGGCATGAAGCCCGAGGTCGCAGTGCGGCGGTTGGTATATGGTCTCGGCTATCGCTATCGTCTGCACTGTAAGAGCCTTCCCGGGAAGCCCGACTTGGTGTTCCGAGCGCGAAAGAAGATCATTGAAGTAAGAGGATGCTTCTGGCACAGACACAAAGGATGCATCGACTCGCATATCCCCAAGTCGCGGAAGTCCTACTGGGTTTCAAAACTATGCCGGAACGTGGCTCGGGATCGCGCCAATCTTCAAGAGTTAAAAAACTTCGGGTGGCGCGTTATGATCATTTGGGAGTGCGAGGCGAATAGATTCTGATCAAAGAAGGCTACTTTCGGAGATAAGGAAGTTCCTCAAATAACATCCTTACCTACGGATCGATTTTTTAGCATCCTTTCCTTTTCGTAGCGTCTTATTACAGCAGTCGGATCCTCCGGCCAAGGTCTGAACTTCCGAAGAACATAATCTACCCTGCTTCTTCCCGCAGAATCCTTGTAGCGGTTGAAATCGATTTCCCATCCGATTGGCGGATACCTGAGCTCGCGCAACCGCTTTTCCCAGTCGTCCTGGTTCTCTCCTGATACGACCTCGATCAAGTAGGATGGAACCGGCTTATCAAGACCGAAAGACTTTAGGAGTTCACCGATACGGACGTGAACGCTTTTGTGTTTCATCACCCCCGTCATCATTTCGGATTCGACGTTCAAAGACGAAAAGTAAGCCTTTTTTCCTGAGTTGCACTCTTCACAGATTGCCCATAGGTTTTCCCTGTCGTTTCCGCCGCCCCAATCCCTCGGAAGCCGGTGGTCTACGACGAGCGCTATCGCGTGTTTCGATATTGTTCTGCCGCACATCTGGCAACGCTGATGAGCAGCGTGAATGACCTCTGCACGCAGCTTAGGGCTTAGATCTCCCTCGTCTGTTATCTCTGGGCGCTCACCCAAATAGCGATAAAGGGTCACCCGCCGTCTCGTACCGCCTGCATCTTGAACGGTTACTCGCTTCTCAATGGCGAACCACTTTTTTAGGTCTCTCTTTCGACGGTCGAGGTGTACTTGATCCCCTGAGCCCAAACCTTCCTTTTCAAGTTCCTGACGGATTTGGCCGCCGGTTACGCCCTCCGGAAACCGCTTCATGACATCGATTATTCGCCGGTGTATTTCTCCGGGCGTGCTGCGCCTAGTCGCCATTGAAACTCCCAAGTGTGTTTCCGAGGGCTAAGGTTACACCGAAGCGCTATAGCTTGCTGTGTGTTTTGAAGAGGACGAACTGACCGTCGGTTGCGATGATGTCGGAATTCCGCGCGAGTTTGCGACAGGTAGGCCGCAAAGTTCAGAGAACGGGTAGCCACCAGGCGCTCGCGGTATCCCGGCCCTTGCATGACGCGCACATAGTCCCCCTGCTTGCGCACTTCGGGTCCCTGGTATTGCCAGAGCACATAGCGAACGTTCTCCGGAACGTGAGCCCACGGCGAGGCCAGACCCACGGTATCGGCGTCGATGATGGGATTTCTTCGATAGTCCAGAAGGAAGGGGGCGTTGATCCAAGCCAGCAAAGGCTCACCCGGGGGGACCTTTTCCTGGAGCGCCTGAATGTGAACTTTTCCAGCCCCGGAAAGCAGGTATGTGTTGTAGTTGAGGTACGCCGGAGACTGTGCGAGATCGGCGAAGGCAAGGATCGAACCGGAATGCGCAGCCTGGCGGTAGCGCTCCACCATCGACGGCGCAAAGGATGCGCAGATCGCGAGCGACGCGAGCAAGGGAAAGTAGAAGAATAGCTGGGGCTTCCATTTTCCGCGGAGCCCAGGGGACATCACGATGGAAGTGACGCAGGCGCCCAAAATAAAAGGGATTGCCAGCCGCAGACTCTGCGCGTATCCGAAAGCCTTGCCGAGGGCGATTACGGTAGCGAAATAGCAGATCGCTCCGCTGCCTGCGCCTGCCAGAAGCGCCAGGGACGACGCGCTCTCCTCCGGTTCGACCCGCGAGTCCAGGGCCAGCAGGGCAAGTGCGGCTATGACGCCAGCCACCAGGGCAATCGCTGTGTAGTGCAGAAAAGTAGCTCCATAAAACAGTCTGCTGGGCGAGAGCAGATGGAGCTGGTCATCCACTCCGGCGGGAACCGGCGCATTCACCATTGCGCCGCGAGCCCCGTAGTTGTGAACGTGCAGCAAAATCCACGGAAAGAGAAAGAGCGCGGCAAAGGAAACGACCTTGCCGCACCACGCCAGTTCCGATTGCCACGAAATGTTTTCTTTGCAAGGTGAGAGCAACAGAAAAGCAAGGTGAAACGCCGGGAAGATCACAAAACTTGGTTTGAGCGCCACGAGCGACCCGTAGACCAAACCCAGGACTATGGCGGATGGAAAAGGGATTTCTCCAGACTGGGCAGCCAGCATGATTGCCGTGGCCATCAGCAGGGCGCCTGAATACAACGACGACACGTTCACATATTGCGGATTGATGGCAGCGATCAGAAGCGGTCCAACGGCTGCGCCAGGAAACCACAAAAATTTATTCCAGCCTGCGGCGGCCGTCAGCAGCATCAGGGCCGCGAAGCAGAAGACCGCATCCACGCCGTTGATATAGCCGATATGGCTGACCGGCAAAAACGACAGCACGAGGCCGTGCAGGAACGTCTGACCGCCGAGGGTTTCCGATCCCAGCGCGCTGAGCGGGCTGCCGGTGAGCGTACCGGTGGCAAGCATTCTGACCGGATAAGCCAGATACTTCTCAAAGTCGTCGTGAGAATTGAACGCCAGCGGCGGCAGCTGAGTGGCGATTGCAAAGAGCGTCGCCATGCCGATCACCAGAGCGGCTGAAATGATTTCTACCGCTGCTTTCCCGTGGTAATCGAGTTTCCAGCGTTGGATACGGCGAAGCTCAACAACACTTACGGCGAGTTCGATTCCCACCAGCGTCCAGAGCGCGGGCCTGTAGGCGATGTGCGCGGCATTGAGGAAGCCTCCCGCTGCGATCGTCGCTGCGAGGCCAACACCGATCGAGACGGGCCAGCGCCCCGCAGGGCGGCCCGCCAGGCGTTGGATTGCCGCACCGACTCCCCAAAGAACGAAGGACACAACTATAAGAACAAAGGCCGCCAGGATGGTCGTCATCGGAGGATGGAATTTCTCAAGCCAATGCTAGCAGAAGGCTCGGCAGGTGCACATACGGGCACTCGCGGAGCTTGTCCGAGTTGTAACGGCGTCGGAATCCCGGTTCGCTTTTACCTGGGTTGTCCCGGGACGAGCACCTGTTTGGGATATTTGAGGTCGACGTTGCGTTGCTCGGTGCGAATGTCGATGGGCCTGAGTTCTCCTTTTGACTTTCCGCTCGGAGCGATTGCAAACGTGAGGAGATACTGATTGTGAAGCACCATATCCAATTGCTTCAGGTAGGGAGCGAAGGAAATCGGCGCGCCAATACCCTCGTAAAAATTGTAACCGCCGCTTCCGTCGGTGAGCATCACCAGATTGCTCTGTGCAAATTGCCCGCGGAAGGAGTTCGAGAAGCGGCCTCCTCCCGTGTAGATCGCGTGCACGACCACGCCGGCTTTCTGCACGTCCTCGATCGCAGCCGCCACATAGGGACTTTGCGGACCTTGATCCAGCCGGTCGATTCCGCTCGAAATGAGAAGAATTTCGCGACGTGCGCCGGTCTTGGGCCAGCGGTTCTTTATCAGGTCGCTGACGGAGAGATAGACGCTGGGCGAATCGCCCGCGCGCGGCCCCAGAGTCAGGCGCAAAGCTTTCGCCGCGGCGTCATGGTTGGTAGTGAAGTTCGCGGCCGTTTGGACTGTTCCATTGACGGCGTAAAAAACGCCCACAGCCGTACTTTTCGACTGGAGGCTGATGAAGCCGGCAATGTCCTGCAGTTGGCTCCCGACGCCCAACTGGCTGGCGGAGTTGTCGATCACAATCGCGAGTTGCAGTGGCGCTCTCTGGCCCTGGGCGGGAGTCCAGTTAATCACGTCCAGGCGTGTTTTCCTGGAAAATACAAGCAAATCCTGTCTGGTCAGAGGCGGCGGGGCCGTGAATTTCGGGCCCAGGACGGTGACGGTTGTGGTGATGGGAATTTTGGGAGAATTCTGCCCTTGAGCGCGGATGGCGGGAATGCACAGGAGGGCAACAGCGGCGATCGTGCCAGCGAGCAGGCGAGCGGACTTAAGCATCTTCGTAACCTCCATGACTGAGAGATGCCCGAGGTGATCGGGAAGATGCTTTTTGGGCTAAGTCCGGAACTGGGGAAACCTGTATATCGTCAGGCAGTTACGTTCAGATTGGCTCCCGCTGTCGCCGAAGAACTTCCACTGCTCCCGGAATAGGAAGCCAGGTTTCCGAGAACTGCTGCGTGAGGTGCTGAAGCGTGGCAAAGGCGCCCTGCGCCGCAAAGAGGTTGCCGGACTGGACAAAATAAAGAGGGTGCCCGAGTTTGCTATTGTGTGACGGTTTTCGCGGAATCTCCGACCTTAAAGCCGGAGCCCGAAACGGGTGTGCCGACCGCGGAAATATCATCGACGTCGGTGAGGCGGATTACGCCGACGGGAGAAGTCATGCGGCGGATCGTCTGCCCTGTCGCCGGATCTTTGATCTCCCGAGTAACGCGCTCCACGTTCAGCTGGTCGCCAACTTTGAGGCCAACCTTTGCGCCGACGTTCAGAACGATCTGCCCGCCGTCCACGGCGGCCACGAGGCCTTCAACGTTGACCGTCCGGGTCTGAAGCTTCAGGTTGTCAGCGATTACTTCTCCGCTCATCTGCTGGACGGCTTTGTTCACCGCTTCGCCGATGATGGTTTGCTGGAAGTCGCTGCTTCCGAAGTCCACGTTGCCGCCGCCGAATCCGTGCCAGTTGCCTCCGCCGCCGAGCAGGGAGGTGCTGTCGCGTTCCGACTCGCCCTTTCCGGAAGCGACGCCGAGGATTTCAGCGGTATCAATGTCCACGAGGCGCGCGTCGACCGCGACAATCGCTTTGCTCTTCTTGTGTCCGAAGCCGCCGACACCGAAGCCACCCCAGTTGCCACCCCCGCCGCCGATGTTCGTGTTTTTCGTGTCGTTCCCAAACTGGGTGATGCTGCCGACGATAATCGCATCCACGCCGAGCAGCTTGCCAATCTTGGCTGCGGAGTTTGGATTCGCGCGGTCGCTGTTCGAGAAATTCTGCTCGGCGATAATCTTGTCCATGGCTTTGCGCTCAATCACCGAATAAGTGCCGTCCTGAACGAGGTATTTCACGAGCAGATCGGAGATGCCTTTGCCGACGTCCACGTTGGTCCCAAAGAGTGCGGATGTGTTGCTCTGCACCGTGGCGTAGTCAAAATCGAAGATCGCGACGCGCTTCTTGCGTCCCTGGGGCGGCGCGGGAGCAGTCGATGGCGCTGAGGCTCCAGGGGCTGCCGGGGCTTGCGGCCGAGCGCTGCCGGCGAAACCTGTCATCAGGAGTAAACCTAGAATCAGCGTGTGCCAAAGCATTTTCTTCATGAGTTTTCTCCCTGCTCGGATGCTTCAGAGGATACCAAACTGGCCGCCAACCGCGAGGGAATGTTACCGGCGGGCCTTCGTGGATGTCAACAAAGGGGGCGGTCAGCCGGAGACGCCTGGCAATCCGTCGAGACTCGTCTTGTTCTTCTCATGACGGTATTTCACCAGGCCCTCGGGACCCTTTTTCTGGATCCAAGCCCCGAGCTGCTGACGATCGTCCTCGTACTTGAGGAGCGGAACGCTGAAGCCGCAGGAGTCGCTCACGCGCGAGACGTCCACGACGATAATGGCCCGCGCGCCTTCCATTTCTTCGAAATGAATTTTCAGCGAAGCGAATTCGGGCTCGCGAATTTCCACCACGCGCCCGCGTCCGTGAAACCGGACGATTTTCGGCGGGCACTGGAAAGCGCAGAACATCAGAACGATTCGTCCGTTCTCGCGAAGATGCGCGATGGTTTCGATGCCGCTGCCGGTCAGGTCCAGATAAGCAACCGTGCTCGGGCCGAGAATGCGAAACGTATTGAGGCCTTTGGGCGAAAGATTCACGTGGCCATGCGGATCGAGCGGGGCGGAAGCCACAAAGAATACGTGCTGCGCCGCGATGAATTGCCGAATCTTCTCGTCAATAACAGAGCCTAAATGCCCCATAACGCGCTCCTCCGGCTGATCCGATAACCGACCTAGGCCAACCTCCAGCGTAGCCGGTTCAACACTTGAAAACCAGTTGGCCTAGCCCAGCAGGATGGGCAGCAGCACCCCGAGGCCCAGGGCGAAGAACCAGAGAGCGGGCGCGGGCGTTCCCACGGGACGCACTTTGCGCGCCTCGCGTGCGGCAATTCGTGGATCGAGCAGGAGCCAGCGAGCGTAGCGGCGTTCGAGAAGCAAGAAGGTGAGCGCGGTAACGGCGCCATAAATCAGGTGCCCCATCAAGGACGGCAGCAGCGCCGAAGCTGCGTCGGTGCTCCAGTCACATACGCCTGTGAGGAGCAGTGGAAGCAGCGTAAGAGGCCCGGCGTACCACCAGATCAGGCCGAAGAGCCAGCCCCACGGCAAACCGAGGCCGAGGCTCGACGCCTCGTTGCGGAACAGCAGGCCGTACGTCATGCCAATCAGCGTGCTGACCAGCAAGTGGATCAAAATTCCACGAATGCCGGAGAAGCTTGTGTCCAGCCCCGCGACCTTGGGCAGAATGCCGGTGACGAACAGCAGCGGGCTTGCGACGATGCCGCCGGCGAGTCCGGCCATGGCGCCCCAGCCGAGCGAACGCAAAATATGAATGCCGGCTCCTTCCACTTCGCGATTGAGCGGATCGCTTTGGACGAACAAGCGGATCCAGAAGCGATCGAGCGTGGCATAGGCCACACCCAAAATCAGCCCGTAGAGAATGTGGCCTACGAGAGAGCCGAACACGGCAGCCGCGCGCTCCGCCGACCAATCGAGCGGCTGGTGCGCGGCCCAGGGGAGAAGCGTGAGTTGCCCCAGAAACCACCAGAAGATCGCATATCCTAGGCCCCAGCCCATGCACGAGCCGTAGCCGCGAACGTCATGCTGGAAAAGAATGCCAAACGTCGCCCCGATCAGCAGCGCCACGCCGAAATGCAAAAGGATCGTCGTGTTGCGCGAGACCGCGAGATCGCCATATCCCGCGAGCAGGGGAAAGTAGTCGCCGGACTCAACCCATCTTCCGAAAATGATGCCGCCGAGCGTTCCCGCCAATCCTCCCGCGACAATTGCTCGTCCCCAGCGAAACTTCGGCTCGCCGAGCTTCCGCTGCAAGTTTCCGCGAATTCCCAGAGCGAGTCCGACCGGCATTCCCAGGCAAATCACAAATGCCACGAGAAGAGGGAATTGGCTGCGGGCGTCGCTGAGCATGGCCTGAGAATGAGAAAAGGAATGGGCGCCGCGGAATAGCGGCAGGAGTCCGGCCGGGAATACAATCCACGCGAGGAGCGCGAACGCCAGGGCCCAGATCAATCCCGCGCCCGGGCTGGTTGCGCGCTTCGCGAAAAACAGCCCGAAGATCAATCCGAAGAGGCAGCCGTAAGAAAGGCATTCAGCGAGCGGGATTGCCAGAAGCACTCCTTGCAGCGCGCCGCCAAGGGCTCCCACGCAGAGGCCGAGAAGCGGATTGACCCAGAGCTGCGGTCCGCGTTGGTGCAGCCGCTGGCACCGTCATGGAAGTTGATTCAGTCACTCCGTCTCCTACTTCAACTCGATGGTCTGGACGATATCCCGCGGGAAAAACAGCTCGACTGTCCAATCCATCAGCACGCGAATTTTGCGCTCTGAGCCAGGAAGCTTCGCCAGATAGATTCCGCGCCACATCAGCCATGCCAGCAGGCCCGAAAATCGCATGGTCCGGCCGCGCGCAAATGGCACCGTGAGCTCCGCGCAGGCGGTTTGATGTCCAACCACGCAGAGAGCGCCCAGCGAATCAAAATGAAATGCCCGCAGGATGCGGCCATCGGCTTGCGCGCGTATGTTTGCCGCCAGCGTTTGCGCCTCGCGCAGAGCGAATTGCGCAGTGGGAGGGCACGGTTGGCCCGTTTTTGCATCGACCACGGCAGCGCAATCGCCGACCGCCCAAAGGCCGGGCTGGTCCTGCACCTGGAGGTGCCTGTCCACGATCAGCGCACCGCGCTTATCCTTGGCGAGCGGAAGGGCCTTCGTCAGCGGGTTCGGTGCCGTGCCGGCGGTCCAGACCAGCGTTTCGGCGTGAATGGCGCCATCGCTTAGCGT
The DNA here is from genome assembly GCA_963797585.1 of uncultured Acidobacteriota bacterium. Taxonomy (GTDB): domain Bacteria; phylum Acidobacteriota; class Terriglobia; order Acidiferrales; family UBA7541; genus Palsa-295. The sequence continues at coordinate 420,044 of CAWCQH010000020.1, forward strand.
GACAAGACCGGGCTGGGCGTCCGTCAGGCGAGTGTTCAGACGAAAGGTAACGCCGCGCTCTTCCATTTTTCGTTGCGCATAACGGCCGAGCGTCTCGCTCAATTCGGGCAGGATTCGGTCGCGCGAATGCACCAGCATGATGCTGAGGTCGTCACGGCGCAGCCTGGGGTAATCCACCAAAATGCCGCGGGCGTAATCGTTCAGTGCGCCGGCGAGTTCGACGCCGGCAAAGCCTCCGCCTGCCACGACGAACGTGAGCAACGCGCGGCGCCGTGAAGCGTCCTCTTCGCGGTCGGCGCGTTCGAACACTTCGATGACGTGATTGCGAATGCGAATCGCGTCGAGCAGGCTCTTAAAGTTGAAGGAATATTTTTCCAGATTGGCCATGCCCAGATAGTTCGACACCGCACCGAGCGCGAAGACGAGGTGATCGTAGGGAACTTCCTGCCGCTGACCTGCGCCACCCGCCGCGGAATCGTTTTGCAGAATCACGCGGCGTCCCGCGAGGTCGATTTCGGCCACCGAGCCGCGAATGAACTCGGTCTGATGCAGGCTGCTGCGCAGGGGCGTGCTGATGTGGCTGGGCTCGAGACTGCTGCCCGCGACCTCCGCGAGCATCGGAGTGAATAGAAGCGCGTTCGTCTCGCTCACCAGCGTGATCGAAAGCGACGCGCTCGATCGGAACTGCTGTTCCAGGCATTCCGCCGTGCGCATTCCGGCGAAGCCTCCGCCCAGGATCACGACGCGCGTCTTCTTCACCGGCGCTAACGGCGGCTCCGATTCCGCTCCCAGCGTCGCCGTAGCGAGGTCACTTAAGCCCTGGGTTACCAGCCCGAGCAGCGCGCCGTAAATAACCCAGCCCACGAGCGCCGGAAAGTGACTACGCATTTGTTCCGCGGTCCACTCGGGCATCCGGCTTGAAAATAGAGGAATGGCGATGACGCTGACCAATCCCCAGAGAGGCACTCCCAGCGCTCCCCCCGCCATCAGGTTGTCGACGTAGGCCCCCGGAGACGGCTCCAGTGCCGCGGCATAGCCGATCCCGACCACCACGCCCAGCAGCATGCCCAGGACAGGCTGTCCCAGGGTAGCCACCAAAATAGAACTGGCGACACCCCCAGCCAAAGCGCCTATCAGACCTCGTCGGAGATAGCGGTTCATGATCCGGTTAGGAGGAAATCACGGTTCGTCAATTTGCCGCGAAGCACCGGCCGCACGGCCTGCAAAAACGGCCGATGGCTGCGAACTCGCGGTTGGCTGAGCAGCCTTCGCCGTTTGAGGATCTGTAATGGCGCGGCGAATGGCCGCAAGAGGCGCGTCTTCAATCAAGCGAACGCCGCTGCCATCGCGTTCTATTCCGAGTTCCTTCCACAGCCCCGGAAGATCCACCTGCATGGGCTGGTCTTTCATCTTCGCGTACAAATCTTCCATCGCGGTGACGCCCGCGGCGTGGTCTCCGGCTTGCAGCGCATCGACGAGTTTCCAATCCTGGCGAATGTCGCCTCCGGCGTTGAGGATTCCGCGCAGGGCATCCTGCAGGCCCTTCTTGTTGTGCGTTTCGCGGCGAATTTCGACGTCGGCGAGAAAGCAATAGAGCGCTCCTCCCCAATACGTGCTCGCCCAGGTGTGCGTGTTGTCCAGGCCGGTGTCCTCGGGGTGCGGGACGCCCTTGGGCATATCGCGCACCAAGTCCGACCACATCTGCGCCGCGGTCATCTGCCCCGCCTGGATGCGTGCGATGGGCTCGACGTATACCGAGATGCCCTCTTCCATCCAGTGGTGATTGTCTTCCACCGACGGGAACGCCAGGTGCACCATCTCGTGGGTGAGCATCCAGTCGCCGTCGAGTTCGGGAACCAATGTTTCTGCGCCCACCCGGATCTTGATGAAGCCGCCGTTATAAGGGAACGTTTGGCCGTGGCGGATGCCGTTCCCTTCGACGGGCATGATACGGATGCCGGCGTGAGGGACAGGGTAGCGGCCGTAATATGTGGAGACCGCCTCGGCCGCCCGCTGCACCCAGCGCATCAGGTCCGCTTGCGAAACCTTCAGGTCGCCTGAATCGATCACCACATCGATTCGCGAAGCGCCCATGAGAAGTGTCGAAGTCATATCGCCCGCCCTGGCTGGGAAACACGCCAGCAGGAGCATAATCGCGCACAGTTTTGGAACGTTTCGCGAGAGCAACCAAAACCTGGCGCAAGTCATGGGATGCCTTAATGGCCGGTCACAACCGGCCCGTTCAGCCTTCCGGCTACCGCGACTCGTTGGTGGCCGGAGCGCCGATCGCCCGCCGGAGAAGCGTGTCGAGCGCGATCTTGCCGGGGCCGAAGATCAGGATGATGAGCGACGCGATGAGGAACGTATAGGGCGCCGCGGCATAGAATTTGTCGGGATCGGAAAAGATCGAGAACAGCGCCTCGCGGTCGGCGGTGACGTAAGCCATGATCATGTTGATGGTCAGCGCCAGCGCCGTAAGGCGCGTCAGCAGCCCGGCAGCCAGGAAAATTCCGCCGAAAAACTCCAGGCAGGAAATAAAAAACGCCATCGGGCCGGGAGCCGGCAGTCCCAGGCTGGTGAAGAACTGCGTCACCATAGGCAGATGATGGAGTTTTCCCCATCCGCTTTCGATCAGCTGCCATCCCCAGTAAAGGCGGACGCACAGCAGGAAGGGACACTTCAGCCAGGAGACCAACTTGAAAAACTTATCGTAAAGGCGGATTGCTCCGTTCAGTAATTCTCGCATAATGGAAGTACGGTACTCGCCTCCGAAAAGTTTTAGGAAACGGCCTCTTTTTTATCCGGTTTGCAAAACCAGCCCAGCGCTGCCCAGTTCTGGAACCAGCCCTGAACCGCGGCAGGCCTCTCTTGCAGCGGGATCGAGGTCTTTCGCAGCGCCTTCTCGATCGCCTGATCCAGCGGCTTTCCCTTGCGGAGAGCGCTCAGAATCGCGAATTCTTCCGGTTCGATGCGCCGGAAGTAAACCGAATCGTCGAATCGGTGGACGGCCAGGAAGATATCAGCCGGCTTGAGTTTGGCTACGGCTTGCACGCGCTTGCGCTTCCGGCGCTCCTGGAAAGTGTTGCTCGCGAAATCCGTGTCGGTGTCATCCTTGCGCACTTCGAGCAAGAGGTCGTCAACGGGGTAGTGGAGACTCAAAAGCCGGATGTAAGGCTGTAGCTCCAAGCGAAGACTCGAAGAATCGAGCGTGTTCAGGTCCTCGGGGCGCAGCGCGGCTTCCGCTTTGCCGTCGAAAGCCTCGATTTCCGCCCATTCGAGGCGCACGATGTCCAAGGCCAGCGCCTGCTTGCTGCCTGCCCACTCAGGATGTTTGCCCAGCCAGGATTCGAGCCGTGAACCGAGGTTGCGAAGCGTGAAGGATTTGGACGGGCAGTCCACCAGATACGCCTGGCTCATCGCGTCGAAGCGCCGGCCGCCCAGCACCGAGCGCAGCCCGGGAAAATCCTCGATCATGCTCGAGAACAGGCGCAGCCAGTATTGACGGTTGTAAATCTCCAGGCGCTCGAAGGAAGTCAGCCGGTCGTTGGGCTTGATGAATCGCCCGGCGTACTCCCGCATCGATTTGCCGTCAGGCGCTTTTCGCTGCATGCGCTCAGACGGCGTGAGGGGCTGCATCACCGCGCGCGCCATCGTACGCTGGAGTTGGAGGAGTTTCATTGCCGGGGTTTCATACCGCGGTCGCCAGCAGCGTGGACGACAGGAATCGGTTGGCCTTGAGCGCCTCGTTGTGGACTTCCTGGAAGGAGGGGATGCTGTCGTCCCATTCCAGAAGCGTGGCGGTGTGGCCGACGCGCTGAATGGCGCGCTGGTAGAGCTTCCAGACCGGATCGATCACCGGATGGTCGTGCGTGTCCAGAATGTATTTGCGGTACTTCGAGTGGCCGGCGATGTGAATCTGGGCGACGCGTTCGGCGGGGATACTGTTGACATAGGTGAACGGATCGAAACTGTGATTTTGCGACGAAACGTAAATATTGTTGACGTCCAGCAGAATACCGCAATCGGCAAGTTCCACGACTTCGTTCAGGAACTCCCATTCGCTCATTTCGGACACGTGGAACTCGGCGTAGCTGCTCACGTTCTCCACCGCGACCGGCACTTCGAGAAAATCGCGTACTTCGCGGACCTTCTGCGCCGTCAGCCTGGCCGCTTCGAAGGTGTAAGGCATGGGCAGAAGATCGTGCGTGTAACGCCCGTCGACGCTGCCCCAGCAGAGGTGGTCGGAAACCCACGGTGTCTTCGTGCGCTTGACCAGTTCTTTTAACCGGCGCAGATGCTCGCGATTGGGCTTTTCGGCGGAGCCGAAATACATGGAAACGCCGTGCTGAACCACTTTGTACTGTTCGAGAATGCTGTCGAGCACCTTCAGCGGACGGCCGCCATCGATCATGAAATTTTCGGAGATGATCTCAAACCAGTCGCAGACCGGCTTGCGCGTCAGGATGTGGTGGTAGTGCGGGGCGCGGAGGCCGATGCCGATGCCATAGTCGGTAAATCCATTGAAGCGGTTCGCTGGCATTTTCCAAGACCCGTGTGAGGCGCTGCCGGAGGGCCGGTGATCGCACCAGCCCTCCCGACAGCGGTAAATTGTGGGGTTGACGTTATCCCTTGGGCATCGGGCTGCCATCGGTTGCACAGCCGCCTTTGCCTTTGCAGGAATTCTTGCCCTTGCAGCCATTGTCGCTGGACTTGCAGCCGCCCTTGCCCTTGCAAGAGTTCTGGCCCTTGCAAGCGTGCTTTTCTTTGGCTGCCTTGCTTGAGTCGTCAGCCGCTTGAGCGCCCGGCGAAGCCAAGCCGTTGGTGATGAGGTTGGAAGCCTGAATGCTGGCGCTTCCGGCGAGCAAGCCGGCCAGAGCAGCACCTGTGAGTAGAAACTTATTCGACTTTGTCATTTTCCCCACTATCCTCCTGAATGAGATTGAACTGCACTTACCCTTGGACACTTCCGACAGAAGACCGTTAAGCCTTAGACAATCCCTTGCCTCGGACCGGACTCGGGTTCCAGGGCCCCCACGGCTTCTATAACAATACGCAACGTTACGCCGATTGGATTTGCCGCGCCAGTAAAAGTTTCATGACCCCCGGGGTAAGCCGAGGGCGCTCAGGATGATGCACATAGGTAAGCGGTTCTGCTATTCTTTCCGCGCACAAATCTCGCAGCGGATCCGATTGGTGGGGCGAACGTGTCTGAAGAACTTCAGGAATTGCAGGAACACGCCGAACATGGGGCGCATGAACCAAGCCTCGCTCCCGTAACTTTGACTATGGCCATTTTTGCCGTGCTCGTAGCGGCTGTCTCGTTGCTTGGTCACCGCGCGCACACGGAAGAGTTGTTGCTGCAGACTAAAGCTACCGACCAATGGGCCTACTATCAGGCGAAGGACATCCGCCGCCGCAGCTACGAAGTGTTCCTGGACGAGCTCTCTTTGACCGCGCCTCAGAACGCCGATCTCGCGGCGAAGATAAAAGAAAAGTACAGCAAGGAAGTGGCTCGCTACACAGCCGAGCAGGGCCAGATCGAAGGGGAAGCCAAGGCTGCGGAAGACGAAGTTGCGACCGAGCGGCGCCGCGCTGACCGGTTCGACCTGGGCGAGGTAATGCTGGAGGCCGGGCTGGTGATCTGCTCCATTACTTTGATGACGAGAAAGAGAATCTTCTGGCAAGCGGGAGGGATTCTAGGCTTGGTGGGGCTTGGAATTGCCGCGGCCGGGTTTCTTATCCACTGACGCCCCTTCCGGCGGCACGACGCGAATGGCTTTTCTTCTGCTCGTACATGACGCTATCGGCCTCGGCCATCAGGTCCTGCAGGGAAACCGGGTTCCGCGGATCGAACCGGGCGAGGCCTACGCTTAGCGAGAGTGCGTAGCGGGATTCTCCCGCGCTGGCTCTGCGCAGATTTTCCTTCAGCCTCTCCAGCATCGATTCCTCATGCCGGACGGACGCTTCGAACGCCAGGACGCAGAATTCGTCTCCGCCGAAGCGCGCGAGGATGTCGGAGTTGCGGAATGTTTGCTTCAATGCCTCCGCCGTGCGGACGATAGCGTGATCGCCTTCCGCATGCCCGTAGGAATCGTTGATCGCTTTGAGGCCGTTGAGGTCGCAGGAAAAAAGCAGGAATTGCTGCCCGCTTCTCTGGGATTGCTTCAACTGCTGGCCCGCAAGAGCCAGAAAACCGCGTCGGTTGTGCAGGCCGGTCAATTCATCGGTGAGCGCGAGAGAGCAAAGCTCCCTATCCAGCAAAGATTGCCGGATGGCGCCGCGAACGGCTCGCAGCAGCGATTCGCTCAAATTCTCGATGTCGGGCGATGCGTGCGACTTCAGGGCGTTGGAGATTTCGTTCAGCTCGTTCAACAGGCGATCCAGCTCGTTGTGCTTTGCGAGCAGAACAGCCGGCAGGTTTTCGCGCAGCAAATCAGACAACGAGTCGTCGGCCAAGTCTACGGCCGGGAGTGGTTCGCCGGCCCCGGCAGACGAGGGCTTCTCCGGCTCACTGAGGAGCTGGATACCACGTTGATGAGGTGAACGGTCCATCGCCTGATAGTAATTGCCCTCTATTCGGTTAGACAGCGGGTATCCCCTGTAACGATGTAGGGCAATTCCCGTAGTGTGCCGAAAGGCTAACTGGCGAAGAAAAGAGAAGCGGTTGAGTTGTCTATATGGCTGGTTCTGCGGACGATAATTTTAGCGGTTACCTACAGCGGCGCTGTGTGCCTCGACGTAATCGCGGATATAAGCGTCGAATGCCTTTTCGAGTTCCGCCATTACCGGCGTTTTCGCCGATCCCACGGCGCGGCCGGCAATTTCGGTCGCCGGGATTACGTTGCGGTTCGTGGAGGAGATAAACACTTCCTCCGCAGTGTAAAAGTCTTCGGGGAATAACGTTCGCTCCTCCACGGGGATTCCCACTTTCGGCCCGATTTCCAGCAGGATGCTCCGCGTGATCCCGGCCAGGCAGCCGGACGAAAGAGGCGGAGTGGCAACGCGCCCACCGCGCGCGCAGAATATATTCGCGGCCGTGCACTCGGACACCTCGCCGCGTTCGTTCAACAGCACCACCTCGTCGAAGCCGGCCTGCTGCGCCTCGTGCAGATTCCACAGATTGTTGAGCCAGGAGGTCACCTTCACTCCCGCGAGCGGCGAGCCCGCGTGGCGCCCGTGTTCGCGCAAGCTCAGCCGCGCGTGGTCCCGATGGGCGGGGAGGCCGGCCGAATAAATCACGAGGTCCGCTTGAGGAAATCGCTCATCGCTGCGCCAGAGTCCGAACGGATTGTAGATCGCATAAATTCGCGCGCAGCCCTCTCGTACGTTGTTTGCTGCCAGCACCTGGCCTAATTGGGTGCGCACGGTTTCTTCGTCGAATGGGAACGGGCAGTGCGTCCTTTCGGCATCTCGCGCGAGGCGTTGCCAGTGGCGCTCAAACGCAAACGGAACGCCCTCGATGACGCGGATCGTCGTGAAAAGACCCCATCCGCTGAGCAGGCCGGCCTGCCCGGGAGACAGCCGCACTTCCTCAACAGGCAGCAAGCGGCCGTTATGAAAAACCATGCGATGAATCATTCTTCCTCCATGCGACCCTTCATTTTAGCGCACAACTTGGCGTACAACTCAGCGTACAGCGCGGGCGGACCGGCAGAGCGGCAGTGCAGAAGGGCACAGTCCTCTAGCTGGCAGATGTGGATGTGAGCAGGCTTTCCGCGTACAAAGCGCCTTCCGCCGTTTCCTCGTGTTTGAAGTAGACGAAAACATCGCCTTGTTTCGCGAGAGTTTCAACCGACTGAGTTAGTTCCTTTCGCGCCTTGGGCGAATAATCTTCTTTCCTCAGGCGAAGGTAAGAAAAGCCGGCCGTCTGTACCTTGGGCGTTTCGATCTTTTCGCTTTCGGCCTGGCAGAGCGCCGCATCGGATTTACGGAGCAAATCGTATACTTCGTTGTTGAACCACGACGTATGCCGAAACTCGAACGCGACTCTGAAGCCGTGCGGAAGCCCGTCCAGAAAATCCTTGAGTAGCGTCGGATCGCTCTTCAAGAAAGGGGGCAGCTGGAACAGCACCGGACCCAGCTTTTCCGCTTCCCGCAGCGGTTCCAGGGCGCCCAGGAAATCTGTCGTGAAAGAGGATGTATCGCGCAGCCGCTTGATATGGGTGATGTTTTGGTGCGCCTTCACCGAAAACTGGAAGCCGGGCGGGGTTGCCTCGATCCAGCCGGTGAGCAATTTCGGCGTGGGAAAGCGGCGAAACGTGTAGTTCAACTCGACGGAGTTCAGCCGGCTCGCGTAATAGCCCAGAAATTTGGCCGATGCCAACTTCGCAGGATAAAACTCCGGCTTCCAGCTCGGATAGGCCCACCCGGATGTGCCTGCATATACTTTGCCCACTGGCCCTCGCAGAAACCACGCCTGCGTATTCTAACCCGCTTGGTGCATGGACGGAGCGTCTGCGGCCGGCCGGAAACGAGCCGAAACTCGGACGGGTTGCACCATCGCCAGTCACCCGATAGGCAGCGCTCTCTATCTTTACTACAATGAGGTCTCGGTATTGTGGAGGACGAGCGTGCGTAAATTGTTGAAGGTTGCAATTGCAAGTGTCGGTCTCGCGGTTCTGCTCTCGCCTTCCCTCCCGGCCGCGCCGGCTGGCGACGAGCCATCCGCTCCGCCCAGCCTGGTTGCCCGCGTACGCGACACCGGATTCCTCCAGATCAGCGCCGATGCCTTCGACAGCCTTTCGCCGGAGCAAAAGATGGACGCGTACTGGCTCTCGATGGCGGCCATCGCCATCAATCCTATCGCCTACGATCAGAACTCCGCTTACGGCCTGCAGGAGAAGCATCTGCTCGAAGCCATACTGACGCACTCGAATGGCGTCGATCCCGCCGTGCTCAAGAAAATTACGGAATACACGATGCTTTTCTGGGGGAATCAGGGGAACCACAACGAGTTTACCTCGCGGAAATTCCTGCCGGATTTCACTCCCGCCGAATTGAGCGCCGCCGCCGAGCAGGCCCGTAAGAACGGCGCGTCTCAGCTCGGCTCGGCTGCCGCGCTGGGAAAAGAGCTCACCGAACTTCAGAAGCCCATTTTCGATCCTGACTTTCAGCCGATGCTGACGGCAAAAAATCCTCCGAATGGCGAAGACCCGCTCGAAGCCAGCTCCGTGAATTTCTATTCCGGCGTGACTCTCAAGGACCTGGCCGGCTTCACCGAGCACTACGCGCTCAACTCCAGGGTAACTCTGGGAGACGATGGCAAACCGGTGGAAGAGGTCTATCGCGCAGGCACGCCGGACGGAAAAGTTCTTCCCGGGCGATACGCCCGCGAGCTCGGTTTGGCCATTCGCGATCTCCAGCAGGCGCTGCCGTACGCGCCCGATTCCCAAAAGAAGGTGATTGAAGCGTTGATCCGTTATTACCAGACCGGCGAGCGCTCCGATTGGATCGCCTGCGGAATCGCCTGGGTGCGCGACAAGAGCAATCCCGATTTTTCGAACGGCTTCGTCGAGGTTTACAAAGATCCGCGCGGGCAGAAGGGCGCCATCCAGGGGTTTGTGACCATCGTCGACGAGAAGATGAACCAGATGATGAAGGGATTCGCCGCAAATGCCGGCTATTTCGAACAGAAGGCTCCCTGGGAGGATAAGTACAAGAATCCCAACCCGAAGCCCCCGGTCGTGAATGCCGACGAAACTCTAATCGAATCGGGAACCTTTGCCGTCACCACCATCGGCGACAATCTGCCCAACGAATCCGAAATTCACGAAAAGTATGGCTCGAAGAGCTTCATATTTACCGGCTCACTCCGCGCGTTGAACGGGGCCACCGGGGACAAGGTCGCGCAGGAGTTTGCGAGTACGCCTGCCGAATTCGATCGCGCAGAGAAGTATGGCGATCTCGCCGAAGATTTGTTCACGGCCATGCATGAGGTGATCGGCCACGGCTCGGGCAAGCTCGGCCCCAAGGGCACGAAAGAGCCCGCCTCCTACATCAAGGAATATTATTCGACGCTGGAAGAATCCCGCGCGGACCTGATGGCGCTGTGGAATTTCTGGGACCCTAAGCTGATCGAGATGGGCGTGATGCCCAACGATGACGTGGCCCGCGCGGCTTACGACAGCGAAGCGCGCGCCGCCCTGGTCCAGTTGCACGAGGTGCCGACGGGCGACGCGATCGAAGAAGACCATCGCCGTGGCACGCAGCTCATCGTCAACTATATCCGCGAAAAGACAGGCGCCATCCAGCCCCTCGATCGCGACGGAAAGACCTACCTGGTGGTGACCGATTACCAGAAGATGCGCCAGGGCGTCGGGATGCTGCTGGCTGAGCTCATGCGCATCAAAGCCGAGGGCGACTACGATGCGGCGAAGGCACTGATCAATCAATATAGCGTCCACTTCAATACGGCCTGGCGGGACCAAGTGGTCGCGCGCTACAAAACCCTCGACATTCCGAACTATTGGGTGGGAATCAACCCCGAATTGGAGCTGCGCAGGGGTGCCGGAAGCCAGGGCGGCAACGTGCAGATAAGCTACCCGCGCGACATCGTAAAGCAGCAACTGCGGTATACGAAAATTGCGGGCGAGTGAGTTGAACAAGTCCCGGCGGTTGGGCAATGCAACGCGGCTTGCTCAAAGCGCGTGCGCAAGACAGCATTTGCCAGGGAAATCGTGTTAGGTTGCCATTCATAGTCGATGCCTGAGCTTCCCGAAGTCGAAACCGTTGTGCGTGGATTGCAAAAGGTCCTGCCAGGCAGGCGCATCGTCGAAGTTCGTTTAGGCAAAACGGATTTTGTAGACGACCCCGCCGCCCTCGAAAGGGAGTTGCCGGGTAGCCGCATCGCCGCGGTGCGGCGCTATGGGAAATTTCTGGTGTTCGATCTGGAATCCCCGCAGGCCGGAACCCACAAACCCGCGCTTTTAATTCATCTGGGCATGACGGGACAGCTCACTACCTGCGCCCCCGATGCGAGCATTGCTCCGCACACGCACGCGTTTTTCGCTCTCGATGACGGCCGCGAACTTCGCTACAAGGATCCCCGGCGATTTGGCAACATGCAGATGGTGGTGCAAGGCAAAGGAAGCCCGCTTGGCAGCCTGGGGCCCGATCCGCTGGAAGCCACCGAGACCGAATTCGTGGCCCGGTTGCGCGGACACCGGGCGCGAATCAAGGCGCTGCTCATGGATCAACGCGTGCTGCGCGGCATGGGCAACATCTATACGGACGAAAGTTTGTGGCGCGCACGCATCAACCCGATGCGGCTGGCGTCAAGCCTCAAGGAAGCGGAGCTACGGCAGCTCTACCGCGCCGTTCAAACCATCCTCAAGGAAGCTATCCGGCTGCGCGGGTCCTCGATATCCGATTACGTGGATTGTTCCGGCGAGCGCGGAGAATTTCAGTTGAAGCATCGCGTGTACCAGCGCGAAGGAAAGAAGTGCGTTCGCTGCAAGGCGCTCATCCGCCGGGTGATCGTCGCGGGACGCAGCAGCCATTTTTGCCCGAACTGCCAGCCAGTCCCGCGAGCCCGCAGACGCAAGAAGTAAGCACGCGTTACCGCCAGCTACCGCCAACTGAAGATCAGCAATGCGCCCGCGAAAGCGAACACCCCTGCGTAAGCAAATCCTGCCGCCGGACTCACTGCGGACCACAGCGCTCCGACAGCAATGCTCGATATCAGATCGCCGATGCCGTTGGCTGTGGCCAACACGCCAAATCCCGAGCCGCGCACCTGGGACGGCAACAGTTCCGCGCCGAGCGCTTTTTCGAGCGATTGCTGGAATCCTCCGTGAATGCCTGCGAGCCCGAAAAGAGTCGCCAGAATAGGAATGGTCGGCGGCTCGAAGATAAATCCGGCATACGCGATCACACCCACCAGGTATCCCGTAGCGAGCAGTCCACGCTTGCCGATGCGGTCTCCCAGCGCCCCCGCCGGATAAGAGGCCATCGCGTTGACGACGTTGTAGAACGTGTAAAGCCCGACGGAAATTGTCGCCGCCCGGCCAAATCCAAAGCGTGGCGCCAGAATCTGGTTGGCGCGCAGGATCAGCAGTGTGGGAGCAAAATCTCCGATGCCGTGCGCGAACACTCCTGCAAGGTAGTGCCAATAGGCCTTCGGCAATTGAGCGAAGCTGGACGCGAAACCAGGCGCACGATGCCCCTCCGTACTTTTCCCCGGCGGGACAAGCCACACGAAGGCCACAGCCGCGAGCAGGCCGGGCAGGGCGCTCCACCGCAACACACCGCGTACCCCGAGCACTCCGATCAGCGCCGTGGCGCAAAGGGGCCCAAGAACGGCCCCTACGGTGTCCATTGTCCGCTCGAAACCGAAAGCGCGGCCCGCCTGCTGCGGCAGCACGGAATCCGCCAGTAGCGTATCCCGGGAGGGCCCGCGGCTTCCGCGGCCTATCCATCCAAGCCCGCGCATAACCAAAATGGCCGGCCACGAATGCGCGAAAGCGTATCCAAAAGTGGAAAGACCGGTGGCCAGATAGCCGATAATTCCGGTTGGCTTTCGCCATCGGGGCCGGTCTGCGATCCAACCCCCTGCCAGCTTTGCGAAGCTTGAAAAGCCGTCAGAAATTCCTTCGATAATGCCCAGCGCAATCGCTGGGGCACCGAGGCTGGCGAGAAAGGCCGGGAGAATGGATGTGGCTGCTTCGTGTCCCCAGTCCGAAAGAAGACTGGCCAAGCCGATGCCCAACACGCCGCGCGTCAGCCAGCGGTTCGACGGCTCTGGCTGCGTGCTCTCAGGTTCGCTCATGCGAGTTTGTTGAACGGGGTGCTTCACTGCACCGTTGTATCGGAAGAAGTGGGAACAGGGGAGGCGTGATGAACCACAAGAAGCCACTGGCCCTCGCGCCGCACGAAGACATTCGTCGCCTGCACGACGGCTTCATCGAAGTCTTCTGCAAACGCCGACGTGACCCGCGCCGTGCAGGCGACCCAGCCGACATCGCCTTCGACGCGGACCCATTCGCAGCTCAGCGCCACGCGCACGCGCTTGGTGTTGGCGAAAATCCGTTCCCAGCGCTCGCGTACCTCGTCCCAGCCGAGCAGCAGGTCCCATCCGGGATGCACGCACTCGACGGTGTCGTCATGCGACCACAGCGCTTCCATCTGGGCAATGTCGAGCGATTCGAACGCAGCGTAGAAGCGATGATTCGCTTCTCGAACGGCGTCTTCGGGACTCACTTGAGCGGGAGCGGGTTGCATGGACATTGGGAAGAGGGATCCAGATGCCGTCAGGCTGGAACTTCCGGGGATGCAGTCCCGGGTCAGGGATTATAACCCATCGAGTGCTGCCGTCCTTAGGGCGCCTTTTCCACCGCGATCAGCGGGTCGTCGAGGGCAGCCACCGTGCCGCGTTTGTCGGCGCCGTGAATTTTTCCCGAGCCGTCAAGGAAGAAGGACCGCTGGCCCGTTTTTCCATAGTCCTCGGGAGTTGCCGCGACTTCGAAAGTTGCGTCGTCGTCGCTGGCTGCGGGAACGATGCGGTAACGGAAGTGGTAGCCGGCAGCGCTTCCGGACGCGAGAGGCTCGTCCACGAGCGAAGCGAGCTCGGGCGAAATCTGATCCTTGGGCGCCGGGCCCAGTTGCGCGAGCGATTCCGGCAGCTTTCCAAACGCGCGGCGGTAGGATTGAATCGCGTCGGCGAGGCCGCGCAGCGCGGCGACGGCGGCATCTTCACGCGCGCCAATATCCTGCGCATTCCACTGCCTGGCGAGCTGCGGAATATCGAGCAATACCAAACCCAGAGAGATCAGCCGCCAGCCGCCATTTTCCCGCACCAGGCCGAAATCGGTTTCCTGGCTGTCGACGACCGTCACCGGAACAAACGCCAGATTTTCGTGGGAGCGAACGTCGCCGAAGCGAAACTCAACGGTATGCTCCGGGGCCTCGCAACGGAGCACGGTGTGGCCATGGTTATCCGAGGAGACCAGCGTCTTGCCGGCGCCTTCGGCCAGCGAAAACCGCTTCAGTAGCGTCGTGCGCTCGCCCTCGGGCAGCGCGCGGTAAGCGGCGGCGCTGTCCGAAGTCAGATAATTTACGAACTGCGCCTCGTTTTGACGGCAGGCAGCGCCCAACGCGGCCGAGAGAGCGTTTGAAGGATCGGCCTCATGGGAGTCCTGCGCGCAAAGTCTCCCCGGATTCAATAGCGTGAGCGCCCATAGCAGGATTGCGCCTCGGACTGCAGTCCCCAAAATAGATCGCGTCTTCATGAACGTTCGGATTTCGCCTGCGCCAAGATGGTTGCCAGGTTCTGCGTGAATTTCGACCGGGGCATCACATCGTGGCAGCCGGCGGCCCGGGCCTTTTGCGCGAGTTCCACCTGCACGTGCGAGAGAAATCCCAGCAGCGGGATTTGTCCGGCGCTGGCCTGCACGCGCTCAACTGCTTCGAGGGGATTGTTGCGGGCATTCAGATCGACGACCACGAGCTTGGGCGGATGCTCGGCAATCTCCGCGAGCATCGCATCCGGAGTGGTACACGTGCGCAACTCCACGCCGAGGTGCTTTGCCGTCTCGACCAGCTTCGCCTGAAAAAACAAATCGTCGACGAGTGCCACTACGTGCGCCATTTGGTTTCTTCCTCGCCCTCCCGGTTTACCACGCAGGCTTGCGGTGGCACAAGCACAGCCGGATGAGTAGACCTGATTCGGCTGGAGTGCTCTGCTTTGCGGGAAAACTCCATCCCAAGGCTGAAGTGGCGAAGATCGGAGAATTGCTGCGGTGCTTCTCGCTTCTAGTGCTCGGCCTCTTCGTGCGCCCCCACGCTTTCATCGGGCACGTCCCCGCGACGTCCCTTCACGCGGTCGTAGACGCTGTAGTGGCAGGTTGAGCCGAGGGCCTCGTTGTAGTAGGTCGGCACGCCCAGGGCCGTGCGCAATTCCTCATTGAAGCGGCGCAGTTCGGATAGCTGCGTGACGCGGATCGGGAATTTTCTGCCTTCATGGGTCAGCAGGAACTTCTGGTATCCGGCGTCCCAAAGTCTTGTGAACTGCCCCAGGACCATGATGCTGGGAATGATCGTCATCTGGTAAGGGCCGGAAGGCGCCTTGCGCAGTTCGGCGCCGCAACCGTGCTTCTCGATTCGAACCACGCCGCCGGAGCTTCGGACCAAAAAGCCCTTCACCGACAATGATTCCACTTGTGCCTGCTGAAACAGCTTATTCACGTACCACATAGCTTTCGAGAATATGAATTCCATCCGGTTCTGTAAAGCCCAAATCTGCTTCCTGTTGTAGCAACGTGAAAATGTCACCCTAACGGCAACGTAAAAATGTCACCCTCCCGCCAAGGTTGGAATGATCGAGCCGGGTATCGCGATAGTAGAGCGAGACGCGGCCATTGAGAGCCTGATGGATCTGGACTTTGGCTCCGGCGAAACTGAAGCGGCGGGGCTGGGGATGAATTTGCAGCCGGCGGCCGTCCCATTGCACAACGTTATCGTTGCTGACGATGCGTTCATGAGTGAAGCAACAGATGCGTTCGAGGTTTTCCGGAGCCGGGCGCCAGGCCATCGCTGCGTCGCGGGGAGTGCGCGCGAAGCGGCGGTTGTAGTCGGCGACGAAGCGAGCCAGGACGCGGTTGGCCGAGTCCAGATCGTGGGCTTGGGCCAAGCGGAGTTCACTGGTGAGGCGATCCTGAAGCACGCCCCAAAGGCGTTCGATGCGCCCTTTGGCCTGCGGGGTCTGAGCGGCGATAAAGGTGATGCCGAGTTGTTGGAGCGCGCGACCGAACTGCGTGGGCTGGCGCTGGCCGGCGAGTTGTTCGTCGAGCGACCAGTGATCGTCGTTGCGGGTGAAGACGCCGCTGCGATCGCCGTAGAAGGCGACCGGGACGCCATAGCGGCGCAAGAGGCTTTGGAGCAGGCGGAAATAGCCCTGGGAGGTTTCCGAGGGGAAGAACTGAGCGGCCAGGATTTTGCCGGAAGCGTCGTCCTGCATGCCCAGAGCGGTGAGCTGCGGGCCGCGCCCTTCCAGCCAGTCGTGGGGGGAGCCGTCGAGTTGCACCAGCTGCCCTTCGCGGGCCGAGCGCAGACGGCGCTGGCGATGAGCAGGAGGCCGGCGTTTGCGGGGTGAGCCGATGCCGCTGGTGCGGAGCAGCCGTCGCAAGGTTTCCCGGCTCAGAGAGAAGCCTTCTTTTTCGACGAGCTTCTCTTGGAGATGATGATCGTTGAAGCCGGCGTAGCGCGTGCGCGCCAGTTCCAGGGCGCGTTGGCGTACGGCTTGCGGCGTGCGCCGGGGACTGGGGCGGCCGCGGCTGACGTGTGCCAGAGCCGCTGCGCTGCCTAGCCGATAGCGCGATTTGAGCCGTTTGACATGCCGCGGCGATAGGTCGAGCAGCTCCGCGGCTCTGGCACACGTCAGGTTTCCTTGCACACATTGTGAAATGACGGTCACTCGCTGCAATTCCTTCTGATTCAACGTGAATGTCTCCTGTCTCATGGGGTGACATTTTCACGTTGCCGTTAAGGGGTGACAGAATTATGGAGCTAAGACAGCCCAAATCTGCTTCCAATCCAAGATTTGAGCATCCAAACATCTGCCGGGTTTCGTAGGAACGAGGTCTGCGAATCTGCTAAACTCATTGGAATTAGGTGAATACAAATCGGTTGTCATAGCATCGAACCAACTCCGGAGTGGGCATTTCCGCTCGGGGCGTTTCTGCTGACAACTTTGCGAAGGCGAGCTACGTCAGAAGAACGACGAAAAGGATCATGACGGCAGTAAACAAACCGGAGGTCGCAGCGGCAGGGGCGGCTACGCACGTGCGCTTGGGCCAGCGCCTGGTCGAACGGATCGGCAATACGCCGCTGCTTCGAATGGAGCGCCTGACCGCCGCATACCCCAACGTCGAGATCTACGCCAAGGCGGAGTGGTTCAATCCGGGCGGCTCGGTAAAGGATCGCGCAGCATACTCCATGATCCGCGAGGGCGAACGCCATGGACACTTGCGGCCGGGAAAGGTGATCCTCGACGCGACGAGCGGCAACACCGGAATCGCCTACGCCATGATCGGCGCGGCCCTCGGTTACCGCGTGAAGCTCTGCCTTCCCAGTAGTGCCTCGCCCGAGCGGAAGCACATCCTGCACGCGTATGGCGTCGAAATCGTCTACACGCCGGGCGATGAGGGTACCGACGGCGCGATCCGTCGCGTGCGCGAAATCTACAAAGCCGACCCCGATAAGTATTTCTATCCCGATCAGTACGGGAATCCCGCGAATCCCGCGGCGCACTATACCGGCACAGCGCCCGAAATCTGGTTGCAGACGGAAGGGCGCGTCACCCATTTTCTGGCCGGCCTTGGCACGAGCGGAACTTTTGTGGGCACCTCGCGGCGCCTGAAGGAACTGAATCCGAAGATCCGCTGCATCAGCATGCAGCCGGATTCCGGATTCCATGGCCTCGAAGGCTTGAAGCACATGGCTACCAACATTGTGCCGCCCATCTACGATGCCAGCATTGCGGATGAAGATGTGGCCGTACAAACCGAGGACGGTCAGCTTATGACCCGGCGCCTGGCCCGGGAAGAAGGTATCCTCGCCGGAGTGAGCGCGGGAGCCGCTCTTTGGGCGTGCCTGGACCTTGCGCGCCGCTTGCCACGCGACGAACACGCCGTGATCGTTACCGTGTTCCCGGATTCGGGCGATAAATATCTGAGCGACAAATTCTGGAGCGAAGAGTGAGCGGTCCCGTGCTGAAAATTGGAAGCGGACTACTGCAGCGAATTCACGCCCACGGCGTGGAAACCTATCCGCACGAATGCTGTGGAGCGATTCTCGGCCGCGACGACGAATCCTCGCGCGAGGTGCTCGATCTGCTTCCCCTCGCCAATCGCCGCAACGATTCGCCGCGCAACCGCTTCGAGGTGACGCCGGACGACGTGCGTCTGGCTGAAAAGACGGCCGCCGAAAAGAAGATCGAGCTGATCGGATGGTATCATTCGCATCCCGACGCCCCGGCGCGCCCCAGCGAGTTCGACCGCGAGCACGCGTGGCCCTGGTACAGCTACATCATCGTAAGCGTGCTGAAGGGGACGCCGGCCGACACCACGTCATGGCGCCTGCATGACGATCGCGCGGCCTACGATCCCGAGGCGATTGAAACGGTCGCGCATTCGGCGCGCTGTTAGCGGCGTTTCTAAAGGCCGTGACACCCTGCAGGCTCTTGAGGAAAATGTTGCAGTTCCACAAGTTTCACAAGGAGAGAATCGAATGCCAGTGAAAGTCATGATCCCAACGCCGCTGCGGGCCTATGCGGGCAAGCAGGAAAGCGTTCAGCTGCAGGCGGGGACCGTGGGAGAAGCGCTGTCGGCGCTGACCAGCCAGTTCGCGGACCTGAAGAAGCATCTGTTCACCGATGACGGACGGCTCCGCAGTTTCGTCAACGTCTACGTCAACGACGAAGACATCCGCTATTTGCAGAAGGACCAGACGCCCGTGCGCGAGGGCGATGTTGTGAGCATCGTGCCGTCGATTGCGGGCGGCGCGCGCGATCGCGTTTAATCGATTTAACCAAGCGATTTTTTGGGAGAAATTTTTATGGCGACGAAAACGGAAGTTCCCGTGGCAACGCCGGAGGCCAAGCCTGCCGTGTCCCTATCAAAAGAAGAAATTTTGCGTTACAGCCGCCACCTCATCATGCCGGAGGTCGGCATGGAAGGCCAGCTCAAGCTCAAACAGGCGAAGGTGCTGTGCATTGGCACCGGCGGCCTCGGTGCGCCGCTCGGTCTCTATCTTGCCGCTGCTGGTGTCGGACGCATCGGATTGGTGGATTTCGATACGGTCGACTTTACAAACCTGCAGCGCCAGGTGCTTTTCGGCACCAGCGACGTCGGCCGTCCCAAGATTGAGGCTGCCGCCGAGCATCTGCGGAACCTGAATCCCACGATTCAGATCGATACCTTCGAGACTCGCCTCACCAGCGAGAACGCCCTCGATCTGTTCAAGGATTACGACATCATCGTCGATGGAACCGACAATTTCCCCACGCGCTATCTCGTGAACGATGCCTGCGTGCTGCTCGGCAAGCCCAACGTGTACGGCTCGATCTTCCGCTTCGAAGGCCAGATCACAATCTTTGGCGCTCCCGGTGGCCCTTGCTACCGCTGCCTCTATCCCGAACCGCCCCCGCCGGGGCTGGTGCCATCCTGCGCGGAAGGCGGAGTTCTCGGCGTGCTGCCCGGAATCGTGGGCACGATTCAGGCTGCGGAAACCTTGAAGCTGATCATCGGCAAGGGCGATCCTCTCATCGGCCGCCTGCTGCTGTTCGATGCGCTCGGGATGAAGTTTCGCGAACTTAAGCTGCGCAAGAATCCGGAATGCCCTGTTTGCGGCGACCATCCGACCGTCACCAAGCTGATTGACTACGCGGAGTTCTGCGGCCTTCGTGGCGAGGAAGCTCCTGCCCCTCCAACGACCGTTCCGGAAATCACTCCCCGCGAGCTGAAAGCCCGGCTTGACCGCGGCGACGATATTTATGTCCTCGACGTGCGCGAGCCGCACGAATATCAGATATGCAACATCGGCGGCCATCTGATCCCGTTGGGCGACCTTGCGAGCCGCGTGAACGAGCTCGACAGCTCCCGGGAGATCGTGGCCCATTGCCGCACGGGTAAGCGGTCTGCGCAAGCCTCCGAATTTCTGCTGAAAGCGGGTTTCCGCAAGATATCGAACCTGAAGGGCGGGATTTTGGCCTGGTCGGATGAAGTGGATCCTTCCGTGCCAAAGTACTAAGACTTACGAAAAGGCAGATTGCAACTCGGGCTGGCTAAGCCCACGGTTCATTGCTTCACGGAGGAATTTGCATGGCGGCTACAAAAATCACGGTCCGAAACGACGGGTCGATCCGCGTCGAAGGCGATTTCGAGATTCTGGACCAGGATGGCAAGGCCTTCGGCCTCGGCGGCCGGAACTCGATTGGCCTCTGCCGCTGCGGGCATTCTCAAACAAAGCCCTTTTGCGATGGGGCTCATAAGAAAGCTAATTTTCAGAGCATCATCGAGGCGCGCGACCTGCCGGCCCCAGCGCCCAAGCCGTGACCCCAAAGTCAGAACCGAAAGCCCCGATAACGACGTGGGTGGCCTATGTTTTAGAATGTAACGTTTTGACCCCCGGATTAGGTTTCCCTAATAGACCTTTACCTCGCCCGCCATTCTCCCGTTGCAACTAAAGCTAATACGCTCAGTTTCCTATCCGGCAACAGCTGCTGTTCTCATTTGGTACGCGATTTGCATCTTCATGGGTGGGCACGTGTTTCGTTTTGAGGGGTCAGTATGGGGCGTCCGGCGAAAATTTGGGAGCTGATCCACCGTTTTCGGCTCGTCCTTCTGGGGTTGATCGCGCTGGCGTGCTACCTCGCCTTCTTATCGGTACTACGCAGTTCTACCTACGTAGCCGATCCGCTCCTGGATACGTTCCTGGACATGGCAGGCAGTCTGATCGCCTTCACCTTTGCGGCCAACGCCATGATCCGTTTCCGCGGCACGCACGACCGCATTTCGCTCACCCTGGCTTTCGGCTTCGTGGTCGCAGGATTGATTGAGGCTGCGAAAAGCGTAACGTTTTATCACGGCATGTTGGTTACGGGCCCTGCGGTTATCCACCACATCTCCCTGCCGTGGCTGGCTGGCAGAACTCTCCTCGGAGTGCTCCTGCTCGCGGCCCTGCTCGTCGAGAGGCGCATTCCTCTGGCGCGCGACCCCGGAAAAGAAATAGCCGGAGCCACGCTCGTGGTAGCCGCCGTGGCGTACCTTACCAGCATTTTCTACTTCATGATGCCGGAAGCGCCCGGGATTCATCCCGGGTCGCTGATTCCACGCCCATGGGACCTCCTGCCGGCCGCGATTTACGTGGTTGCCACAGTGGGCTACGGATGGCGCCTGCGTCGCGTAAGCGCGTCCCTGGACCGGGCGCTTTTCATCGCTGCGGGATTAAACGTCATCTGCCATATCACGATTGCCGAATCACAACGCGGCCTCGATGCCCCGTACATGCTGGCGCATGTGTTGATGGTTCTGAGCTATGTTGTGGTGCTCGGCGGCACGCTGCTCGATAACGCCCAGCTCTTCGCGCAGGTCAGCCGGCTGGCGGCTTCGGATTCTCTCACGGGACTTGCGAACCACCGGCGCCTGCTGGAAGTTCTGGAGATCGAGATCGAGCGCTCGCGCCGCACCCACCGCACCTTTGCGTTACTACTCTTCGATCTCGACGAACTCAAGAAGATCAACGACAGGTACGGCCATTTGACCGGGAGCCAGGCGATCAAGCGGCTTGGCAATGCGCTGCGCAGCAATAGCCGCACGATCGATACGCCGGCGCGGTACGGCGGCGATGAGTTTGCCGTCATCCTGCCCGAAATTGATGCGGAAGCAGCCCAGGGAGTGGCCGCGCGAATATGCTCGCGCCTCGCGAACGACGGACAGGTACCGCACGTGACCGTCAGCGTGGGCGTATCCGTCTATCCGAACGATGGAACCACAATCGAGAAGTTGTTCACTGCCGCCGACCGGGCCTTATACCGGATGAAACGGGGCGAAAAGAAGAAGTTTGCTCTCGGCAATGTTGCCGCCATGCTCTGATTTCCGCCGAAAAGTATTCGCCGCTTTTTCGCCGGCGCGCCGCTCTATCGGGCGCTACTGAATAAATCCCACGTTGGGCTCCGGAGCGGGGCCCGAGCCCTCCGGAAGCTTGCCGAATTGCGCTTCGTACCGCGAGAGGTTTTCCTGCAGCGCGCGCATCAGCCGCTTCGCGTGGGTGGGGCTCACGATGAGGCTCGCCACCAGCTTGCCCTGCGGCACCGTCGGGAAAAGATAGACGAAATTGAGCGTGAATTCTTCGGCGTTGTGGTGCACGACCACCAGATTGGAATACTGCCCGAGCAGTTCTTTCTCGTCGGCTTTGATCTGCACTTGCTGCTGGTCTTTGGTTGGTTCGGCCATCCGATCCTCTCCTGAGATTCGCTTGCCAACTATAGCAGACACGCGGCTTTCCCGATCGGTTTTAGAAAGCTCACGCAGTTAGATCGTTGACGGAAACCCGCTATTAAGCGTAGTTTATATAGGAAGTTTAACCAGGTTAACTATGTCCGAGACCTCCCTACCTTCGGCGGCCGCAAAGGCAGACGCTTCAGACGCCCCGGACGTTTCCACGTCCCGCCGGAAAGGTCTGCGCGACGGCTGGTGGTATCTCGGCCCGGCGTTCGTTGCCTCGGTCGCCTACATGGACCCCGGCAATTTCGCGACCAACATTGAGGGCGGGGCGCGCTTCGGTTACGAACTTCTCTGGGTGCTTCTGTGGTCGAATGCCATGGCCATCCTGGTGCAGTACCTCGCCGCGAAGCTGGGGATCGCCACCGGCAAGACGCTGCCCGAGAATTGCCGCGCTGAATTTTCTCATCCGGTGACGGTGCTCCTGTGGGTCGCGGCCGAAGTTGGCGCCATGGCTACCGATCTGGCTGAGTTTCTGGGCGCGGCGCTGGGCTTCTATCTGCTGTTTGGAATCCCCATGCTGCCCTCCGCGATTCTCACCGGCGTCTGCGTCATGCTCATCCTGGCAGTCGAGCAGCTCGGATTTCAGTGGCTCGAGCGGGTGATCATGTTTCTGGTGGGCGTGATCGGAGTGTCGTACGCCATCGAGATGTTTCTCAGCAAGCCGGCCTGGCGCCCGATCGTGACGCATGTGCTGTTGCCGGAGATCCACTCGTCCTCGATTTACCTGGCGGTCTCCATGCTCGGTGCAACGGTGATGCCGCACGTCATCTACTTGCACTCTGCTTTGGTGCTGCCGCGGCGGGAGGAACTCGATCGCGACGAGCACCATCATCGCAAGATGGAGCTCCTCGACGTGCTTCTGGCCATGAACGGGGCCTGGATGATCAATTCCGCGATGGTCGTGATGGCCGCGGCCGTGTTTTTCGGCGGCGGCATCCACGTGTACTCGATCGAGGCCGCCCACGATACGCTAGGGCCGCTCCTGGGCAAGTTTGCGGGCGTGGCTTTCGCCGTGGCTTTGTTGTGCTCCGGACTTTCCTCCGCCACCGTGGGCACGATGGCGGGCCAGGTGATTCTCCAGGGGTTCATGAACTTCCGCATCAGCATTTTTTTGCGCCGCATTGTGACCATGATCCCGGCGATCCTCGTGATCGCCTGGGGACTCGATCCTTTGAAGACGCTCGTCCTCAGCCAGGCGATATTGAGCTTCTGCCTGCCCTTCGCGATGATTCCGCTGCTGATGCTCACCCGCAGAAAAGACCTGATGGGCACCCACGCCAACCGCCCGCTCACGAATTATCTGGCTGTGGTCGCCACGGCGGTCATTCTGGGCATGAACGTCTGGCTGCTGTACGCGATATCGGTTGGGAAATCCTGAGCGGTTGTGCGAAAATTTCGAAGGACTCTTCCGAATCAAACAAGCGATGCCGTCTGCGAAAGCCCCTCAAAAACCCCGGGTTCTGTATTTTGTTGCCCTGTTCCTGATTCTCGTCATGGGGAGCGTAGCGCTCGTCTATGGCGTGAGTAACTGGGCCGCCGCGGAGCGTGCCAAGAAGCTCCCGAATCCGGCTCCCCTTACCGAAGCGAATCTGAAGGCGGGCAAAGCGGTGTACACAAATCATTGCGTGCAATGCCACGGCGACCGCGGCGACGGCAACGGCCAAAAAGCGCAGGAGCTATCGGTGGAACCGGGCAATTTCACCGACGCCCGGAAAATGAGCGCGCTCACCGACGGCCAGCTCTACTGGCAGATTACCAAGGGACGCAATCCCATGCCGGCCTTCGAAGACAAGCTTGGGGAATTGGAGCGGTGGCAAGCCGTGGACTATATTCGCGGTTTCGTGCGCCCAGCGTCCGCTGTATCTCCGGGCCAGCCGCCTGTTTCCAGATAGCCCTGACCCGGAGTTTTTCATCGCCTGCGTTTACTTCCGCTCGATTTACTTTACGTTTGCGAGCGCACTGGAAACTTCGTTGATGTCTGGAACCGTGGGAATATCGTAGTTCTTGAACCACGCCACCTTGCCGCCGCGATCGACGATCGCAATGGCGCGCCCGGTGATGCCCTTGTCCGCGAGATACACGCCGAACTTGTCTCCCACCGCGCCGCGCGGCTGGAAGTCCGCCAGCAAAGGATAGGTGATCCCCATTTTTTCAGCGAAGGCCTTGTGCGACCAAGCGCTGTCCACGCTCACGCCGAGCACCTGGGCATCGAGCTGCTCGAACAGCTTCATATCGTTTACAAAGCAGGCATGCTCGTTCGTGCACACCGGACTCCAGTCCAGAGGATAAAACACGATGACGACGTTCTTCTTGCCCTGATAATCGGAGAGTTTCACTTCCTTCTGGTTCTGGTCCTTCAACGTAAAATCCGGAGCTGCTGCCCCCACAGAAATCGCCATGCTCGATCCTCCCAATTCGCTCCCGCGACGGATTTTCTAGAATTACATGTTCTTGCTGCGAGCCATCATCATAGTAGAAGCCGCCAGCTCAAACAACGTCTACCCGGCTCGTCTACCAGGCTCTGTACGGCTGGCCGTAGAGTTCATGCGGCGGCGGAATTGCCGTCAGCTTCCTAGACGGACAAGAAAAAGGCCTCGCTTTGCGGCGAGGCCTTCCTTGGAAAACTGTTGATTCTGGAAAGTGTTGCGTTGTTATGGTTTCGGAGCCGCAGGCCGCGGGGTGATTGACCTCGGCGCAGAAGTCCCGCCGCTCGATGCTCCCGCTTTCACCGGATTCGCTTCGTCGAACAGCCGGATAATGTCCTGCGTCACATCGATCTGATTTGCCGCGAAGACCACCGGCGTCTGTTGCGCGGAAGTGTCGAGGATCACCGCGTAGCCGTTCTCTTTCGAATACTTATCCAGGACCGCCACCATCTTACGGCCGATGCGGTTTACCACGTCCTGTTGCTCGTCGTTGAAATCGTCCTGGGCTTCCTGCTGCTTCCGCTGGTAGCTGCGGTTGAGCTGGTCGCCCTGCCGCGCCAGGCGCGCCTTCTCATCGTCGCTGAGCGTGGTCTGGCCGGTGCGCAGCCGCGTCTGAAGGTCGTCCATATCCTTCCGCATCGTTTCGAGTTCCGCTTGCCGCGGTGCGAACTTGGATTGCAGCTCCGCCGCAGCCTGCTTTCCTTCCGCCGTGCTGGTGATCGCCACCTGCACGTTGATAACTCCCACTTTCCCTGGTGCCGCGCTCGCGGCGCCTTGTGCCCACGCGGCAGGCATCACCAGTAATATCGCCAGGGCAGGCACTGCCAATCGGATCTTCATTCTCTCTCCTTATTTCAGAAATCGGTCAAACCGAAATCGTGGATTATAGCTGCTTCGGAAGAAACCGGTCAATCAGATTCGCCCTGTCCAGCGAACTCTGTCCAGAGAACCCCGTCCAGCGCACCCTGTCTAGCGGGTTTCTTTGCAAGCCTCGCACGTCTACGACCAGTTCAGATGCCCTGCCACCCATGCAGGTTAGCCGGAGGCTCCCCTGATTCGGACGCCCCGCGATCAATGAGGCAGCGGGACCAGCAGCACCCGGTTATTGGTCTGGTCGGCCACCACCGCCAGGTTCAGCTTGGGATCCATGGCCACCGAAAATTGCTGCGAGCCGCCCAGGTTCAGCACCGCGCGCACCTGCGGATTCAGGCAGGCCGCTCCGGAGCTGCTCGGCGGGCAAACATAATCGAGCACCGAAAGCGTGTGGCTTGTGTAATTGGACGTGATGAGCGTGCTGTTCTGGTAGTCATAATCGAGCGCGGTTGGATCGATGCCCACCCGCACTGGCGTCTGAATCAGCGCGACAGGGTCCAGGAGAATCAGATTGTTGTTCAGCGTGTTCGCGATTACGAACACGTGGTTCAGCGGATCGAAAATGACGCCGCTCGGATTCTGAAGCCCGGAGATGCGTTGCGGTATGTCCGTCGAAAGGTCGATCACTTCCACGCTGCTCGCCTGTGACGACGTGCCCACCGCCGCGTAGCTCACTGCGGGATTCGTCGGATACGGTCGCGGATCGATTGCTACCGCTACGGGATTCTGATCCACGTTGCCAGTAATGCTCGATGCGAAGAAAGAAGGAGCGGTAGCCGTCGCTGCGGGGCTTATAACGCCGATGCTGATACTCGAGGGCGCAGCCGTGTCGTTCAGTATTCCCGCGTTCGTGACGATAGCGCCGCCCGTATCCGGATTGATCGCCACGGCTGTCGGGCCGGTGCACGATCCGCCGCCCGCACAGATGGATGACGTCTGCGGCACATACGTCTGTGTAACGTCCACCAGGGACGCGTTATTGCTTCCGTTGTTGGCCACCAGCGCAAGCCCGAACCGCGGCAGCACCGCCACGTCCAGCGGAGTTGTGCCCACCGAAAGGGGTGCGCCGATCGTTCCGACGGCTCCTGCCGGCGTCTGGTTGATCCCCACCGGCGTGGAAGCCGTGAGAGCCACCAGAGAGACTGTGCCGCTTCCTGAATTCGTTACCACAGCCAGGTCGCGATCGGTGTCGACGGCCACGCCTACCGGGGCATTCCCCACAGTGATCGCCTGCACCACCGTTAACGCAGTCACGTTCGAAACGGCTCCGGAATTCAGCACATCCACCGCATAATTGCGCGCCCCGGCCAACATGCTTGCGGGAACGGTCGCCGTTAATTGCCGGCACGTCGACGGCGATCCCGAGCACGTGCTGGTCACAGCCGCTGTTGTCAGAGGCACCTGGTCCAATCTCACAACCGACGACGACGTAAAGCCCTCTCCCGTAACCGTGAGCGTCAGAGGACTGCTCGAAGTAAACGAGATCGCCGGGCTTGCCTCAACGATCTGCAATGGATCGACCGCCGCACTCAGCGAAAGAACCGACACGGAATTGCTTCCCTGATTCACGACGAGCGCCTGATTGGTCGCCGGATCCACTCCAACGGCGATTGGCGTGCTACCCAAGCCGCCCACCGTCTGCAGCACGACTCCGCTCTCAAGATCGACGATCGTCGCCGTCGAACTCACCGTATTCACTGCGATGCCGAGATTTTCCAGCGAATCGACACCTGCCGCCACAAAACCGAGCTGGTTCAGCGCCACGCCGTTGGATTGAAAGCTGATCGTGTTTACCGAATTGTCCAGCAGGCTGAACGACGCCAGGTTTCCCGCATTCGGCGCACTCAGAAGCGCCTGGTGCGTTTCCGCGTTTATTCCCACGCCGGACGCAGCCAGAGCAAGGCTCGCAATCACCTGTGGAGCGCGAGCCACGTCTCCCCCACCGGCATTCTGTCCCAGATCGACGACCGTCGTCGTCTGAGCGCCGCCGCCCCCGGGAGTAACCAGTGCCCAGTCCAGCCGTTCATCGACGGAAATCGTCGGTGTGGTTCCGGTGCCGATGGGAGCCGTCGGATCGCCGCCAATCTGCTGCAGTACCAAGGGCGTTCCCGTCGACACATCCACAATTGTGGCCTCGTTGAAGGATTCGTAAGCGACAACGCCGTGATGCGTAAGCGAATTGATACCCACAGAAAAGGGAACTGGGGAGGGGCCTGCCGGAGAACCGGCCGTGGGCCCGATGGCGACCGACACGGTCGAGGTTACCGCGCCCGTCGTCAGATCGATCGTCGAAAGCGTCTGATCGCCGCTGTTCACAACCACTGCAATGTGATGGGCCAGCAAGTCATCGATCGCCACGCCGGTGGGCGCGTGCCCGACGGCAATCGTTGCCGTCACGACGGGCGGATTTGCTTTCAGGTTGATCAATGAAACCGTGTTACCGCCCTGATTGGTAACCACGGCTGTTCCGGTCGAATAGTCGATCGCGATAGCCGAAGGGCTCGATCCTACTGCCACGGTCGCTTTAGGGGCCCCGGGAATGGTGGCAGCAGTTGGTGTTACGGCGAGATTGAGTGCAGACATTGAAGGCTGTCCAGCCGCGAGCCCCGAGTTCCGCACCACGATGGGATACAGTCCTGGAGTAGCCAGTGCGCCCGGCGGGATCGCCAAAGACAGGCTCCGGCTGCTGGTAATGCTGGGGGCAACAGAAGTGCCGTTGAAAAGCGCCGTCGTCGCAGAAGGGCTGAAGTACCCCCCTGTGAGCGTCACTGTGGGACTCGCACTCGGATTCTGCGACACACTGTCGGGCGAAGACGCAACGATGGAGGGGCGCATCGGAGTTACATTGAGCGCGACCGGCCCGGGACTATTGGGGCTCCCGTTCTGGCGAAGTACGGAAATCTGGACTTGTCCCGCCGCCGACAGCAGATTCCCCGGAATCGTCGCTCGCAGGAGCGTGCCGCTGATATACGTGCTGGTCACAGCTGACGCGGCTTGTCCGGGCGCTGCCACAAAAACCTGGTCCGTTGTGAAGAAATTGGAACCCGTCAGATACACATCCTGCTGTGCCGAACCTTGCGAGGTTGTAATCGGGTCGATGCTTGTCAGCACAGCGTCGGATATCGCCGATACCGTCACCATCGCCGTGCCCGACTTCGTCGAGTCCGCGGCAGACGTTGCCGTGATCGTCACGCTGCCGCCCGGAGTCGCGGTGGCGGGAGCAAAATATTCGCCGGCGGTGCAGGGTTGCGGCGCCGAGGGATTCGGGCAGATGAATCCAGTCGAAGAGTTTCCACCGGCAATTCCGTTCACTTGCCAGCTGACGCCCGTATTAGTGGTGCCGGTAACCGTGGCCGTGAATTGCTGCGTAGCTCCGGCTCCAATCGTTGCCGTTGAGGGAACCACTTGCACCCGCACGCCGGAATCGATCTGCACGTTCGCGATGCCGAAGTAGCTGTTTACACTTTGACCGGTCTCGTTCAGATAGGGGCTGATGGTGCTGATCGCCATTACCACGAAGCTATTCGGGTTGGGCGGAGTTGGCGGAGCGGTGTAGAGCCCCGTTTGCGAGATGGTGCCATATCCAGTGAGTCCGCTTCCTGTAGTGGTGGGCACTGTTCCCAGATTGGAGGCGGTGGAGGGTACGGCTGTGCAATTCGTCGGCTGAATCGTCGGCTGTGCCGCGGGCAGGCAGATTCGCCAGAAGACGGTGGAGGCCGAAGCGCCGGTCACGGTTGCGGCAAATTGCAGCGTTCCGTTCGTGATCACGGTGGCGGTTGCGCCGGTTGTGACGCCTGGAGCGCTGACAGTGACTCCTATCGTGGTGGAGTTTCCCCCGCACGCCGCAGCCATTCCGGCGAGGAGTAGCACCACGCCTAATCTCCAGACTCTCATCTTGCTCCCTCCGGCCATTTCCTCTCGCTTCGCGGGACCATCCCGGTCCGCCGATCTCTCGTCTTTGCAGCCGCGCGTGTCAGAATGTCCTGCTCACTGTAAAGCGGAACGTGCTCTTCGGTTCCAGCAAACTCGGCGGGATCGTCTGCGACGATTGCAGTTCTTCCAGGAAGGTCTGCAGCGCCGGCACCACCTGCGTGTTGTAGACGCCCAATTGCTTCAAGGAGTTTTCGACGGTGGGGTCGAAATACCACGCGCCCAGCGGCGGAGTCAGCGTGTGCGTCAAGCGCAGGTAATTGTACGCGTAATAGAATCGAAAAGGTGCGTTGACGATCGGCAGAAACACCACGATCTCGGCTCCGGCCGAGGTGTGCGGCCGGAAATTGGTGCCCCCCAGAATCGGCAGGTTATTGGAAATCTTCACACCCGGAAAATCCGGATTCGGATATTGCTGCTGCAGCGAAGCCGCCGCTCCGGGATCCAATCCCAACTGTGACGCCCGCAATACGCCGTTGATGGCGAAGTCGTTGAACAGGTCAAACGTCACGCGTGAAACGATCGGGATACGGTATTCCAGATTCAGCACGGCTTGCAAGTCTCCGCCGGGCCGCGTCGGGATGTATTCCAGCACGTTTACGGGCAGCGTCTGCTGCGTGGGCACGCCTTGCTGGTTCAGCAGCTTGGGATTCAAGAACGAAATGTTGGTGGTGGTGGAGAAGGGAATCACCACAAAGGGCGAAATCGTGTAGAAATCGTACCCGCGGACGTCCTGCTCGCCGCCCAGGTAGAACCGGTTGTAAGGCGGAACGTTCTCCCCGCCGAATCCGGTGATCATCGCGCCCTGGAATTTCATCGCGATGATGTTCCGGTTACGATAGTGGGGGCGGTAATACGACATCGAGAATGTGTTGCCGACAGTGTTGACGTTTCCCTGCAGCGGTCCGCCTTCCAGGCTGAACCCGTAGTAAATGCTCTTGCCGCGGGTCGGATTCACCGGGCTGTCGACGGTGTTGTAGCTGATTGTCGGAGTGATCTTGCTCGAGCGGATTCCGTTAAGGGCCGAAGGTCCCGCGAGCGTCGTAAATTTCGTCTGTTCGAACAGCAGCGTGGCGGACTGGCTGAACGGCTTGATGTTCGTGGTGCTCCAGCCGTAGGTCAAACCCAGCCGGGTGAACGAAAGCTTCCGCAGCGGATAGCTTGCGAAAATCGTGAACCCCTTTGAATCCGTATTGTAGTTTTCCTGGAGCGAGGGATTGATCGCTACCTGCTGGTTCAGCAACAGACCTTCCTGGCGCGCCGTATTGTAATCGAACCGGTTCAGGAAGATCGTGAAACCCGTGGAAAGCGGACGGTCGAACAGATACGGCTCGGTGAATCCGAACTGGATGTTGCGCTGGATATTGCCGAATTGCACCGAGAACGTGAGCGTTTCGCCGAGGCCCAGAAAGTTATTCGTCTGGTACGAGAGGCCCACGAAGCTGCCGGCAATTCCGCTGACGCCGCCCGAGAAGCTGATCGACTGCTTGCCTTTCTCCTTCACCTTCAGGTTGATGTCCACCGTGCCGGCCTTCACGTTCCTCTTCAATTCCGCGTTTTCCGGCTTGATCGCGTCGAAATAGCCGAGCTGATTCAGCCGCAGAATGCTCAGCTCCCACAGCCGGTTGTTGTAGACCTGCCCTTCGTCGAGGAGTATCTCGCGGCGGATGACTTTATCGCGCGTCGTCGTATTCCCCGAAAATTCGATGCGACGCACGAAATACTGCTTTTCCTGATCGAACACCATCGTGAAGTTCACGACCTTCTTAACATCATCTGCTTCGGTCATGGGCTCGGCTACGAAATCGATGTAGCCGTATTGGCCATAGAGAGCCTTATAGTTTTCCAGAGCTTTCCGGACTTTCGTCGACGAAAAGAGGTCGCCCTCTTTCAGGGGAAATACGCGCGCCAGGTACTCCGGCTTGAAAACCAGTCCTTGGTCGGGGTCGGAGCTCTGGAACGAGAGTTTGCCCATGTGATACTGGTTTCCCTCGTCGATATGAATGGTGATGTCGGTCGCCTTTCCTTTTTTTTGTCCGATCACGGGTATCGGCAGCGGCAGTGCCCCGTGCTTTTGGTCGACGGCCTTCAAATCGGTCACATTCACATCGACTTTGAAGTATCCGTGGTCCTGGTAGAGTCCCCGGACTCCCACTTCCAGGTCTTCATCCAGCTTCGGACGGTCGAAGGTTTTGTTCATGACGGGGATCGACGTAATGTAGAGGGGAATCGAGTACGGGCGGTCGTTGCGCATCGTGCGGATAATTCTTCGGTCCGAGAAGGCCTTGTTCCCCGTAATCGTAATCGTTCCCACTTTCACCGTGGGCCCCTCGTCGATGTTGAATACCAGCTTGACGGCGTTAGTGGCGGCGATGCGCTCGTAGGTTGGCTTTACGGTCGCGAACTGATGGCCGTGTGCGGCCAGCAGGCTCTTGAGCACCACCTCCGCGCGCGTGATCTTCGTAGGGTCGAACTGGCTCTCCACCGAAAGCCCGACTTTCTTATCCTTGAACGCGTCCAGGATGTCGGACTCGGTGACCGATTTATTGCCCTTGTACTCGATCCGCCGTATGATCGGGCGCTCCGTTACGTAGAAAACCACGATCCTACCGTTCGGATTGCTGGGATCGTTCTCGACCTCCAGACGGATGTCCTCGAAAAACTGCGTGTTCCACAGGGCTTGGAAGTCGCGGCGCACCGCTTCGTCGCTATACACGTCGCCGGGTCGCGAGAAAATCCGCGCCAGCAGGGTATCTCGCTGGATGCGGCGGTTTCCGATGATCTCGATGCGGGTGATGACCAGCTGGTTTTCCGCGGACGTCTGATCCCGCTGAGCGAACAGGGAAGGTACGGCGGCGAAGAAAAGCAGAGACACAACCGCGAGGGTTTCGAATGCGCGCAGAAAAATTTTCTCGCTGGCGGCCGGAATCCTCAAGGCCGCAGTCCCCCGCCCAAGATTGTAAGCTCCCCCGTCCGGACAATCCGGCTCGCGCGTGTAGGATTCTTAGTGGGCCACTGGGGTTGCTTCCACGACAGGACGGAATGCCAGGCCATCGCCGGAGAGGAAAATCTCCAGCGTCGATGGCTGTTGCAAGCCGCCCTGAATGAGAGCTTCCGAAAGTGGGTCTTCGACATACTTCTGTAACGCGCGCCGGAGCGGCCGCGCGCCGTAGTTACGATCGCTGCAGGTCTTCTCGAGGATCCATTGACGCGCCTCAGGGGTCATCGCAATCTGCACCTGGCGGTGCACCAACGTCTCGTTAATCTGGCCCACCAGCAGATCGATGATCAGCAACAGATCGCTGTCTGTGAGCGAGTTGAACAAAATCACCTCGTCAAGGCGGTTCAAAAATTCCGGATTGAACACTCTCTTGACTTCGGTCATGACCATTTCATCCTGGCTCTTCTCGGCGGCCATTCCGTCCGCCGACTGGAAGCCCAGCCCGGATTGCTTCTGCAATTGCCGCGCCCCCAGGTTCGAGGTGAGGATGATAATGGTGTTTCGGAAGTCTACAGTATTACCCAGCCCATCGGTCAACTGTCCATCTTCAAAAACTTGCAGCAGGATATTGTAGACATCCGGGTGGGCCTTCTCGATTTCGTCGAGCAGGATCACCGAGTAGGGAGTCCGGCGAACCCGCTCCGTCAATTGGCCGCCCTCTTCGTATCCCACATATCCTGGAGGCGCGCCGATCAGCTTCGAAACGGAGTGCTTCTCCATGTATTCGGACATATCGAAGCGAATCAGCGACTTTTCGCTGCCGAACAGGAATTCCGCCAGCCTTCGCGCCACTTCCGTCTTGCCGACGCCCGTGGGCCCGAGGAACAGGAAGCATCCCACCGGACGGCCCGGGGCCTTCAATCCGGCGCGGCTGCGGCGGATCGCCCGCGCGAGCGCCGTAATCGACTTGTCCTGGCTGATGATGCGGCGATGCAGTTCTTCCTCGATGCGCAGCAGCTTCTGCTGTTCGTCTTCCTTGATCGAGGTGACCGCGATGCCCGTCCACCGCGCCACCACTTCTTCGATGTCTTCGCGGTTCACGATGCCGGTCGACGAATCGTCGAGCTTCAGCTTCTCGCGCAGCATGCGCAGATGCTCTTTTTCCTTGCGTTCCTCTTCGGAATAGAAGCGCGCCTTCTCAAATTCGTGATTGGCGATGGCCGTTTCCATCCGGTGGGTGATGAACTTCACGCGCTTCTGCACTTCCGAGACTTCGTCGGGCAGCATCGCCTGGCGCAGCTTCACGCGCGCACCCGCTTCATCGAGCAGATCGATGGCCTTGTCCGGGAGGAAACGGTCCGGAATGTAGCGGTTCGAGAGATACACCGCATAGCGAATGGCGTCTTCGGTGTAGCTCACTGCATGGAACTTTTCGTAGCGGTCGCGAACGCCTTGCAGCACCTGGATCGCGTCGTCTTCGTTCGGCGCGGTTACCTTGATGGCCTGGAATCGCCGCTCCAGCGAGCGATCCTTTTCCACGGACTTGCGGTATTCCCCGGGAGTCGTCGCGCCGATGCACTGAATTTCGCCGCGGCTCAGCGCGGGCTTCAGGATGTTGGCGGCGTCGAGAGATCCCTCCGCGGAGCCGGCTCCCACCAGCGTATGCAGCTCGTCGATGAACACAATCGCGTTCTGGCTCTCCATCAGTTCCTTCATGATGGTCTTCAGCCGCTCTTCGAACTGCCCGCGATACTTTGTGCCGGCGACGATCAGGGAAAGGTCGAGTGAAAGAATGCGTTTGTCGGCGAGAAACGGCGGCACGTCTCCATCGGAGATGCGCTGCGCCAGGCCTTCGACGATGGCGGTTTTGCCCACGCCTGGTTCACCGATCAGCACAGGGTTGTTCTTCGTGCGGCGGCACAGGATCTGAATGGCGCGCTCGAGCTCGCGGTCTCGTCCCACCAGCGGGTCGAGTTGCCCTTCCATCGCCGCCTGGGTCAGATCGCGGCTGAATTCTGCAAGCAGGGACGCTTCTTTTGGCCGGTTCACAGGCACCTTCTCTCCCGTACTGCGAGAAAGTTCCTCGCGTACAGTGGAAAGCCGCAATCCCCGCTCCAGCAGGATTTCGGCACCAAAGGACTTTTCCTCGCGCAACACGCCCAGCAGCAGGTGTTCGGTCCCAACGTGTTTATGCCCCAGCCGCTCGGCTTCTTCCGCCGCGTAGTTGAGGATGCGCTTGCATTCCTGGCTCAGCGGGACTTCCACCGAGGTGGAAATGCGTTCCCGGACGGTAATGCGCGATTCGATTTCCTTGCGGATGGATTCGATGGAGCCGTGCGTGCGCAGAAAGCGGTTCGCGAGCGCCTTGTCTTCCCGGAGGAGCCCGAGCAGCAAGTGCTCCGTCTCAATGTAGGGGCTTCCGTACTGGCTCGCCTCGTACCTTGCGAAGAAGATCACTCGCCGAGCTTTTTCTGTGTAGCGTTCAAACACGGGTCACCCGCTCCCCCGGGGTCTTCGCCCCAGCGCCTGCAATTTGCTCTGCTTCAGCTGCGGTCTCTGCAAGCACTTCATTGCGCACGGTCAGTTTTCCGTGTTCCAGCTGGAAAACGCGGTCGGTGCGCCGTGCCAAATTCAAATTGTGTGTCGCGATGATAGAAGTTAGATGATGCGATTGATGAAGACGCTGCATCAACTCGAAAACGCTCTCCGCGTTCCGCTCGTCGAGGTCTCCGGTAGGTTCGTCGGCCAGAAGAAGGGTGGGATTGTTCACCAGCGACCGGGCAATGGCAACTCGCTGCTGTTCGCCACCGGAAAGCTGTCCGGCGGGTTGTCCGGCCCGGCTCGCCAGTCCCACTTCATCGAGCCAGTCCTTGGCGGTTCTCAGGGCGCCGCCCAGAGCCTTGCCGCGAACCAACAGCGGCATCGCAACATTTTCCGCAGCAGTGAAGTCCGGCAGCAGGTGATGCCGCTGCCAGACAAAGCCAACGGAATGATTGCGATAATCTGCCAGTTCCGCCTCTTTTAGCGCGCCCAGCGAATCTCCGGCGAAGTATACTTCACCGCTTGTAGGGGTGTCCAGCGCGGCCAGCAAGTGCAGAAAAGTGCTTTTCCCGGCGCCCGAAGGCCCCACGATGGAAATCATTGCTCCCTCTCGCAACGAGAAGTCGATTCCATCTACCGGAGCAATTTCCTGGCCGCCCGAGCGAAAGACCTTGCGAAGTGCCTGCGTGCGCAGGATTTCGGCGTTCGCACGAGCTTGGTGCGGCAACTCGTCTGCCTCTGCTACACCCGGCGCGGCACTCGCATATCGATGCATTTGCTGCTACCTCTCACACGTTAGATGCCGAACTTCCGCTCCAGTATGTCCTTGTTTTCCCGCAACCTATCGTCAAATCGACCTGAAGGAACCCCATTTCCTTTCCCAATTGTGCCCCGCGATTGCCTTGCCACTCCGCGTCACTTGCAACCGACTCATCCGCCGATATCGCTTTCCTACTACATTCTAACATGGCTCAGCGAAAGAACCGAAAACCGCTCGATGCGATCCCTTTGGAGGCACCCCACAGGGAATCTCTTCACTCGAATCGCAGGATATCCACCGGCAGAATGCGTGCCGCGGAACGCGCTGGAAGCAGCGTGGCGCCGATGCTGATCGCCAGAGCCGCGGCCGCGATCCACACGGAATCGAATCCGTTCGCGTGAAACGGAACATACGGGATCGCGTACACTTCCGGGTTGAGCGGGATCAGCTCCCAGCGGTTTGCAATCAATGCGAACGCATAACCGAACAGCAATCCGGCCGCTGTTCCGGCCACGCTCACCGCGAGTCCCTGCAAAATAAAAATGTTTCGCACTTGCGCGCGCCGCGCGCCCATGGCCATCAGCACCGCGATATCGCGCGCGCGATCGGCCACCGTCATCGTAAGCACCACCAGAATGTTCAGCCCGGCCACGAACGTAATCAGCCCGATGAAGAGCGCCGTCACCAGTTTCTCCAGGCTCAGCGCGCGGAAAAGCGCGCGGTTCTCGTCCATCCACGTGCTCACCGTGAAGCCCTTGTCCGCCCGTCGCAGCACTTCACTGGCTACCTTGCCCGCGTCATCCAGATTTGCCACGCGGATTTCCAGCAGGCTCACCACGTCCCCGATTCCTGCGAGCGTCTGCGCCGACTGCAGCGTTACGAATCCCCAATTCGCGTCGTAATCGTAGAATCCCGAATCGAAAATTCCGGTCACGCGAAAGCGCCGCGACCGCGGCAGCATCCCGAAAGGTGTCAGATTGCCTTGCGGGCTTGTCACTGTTACATAATCCCCGGCGGAAATTCCAAAATCGTCCGCCAGCAACCGCCCCACCAGTAGCGCAGGAATACCATCGGCGTCCGGCAAGAAGCTGTCCGACCCGGAGACGATGTGCCGCAGCGCTTCGCTCGCGCGCAGTTCCAGCTGCGGATCCACTCCCTTCAGAACCAGGCCGCGCGCGCGCCCGCCCGAAGAGAGCAGCACGGTGTTGTAGACGGCCGGCTCGATCGAGCGCACTCCCGGTGTGCTGCTCAAGTGCGCCATCAGCTCCCGGTAATTGCGGATTCCCTGCGTGCCGATCGGTTTTAGATTGACGTGCGCCGTGATTCCCAGCAGCCGGTCGCGCATCGCTTGCCGGAATCCGGTGTTCATCGCCAGCGCCACAACCAGCGTTGTAACGCCTGCCGCCACTCCGACCACCGCCAGCAGCGTGACGAGCCGCAACACCGCTGGCCGGTTTGGCGAACGCAGGTACCGCAGCGCCACCAGCCATTCGAATGTCATTTGGCTTCGCTGTCCGCTGGGGCGCCCTCATTGCCGGGGGACTCCGGCGCGTGGGCTCTCAGAAGGGGGAACAGAATCACTTCGCGGATCGCATGGGAGTCGGTGAGCAGCATTACCAGCCGGTCGATCCCGATTCCTTCGCCGGCCGTGGGGGGAAGTCCATGGCTCAGCGCGCGGATGTAATCGGAATCCACCTCCTTGGGCATTTCCTGGCCGCCTTTGGCGACCTGTGCCTGAAACCGGCGTTCCTGATCGGCTGGATCGTTCAGCTCGGAGAAGCCGTTCGCGATTTCCATTCCGGCAATGAAAAGCTCGAACCGTTCGGTGAGCGAAGGGTCGTCCGCCCGGCATTTGGAGAGCGGCGAGATTTCCGTGGGGAAATCGTAAATAAATGTGGGCTGGAACAGATGCTGTTCGGCGACGGCTTCGAACAAATCGCCAATCGCTTCCCCGAGCGAAGCGTTTTTCCCTTCCAGATTGTGGAGGATTTCCAAAAAGGAGGCTCGGAGCACGCGCAATTCTTCCTGCTCTTCCGCATTCTCCGAATGCGGCCCTTGCTTGTGGACGCGGTCTAATTCCTCGATGGCGCCCCGAAGCCTTCCGCTCAATACACCCTTAGACTTCAGATCGCTCAAATTGGGTTTGGTTCCAGCGTGTTCCGGCCAGTGTTTCACGATGGCATCGTGCATCGAGAGCCGTTCGAACTTGCTGAAATCCAGATCTTGTTCGCCGTACCGAATCACGATCGTGCCGCAGACATTCTCGAGAACGTCCTGGAAGAGTTCCTCAGTCATGTCCATCAGTTCTTTGTAATCGCTGTAGGCCTGGTAAAACTCCAGCATCGTGAATTCCGGCTGGTGAATCGCGTCGATCCCCTCGTTGCGGAAGTTGCGATTGATTTCATACACGCGGTCCAGGCCGCCGACCACCAGCCTCTTCAGGTAGAGTTCCGGAGCGATCCGCAGATACAGGTCCATGTCAAACGTATTGTGGTGGGTCACAAAGGGCCGCGCGGTTGCCCCTCCCAGGATCGGATGCATCATGGGCGTTTCCACTTCCACGTAGCCGCGTTCGTCGAAGAAATGCCGGAGTTCGCGCATGATCTGCGCCCGCCGCATGAAGATTTCGCGCGCGCGTTCGTTGACGATTAGGTCCAGATAGCGCCGCCGGAATCGCTGCTCCACGTCCGCCAGGCCATGCCATTTCTCGGGCAGCGGCAACAGCGCTTTGCTCAGGAGCTCCAGGCGCTCCACCCATACCGTCAGCTCATTGGTCTTGGTCCGGAAGAGATGGCCGGTAATGCCGATGATGTCGCCCAAATCGAGCAACTGAAACAGTTTGTAAGCCTGCTCGCCAACAATATCAAGCTTTACATACATTTGCAGGCGCTTCCCGTCGCCCGCGATGTGTGCGAAGGCCGCTTTGCCGTGGGGGCGCAGTGCCACGATCCGGCCCGCCACCCGCACTTCCACCCGCTCGGCCCCCAGTTGCTCCGTGGATCGCTCTCCGAAGTGTTCTACTACATCTTTAGGCGTGTGAGTCGAGGTATACTTGTGAGGATAGGGATTGTGCCCTAACGCCTCGATTTCGCTAAGTTTTTTGCGGCGTTGATGAAACTGGTCGAGCGGCTCAAATTCCAACAGGCGGTTCCTTTCGCGTTCGTTTCAATGAGTAGCGGCAGTATAGCGACACGCTTCTGAAACCGTCAAACGCATCTTTACGTGGCCGCTTGAATAGGGTAGGTTGCTCCTTCACGGGAGGGTTGTGTTTCCCAGGCAGCGCCTTCGACGCACTTGCTCCACCCAGCTCCGCCGGGTTGCCGACGACTGGATTCGAGCGCTCCCGCGCGAAAAAAGCGAGATTTTCGAGTCGATCGTTCATCACTGGGAATGCGCTTTCGCTATGACCAGCGTGGCATTGGACGATTCGCTCACCATGCGCGCCCGCGGTGAACTCGTTTGCGCCGGCCGGCAGGTGGAGCTTTCCGCCGTGCTTCTGGACCGTCTTTCGAGCGCGTTGGTTTCTTTTTGCGATTCGCTGGCCGCGCGTGCCCGCTTTATACAGAATGCTCCCGCCGTAGAGCCTCTGAATGCGGAATTCTTTCGCGGAAGCAGTGCCCTTACCGCCGCCCGCTGGAACACTCTCCTGCATCACGTGGTCTTTGGCGAGCGCCCCAGGTTCGTCAGTAAACTGAAAATTCTTTCCAATATCATCGGGCAGATCGATCAGGAGTTTCACGACACTGTGAAAAAAATCTCCAGGGGCTCCGGGCCCGGTGCCTCCTGGGGACTGCTCGAGTCCCTTCACTATGATTTCAATACCTGCTTGCGGGAGACCGAAATCGTCCTCAAATCCTTTCTCCGCGCCCTGCCCGCGGATCAGCTCGCCGCGTTCACGCTGGAAGCGCAGAATCCGCCAGCCAGGCGGCCCCGTTTGCGGCCTCGCTTCTCCCGGGTGCCTGCTTAGCCTCGCGCCGTCTTACCCGGCGCGTCTCGCGATCTCGTCCGAGAGTGCTTTTGTGAAGGCCCTGGTGCCGAGTTTTCCGCCCAGATCGGCAGTGCGCCTGCACTCGTCCTGTAGCAACGCGTCCAGAGATTCGTCGATCAGCTTCGCGGCGGCTGCAAATTTTGTATCCGCGTACTTTCGCGCCAGCCAATCCAGGAGCATTCCCGCCGATAGAATCAGCGACGCCGGATTCGCCTTGTCCTGCCCGGCAATATCCGGAGCCGAGCCGTGCTGAGCTTGCGCCATGCAATGTGTCTCGCCTGCATTGACCGAGCCGGCCAGGCCCAGGCTTCCCGACAGTTCGGCCGCCTCATCGGACAGGATGTCTCCAAACATGTTGGTGGTAACCACCACATCGAAGCGCGCCGCGTCGCGCACCAGCAGCGCCGCCATCGAATCCACCAGCTGCTCCTCGTACGCAATGTCCGGGAAATTCTTCGCGACCGCGCGCACCTCACGCAGGAAAAGCGCGTCCGATATCTTCATCACGTTGGCCTTGTGTACCGCCGTTACCTTTTTCCGGCGTGTTTTCGCGAGTTCAAAGCCTGCCTGGGCGATCCGGCGCGAACTTGCGGCGGTGATCTTTCGCACAGCCAGGGCCATATCGGGCGTCGGCATGAATTCGCCCACTCCCCAGTACATATTCCGGTCCGCGTAAAACCCCTCCGTATTCTCCCGGACAATCACCAGGTCCATCGGCGTGCGCCCCCAGTGGGGGAGGCCTTCGCGGGAGCGGCTGGGGCGGATATTCGCGTACAGGTCCAGGGTGATGCGCAACTCGCCCGAGACATTGATCCCGCCTTGCGCCCGTGACGGATAGGTCGCATGAGAAACCGGGCCAAGCACGATCCCATCGGCTCGCCGGCAGGCCTCCGCCACTGCTGGAGGAAAGGTGGTTTTCTCGCTCTTTAGCCGCGCCAGGCCGATCTCATAGCGCTCAAAAGTGAGGCCGAGCGATAATCTCTGATTGAGCAGTTCCAGCACCTCGCAGGTCGCAGCCGAGATTTCCGGCCCGATCCCGTCGCCGGGCAGAATGACTAGATGCATGGGCTGGGGGACGTCCTTTTTTTAATGAGCTTCGATTGCGAGCTTCGACAGCGCCGGGACATATT
Organism: uncultured Acidobacteriota bacterium; assembly: GCA_963797585.1. Lineage (GTDB taxonomy): Bacteria > Acidobacteriota > Terriglobia > Acidiferrales > UBA7541 > Palsa-295. The sequence goes on from CAWCQH010000020.1 coordinate 460,631, forward strand.
GGAGCGTTCGGGTTGCAACTGTAAAGGCCAAAAGCACCTCAAACTGGCGCTGCCTCCGCGGCCGCAAGCCGCGCCACTGGACGTAGCGCACAAATCGGACGAAAATAGGCATACCTTGATAAGACAACAAGTCCAGCAATGCAATTTTGCGGCCGCCACGGCGCCCCGCTTCGATTGCCGGAAAGTTGCGCGGGAAGAACCTCGAAGTGCAACTTCTGGGATGGCCGACGCATCGCAGTTACGGATGCGTCCCCACGGGTAGCGTGGCCCGAGAGAGACGAAACGAACCCGGCGAGATTCCGGAAGCGGAGGCCATCCGGCTCGCCCAGCAGGGGGACGCGGCGGCCTTTGAACGGTTGTACCGCTTGCACAGCCGCCGGGTGTATTCGCTGTGTCTCCGGATGGTGAGCAATACGGCCGAGGCGGAAGACCTGACGCAGGAAGCGTTCCTGCAGCTCTTCCGCAAGATCGCGACGTTCCGGGGGGAGTCGGCGTTTTCCACTTGGCTGCACCGGCTGGCGGTCAACGTCGTGCTCATGAAGCTGCGGAAGAAGTCGGGCAACGAGAGCTCGCTCGACCAACTCACAGAGCCGGACGAGGAAAGCGGCGGCCCGCGGCGGGATTTCGGGACCCTCGATTTGAGGTTGAGCGGCTCGATCGACCGCGTGAACCTGCAGCGTGCCGTCGAGCAGTTGCCCCCGGGGTATAAGACGGTCTTTATCCTGCACGACGTGCAGGGGTACGAGCACAACGAAATTGCTGAGATCATGGGTTGTTCCATCGGAAATTCGAAATCGCAGCTTCACAAGGCGAGAGTCCGCCTTCGCGAGTTGCTGCATGAGGCCTTGCGGGATAAAGCCCGGGAAGATCGTAAAGCCGCGGGAACCGCTTCCGGGTCCGGCGGCGAGGATTAAGAGATGAGCACGATAAGTTGCAATGAGTTTATCGATCAGCTGGACCTCTGGATGGAAGGAGAACGCGATCCGCAAGCTCGCGCGCATGTTCGAGATTGTTCGCACTGCCGCGGCTTTGCCGATGACCTGGACGCCATCCAATCCTCCGCGGCGGCCTTGACCGTCGCCGATCCCGAACCTCCGGCCCGGATCTGGAACGCTCTGCGTATCCAGTTGGTCGAGGAGGGTCTGATTCATGGGGATATCGCGGCCGCGCCAGTTCCGCGCCAGCCATCGTGGTTCGATGGTTTCTTCGCCGCCGTCCCGCGTCCGGCATTGGCTGCCGCGTATTTGATCCTGTTGTGCGCGCTCGCACTGGGGCTCATGGGGCCTCTCGGTCTGCGTACGGCGCCATCTGCCGCGTTCCCGCTCAGCGCTCAGCTCGAGAGCGACGAGCAATCCGCCGTTTTCTCCGTGCACGGCTCCAAATCGGCCGTCGCCACTTCTCTCAGCAATAACCTCGCGATCGTTGACAACTACATCGCCTTGTGTGAAAAAAGCGTGCGGGAAGATCCCGATAACGGACTCGCTCGCGACTATCTGTACCAGGCCTATCAGCAGAAAGCGGATTTGCTAGACCAGATGACCGAGCGTGGAGATTCCAGCCAATGAACACCCAGCCTTCCGTTGTGAACCAGTGCAAGCCCGACCTTCCATGGAAGGCGGGATTGCTCCTTCCCGGCCTGCTTTTGATCGGCATCTCTCCTGCTTTTGCCGACCACCTGGAAAAGCATTTCAAGGTGGACGCTCGCCCGGAAATCACTCTGCACAATCCCAGCGGCACCGTGGTTGTGAAGGCCTGGACCAAATCCGAGGTGATGGTGATTGCGACGCGCGCGAGCGACGACGTGGAAGTGGACGCGACGCAGACAGGAAATCGCGTGGATATCATGACCCATCCGGTGTCGAACGCCGCGGCCATGTCCGCCGGAGACTCGCGCGCCGATTTTGAGATTCGCGTTCCCGAAGACGCCGAGCTTCAGATTCACGACGATTCCGGTACCGTCAGCGTCAATAGCGTGCTGGGCGATATGAACGTCGAGACGGTCGGCGCGGGCGTGGACCTTTCCGATGACGCCGGCTACCTTACCGTGAAGACCATCGACGGCGCGTTTCCAATGCCTTCGCTGCGCCGGGCGCATCGAAGTTTCTTCCATCAGCGGCAATTTCAAGCTGCTGGATCTCCGCAGCTACCAGGTGCGCGCGCAAACCTCGAAGGGCAATATTCTTTTCAGCGGCGAATTCATGCCCAACGGCATGTACCAGCTCAAGAATTATAGCGGCGTGATCGAAGTGCGCTTTTCGCCGGGCGATTCCTTCGATCTCAGCGCGACGTCGCTGAAAGGCCGGGTCAATAACGAGGCGAAACTTTCGCCGCCCGACCACCAGCAGCATTTCTATTCGAGATTCGGCAACAGCTTGTTCGGCTCGTTCAACGCGGGCCGCGCCAAGGTCGAGCTTTCCTCCTTCGATGGTACAATCAACATTCTGAAGCGCAATTAGCCTGGCGATCTGGCAAAGCGCCGCGCTTCGAATCCAAAAATCAAGCGATGATCGCCGCAAGGCGTTCACTGGAACGGTTGTCAGTCGCGCAGTTATATAGCTCGAACGGCGATCCCTGGAAAATGATCAGCGAAAATCGTCCGCGCCGCCTCATCTGCCTCACCGGATTCATGGGCAGCGGCAAGTCCACTGCCGGCGGGTTCGTCGCACGGCAGCTCGGCTGGCCGCACATCGATCTGGACAAGCGCATTACCGAATCCACCGGTCTTTCGATTCCCGAAATCTTCTCCCGCATGGGCGAGCCGGAGTTCCGGCGCATCGAGCGGGAGCAGCTCGAGCGCGTGGTCGGCGAGTCCATGGAGAGCCAGAAGCCGCGCATCGTTTCGCTCGGCGGCGGCACGATCTCGCAGCCGCAGAATCTGGCTCTGCTGCGCGAGAACGGCGCCGCGCTGATCTGGCTGCACTGCCCGGTAGAGGAGCTTTTGCTGCGCTGCGCGGTGGTCACCGACCGCCCGCTCTTCCGCGACGAAGCCAGCTTCCGCCGCCTCTACGAGGAACGGCTTCCGGCCTACGAGTCGTCCGACTACCGCGTCGAAAGCCACGCCGAGCCCGCCCGCGTGGTGGAACAGATCCTTCGCTCTTGGGATTTTTCCCGCGGGTGATAGCATGATCGCGGCGCATGTCCTCGCAATCTTCTGGCACGCCGCCTTCTTGCCTCGGTGCTGCTTTGCGTTCTGGTTGCCGCCGCCGGCGTTTCCGCACGGCGTCCGAAGATCGTCGCTGAAGGTTCCGGGTTTCCGGCCAGTCCCGCTCCCGCCACGCTTGCCGCGGACAAGGGCAGGCTTCGCATCATGGTGGGTGGCGCGCAGGTCGGAAAAGAGGATTTCGAGATCGCGCAGAACGGCGCGACCTGGGTGGCGCGGGGCGCCACGGAAGTGAAAGGATCGGACGGCGTCACTCACGTGACCGGCACGCTGGAACTTCACGCCGACGGCACGCCCGCGCATTACGAGTGGTCCACGCAGGGAGCAAAAAAAGCCTCCGCGTCGATCGGCTTCAACGGGCCTACCGCGACGATCAATCTGGTCGTCGAAGGCGCCAAACCATTCACGCAGCAGTTCACCTTCAATGGCCCGATGATCGCCGTGCTCGATAACAACCTGTATCACCAGTACGCGGTTCTGGCCCGCCTCTACGACTGGAACAAGAAGGGCCTGCAGACGTTCTCGGTTCTCGTGCCGCAGGCGATGACTCCCGGAAGCGTTACCGTGGAATCGCTGGGCCCGCAGGACGCGGGAGGCAAGAAGCTTGACGAACTTCGCGTTAAGACCGAAGACCTTGAACTCGACCTCTACTTCGAAAATCAGCGCCTCGTAAAAATCGACGCCCCCGAAGCCAACGCCGAAATCGTCCGCGAGTAGCTTTCGCGCGGCCGTTGTTTGCGTTTTGAGCGAAGCTACCGATTGCTTTGCTGCGTAGTGACCAGTTTCGAGGGGATGTAACCCAGTTGCTCGATCCGATTCAGAATTCGTGCCGTAGGTCTCCGCGTCGAGCTGCGGGCGTGCGGCTCAGTACCCAGAGGTATTTGCGCCGGGGTTCGCCTACAACAGCGTACCGATACTCGGGGTCGAGCATCAGCACCCAGTAGTCTCCCGAGAAGGGCCAGAAGAAAGTCACTTTCAGCTTCGCGTTGGTTTCCGGGTCCACGACCTTCGCCACGCCGCGAACGCTTTTCGTCCCGCCATTCGGTTTGCGGCATGCGTTCACCACTTCGATTTTTCCGTCCGGGCGAAAAGAATATTGGGCCGTGGTGTCGCTGTCACAGCTGCGTTCGAAGCGGTTGGGATAGCGCGCGATTTCATACCAGGTGCCGAGGTAGCGCTGTAGGTCCACTTTGCCGACCGTCTGCAGCGGCGGCGCGGTGCCGGCCTTGCCATCCGCGGCGGCCGCTACCGCAACCCCGGTTACCGCTACGGCCAATCCTATCCCGAGCCAGCACAAACTTTCTGCCGTTTTCCGCCTCATAGGCCCCTTTCGCGAGACCGATCCACCCAATATTCATCGATATCCATTAGAACAGTTTTCGGGATGCCCGGGATAGAGCAGCTGCCCTGAATCTGAGAAGGAGCTTCATGTAGGCGGCGCTCGGGACGCGGCTGTTGACGTGTTGCTATCCCGGATTTCATTCCGCAGGCGGGTCGCACGCATCTCTTGTACACTACCGGCACTCCACGAGGAGGTCTTCTTTGATGAACGCACATTTGCTGCCCAAGGGGCGAACGCTGCGCAATCTCACGCTACGAGCGGCGGCCGCGGTGATCGTCAGCTTGCTTGCCGCGCATGGGGCGCTGGCGCAGAAGGTGACCATGGAATTCGATCAGGCCGCCGATTTCACCAAGTACAGGACGTTTGCCATTCGCGACGGGCGGCTCAACAGCAAGAATGCGGCGCTCGACAGCGACCTGGTGAAAAAGCAGATCGAGGCGGATATCGTTCATGATCTTACCGCGAAGGGGTTGATGGAGGTGACCGGGCCCTCCGACCTGAACGTGCGGTACACCTTCGGATCGGCCCGCAAAGTGGAAACCGAGGCTTACCCGGCAGGCTGGTACGGCTGGGGAACGCGCATCGTCCGCGTGCCCTACGCCGAGGGAACGCTCGTGATCGATCTTCGCGATCCCACCACGCGTTCGCTGGTCTGGCGCGGCATCGCCAGCGAAGAGAAAAGCGACCCCACAAAGATCGAGGGAAAGCTCGACAAGATGGTCAAAAAAGCCATCGACAAATACCCGCCCAAGAAGTAAGCGCAGAGCGCTCGCCGAGCGTGGCATACTATTGCTGCAAGCTACAAAAGACACGCGGTAACCGAAGCGGGGAATAAAAGATGCCCATCTACGAATATGTTTGCGACGATTGCGGCCAGCAATACGAGCGCATCGTAATGAACCAGAGCACGAAGGTGACGTGTCCCAAGTGCGCCAGCGCAAAGAATACTCTGCAGCTTTCCGTTTTTGCCGCGCCGGCCAATGGCACCAAATCCTCCAGCGGTTCAGGGGGTCCGGCACCCTCGGGTGGTTGCGGACCCGCCTGCGGTTGCCACTAGAACGCAATCGAAAGCACCGGAGAGGTTCGCATGGCAATGAGCCGGTCGCTCGCGCGCAGCGAGCACACCACAAACAACCCGCAGCACGAACAGTTCACCGAGACGATCTACGGCGTAATTTGTTCCACCTGCCGCAACTACGTTCTCATCGACAAGACGAATTGCCCTTCCACCTGCCGTGAACACGAAACCTGCCGACAAGCTTACAGTTAATCCGAAGGAGTTCATTTCGCGCATGGGCGATGGATGAGCGAGGATGCCCGCGCGTTCGGCGGGCAAGTCAGGCGCTGACCCCGCAGCGAGCCAATCCGCAGCAAGCATCTGGATCGCTTACGCCAGTGTGGTCGCAACTTCCAGGAGAAGGCTCGCGAGTTTTGCAGCGTCCGCGACGGGCGCCTGGCAAGTCGTCTCGACGCAGACCAGCGCCTGCGCCGCGTGCGCATCGAGATGCGGCAGCGTTTCGCGAAGCGCGTGCGGTAAATGATGCGACGCGATCTGTTCCGGCGTGGCTCGCAGCAGCGCTTTGCCGAAGCGATAGGTTTCGTTCGCGGCCTTCTCAAGCGCCGCCGCCCGAGGATCGCCCGGATCGCCCGTGACCACCACCCGAAGCGGGTGACGCGCGTGGAGCAGCGCGGCCAGCCCGTAGGTCGCGGCGAAGAGCCCATACTTGGGAGCGAGCGCGGCGAATGCCTCGAGCGTCTTCTCCGCCCAATCGCGATAGAGTTTCTCACCGGTGAAAGCGTGCAAGCGATCGAGAACGATTGCCGCCACGGAATTTCCCGCCGGCGTGGGCGAATCCTGCAGCGGCTTGCGGCGAACCTCCAGCCCGCCCATGGGCGCGGCGTCCTTGGCGCGATCGAAGAACCCGCCGCCTTCGGGATCCCCGAAGCGCTCCACCGCGATCCTCATCGCCTGCTCGGCGATTTCGAAGTAACGCCTTTCGAGCGTAGTTTCCCACGCGTCGAGCAGCGCGGCGATGGCGAACACCTGATCGTCGAGCGAGCCTTCCAGGCGCGGCCCTCCCACGCGATGGAGGAAGCCTTTCGTGTCATCCCAGGCTTCGGCGAGGATGCGGTCGAGCGTCTTGAGCGCGAATTCGCGGCAGTCCTGGCGGTCCAGCACCCGAGACGCATCCAGATACGCCGAGACGAACATCGCGTTCCACCCGGTGTAGAGAGTCCGATCGATCGTTGGAACAGGATGCCGTTCCCGGCGCGCCGCCAGCAGCTTGCCCTTGGCGCGAGCGACCAACAGGCGCGTGTTCGGCTCGTCCATCTTTAGCTGTCTGGCGAGCTCTTCCATCGAGGTCCCAACCCACAGGACGTTTCTCTCCGGGTCATGATGCATTTCGCCGCGCGCCCCGATGTCGTAATAAAGTTCCATCGCACGCGCTTCTTCCGCCGTGAGCACGGCGCGAACCTCGCTTTGCGTCCACGTGAAGTAGTCGCCGTCATCGTCAAGGGTTTGATCCGCGTCCTGACTCGCGTAAAAGCCGCCGCGCGACTGGTCGGACAGCACTTCGCCCACCCACGCGATGATTCCCTCCGCGGTTTCGCGAAACAGCGGGTTGCGCGTCACCTGATAGCCGTGCAGAAAATTCCTCAGCAGCTCGGAGTTGTCGTAGGTCATCTTCTCGAAGTGCGGCACGCACCAGCGCTCGTCGACCGAGTAGCGATGGAAGCCCCCGCCCACCTGGTCATACACGCCTCCCAGGGCCATGCCTTCGAGAGTGCGCTGCGCCACGTGAAGCAGTTGCGAGTCCCGTGTTGCCTGGTAGCGCTCAAGCAGCAGATCGACGGTGCTCGAATGCGGAAACTTCGGCGCGTGCCCGAAACCGCCGTGCGTTTCGTCGAACTGGCTCAACGCGGAATCCACGATCGCATCCACCACCGCCGGGTCGAAATCGCCGCGCGCCCCTTGAAGGATTTCCGCTTTAGCCACGGCCTCTTCGAGCGTCACCGCGGACTTATCCACTTCGGCGCGCCGCGTCTTGAACGCTTCGGCGACCGCCAGAAGAATGCGCTTGAAGCCGGGACGCCCCATGGCGTCCTCGGGCGGGAAATACGTGCCGCCATAGAACGGCTTGCCGTCCGGCGTAAGGAACGCGGTGAGCGGCCACCCGCCCTGGCCCGAAATCGCGCTGATCGCCGATTGATAGCGCGCGTCGACGTCCGGGCGTTCGTCGCGATCCACTTTGACCGGCACGAAAAGCTCGTTAATCATTTCGGCGATCTGCGGATTCTCATAGCTTTCGCGGTCGATCACATGGCACCAGTGGCACCATACCGCCCCGATGTCCAGAAGCAGCGGCTTGTCCTCGGTGCGAGCCTTGCGAAAGGCTTCCTCGCCCCATTCGTACCAGTCAATCGGCTGATGCGCGGCGGACCGCAAATAGGGGCTGGTGGAGTCTTTCAAGCGATTTTCGGTGGATTGGGTCACAGGTCGGCTCTTTTCAATTTTTCCCGGGGAATTTAAGCGGCGGTTTCGCGTTCCCGCCGCCGGATGCGGCTACTGAATCGGATTCTTGTAATCGGCGTCGCGCGGGTCGATGGGCTTGCGTCCCGAAAATCCCTCATCCTGCCGGTGGTAGAAGCGAATGCGGTCTTCGCCGAGCCGCCAGCAGAGATACACATCCTCGTCGTTCAGGCGCGACGGGAAATCCAGCAGCCCGATGTCGAGGTCCTTCACGATGCAGCCGGTCGAATGAATGCGCTCGATCGAGGATTGCAGCGATTCTTCCAGCCGGTTGCGTTCGAGGCGAACCCTCGCCATTTTCTCGTAGTTCACCAGCAGCCCGCCGGATCGCTGGATGCGCTCGGCGAGCGCGCTCAGTTGATCGTCGAGTTCGCCCAGCTTGCGGCGCGTTTCCATCGCCTCGATGAGCATCGGCTCGATCTGCATGCGCACGCGTTCGGCTTCCGTCAGGGAGAAAAACTTGGATTCTTCGTCTGCCATGTTGCTGCTCTCCAGAAGCGCATCCGGGCGCGAGGCATTATGGAGCAACTTGCTTGACCGCCGGTCTGCGCGTCCATCTTACCGAAGCAGGGGGCTAACCGCCTATATATACCATCGAACGCGAGGGAGGCACGAAGCCGGGCTCATTGATGCGATGACCCTTCTCCTTGTGCTCGACGATGCGCAGAATCTCATCGCCGATCTCGCGGTCGGTGGCGCCGCCGCGCAGGAGGTATCTCAGATCGTGGTCGTCCTTGCTGAAGAGGCACGTGCGAAGTTTCCCGTCGGCGGTCAGGCGGATGCGCGAGCAGTGCCCGCAGAAGGGCTGGGAAACGGGGGCGATCAGTCCGATTTCGCCGCGGCCGTCGGCGAAGCGGTATTTGCGTGCGGTTTCGCTGCGTTCGTGAACCACCGGCACCAGCGGCCAGCGCGCCGAGATGCGCTGGTGGATTTCCGCGGCGGTCACCACCATATCGCGCGTCCAGGCATGGTCCGCGTCGAGCGGCATGAACTCGATGAAGCGCATGATCAGGTCGCGGTCGCGCGCGAATTCGGCGAACGCTTCCACTTCGTCGTCGTTGATGCCGCGAACCAGCACCGCGTTCACCTTTACGGGACGCAGGCGCGAGGCTTGCGCCGCGTCGATTCCCGCAATCACGTCGTCGAACGTCTTGGTGCGCGTGACGCGCTCGAAGCGCTCGCGGATCAGGGAATCGAGGCTGATGTTGATGCGGTTGATGCCCGCGGCGATGAGCGCGTCGCAGCGCTGGGCGAGCATATACCCATTGGTAGTGATCGAGAGGTCCTGCACGCCGAGCGCTTTCAGTCGCGCGATGAAGTCTTCCACGCCCGGCCGCACCAGCGGCTCGCCGCCCGTCACGCGCACTTTGCGAATGCCCATTCCCACCAGAATGCGCACCAGCCGCTCGTATTCATCCCATTCGAGCAGGTTGTTCGCCGGCATGTGCTTTTCCGGATCAGCCGAGCGGCAATACACACAGCGGAAGTTGCAGCGGTCGGTGACCGACACGCGAAGGTCGGTGATCTGGCGGCCGAATTTGTCGATCAGCGGCATCTAACGCCTCGATTCCGCGGCACGCGCGGAGAATGCAACATTTCGGGTCATCGCTCCCCCAAAAATGCAAAAGCCCAAATCCACATTTGGATTTGGGCAATGCACAATGGTTCCCAAGCTACAGGACCATTCCCCTTTCCAAACGGGAGGCGCGGGCGTTTCCACCCGAACCCTCATCCCCAACACTGCCTGGGGCATCGCCTCGCAAGCCATGAGATGTCTCTCTCGTAGAGCCGGCAAGGTCGGAGAACTACCCGCATTCTACCCCCACGCAACGCCCGTGGCAAAGAAGAAGGTTTTACGGTAACGGGTGGCTTCCGGTAAGCGAAAAACTCGTAAATCCTGCAACGAATCAGCACAAGGCACATCCAAGACGCATGCGAGGAACCGATCAGCAGCAGAGTCACGTGTTCAGCTACATTTCCCCCGAGCAGCGAGTGCGCAAGGATCATCCGCTGCGGCCGATCCGCACGATGGTGGACGACATCCTGAAGCAGCTGTCGCCGCAGTTCAACAAGATGTATGCCAAAGTGGGACGACCATCGATTCCGCCAGAGCAGTTGTTGCGCGCGCAGCTGCTGCAGATGTTGTATTCGGTGCGCAGCGAGCGGCTCTTGATGGAAGAGATGGACTACAACATTTTGTTTCGCTGGTTTGTGGGACTGAATTTGGATGATGCGGTGTGGGACGCGACGGTGTTTACTAAGAACCGCGACCGTTTGCTGGAGGCCGAGGTGGCCAAGGAATTTCTGGCGCGGGTGGTGGGGCAGGCGCGAGAAAAGGGATGGACATCGGACGAGCACTTCAGCGTGGACGGGACGCTGCTGGAAGCATGGGCCAGCGGGAAGAGTTTTCAGCCCAAGGATAAGAAGAGTTCGCCACCGCCGGACGACCCGGGAAATCCGACGGTGGATTTTCACGGCGAGGAGAGGTCGAACCAGACGCACGAATCGAAAACCGATCCCGACGCGCTTCTGGCGCGCAAAAGCAAAGGCAAGGAGGCCAAGTTGAGCTACAGCGGAAATCTGCTGGTGGAGAATCGCAATGGATTGATTGTGTCGAGCCTGGTGTGGGAAGCCACAGGTACAGCCGAGCGCGATGCGGCGATGGCCATGCTGCAGGACGTACCGGGAACCGGGCGGGTGACGGTGGGCGGCGATAAGGGATTTGATACCGCGCAGTTTGTGCGCGAGTGCCGGAACATGGGCGTGACGCCGCACGTGGCGCAAAACCTAGCGCGACGAGGCGGCAGCGCCATTGATGGACGCACCACGCAACAGCGGGCTACCGCATCAGCCAGAAGAAAAGGAAGCGCATCGAAGAGTGCTTTGGCTGGCTGAAGACGATTGCACTATTACGCAAGCTGCGGCATCGCGGAACGTTGAAGGTGGATTGGATGTTTACCTTCGCCTGCGCCGCCTACAACCTGGTGCGCATGCGAAATCTCATGGCCGCTACTGTTCCCGCGCAGTGAGTCGGGGTCGTAGTGTCTGTGCACGACCCCGAAACGCACACGCGGGGCGCCGGCAACACGAACAATCTCCGCGAAAAGCCTCTCAAGGCTGACAAAACGACGCAACGAAGGCAGAAATCGATCGCTCAACACAATTTTTCCGCAGCCTGTTAGGACTTATTGACATGGCTGGTCGATTACGCCCCAAAAGTGAAAACAAACCATAGCTAAAATACAGAGGTTTGGGCGACGGTGTCTCATGCGGGCTTGAACGTCTTCAAAACCCAAATTAGCAGAAATAATCCTACGACCGTGCCAGTAACCGAAGTGATCAAGGCTAACAAATAGCGAATTGCAAACTGCGGTAGAACGGAACGGCGGGATTCCTCTTCAGGGCCGAAGAAAATCATAGGTGCCAATATGGCGGCGCTAAGTATTTGAAGCAAGACGCAAGCCCAAGCATACAGCGGGCCCTTTGCTGAACTTGAACGGCTTCGTTCGCCACGCTCTTTATACCCCACATGTCGCCGTAGGCAATTCCGGCGATCACCCATTGCAGAGCACAGAAGGAGGCCATCGCCAACAAGGCGACAGAACCACTGATCTTCCCCCACGCGATTGGCTTCCGTAACATTGGCCGCAACTGGTGGAAGTTTTATCACATTTCCGGCAAACTCCCGTGTAGTCGATTACCGGAAACTGACCCAATGCCCGGTTTCACCGAACAGTACTGGAAATCGGGCGGCGCCGTGATGTACCGTCGAAAGCGCGGAGGTGAGCCAATGTCTTTTGAAGAAGCCCTGGAGCGAGTCTCTCGCGATGACTCATTCAGGGCGACCGTCTATGCCATGAACACTCTCCTGATTCACAAGGGAATCTATACGCAGCAGGAATTCCGGACGCTGTTTGTCGAATGGGTGGAAAAAGAAAATAAAAAGAAGCGCGGCAGCGACGGCTCAGTCGAACGTTCCAAAGCGGCTTCGGCTTAGACCTTTTTACCCGGCCGCTTTCCCTCATGCCGCGGGATGCCGGCACCCGGGTTGGCGAGCGCGATGAAATCCTATCCGCACGTATTCGTCGGCCCGGCGTTTCGTAAGAAACTCCGAACTCGTCAGCTTCCATTTTGCTCAAGAGTGAGTGCCAGCGGTAGACCGACCTCCAGCAAAGCGGCGAATTCGGCGGGAACAAAGAGTTGAACATCATAGAGACGGTACGCCGCAGAAACATTGTGATCGAGTTCAACGCGAATCGTGCAGCGAACGGGTTCGCCGTTGAGCGGGGTGAGTTCGATGCTCCTGCACCGGCCTTTCAAACAGACTTTAACCATTTTGCTCCTTATTGTTTGTTGAGTTGATTCGCGTCTCCGTAGGCGCCTCAACGCAACGAAACATCCGAGTTGTTCAACGCTGGAGCGGTAGACCTTGGGGGCCTGCAAGAAGGAGTCTAACGGCGGTAGCTCATTTGAGTATGAGCGTGCCGGGGTCAGAAGCAAGCTAATTTCAAAAAGGTTTGAGCTGCCGGTACGGGGGCAAAAGCTAAGGTTGTAGCCTTCGCCTTTCGCTGTCATCCTGAGGGGCGCAGCGACGAAGTACGGTTTTCCATCGCGCGGCTTTCGCGCGATGAATCTCTCCTCGTGCCGCAATGCCAGCACCCACCATTGCAGCATCTCACGCCTCTTAGGGTGTCGCAGCTTCAGAGTCTGTGTGGCAACAACGCCTCGTCTTTGTCTTTCGTTGTCATTCTGAACGAGCGCAGCGGGGAAGAATCTCTCTTCGTGCGCCAATTCGAACCGCATCGACGCAACCCGCAACGCCTTTTAGGGGGTCGGAGCTTCAGCTCCGAGATAACCGGCGGCGCGCACCGCCTTCCTCTCGCGGCGAACTTCCCGCGAGCCTTCGTCCTCTACTTCCTTTGCCTCCTCAACCTCCTCTGCTTCCTCCGTCCGCGTCAACTCCGTCCCACCCACAGCCACGGTCTGCGGCGCGGGCTCTGCGGACCCGATCAAGCCCGGAAACGGCTGATATTACGGATTTCCTTGCGGTAATCGGGTGCGGAAATTTCCACCGTGCGGCACATTTCGTACAGGCGCGAGCGAATCCGCTTGCCCACGCGCTCGGTCAGCGTGTCCTCCACCGACGGCGTACGCATCCCCATCGCCCGCGCCGGAGCCGGCGAAGAAGCCGGGTTCTGGACGGTGTCGGTATCGAGGAAATTGGTGGTCAGGATCGAGACGCGCTTATCGTTGTAGCGCGAATTCAGCACGTGGCCGACGGTTTCGAGCGCCCAGGGCGACGGTTTGCTCGATCCCACGTCGTCGAGCACGAGAATTTCCGTGGTCAACACCGGCTCGAGCACGCTCATCTCGGTCGACTGGCTCACCGCGTTGTAGCTGTCCTGGATTTCCTTCAGCAGCTCGCGGTAGTCGTAGAAAAGCCCGCTGTGGCCGCGCAGCACCACGTGCTTGAGCGCGGCTATGGCCAGATGAGTCTTCCCCGCGCCGCACGGCCCCATCAGCAGCAGGCCGTTCTCGGAGCCTACCGGGAATTCCTCCGCGAAGCGCTGCACCAACAACTTTGCCTGCGTGAGGCTGCGATTCCAGCTGTCGAGTTGCTCGCGGGGGACCTGCTCGATATCGTTATCGGTCTCGAAATTGTCGAAGTCGTGATGGCGGTAGCGCTCCGGGACGCGGGCTTTTGCCAGCGCGCGCTCGGTGCGGTCGCCCGTGGTGCAGTCGCAGGGCACGGCCCACACCATCTTGGGTTCGCCCACGGCCGTCCCAGGACGCGCGCTTTCGGCTGTGGCCATCGCTTGCGCGCCATCCGTGCTTCTCTCGACAACTTTCCAGCCGCTGCCTTCACACTGCGGACAATCCGCGTCGGGCCATGGCGCAAGGATAAGCGCGGCGCGATGCCAGCGCAAGCGCACCGTGTGCGTTTCCTGTGAGTAATTTGTGCGATGGATCAAATTGCGGGTGGGATTGCAGCTATAAAAACCTAAGAGAGGTCACTCACTTGCGATCGAAATCCAAGAGAGGTCCCTCGCTCGCTTCGCTCTGCTCGGGACGACGACCCTCATCGGGTCGTCGCCTTTTCCACGCGAATCGGGTGGCGCGGAATCGTGCGCACAATGGCGTTGCGGGCGGCGCGCGGGTCCGGCGCGTTGAAATTGCGCGCCACCTCCGTGCGGACGAACTTGATGAACGCTTCCATCTGCGACTGCATCTCCGCCATTTTGTCGCGCATGTTCAGGATGATTTCGATGCCGGCGAGGTTCACGCCGAGTTCGCGGGTGAGGTTCAGGATCACTTCCAGGCGTTCCAGATCGGAGTCGGTGTAAAGCCGCGTGTTTCCCTGCGAGCGCGACGGCTTCAGAAGGCCCACGCGCTCGTAGAGCCGCAGCGTCTGCGGATGCAGTTTGTAAAGCTCGGCGACGGCGCTGATCATGTAGCCCGCTTTTGCTTTCTTTCGGGGGCGTGGCGTCATCGGCGTCTCCCTGAGTCTCCTCTGCCTAAAGCGAAGCTGTTTCCTGGGTGACACACTTCCAACAGATGCTGCGGCTTACGGCGAGCGACGGTATCATTTGTTACAAGGACGCGCGCGCAAAAATTTCCTGCCGCGGATCTTCTGGCTCGATCTTGCTGAGTTCCTTCATCAGGTTGCGCACGCGCTCGTCTTCCGGCTTGGGAACCACGATCTGCACCTCGATAATTTGGTCGCCGCGCTTTCCCGGCTGCCGGATCGAGGGCGCTCCCTTTTCCCGCAGGCGCAGCTTTTTCCCGGAGCCCGTGCCGGGGGGAATACGCACCTGCGACCGGCCGTCGATCGTCGGCACCTCCACCTTCGCGCCGAGCGACGCTTCCGGCACGCTGACCGGAACCACGGTGTACAAATCGTCGCCGCGCCGCTCGAAAAACGGATGCGGCTCCACGCGCAGAATGATGTAGAGATCGCCCTGCGGCCCGCCGTGCAATCCGGAGTTTCCGCGTCCCGGCACGCGCACCCGCGAACCGGTCTGCGCGCCGGGAGGAATGCGCACGTCGAGCGTCTCCACCTTCGGCACACGTCCCTCGCCGCCGCAGTTGCGGCACATGGTGCGAAGCTTGCCGGACCCTCCGCAACGCGAGCAGGTGATCTGGAAGCGCATCTTCCCGCTCACCTGCGTCACTTGTCCCGAGCCACCGCAGGTAGGGCAGGTCTTCTCGTCGCCCGGAGCGGCGCCCGTGCCATGGCAAACATTGCAGACATCCAGCCGCGAGAAGCTGATTTTCTTCACCGTGCCGTGCATCGCTTCGGCAAAGGTGATGTCGATCTGATACTCGAGATCGGTGCCCGGCTCGTGCTCCTGCGCTTCCTGGGCCGCGTTCGCGCCGCGAAAAAACTGGCTGAACAGGTCGCGAAAGCTCGTTCCGCTGCCCTGCGCTCCGCCGGCCCCTCCTGCTCCCGCACCGCCAAAATCGAAACCGCCGAAATCGAAGTGAATATCCTGCGGAGATGCCCCGCCCGCGCCCGGAGGAGGCCCGCCGCCAGGCCCCGGCACGTTGAAGCCGAACTGGTCATACATCTGGCGCTTCTTGGCGTCAGAGAGAACCTCGTAGGCTTCCTGCACCTGCTTGAACTTCTCCTCCGCGGATTTATCGCCGGGGTTCAGATCGGGATGATACTTGCGCGCCAGCTTGCGATAGGCTGCGCGAATATCCTTCACCGAAGCCTTGCGCGCGACTCCCAGGAGTTCGTAATAATCTTGTTTGGTTGTGGTTGCCATCTTTGGGTTGAACCTCGAGGCCGCGAAGCCCTCAAAAACTGGGAAGCCGCCGGACTAAAAGGCCTCTAAAGCTGCGCCCACCGCGTATTCCATTCGGCGAGCTCCAGCGCTTCGCGATCGAGTTCCTCTTTTTTCTGCCGCTGGCCTTCCGTGCGTCCGCCCATGCTGGCCTCTTTTTGGCTCGCCCGCGCCATCCAGCGGTCCAATATGACGATTTTTTGTTCGACGCTCGCCGGGTCGGACTTGAAACGCAGAAAATTGCCGGAAATTTCCACCGAGCGCGGCGGAAAGTCCGCCGTCACTTCCTGCTGCGTATCGTAGAAAAGCCTCCGCCAGTCCGCACTCGGGCTGCCCGAGATCCCCACTTGCACCATGAACACTCCGTCGCGGACTTTTTGAACTGCTTGAGGCGGGCTGGTGCGCTGAATGCCGGTCGTCGTCAAAAGAATTCTCCTGGAATGGCAGGCTGGCGATCCGCCTCGGCACTTGCACCGCCCGAGGCGGATCGTCCTGCTGCAAGCTCTGGCTTCTTCAGTTGGGTTTCTTCGACTCGTCGACGTCGACAAATTCCGCGTCAACCACGTCGTTCTGCCCCGGCGCATGGCCCGCCGCTCCCGAAGGCCCGCCGTTCCCCTGCGCCCCTGACGCCGCGCCATCCGCCGCAGCTCCCGGCGCATTCTGCTGCGCTTTGTAGAGCGATTCGGCGACGCGGTGCGAAGCCTTGGTCAAGCTCTCCACTGCCGCGTTCAATTTGTCGAGACCGCCTTCGCTGAGCGCGCGCCGCGACTCTTCGATGGCTTCCTCGACGGCCTTCACGTCCGGCTCGGCCAGCTTCTCGCGATTTTCCTTGATGAGCTTCTCGGTCTGATAGACCAGGCTGTCGAGCCGGTTGCGGGCTTCCACTTCCCCGAGTCGCGCCTTGTCTTCCGCCGAATGCGCATCCGCTTCCTTCTTCATCCGCTCGGCTTCGTCCTTGCTCAAGCCGGTGGAAGCGGTAATCGTGATCTTCTGTTCCTTGCTCGTCGCCGTGTCTTTCGCCGAGACGTTCAGGATGCCGTTCGCGTCGATGTCGAACGTTACCTCCACCTGCGGCACGCCGCGCGGAGCGGGCGGAATTCCGATCAGATGGAATTTCCCGAGCGAGCGGTTCCCGCTGGCCACCGGCCGTTCGCCCTGCAGCACGTGAATCTCGACCGAGGTCTGACTGTCCGCCGCGGTCGAAAATACTTCCGACTTGCGCGTCGGAATGGTCGTGTTGCGCGGGATCAGCACGGTCATCACGCCGCCCAGCGTTTCCACGCCCAAAGAGAGCGGGGTCACGTCGAGCAACAGGATGTCTTTCACCTCGCCGCCCAGCACGCCGCCCTGAATGGCCGCGCCCACCGCCACCACTTCGTCCGCATTCACGCCCTTGTGCGGTTCTTTTCCGTTGAAGAGGTTCTTCACGATGTCGACCACACGCGGGATGCGCGTGGAGCCGCCCACCAGAACCACTTCGTCGATCTTGTCAGGCGTCAATCCGGCATCACTCAATGCCTGCTTCACGGGGCCGACGGTGCGCTGGAGCAAATCCTCCATCAGCTGTTCCAGCTTCGACCGCGTCAGCTTCAACTGCATGTGCTTGGGGCCGGAAGCGTCCGCCGTCAGGAAGGGCAGGTTGATCTCTGTTTCCTGGAGCTGCGAAAGCTCGATCTTGGCCTTTTCCGCGGCTTCCTTCAGCCGCTGGATGGCCATGCGGTCTTTGCCGACGTCGAGGCCCTGATCGCGCTTGAATTCCGCCACCATCCACTCGACGATCCGCTGGTCGATGTCGTCGCCGCCCAGGTGCGTGTCGCCGTTGGTGGACTTCACTTCCACCACGCCTTCGCCCACTTCGAGGATCGAGATATCGAACGTGCCGCCGCCCAGGTCGTACACGGCGATCGTTTCATCTTTCTTCTTGTCGAGGCCGTACGCCAGCGCGGCCGCCGTCGGCTCGTTGATGATGCGTTGCACCTCCAGGCCGGCGATTTCGCCCGCCTGCTTGGTAGCCTGGCGCTGGCTGTCGTTGAAATACGCGGGGACCGTGATCACCGCTTTGGTGACCTTTTCGCCGAGAAAATCTTCCGCCGCCGTCTTCAGCTTCTGGAGAATCATCGCCGACACTTCCGGCGGGCTGTACGATTTGCCCGAAATCTCGACGCGGGCATCGTCGTGCGGTCCCTTGACGATCTTATAGGGCACGCGCTTGGCTTCTTCGGTCACTTCGTCATAGCGCCGGCCCATAAATCGTTTGATCGAATAAACCGTATTCTCAGGGTTGGTGATTGCCTGGCGCTTGGCCACTTGCCCCACCAGCCGCTCGCCACTCTTGGTGATGCCGACCACGGACGGTGTCGTCCGCGCGCCTTCCTGGTTGGGGATTACCACCGGCTCGCCACCCTGCATTACGGCGACCACCGAATTCGTTGTACCGAGGTCAATTCCGATAATCTTGCTCATTTATTCCGCTCCTCCCGACTGTTAGCCAGCGGGACTCAAATCTGGAAAACAGGGCCATCATAGCGGTTGAGTGTATCTTTGTCAAGTATTACGTATATCCATTAAAATAAGGTGTTTAGTGTAATAATTCGAGGCACCTAGGAAAGCTCATGTCGCCTGATTCTGCAAGACTTCCGGACTCCCATTTTCGCTTGGAGAGGTTGCTTTCCGTCGTGTAAACGTTTTTGTATCTGGTGTATATAACGGGTGTGTCACTTTCTGGCGCATCGTGATATTTGCCGCAAAAGCTGTAATATTTGGCGTTACAATCCGGGGTATCGAACCGTCTAACAATCGGGAGGCTTCATTGTCTAAAGAAACAGGTTCTTCGTGTGAGAGGGCAGAGCCCGGAAGGCAACCGCGCACTCGCGCTGGAGCCGGCAATGGGCTGGCGCCGCTTGTGCCGCAGCGCTACTGATTCTTGCGCTCAGCCTCGAATCTGCGCGCGGGAGCACGCACCTCGGCAGGCTCGGAAAAGCCGGCCAAGGCCGTCGAAACCATCCCGACCCCGGTAAAGACCTACGGATCGAAGAGCGCGCCAATCACTTTGGAGGTTTTCGGCGACTACGAGTGCCCCTCCTGCGGCGGGTTCTATGAGTACACCCTCCGGCCGATGATCAGCGACTACGTGGCGGCCGGGAAGGTCTACATCGTGCACCGCGATTTTCCCCTGGCTATGCACAAATACGGGTACGAAGCCGCGCGCTGGGCCAACGCGGCGGCAACCATCGGCAAATTTTCGGAGGCGGAAGCGGCGCTATACGACAACCAGAATTATTGGGGACAATCCGGCGACATCCAGAAGTACATGGCGGCGGCCCTTTCCCCCGCCGATCTCCGTCGCGTGCAGAAGCTGATGACCGGCTGCGAAATGGGCGTCGCGCCAGGGAGCCATTCGTGTCCCTTCGATGCCTACATCGAGCAGGACAAAGCCCTGGGCAACATGGTCCCCGTAGAAGCGACGCCAACCTTCCGGATTTTTTACAAAGGGCAGAAATTTCCCGCCGGGCAGGGCGTAGTCTCCTGGACGGTGCTGAAGCAATTCTTCGATCAGTTGTTGAGCCAATAGGCCGATAGGATGAGCGAAGCAGCAGCAACGGTTTCACGCGCAACGCCCGCGGAATCCCCCTTCAAGCTGGGGTGGATTCTTCTACTGCTCGGCAGACTGGCGCTCGCATGTGTATTTCTCGTCGCTGCGTACGCGAAACTCAAACCCCAGATCGCGGTGCCCTGGTCGCTCAGCTCGATCGAAATATCGCTCTCCATGTTCGCCATGCAGGTGGATTCCTACCAGTTGCTGCCTCCCTCCCAGGTAATTCGCGTGGCGCACTTCCTGCCGCCGTTTGAATTGTTCCTGGGCCTCTGGCTTCTGAGCGGAGTAGCGCTGCGGTTTTCATCCGTAGTTACCACGATGGTCCTTACGGGATTCTTCACGCTCATGGTGCGCACGTACGCGTTGCACTTGGCGATCAACTGCGGCTGCTTCGGATCAAGCGAGCAGCTGGGGCCGAAAACGATGCTGCGCGACGGTTCGCTGCTGGCCCTCTCCCTGGCTGTCACCGTCGGCGCATTTTGGGTTCACCGGCAACGGCGCATCGCGGCTTTCTCGAATTCTTAGAACCCGAAGTCTCCCACCAATAGCCGGTTAGAATGATGACGCGACGCCTTTTTCTGCAGGACTGTGAGAATCTTATGCGGTTAGGGTTTGGCGTCGTATTGGATCGGATTTAAGGAGATTTGCCATGGGGCGCGGCTTGCGGTCCTCCCTTTCTTGCTTCTTTGGTTCTCTCTTGTTCGTTTCGCTAGGCTCCCACCCTGCTTTGGGGCAGCGCGCAACTGCGAAACCGCTGACGGTCGAACGAATCTATAGCTCTCCGAGCTTGAGCGGCGAGCTTACGCAAGGCATCGAATGGGCGCCGGACGGCAAGCGAATCTCTTACCTTCAAAAAATGGGCGACGCCAGCGAGCTGTGGACCTTGGACGCGGCCACCGGCGAGCGCCAAGCGCTGGTGAAAGCGGAAACGCTAGCCGCCGTGATGCAGCCGGAAAAAACGCACGCGGTGCAGTCCACCGGCCTCGGCCGCATCCAGCCGGACAATTATCTCTGGTCGCCCGGCGGCGATTCTCTTTTGTTTATCGGCAGCGACAGCTTGGTGCTGCTCGACCTGAAGACCATGGCTCCGAGGCCGATCGTCACCGGGGGGTCCGACCTGGAAGACCCGAAGTTTTCTCCCGACGGAAAATGGATCAGTTTCGTGCGCGACTCGAATCTCTGGGTCGTGAACCTGTTCAAGGGCGGCCTGAAGGCGCTCACCAGCGGCGGCAGCGAAGAAATCCTCAAAGGCAAGCTCGACTGGGTCTATCCCGAGGAACTCGATTGCACCACGGCCTACTGGTGGTCTCCCGACTCGTCGCGCATCGCGTACTATGAAATGGACGAGCGCTCCGTCACGCGCTATCCCATCGTGGACATGAGCTCGCCCGCGG
This sequence comes from uncultured Acidobacteriota bacterium, assembly GCA_963797585.1. Classification (GTDB taxonomy): domain Bacteria; phylum Acidobacteriota; class Terriglobia; order Acidiferrales; family UBA7541; genus Palsa-295. The sequence goes on from CAWCQH010000020.1 coordinate 481,441, forward strand.
GTGCGATCGAGTACACCCGCTTTCCCCAGGCTGGCGAACCCAATCCCATCGTGCGCGTGGGAGTCGTGCCGGTCTCCGGCGGCGCTACCACCTGGATGAACACGGGAGCCGACACCGACGTATACCTCCCTCGCGTGGACTGGCTGCGCGACAGCCGCCATCTCGCCATCCAACGACTCAATCGCGCCCAGAATAAACTCGACCTGCTCTTCCTCGATATCGGGGGCCGAACGCAGCGCCCGGTCCTTACCGAATCAGACAAATACTGGGTGAATATCAGCGACGATCTGTACTTTTTTTCCGACGGCAAGCGCTTTCTCTGGTCGAGCGAGCGCACCGGCTTCCGCCACTACTATCTCTACGATCTCGCGGGAAAAGAACTGGAACAGCTGACCAGCGGCGACTGGGGCATCACGGGTACCAGCGGATTTGGCCCGGGCGCCGCGAGCCATCCCGCCGTGGATGAAGCCCACGGCTACATTTATTTTCTCTCGAACAAGGATGACGTGCGCGAGGCGCAGCTCTATCGTGTCTCCCTGTCGGATAAGAGCATCACGCGAATCACGAGGGAAGCTGGCACCCACGACGTAACCCCCTCACCCAGCGCCGCCGCTTTCGTGGACAAGTACTCGAACTCGATGACCCCGCCCCGCCAGGATTTATACCGTGCCGATGGCACGCGGGTCGCGGCGATCGATGAAAACAAGGTGGCTGAACTGGGCACCTACGAAATGTCGCCGGTCGAATACGTCGATGTAGCGGCGGATGACGGAACCAAACTCTGCGGCATGATGATCAAGCCGGCCAACTTCGACGCTTCCCGCAAATATCCCGTGATCGTCGATGTGTATGGAGGCCCGCAGGTGCAGTACGTGAAAAACGCCTGGGCCGGCTCCGATTTTCTTTGGCAGCAGTCCATGGCCGAGAATGGCTTCCTAATTTTCTCCCTGGACAACCGCGGCTCATACAACCGCGGCCACGCCTTCGAGACTCCTATCTACCACCGCATGGGCAAGGTCGAGCTTGAAGACCAGCTCGCGGGCGTGAAGTATTTGAAGGCGCTTCCCTACGTGGACGGCTCGCGCATCGGAATCTGGGGCTGGAGCTACGGCGGGTACATGACGCTCGATGCGCTGTTCAACGCCCCGGACGTATTCAAGGCCGGCGTATCGGTGGCGCCGGTAAGCAACTGGCGGCTCTATGACACCATCTACACCGAGCGTTACATGGGCCGTCCACAGGACAACGCAAGCGGCTACCAGGAATCGTCTCCCTCGAACCAGGCGCGGAATCTGAAGGCCAAGCTGATGCTCGCCCACGGGACCGGCGACGACAACGTGCACTTCGCAAACACATCGGAAGTGATTAACGAACTCATCCAGGCCGGCGAGTACCCCGCCGATCTAGCGATCTTTCCGGGACGCGGGCATCCCATCGGCGACCGCCCCGCCCGCATTCAGCTTTTCGAGCAGATTACGCGCTTTTTCCTGGATAACTTATAGGAACGCCCTATTCTGGGGCCGCGCCGGCCCGGATATATTCGAAATATAATTGCCGGAAGGCGGTTTTGAAGATCGACTAGCGGACCGATAAAGATGAAACGGCCATCAATCATAGCGTGCGCGGCGGCCTTCACATTGTTCTGCGGCTTTAGCGTGTCTGCCAGGCCAGCGCCCGCCGCTGCCGACACCCTGTCTCCGGCGATTCTCGACAGTGGTTTTTCAGAACTCTACAAGCTGAATTTCCAGGGCGCGCGGGCGGAGTTTCTATCCTACGAAAAGCAGCAGCCGGGCGACCCCCTGGGCAAGGTTGCTGAAGCGGCGAGCTACCTCTACGAAGAGTTCAACGAGAAGGGCGTTTTTACGTCAGCCTTCTTCCTCGACGATGCGAAGTTCCTCGGCGGCGTCGACGGCAAGCCCTCCGAAAACCGCAACGATGCGTTTATGGGCGTAAACCAGCAGGCGCGCGAGATGGCTCAGGGCCTGCTAAAAGAGAATCCGCGAGACGCCCACGGTTTGCTGGTGCTCACGATGGCCGACGGCATGGAATCGGATTACGACGTTCTCATCGAGAAAAAGCAGCTGGCAGGACTGACTATGATGCGCCGCGCCGACAGCGAAGCCACGCTGCTGCTTTCCATCGATCCCAACGCGCAGGATGCCTATCTCGCGCTGGGCGCGAGCAACTATGTGATCGGTTCGCTCCCCGCTTACAAAAGGATTTTCCTGAAGATTGGCGGAGTTCACGGCGACAAGGAACGCGGCATCCAACTGATGCAACAGGCGGCCGATCACGGCCACTATTTGAAGCCGTTCGCCCAAATACTTCTGGCGCTAGGCTGCGAACGCGAGCATCGCTTCGATCGCGCGCGGGTGCTGCTCACCGACCTTACGGTAGAGTTCCCGGAGAATCCGCTGTTTGCCCACGAGCTCTCCCTGATTCAGACAGACCCTTCCCGCAAGCGGTAATCGCCTGACCGCAAAACGACAGTAATCTTTTACGAGGAAATTTACAGAGCAGGGATCCGGTCGGTGCCCATATACGGACGCAGCGCTTCCGGAATCACCACGGATCCATCCGCCTGCTGATAGTTCTCCACGATGGCGATCCAGGTCCGGCCCACGGCGAGTCCCGAACCATTCAGCGTGTGCAGAAATTCCGTCTTGCCGGTCTTGGGCTTGAAGCGGATCCCGGAGCGGCGCGCCTGGAACGCTTCGGTGTTCGAGCAGGAAGAAATCTCCATGAAGTCGTTCGTGGAAGGAAGCCACACCTCGATATCGTAGGTCTTTGCAGAAGCAAAACCCATATCGGCGGTGCAAAGCTGCATCACGCGGTAATGCAGGCCCAGTCTTTGCAGGATGGCTTCGACATTGCGGACCAGCGATTCCAATTCATCGTAGCTTTGCTCGGGCCGCGTGAACTTGAACAGCTCCACTTTCTGAAACTGGTGCTGGCGTTTGATGCCACGCGTATCTTTCCCGGCGGCACCCGCTTCGGCGCGAAAGCAGGCCGTCCAGGCGCAGACTTTCAGGGGCAGCTCCGCCGCGTCAAGCGTTTCGTCGCGGTGAAGGCTGGTCAATTCCACTTCGGCCGTGGGAGTGAGCCAAAGATCGGTGCCTTCGAGATGAAACATCTCCGCCGCGAACTTGGGCAACTGCCCGACTCCGGTGAGCGAAGCGGTGTTCACGATGAACGGTGGCAGGATCTCCGTGTAGCCGTGCTCGCGCGTATGCACGTCCAGGAAGAAATTCGCGATAGCGCGTTCGAGCCGCGCTCCCAGCGCCTTGTAAACGGCGAAGCGCGCGCCGGCGATCTTGACGGCCGCGGGCAGATCGAGAATGCCGGTGGCTTCGCCGATGTCCCAGTGGGGCTTGGGCACAAAATCGAGCTGAGGCGGAGTTCCCCAGCGGCGGACTTCCACGTTGTCGGCGGAGCTCGTGCCGACGGGAGCGCTCGCGTGTGGCATGTTGGGGACGGTCAGCAGAAAGCCCTTCAGGGCCTCGTCGAGCTGCGCGATGCGCTCGTCGTCGCGTTTGATCTCTTCCGATACTTCCTTCATGCGCGCCAGGATCGGGCCGGCATCCTGGCCGGACTTCTTGAGTTGAACGATTTCGCCGCTGGCGTTGTTGCGCTCGGCCTTCAGGCGCTCGGTCTGCGTGATCAGCTGGCGGCGCTCCGTGTCGATGGCGCGAAACCGCGCGAGGTCGATGGCCACGCCGCGGTCACGCGACATTTTTTCGATGGCGTCCAGATGATCGCGTACATATCCCAAATCGAGCATAGGTTCAGCAGAATACCGGAAGTGCGCGGCCCTGAGAAGAAAGAAGGCAAGGAAGAAGGCAAGCAAGAAGGCACAGGAAGAAGGCGCTGCCAGCCGCGACCGGGGGCTTGCCGGATTGGGTGTATGGCCTCGGATGAACGGTAGCGGGGCTGCGCGAAACCGTCTAAGCTTTCCTTTCGGAGCGAAACGGAATGATCGGCGAAGGCCACAGCACCGACATACTCGGCACCCTAACCTACGTATCGCCCAAGCTCGACGAGTTTCAGTTCGTCAAGTTCTGGAGCGAAGGCGAAGTGGCGCATCTGACGCTCGACCGCCCCGAGCACAACCTCCTGAACGAGAGAATGCTGGCCGAAATCGCCACGGGAATCAGTTCGGTGAGCGAACGGGCTGAGATCAAGCTGATCGTGCTGGATTCCGCGGCGAAGGCTTTCTGCGGCGGCATCGAGCTCGGCGAATACACGCAGCGGCGCGTGTTCCAGCTGCTCGACGCCTTTCACGGCGCGTTTTCCGCAATGCTGGATACCTCGAAACCGGTGCTGGTGGTGGTCAATGGCCCGGCGTTTGGCGGAGGCGCGGAGCTGGCCGCGCTGGGCGACCTCGTCATCGCCACTCCCAAGGCTCGCTTCGCGCAGCCGGAGATTAAATTGGGCGTATTTCCGCCGCTGGCCGCGGCCATTCTTCCTTACATCGTGGGCCCCAAGCTCGCTCTTGAACTCGTGCTTACCGGCGAGACGATGAGCGCCGAGCGCGCCCGCGACCTGGGACTGGTCAACTGGGTGGTTCCGGCGGACGAATTGCAAAGCAAGGTGGACGACGTGATCGCCAAGGTGACGGCACAATCGGGGCCGGTGCTGACCATGGCCAAAAAAGCGATCCTCGGCAGCCTGGGTATGCCCCTGCGCGACGGCGTCCGCAACTCGATGAAAGTTTTCCTGAACGAACTCGCCGACCTCGAAGACTCGCAGGAGGGCCTGCGAGCGCTCGTCGAAAAGCGCGCCCCGAAGTGGAAGAACCGTTAGTTAGCCGCCTCGCACAAATCAAGGAAGCCTGTTCCTGGAAGATCCACTTCGCTGCACTTATCTCCTCGTAGTTTGACACCCCGGTTGGCGCGGCTTACACTCTGCGTGAAAACAATTCAGCTGGCTCGGGGAGATTGGAAGGCCGTGAAAATCGGCCACGGTCCCGCCACTGTGATCGGCCGGCGCTGCGATAACGTGCCACTCGTCCCTGAAAGCATGGGATGGGGAAGGCTGCTCCGATAGAATCGGGGCGACAGCGCCCGAAGCTCTCGCCCGTTTTCGATGCGGGCGGGCAGGCCGAAAGTCAGGATACGTCCCCGGGCTGGTGACGCTCACACTCTTCGCGAGAAAGGGTGTGGCGATGAGCCTCGTTCTATCCGCGAGGCTTTTTTATTTTGTGTAGAAGGCAGGGAGAGATTGTTGCCGGATTTGCTGCGGAGATCGTTCCGAGGATTGCGACGGCGATTCGCCGTGATTGCGGCGGTGTTCGTCGCCGCGCTTTCGGTCTGCGCGCACCGTAGCCAATGCATCTTCCCGGCAGAGCGGTTGATGGTGCGGTGCCGCAAGCCGCGCGTAGCGTGGTGACGGATGAAGTGGGCAGGCAAGTCTCGATTCCCGCAAAGGTGAGCCGGATCGTGACGCTTTCACCCGATTTGACCGAAACGATCTACGCGCTCGGGCTCGACGATAAGCTTGCGGGCGACTCGAACTACTGCGAGACGCCGCCCGCGGCCAAGCTCAAGCCGCACGTTGGAGCGCCGTTGAACCCGAGTCTCGAAGCGATCGTGGCGCTGCATCCCGATCTCGTGCTGGCATCCACCTCGATTAACCGCCGCGAGACGGTGGACGCTCTGGCGAGGCTTGGAATTGCCGTCTACGCGAGCAATCCGCATACGGTGCGGGGAATGCTCGACTCGGTGAGAAAAATGTCCGAGCTTATGGGCTCGAGCGCCGCGGGCGAAGCGCTGGTGGGCCCGTTGCAGGCGAGGCTCGACGATTTGCGAATGCGGCTTTCGGAATTGCCGCTCGCGCACGTTTTCTTCGTCGTATGGCAGGAACCGCTGATCAGCATCGGGCAGAATACGTTCATTGCCGACGCGCTTCGCTGGGCGGGCGCGGAGTCGGTGATTTTGTCGGATCAGAATTGGCCGCACATCAGCTTTGAGGAAGTGGTGCGCTTGCAGCCCGATTACATCGTCTTCACGAGCAACCATGGCGGCGAGGGGGAGACGCAGCTCGCGGACCTTCGCGCAAGAGCCGGGTGGAAAGGGTTTGCGGGCGGTCGAATCCGGGAATGTCGTTGTTGTGAGCGATGAGCTGGCGCGGCCCTCTCCAGGGATGGTGGACGCAATCGAGCAGCTCGCGCGCGAACTCCATCCGGAGGCGTTTTCAACGCAGAGCACGAACGGAAACTTCGATTTGAGAGGTCGAGGTCAATTTGCACGCAGCGCTTCGCCGGAAGAAGGGTGCGTGCTATGCGCCCGCTGACGCCCCGGCGCGTTTTCAACATTTGCGCTTTGCTGCTCGGCGTGCTGTTCATGCTGGTGGTGATCTCGCTGCGCATGGGCGCCTATCCGATCGCCGTGCGGGACATCCTGATGACGCTTATCAACGGCGCGCTGGGGCGGCGAGACCAGATTCCCTCGGAATTTTCCCTGGTTGTGTTTGGCTTGCGGCTTCCGCGGATTGCTTTGGGAATACTGGTGGGCGCGGCGCTTTCGACTGCCGGCGCGGGTTTTCAGGCCTTGCTGCGGAATCCGCTGGCAGACCCCTACGTGCTGGGAGTTTCCAGCGGAGCGGCGCTCGGCGCAATTATAAGCCTGATCGTGCTGCCGTTTACGCCGGGCGCGGTGCAGGTGGCGGCGTTTGCGGGCGCTGCGGCCACGATTGGAGCCGTTTATTTTCTAGGCAGACGTGGAGGGCAGCTCGACAGCGCCACGCTACTGCTGGCGGGAATCATCACGGCGTCGTTTCTCTCCGCGGTGATCATGTTTCTGATGACGATCTTGAGCAGCCGCGACCTGCGCGGGATGGCCTTCTGGCTGATGGGAGATCTTTCCTCGGCGCCTGCCGTCGATCTGCGCTGGCTCTACCTCTTGCTGATCGTCGCGGTGGGCTCGATTTACACAACCTCCTCCGATTTGAACCTGATTCTTACGGGCGAGCAGGAGGCTAGCCACCTGGGCGTCAACGTGCGGCGCGTGAAATTCGTGGTGTACGTGGGAGCCTCGCTGCTCACGGGGCTCGCCGTTTCCGTAAGCGGCGCGATCGGTTACGTGGGACTCCTGGTGCCGCACGTGATGCGCATGCTTTTCGGCACCGACTACCGCGTGCTGATTCCCGCATCGGCAATCGGCGGAGCGATCATCGTTGTCGCCGCGGACCTGCTGGCGCGCACGGTCGTCGCGCCCACGGAATTGCCCGTCGGCGCGATGACGGCGATTGCCGGCGCGCCCGTGTTCATTTACCTGATGCGCAGGAGAGTGCGGTGAGCGCAGCCGAACAAAATCGCGGATCGGTGGCCGCGCATCCCGGCGATCCGGCCGGCGCAGCGGCGACCGCTCCTCGCGTGCGACTGAAAGTCGAGCAGGCGAGCTTTGCCTATTCCCCCACCGACCGCTCGGCGCCCACGTTCACGCTGGGCCCGGCCAGTTTTGAGGCGCATCCGCACGAACTGGTGGCGATTCTCGGGCCGAATGCCAGCGGGAAGTCCACGCTGCTGCGATTGCTCGCCGGGCTCAGCAAGCCTCTCGCCGGGCGCATTGAAGTAGATGGCGAGGAAGTGAGCGCGCTCGATCTGCGGACGCGCGCAAAACGGATCGCGCTGGTGCAGCAGGAGAGCGAGCTGCTGTTTCCGCTGCGCGTATGGGAATACGTCCTGCAGGGGCGCTATCCGCACGGCCGGCGGCTGCGCTTTGAATCCGACAACGATTGCCTGATGGTGGGAAACGCGCTCGCGCAGGTTGGCGCGGAGCCGCTGCGCGACCGCTGGATGGACCAGCTATCCGGCGGGGAAAAGCAGCGCGTGATTCTGTCCGCGCGCTGGCGCAGCAGCCGTCGCTGCTGCTGCTGGATGAGCCGACGCAGCATCTCGACATCGGCGGCAAGGTGGAACTCTTGCAGCGGCTGCGGCGGCTCGCCGACGAAACGCGGCATACGGTGCTGGTGGTCACGCACGAACTCGATCTGGCCGCGGAATTTGCGGACCGCATCGTCCTGCTGCACAAGGGAAAGTGCCTGCGCGTGGGAACGCCTGCGGAAGTGTATGACCGCGCGCTCCTCGAGGAAGTCTTCGAGGCGCCGTTGGAAGTGGAAATGCGGCCGGGCGGACGTCCCCGCGTTTCCTTGCGAGGCGATCGATAGCCCGTTTCTTAGCGGGTTTCGTTTTCATTCGGCGGCGGCTGCGTTCTGGCCTCCCCAAGCGGTGCCGGGCGAATTGCTCCGGCGCCGTAGACAATCACCCGAGACTCCGTGTACGGGAAGACGGTGAAAAGCCGTCGCCGCCGCGCGACTGTAAGGCGAAGAAGTTTTCAGCATAGGCCACTGACCACGCCGCGAAGCGCAGTTGCATTCGAGGCATGGATGGGAAGGCCGCGCTGCAGGCCCTGAAGCAAAGGGCGATTCGCCAAGCCAGGAGACCGGCGGAGTCTCAATCCGGATTCGCACGCACCGCGTGCGCTCTTCGGACAACCTTCAACTCCCGCGCGAGAGGGAGAAAGGGATAAAAAATGAGACTGCTCCGCCTTCTGGCCACAGCCGCCGGAATTGCAATTTCCCTGTTGCCAATTCAATCCGCATCCGCTCAGACTCAACCAACCGCCACATCCAACACCACATTCGCCACAATCACCGGAACCGTAACCGACCCCAGCGGCGCCGCGATTGCAGGCGTGTCCATTGTTGCGCGGTCCATCGATTCGCCCGGGCAGCCGGTAAACGCCCGCAGCGGCACGGAAGGCAAATTCGCGGTCGACGTGCCGCCAGGCCGCTACCGTGTGAGCGCTCAGCGCGCGTCTTTCGCGCCCGTGGAGCAGGAATTCACTTTGTCCGCGGGCCAGAGGCAGGCGTGGGACGTACGGATGTCGCTTGAGAGAATGTCGTCGAATGTGATCGTCACAGCCAGCGCGGAGCCCGCACTCGCCACGCAGACGCCCGATCTCGTGGACGTAATTTCCCGCGAACAGATTGACCAGCGGCAGGAGGTATGGCTGGCGGATATACTTGCCTCGCAGCAGGGCGCGTCCTTCACGCGGCTCGGTGCGTACGGCGGAATCGGCTCCTACTTTCTCGATGGCGGCGATTCCACCTATACCAAGGTGCTCGTGGACGGAACGCCCGTCAACGAACCAGGCGGCGCGTTCGACCTGTCGAATTTCACTCTCGCCAACATCGACAAAATTGAAATTGTCCACGGGGCATCGAGCGCGCTGTACGGCTCCGACGCGATGGATGGCGTGATTCAGATTTTCACGCATCGCGGCACCACGAAATGCCGGAGATTCTCGATCGAAGGAGACGGCGGCACTTTCGGCACCGGCCACGGCGAGGGCCAATTCAGCGGCCTGCTCGGGAAATTCGACTATTCTGCGGCGACCGATTATTTCGCGACGAGCGGTCAGGGACCCGGCGATTATTTCCGAGTCGCAACGTCCTCCGGCAATTTTGGCTGGAAGTTTTCGGATACGGATTCGCTGCGCTTGACGCTTCGTAACATGTCGAGCGACGCCGGACAGCCCGGCCAGACCCTTTTACCCGGCGGCGCTGATATCGGGCAGAGCAGCGATATCCACGATTTTGCCGCGAATCTGGCCTGGAACTTTTCAACGGGTGAACACTGGCGGCATCAGATTTCCGGCTTCGAATCGCGATTTCAACTTGTTGAAGATTCTCCTCCGTATGGAACGTTCCCATCTGAATACAATCGTGCAGGCGCAATCGCGCAGTCGAACTATGATTTTCAAAACGGCACCTTCACGGCGGGGTATGAGAATGAAGTCGAAAACGGCCCCACCGCAGGAAGGCACAATCAGGCGGGGTACGTGGAAGCGCGCTACCAGTTTGGCAAGCGGCTTTCCCTCATCGCCGGGGGCCGCGTGGAGGCCAATGGATTTTTCGGGACGCGTGTAGTGCCGCGCGCCGGAGCTTCCTATGCCCTGCGTTCCGGCAGCGGGTTCTGGGGCGCGACGAGACTGCGCGCGTCCTACGGCGAGGGAATCAAGGAACCCACGATATTACCGCTGGATTGCAGTCCGCAGCTGAAGCCCGAACAAAGCGTGACGGTGGATGCCGGAATCGATCAGTATTTCGCCTCCGACCGTGTGCATCTCTCCGTCACTTTCTTTCACAATGACTTTCGCGACATCGTTAGCTTTAATTTTTCGGGGCCGGAGAATTGCCCGGCCTACGGCGGGAGCTACTTCAACACGGACAAAGCCCGCGCGGCGGGCGTGAATTCGTCGTTTGAAGTGAAGGCCGCGCGCTGGCTTAGCATTGCTGGAAACTACAGCTACGACGACTCAAAGGTTCTCGATGCGCCCAACGCGTTCGACCCTGCGCTCGCTCCGGGAAACCGCCTGTTCCTCCGCCCGCTGCACTCCGCCAACCTAATAGCGAACGCTCACTTCCTGCGAATGAACTGGAACCTCGCCGGATACTACGTGGGCCGGCGAACCGACAGCGACTTCCTGGGCCTCGGTTTCACGAGCACTCCGAGTTACGTGCGGTGGGACCTCTCCAACAGCATCGATCTGGGGCACGGGTTTTCCACCGTGGCCCATTTCGCAAACCTCTTCGATCGCCACTACCAGGACGCGATCGGATACCCCGCTTTGGGTTACAACTACCGCCTCGGGCTGAAATACGTTTGGGGCGGCGAGAAGTAGGGCCGATGCAGCGTCTCAGCAGATTGTCGGCGAGGGCATAAAAAGCACGCACGGTTAACGGAAGGGACGGGGCGGCACGGCGACGGCAACTATTCGCCGCTGTCGCCCCGCGCCTTCCCTCGGGCGCGCCATTCGGACGCAGTGATTTCCCATATTTCGGTGGGAAGCCGTCCAGAAACGAATTCATGCTCGAGAGTTGCTATGACGCGCATTCCAGACTTCTCCGAAATGCGGCGCGAGGCCGCGTTGGCAATGGCTTTGGGAGCACGCAGGACAGCGAAGCCTAACTCATCGAACCAGTAACCGGTGACTGCCTCGCACGCCTCGCTCATGAACTCTTGTCCCTGCCAAGGCAAGCCGAGCCAGAAGCCGCGGTTCTTGTTCTCGCGATTCATCAGCGAGATGCAGCCGATCGGCGAATCGGGCGCCGCTTTCAGGCGCAGGGTCCAATGCCATTCCTCGCCGCGCTCGACCGCCGGAAGGGCGACGTCGCGGTAGTAGGTGTACGCCCCGTCGGAGGGATAGGGCCACGGGACGCGTTTGTTCAAATACCGCACAATCTCCCATTGCGGGAAAATCAGCTGGATTTGCGGGGCGTCGGCGAGTGTGATCGGACGCAATAACAACCGCGGCGTTTCAAGATTGGGTGTCATGCTGTCGAGCGGCGGTGAAAGAAGCGTAACGGCTGGGATTTATTGGGGTGTCCACGGACGAAGAATCGACTTGTAGCCTTCCTGCTCCAGGTCTGATTCGATTCTCGCCGCTGCGCCTTGATCGGTGTACGGGCCGACGGCCACGCGGTAGAAGCGGTCACCATCCCGGTGATAGACGAAGGCCGAGAAATTCTTTTTGCGCAGTTCGTTCGATAATGTATCCGCGTTCGCTTCTTCCCCCATTGCGCCCACCTGCAGCACAAAGCCTGGATTGTCCAGCGGAAGCATGGGAGGGATTTCGGTCCGCGCGGGCGGGGGCTGGTTCGGAGACGGTGTCAAACTCGCTGGCGGCGCAAAGGGCTGGACTGCGGCAACCGGAGATTTTGCGCGCGGTCTCGGCCGCCCCGCATGCCAGTAGTAGCCCAGCAAAAAGGCGAGGCAGGACATGGCTACGGCCGCGACAAAAATAGACGCGAGATGCATCGGGCCACCGTCGGAATCGTAATCATCCTGTTCCCCAAAGCTTCTTCCCAGGCGCGGCTTAAGCGGTGGTTGCAACGGGAATGAGGTCAATTCGGGCTGCGTCGTTCTTGTCCGGCTGCCTTCCAGGTTTAAAGGGTGGCCGGTCGCTGCGGATGCGGCGTTGGCGAAGGCCGGAACGGCCACTTGGTTTTCAATCGCAGACACTCTCTCCGCGGACGTGTTGGTGATCCAATTCCTCAGCTGTTGCCGTGAGGTTTCGGGCATATCGACGAAGCGGAAACCGGTGCGATAGCCGGAATCGCTCGTCCACGCAACTTCAGCCTTCGCCTGAATACAATAACTTCCCTCAGGCATGTCGAATTCGAGAGAAATGGCGCGATTCGGATCCTCGACGGAAAAGCCCTCGACGGCCAGGCCCCCTTCGGACAAGTCAAAGAGGAGGCTGTATTTGGACTCGTCGAGAAGAACCAGCTGAGGCGAACTCGGTGTGAGCCGTTGATGAAGGCGGCGTTCCTGGACCATCGAAGGTCCTCCTTAGCGTGCCGTGGCCTCTGCGACTCATGTTAGACCAAAACCAAACGAAAGTTTAGTGGCATACAGTAAATTGTTTAAACGTGGAATGCAACCGGGGATTGGGTGGTCTCAAAATGAGTCACTGCCGGGGATTGTGTGTCGGCAATCATGCGGATAAAATCGGGAGCCGAAACCTCCATCGTCAACGTTTGCTCAGGCCTCCTGGATTGCCAATTATCTTGACTAGACAGGCTTAACAAGACCACAGTATTTCAAGACGAAATGGCCTGGAAAATCATCGATCGGATCCTGCTGCCAGCGGCCTTTTTCCTGATCGCTTTCGTGGTCTCGCTGACTCTTTGGCAATTGCTCCTGGGGCATCGGCGCGCGGAAATTCAATCCGCGACGAACGAGCAGGCTTCGTTCGTAAAATCCAAGCTGGAATCGGAATTAAGGGCGAGGATTCTTCCTCTGGAGCGTCTGGCTGGCCGGGGTGAGGCAGCCGGCCCTGATTCCTCGAAGATGGAAGGCGACGCCGCTCTGGTAATGAGCGCCTATCCCGCCTACCAGGCGATCGAATGGGTGGATCCGGGCTTCCGAGTGCGTTGGGTTACACCGCTCAAGGGCAACGAGGGCGAGCCCGGGAGGTATCTGGGAGCCAGCGAACGTCAACTGGAAGCCCTTCAAGCGGCGGAGAAGAGTGGAAACACGATCGCGTCCCGGCCGGTGGACCTGCGCCAGGGCGGAAAAGGGCTTCTAGTCTGCGTGCCGGTGTTTTCGAAGAATCAGGTGACCGGTTTTCTGGTGGGAAATTTTCGCTACCAGGATGTGATTCCCTCAATTTTGCACGATGTCGCGCAGGGATACCGAGTCACTCTCTTCGACGGGCCGGACGAAATATATAGCGGCGGCGCCAGGCTGACGCCCCAGGACGCGGATTGGGTTGAAACGGCGAACGTGAATTTCGAGCAGCTCACCTGGCGGGCGCAGGTATGGCCCAATCTCGTGACGCGTTCCTACACGTTGTCGCTCTTGCCGCGAGTGGCATTCATCGGTGGAATTTTCATGGCGGGGCTGCTGGCGTTCACCGTCTACCTGGCGGAAACAGCGAGGCTGCATGCCCGGGAAGTAGCCGCCAGCAACAAAGAACTGAAAAAGGAAATTGCGGTGCGCGAGCAAGCTGAACAGGCGTTGCGCGAAGCGCAGAAGATGGAAGCAGTGGGAAGGCTGGCGGGGGGAATCGCGCACGATTTCAATAATCTGCTCATGGTGATTCGCGGGCACGCGGCGCTTTCGCTGAACAGGGTGGGATCCGACGGCGCGCTGCGGCGCGAGTTGAACGAGATCCTCAAATCGACGGACCGCGCTTCGTCGCTGACGCGCCGCCTGCTGGCTTTCAGCCGCAAGCAGGTGTTGCAACTTCGTGTGCTCGATCTCAACACCCTGGTAACGCAAGTAAAGGAATTGCTGCCGCCCGTGCTGGGAGAGGATATCCAGCTGTTTCTGGACCTCGACCCCGAGGCGGGTCGCGTGAAGGCCGATGCTGCGCAGATGGAACAGGTGATTATGAACCTGGTGTTCAATGCGCGCGACGCCATGCCCGAAGGCGGCGAGCTGACCATCCAGACGGCGCATACGCAACTGGACGAAGACTGGGTGCAACGCCACGCGGGCGCGCAAACCGGTCCGCACGTGATGCTGGCGGTGCACGATACCGGGCGCGGAATGGATGAGGAAGTGCTGACGCACATCTTCGAGCCGTTTTTCACCACCAAGGACCGAACCAAGGGAACCGGTCTTGGTCTCGCCACCGTCTATGGAACCGTGCGGCAGAGCGGCGGATACATCACCGTTTCGAGCAAGGTGGGGCAGGGAACTGTCTTTCAGATTTTCCTCCCCCGCGTCGAGGATCCCGTGGAGGTAGTCGAAGTTCCGGTAGCCGCGCCGGAACCCGCGAGGGGAGCGGAGACGATTCTCGTGGTGGAAGATGACGACGCCGTGCGCCGCATGACGCGCGAGTTCCTCAAGATCAAAGGTTACACGGTGCTGGAGGCGCGCGGCGCAGCTAACGCGATCCAGGTCATGGAAGAGCGCAACGAAGAAATCGATCTGGTGCTGACGGATGTGCTGATGCCGGGCATGAAGGGGCGCGAGCTGGTCGAGAAACTCACGCAGATTCGCGCGAATATTAAAGTGCTTTATATGTCCGCATATACCGAGGACGCCGCCATCAACATCGGCGTGCTCAATCCCGGAACGGAGTTCATCGAAAAACCCTTCGGTCCCGACGATCTGGCCAACAAGATTCGTGAAGTTCTTGCCCGCACATCCTCAATGCGCAGTTAATCAGGCGCCCGTGAGGGCTCTGTACTGAGCCGCCGTAAGTGGAACTACGGAGAGCCGCCCCTGCCGTACCAGCGGGCTATCCGCGAATAATTTGTTGGCTTTTATTTCCGCCAGCGTGACCGGCTTTCCGATGGCTTTGCCGGCTTTGATCTTCACCTCGGGATTTTTGGGGTCGGACGCATCGACCGAAACCACCGTTGCCGTACCTACGGCGCTCTTGCGCTCTCCCGTTTCGTAAATCACCAGGCGGTCGCCCGGCTTCATCCCGCGAAGGTTCCGCAGCGCGACGGGATTGTGGACGCCGTCCCAGACAGTCTCTTTGTCGCGCAGGAGATCGTCGAACGAATACGCCGAGGGTTCCGTCTTGAGCAAATAGTCAGAAGCCATGTGCGCCTCGCAAAGGGAGTTATCCGGAGCGATCATTTTACACTTTGAGGCGATAACCGGAAGCGATTCGTACGGAATCCGCACGCAGCCGAATTTTGTGCCGGGTTCGCGTCGGTTCGTTCTATCCTTCCGAGGCGTGGAATCCGTGAATCTATTTCCGGCTTTTCTGAAGCTTGCGGGGCGGCGATGCGTGGTGGTAGGAGCCGGCCCGGTGGGCGAGGAGAAAATTGGCGGCCTGTTGAGGGCGGGCGCGGAGGTGTTCGTCGTGGCGCCGGCCGCGACGGAGCAGGTGCGCGCGTGGGCGACTGAGGGACGCATCCGCTGGGAAGCGCGGAAATTCCGTCCATCCGATCTTCGCGGCGCGTTTGTGGTGGTCGCGGCGACGTCTTCGGTCGAGTTGCACGAAAAGATCTTCCGGCTGGCGCGGCGGCGCGGCGTCTTGTGCAACGTCGTGGACGATCCCGGTCGCTGCGATTTTTATTATGGCTCGGTGGTGAAGCGCGGATCGCTTCAGATCGCCATCTCCACCGGCGGCCTCAGCCCGGCTCTCGCGCAGAGGCTGCGAAAGCAGTTCGAAGAGCAGTTCGGCGCGGAGTATGAGGACTGGATCGCGGAGCTTGGGTGAAACGAGAGAGAGGCTATTCGCCAGGAAGATCGATCCCGCGCGCCGCAAGCAGCTGTTGCACCGGCTGGCGAGCGAATTATCGTTCGAGGAGTTTCTGCGGCGGCGAAAGAGAGCAGCGCTCAAGGGGCGAAAGTAGGGATGCCACGCAGGGCTTAAAGCAGCATTGAAAATCCCTATAGAAGCTATCGAATCTTCGACGAACGCAAATGCGCGAAGCCTTGCTAGACTTCTGCATGGTTCAGCGGCCAGGCGACATTCCCACCCCACACCTCCACGACGCCTGGCCGCTCTTTTCTTTCTCTTAACCAAATAATCAAGAGCGTTTCCGCTGAAGTAGTTCCCCACTTTGCTCTGCTGCTTCCTTGACGAGAAATCCCATTTTGGGATGAGTAGGCTCCATATCCGGCGCGATCCCCTGCGCCCGCAGTTCCTCGGAAGTGACGGGGCCGATGGAACCTACCACGATGCGCGCGAACTGCTTGCCAAGGGCGTCGCGTAAGCCCATTTCCCCTGCAACCTGCATGAGATGGATCGCCTGGATCGAAGTGGTGAAGAGCGCCACATCCACCTCCCCGCGCGCAACCGCCTCGATGGCCGCGCGCAACGGCGCGACGTCCTCCGGCAACGCCCACTGATACACCGGGACGCGCGTCACCAGTGCGCCGCGTTCCGTCAGCCCCGCCACCAGATCCGGATTCGTGGCCCCGTACTCCTGAAGCGCGACCAGGGCTCCCTCTAGCGGAAGCGACGAGGCTCTTTCGTCGAGGCTCGCCAGCAACTCCCGCCAGGTGTTCGGTTCGGGAACAGCCACCGTAACCGGCACGCCAAGTTCCTTCAGCGCCGCCACCGGCTTCGGCCCTCGCGCGACGATAGGAATCCTGCGGAGAAAGCCCGAAAATTCAGCCAGGGGGTAGACGGTTTCGACCACCCGCGCCAACGCGCGCGTGCCCACGCCGGTAAGAAAAATCGCCATATCGAAGCCGCCGGCTGCGAGCGTGCGCGCAAACGCCAGGGCCTCCGTATTCGATTCGAGAGGGACCTCGCGCATCGAGGGCGCGACGATCGGCCGGCCTCCATAGTTGGCGACGAGCTTCGCCATTTCCGCGGCGCGGCGGCTCTCCAGAGAGAGAACGCGCAACCCGTTAAAGCCGCCCGGCTCCGTGTGACCCTCGCTGTTTGGCTCCATCGTTAGCCCCATAGTTAGTTATGATGCATTCATTGTCCGGCTTTCGCCAAGCGTACCGGAAGCAGGCCCGTGTGAAGCTTGACGCGAAGCTCCAACGCGGGCGCAGTGAGGTGCAAATGATACGGATACTGATCGTACTTTTACTGACGGCGGAGTTCACGACCATCGGTTTTTTCGGCATCGGGTGCATGGCTTCCACAAACATGACCCCGCCGGTGACAGCGGAGGATGCCAAGCGCCTCCGCGAAGAGCACATGCAGCTGTGCCACGTCAAAGCGGACCACGTAGTCAACACCGGAGCCTTCGAGGACGACTCCGAGGCCGCCAATAGCATGTGGTCCCGCACCTACAACGACTGCATGAAGGAGCAGCAGGAAGAGGTGAGCCAATGAAGCGCCGGAATCTGCGAGTGAACGAGAACCCGAAAACCTCAACTGGTGCGATTGAATTCCCATCCGCCAGTTTGACGTGTTAAAATTGTGAAAAGCAAGGGGGAACGGGGATGGAATATTGCGAACTCCATGGCAGCCCAAGGCACGTGAATGCACAACTTCCAAAATTCACTGCAGAAGGCTGGAAACCAGTTCTTACGTCTGAAGCCTTCTCGTTTTTGGACAACGTGCGACAGCCTACACCGATCCACAAAACAGTGCTGCTTCAACGCACACACCGAGAAGAGCCTAGGCCTAGTTAAGGTCGTCTTGGACGACCGGTTGCCTCGTTATGAGTATGGCGTTTCTTCCAGTTGCACTTCGCACAGAGCAGTCGAACGTCTGATTTTCCATTCAAGATTGCGTTATATCGTTGGCTCCACGACTTGGTTTTGTCGTGCTCATCGATGTGTAGAAGTTCGAGGTCGTCCTCCCCGCATTGGGCACACTTGCCGCCGCCCTTCTCTAGCACTTCGCGGTGCTTGCGGGCCTGATAGCGTTGGCAACGCTCCCTGTTTGCCTGCTTTCGCTTTTCCTCTTTTTCACTAAACCGCGCCAGTTCCTCTGGCGTCCAGTCCGAAAGGGCCACGGGATTCATCACCTATCCTAAGTTTTAGTGCGCGACCGGTCTGTTTTAAAGTCGCCCCAGAAACGAACGGCGAACACAGGTTCCAAGTCTAAGCGATTGCGATTGGAGGCGCGGGTGGGAATCGAACCCACGAATGAAGGTTTTGCAGACCTCTCCCTTACCACTTGGGTACCGCGCCCAAACTCCCAGTATAGCGAAACATGCGTGGGGTTCCATCGGGAATGCCATGCCCGCCGCTGACAAACGACGGGTGGAATCGGCATAAATTCCGATGTGCTTCTAGGCTTTTGATTCCTGCAACAGCATGGCGGCGATTTGCGCGCGCGAGGCTTCCACCGAGCCGGGAGCCCGCTTTTCGCGCCAGGCTTCGAAGCGATTGGCGTGCTCTTCGAGCTGCGCGTACTGGTGCGGATTCTTGGAGCGGGCGCGCAGGGCTGCCGCGATCGGTTTTAGGCACTGCCACACATACCATTGCTCGCCGCTGTTCTCGAAGAAAAATTCCTCGTTGATCAGGCCGCGGTTGACGATGTTGGCGACCATGTCCCAGTAGCTGATGACCATGCGCATGGACGCGTTTTCCTTGCTGCCCGGGGGGCAGATGCGCGGAACATCGTCGATGGAGGCGGGATGGAAATTCATGAAGAACCATTCGCGGGCCTCGCGCAGACGCGCTTCGCGGCGCGTCTCGTAGAGCTGGAGCATCAGGTTCACCTGATCGTGCGTCACTTCCGCCATCGTCACTCCTCCTCGTTATGAACGGCGCTAGCTTACCCGCCTTGCCACGGCTGTCGGAAGCAATTTTTTCATCGATTTCTCGTGTCTAAGGTTACTGAGCCGGCGGCGCGGCCGGACCGTGCAATTCGACCCTGTGCGTGTTGCTCAAAGGGATGTGCGACTCCTCGAAGCCGATTTTGATGCGGCGGCGAAGTTCGCGGCCCACTTCCTCTTTGCGATTCAGAATCGTGCGCACCTGCAAGCGCAGAACCACTCCGTCGAGTGACAGGGATTCGACGCCGAGCACGCGCGGGCCGTCGACCAGCGCCGGAGACCATTCGGCATCGTTGCGAAAGTCGCCGGCGATTTTCTCGAGGGCTGTGAGCGCGGGGCTCACCGCTTCATCGGTGGGCACGGTGACGTCGAGAAAAAGCTGCGACCAATCGCGGCTCAGATTGGCGAGCTGGAGGAGAAGCCCATTGGGAATCGTGACCACAGCGCCGCTCGCGTTGCGAAGCACAGTCCGGCGAAGGGAGAGATATTCGACGCGGCCGGTCTCGCCATTGGCCTGGATCAGGTCGCCGACGACGAACTGGTCCTCGAAAACGATGAAAAATCCGTTGATCAGGTCTTTCACGAGGTTCTGTGCGCCGAAGCCGAGCGCCAGGCTGGCGACCGCCGCCGTGGCTTCCACCGGCGTCACGTTGAAGCCGAGTTCGGGCAGCACGGTGAGCAGGGCGACGCCCGCGATGATGCTGGTTCCGACGCTGTTGAGCAGGCCGGCCATCGTGCGCGTCTGCTGCTCGCGCAATTGCGCGCCGCGCGTGCGCGCCTTGGAAATTTCGACGAGGCGCGAAGTGAGGGCCTTCCAGATCCGCGCCAGCAGGAATGCGAGCGCCAGGATAACGGCGATGCGCAGGCCGCGCGTCCAGATGATTTCAGCCCAGCGTGTCGGCGATTGGTTCATGGCGAGAGAAGGACGTAAAAAGCGATTATGGCGCCGCTTGCCGCCTGAAATGGAGAGCTATTTGTTTTTGCTTCTCTCTACGGGATCGCAACGGCAGCAGGGGCGCCTGGGAAGGCCCATGCTCCTTCGGGAAAAAACAACCGCATGTCCGGTCATTTGCCCTGAGACTCAAAATGATCGGGCGCCCTGAACTCGAAGTGACCGGACCGCGGCGGAGAGTGCTTTATTCCTTGCTTCCCGGCACGGCGGCCTCGGCCGCTTCAAAGCCGATCTTCGTGTGCGAGCCGTCGCAAAAGGGCTTTTTCGTCGAAGCGCCGCAGCGGCACAGCGCGAACTTCTCGGGCGCATCGATTTTCTTGCCGTCCCCATCGAGCAGCGTAACCGGGCCAGTCACCAGGCAAGGCCCTTTTTTCAGGATCGTAATCGTCGTGTCTGCCATGTTGTCCCCTTTTCGTTTATGAGCTTCGATTATTTCCCGGATTTTGAGCTTGTCGCCGCTGCGGGCGCTTCCGCGGTGGGCGACGGAGCGTTGAGAACAAGAATTCCCCTCGCGGAGGGCGGAAGTTGATCCGCGTGCGCGACCAGCTCGCTCACCTGCCAGAGTTCGGTGTCCGTGAGCGACTTCTTGAACGAGGGCATTCCCGAAAGGCGGATTCCGTTGGCCGCTTTCCAGTAACTTTCCGATGGAGGATCGTCCGTAACTCCCTTGCCCCGGAACAATTGCGTGGGTTTCGGGAACATCGTGGAGGCGTAGGTAGTAGGCGGCTGGTTGGGCAAGCCGTGGCAGGCAGCGCAGTGATTCATATACAGTTTGGCGCCCGCGACGAAGTTTGGTTCATCGGCAGCGACAGGAGAGTCGCCCACGTGGTCCTTCTCAATGCGCGCCCGTAGAGCGATGCTCGCGAGCTTTTTCTCGAAGGGCATCGGCGGCTCCGAAGTGGCTACGGGAGCCATGCCGGTCGCAAAATAATAGTAAGCACCTCCGCCGAGCACGATGATGGCGAGAATGAAACCGACCACAATGCCCTTCAGCATGCCTGCGCCCCCGTGGAACCGTGGACCACTGGACCCGTGGATTGGATCAGAAGAATCAGCCGGCTAAGAATTTAGAAAGCAAGAAGGACCGCCAACGGAGTGTAGCTTAAATCCCTTCAAGGGAAAATGAGGATTTCGCCGGGCGCGAGTACGCCGATAACACTGAGACTTCTCTTGCTTCAGCAATATCCCAAAATCCGCAGGCACTACTTGGCGGACGCTACCGTTTTGTTCGCCAGGTAGAAGTAGCCGACTTTGTTGTTCGGGTTGGTGCCGTACCACATGCGGCCCTGCGAATCGCGGAAGAATTCCCGCATGAAGAGTTCCGCGTGCGGAAACGGATACTCGATCACTTTGCCCGTCTTCGGATCGAAGCGGCCGATCACGTCCATGTCGTGTGAGTTGTACCAGAGGTAGCCTTCCGTATCGAAGCCGAGCGCGTAGGGCGTGGGATCGGGGCCTGGAAGCGTATATTCCTTGAAGGTTTCGGTTTTCGGATCGAAGCGGCCCATTTTGCCGCCGTTGAATTCGTCAAACCAGATCATGCCATCGGGCGCGATTTCCATCCGGCGCGGACCGCCGCCGGGCGTGGGCGAATCCCACTGCGTTACCTTGCCGGTTTTCGCGTCGATCTTGCCGATCTTGCTGCCGAACAGGCGCGTGAACCAGATGTCGCCGTTCTCGCTTTGCCGCACGTCGTAGGAATCCTTCACTTCTTCGTAGCGCGTGAATTTTTTGGTCTCCGGATCGAATTTCGAAAGCGGAGATCCCGTGGCCCACACATTTCCGCTACGATCGATCCGGATGGTGTGCTTGGAGCCCTTTCCAGGGTCCTGATATTCGGTGATCTGCTGCGTGTCGGGATCCCACCGGCCGACTTTGTTGGAGGCCTGCTCGGCGAGCCACACGGAGCCATCGGGCGCGGGCACGGCGGAATGAATGCTGGCGGTGCCGATATTCGCAACCGGATAGTCCTGCATGTCGCCCGTTTTCGGGTCAAGCCGAGTGATCTTATTAGCGTTTCCGAAGTTGGGAATCCACAGAAAGCCATTCTTATCCGGCGCGGCGCTGAAGGGCATACGGCTGGGACCGGGCATGTCGTATTCGACGTACACGATATTCAGCGAATCGCTGCTGAACGGCCGCACCGTGGCTTTGTAGGCGGGCATGTCCGCGGGAGACTTCGGCAGAATGGAATCGGGCCCGAAGAGGCTGGTGAGATAGGACGAAAGCTCGCCGGCATCCTGGTCGTTCAGTCGCGTGCCGAGGACGTACGTCATGGAAGAGCGCATGTATGCGACGCGGTCGGCCCAGCCATCGGCGTCACGCGTGACCGAAGCCATGCGGCTTTGGAAGGAATGGCAGACGGCGCACGTTTCCGAAAGCAGAATATCTTTTCCGCGCCCCGGAGGAAAAAGTTGCTTCCCCTGGTAGAGCGAAATGTCGCTCCAGCGGACCGTGCCGGTCTGCAGGGCGAAATCGAGAGAAGCGTTCTGGTCGGCGGCGAGCGCGACACCCGTGCGGGGTTCAGCGCGATATCCGACCGCGCGGATGAAAACACGGTACTGCCCGGCGGGAAGATTCTCGATGCGGTAGCGGCCCTGCGTGTCGGAGAGCACTGCGACGGTGATTCTCGACTTCATGTTTTGCGCTTCCACGAAGGCGCCCTGAAACGCAGCGCTGTCCGGGCCTTTAACGGTCCCCGTGATTGTGGAGCCGCGAGAAGCGGAAACACACAGCAACAGCAAGGCGAGTACCGAGAGCAGATTTCGTGGCCGCATAAGAACTCCTTGGCGTGTCATTTAGCGCGATGGGGAAGAGCCTGCCCGAGAATGGCGCTCATTTGGCGACGTTCCTCCACCAGTCAGACGGCACGTGCGGCTGAATATAGCCCAGTGCTCGCGGAGGCACAAAGAAGAATTATCGGGCGCAGGGAAGAACGGCGGCGGTGCGTTGGGCTACAGCGTCCGGCCGCCAGATCGAGAGTACTTACGTGAACAGGAAAGCGGTGTTTACTTCCGACAGCCAGCGGACCTTCTCGTTCTCGAGGTAGAAGGGCTGCGATATGGAGTCGTTCGTTTCAGGGAATTTCGCGCCCCGTGGGGGCGATTGCAGGAATTGCCGCGCGGTCCACTTCATGGCGTACAGCATCGCGCGGTCGGCTTCCTTGGCCGTGCGTTCGCCGAAGAGGATCACGGACGTGCCGTCCATTTTTTGAAGGGTGAGCACGGCGGTGCGGTACAGCATCAAAAGTGTGTCATACCAATTCAGGCTGATCTTGCGAATGCCCGTGCAGGTGCTGACGATGAGCGTGCGCGGCTCTTCACTGCTCTGGTAAACCCTGGCGACGATTTCGTTCGACTTCATGATGAGCACAGCGGGAAGCAGGGAGGCGCGAGGCTGGGATTCCTTCGCAGCCAGCGCCGCGTGCATCACGTCCCAGAGTCTGACGTCGCCGTCGAGTTCGATATCTTCTACGCGGATGGACGGAGCTTTGGCCATTTGTCGCTCCTTACTGAAAAAAGTGTAGCGCTTCGACATAAGCGGGGCATAAAGAATCCCCGGCAGGTTGCCAATGAGATATCGGCGGTTGGGACATTCTCTCGCCTTGGGCCATGACCCGCTCCGGCACGTTCAGTCAATTTCGGCCCTGCGTATTTAAGATGCTTCTGCCACGCGTGCCGATTCCCGCTATCGGTTTGCGGCTACCCCGGAATGGGTTGCAGCCATGGAAAATGCTGAGTGCCGCAGGATGCGGCGCAGCACACGGGCCACGAAAAGCTGACCAGGACAGGGGAAATCTGTATAATGCAGCTCTACACTTTATTGGCTTGGACGCTTCCTCAGAGGGCCGAGTCCAACGGCTTGGGGACCTATGGGCATACGAGTAGCTCTCAATCATAAGACCTGCTACAAGTATCCGAAGCCGGTGTGGCTTTCGCCCCATGTCGTCCGTTTGCGTCCCGCCCCGCATTGCCGCACCGCGATTTCCAGCTATTCGCTGAAGGTGGCGCCCAGCGAGCATTTCATCAACTGGCAGCAGGACCCATACAGTAATCGCCTCGCTCGGCTGGTTTTTCCCCGTAAAACTATGGAGTTCTCAGTGGTGGTGGACCTGGTTGCGGAACTTACGGTTACCAATCCCTTTGATTTCTTCCTCGAACCCTACGCCGAGGAATTCCCGTTTACCTACGAGCACACGCTCGCCCGCGAACTGGGGCCTTATCTGGAGGTTCCGCCTGCCGGACCGCGGCTAAAGGCTCTTCTTTGTGAGCTTAAGCGCCCCAAGCTCCGCACCGTGGATTATCTCGTCGGTATCAACCAAGCGCTGCAGAACAAGATCAAGTACCTCATCCGCCTCGAACCGGGCATTCAGACTCCCGAGCAAACGCTGGAGTTGAAGAGCGGCTCATGCCGTGATACGGCCTGGCTGATGGTGAACTTTCTGCGGCACATGGGGATGGCGGCGCGGTTTGTTTCCGGCTATCTGATTCAATTGGCGCCAGATGTAAAGTCGCTCGACGGGCCCAGCGGAACCGAACATGACGTTACCGATCTCCATGCCTGGACAGAGGTTTACCTCCCGGGCGCAGGATGGGTCGGACTCGATCCCACTTCAGGCCTGTTCGCCGGCGAAGGGCACATTCCTCTGGCATGTTCGGCCGACCCTGTCACGGCTGCGGCAATTACGGGTTTCTTCTCCGAGGACAACGAGGCGGTGGTGAAGTCGGAAGAAGAGTCGGAGACCGCCGACGTTGGCGCTGAATTCGAGTTTTCGATGTCGGTTACACGCATACACGAAGACCCGCGTGTAACCAAGCCCTACGACGATGCGCAATGGGCCGCGATCGAAACCCTGGGCCACCAGGTGGACGCCGATCTGAAGGCGGGCGACGTCCGGCTGACGATGGGCGGGGAGCCGACCTTCGTGTCGATCGATGACATGGACGGCGCGGAGTGGACCGTAGCGGCGCTCGGGCCGAAGAAGTACGAACGCGGCGATATGCTGATCCGCCGGCTGCGGGACCGATTTGCGCCCGGCGGCGTGCTGCACCATGGTCAAGGCAAGTGGTATCCGGGGGAATCGCTACCGCGCTGGGCGCTGGGGCTTTACTGGCGGAAGGATGGCGAGCCGGTGTGGCGCGATCCGGCGCTGGTTGCCGACGAACGTGTACCGGGCAAGCTTACGAGCGACCAGGCGCGAGCGTTCATTTTTTCGCTGTCGGAAAGGCTCGGCGTAAACCCGGATCACGCCCTGCCCGGCTACGAAGATATCTGGTACTACATGTGGAAAGAGCGGCGGCTGCCGGTCAATGTGGACCCGCTCGAGAACCAGTTGGCCAACCCGGAGGACCGGGCGCGGCTGGCGAAGGTGTTTGAGCAGGGCCTGGACAAGGTGGTCGGCTATGCGTTGCCACTGCGGCGGGACTACTACACCGATGACACGAGTTCATGGGCCAGCGGGGCCTGGTTCTTCCGTCCCGAACGCATGTATTTGATTCCCGGCGACTCGCCGATGGGCTACCGCCTGCCGCTCGATTCGATTCCGTGGGTGAAGGAATCCGAGCGTCCGTATTTATACGAACAAGACCCCATGGAGGATCGCGCCCCGCTGCGCGACCGCGCCGCGCTCTCCAGGCAGATGCGCCTTACGGGCGGCGTGGAACCGCGGAGCCCGCTGGGGTTCGCCGAACAAGTTCTCGAAAAAGGGACGGGCCGGCTGCGCCGCGAGCTGCGCACGCATCCCTCGGATTTGCCGCCTGCTGCAGGTCAATCCGCGCCTTGGATCATCCGAACGGCGCTGTGTACCGAGGTGCGCGGCGGGGTGCTGCGCGTTTTCATGCCTCCGCAGCGCTATCTGGAGGATTATCTGGAACTGGTGGCGGCTGTGGAGGATACGGCGGCGGAGCTTGGCACGCCCGTGCTGCTGGAAGGCTACACTCCCCCCAGCGATCCGCGCGTGAATACGATTCGCGTGACGCCCGATCCGGGCGTCATTGAAGTGAACATGCATCCAGCCGCGTCGTGGGACGAGTTGGTGAAAAATACCAACGCGCTTTACGAAGAGGCCCGCCTCACCAGGCTCGCGACCGAAAAGTTCATGCTGGATGGGCGCCATACCGGAACCGGCGGGGGGAATCACATCATCGTCGGGGGACCAAAGCCGGCCGATTCCCCTGTGCTGCGCAATCCGGGGTTGCTGCGCAGCCTGCTCGGATACTGGCACAACCACCCGGCGCTCTCTTATCTGTTCAGCGGCATGTTCGTGGGGCCTACGAGCCAGGCGCCACGGATCGATGAAGCGCGCAACGACCAGGTCTACGAATTGGAGATCGCCTTCCGGCAGGTCCCCGAAGGCCGCGATTGCCCGCCGTGGCTTGTCGACCGCATCTTCCGGGATATTTTGATCGACGCCACCGGCAACACGCACCGGGCGGAGTTCTGCATCGACAAGTTGTACACGCCGGAAGGTGGCGCCGGGCGCCTGGGGCTGCTCGAAATGCGGGCGTTCGAAATGCCGCCGCACTCGCGCATGAGCCTCACGCAGCATCTGCTGCTGCGCTCGCTGATCGCGCGCTTCTGGAACCAGCCTTACCGCCAGAATCTGGTGCGCTGGCGCACCGAGGTTCACGACCGCTTCATGCTGCCGCATTTTGTGCGGCAGGACCTGGGAGATGTAATCGGCGAGCTCAACGAAACAGGCTACCCCCTCCAGACCGAATGGTTCGCGCCGCACTTTGAATTCCGGTTTCCGTTCTATGGAACGATCGAACATCGCGGGATCCAGCTGGAATTGCGGCAGGCTATCGAGCCGTGGAACGTGCTCGGCGAAGATCCCGGGCCGGGCGGCACAGTACGCTACGTGGATTCATCGGTCGAGAGAATGCAGGTGCTGGTGAACGGAATGGTGGATTCGCGCCACGTGGTCACCTGCAACAGGCAGCGCGTCCCTCTTCATCCCACCGGCACAAACGGAGAATTCGTGGCGGGTGTGCGATACCGGGCCTGGCAGCCGGCGGGTTGCCTGCACCCGACGATCCCCGTGCATGCGCCGCTGGTCTTCGATATCGTGGACACCTGGTCGGGGCGCTCGATCGGCGGATGCACGTATCATGTGGCGCATCCCGGAGGCCGGAGTTACGATCATTTTCCCGTGAATGCCAACGAGGCGGAAAGCCGCCGCATCTCGCGCTTTTTCAAATTCGGCCACACTCCGGGACCGGTAAAAGTGGGCGAAGAGAAAATCAGCAAGGAGTTTCCGTTTACGCTCGATCTGCGAGCCACTTAAACGACTGCCGCGATGCACCCTCTCACCCCGCCGGACGCGCTGAGCCCCCGCCGAATTCTCGCGCAGGGTTTTGCCGAGAGGTACGCGGGAAAACCCACCTCCGTCGACGAGATGACCGAATCAAACGGCTCGCTGCGCCCCTACTGGCAGCCGTTTGTCTCCATGCTGGACGAACTCGGGCCGCGCGAACTCGGGAAGCGCTGGGAGCAGGCCCGGCGGTTCATCCACGATAACGGCGTAAGCCACAATGTGTATGGCGATCCGAACGGTCTGGACCGCCCGTGGAGCCTCGACCTCATACCGTTGCTGATTCCGTCGCTGCAATGGGAGCGGCTGAGCGAGGGATTGGTCCAGCGGGCGCAACTGCTCGACCGGTTGCTGGCCGATCTCTACGGCCCCGGCGAAACAGTTCTCACCGGCCTTCTTCCTCCCGAACTCCTCTGGGCCAACATGGGCTTTTTGCGGCCGTGCCACGGCTCGATCGCGTCGCGGGGACGCTGGCTCCATCTCTATGCGGCTGATATCGTGCGCCGGGCGGACGGCGAGTTCCAGGTGTTGAGCGACCGGACGCAGGCCCCCTCGGGAGCGGGCTATTCCCTTGAGAACCGCATCGTTCTTTCGCGAACGCTTTCTTCGGAATTTCGGCAATGTAACGTCGAGCGGCTGGCCTCGTTTTTCTCCTCCCTGCGGAGCACGCTGGCGTCGCTTGCGCCCTGGACGTACGAAAGTCCCCACATCGTCCTGCTTACGCCCGGCCCTTACAACGAAACCTACTTCGAGCATTCTTATCTCGCGCGCTACCTGGGATATCCGCTGGTGCAGGGCAACGACCTCACGGTGCGGGATGCAAACGTATACGTAAAGACGCTCGAAGGATTGCGGCGCGTCGATGTGATCCTGCGCCGTGTCGACGACGACTATTGCGATCCGCTCGAGATGCACCCGGGCTCGCGTCTCGGCGTCCCGGGATTGCTGCAATGCGTTCGCATGGGAAAAGTAGCGGTGGCCAACGCGCTCGGCTCCGGCATTCTGCAGGCGGCCGGCTTCCTGCCGTTCTTGCCGGCGCTGTGCCGTCACCTGCTGGGCGAAGAATTGAAGCTGCCGTCCGTGCAGAGCTGGTGGTGCGGGCATCCGGACTCGCTGCGATACGTTCTCGATCACCTTTCCGATCTGGTCATCAAGTCGGCATATCCCACCCAAGGGGAAGACCCTGTTTTCGCGCAGGACCTTACGCGTGAGCAATTATCGGAACTGGCGCTGCGCATCAGCGATTCCCCGGAAAGGTATGTAGCGCAGGAGCGCGCGATTTCCTGCACCACTCCTTCGCTTGTAGCGGACGACCTCGAACCGCGCCACTTTGTGATTCGCTCCTATCTCGTGGCTCAGGGAGATTCGTACTCGGTGATGCGCGGCGCGCTCACGCGCATCACGCCCTCTACCGAGTCGCTCGTTGTGTCTCTGCAGCGCGGTGGAGGCAGTAAAGACACCTGGATTGTGGCGGACGGTCCGGTGAGCCAGGTGACGCTGCTGCCGCCGCCGGGCGAGCCGGTAGCCATCAGCCGGGGCGGCGGCGACCTCACTAGCCGTATCGCCGAAGACCTTTTCTGGCTGGGGCGTTATATCGAGCGCGCCGAATCGCAGGTCCGCCTGTGCCGCGGAACCATTGCGCGCATCACCGATCAGAGCGGCGTCGATAATCGGCACGCCATCGAGACGTTGCTCCGCGCCTGGCCCAAGGGGTTCCTGCTGCGGCCGAATTCAGAATTGAACCTTGAATTTATCGAGGGGCTGCTGGGCGATGTGGATGGCAGCGGCCTGCGCGGAATGATCGCCTCGGTACACAGTTTCGCAAGGGTACTGCGCGACCGCATTTCCTCGGACGGCTGGCGCATCCTGCAGGAGATTTACTCCGCTGTGACCGACGTTCCGGTCGATCCCAATCGACCGGCGGCGCGCATCCCTGAGCTGCTCGATAACCTGATCGAGCGCTTCGCAGCTTTCGTGGGGCTCGCGGGCGATTCGATGACGCGGGGAATGGCCTGGAGGTTTCTCGATATCGGGCGGCGCGTGGAGCGCGTGGATTTTACCGCGCGCTTCGTGAGCGGCACGCTTACGCCGCCGGGTAACGATTCCGTTCTTCTCGAAGCCGTGCTCGAAGTGATGGATTGCTCGCTCACCTACCGGAGGAGGTATCTCACTAACCTCGAGGCCCATGCCGTGGCGGACCTTCTGCTGGCCGATGAGAGCAATCCGCGGGGAGTGGCTTTCCAGCTGGCGCAGCTGGACCAGCACCTGGAAGCCCTGCCGCGCGAGAACAGCCAGCCGGATCGCAACCGCGACCGGCGCACACTCCTCAAGCTGCGCACCACCATCCAGCTGGCGGATCTGATGGAAGTGTGCAACATGCCCTTCGAGCAGCCCCGGAAAGGCCTCAAGTCGCTGCTGGCGGAAGTGAACGACCAGGTTGCGTTACTCGCCGACGCCATCGCGCGCCTCTATTTCTCGCATGCGGAATTCTCGCGCGAGCTGGGCGAAGTGTCGCAGGAGTCCACATGATTTACCGCGTCACACACAAGACGCTGTACGAATATGCGGATGCGGTGAACCTTTCGCACAATATCGTGCGGGCGCGTCCCCGCAGCACCAGCGCGCAGACGTGCCGGTGGCACGAACTCGTGGTGTCGCCCGTGCCCGCGATCCGCGGCGAGCGGCGGGATTACTTTGGCAACCACGTTTCCTGGCTCAGCCTGCAGGAGCCGCACACACTGCTCACGATCGAGTCGCGCAGCGAAGTGGAAGTGCGGCTGGAGTTGCGGCCGGAGCTGTCGCAAGGGGCCTCTTGGGAGCAGGTGGCGGCGACGATTGCCGGCTCCTCCGACCCGCAAACTATTCCCGTGAGGCAGTTCACCTTCGATTCTCTCTACGGGAGGCGGCTGCCGGAGCTGGCGGCTTATGCGATGAGCTCCTTTCCGCCGGACCGGTCCCTTTTGGAGTGCGCGTTCGACCTGACGCTGAGGATTCACGCCGACTTCAAATATTTGCCTGGATCAACGAAGGTGGGCACGCCCAGCCTGGAAGTGCTGCGGATCCGGAGGGGCGTCTGCCAGGATTTCGCACATTTGGCGATCGGGTGCCTGCGATCACTCGGCCTGGCCGCACGGTATGTGAGCGGTTATCTTGTGACGAAGCCACCCCCGGGCAGACCTCGCCTGGCGGGGGCCGATGCTTCCCACGCCTGGATTGGCGTCTATACCCCGGATTTTGGCTGGGTGGATTTCGACCCGACGAACGGCATGATGCCGCTCGACTCACACATCACGGTAGGATGGGGCCGAGACTACGACGACGTTGGCCCGATTCGCGGAATCTTGATTGGCGGGCAGCGCCAGCGGCTCGATGTGGGTGTGGACGTCGTCCCGATTGATGGGGCCAACTAAACTATTGCGTCAGTCGACGTCTTTTAGCTTCGAAAGCTCCGCGTCAATGTGGGATAGCGCTTTGCCCAGCTGTTCGCGATAACGGGGGTTCTGACTGGCGTTCAGGTCTTTCTCAACGTGCGCGCGAGAGAGAAGAAGCACTTCCTTGCGGCGGTGCGCTTCCATCTGTTCTGGTGTGAACTGCTTCCTGGGGTTTTCCTGCTCGGCTGCCTGGGACTCCTGAATCTGCTCTTCTACCGCCTTGCTTTCCCATCCTTTAGCCATGTCTATATTCTACGTTGCTGGCATTTCCACGGGCGCACTTTTTTAAAATAAGTTCTTTTGGAAACAACAGTAAACGGATTGTAGGGCCGCTGCTTTGTCCTCCTATCGGGTCCGCCTATAGGCGGATCGCGCCCTGTCCCAAAGTACAGGTGCCACTTTGTCTACATATGTCGCAGTTCAATTCCTACTTTGCGGACCTTCCTGATTAGATGGTCTTGGGTCAAAGCGAATCCATTCTTCGCGGCTGGGTAAAATGCGCAAAAAAATGAAGCATCGTGCCATAGCAATGATTGCTGTCGTCGTGTCGCTGGTTCTTTCGACTGGGACGCCCAACTTCGCCCAAAGCGTGGCCGATGCGGCCCGCCAGGAGCGAGAGCGCAAGAGGCAACTGGCGCTGCACGCCGTCCACGTCTACACCAACGAAGACCTTTCGAAGCCGCACATTCTCGTTCCGGAAGACGAAGCGAGGATTGAAGGGCGGGTTGACGAACCGGTTGGCGCTGAAACGGCCGTAAACGCCGAGCCGCCTGCTCCGATTGCTCCGCTGGTGGTGTTGCCCGCGTCGGCCGCTGCTCCGGACGTCGCCGACTTCGCGACCACCGTGGTTTCGCTGCCTGAGGCCGCGAAGGCTGTTACGAATGTAGTGCTTCCCCCGACGGATTCCAATTCCGTGCCGCCATTGGCGACCCGCCATGCACGGGGCGATGCCCCTGCCGTTGCGGCACAGACGCAAATTCCGCCGCATGTGGGGGAGATCAAGATCCCCTCGACCACGATGCCGTTTGCCGCTGCCGATGCCTATGGCCCGGCGAGTCTGGCGCTTCCAGTGAGTGTTTCCAAGCCGCTCGTACGAGAAGCAGGGGGCCGGCTCCAGACCCAGCCCGTGCCGCTGGCAGAGATCAGCACGCCATCGACGACGCTGCCCTTCGCGACCGCTGAGGCTTACAATCCGGCCAAGCCGGCGCTGCCTGCGGTTGCTTCCAGGCCGATCCTGAGAACGGTGGGCAACCGAGTGCAAACGCAGGTTGCCGTACCCATGGTGGTGGCCAATCCTCCGGCGTCGACGATGCCCGTCGCGACGAATGCAGGGCCTGCAAGTATCATGATCCCGGCGACCGTTTCAAAGCCCCTGGCGAAGGACGCCAGCAACCGGATGATCGAAACCCCGGCTCCGGCAGCTCCGGCGCTGATGCAAACTCCTGCGACAGTAATGCCGTTCGCGACGGCGGCCGCTTATGGCCCGGCGAAGGTGGGGATGCCCGCGCCGGTGGCGCCTGCTATAGCCCGCGAAATGAAGAGAAATTCGAACCCGGAGATCGCCGCCCCGGCCGTTTCGTACCTTGCGCCTGCCTCCCCCGTGAGAGTCACTCTGACGGAGCACACGATTGTGCGCCCGGCCGCCGAGCCTGTAGCTAAGTCCTCGGAGGCTACCTGCTCTGTACCCTGCGACGGAAAGCTGAGAAGCAGTGTGATCGCGCCGGCCGCGGTGCTGGTGCGAGCGGATGCACACGCCGATATCGCGAAAATTCCTTCAAGCCCAGCGCCTCAGACGCTCGGCACGAGGCGCCCTGAGTCCGTTGTGGAGGGATCGACCGAGAAGCTGAAAATAGAGCCGGGAGATTCCCTGTGGAAACTGGCCGAGCGCTATTTCGGCAGCGGTTTGCGCTGGAGGAGGCTCGCCGCGCTCAATCCGCAACTGGCTAACCCGAGCCGTATCTTCGTCGGGGAGTGGATCCACGTGCCTGCGGAGCGCAAGCAACACGCGCATCAGGTGGTGATTCAGCCGGGCGACACCCTCTGGAAAGTCGCCCAGACGGCCCTGGGGAGCCCGGTCGCGCTGAACTGCATCGCGCAAGCGAACCCGCAGATTCAGTCCGTCAATTTGGTGCGCGCCGGTGAGACGCTGACCGTCCCTACGGCGTGCGTCGATCAGGGCAAGACCCAGAACTAGCCGAACAGAAACAACCCCCTTAAAAGCTGCTATTTCTACGCAGTATCCGTATAACTACGGACCAAACGCCGAACTCCGCTCCACCTGCATCTAATGGCTTGCAAGCCCTGTTTGCCAACAACTGTTTGTATCTACTGTTTGTATCTGCCGCAACTCAAGATTCAAAAAGGGCATTTGGTGGGCGGTGGAGTTAGAATAAAGGCCTCGAAAATGGAACCGGCGTCCAATTTGACGAGCATGAGCCCCGCTGCCAAGCGGACGGTGGACCTGCGCTTCGTCGAATTAGTGGATAAGGTGCGCAGGAATCGTCCGGGAGACGACTTCTCGCTGCTGCGCCGGGCCTACGATTTCGCCGCGGAACATCATCGCGGGCAGATTCGCCTGTCCGGCGAACCCTACCTGAGCCACCCGCTCGAAGTGGCGCATTCGCTGGCGGACATGAAGCTCGACGTGACCTCGTTGTGCGCGGCGCTGCTGCACGACGTGGTGGAAGACACCAAGGTCACGATGGAAAAGCTCTCGACCGAGTTCGGTCCCGACGTGGCGCGGCTTGTCGAGGGCGTCACGAAGATCAGCCGCCTCGACCTGCTCGCCCCGGAAGCCCGCCAGGCGGAGAACGTCCGCAAGATGCTGCTGGCGATGGTCAATGACGTTCGCGTCGTGCTGGTGAAGCTGGCCGACCGGCTGCATAACATGCGCACGCTGCAATATCTCGATTCCGAGAAGCAGCAGCGCATTGCGCGCGAAACGCTCGATATCTACGCGCCGGTGGCGAACCGGCTCGGAATGGGCCTCATCCGCGGCGAACTCGAAGACCTTTCGTTCCGGTATCTCGAGCCGGAGGCGTTTTTCGAGCTGCAGAAGAAAATCAGCTCGAAGCAGAAGGTCTTCGACAAGTTCTTGGTCGAAGTGCAGGACATGATTCGCGGCAAGCTGGTCGAGAACGGTATTCCCGCCGAGGTCCAGGCGCGCATCAAGCGCCTCTACTCGTTGCACCAGAAGATTCAGAAGCAGCAGCGGACACTTGATCAGGTCTATGACCTGCTCGCGGTGCGCGTGGTTACTGACACGGTGAAAAATTGCTACGCGGCGCTCGGCGTGATCCATCAGATATGGCGCCCCGTTCCCGGGCGATTCAAAGACTACATCGCCATGCCTCGGCCCAACCTCTACCAGTCGCTGCACACCGCCGTCATCCATTCCGGGCAGCCCTTTGAAACGCAAATCCGCACGCAGGAAATGCACCGCATCGCCGAACAAGGCGTGGCGGCGCATTGGAAGTACAAGGACGGCCGCGCGGAAACGGCTTCTTCGCCCGACGATCAGCGCATCATCTGGATGCGGCACCTGATCGAGTGGGTGCAGGAGATGCAGGAGCCGAGCGAGTTCCTTTCGACGCTGCGCGTCGATCTGTATCCCGAAGAGGTGTACACGTTCACGCCCAAGGGCCGCGTGGTGGTGCTGCCGCGAGGCGCAACGCCCATCGATTTTGCCTATGCCGTGCACACCGAAGTTGGCCATCAGTGCGCGGGCGCGAAGGTGAATGGCGAAATGGTTCCGCTGCGCCATGCGCTGGCCAACGGCGATGTGGTGGAGATCGTTGCCCAGAAGGGGCACGCGCCGTCGCGCGATTGGCTCTCGATCGTGCATACGTCGCGGGCGCGCAGCAAGATACGCCAGTGGATTCACCTGCACGAACGCGAAGAGGCCACCGAAGTGGGGCGGCGCCTGCTCGAGAAGGAAGCGCGCAATTCCGGGTTGAGCCTGAAGAAAATTCCGGATGCGGACTGGCAGCGGGTGGCGTCCGAATACGGCTGCGCCCGAATTGAGGATCTGCATGCGGACCTGGGCTACGGCAAATGGTCTGCCCGGCAGGTGCTGGCCAAGGCCAGCGGCCAGGCTGTTCCGGAGGCGGGGCCGGAGGAAAAGCCGAAGCTGGCCACCACCGTCAAGCGGATGCTCGGTATCGATGACGCGGCGATTCTGGTGCGCGGGCACGGCGACTTGATGGTCTACCGGTCGAAATGTTGTAACCCGATTCCGGGTGACGATATCGTCGGCTACGTGACGCGCGGGCGCGGAATTGCCGTCCACAGCAAGATTTGCCCCAACGTTGAGAATCTTCTCTACGAAGCGGAACGCCGCATACCCGTCGAATGGGCCGATGCGACGCAGGCCACCTTCCCGGTACGCCTGCGTATTTTTACGGAGGACCGCCCAGGGATGCTTGCGGGTATTACCAGCGTGATCAGCGACACCGGCGCGAATATCCGCACGTTCGAGAGCGGCGGGGAAGACAACACTCGCGCACGCATCGAAGTGGCGCTGGATGTCCGCGATCGAAAGCAATTGGAACAGATTTTGGCCGGCATCAAGCGCATTCCCGGCGTATTCGATATCGAGCGCGTTTACAACGTCTGATCCCGCCGCCAGCCCGTAATGCTTGGGTTACACGCCTCACGCAGCAGACCTCGTTTACCGGTCGAATTCCCTAGAATGAAGCAGATGTGGAAAGCTGCTTCAAGGCGTGTTGCTCGGTCCGGATCGTTCCGTTTTCTTGCGCCCGCGGCGTTGTGCGCGATGACTCTGCTTTTCTCAGGCTGCCACCATGAGATCCTCGTCGACACCGCTCCGCTTGATACCGCCGGCATGAGTTATGACGCCATTCAGCAAGCAAAAGCCCTAAAGGTCACCAGCGCGGAAGTCGGCGAGCTTGCCAAAGCGAAGCAAGGCGGACTTTCCGACGAGAACGCCGTCAAGATACTTCAGATATTTCGGACCCAGGGGCAGCCCTTCACCGCTGGCGCAACCATCGCCGGACTGATCCGGGCAGGCCTCGACGAGCCTACGGTCGTGGAGCTGGCCAATCTGAACCAGCTGGGCTTGGCCGCCGGCGAACTGGAAGCGATGCGGCTTGCGGGTCTTTCCGACGCGACGATTGTCGAAGTAGCTCGCCGCCGCGCGGAGGGGAAGACGGTTTTGTCCGGCGCCTCGCTCGCGGACATGAAGAATGCGGGTTTGCGTGACTCGACGCTGCTTGAACTATCCCGCCGCGGAATACCCGATTCGCAAGCGACGGCAATCATTGCGCTGCGCCGCAGAGGAACAAGCGACGAGGAAATCCTCCGGCATTTTACCGGCTCCTGAAGATCGAATTTACTCTGCCTGTCGCCGCCATTTGATCCTTCCACCCGTCTGAATGCCTCGGTAGAATTGGTTCACCTTGGACTGCCGATCTCCGCGTTCGTGCCTGGCTGTTGCTTCCGCGCTAGTAATTCTGCTTATGGGAGCGGCGTGCAGCGTTCCGCTGGCTCCTGGCTATCGCATTCTCAAGGAATCGCGGGAAGTGCGATTTGTGCCGGGCGATACTCCGGGGTTGCAAGTGAAGTCGCTCTACACGCTGGAAAATTCCGGGACGATGGATTTGTCTTTTATTGACGCAACCTTTCCGGACGAGCAGGCTTACGGCAGAAAAGATCTCCGCGTCGAGCTGGATGGCCACACGGTCGAACCTGCGAGCTTGCCGGAGGAATACCAATCGTCTTTGCCCACGGCGCGGCGCATTAGTTTTGACCCGGTCTGGAAGCGCGGCGAGAAGCATGAACTCACGGTTGAGTACTCATTTCTCTCACCGGCCGATTCGGGGTCGCGGATCACCATCGGACATGACGATTTTCACCTCGGTTCGCGCGGATGGACGCCGGGGCTGAGGCCGCCAAACCACTTTCTTTCGCCTTCTCCAGGAAGGCCGGAGCGGGTGAGTTACACGGTGCGCGTGCCGCCGGATTTTCTTGTGCTGGCCAGGGGAGCTTCGGCCGGCCGGAAGCAAGAAGGCGCGGAAACGGTCTACCGTTTCGAGCTTCGCAAGGGCGATCTGGCGCCCTTCATTGTCGCGGGGAAGTACGCAGCGTCGTCGCCCGAGCGCAAGACGCAGGATGCAATTTTCTGGACGTTTCAGCCGCTCAAGGAGGATCCGAGCGCGGCGATAAAAGCGCTCACCGGGGCGTGGAGCATTCTCGAAAAGGATTTTGGGCCGCTCGATAAAAATATACACGCTCCGCACATTGTCGAATCCACCGGACTGCGAAATCATCTGACGGGCGAGCCGGGCCGTGCGGCTGTCGCTTTCCCGGGCGGGGCATCTGGTGGATTCGCAGGCGCTGGCGCTTGGCATCGGCAATGAAGATTTTCTCGAACGCGTGACGCATGCTCTGGCGCACAATTGGTTTGGCGACGAGGTCTTTTTTGCGCCGGATGCCGCGCTGGGCATGGGGGAAGGATTGCCCGAATACGCGACCATCGTCGTGGAAGAAAGCGCCAAGGGCGAAGCGGGCCGGCGCCAGCGGGTCGCCAGATACCTGCACGAATACGACAGAGCACGGAGCGGAGCGAACGAGAGCCCGCTGGGTGTAACGATGCTGACGGACTCGCCCGAGCAGCGGAGCATCGCCCTCGCCAAAGCGCCGCTCTTCTTTGTGGCGATCGAGGATGCCTGTGGAGAAGAGCCCATGCGAAGCGGCCTCAAGCGAATGGTCACTTTGCTGCGCGGGCAGGAGACCAGCTATGATGCTCTGCGCTCCGCGCTGGAGGAGTCCAGCGGCAAGGATCTTGCGGCGCTGTTTCGTGTCTGGCTTAACGATAAGGGCATACCGGCTGATTTCCGCGCACGCTATGGCGGCGAGGCAGCCGAAGCGCAGCAGTAAGAAAGCTGGCCGCGCAAAGGAGGGTTTGTGAAGGAAGTCATCGCAACCGACAAGGGGCCCAAGGCGATTGGGCCGTATTCACAGGCGATCAAGGCGAACGGGTTTATCTACACCGCCGGGCAAATTCCGTTCGATCCGGCTACCGGCCAGATTATTGAAGGCGATGTGGCGGCGCAGACGGCGCGCGTATTCGACAATCTGAAGGCGATTGTGGAGGCGGCCGGGTCTTCTCTCGATAAAACCGTGAAAGCGACCGTCTACCTGAAGGACATGAACGATTTCGCGGCGATGAACGAGGTGTATGCGCGTTATATGCAAAAAGACGCCCCGGCGCGCTCGACCGTGGAGGTGTCGCGATTGCCGCGCGACGTCCGCGTGGAAATCGATCTGGTTGTCCTCGCATGAGCTATTGGCGCACGGACGTGTAGCTTTACGCGCACGGTTCGCCCGCTGGATTTCTGGCCGCGTTCATCTTTCTGTAAGATTCATAGCGGACATTCGTTTCGCGAATTCTCTCTTTACCCCTTCTGTAATGCATGGGCGCCTCGTGCTTGCACTGTGGGCGCGGTGGCCTTCGTCTATATTGCAGTCATATTGAATATCGAGTGCGATCCTATGAACGACTCAAAGTTCGACCTGCTGGTGATCGGAAGCGGGCCCGCGGGCCAGAAGGGCGCCATCTGCGCGGCGAAGCTGCGGAAGCGCGTGGCGGTGATCGACCGCACATTCATGCTCGGCGGGGTCTGCGTGCACACCGGGACGATTCCCAGCAAGAGCGTGCGCGAGGCGATTTTTCAGCTGACTGGCATGGCCGTGAAGACGCTGTACGGAACGAGCTACCGCGGAATGCGCGATGTTTCGCTGAAGGACCTGGCTTTTCGCGTGAGCACGATCGTCCAGCGAGAGACCGACGTGATCCATTCCCAGCTGAAGCGAAATGGCGTGGCGATTTTTCAGGGTACTGCGGAGTTTGCCGATCCTCATACCGTGGAAGTGCAGGGGGAGGAAGGAAAGGTGGCCCTGCACGCGGAAAACATCCTGATCGCCTGCGGAACGCGGACGGCTCGCTCGCCCGACATCACTTTCGACGGGAAGCGCGTTCTGGATACGGACCAGATTTTCGCGCTGGGCGAACTTCCCCGGGAGTTGATTGTCGTGGGGGCCGGCGTTGTGGGCCTCGAGTACGCGTCTTTTCTGGCGGCTCTCGGCGTGGCAGTGACGCTGATCGACCAGCGGCCCCTCATTCTGGATTTTGTGGACCGCGAAATCGTCGACTCTCTGGCGTATCACCTGCGGCAGTTGGGAACCGTGTTCCGGCTGGGGGAGAAAGTGACGCGCGTGGGCATCGATCCGAAGCGCGACCGCGTGTTCGCCGAACTCGAGAGCGGCAAGAAAATACTTGCCGACGGGTTGATCTATGCCGTCGGGCGCCAGGCGAACGGCGACCAGCTCCGGCTGGAGGCCGCCGGACTGAGCGCCGATCCGCGGGGCAAGGTTGGCGTAAATCAGTTCTACCAGACGACTGTGCCGAACATTTACGCCGCGGGCGATGTGATCGGGTTCCCGGCGCTGGCCAGCACGTCGATGGAGCAGGGCCGGTTGGCCAGCTGCCATATGTTCGGCCAGCGAGCGGAGGCAATGTCGCACTTGTTCCCTTATGGGATTTATACGATTCCGGAAATTTCCATGGTGGGCCAGACGGAAGAGCAATTGACGGCGGCAAAAGTGCCGTACGAGGTGGGCGTGGCGAAATATGCGGAGCTCGCCAAGAGCATGATGCTCGGCGACGAAACCGGCATGCTGAAATTGCTGTTCGACCGCAACACGCTGAAGCTGCTGGGCGTCCACGCGCTGGGGCAGCGCGCCACGGAAATCATCCACATTGGACAGGCGGTAATGTCTTACAACGGCACCATCGAATATTTTCGTGACACCGTTTTCAACTACCCCACGCTCGCCGAGGCCTACAAGGTGGCCGCGCTCGACGGCCTGAATAAGCTCTGACGCCGCGGTATTCTGGTGGCACAGCCAGTCCTGATTTTGTGCCCTTGACCGCACGGGCAAGAGTGCCTGTGCCACCGACTCGTACGTAGTAACTATGATTGCTAACGGGGCTTTGTTACGATGGCAGGCCCGCTTCGGCGGGCCGTTTTTATTTCTGCGCGCCGGGGTGGCGGCATTTCGTGATGCACGCAGCCTTACGGCCATTTCAATTGGGGGGGTGTAGTTTGCCGCGCATTCTTGATGTCGGTTGCGGTCCGAAGAAGTATCCCGGCGCAATCGGCCTGGACATGAATCCCGATACGGCAGCCGACGTGATCTGCAATCTGGACCGGGGCGGCCTGCCGTTCCGCGACAATTCGTTCGATCAGGTGCGCGCGGAACACATCATCGAACACGTGGACAACATCATCGCGACGATGGAGGAGTTTCATCGCGTCACGCGCCCCGGCGGCACGATATTTCTCGCGACGCCCCACTACACCGATTACAGCTCGTTCCGCGACCCCACGCACCGCTGGCACCTGAACACCTATTCGTTTCTCTATTTCTATCCGGGCGGAATGCACGGCCGCGATATGTGGTACACCAAAGTGCGCATGCGCGAGGTGAAGCTCAACCTCAGCCTGCTGAAGCTCTGGCGGGCGTTCGGTTTTGAATTTCTCGTGAATCATAGCCGGATGTTTCGCCGGTTCTGGGAGCACTACCTAAGTTTTGTGATCCGCGGGAAATTGATGGAATTCACGTTCGAGGTCATCAAGTAACGGGGCGAAAGCTCTCGGGCAGGGAATTTGTAACGAGCCGGCGAGCTGAATGTGTTTGCGCGTTTGATCTTCGCGTTTGTGCAATTTAGCGCCCGCAAAGGGCTGGCTGAAACGCCTGCCGAGGATTCCTCACGAGCTTCTGTCGCATCTCCCAAAGAAGACGCGCGGCGCACCGGCATACGAGGCGAGACCTACGCCTACTGGTATCTGCGGCGGCACGGCTACACGCTCGTGGCGCGGAATTACACCTTTCCCGGTTTCAAGGGAGAGATCGATATGGCCGGCTACGATGGTTCCGTGCTGGCCTTCGTCGAGGTGAAAACGCGGTCCATCGTCGAGCCATTACACGGCGGTGCGGCGGTGCCGTCTCCTGAAGAGGCGGTCGATTCGGAAAAGCGGAGAAATCTCGTACGGATGGCGCGGCAGTTCCTGCGTACGCGGCGGATCGAATCGGCACACAGGTTCGATGTGCTCGCTATTGAAACACGCCGCGGTGTTCCGCCCGAGGTGCGTCTTCACAAGGATGCGTTTCGCACATAATTGCTGCACTGATTCTGCCGGCAGTAACTTTGGTTGGCATCGCGTTTGCTGATATTCTTTGGGCAACACGCTGCAGGGGGCCGCTCGCCGGATTCTCGTTCATGCGCAGACAGGTAGGCGGATACGGGTGGGTGAATAGTTGATTGGCAGCTTCTGAGGAGGATTGTTGCCCGAACTTCGCAAGGATCCCATTACGGGCCGCTGGGTCATCATCTCGACGGATCGTTCCCGGCGTCCGATGGACTTTGTCCGGGAGAGTGTGCAGATCAAGGGAGGCAATTTCTGTCCCTTTTGCCCCGGAAACGAGGGCAAGACGCCGCCCGAGGTGCTGGCCTACGGGCGGAACGGAAGCGGGCGCGACACTCCTGGTTGGTCTCTCCGCGTGGTTCCCAATAAATTTCCTGCGTTGGG
Organism: uncultured Acidobacteriota bacterium; assembly: GCA_963797585.1. Taxonomy (GTDB): domain Bacteria; phylum Acidobacteriota; class Terriglobia; order Acidiferrales; family UBA7541; genus Palsa-295. The sequence continues at coordinate 522,415 of CAWCQH010000020.1, forward strand.
AATCGAGGGATCGCTCGACCGCGAGGGCGAAGGCCTTTTCGACCGCATGAATGGAATCGGCGCGCATGAAGTGGTGATCGAATCGCCTGATCACACCAGCACGCTCGCCACCATGCCGCAGAAGTGCGTGGAAGAAGTCCTGTGGGCCTGCCGCGACCGCATGCTGGACCTTAAAAACGACCGGCGCTTCCGCTATATCCTGCTGTTCAAGAACCACGGCGAACCCGCCGGGGCTTCGCTCGAACACACGCATTCCCAAATAATTGCTTTGCCCATCGTGCCGCGGCGTGTGCGGGAAGAGGTCGACTCGGCCAAGCGCTACTACGACGAGAAGGAACGCTGTATCTTCTGCGACATGATTCGCCAGGAGATCGATATCGGCGACCGCATGATCCTGGGCAACGACTATTTTCTCGCGCTGGCGCCCTACGCTCCGCGGTTCCCGTTCGAGACGTGGATTCTCCCCAGGCAGCACAGTTCTGCGTTTGAAAATATGCCAACGCCTTATTACAGCAGCCTCGCCTCGCTTCTGCGCGACTTTCTCGGAAGGTTGGACTCCGTGCTGGATTTCCCCTCGTACAATCTGGTGGTGCACACCTCGCCCCTCGGCGAAGAAATCAACGATCATTATCATTGGCACATCGAGATGATGCCGAAGCTCACCAAGGTGGCGGGATTCGAATGGGGCACCGGCTTCTACATCAATCCCACGCCGCCGGAAGAATCGGCGCGGTTTCTTCGCGGCGCCACGTAAGCCGCGCCTTACAGGGGCTTGGCTGCAAATTTTCAAATACAACTCACTCGTGTAGGGAGCCGTGGGTGGAGTTTTGAGTCGCCGGATGCTACTTTTGTCCCGGGAGTGACCGTGCGGCAACGGCTTGCTCCGCAGAGGGTGAATCGCGATGACGTGGGGTAAACGGCGGGCAATCGTTGTCGGTGTTCTGATTTTGTTTTTAGTGCTGATTATCTGGACCGCCTCGAAACCCAAAGCGTCTCGCGTCCGAATTCCGTTCTTGTGATTGACGCCGAAGGCACGATCGAAGAACAGCCCGCGGTGAGCCTTTTCGGCAGTCTGAGCGGCAATTCCGAACCGGTTCTCCACGATTATCTGGACGCGATCGATTCAGCGCGGACCGATTCGCACATCACCGGCATTGTGGTGCGAATCGCTCCCCTTTCGACGGGCTGGGCAAAGCTGGAAGAAATTCGCGCGCACCTTCTCACCTTCCGGACGAGCCACAAACCGAGTATCTGCTACCTCGGCTACGACGGCGTCGGGAACCCCGAATATTACCTGGCAAGCGCCTGCGAGCAGGTCTGGCTGGTTCCTTCCAACTCGGTGAGCATCCGGGGAATGATGGCCGAAGCGCTGTTTTTCCGCGGCTCGCTAGACAAGCTGAAGATCATCCCCGAGTTCTATCACGTGGCCGAGTTCAAGACGGCCTATAACATGTTCACGGAGAAAAAGTTCACGCCGCCTCATCGCGAGGAGGTGGAATCGGTTCTGCGCAGCATTTACGACCAATATGTAACCGGCGCATCCTCGGCGCGCAGCATCGACCGTTCGAAATTCGAATCCTTCGTGAACGCCGGGCCTCTGCTCACAAGCGATGCGGTGCAGGACAAGATCGTCGACCGGCTGGGCTATTGGGATCAGGTGCAGGACTACTTCAAGTCCCGCTATGGCGGATGGAATCCGGTCTCGCTCAGCCAGTACCGTTCATCGCTCGGCACGGACAGCCTCCGCGGCGAGAAAATCGCCGTAGTACACGCAACCGGGCTGATCGTTTCCGGCGAATCCCAGTCGACGCCCGGCGGCGGGTTTGTGATGGGCGGGGATTCGGTGGCCGCGGATCTTCGCAATGCGCGGAATGACGGGAGCATTCGCGCGATTGTGCTGCGAATCGATTCAGGCGGCGGCTCCGTGGTGGGAAGCGAAGTGATACGCCGCGAGGTTGAGCTGGCGGAGGGACAGAAACCCGTGGTTGTTTCCATGTCGGACGTGGCTGCCTCCGGCGGTTATTGGATTGCGACGCCTGCTGCTAAAATCATCGCCGACGCCAATACCATCACCGGATCGATCGGAGTGCTCACCGGAAAGTTGAATCTTTCGGGGCTGTACAATCTTCTTGGTATCAGCAGCGATTACGTCGCTACCGAGCGACAACGCCACTCTTTTCTCCGACCAGCAGAATTTCACGCCCGCCCAGGAAGCCTACATCCAGAAATCGCTCAACGAGACGTACGCGCAGTTCACCGAGGGTGTGGCCAAGGGCCGGCACATGTCCGTGGCAGCGGTCGACAGGATTGCAAAAGGGCGCGAATGGTCCGGCACGCAGGGCAAGGATTTGGGACTTGTCGATGAGCTGGGCGGATTCGACCGCGCCATCGAGGTGGCCAAAGAACTCGCGCACATTCCCGCGAGCGAGTCCATCCGCATCGTCCGGTTCCCGGAAGAAAAAAGCCTCTTCGAAGAGCTTCTGCAACGGGAAAAGGACACTGTGACGGAGTCGCGCTCGATCGAAGAGACGGTGCGGCGGCTCGTGGGCGTGATGGACCCCGTGCAAGCCCGCGTCCCCTACGAACTTCACATACGCTAAGGCTCACAAAACCTGCATCGCATCGGCTGGAGCGCTAATCAAATCTGCAGTACTGCGAAGCCGTCAAAACCCGGGAGGATTCGACTGAAATGGAAAAGCCGGCAGCCGTTGAAGTTCCGATCCACAATCTGCTCAAGCACCGCTGGAGCCCGCGAGCCTTTGCCGATCGCGACGTAGAGCCTGCGGTTTTGCGGAGCCTGTTCGAGGCCGCTCGTTGGGCGCCCTCTTCCTACAACGGCCAGCCATGGTCCTTCGTGATCGCCACGCGCAAGGAGGCGGAAGCCTTTCAACGGGTGCTGAGCTGTTTCGTCGAATTCAATATCGGATGGGCGAAGGGCGCGCCGGTGATCGGCATTTCCATCGCGAGGCTGAACTTCGAGAATAACAACAACCCGAATCGCCACGCGTACCATGACGTCGGGCAGGCGATGGCCAACCTGGCAATCGAGGCTGTGGCGAATGGGCTACAGGTCCATCAAATGGCGGGCATCCTGGTGGACGAGGCGCGCAAGACGCTCTCTATCCCCGAAGGTTTCGATCCCGTTGCAGGTTTTGCGCTGGGCTATCCGGGCGAGCCGCACCAATTGCCCGATCACCTTCGCGAGCGGGAATTGGCGCCGAGCGAACGCAAAAAGGCTTCCGCGTTTGTCTTCGATGGGAAATGGGGACATAAGTCACCGATCTTTGGCTAGCAAAATCGGTTGGCGAAGAGGATCCGCGATGGATCGCCGGGTCAAAGAACCTGACTCGTCCACGCGGCGACGCAGCCCGCGAGATCGTGCAGAACTTCCGCGTCGTTCTTTCCGGATGCTTTGAGTACGTGGAAAGAATGGTCGGCGCCTTCCACCACTTCCAGCGTGGCTCGTGATCCCAGTTGAGTGCAGATCGGGCGCAAAAGCTGCAAATCGGCGAATGCATCGCGCGTTCCTTGAAGAAACAGCATCGGCACGGTGACGCGTGATAGGTGGTCGGCTCGTTTCGTCCCCGGGCGGTTGGGCGGATGCAGCGGAAAACCGAAGAATACCAAACCCTTCACTCCTCCCAGCGGATGTTCCGAGGCGGCGGTTGAAGTCATGCGGCCGCCCATCGACTTGCCGCCTGCAAACACGGGAAGATTCGGTGCCAGTTCCTTCGCTTTATCGACCGCCGCTCTCACGGTCGCGGTGAGCACGGCGGGCTTGTCGGGAATCTTCCGGCGCTTTTCCATGTAGGGAAATTGATAGCGGAGCGTCGCGATACCCGCGGAGTTCAATTCGCCGCTGAGCGCTTCGAGAAAAGGGTGGTCCATTCCCGCCCCCGCGCCATGAGCCAACACAAACAGGCTGCGCGGCTTGGCCGGCAGATCGAAAAGCGCTGAGATTTCGTCGCCGTCGGGCAAATCGATTCGTATTTCGCGCGAGGTGGCCATTTCGGCAAGACTTTAGCACAGAGCTTTGGCTCGTATCTTCCGGCTGCAGAATTCGACCATGCTTCTGTAATGTGGCAACATATTCAGGGGGAAGCTTGAGAGGAGTGAAAGCTATGGCGAAGGCTACATTTGCTGCGGGATGTTTCTGGGGTGTGGAAGACGCGTTCCGGCAGATCAAGGGCGTAACCTCGACGGCTGTCGGCTACACCGGCGGAACAAAAGTGAATCCGACCTACAAGGATGTCTGCTCCGGAACGACTGGCCACGCCGAAGCCGTGGAAATCGAATTCAATCCCGAAGAAGTGTCCTATCTCGAGCTTCTCGCCACTTTCTGGAAGAGCCACGATCCCACGACGCTGAATCGCCAGGGACCGGACTTCGGCACGCAATATCGCTCGGCGATTTTCTTTCACGATCCCGAACAGGAAACCGCCGCGCGCGATTCCAAAGCGATCCTGGAAAAGGAAGGCGTTTTCAAGCGCCCTATCGTCACGCAGATCGTGCCGGCGGCAACGTTCTACCGCGCCGAGGAATATCACCAGCAGTATTTTGAAAAGCAGGGCATACGCTCCTGCCACACGTAGAGTTCGGGCTTGGTTCCAGGAAAACCATCGCGCCAGCTTTAGCGCAAGCCACGCGGCTGCTACAATAGCTTTTTCTCATAGTCCCAAAATACATATCGAGGCCCGATGGCTGAAATCCAACCGTTCCGCGCGTACCGCTACGACACCAATCGCGTCGCTCTGAAGGACGTGCTCACCCAGCCCTACGACAAGATCAGCCCCGAGATGCAGGATCGCTATTACGCGGCCAGCCCCTACAATCTGATCACCATCGAAAAGGGACGCGTGCTTCCAGGCGATTCCGACGGCAACAACGTCTACACGCGCGCCGCAAAAAAAGTGGACGAATGGATCGGGGAGAAGATTCTCGCGCAGGACGCAGCGCCCAGCATCTACATCTATTCGCAGGAGTTTCTGGTGCCGGGAACGCAAACCCGCCGCGTTCGCATCGGATTTATCGCCCTGGGCCGCGTGGAAGATTACGACGCCCACGTCGTCTTCCGCCACGAGCGCACACTCTCCGCGCCCAAAGCGGACCGCATCGAATTGCTGCGGCAAACGCGCGTGCAAACCGGGCAGCTTTTTCTTTTGTATGACGATCCCTCGCACATCGTCGACAGCCTTCTCGAAGACACGGCCCGCAAAAGCACTCCGCTCGAGCTGACCGACGAGTACGGCGTGATTCATCGGCTGTGGCCGGTGGACGATCCGGCGTTTGTGCGGCGTATCCAAAGCGCGATGAAAGATAAAAAGCTCGTGATTGCCGACGGGCATCACCGCTACGAAACGGCCTTGAACTATCGCAACGAAGGTCGCGCCAAGTTCGGCAAGGCGGACTCGCTCGCCGCTTACGAATTCGCGATGATGACGTTCATCAATACCCACTCGAAAGGCCTCACGGTTCTCCCCACGCATCGCGTGGTCGGCAGTCTCGCGAACTTCGATTTCGAGAAGTTCCGCAAGTCCTTGGCTCCCTATTTCGACTGGTATGCCTACCCCTTCCGGAATCCCGAGGAGCGCGCCAGCGCGTTTGCGGAGTTCCGGAAGGACCTCGAAGGCGAAGGCCATGGACGCCGGGCGATTGGTGTCTACCCGGGCGGCGGGTCGTTCTTTCTGTTTCTTCTGCGGCGCGACGCCGACCTTGAAAGCGTGCTGCCGGACGTGTCCGAAGGCCAACGCGGATTGGATGTGGTGCTGCTGCACCGACTGATTCTCGACAAGGGACTAGGCATTTCGGCGGAGGCCGTGGCCGCGGAAAAAAACGTGGGCTACGAACGGGAAATCGAAGCGGCTGTTGCGCGGGTCGACCGCGGCGAGGCGCAGATTGCATTTCTGCTCAAAGCCGTCCGCGTGCAACAGGTGGCCGATATCGCGCTCGCCGGCGATGTGCTCCCGCAAAAATCCACGGATTTTTATCCCAAGTTGCTGAGCGGAGTGGCCATCTATCGCCCGGAAGGCCACCTCTAGGTTAGTGTCGTAAGTTATTGCCCTAAGAAGAGGCAGGCAAAGGCCGCGAGGAAAGAGAGAAGATTGGGCGCGAATTTGGCGACCAGGGACGAGCCCGCGAAAGTAGGTCGAATGCCGGCGGTAGCCGAACATTAAATGACACGACTACCGACGAGTTCACACGCTTGACACGGAGAAATGAACAACATATCGTCTTGCGCGCAAGTGGAGGCGGAAACGGGGTTCGCTGAACTAGCCAGCAGTCCGGGATGTGCCTGCCAGGTACGCATTTAGAACCAGGCCCGCCCTCCCGCTTTCGTTGCTGATTGTTTGCCGAGCGACGGGCTTTCCACTAGGATGATCCGAACCATTTTGATGCGCCTGCAGGATTGCCGAACAGAACCGCTTCATTCGATTCATAGCGCCATTCATAGCGAGGATTAGCAAATGCAAACGCTCTACGCCATCTGCCACTGGCTTGAAAACACCGGAATGGGTTCGACGATCCGCGAATCGCTGTGGCTTTTCCCGGTCATCGAGACGATTCACATTTTCGGCATCATCTGCCTGGTAGGTTCCACCTCCATTCTCGACCTCCGCTTGATGGGGCTAACCTTCAAACAGGACACCGTCTCCACATTAGCCGAGCGCTTTCTGCCCTGGACGTGGGCCGGCTTCGTCATTCAGGTGGTGACGGGCGCTCTCCTGTTCTCCTCCGAAGCGACGAAGATGTACGACAACCGGGCCTTTCAAATCAAGATGCTGCTGATCGTCCTGGCCGGCGTGAATGCCTCTGTGTTCCACGCCCTCGCGTATAAGAGCGTGGGCAAGTGGGAGAATGACCCTGTCGCGCCATTCGCCGCGCGGTTCGCCGGCACGTTTTCGATTCTGCTCTGGTTCGCCATAGTAGCCGCGGGACGCTGGATCGCCTACGTCTAGCCCAACCGAAGCTGCGCGGAACGCCTTCTAGGACCGCCACCGGAGCGTAACCACGCCCGGAACAGGATGGCGCATCGCTTCGCCCGTTCGCCTGGATTCCAGATGCGCCGCCTTCAGTTCGAAGTACCATCGCGCCTGCCGGTCCGCGTCGTCGACCAGCATCATTCGCTCCTCGTACTGCAATCCCAGCGACTGCTTCTTGATCACTTCGGTGTCCTGCTTGATGAACCGCGGCCCCAGCACGTGAATGATCAGCGGAACGATGGGCACCCAGGGAAGAATGTTCCACGCTGCGCAGAAATCCAGCCGGCAAAGCTCCGCGCGGACCGGCGTCACTGTGGTGCGGCTGGAGAGCCAGTAGCGCCCCGCGCGAATCTGTTCGAAGCGCTGGTTCGGCAGCACGAAATCGATCATCGTGGTGGCCGGCTCGCCGGTAATGAGCTTCAGAATCTTATAGGGCGCGCTGTTGGCCGAAGGCGAGTGCGCGCTCATGCGAAAGCCGTTCGGTATCGGCTCGAACTGCTTAGCTTTGTCGCGGATGCTGTGCCGGGTGCGCCACCACCACGCCTGGTGAACGAACGGTCCGTGCGCCGGGTCCATCAGCCCGATGATTGCCTGGTCCACGCTGCACGGCAGGTCCGCCCAAAGGTGGGCCATCTGATACTTCGGGCTGAAAGTGGGGAGTTCAGGCGCAGCAGGCGGAGCTTCCGCCGGAGCGCGGCCCTCGGGATTGCTCATGAACACCCAGATGTAGCCGTCGCGCTCCTCGCAGGGAAAGCTGCCCGCGTAGATTCGTTCGCATTTCAGCTTCGAGTCCGCTGTGAGGGACGGGATCACCCTGCACTGGCCCGTGTGCGCGTCGAATTTCCACCCGTGATACGCGCATTCCACCGATGCGCCATCGAACTCCCCAAACGAAAGCGGAAACGCGCGGTGCGGGCAAATGTCGCGAAGGGCGAAAGGCTTTCCCGCGGAGTCTCGCCCGAGCGCCAGCGGCACGTCAAGCAGCATAGCCCGCACAAGCTTGCGCCCGCGCAGTTGGACGCTGCGCAACGCCGGATACCAGAATTCCCAGAGCATTTCGCCTAGCATGGCTGCTGGATTGAGAAGGAGAGGCTTCGCTCATCACGCGCGCTTATCGTAGTACATCCGGGGCGGGCCAGTATGCGAAAATTTCCCGTGGCCGCAACTCTACCGTCCGCACCCCGTTTGGTCGATTTAGGTCAAAAGTAATTTCCCAAAATGGTAGCGCTGATCGAAAGTTTGTCCTAAATTAGGTTTGAGCAATGGATACATTCTCCAAGAATGAGCGCAGCGAGATAATGCGCAGCGTTCGCTCCTCGGGAACTCAGCCTGAGCTGATCGTACGCGGTATTGTAAGGCGAATGCGTATCAAGTACCGTAGCTGCGCAACTAGTCTTCAGGGTAAACCAGATCTCGTGATAATCGGGCAGCGGAAGGCCATTCTCGTGCATGGGTGTTTCTGGAAACTTCGCGGACGCCGGGTTCGCTCTTAAGAGATGGAGCTGAACTCGGAACGAATCCCTACGCGGGAGAAACTAATACTCGTCGGTCTATACCTCTCCAAATATGATTCGCTCGGATTAAGGAGGCTAGGGTTTGACAGCTTCGTAGAAGCCTTCAATGTGATCGCTTATGCGATGGGATCGAAGCCTGCGTCAATAAAGAACTACCGCGATGAATTCGACCCGTTGTTTCCGAATCGGCGGAAGGGATGGCATAAACGCCAAACTCGCAGTTACTGCCTGAAAGTTTTTGAAGAATACAAGAACTTAGACCTCGAATCATTCGCCGCGTTGGTCAAGTCTTTCGCCGGCTATAACGAAAACGCTTGGAGCGAAATTCAGACCAAGAAAACGAGGGACGACCAATCGCATTTCGCCCAGCGCCTAATCACTGGCTTGGCGGCGGAACAATACTTTGAATCCGTCCATCCTGAACTTTCGGAGTTTGAAGGGTACACCCTGCAGAATACGACACGTCTTGGGTGCGGATACGATTTCCGTCTGGAGAGTCCGGTTGGGAAGGACTTCTTGGCTGTGGAAGTCAAAGGTCTCAAGGAGGTAACAGGAACGTTGTCGCTCACGCCCAAAGAACATCAAATCGCGACGGAATTGAAGGACCGTTTCTTTCTTTTCGTCGTAAGGAATTTTCGGGAATCTCCCTTTCACGAGATCTTCCGAGATCCACTGTCCAGTAGACTGCGATTTAAAAAGAAGGAGAGAGTGACCCTCCACGTTTCATGGCTGGCTAATGTGTAAGGGGAGCCGAAGCGTCGGCCGGGTTTTTCGTTAAGGAGGAAGGGCCCAAAGTGTCAAAGAGGAAACGACGGGAAGATAGATATCTCACCCCTCTTGTGATTGAGGCCAGGGCAGGATTAATTCCGGCATCTGACGACATTGAAAATGAGCGCCGCGCCCGAGTGAAGCGTACAGCACGTCTAGTCCAGACCGTAAGGGGTTACGCTATGTTAGCGGGGTGTGGTTCGGAAAACTTGGCGATCACGGATATTATCTCTGATTTAAGACATTATTGTGAGGAGAAGGGCCTCTCGTTCCACAAACTCAACAAGGCTGCTTATACCCAGTACCTGGAGGAAGTGGCCGGACCACAGCTGCAAGATTGCTGAGACTCCAGATTGATTGTGGCCATGCAGGCCGCGAATCCGGCAGAATGGGCAGTTTTCTTTTCCGGACATTCCCCCCATTTGCGTTATCGCGCGAAGCAGCTTGGCGAAAGCTCGACCCTAGCAAACTTTCGTACCAGAACGAATTGAACCGAACGGCCTATCGACCAAGTTCTGGCCCCTCCCGGCACTAATCACTTTGGATTTGGAGCTGGCTCCGCACCCCGGCAGAGAACCAGGAAAGAAAGCTTCTGGCTCTGTGCCGGGGCGCCCGGAGACGGCCTCCAGTCCCTCCTAACACCCCCAATGCCCCAAGCGGCCGGTTCCCCCGCCGGCCGCTTCTCCTTTATGGCACACATCTCCACGCGCTTCAGAACCTGTGTGGCAACGTCGGTTTTTTGTCAGGGCACGGATTTATCCGTGCCGCAATGCACGGAAATCAATGCGGCTTCAGCCGCTGAAGGGCGACTTAGCCAGTTAGCACACAGACTCTTCAGCCTAAGAAGGCCCTTCCTGGTTGTGTCTGGAATTTACTTGCCGAACTGCGGCCCGCGATGTTCAGGCGCTCAGCGCTGCCGCCCCATCGGGCGATAGGTGGCCAGGGTTCGAGGGCGCGGCCGGAATCGCGGCGCGATGGGCGGAGGCACCACCTGCAGGGTTGCGCCGCAATTGCCGCAGCAGTCCTGCGGCTGATCGTGGACGCGCAGCCAGTGCCCGCGCGACGGGCATCCGGGATTCAGACACTGCACAGTGGAACCGGGCAGATATGCCATCGCGCCTCTTTTTATCGAGAAGGTGGCGGCTGCCAGCAAGAAAGAACCGCAAGCCGCGAAAAACGAGACCGGAAACACCGAAACTCGAACGGATTGTGCCCGGCGCGGCCTAGTGTGTCAAGAAAAATATATACAATTAGTAGGGGTGCGTTTTCTGCCGGGAAAATGCGAGGAACAGAGGAAGAAACAGCGGTCCGAACCGGCCCCGCGAACCTGCTGTGAGAAGCTACTGTGAATTGTCCTTGGTTTCGCTGCTGGGTGCCGGGCTTGCCGCGTTCAGCTTCGCCTGCAGGTCGGCAATCTTCTGTTGCGCCGCAATCATTTCCTGCTGCTTTGCGTCGATTTGATCCTGCTCATCCTGCAGGCTCGCCGCGCCGGCCTTGTCCGCGGCGTAGTTGGGCTTCCCGTAAAACATCTGCTGGTCCAGGGTGTACTTGCGCTGGAGGATGTCGAGATCGTTCTGCAGTGTCTGAAGCTGTTCTTTTGCCGCCGCCAGATCGCTCTCGATGGCGGATTTCTGCGCGGCTGCCGCCGGTGCGGCCTTCTTTTCGTCGCCAGAAGCCGGGGTCTTCGGCGCATTCGCGGAAGAATCGACGGAGGGAGCTTGGCTCTCGGGAGAGGATGGTCCGATCACGCTCAAGCCGTCGGGGCTCTTCGGAATATTATCGTTGTTCCAGACCTTCGTCGCTTTGGCTTGCTGCTGCTTCTGCCCGCGAGCGCGTCGCGCGGCCTCCGCGACAGGGTCTTGCGTCTGGGTGGTCTGCTGCTGGGCCACAGCGGCACCCGCTGGAGTAAGCAAAAGGATCAGCAGTCCCCAATGTGCGTATTTCATGGCATTCCCCCGGTTCGGCCCGCCTGCCAATCTTCATACTAATCACCTCGGTGCGCCAATGGCAAATACCCTGCGCGAGAGCCGCCAAAGAGGCACCCTGTACGAGTCGGCAGGCCTGCGGTGAGGGGTCGAACACGCGAGGGACTCGTTGGACTCGACGATCGAGCGTCCTGGCAGCGTCGCTCGGGCTTGTAGCTGATACCCCTAGTAATATGCCAGAATCGAATTGGCACGATTCGAGCCCTCAAGAGGTCCACGCTGGGCGAAACTATGATTCGAAAATGGCTGCTCTTCGCTCTTCTGGCGCTGGCCTTCCTGCCTCGTCCGGCCTTTGCCACAGCGCTGCAGTCGTCCGCTGCCTCGGAGATAGCTCAGGAACGAACTCCAGCGGCAGCGCAGGCCACCCAACGCGCGAGTACGCGCCCGATTGAGGAGCAGGAGAAAGTAACCGCCTACACCCTCCCTCCCGATCTTTATCAGAAGGCCAAGGCACTCGGACGAATTCATTTCCTCACGAATCTGGTCAACTTCGTATACGGTCTGTTAGTTTTCTGGCTAATCCTGGAGCTGCATCTTGCTCCGAAGTTCCGTGACTGGGCGCAAAGCCTCGCCTCGAACCGCTTCGTGCAGGCGTTCCTGTTCACTACGCCCCTGATCGTCGCGGTGTCGGTGCTCGACTCGCCCACAGCCATCTACGAACACATCGTCTCTCGGAAATATGGGTTGTCGGTCGAGGGCTGGGGCGCTCTCGCCTGGGATTGGACCAAGGGAATCTTCCTCTTCATCGTCGTCGGCTCGTTTCTGGTCTGGATTCTCTACGGCGTGATTCGCCGCAGCCCCCGCAACTGGTGGTTCTATTTCTGGCTGATCTCCGTGCCGCTAATCGTGTTTCTGTCGTTCGTCGAACCGTATGTGCTCGAGCCCATGTTCTTCACGTTTGCGCCCCTCGACCAGAAAGACCCCGCTCTCGTTGCGCAGATCGAGCGGGTGGCCGAGCGCGCGGGCCTGGACATTCCCCCCAGCCGCATGCTCTGGATGAAGGCCAGCGACAAAACGCCCACTATGAACGCCTACGTGAGCGGCATCGGCGCATCGAAAAGGATCGTCGTCTGGGATACCAGCGTCGACAAAGAGACCACGCCGGAAATCGTCTCGGTGGTGGGGCACGAAATGGGGCACTACGTCCTGGGCCACGTGTGGAAGGGCCTGATTTTCAGCCTGGTGGTAATGCTCGCGCTTCTCTACCTCGGATATCGCACCGTAGACTGGGTACTGGCGCGATGGGGACAGCGTTGGGCGATCAACGCACTGGACGACTGGGCTTCTCTGCCCGTGTTGCTTCTGCTTCTTTCCGTCTTCAGCTTTCTTTCCGATCCCATTACCAACGCGTACAGCCGTTTCACCGAGCATCAGGCGGACGTCTACGGCGTCGAAGTGACCCACGGAATCCTTCCCGATCCGGCCCAGGCCGCGGCCGATTCGTTTCAGGTGGAAGGGGAGTCGTCACTTTCCGATCCTGACCCTAACCGGCTGAATGTGTTTCTCTTCTACGACCACCCGCCCATTTCAGACCGCGTGCGGTTTCTGCTGAATTACGATCCCTGGTCAAAAGGCAGGCAGCCGGAATTCGTGAAGTAGCCGCAGGTTATCCGCGGGCGTGCAGCGTCATCTGAATGCCGTTACGCGGGCGAAGCGTGATGAGCGGCTCGGGAACCACGGGATGGCCGGGCACAAGCCGGAACTGGAACCGCTGAGCGATTGTTCCGACCACAAGCGCGGCCTCCAGCAGCGCAAATCCCTGCCCGATGCAGCGGCGAGGCCCATCCCCAAATGGGACGTAAGCGCCTGCCGGCAACCGGTCCTCCAACCCTTCGAGCCAGCGTTCCGGGCGAAACGTGTCCGGATCCTCGTAGAAACGCGCGTCGCGATGCATCACCCACTGCGACATCAGCATGGTCGAGCCTGCCGGGAAATCGTAGCCTCCGATGCTGCACGGCGCGATCGAAGTCCGCGCCGTGATGTAGGCGGGAGGATAAAGCCGCAGCACTTCGTTCATCACCGCGCGCAAATAGGGCAGCCGAGGGAAGTCGGACGCTTCCGGCACGCGTCCGCCCAGCACGCCATCCAGTTCCTCGTGCAGGCGCGTCTCGGCGGCACGGTTTTCTCCCAGCAGATACCACGTCCACGCCAGCATCTGCGCGGTCGTTTCGTGCCCGGCAATAAACAGCGTCATGGTCTCGTCGCGCAGCTGTTGAGGAGTCATCTGCGATCCATCCTCATCCATCGCGCCCAGCAAAAGAGACAGCAGGTCCCCGCGATGGTTCTCCGCAGCCTGAGAACGATGCTCGTCGATCATGCGATAGACCAGCGAATCCAGAAATGCGCGTTCGCGCGTCGCGCGCCTGTTCCGCGGCGTAGGCCAGGACTCGGGAAGCCGCACCGGCGAGCGCTGGCGTCCCAATTGGTAGCGCATCAGGAAGGTCGTCGAGTGCCCCACCTGCTGTGCCTCCGCGGGTAGCGACGTGCCGAAGAGCGTGCGTACCGCTACGTCCAGCGTGAGGGCCATCATCTCGCTCGCCAGATCGCGCCGTTCGGAGTCGCGCCAATCGCGGATGTGCCGCTCGACGCTTTCAACCATCGTCGCGCCATATTCCTGGATGCGGCTTCGATGGAAGGCAGGCTGCGCCAGGCGCCGCTGGCGCCGCCAGAATTCCCCTTCGCTCACCAGCAGCCCCTGCCCCAGCAGCGGACCGACGATGATCTTCGTCAAATCGCTCTTGTGAAACTTGGCCTGCTGGATCACCAGAACCTGCTCGAGGAAATCCGGGTGATTCAAGAAAACGCGTTGTTGCAGCATCACGGGCAATCGCACGATGTCGCCGTATTCGCGCGCGACGCGGCGCAGCGTCCCCAGCGCATCCTTACGGATGGCGAGAGCAAGGCCGAACAGGGGAAGCCCCTTCGGCCCGGGCGGCATTCGTGTGATCGAGGTGGTCATATTGGGTAGAGCGTTCGGATCGCAAGCGCCATTGTTGTGCGGTTCATTCTCATCAAGTGATACGTTCTATTGAACCACTTTACTTCACATCGCGTGAGATCGTGATGGATGCTCACCTTTGGTAGATTAGCCTTGCAGCGGAGAGAATAGGAAAAGTGGCGCAGAAGAAAAAGCTGAAGCACGTCGGCCTGGCGCGGGCGCTCTCGAAGCTGGGCTATTGCTCACGTTCGCAAGCCGTCAAGCTGATCCAAAACTGCCGCGTCCGGCTCAACGGCACAGCCGCGCGCAATCCCGAAACGCCCGTTCGCCTCGGCGTGGATCGCATCGAGGTCGACCAGGAAGCAGTGAAGTCCGAAGCCAAGGTGTATCTGATCCTGAACAAGCCCCGCGGCGCGGTAACCACCGCGTCCGATGAAAAAGGGCGTGACACCGTCTACGCGCATCTGCCGCCAGGGCTGCCCTGGGTCGCACCGGTGGGCCGCCTCGACAAGGCCAGCGAGGGCTTGCTGCTGCTGACAAACGACTCCGAATGGGCCGCCCGGATTACAGCGCCCGAGACCCATCTCGAAAAGACGTATCACGTGCAGGTGCATGGAACTTGCGAAGCGGACTTGCCGGACAGAATGATAAAGGGTGTGCGAACGAAAGATGGCGAGGTGCTTCGTGCTCAGAAAGCGGAGATTCTGCGCCGCGGCAAACGAAACACCTGGCTCACGATTGTGCTGGACGAAGGGAAGAACCGCCATATCCGCCGGATGCTGGAAAGCGAGGGTATCGAAGTATTGCGGCTAGTGCGCGTTTCGATCGGACCGCTTGCGTTGGGAGAGCTGGCGAAAGGTTCGTGCCGCCCTCTTTCGAGCGGCGAAAAGCAGGCTCTCGACCTCGCCATGAAGCCGAAGAGCCGGAAACCGAATCCAGGACCTGCGGCAGCGAGAACTTAAATCTCGCTCTTAGGCCGCGTCTGCTTCTGCGCCGGCTGCGTCGCGTCCGCTTCGCGTGCCTGCTTCACCGCGTCGCGATAGCACTTCCAGCACAGAAATTTCCAGGAGGTTCCGAACGGGATCAGCGAATAATCGAGAAAGTCCTCAAGGCATTCGGTGCAGAATGCAACGCGCTGGATGTTTTCCAGGATTTTCTTTTCGTGGGCTGCGCTTCTCATGCACCTAAAGTAGCGGCCGACAGCGCCGCACCCAATGCAGCAGAAGTACCGAATCGATAGGCCGCGAAATGCCAAAAAGTACTAGGCTTTCCGTCCGTAGTTTTTCGGGGTATTCGTAGTACTCGGTCGGCGGCTCGAAACAAGGGTTCGGGCAGGTTGCGCAAATTTTGCGGAATCAATGCCGGAAAGCTGCTTAGCAGGTCGCGGAAAAACCTGGGTTTTTAGGGGGTCGGAGCTTCAGCTCCGACATAAAGTCCGAGCATTCAATAGGGCTTTAGCCCCTGAGAAACAGATTTTGGCATTTTTCCGCAGCCTGTTAGAGAGCGAAACTACCTGATTTTAGGTTTCATGGTCGCAAAGCGCCGTGCATCGTGAGCCCAGGGCGCCGCGGAATGAATCGCGCCTAAAATATCCTCCGGCCCCGCAGCCACCTGCCACATCGCCGCATGGCGCTCGTCCATAAACCGCTCGTCAATGCACCGCTGAAGCAGGGTGAGCAGCGGATCGAAAAAGCCCTTCACGTTCACCAGCACGATGGGCTTGAGGTAGATACCCAGCCGTTTGAGGCTGATCGCTTCCATCAGCTCCTCGAGCGTCCCCGATCCCCCCGGAAGCGCGATGGCGGCGTCGCTATCGGTCAGCATGATGTGCTTCCGCTCGCGCATATTCTCGACAATCTGGAGCTCGGTAAGCCCCTTGTGATCCCATTCCAGCTCCTGCATAAATCGCGGGATCACTCCAATGATCTTTCCGCCTTTGGCCAGCACTCCCTCGGCCAGTCGGCCCATGGAGCCGATCGCTCCGCCGCCATAGACGGTGACAATGGAATTCTCGGCCAGGATTTCCCCCACGCGCCGGGCCGCGTTCAGGTACACCGCGTCCGATTTTTCACTCGACGCGCAGTAAACGCAAACCTTCCGAATTGAAATTGTCTTCTGCGGATTCATCTGAATCGCGCTCATCAGCCGCATGCTAGTGGCCCGCGGCCGGCGAAGACTCCGCCCCGCGCGCCAGGTTGGACACTTCATCCAAACGCGTCGCCGCCCGGCGAAGCGCCGCGGCCAGAGAATCCGCCTCAATGCGCAACGTAGCCGGATCGTTTCGGTCAAGCGACTCGCTCACCCCCGGCATCGTCTCGGCCGCGTAGCCCGTGTAACTCCCCGGCGCATAAATCGTGTGTTTGAACCACGGCCGTCCTGCGAGCCCGCCTTGCGTGAGGAGTGTTTGCTCCACGGAAACGAGCGCCCGGTTGAGTTCCTTGGCCTGGGCGGGATCGATAGATGTAGTTTTCACGGCACGCAACGAAAGCGACGCGCGTGAAGCGGAAGCCGAAAGCTGCGCCGAGGCCTGCGCCACCGGCTTCAGGCTCGAGGGTTGCGTTCCTTCCTGCGCCGCGCGCGCCGCCAGTTCATTCTGCACGCGAGATATTTCCGACGCGTAAGCGGAATAGTCAAACGGCAGGATGTCCGCTTCGTCCAGCCGCAGCGCCAGTATTCCGAGAACGCGCGCCAGCGCCGCGTGATAAGCGAACGTCGGATCGCCAAAGTGTTTCATCCAGTAGAAATCGTCATACAGCGAGTGGTAGACGCCGTAATCGCCGCCAAACCCGATATCGATCGAGGGTATTCCGGCGTAATCGAGGAAGGGCGAAAAATCCGAACCCGCGCCCAGCGCTCCCACCGGCGCCTCTCCAGCGACTTCGGGTCTCGGAGCTTTCCGGGCCGTGCCGGAAATTTCATCGAAGGACCGCGCCGTGTGCCCGCGCCAGGCGTCGTATACCGTTCCTTTGCTTGCGGGATCTCCCACCTGCCGCGTAGCGTCGCGCACGAATTCCTTGAGCGAGGGCGTCGCGGCCGCGCTGAAATGGGAGCCGGTAACGCCGACATCCGTGTTGATATAAGCCAGCGCCTTCTCCTGGAGTTCGGCGCGTTTCTCCGCCACCCACTCGGTGGAACCGATCAATCCCGGTTCCTCAGCGTCCCAGTGACAAATCACAATGGTTCGCCGCGGTTTCCAACCGAATCGTACAAGCTCGCCGAGGGCGCGCGCAGCTTCCAGCATGGACGCAGTGCCGCTTCCCGGGTCGGCCGCGCCGAAAACCCACGCATCGTGATGATTGCCGAGGATCACCCATTCGTCGTCGTTGGTGCCATGCAGCTTGGCGATCACGTCGTAAATGGGACGTTCCGCGTAATCCATAACAATCTTCATGTGCAGTTGCGAGGCCCCGGGACCTACGTGATACGTAAATGGAAGCCCTCCCTGCCAGCCGCGCGGCACGTGCCGCCCCGCAAGATTCTCCAGAATGAACGCCGCATCCCTGGCGCTGATCGGCATGGTGGGAATATGCGGCAGCGTCGCCGAGTCTGCCGGCAAGACATGGCTCGCCGAGGGATTCGCTCCAACACCCGGCGTCAATGGGTCGCCCGGATGAAGCTCCGTATAAAGAATAGACCCGCGCTGCACTCCGGAAGCCGGACGCCAAGGCCCTTCGGGAAACGTATCTCCCGCCACAAACCCATCATCCTGCGGATCGGAGTAGAGAATTAACCCAGCGGCTTTATGCTCCTCCGCGAGCTTCGCCTTGATGCCGCGAAATCCCTGCCCATACCGCGCCAGCACGATCTTTCCCTCGACGCTAACGCCAAGCGATTCCAGCTCGCGGTAATCCTCCAGCATCCCGTAATTCACGTAGACCACCGGCGCCGTCACCTCGCCAGAAGGCGAATAGGTGTTGAAGCCCGGCACCGCACGCTTGTCGTAGCTGTCAGGATCCTGTTCGAAGGGCTGTTCGGGGGAGGCGAGCGTTCTCGGCTCGGGAGCCGTCATTTCCAGCTTCACTTCGAGTGGCAGGGGCAGCCAGGCGTTGTAGGTGAGAATCTCCGCGTCGAATCCAAAGCCGCGATACTGGTCGCGCAGCCACTCAGCGACTCGCCGGCTCGCGTCCGTGCCGGCCATGTGCGGCTCGCTCGTCAGGTGCCGCAGGTTGGCCTCCGCGCGCGCGGCCTCGGGTATGCTCTGCAGCTTCTGCTCGAGCTCCCGCTCGCTCTCCACGCGGGATGCTCGGAAGCCTCGAATGCCGGCGATTTCCTGGGACCCGCCCGAAATCCCCGCAGCCAGAATAGCAGCTGCCAGAAGCGCGCCCGACCATGGAGACAACGGTTTCATCCCAGCTCCCCGCCGAAAACCCTAATTCTAATCCACTCGCCGCCGCTTTTGCCGATGGAGCTACCTGAGAGTCGTCAACTAGCAAATGAGGTTGCCCCGGAACGGAACAGGAAGCTGCATTCCGGCGCCCACGCTTTTGCGGCATTCCTGTACGCCTCCTAAGCTACAATCATTGCACCTGCCACCCATGTTTGCGGACCAAAGACAGCGATGAAAATCATCATCTCCGGCGCATCAGGACTGGTAGGAACCGCGCTTACGAAGGACCTTCGCACCGAAGGCCACACCGTCCTGCACCTGGTCCGCACCGGCGGCCAAATATCTCCGACGCAGATTCGATGGGACCCCCTGTCTGCTCAGGTGGATGTTTCTGCCCTAGAAGGCGCGGATGTCGTGGTGCACCTCAGCGGAGCGAGCATTGCCGATGGACGATGGACGCCCGCGCGAAAAGAAATCCTCCGAAGCAGCCGCCTGGATTCCACCCGCGTCCTGGTCGACTCGCTCGCCCGCTTGCACCAAAAGCCCCGCGTCTTCGTTTCCGCCTCCGCGGTCGGTTATTACGGCAATCGCGGCGACGAAATCCTCACCGAATCCTCCGCCCCGGGCAATGATTTCCTTTCCCTCCTGGCGCGGGACTGGGAGGCGGAGGCGATTCGAGCCGCGCAATCGGGGATGCGCACAGTCATCTTGCGCTTCGGCGTGATTCTTTCTCCCCAAGGCGGCGCCTTGCCCGAGATGATTCGCCCTTTCCGTTTCGGAGCGGGTGGCCCCTTGGGTAGCGGGCGCCAGTGGATGTCATGGATCGCGCTCGATGACGTACTTAGCATCATTCGATCGTCGATCTCGAACTCCGAAATGAGCGGCGCCGTAAATGTCGTAGCGCCCAACCCGGTTCGAAATTCAGACTTCGCCCACATTGTGGGCCGCATTCTCCATCGCCCGTCCCTCTTGCCCGCGCCACCCTTCATGCTGCGTCTCGCGCTCGGTGAGATGGCGGACGCACTCCTGCTCGCCAGCCAGCGCGCGGTTCCCGAGCGACTCCTGCAAAGCGGCCAGCCGTTCAAGTTTGCGGAAATTGAGCCAGCCTTGCGGGCGATGCTCTCTTCAGCGCACTAGATCCTTTTTCCCGAATCGGTTTTCAGGCGATTCATTCTGAAACGCCTGCCTCCAAATCACGCGATACGCAGCGCGACGATTCACTCTGCCCGTAGACATCCCCTCCGCTCCTCAACTCCACCAAACAAACGGCTTAAGAAAATCCTGAAGGGCTCGAAAGTGTGGGCCGCAAATGACTGCTCCAACGTGGCACATGCCTTGCGCTATGGAATCGGCAGCAATGCACATGGCAACATTCTCGACAAATCGCAATTCTCGAAAGCGCTCTCAACCAAGCCGCGTTTCGCCACGCCAGCAGCGCTGTCTCCATCTCCTTGGATTCGCGCTTCTCCTATCTGCGTGCGGGCGCACCACCGCAGTTTCCACGGGATCGAGCACCACCTCGGGATCTCCGCCTCCTGCCGCGATCGCCGTGAGCATCTCTCCCTTGACCGCAACCGTGCCCACCGGAGGGGCGCATGTTTTCACCGCAACCGTGACCGGCGCCGAAAATGCCACAACAAACGTCATCTGGAGTGTCAACGGGATCACCAATGGAAACGCGGCGCTCGGAACAATCACGGGAAGCGGCGCATCCAGTAACTCCACCACCGTCCTCTACACGGCTCCGGCCACGCTTCCTTCGCCTGCCGTCGTGACGGTAACCGCTACCAGCGCGGCCGACACTTCAAAATCCGCCTCCGCCAGCGTGACCATCGTCTGTGCCGCCCCCGGCAGCATTTCACCGGCGGCGATCTCCCTCACGCTCGGCCAAACGCAGGTGTTCACCGCGTCTTTATGCGTTCCAGCTGGAACTGCTGTCGCGTGGGACGTCAACGGAATCTCCAATGGCAACTCTTCGGTAGGTGCAATAACCATCGTCAGCGCCAACAGCGCCCTTTATACAGCTCCTCCAGCAATCCCTGCGGCGAATCCAGTCACCATCCACGCCACGGCAACGCCTGCGGGCGGCAGCCCCGCCACTGCATCAGCAACGGTAACGCTCACGACCGCGCTGAGCATCGCCATCTCGCCTCCCACAGCGACGCTCGTGCCCAGCCATCTTCTCGCCTTCACGGCAACAGTCCTCAATGCCTCCGATACCTCCGTCACGTGGACGGTGACCGGCGTTCCAAACGGGAACGCCACCGTCGGCCAAATCTGCCTGTCGGCAACAAATCCGTGCGCGTCACCGTCGTCGCCGGTCTCTGGAGCAGTGGATTATCTTGCGCCAGCCGCAGTGCCGCCCACAAATCCGGTGGTGCTTACCGCCATCAGCCACGCCGACCCCTCGAAAAGCGCCACAGCCGTAGTTTTCATCGCGGTTTCTGTCGGCTCCGTAGCCATAACCATCTCCCCGCAATATGCCTTTCTCGCGCCATCCACACGCACGCCTGTCATGCAGCAATTTATCGCCGCGGTAACCGGCGCTACGAACACTGGCGTCAATTGGAGCCTTCAGAGCGCCTTGCCAGGAACAGGGTGCGCCGGGGCAGCATGTGGCTCGATCACTGCCATCGGCGTGTACGCCGCCCCTGCCTCCGCGCCATCGCCGAATGCAGTCACCGTCACTGCAACAAGCGTAGCCGATCCCACGAAATCGGCGTCGGCCACAGTCGCCGTCACCAGCGGACCCGCGATCGAAACAGTCCTGCCCTCGAGCGTCTCCGCGGGTGCCGTGGAGGGCTTTCCGCTGTCAGTTCAAGGAGTCAATTTCGTCGCTGGCACGGGAAGTTCTTCCTCCGTGATCCTTTTCAACGGCGTTGCGCGAAGCACCACGTGCCCCAGCGCAAGCGCCTGCGTCACGGCCATCAACCCTTCCGATGTCCAATCGCCCGAAACGATCGTTGTCCAGATTCAAAACCCTGGCTCACCGGGTGCCCTCTCGAACCCGGTTCCGTTCGTGATTCGGCCGTTTGCCAGCTCCGCAGGCACGTTATCGCTCACAACATCCCAGCCGGTCGCGACGGGCGCTGATATTACCGTCGTCGAGCCCACCGCCGCGGCTTCTTCATCGCCTATCAATGTGGATTTCGTCGGCTATCTCACGGGAGGAAACACATGCGGTATCCAGGGTTCGCCGCTTTTCATCTCACGGCCCGTCTCCGGCACGACCACCACGAGCATCTGCATCCACGGCACAGGACTCGATCCCACTTTTACCTACACGTTCAGCGGACCCGGCGCGCCTCCCGGCAATAGCGATATCGGAGTCACGGCGTCGGCCATCACCGGACTTCTCCCCAACATGATCGAGCTCGATTTGCAGCTTTCGAGCGCCACGCTTCCCGGTGCACGCACGCTGTACATAACCACCCTCAACAACGATCGAGCAGTCGCTACCGGAGTGCTGGAGGTCGATTGAAAGAATACCGCCGAAGTCACCGCCTTTTACTGACGGTTGTCGCAATCCTTCTGCTTATCGCGACGACGGGTGTCTCGCAAGCCGCAGCCACAACCCTGATGCGCATGTCGCTCGCGCAAATGGCGCGCGCCGCAAAGTTGATCGTCCGCGCCCGCTGCGTGGCGAACTCCATTGTGTGGGACGAAGGCGAAATCTGGACGCGCACCACCTTCGATGTGGAGGAATCCTGGGGCGGCCCGCCCGGCGCGCGACAGATCGCGGTGCGCTTGCTCGGCGGCTCGCTCGGCAACATCACATCGCGCGTCTCGGGCATTCCGCGCTTTCAGCCCGGTGAGGATGCGGTTCTCTTTCTCGAACCCAGCCGGAATGGCGACTTCGCGATCGTCAGCTGGCAACAGGGTACCTTCCGCATCCGCCAAAATCCCGCGATCGGAGCCGAAATCGTCGTGCAGGACACCGCCTCCGTCCTAGCCTACGACCCCGTTTCGCGCCGCTTTGAAGCCGCGGGAATTCGCGCAATGACTCTCGCCGATTTCCGCTCGCGCGTCACCGCCGCCATAGGCGCATCCCCATCGAGGAAACCATGAACCGCGTCCAAGCCAGCATCCTGATTTCCGTCCTGATTTTCGGCACCGTCGTCGATCCTGCGGCGCACGCCTATCTCGTTGACACCACAATTCCCCAGGCGGGTGGTTGCCCCACGCCTGAACTGTGGAATCTTTCGCTGGCCGATCCCCTGAACCGCCGGTGGAGCACTTCGCTGCCCTCCTCGCCCGCGACGCTCGTCACCAGCGCCTTATCGGGCAGCGGAGCTCAACTCACGGAAGTCGAGCAAGCCGTCTCGGACTCCTTTGGCGCCTGGTTCAGCGTAGCAGGCACCACCTTCAACGCCGCCAGCTATCCCGGACTGCTTGCGCCGCTGTCGCGTGTCACCTCATCCAGCGCGTGTACGGACGACCAGGAAAACAACGTCGATGGAATCAGCACCATCTGCTTCAACCAGTCGAGCGCGGCCTTCACCGCAGGGGTCCTCGCCTTCACCCGCGTGATCACCGCGAATGCGCCTGGGGTAACGGTGGGCTCGGCCGGCCCCGCCCTATTCGCCGGTCAGATCCTCGATGCCGACACGCTCTTCCGCAACGACGGCCAGGCGGTCTTCGCCACGCCCGCCGGGCTCGCCACGCCCCAAGGTCAGGGCGCCTATGACCTGGAATCCCTGCTCACCCACGAACTCGGCCACTGGTTCGCCCTCGACCATTCGGGCGTGTGGCGGTCCATCATGTTTCCTTTCGCACCGCCGCCCGGCCAATTCCTGGGCGCTCGCCCCACCGTTCAGGCGCCCGACGGCCCTCTCTCAGACGACGATCGCACCGGCATCCGCTCGCTCTATCCCGATCCCAACGATGCGCTGCACGTAGGAGCCATTCGCGGCCGCGTGCTGCCCGCCAATCCATTCGCCCTCGCGCTCGTCCCATCGCCCTCTCCAGGGGCCTCCGTGACCGGAATCTTCGGAGCGCAGGTAGTAGCCGTGGATGCCGGCTCCGGCGCCGTGATCGCCGCAAGCCTCGCAGGCTGGAGTTGCAATCCCTCGTCGCCGCCCGTCCAGTTCGACGGCTCCTTCGATATCGAGCGATTGCCCGTCGGCCGAAGTTACCTGCTCTACGCCGAGCCGCTCACAGGGCTCGCCACCCCCGGCGATTTCAGCGGCGCACTGAATGATCTGTGCTCTGCCGCCGCACCGGCCTGCACCGTCCCCTCCGTGAATACGAATTTCAATCCAGGCTTCCTGCCAGGGCCTTGAGCGACGAGCAGATCCAGAACAACGCCCTTTACGTCGGCAAAACAAAAGCGGCTCCCGAGGGAACGGGAGCCGCTTCAGGGTGCTGCTCGAGGGAAAACGCCCTACTGCGTGGGCAGCATATCCTGTGTGAACGTCAGCGTGTTGATCGCGCGCAGCATAGGTGTGAGCGGCGGCAACAAGCTCGGCGTCAGGAAATTCGAGTCGAAGTTAAATACGCGGTTTGGTGCGGTGTAGACGGTGGTGCAGCACTTGAAAGTGCCCACCCCCTGGTGGTTGTAATACATGCTGACAATCGATCCTTGGTAATAGAGGTTGTTCCAGCTCTCCAGGTACCGCAGGAAGTTGTGCGCCCCTCCATCGGTGCCGAAGTCCACCGGCGGGCTGCCGACGGAAGGCTGTTTGAAAGCGATCTCCTTTCCGCCGACGACTGCCACGCGATAGGTCGTATCCGTGGCGTTTCGATTATTCGGAAGGTAAGGAAAAGCAAACGAGTTCGCGTCGTTCCAGCCATCGGAAAGAAGAGTAACCGCATCCGCGATCACGGAAGCGGCTACACCGGTTCCGGTGAAGCCGGTGTTGAGACCGGGGTTGTTGTAATCCCCTTGGATATAAACGGGATTCTCCGCGATCACCGCCAGCCCGCAGGCCACTCCGTTGCACGTCGTGCCCGTGCTGATCGTACTGCCATCCACCAGCTTCAGCGCCCGGCGGAAGATGAGCGCGGGATTCTCGCGCAGGTCCTGTACTTGGTCGGCGACCGCCAGGGGCGTGGCAAGGTTACCCGAGCAGCTGGGGTTATCGCCCAGAGGTCCGGCCACTGTCGTAATGCTGGCGATCGTGGAAACGGATGCCGAACCGGCGTTGTCGTAGGCGGGAGTTTTTCCGTAGGTTCGCGGCGTGGTCCCGCTGTTTTGCGACACGCCGGCCACGTAATCGGATTCCACGTCTTCACCTTGATCGAGCACGCCGCTCGGGCACCCGCTGCCGCTCGAAGGATTCACAAAATCGTCGTATCCATATCCTCCTGTCAGCATCGAAGTCGTGCCCACGGAGGTAGGCGGGCTCGGGTCCGGTTGCTCCCCACGCCGATCGGAGAAATAAACCGAATAGCCAGTTGTGTTACTCGCTGACGTTCCGCTGGTTCCAATCGTCCCCGCGAACCATTTTTCCAGGTTGGCTGCGTCGAGCTCCACATAGTACATCGTACCGGCCAGCGTCACTGGGTTCCCCGTGGGAGCGGTATCTCTGAACACTCCTTCTCGTGTGTCAAACAGCGCCATCGGCCAAAAATCGGTGCCCAGGGTCGTGGGACAATCCCTCGCCACATTCGAGCTGCCCGAACACTGTTTCCCGGTTTGGTTCGCCCCGTTCGACCAGGCATTCGAGCTTGGATTGTTCCCGCAATAGTTGTTGCTGGCGCTCCCGGCCCCTCCTGCCGCGTTGGACGGGTTGTCGCGGATCCGCGACAGCCGGATCACCGCATTCGGGCTTGGATCCGTGCAGCCTACCGTCATAACGGAGTTTGCAGTGGGTCCCGATGCCGCTATTTGTCCTATGCCGCTCCAGGCGACCACGCCCGTTGCTTCCGCCGAGATGCTTGGCTCCAGCCAGGGGCTGGCGGGTCCGAACGATACTCCGTGGTAGCCAACCTGGGGGTTGATGTTCCGCCCGGTCCAACCGAGCTTCAGGATTTCAGCCGTCACGTCCGTCCATGTGCCAGGGCTCGTCTTGCTTTGCTCGTCGATCTTGATGCACCCGGTGATGATCGGATACCACCTGGTAACCCAGTAGCCGTCCGTGGCCGTGTAGGTGGCGCCTCCCTGCGCGTTGGAGGTCGGCATGGGGAATATGGACACCCCCGCGTTGCCCGTCGACTGAATCCAGCTGGGCGCTGCGGAATAAGGCAGCGTTGTGTTCGTGTTTCCCGCCGGTGGGCCTGTCGAGGTCCACGCTAGCGTCGCTAGGTCGATGGGAGTCGCCGGGTTCGTTCCGTTCGTCGCCAGGTATGGAAGTGCGGTTGAGCTCGTGCTGCTGATATCGCTGTCGGTGCAGCCCCCGGAGGCCCCGTAGTCGGAAAGCAGGATTCGCAAGCTCGTCTGGCTGTAATAGCGCTCGGCCAGCTTTCCGGGATTCGCGGTGTCCTCGCCCCTCACCGGCCGCCGGATTATGTCGATCGACTGCCCGCCGATCGCCGGCGTGGCGATCGCCATGTTCAGCGCAGCTACGCCGGTACCTTCAGGGCCTACTGCGATGTTATTGTTGAAGACGCTGCCTGCCATCGACGTGAAACTCGAATTGAAAGCGCCCACGTTGTTTATCCAGTTGGTCGTCCCAGTGGCGCTCTGTGCTGGCGTCTGTGCGGTGATGTCCGCATAACTGCTGGAGCCCGGGTTCGTAGTGATGTTCACCACTCCGGTGTAATTGCTGCTGCTCGGCCAGCCGTTCTCGAGGTTCGAGGTGATCACCTCCCCCACCGCGGTCACTTTGTTGGAGAGCGTGAGCGTATTGCCATTGCCCTCCGCCAGCCAAAGATTGCCGTTCGTGTGTACGCGGCCGCCAAAGGAGAAGTTAGGTCCCGCGAAGAAGTCCAGGTCCGAGTCCGAGAAAAAGCCGAACTGGAAAAGCGGAATTCCCACCGTCTGCACCTGCCGCACCAGCTTCACTTCCGATCCATTTGTCGTGTGCGCAATCGCGCTGAGGGTGTAGGGAGTGGTTAGCCCCACCAGGCCGGCATACTGCCCGGTTGCAATCGTGTGATAGCTCGATTTCGGATTCCCGTTGGCATCTGTCGGGAAGGTAATGGAATAGCCTGACCCGTTGGTGCTGCTGCCGATGGAGAGATACTGCACACCCGGCACGAGATTCACCGGCGCGGCCGATACGATCCCGCTTATCGCCGTTGACGTGGGCGCGTAGTTGGAATCGAATGTATTCTCAAGTCCCGACGTCAGCGCTTCCAGACCCGATTCCGCTCCGTAGAACGCCAGTTGCCGGTCGGAGCTGTTCCCGCCCAGTTTCTGGTCCCCCATCACCAGCCACGACAATCCCACGATCATGGTGGACATCAGCAGCAGAATCAGAAGCGTCGTAACCAGCGCAATTCCCTTGTCCCTGCGTTTGCTCACGGACGATCTCCTTCTGGAAGGTCCCTCATCAACATCAACGAATGCGTTGCTTACTTGAACTCGTTGTAGAAGTTCAGGCTGCGAACGTTCACTACCGTCGACAAATTGTTCCGGAAATACTGCTTGCTCACGCTGAACGGGTTCTCCGAGCGCGCGAACAGCAGTACATACGCGTCCCGCACATAAGGTAATTGCGCCGCCGTCGGATTGGTCACTTCCGCCGTGACCGTCGGGGGGCTCGATCCCGCCGTGAGCACGTCGTAATAGAACTGCATGTTCTCGATCACTTCCCCCACCGCCTGGGCCGCTCTCATATTCACTTGGCGCATCAGCATTGGGACCGCTGGATTCCCTGCGCTCCCTGTGGAATTCGCGATGTAGTACGTGACCATCCAGACCCGCGTGGCCGTTGTAGTGGTATAGGTTCCCGAACCTGCCGGCGACTGGACTTGTGAGATTGTTCCTGAGGTTTTGCCCGAGTTGTTCAGGGCAAAGGGATCGGTCGTCGAATTGAACACGATCTGGTTGCTCGCCAAGTTCACCGACGATACCGAAAGCAGCGCCATCCCGCCGCCATTGGCCTGTAGCATGATGAGGTCGCCCACGGCCAGCGCGGTGTTGCCCGTGTTGATGTTCACGCACGTCGAGTCGAACGTGATCGTCGTCGTCGATCCCGAAGTGGAAATCGTTCCGTTCGGCGTGGGTGTCGCTCCCGAGCAGTTCGTTCCTCCTCCGGGGGTGTTGATCGGGTATTCGTTGAGCCAGTGGCCGTTGGAGTCGAGAAGCGTGTTGTCCGCATAAATCACGGTAATCATATCTGTCGCGACACCTGACGTGCCCGTGGTTAAGCCAAGCTGGTAACCGGGAGAAATATCCGGAAGCACCGTCCAGGACGTCGGGAACGTGCCGATCCCCGAAGGGCCGGGCCGGTTTACGGCGCTCACACCTCCGGTATTCGGAATCGTGATTCCCGATTGCGGCAATCCTTCGCCGGCCTGCACAAGGTCCCTCTGGATGTAGTTCATGCCGGCGCGAAGATTTTCCTGTGTGTCCGCCATCAGCGTGACGCCTTCGGTGGCGTGAATCGCATCGGTGAGCGTGCCCAGGGTCGCCGCCAGAATCACCAGCATCAGCGTCGTGGCTACCAGAACCTCGAGGAGGGTGAATCCCGCTTCGCGGTTTGTCTTTGTATCTTTCATTCGCCCCTCGCTACGAGAAATTCGAGATGGTCGCAACCATCTGGTAGGACCTGCTGAACCGCGCCGCCTTGTAAGTGATGAGCACCGTAATAGTCCGCAGGTTGGTGTTGCCCGTGACGGCTGACACCGTGACCGTTCGCTGAAAGTTGAACGTGGTCAGCGGTATTCTTTGCGGGCTGCTGCTATAGGTGCCGCCCGCCCCAGGCAGCAGAACCGCATCCGTCTGCACGCTGCAAGCGCTGCCGCTGAAATCGTCGGCTGTGTCGATGACTCCGTCAGGCCCCGGATCGCACAGCGTCTGCGCGCCAGTCAGAAATATTCCGTTTGTGCAGACCGTCGATCCCACGTTGCAGATCGTGCTCCAGGTGGCCTGCCCCAGGTTCCGGGCGGTGTAGATCGATTCGATCGCTTCCGACGCCTTCTCCTGCGCGATGTAGTCGTATTCCGACATGCTCATGTACGCCAGGCCGTCTGCCAGCATGGCCGCCAGACCGAGCACTCCTATCGAGAGCACGACGATCGCGATCATCGTCTCGATGAGTGTGAAGCCGGCCTCCCGGCGCTGCTTCGCTGCGTTGTTTCTCTGTCCGCTTGCTCTCATTGGAACCATCCCGAAGTGCTGTTTCTGTAGGAGCGTATGCGCCCCGTATTGCCGAGCAGCGTCACGGCGCGGGCGGAATTGTTGATCCCCGCCGCGATCAGAAACACGGTGCCGTTGATGGGAGCTCCAGTGCTGTCGGTAAACGTGCCGGTGCTCTGAAACATCATCCCGGAAGGCCCGCCCGAAATGCTGTTGAACATCACGCCGCCGCTGCCGGGAATTCCGAACCCGTCCGGCGTATCCGTCTCTCCGCTATAGGTGCCGAACGAGACGCCGTTCTCGATCGGTATGGTGAGGTAGGGGCTCGAAGCCTGCGTTTGCGTGGTGCCGGATACCACCATCTGAAACAGCTCGACGCAGTTACTGATTCCGGTTCCAGAGCAGGGCGAGGTGCCCGCGGATACGAACTTGACGACGATTGACCGCCGCTGGGCAATCGCCGTCTCGCGCGCTTGCCGCAGCGTCGATTTCACCTGGTCCATCCCGGCATTCGCTTGCTGGTCCTGCCAGGTCGGCCTCAGTTGAAAAATACCGATTGCCGCGATGGTCATCAGGATGATCGCCGTCACCACGAACTCGATCAGCGTATATCCGCTCTCCGGATTAGCCCGGCCGTGGTTTCCACCCGCTTGCCCAGAAGTCCTTTTCACGTGCACTCCCTCAAATGCCCCAGTCGCTTTTACTGGCACCATATTCTCTATGCCTGTAGTGCATGCGATTGGCCAGCAGTCATGGTGTTTATGTGTTTGAAGATAATCCACTTACAGACGCAGGGACGCGATTAGACCGCAGCGGTTTGCTTTGGGCGGGGTGGAAAGGTTACCAATGGGGTCGCGCACTACACGATCTACCGCAGTCGCGGAATTAAGGGCCGGAGCCAATAGAGCCCGTGTGGCAACTTCGGATTGTCGTCAGGGGACGGATTTACCCGTGCCGAAAAGGCTCGAAAATAAATGAGGCTTCCCAGGCCGCAAAAAAATCGAGTCTTTGCGGGTGCCCGACCCTTCGGTTTTAAGGGTCGGTCTTCTGCCTTCGCTTCTGCCTTCGCTTCTGCCTTCGCTTCTGCCTTCGCTTCTGCCTTCGCTTCTGCCTTCGCTTCTGCCTTCGCTTCTGCCTTCGCTTCTGCCTTCGCTTCTGCCTTCGCTTCTGCCTTCGCTTCTGCCTTCGCTTCTGCCTTCGCTTCTGCCTTCGCTTCTGCCTTCGCTTCTGCCTTCGCTTCTGCCTTCGCTTCTGCCTTCGCTTCTGCCTTCGCTTCTGCCTTCGCTTCTGCCTTCGCTTCTGCCTTCGCTTCTGCCTTCGCTTCTGCCTTCGCTTCTGCCTTCGCTTTTCGCAGTCGCTTTTCGTTGTCATCCTGAGGCCATACGCGCGAAGCGCGGATGGGTGAGGGACCTGCTTCTTCTTCCCTTCTCCGTTGTTTGCCCGTCATCCTGAGGAGCGCAGCGACGAAGGATCTCTCTTCCCTCGCGCCGCGCTCCGCAGCTCGGCTACCACGCGATCCAGTTCCTCAACGAGTTCGCCGGGACCGCCGGCCCGAAGGATTTTCGCAACCTCGTCGTAATACCACAGCGTCCCCTCTTTGCCGCCTTTGAAGCGCGACCACACCGAATCGCGATGGGTTCGCAGATCGGAGAGAATCTCGCGGGCGTTGTAGAGTTTGTCCGCCGCGGACACCAGGCGTATCGAGGAATCTGCATCGCGCAGGTGCTGCAGATATCTCTTCTTGCGTTCGAGCCAGGGCGGTTTCGGCTCGGTATCGGCGTCGGTGCATCCCTCGACGATGTGCGCCACCCGTTCGCCGAACTTCCGCCGGATTTCCCGGAGCCGCGGTTCTCCGCCTTGATCCTCCACAGCATCGTGCAGCAGCGCGGCGATAGCTTCATCCTCGTCGCCGCCATGCGTGAGCACTGTCGAAGTCACGCCCAGAAGGTGCGCGACATACGGCCGCGTCGTTCCCTTGCGGAATTGTTTAGCGTGGAGTCGCGCCGCATAGCTCAGCGCCCGCTGAAATCGCGCGCCCAGCGGCCGGTGTTCTTGCGGGATGCACTAAGTGACAAGAGAGAAATGGACTAGCTATAGCTAGTTGCGGCTCCGCAGCTTCGACAGCAGCTGCAGGATTTCGAAATACAGCCAGATCAGCGTGACCATCATCCCGAAAGCCCCGTACCATTCCATGTACTTCGGAGCGCCCGCTCGCGCCCCGTTTTCGATGAAATCGAAATTGAGCACCAGGTTCAGGGCCGCGATGATCACCACAAATACGCTGAATCCGATTCCAATCGCGCCGTTGCCGTTGACGGCCGTGAAGTGTACTCCGAAGAAACCCAGCACCATCTCAATCAGGTAGAAGATGGCAATTCCCCCGGTGGCCGCGAAAATGCCCGTCCGGAAATTATCGGTGACGCGAATCAGGCCGGAGCGATAGACCAGCAGCAGCGCCACCATGGTCCCGAACGTCAGGCTCACCGCTTGAATGGCAATCCCCGGGAAACGCACTTCCAGGATCGCGGAAACGCTGCCCAGCACCAGCCCTTCGAACAGCGCGTAAATCGGCGCGGTTACCGGCGCCCAGGTCTTCTTGAAGATGGTTGCAAACGCGAAAATCAGCCCGCCGATCACCCCCACCAGCGCCAGCGGCGCCACGGCCTGCGCCGAGTGCGAGTGCAGAAAGATATTCCAGGTCCAAGCCGCCGTAGCCACCGTGCAAAGCAAAAGAATTCCCGTTTTGTTGACGGTGCCCTGCACCGTCATGGCCTCGCCGAACGCAGCGCCTTCGCCGCGGAAAACCTGATCGTTTAGAGCCGGATTCGACGTCCTCAGGAATTGCGCCACGTGTAGTCTCCTCTGTATATATTGTCTATCTTAGTTACATAACCTCTCGAGCGCAAATCCGCCCGATGGGGTGGCACAGGCACTCCTGCCTGTGCGCTGTAAGATGTGTCGCCAGCCCCTTGATAAAGCTTTATAGATGGACCCAAAAGCCGTAGCATCGCATCGAATGACGCAAGAGGCGGCTTGGAAACATGACTCAGGGACACAATCCGGTGAGCGTCGAACGTCCGGAATGGCTTGAGCCCGTCGAAGGGCTGCTCGAGTCGCTCAACGAGGGCGTCATCATCACCGATGACTGCAATCGCATCCTCTTCGTCAATTCCTGTTTTGAGGAAATGATCGAAAGGCCCTCGGACGAACTTGGTCGGCCACGTGTCCTCGGATTTTTACACGCCGGAAGAGTTTGACTTTATCTTGAAGCAGATTGAGCGCTCTGTGGAAACCGGCCGCAACCGCTTCGAATTCGTCCTTCCACTGAAAGACGGCAGCCGGATGCCCGTGATCGTAAGCTCGCGCAGGCTCGAAGACCCTGACGGCCGCGAATTTGCCATCATCACGTTCACCGATATTTCCGACCAGAAAACAGCCGAAGCGCAGTTGCGCGACGCCAATGGCCGCCTCGAGTTACGCCAGAAAGAAATGGACGAGGATCTCGCCCTGGCCGCCCGCGTGCAGCAGAGCCTCGCGCCGAAATCGATTGTGTGGGGCGGATTGCGCGTCGATACCTACTATCATCCCGTGCGAACGATCGGCGGCGATTTCGGCCTTGTAAGCCCGCTCGATGGCGAGCACCTGAACCTGCTGGTCTGCGACGTTTCCGGCCACGGCATCGGCTCGGCCCTCGTGGCGAACCGCATCTACACGGAAACAGCGACGCAGTTACGCAAGGGTGCGCCGCTCGGGGATATGCTGCAGCAGCTCAACAAGTTCGTGATGCAGAACATCGGCGGCTCGGTCTTCTTCTTCACGCTCGCCGCCGCCCGCATCGAGCGCGACGGCCGCCGCATGGTTTTCGCGGGCGCCGGCCATCCGCCGGCCATGATCGTCACTCCGGGCGAGGAGCCCGTTCTGCTCGAATCCAGAAGCATGGTGCTGGGCGCGCTACCCGAAGCCGTGGATGTTGACGGCACCCTCTCGGCCGATCTCGCCCCCGGCGACCGCGTAGTCCTCTACACCGACGGCATCACCGACGTTTTCGACGCGCAGGGCGAAATGCTGGGCGTCCCCGGCGTGCAGAAATTCGTCCGCGAAGCAGCCCTCCTGCCGTTCCACGAAATGAAACAGGGAATCCTCGACCGCGTAGCCGAATGGCGCGAAGGCCCCCCGGTAGACGACGTCTCCCTAGTCCTAGTCGAAGTCCTCTAAGCCCGATCGGTTGCCGGTGACGGGTGCCTTTGCGGGTGCCCCGCCTTTGTGGTTTTCAAAGGTGGGTCTTTCGCGGAACATTTTCAGGCTGTCGGCCGGCCGCGATATCTTTTGAATTCTGTGGCAGTGATTTCGATATACACCGAATGCTACTTGCCGATTCGCACCAGAATCGGCGGTTTCTTTCCCACGCGAAGGGTGTGGTCTCCTGGCTCGTTCAAGTCCACGGTAAAGACGGGATCAACAATTTTCTTGCCGTCCCACTCAACCGCACCTTGTGTGATTAGGCGCTCGGCCTCCGCTTTCGATTTCGCGAGTTCCCATCTGTCGAGAATACGGGAGAGCTTCATCCTTCCATCGTGAACGGCATATTCCTGCGCGGCCTGGGCTCGCGAGATCGGTCTTTCCTGCATTTCATTTGGCAACTGCCGTTTGCTGTAAACCAGATCGAACTCATCCGCCGCTTTCTTAGCCGCATCCTCGCCATGAAACCCCGCAACAATCGTATGCGCCAGCTGCACCTTCGCCTTCTTCGGGTGCAACACGCCGGTCCGAACTTCTTCACGCAGCCGCACAATTACCGGCTCGGTAAAATCCGTCAGCAGGTCGTAGTAGGACCACATCACTTCATCGGAAATCGACATGATCTTGCCGAACATTTCCCCCGGCGCGTCGGTGATCCCGATGTAATTCCCCAGGCTCTTCGACATTTTCCGCTCGCCATCGAGCCCCACGAGTATGGGCATTGTGAGCGCCACCTGGGAGGGCTGCGCATACTCGCGCTGGATATCGCGGCCCACGAGCAAATTGAATTTCTGCTCGGTCGCGCCGAGCTCCACATCGGACTGGAGCGCCACCGAGTCGTACGCCTGAAAAAGCGGATAAAGCAGTTCGTGTACCGAAATCGGCAGGTTCTTTTCGAGCCGTGACCGGAAATCCTCGCGTTCCAGCATGCGCGCCAGCCGGTAGTGCCCGCACAAACGCACCACTTCCTGGCTCGGCATCGTCCCCAGCCATTCGCTGTTGTAGCGGACCTCCGTTTTTTCGGGATCGAGAATTTTGTACACCTGCTCGAGATACGTTTTCGCGTTCGCATCCACCTGCTCGCGCGTCAGCGGCGGCCGCGTTTCCGACTGCCCGGTAGGATCGCCCACCATCGCCGTGAAATCGCCGATCAGGAAAATCGCCGTGTGCCCCAGATCCTGAAAATGCTTCAGCTTGCGCAGCACCACGGTATGCCCAAGGTGAATATCGGGCGCCGTAGGATCCACCCCCAGCTTCACGCGCAGCGGCTTGCCGGTAGCGATGGACTTCGCAAGCTTCGCCTTCAGCTCATCCTCGCGGATGATCTCGGCGACGCCTTTGTAAATGTAGGAAAACTGCTCCTGGACCGGCTTGAATTTCTCGGCGGACAATTAATTTTTCTCCGGACCGTTCTTTTTCTCAGGATCGATCATCAACACGCGCCGCCCCTCGATGCGATAGCGCCCCTCCAGCACGATGCGCACAGCCTCCGAATAAATCCGGTGCTCCTCCCGCAACACGCGCTCGGAAAGCGAACTTTCCGTGTCGTCGTCCCGAATTGGCACCACCGCCTGCAGGATGATCGGCCCCGCGTCAAGATTCTCGTCGACGAAATGCACCGTGCAGCCGGAGAATTTCGCTCCGTGCTCGAGCGCCTGCCGCTGCGACTCAAGCCCCGGAAACGCCGGAAGCAGCGAAGGATGAATGTTCACGATGCTCCCGGGAAACGCCGCCACAAAATAAGCCGAAAGCAGTCTCATATACCCGGCCAGGCATACGAGATCGACTTTCTTCTCTTTCAGCGCCGCGACCACCAGCTTGTCGTAAGCCTCCCGTTCGAGTCCCTTCGACGGGATCACGCACGTTTCAATTCTCCGCGCCCGCGCTTTGTCGATTCCCTGCGCGCCTTCGCGATTGCTGACAACCAGCGCAATCTCCGTGTTGGGGATTCGCCCCGCGGCCACACTGTCTGCCAAAGCTTCGAAATTGGAGCCGCGGCCTGAAAGCAGCACGGCGATGCGCTTTTTCATGTTCGAAAAAATTAACACAGTTCCGTAAGGAGGCAAAACGCGGCTGCAGAAAGGAAACGAACAAATGCGCGGGACCTGGCCCTATACAGGAAGCGTTCCGGAATACGCGACGCGAGGCTTCCCGCGCGCGGCGCTCTCGATCCGCCCGATCAGGTAGAATTTTTCGCGCCGCCGCTTCAGTTCCGCTTCCACGCGCGAAATGTTTTTCGCCGGGACCACCAGAATCATCCCCACGCCCAAATTGAACGTCTGCAGCAGCTCTTCGCGGTCGATCCGGCCCACCTGTGCGAGATACTTGAAAATCGGCAGCACGGGCCACGACCCCAGTTCCACCACCGCGTGCACGTTGCGCGGAATCGCGCGCGGCAGGTTCCCGGTGATGCCGCCGCCGGTAATGTGCGCCATCGACGTAACCCATCCGCGGTCGAGAATATTCTTCAACAGCGGCCAGTAAGCGCGGTGCGGCTTCAAAAGTTCCGCCCCAATCTTGTTGCCGATTTCCGCCACGTACGTATCCGGTTCGAGCTTCGCTGTCCCGAACACAAGCTTGCGCGCCAGAGAATATCCATTCGTATGCAGCCCGCTCGAAGGCAGCGCCAGCAGCGCGTCCCCGGGTCGCACGCGCCGCGGATCGAGCTGCTTCTTTCGCTCGACGGCACCCACGATAAACCCGGCGAGGTCATATTCGCCCGGCGAATAGAAATCCGGCATTTCCGCCGTCTCGCCGCCGATCAGCGAGCAGCCCGCCTTCTTCGCGGCGCGGCTCATTCCTTCGATCACCTGCTCGACGATCTCCGCATCCAGCTTTCCCATCGCAAGGTAATCGAGAAAAAAGAGCGGCTCGGCGCCTTGGGTGAGAATGTCGTTGACGCAGTGATTGAGAATGTCCGCGCCCACGGTTGAATGAATGCCCGTCGCGAACGCAATCTTCAGCTTGGTGCCCACTCCATCGGCGCTTGCAACGAGAATCGGCTCGCGCCAGCGCTTGCGGTCAAGCTGGAAAAGCGCCCCGAAGCCGCCGATGGGCGCAAGAACGCCGCGTCGAAAAGTCTTTCCCGCCATCGCGGCAATCCGCCGCTTGGCTTCATCTGCAACCGAGATATTGACGCCGGCATCGGCGTAGCGCATGGACGAGGCTCTTCTTCCGGAGGGGCTGGCCTGCTGGCAATTCTAGAATATATGAAACAGGCGGCGCCAGCGTACTTCCTGCGGGTGCACCAGCGCCCGTAGATAGGTTTCAAATCGTTCGCCGATGTGCCCCGGCTCCCACACTTCCTCGGGCGCGTCGATCGACATATAGATGATCAGGGGCGTGCCGATAATATTCTGCCGCGGCACAAAACCCCAGAACCGGCTGTCGTAGGAGTTGTCGCGATTGTCGCCCATCATGAAATAGTCGCCGGGAGGCACCACCAGCTCTCCCTTCACGATGTGCGACGCCACCTCCGCGCCCCACTGCGGCCGCATCCGGCCCCGCCAATCGAGGTCATCCGGCGCGGGCGGAAAATTTTCCCCCGGCACGTCCACGGCGCCCAGCTCGCGCAGCGCGTAAGGCTCCGTCAGCGCCACGCCGTTCACGTACACCTGGCCCGCAATGATCTTGATGTGGTCCCCCGGCACGCCGATGCATCGCTTGATAAAGTCCGGAAAGCCTTCTTCGGG
Organism: uncultured Acidobacteriota bacterium; assembly: GCA_963797585.1. GTDB lineage: Bacteria > Acidobacteriota > Terriglobia > Acidiferrales > UBA7541 > Palsa-295. Next base: position 559,044 of record CAWCQH010000020.1, read on the forward strand.
AAGGGGCGCGCGAAACACGATGATCTGCTGGCGTTTCGGATTTCGCCACAAAGGCACGTGCAGCGAAGTGAACGGAATTCCCGCGTCGTACCCGATGCGGCTCACGATCAGGTGATCGCCGATCAGCACCGTATTTTCCATCGACCCGCTGGGAATCACCCGCGCCTGCACCAGCGTGCCTTCGATAAAAAGGAACGCCAGGATCACCCAGACCCACGAGATCACTTCCTGCTTGATGCGCTCGCTGGCAGTGTCGTGATGATCCGGATTGTTGGGCGGTGCGACGGCGTCTTCCACGTCAGCCTTCACGATGAGCCTCCACTTCGAGTTGCACCAGCTCCGTCGGATAGCTGCCGGTGTAGCACGACGTGCAAAATTTTCCCTGCGTATCTTCCACGGCCGCGCGCAGCGATGGCAGCGACAGATAGCCCAGCGAATCCGCGCCCAGGAACTGGCGGATCTCTTCCACCGAATTTCGCGCCGCAATCAGTTCATCCCGCCGGGGAGTATCCACGCCGTAGTAGCACGGTGAAATCGTCGGCGGGCAGCTGATCCGCACGTGAACTTCGGTCGCACCCGCGTCCCGCACCAGCCGCACGATCTTGCGGCTGGTCGTCCCGCGAACAATCGAGTCGTCCACCAGGATTACGCGCTGGCCCTCGATCATCCGCCGCACCGGATTTAGCTTGAGCTTCACGCCAAAATCGCGAATGGCCTGCTCCGGCTCGATGAACGTCCGCCCCACGTAGTGATTGCGGATGAGCGCCATGCGAAACGGAATGCCGGACTCCGCCGCGTACCCCACCGCCGCCGGAACTCCCGAATCCGGCACCGGCGTTACGATGTCCGCTTCCACCGGATGTTCCTTCGCCAGCAGGCGGCCCAACTGCTCCCGGCTCTGGTACACCGGCCGGCCGAACACCACGCTGTCGGGCCGCGAAAAATAGACGTGCTCGAAGATGCACTGCTGGTTCTGTTTCTCCGGCGCGAACCGGATGGACTCGACTCCGCCCCGCGAAATCCGCACCATCTCGCCCGGCTCGATTTCGCGGACGTACTCCGCGTCAATCAAGTCGAACGCGCACGTCTCCGACGCAACCGCCCACGCCCCATCGAGCCGCCCGAGAGCCAGCGGCCGGAAGCCGCGCGGGTCGCGAATCGCGTACATCTCATCGCGCGCCAGCAGGAGCAGCGAGTACGCGCCCTCCACCTGGTTGAGCGCGTCGGCAATCGCCCCGGACAAATTGCGAGCCGAGCTTCGCGCAATCAGGTGCACGATCACTTCGGTGTCGCTGGTCGTCTGGAAGATCGACCCGCGATGCTCAAGCTTGCGCCGCATTTCCAGCGCGTTGGTCAGATTGCCGTTGTGCCCCAGCGCGATCTTTCCCTTGTTGCAGTCGATCACCACCGGCTGCGCGTTCACCACCGTGTTGTCGCCCGCTGTCGAGTACCGCGTATGGCCGATCGCCACCGCTCCCGGCAGGCTCGCCAGCACTTGCGGCGTAAAAATTTCCTGCACGGACCCGAGGCTCTTATGCGAATGGATGTCCGCGCCATCGCTCGAAGCGATCCCCGCCGCTTCCTGCCCGCGATGCTGCAGCGCATACAATCCCAGATAGGTAAGCTTCGACGCTTCGGGGTGCCCAAAAATTCCAAACACGCCACACTGATCGTGAAAGTGATCGTCGTCGAGGATGTGAAGTTTGGGGGTCATGCACTCTTGAGGGCCGCAGCCAGCGATCCGCTCCAGGGCTTCTGGAACGAATCCACACTTCCTTGGATTAAGTTGCCCCCGTTTAGTTGGATGCGAAATTCCCCGCGAGTGACGGTACCGATCTGTTCCAGGCGAACGCCATATTGTGCTGCAATTTGGCTGACGCGGGCAAGCAATTCCGGGGACGAAGAGACCACCGCGCGCGCCCCGCCCTCGCCGAAAAGCGAAATTTCAGCGGCCAGCTCGTCCTCGCGCCTCAAAGCCGCTTTGTTTGCCGACTCTTGCGCGCCCTTCGTCGCCCCACTCACTTGGTTTTCAGGGGGTCGGAGCTTCAGCTCCGACATAACGCCCGTCCCCTCATTAGGGGCTTTAGCCCCTGAGGGAAGTTCTCGCCTGTCCTCCGACTCCAGGCTGACATCCGCGGAAAGTCCTTCGCTCGTGAAGCAGCACTCCGCGAGCGTGACGGCAATGCCACCATCGCTCACGTCGTGTGCGGATGATATAGCGCGTTCGCTCGCCAGATTCACCAGGCAGTCGATCAGCCTCTTTTCGGCAGCCAGGTCGCTCGCCGGCGGCGTCCCCGCCACGATCCCGTGAAGCGTCTTCGCGTACTCCGAGGACAAGAACTCTGTCTGAAGCTCAGCAGCTGCGGCCGTCTTCTGGTTCCCATCCAAAAGCAGGATCGCATCGCCCTCATTTCGAAAGCCGGAGCCCAGCGCACAATCCGCATCTTCCAGCAAGCCGAGCACGCCCAGGATCGGCGTCGGATAAATCGGCCTCCCCAGCGTTTCATTATAAAAACTCACGTTGCCGCCGGTGATCGGAGTATCGAGCGCCCGGCACGCTTCCCCGATGCCGTCAATCGACTCACTGAACTGCCACATCACCTCGGGCTTCTCGGGATTGCCGAAATTCAGGCAGTTCGTCGCCGCAATCGGTCGCGCACCCGAGCAAGCCACATTCCGCGCGGCCTCCGCCACCGCATGCATCGCTCCAACCTTCGGCGAGAGATATCCCCACCGCCCGTTTCCATCTGTCGAGAGCGCAATCCCGCGCTTCGTCCCTTTCAGACGCAGCACGGCCGCATCGCCCGCGCCCGGCCCCACGCGCGTATTGGTTCGCACCATCGAATCGTATTGCTCGGTGATCCAGCGCTTCGAGGCAACGTTAGGCGAAGCCAGCAACCGCCGGAAGTTTTCGGTTAAATCCGCGCCGCGCGCCGCAAATGATAATGATAAGGATGGCGCAGCCGTTCGTAACCGAGCCGGGGGTGCCGCAATGGGCCGCTGATATACCGGCCCTTGTTCGGCAATGGCGTGCGCCGGAATATCCGCGGCCACGCTTCCATGATTCAGCACGCGCAGCTGGCCGTCGTCGGTAACGCGGCCGACCTCCACCGCATCGAGTCCCCATTTGTGAAACACATCGAAGACCTCGCGCTCGCGCCCGCGCTCCGCCACCAGCAGCATGCGCTCCTGCGATTCGCTCAGCAGAATGTCGTAGGGAGTCATCCCGGTTTCCCGCTGCGGCACGCGCGCCAGCTCGATCTCGATGCCCACCCCGCCGCGCGAAGCCATCTCGCAGCTGGAACTGGTCAACCCCGCCGCGCCCATGTCCTGGATCGCCACCACCGCGCCGGTGCGCATCGCTTCGAGGCACGCCTCGAGCAGCAGCTTTTCCATGAACGGGTCGCCCACCTGCACGTTCGGCCGCTTCTGCTGCGACTCCTCGCTGAATTCCGCGGAAGCCAGCAGCGAAGCCCCGTGTATCCCGTCGCGCCCTGTCTTCGCGCCCGCGTAAATCACCGGATTGCCCACGCCGCTCGCCCGCGCAAAGAAAAGCTCGTCCCGCCGCGCGATCCCCAGCGCCAGCGCATTCACCAGCGGATTGTTCGAATAGCATGGCTCGAAGGCGACTTCGCCGCCGACGGTGGGCACTCCAAAACAATTACCGTAGAATCCAATGCCGCGGATCACGCCGTCGAGAATCCGCCGGTTGCGCGCGACTTCTTCGTCGCTCGCGCCCGCTCCCGGAGTGATCGGCCCGAAGCGCAGCGAATCGAGCACCGCGATCGGCCGCGCTCCCATCGTGAAAATATCGCGCAGGATTCCGCCCACGCCGGTGGCCGCGCCCTGGAACGGCTCGACAAAACTCGGATGGTTGTGCGATTCGATCTTGAACACCGCCACCAGCCCGTCGCCGATATCCACCACTCCGGCGTTCTCGCCCGGCCCCTGCACCACGTGCGTGCCGCGCGTGGGCAGCCGCTTCAGATGCGCGCGGCTCGATTTGTACGAGCAGTGCTCGCTCCACATCACGCTGAAGACGCCCAGCTCGGTAATGTTCGGATCGCGCCCCAGGATTTTCTGCGTGCGCGCGTATTCTTCGGGAGTCAGCCCGTGTTCGGCGGCGATTTCCGGCGTGACTTTAATTTCGGTGTCGATGGATGCCATTCAATCCTGATCCGTAAACCCGGTGCGTAAAGCGGTTACGCGGAGATCGTAGCTTGTCGCGAGAGGCTCGCAACCAGGGACCGAAAAAGTACCAGCCCGTCGCCGGAACCGAGCGCCGGTTCCACGGCCCGCTCGGGATGCGGCATCAGCCCCAGCACGTTGCGCTCGCGATTGCAGATTCCGGCAATCGCCGCAAGCGACCCATTCGGGTTGGCCGACGAATCGTCGGGAGCGGCGACACCGTCCGGCGTGACATAGCGAAAAATGATCTGCTTGTTGCGCTCGAGTTCCGCCAGCGTCTCCCGGTCGCAGAAATAATTCCCTTCCATGTGCGCAATGGGCATTTCCAGCACTTGCCCCTCGCGCGCGGCGCAAGTAAACGGCGTGTCAGTGTTCTCAACGCGAATATGCACCTGCCGGCAAAGAAACCGCAGTCCCTTGTTGCGAGTCATCGCCCCAGGCAGCAGCCCCGCCTCCAGCAGAATCTGAAAACCGTTGCAGATCCCCAGCACCAGGCCGCCCGACCGCGCAAATCGGTCCACCGCGCGCATAACAGGAGAAAACCGCGCAATCGCCCCCGTCCGCAGATAATCCCCGAAAGCGAATCCGCCAGGAAGAATGATCGCGTCAAACCCCGAAACCTGCTCCGACTGGTGCCAGATAAACTCCACGGGTTGGCCCACCACCGCTTCCACCGCATGGTAAGCGTCGTCGTCGCAATTCGATCCGGGAAACTGCACCACGCCAAATTTCATAGCGGAATTTCTCCCGAGCGCATTTTAGCACGACCGCTTCGCCTTCCGAAGAAACCCGCAGCTCAGTAATGGGCCACTTTAGTTCTCGGGCCGAAGTTGTAGCAAGCAGTTCTGGTCACTGCGTCACGACTGCACTTCGTCAGCATCGCGACTGAAATAATAGGTCAGCTTGTCCCTAAGCTGGGCACGTGTTGCGACCGTTAGTTCTGAAACCTTGACGCCGCTTGGCGCATGCTGCTCCCTCTCGATCAGTGAGCATTCCACGCGAAAGATACTCTTAAAATCAACCATCCGGTGTTGAAGCTTTGCGAACGTCTGTTTGTTTCGTTTCACTTCATAGTCAGGGAATAATCCGTTAGGTTCATACACAAAGCAATCAAGGTAAGTATATCCAGCGGGCTGCGCTAGAAGTTCTGCCTGCTTATTTTCATCCATCTTCCCAATCTGCTCCGCTGTAAATCCGTCTTTGGGCGGGAAAGGGATGTTGAAGAGGGAGAGATTATCGTGCAAACGTGGATGCTTCAAGATAATTGCATCTCGGACTTGTACCAAAGGAGCAAGCGAGACCGAGTTTAACTCGATGGCACAGCAGGGAGTCATTACCACAAAATATTGCGGGCGAGTGACACTTATTCTCAAATCCAGAGCATTGTCAGGCACGTCGATCCGAACGGTTGGATGCTGAAAGCCTGTTACAACGTCGCCAAACCGCAGTCCCTTGGAGGGAGGGTCCAAGTAGAACGGCAAGGGTTGACCTCTACTCTGACACGAAGCGTTCCATATCGAAATAGCCAGTAGAAGCGACCTTCTGTTTCACGTTCCTGAAATCCTTTTTCTGACGGATTTCGATAACGCCGAGGACTCGATTGTCCTCCGTCACAGAGAGAACTATTTCGTACTGGTCGAAGCTCAACATTATAGTGCGATTAGGCGTCGTTGTAGCACCCGAACCAGTGCCTGTGCAAACCACCCCGAAGTTTCTTGCCGAGTTGGCATCCAAGAAGTAGTTGCTCATCAGTTCTTTCCCTTCCTCATAAAATCGAGTACTGGCTCTCTGATGACCGTTCTGAATTCACGCTCAATCATGTCGTGTAGCGCATCAGTGGCCGTTATTACTCCATCGGAAGCGATGTTTTCGGTGGATCGTCCAGATCGAGCAGCATGCTATCACCGGCCGGGGAGAGGCGAAGACCCTCCGCACGCTGAATCTGCATGTTGCCATCCTTTGCAACAGCGATGCAATCCGCCCTCGAAAGGTTCTCTAATCCGAATCTGTCCACGGGCAGAAATGCTATTGTAGCAATCCTTGAACGTTTTAGTGGTCTTATCAAACAGGGGGCATTCGTTGACGTAGCGAAGCCCGACGCGCTGCACAGCCGGAAGTTGGATGAGATTGAAAAACTCAGACACTGTTTTTTCGATTATGCTGCGAAACGATTTCTCTCTGCCCTCGTGATACGAGTTGTGTTTCTCCGACACTAGCACAAGGTTCCTGGTAGAGATTTCTAGCCGGGTTCCAGATTCAGCCTTGAACTGCCAAATCTTCTCAATCGCGTCCGCCGATTGCTGTTTTGCTAGCTCTTGGACTTGAGGGTTTTCGGCGTTACCCGCCAAAATCATCAGGTTTCGACGCAGTACAAGCTCAGATTGGGGAAAGTCCTTCATGACCTGCACTTGAAACTCACCTATACGGCCTTCTATGAAAAAGAGGTTGGGGAAACGAACTTCAAAGGCTACCTGTTTGACCAGCGGTGTCGGGAAGACTTCGTTATTTGCCATGAGCAGGGCTTCTTTATTTGGCCCGGCCATCTTAGCACAGGGCTGAGATTTCCGAAATCAGCGGCCGTCGAGCCATTAAACTTGCGCAAAATTGCTGCGAGCTAGCTAGCGCCGCTTGGATCGCTTGGCTGCCCGTCAGGATTTCGCTTTTTTGCCCGCTTCCTGCATTTCTTTCCGGCGCGCAGCAGCCCAGCCGGGCTTGTTCGCCTGCCGCCCCCGCGCAATCGCCAGCGCATCCGCCGGAACATTCTCGGTAATCACCGACCCTGCCCCCACATAAGCGCCATCCCCGATGCGCACCGGCGCCACCAGCGCCGTATCGCTGCCGATGAACACGCGATTCCCAATCGTGGTGGGATGCTTCGCGACGCCATCGTAATTGCACGTGATCGTCCCCGCGCCGATGTTCGTATCGCGCCCGATCGTAGCATCGCCGAGGTAACTCAGATGCGGCGCCTTCGAACCTTCGCCGAGCACGGTCTTCTTCATCTCGACAAAGCTCCCCACATGCGCCCCGGCCCGAATATCGGTCCCCGGACGCAGCCGCGAAAACGGCCCGATCTGCGCCTTCGTCCCGACGCGGCTCGAATCGATCAGCGAGTGCGCTCCGATCACCGCATCGTCGTCCACGCGAACATCCTGCAGCACGCTCCCCGTGCGGATCGTGCAGCGCGCCCCGATGCGCGTATTGCCCAGAAGCTGCACTCCCGGCTCGATCACGGTATCCGGTCCCGCCGTCACGCCCGGATCGACCACCACCGTCTCCGGCAGATAAATCGTCACGCCCGACTCCATCAGCGCCGCCGCGTTGCGCGCCCGGAAAATCCGGTCCACGTCCGCCAGGTGCGCGCGCGTGTTGCACCCGAGAATTTCCCGCGCGTCCGCGGCCACCTCCGCCAGCACGCGTTCGTTGCGCTCGCGCAGCATGGCAATCGCGTCGGTCAGATAGAGTTCCTTATGCGCATTCTCCGGGCGCAGCGCATTCAGGCACGGCCACAGCTTCGCCAGCGTGAAGCAGTAAATGCTCGAATTCACTTCGCGGATGGCGCGCTGCTCCGGCGTCGCGCTCTTTTCCTCCACGATCGCCACCACGCGCCCTTCCGTATCGCGGACGATGCGCCCGTAATCCGTGGGATCGTCGATCTCCGCCGTCAGAATCGTCGCCGCGGCCTCTCCCCGGCGGTGCGTGTCGAGCAAAGCCTTCAGTGTTTCTGTGCGCAGCAGCGGAGCGTCGCCCGGAAGCACAATCGCCAGCTTCGCGCGGCTGCGAATCGCCCGCCGCGCCACCTGCATTGCATGACCGGTCCCGCGCTGCGGCTGCTGCAGCACGGTTTGCGCTCCCAGCGCCGTCACCACCGCCCCCACCTCGTCCGCCTGATGCCCTACGACGGCGATCGTCTGCGCCGCTTTCAACGGCTGGCAGGCGCGCAGCACATGCTCGATCAGCGGCAGCCCTCCCGCGCGGTGCAGCACTTTCGCAAGTTCGGAACGCATGCGCGTCCCTTTTCCCGCGGCGAGAATCACGATGGCAGTGTCGGCGGCAGTCATGGCGCTCGATATTGTCCCTTCCAAGGCAAGCTTTGGCAACGAAAAGGCGAAGGCCCGTCCTTTTCGGGTGCTCGAAAAGTATTAACGATCAGGATGTAGCCGAGGCAGCGGATATCGAAAGCGAAGGCGGAAGCACGGATTCAGCCGCGGGCGCTTCGGTCGTTTTTTCCCAGAGGCTGTGATCGTCGAGAAGCCGAGTCACCAGTTGCGTGTGGAGCGAGTGTCCCGCGCGATGCGCCACAAGGCGCGCCTGCAAGGGGCAGCCTATAAGAGCGAGGTCTCCGATCAGGTCCAGAGCCTTGTGCCGGCCGTACTCATCCGGAAAGCGCAGCGGCCCGTTCAAAAGCATGGAATCGTCGAGCACCAGCGCATTGGCCAGCGAGCCGCCGCGGATCAGCCCCATTCCCTGAAGCTCGGCGAAATCCTTCACAAAGCCAAACGTCCGCGCCGGAGCCAGTTCGCGGCTGAACGACGCGCGGTCCACTACCATCTCCACTTCCTGAGGACCGATCGCCGGATGGTCGTAGTCCACAAAACAGCTCACGCGGAATTCGCTCGCGGGATAAATCCCGATGCGCCGGTCGCCGTCGGCAAACTCCAGCGGCTTCACCACGCGGATATAATGCCGCTGCCGCCGCAAATGGCGCGTCCCCGCGCGCTCCAGCATCTCGATAAACGGCTTGGAGGATCCATCCAGGATGGGCAATTCCAGGGCGTCCAACTCAACATAGATATTGTCGACGCCGCAGGAGTAAAGCGCGGCCAGCAGGTGTTCGGTCGTCGAGAGCAGCACGCCTTGCTTCATCAGGCTCGTCGCGTAACTCACCCGCGCGACGTTGCGTACGTGCGCCTCGATTTCAAAATTGTCGAGGTCCGTGCGGCGGAATACGACTCCCGTGTCCGCCGGCGCCGGGACAAGCCGCAGTTTGCAGTGAACAGCCGTGTGAAGCCCGACCCCTTCGATAGAGACAGGCTGCTTGATGGTAGTTTGAAAGGGCATTCGTCGAACCAGTCTAATTGCATTTGACTGTCCGGACCAATGCTAAATTTATACCTATTATTTTCAGTGTCTTATAAAGATAAACAGTCGGAAATTCAGATATGGTGTGGTAAAAGTACAACACTTAATGGCCATCCGGCGTGGTTCAATGTGAACACACTGCGGTTCCCAAAGCATTGACCCCCATCTTCTGCAAGGGCGTGGTCCAGTTGTTGTTATCGGCCCTCGCATTCCTCGCCTACCGACTTTTTTGCAGCGGTTGTTTCAGCGGTTTAGACCGCGTAGAATAGTGGCTTAGCTGACCCATTTAGCTTATCCAATGGCCTCCCCATTCAACATCTTGCCCGAAGGCGCCGCGCCGCCGCCCGCGCCCGGATCGCATCCGCGGCCGCCGTGGCTGCGCGTGCGCTTCTTTGGCGGCTCCAATTACCAGGAGCTGAAGCGCATCATGCGCACGCTCGACCTGCACACGGTCTGCGAGAGCGCGCGCTGCCCGAACATGGGCGAGTGCTGGGAGCATCGCACCGCCACCTTCATGATCCTGGGCAACATCTGCACGCGCGCCTGCGGGTTCTGCGCGGTCCCCAGCGGCAAGCCTCTCGGCCCGCCCGAAGAGGACGAGCCCGAGCGCGTAGGCGAAGCGGTCGCCCGCATGGGCCTGCGCTACGCCGTCGTCACTTCGGTGAATCGCGACGACCAGCCCGACGGCGGCGCCGCGATTTTCGCGCGCACCATTTCCGAGATCCGCCGCCGCGTCCCCGGCTGCAAAGTCGAAGTGCTCATCCCGGATTTTCGCGGCGACTGGAAGGCCCTCGAAACCGTAATGTCCGCGCGGCCCGGACGTGCTCAACCACAACATGGAAACGGTCCCGCGCCTCTATCGCAAAGTGCGCAAAGGCGCCGTCTACGAGCGTTCGCTCGAACTGCTGCGCCGCGCCGGAGAAATGTCTCCGGGCCTTTCCACCAAGACCGGCATGATGCTCGGCCTAGGCGAAACGCGCGACGAGGTGCTGCAGGCGATGGAAGAAATCGCCGCGCAGGGCACCCACATTCTCACGCTCGGCCAGTACATGCAGCCCACACCCGAGCACCTGCCCATCGAGCGCTACGTCCACCCGGACGAGTTCGCCGAATTCAAGCGCCTCGGCGAGCAGATGAGCTTCAAGCACGTGGAAGCCGGCCCGCTGGTCCGCTCCTCCTACCACGCCTTCGAACAGGAAGAAGCCGCCCGCTCGTAATTTCCGGTTTTCGCCGCTGAAAACAGCATTGCAAAAGCGCCTCCAAGCATTTCCGGTTTTCGCGCATGCAATACTCGCTAAGAGTGTCGAGTGAGCGCACCCGCTTTTCTTTGTTTTCAGCTGGATACGCCTGTTTCCGTTCGTCCATGTGTGTCGAGTCAGTGCGCTGTTTTTCTCGCCGTCTTCGCTCACTTTTTCGACTCGGTCCTCGTCGTTTTTCATGCTTCTCGACGCACAGTAGCCATGGACGAGAACAATTACAAGGGATCGCTTCGCGTGGTGTTTGCGGGTGCCCCACCCTTGAGGTTTTACAAGGGTGGGTCTTCAACGAAGACTGTTCACTGAACGCTTCTCAGAAACGCAGCGCCCATGTCGCGCGCTCGGGCGGCGCAGACCGGATCGGAGACGTTCGCTTCCAGCGCGGCGTGAAAATACCCGGCAGCCTTGGACTTGCGTCCAAGCTCCTCGTTCAGGTTCCCAACCAGCAGAAGAAACAGCGGGTTGCGCGGGTAGCGCACCGTCAAAGGCTCCGCCGCGGCGAGCGCCTGCTCGTATTTCAGGTCGTACTGGCGGATCAGGCTGGCCAGAATGAACCGCGAATCCACCGCCATAAACACGCCCTGCCTCGCGCCCAACTCCATCTGCCGGATGCCCTCGTCCTTGTTCCCGCCGGGAATTCCCATGAAGACCCTCAGTATTTTTACGATGGGCGACAGGGTTTCTACGTAGTAGTTGTACACACCGAGGACAGCGGCCGCGTCCGCCTGCTGCGGATCGAGTTCGAGCGCGCGCAGCATTTCCGCGCGTCCCTTCACCGCCGCGCGCGCCACGTTGCGATTCTCCCCGCGCAGACCGTAGACGCGCGCCCGCAGCGCGTAGCCCAGCCCGGCGTACACATGCATCTCGGCCGTTTCGGATTTGGCGAGCTGCGCCTCGGCGGCCTCGATTTCGCGGCCGGCGACCGCGAGGTACGCATCGTCGCCGGGGTCTCGCCCGCGCTTCCACGCGTCCATCATCCCGTAGCGGATTTCGCACGACGCGCAGTAGCGCTTCCACCACAACGCTTCGGCTTCGAGCAGGTATCCGAGCGGATGATCGGGCATCTCCTTCTGCACGCGCCGCGCGATGGGGATCGCCGCATCGGGATCGCCGCCATACATCGCGTCCATCGCCTCCCGCGCTTCGGGAGGAAGAGCGATGCTTCCGGCGCGAGTCGCGATCGGCAGGATCGCGAAAAGGAACGCCGCAAGAATGCCAAAAAGAGTCGCGCGCGGGCAGGCAACGCACATCGCGCGGAGAGGGGAGCGAATCTTCATTTCACCCGCTTCAGCCAGCCGGCCAGCCATGACGCGGTAACGTACATCACGAAACATTCCAGCGCAAAGGGAAGAAACCCGAGGTAACCCGGCGCGGGCATCTCGAAGATTTTCCATCCCTGCCCGATGGGGAAAATGTAGTGCCATTTCGCCGCCGCCCAGTTGTTCCAGAACTCCCACAGCCACCCGCACACCCATCCCGCCAGAAAAAATCCGTAGACGCGCCGCCGGAAGCCCTCGGAAAGATCGCCGAGGAGAGAAGGCAGCCCCAGGCGCTTGTTCACCGGATCGAGCAGCAGAATGAAGCCGATCCACACGGGCAGAAATAAATAGGAGGCGAGGCGCTGCGGCACCACCAGCGGCAGCAGCGAGGCACGCGGCCCCGCAGCCGATCAGCGATATTTTCCGCGGACGCGGAAATTTTCCACGGCGTCCCCGGCAGCGGCGGCAGAATCGCCTGCACCAGGTCGGAGGTCTCGAAAATCGCCGGCGTGATCGTAGCGAAGGACCAGCCGTAGCCCAGCAGCGCCCCCGTCCACCCGGCGGGCACGCCCGTGTACACCCAGTTCCGCAGCCGCAGATTGTACGCCTCGAAAATCAGCCACAGCGGCACCGACAGCAGCGCCATGCGCGCCACCGTAACCGGCGCGTCATTCAGCCGCGAGCGGTTGGTAAGCGCCAGCACCGCGCCGTCGGCGATCAGGATGTAAGCGCTCCAGGCAATCGGCGTAAAAAATGTGGCCACCGGCTCGACGCGATGGAACAGCAGCCATTCCGCGCCCGCCAGCGCCGCCAGCCCCAGCCATCCATGCGCCGGAAAAGCCCGCCGCCGGCGCGTAGTGAAATAGCCGACAACCAGCGCCGCAACGGTAGCCAGCGTGATCCCGACTCCAATTGCGACCATGCCAAGATATTACAGTCGCCAACGTGAACGGCGGAAGTGAAAGCTACTCGCAAGCAGTAATTCCCGCCATGCCGCAAATCCGGAGCCTCTTAGGGGGTCGGAGGCTTTCAGCTTCATTTCCGGGGCGACTCGTCGTCATCCCCTAGCATCAGTAGCACTTCTGAACTAAGCGCACGTTAGTATATACTTTGATACGTTCAGACATTTATAGATTACGCAGTGAATCGCGGGGACGAGTCCGCTTCTCGCGCTAGGGAACCGCGACGACGGCTTACACAAATTGTCATATTGGGCGGAATGCTAAAGTGGCGATCAAAAAACAGGAGTTTTACGAAGGCGCGGCGCTACACATATTGGCCCAAAATGGTGGGATCTCAAACATCCGATATGAAGCTCCGTTTTTCTTGTTGAACGACGGCCTAATGGTTTACCTGAAATACAGTACAAGGGGCCGGAGTCCTTGGGGGTTCACTTTCACTCCAGACGAGCAAGCACTTCTGCAAGGTAAGGCCAAGAGTCCGATTATTATAGGTCTGATCTGCGGAGCCGATGGAGTAGCCGCATTCACATACAAGTCTTACCGCACCATAGCCGCAACCAGAAAGGCTGCCGTTCACATAGCGTGCTACCGAGAACATGGGGAACACTATGAGGTAAACGGCCCGGACGGGAGGTTGGGCGAGAAGGTTGCTCCGTCAAATTGGCGAAAAATTCTTGAATAACCGAGGCGCAGATGAAACATTGCGACCAAGTCTTGGGACTGCTCCAGAAGCAGATTGGCAACGCTGAAGAAGTAAAAGAGATAAGCGACACCGCCAAAGAGGTTGTGAGCAAGTGGGTCAACCCACTAAGCGGGGGAAAGGAAGCCACGAACGGCCTCATTTATGGGCTGGTTCAGAGCGGCAAGACAGGCGTCCTAACCGTCACCGGAGCGATGGGGGCTGACGAGGGCTACCGAACGATCATCATACTAACTTCCGACAACGATCCCTTATATGAGCAGACCCTCGGACGTGCGCGCGAGGCTTTTCCCGGCATCGACATCATTGGCAAGAAAGAATTCAAGGACGCCGATTCCTTTCTTCAAAGGGTCAAGGGCGGAACGTGTGCCATCGTCACCACCAAAAATTCCGGGCTCCTGAATACCCTGATTGAAAACTTCAAGAAGGGTAAAGTACGAGGGCTCACGTGTTTGATCATCGATGACGAGGCGGATCAGGCCAGTCTAAACACTAAAGAGCGCCGTGCGGATGGTTCGCGCAGCAAGATTAACGACAGGATTTCGGAATTGAGAAGCTTTTTCGAGAAAAACTCTTATCTTCAGGTAACCGCTACTCCCCAAGCGCTCTTCCTTCAAACGCCGGGCCATGATTTCAGACCCAAGTTTACTGTGCTAAGCCATCCCGGAGCAGACTATGTGGGCGGTGAAGACTTCTTCGGAGAGAATTCCAGCCTTGTGCGGGAGTTCGATCTAAACGATATCGCTGTTCTCGCACCTGGCCCGCAGCCGAATCCGACTTTGGAGATTCCCAAGTCCCTTCTGAGGGCGCTAGACACGTTTATGATAGGAGCCACCTTCAAGCGGACGAAGGAAGCGGATCAGAACTGCGCTTTTCTCTGTCACGTCAGCACCCGCACTGACGATCACCGGCATATAGTCGATCTTCTCCGAAGGTACAAGACAGATCTGGCTGCAAAGGTGAAGGCGAGAGATCGGGTGGTGCTGGATAGACTGAAAGCGGCTTATGACGACTTGGCGGCCACCCACCCGGAGCTACAAAAAAGCGATTTTGATGCCCTGGTAGAGGCCATCGGCTTTTTCTCGCCGGGTATTACGGTAAAATTGGTTAACGGAGAGACGGACGAGGATGTTGCAGTGAAATCGCCTTATAACCTTTTCGTTGGGGGCAACAAGCTGGGACGGGGAGTGACCATAAAAAATCTTCTAGTGAGCTACTACGGGCGCAATCCGCGAACCCCCCAAGCCGACACAGTCCTGCAACACGCTAGGATGTATGGGTATCGCCGGAAGGATATTGGGCTTCTGAGGCTATTCCTTCCCCGGCAACTCCACGTTGTTTTCAAGGCCATTAACAATATGGAACGCGGGCTTCGCGACCTTATAGGCAGACGGCCCACCGAGGAATTCCGCGGCATCTATCTAGAGAGCGGAGTTAGTCCCACAAGGAGGAATATTTTGGCTCCCGGCTCGATCGGCGTTTATTCCGCGGGTAGCATTTACAACCCGGCCCAGGTCTTGCGTGACGACAGCGTGAAGTCCGCCACAGAAAGGATCAATAAGAAGCTTGAAGCGGTCCAGGACAAACATTATGTCGAGCTGTCCATCGAGGAGATACGGTCGCTGATTGCTTCCACAATGCCGGACCAAACGCAGTCCGAGAAAGTCTGGAATCCAATCGCTGTAGCGGAATCGGTTGCGCAGTTCGCGAAGCTGCGAGATCAGAAGACCGGCTATGTTTATGTGGACCGCAATCGTGGTCTCGAAGAGAATCGAGGCGAGACGAAGGGAATCTTAACTGGTGGCGAATCGTTAAAGGTCCCAGATGACAAGATCACGCTGTTCCTTCTGAGAACATCCTCAAAAGGAAAGAAAAACGAGGCATGGTGGCCTCAAATTCGTTTCCCGGACGGTCGCTACGCTTTTGCATTTGCGCTGTAGTCCTAGGATCAGCAAATGAGAGCATCCAATCAGGGGAAGAAAAAAAATCCTAGCGCTGTCGACCTGTTCTGTGGCGCAGGTGGGCTCACCGAAGGTTTGCGACAGGCTGGGTTTAACGTTATAGGAGCGATAGAAAGCGATGCGATGGCATGTGCCACTTATAAGCTCAACCACAAGAACGTAAGGCTTTGGCAGATGGATATCAGGCGCCTCTCGGTCTCAAACATAATGAGGGAACTGAATATCAGGCGAGGGGAGCTCGCCCTGTTGGCGGCCTGCCCTCCGTGTCAGGGATTTTCGACAATGCGAACCAAGAATGGGACGCGGCGAAATCGCGATCGGCGCAATGACTTAATCTTCGAGGTCCTGCGAGCAGTTCGATCGATGAAACCCATTTCAGTGATGATTGAAAACGTTCCCGGTCTCGCCAGAAGCACAAGGTATCGCAGATTTTGCAAAAAACTGGAATCTTGGGGCTATCGAGTCAAGTGGGAGATACTCGACGCTGTCGATTTTGAAGTGCCACAGAGGCGACGGAGACTCGTTCTATTGGCTTCGAGGCGGGGAGAGCCGAAGTTTGCTTCAAATGGGAATAAACGACGGACCGTCCGCGAGGTCATAGGAACTTTGTCTTCGCCTCGAGAAAGCCGGGATCCTCTGCATAATTACTCGACGCTTAGGAGCGCGAGGATCGAAGCGCTTATTAAAAGGATTCCACCCGACGGGGGCAGTCGAATGGCCCTCGGTCCCAAGAACCAGCTGCCCTGCCATCAGAGGTTGGATGGTTTTAAGGACGTTTACGGGCGAATGGCCTGGGATAAGCCGTCTCCTACAATTACGGGCGGCTGCATTAATCCCTCGAAGGGGCGATTCCTCCATCCCGAGGACGACCGCGCGATCACGCTACGCGAAGCGGCACTGCTGCAAACGTTTCCCACTGCTTATCGGTTTCCGCTGGACTGGGGGCGCTATTCGGTCGCGATGCAGATCGGTAATGCCCTTCCCCCCGAGTTCATAAGGCGTCATGCTGCCGCGCTACGAAAATCAGTTTTGGCAGAAACGACCAAACGCTAAACTCTTCATTTCAGCTTCAGGGAACCGGGTTCGCCGGAAGGAAGACTCTTGGATAAGTTTGACAAGATTACGCGCTCTCGCGTAATGAGTCACAGCAGGTCAAGCGGATCGAAAACGACGGAATGGAAGTTCAGATCGCTTCTAATACGATCCGGAATAAGGGGCTGGAGGCTTGGGCACGACATTGGTCTGACTGGTTGCCCTGATATTGTCTTTCCTAAAGCGCACGCCGCTATTTTCCTGGATGGGTGCTTCTGGCACGGGTGTCGCCGATGTCGTTCTATTCCCAACACTAATCGGCAATTTTGGATGGACAAGATTCAAAAGAATAAGAGCAGGGATAGGAAAGTAGTGCGTACACTGCGGCGGAACGGTTGGCAGGTTCTAAGAATTTGGGAGCACGACCTAAGAAACAATGGGGTTCATGTCCTGAGCAGAGTTCTGGCTACGGTCGGTCCTCGCCTCGGTCAGTCCCGTCGCCAGCCCAAATGAGATCGAAATCGCCGAGCATTGCAACCTTGATGGATGGAAGAGTTGCGGCAACTACGGGCGAATATACCCCGCGCGCGTAGTTGCCGCTGCGGAACGTCCGTAGAACTGCGTGTTTTTTTGCCCTCATATAGATGCAGTTTGAAGTATTGGAATACCCTCAATTGAAAGTAATTTTTGAGGCCTCGCAGGCGGTAAACGTTCGCCCAAATCTGCTAAAAAGCGCCTCGCCGAATCGCACGTACGCTGCTTGGAAAAGAGAAGAGAGATCCCTCGTCGCTGCGCTCTGTCGGGATGACAACGAAAGGCAACGGCAAAAGAAGAAGCAGGTCCCTCACCCATTCGCGCTGCGCGCGTATGGGCTCAGGATGACAGCGGAAAGCGACGGCAAAGACAACCCAACATGCGGAAGGCAATATCCGCGCGCGGTTTGCTATGCTGGAGCGCTTTTCAAACCATTGGCGAGCGATCGAGAACTAGTGGCGAGTGACTTGTGACGACGGACGACGGGGCACAACTTGAGCGGGGGCTGGGGCTGATCGAAGCCACGTCACTCAACGTGACGTTTATGGTGGGGATCGGGCCGTTTGTGGTGATCCCGCTGATGGTGCAGGCGATGGGCGGGCCGCAGTGCCTGGTTGCGTGGGTGATCGGGGCGGCGCTTGCTTTGATGGACGGGTGCGTTTGGGCGGAGCTGGGCGCGGCTATGCCGCAGGCCGGTGGTAGCTACGTCTTTCTGCGCGAGGCTTACGGGCCGGGGAAGTGGGGCCGGCTGCTCTCTTTCCTTTATATATGGCAGACGCTTTTTCAGGGGCCGCTTAGCGTGGCTTCGGGCGCGCTGGGGTTCGCGGGCTATTCGAGTTACCTGATTGCGAAGTCGGCTCGCGCCACGAGCCTGTTGCAGCCGTTCGGGTCGCACGCGGACAGCTTCATCGCTTCGGTGGCGGTGATCGTCGCGGTGGCGCTGCTCTATCGCCGCATCGCTACCATCGGGAAAATTTCCGTGGCGCTCTGCATCATCGTGGTGGGGACGATTCTGTGGCTGATATATGGCGGCTTTTGGGGAGGCGGCGCGGCGCACTTTAATCCGAGTCTGGTGCTCACGTTTCCGCCGGGGGCTTGGAACTTTTCGTGGATACTGCTGGCCGGGCTGGGGCACGCGTCGGTGCAGGCCGTCTACAGTTACCTGGGCTATTACAATGTGTGCAATCTGGGCGGGGAGATGAAAGATCCCGGGCGGAATATCCCTCGCGCGATCTTCATTTCCATTATCGGCATCGCTCTGCTTTATTTTGCGATGCAGACCAGCATCCTTGGCGTGGTGCCGTGGCAGGAAGCCGCTAAAACAAAGGCTGTCGTGAGCCTTTTCGTCGAAAAGGTTTACGGGAGCGGCTGGGCCACCGCGGCCACGTGGCTGATTCTGGTGACCGCTTTCGGCTCGATTTTTTCCGCCACGCTGGGATACTCGCGCATTCCCTACGCCGCGGCGCTGGACGGCAACTTTTTTTCGGTTTTCGGGCGCGTGCATCCCGTGAAGCGCTTCCCTTATATTTCCCTGCTGGCGTTGGGCGGCACGGCCATTGTTTTCTGCCTCGCGCTGAGCCTGGGGCAGGCGATTCGCGCTATCCTCGCGATGCGCTGCCTCGTCCAATTTGTGGCGCAGGCGTTTGGGTTGATTCTGCTGCACCGGCGCTGGAAAGCCGGTTCGTTTCCCAACCGCTGGCCTTTCCGGATGTGGCTATATCCCGTGCCGGTCGGTGATCGCGATTGCGGGGTGGCTGGCCATTTTTGTCTCGACCGGGCGCAAACCCATGCTGGCATCGCTTGCGGCCGCAGCCGCTGGTATAGTCCTATATTTGGCGAGGGCGCGGTATCTGGGGCAATGGCCGTTTGAAGCGCATTCTGCGAAACCCATTGTCGAGCCCATTTAGACGCCCATCCGGAATGAGTTGGGAGAACGCTTGTGAGTGAATCGACGACGCGGATGAAGCGATGGACGCTGCTGCCGATTCTCACCTGCCTGGTGCTGCTCGCGGGCGTGGACGCGGCTGCGCCCACTTCTTCGTCGTCGCTGCAGGAGACCGTCGAAGCGATCCAGAAGTCGCGCGTCGCCAGCCGCATCCTCTTCATCACCGCGCATCCCGACGACGAATCCTCCGGCCTGCTGGCGTATCTTTCGCACGGGTTGGGCGCCGACGTCGCGCTGCTGACGATCACCCGCGGACAGGGCGGCCAGAACGCCATCGGCCCCGAGCAGGACGGCCAGCTCGGGGTGATCCGCACCACCGAATTGCTCGCGGCGGACAGCCATTACGGCGTCCATCAGTTTTTTACGCGCGCCCTCGACAACGGCTTCTCGAAGAGTCGCCGACCAGATGCTCAAGTACTGGGGCGACCTGCCCGTCGAAGACATGGTGCGGGTGATTCGGACATATCGCCCGCAGGTAGTGATCAACGGATGGGGCGGAGAGCACACCGGCCACGGCCAGCATCAGGCCAGCGGAATACTTACGCCGCGGGCGGTGGCGGCGGCTGCGGATCCCAAGGCGTTTCCGCAACAGATTGCCGAGGGATTGACGCCGTGGAAGGTGACGGCGGAGGTGCGGCTCGCGGGTCGCGTGGACCCCGGGTCGAACAAGCCCGCGGAGCTGCCGGCCGGGGCTGTGCCGATGCCGCTTACGGATGTGTCGCCCGTGTGGGGCAAGAGCTATATCGAGATGGGCATGGACGGGCGGGCGGAGCACCGGTCGCAGGGAACGCCGGCGCTCTTCAGCAGCAACATTTTTAGGCGGCCGCAATATCTGGTTGGCGAGGACGAAAAGGGCGTGGTGCCGAATTCGTTCGATCCGCGTGTGCTGGATGAGCCGGTCACGGCGCTTTCCGGCCGATTCGCGAAATTTCGCGCGTCGCTGGAACCTGTGCTGGCGGCGCTGGATCGCGATTTGGCCGCCGCGGAGAAATCGGTGCTCAATCTGGACCGCGAGGCGGCGGCGAAATCGCTTGCGGACGCGGGCAAGCAAGTGGCTGCGCTCGAAGGCAAACTGCCGTCGGCGAGTAGCGGGGAAGGGGCGGCTGCGGCGCGTTGGGAAATTACGCGACTGCGCGAAAGGATCGACCGCGCGCTGGCGGCCGATGTTGCGCTGCCGCTGGGCACGCAGGCGGATCGCCACGAGCTGGTGGCGGGCGAGAAATTTTCGGTGGACGTGATTCTCGCGGGCAAGGCGGCGGTGCCGGTGACGTGGACGCTCGACAAATCGAGCCTGGTGCTGCCGCCGGGATGGAGCGCGGCGCCTGAACCCGTGAAAGACACCGGGAAAGGAACCCGGGATAACGGCAGCAGCACGCCGCGGTTCAGCATTTCGATTCCCGCCGATGCGAAAGTCCCGAGCTCACCGGGCGATGCGGTGCTGCCGTTTTCTCCGCCGCTGGTGAAGCTGGCTTTGCCCGTCACGGTAGCGGGCTACGAATTCAAAATCGAGAGGGCGGTGGAATCGAGCATCGCCAAGACGACGGGGATCGAGACGTATCCGCTGGAACTGGTTCCGGCCGTGACGCTCACGGTGGACCCTACTCAAATCATGGTGCCGGTGAAACGCGATAGCGCGCCGGTAACGCTTTTTGCGCGGGTGCGCTACCACGGAACGAAACCCGCGAAGGTCGAGGTGGGGCTCGACGCGCCTTCGGGATGGAAGGCTCCGGCGCTTCAGCCGCTGGAGTTCTCCGGAGCGGGAGATCAGTTGATTCGTTACGTCGTAGCCGCACCGAAGGATGTTGCGCCAGGGGCTTATCCGCTCCACCCCTACGCGCGGCTCGGAGACGAGACTTTCCGCGCCTCGCTCGAGCCTATTCCGACGCTGCCGACACGCGACTGGAGCCGCTCCGACGATGCCACCGCGCACGTGCTCGACTTGAATGTGCCGGCTGGGCTGCGCGTGGGATATATCGCCGGGGACAACGACGCGCTTCCCGAGACGCTGCGGCAGATCGGCATTCAGGTAGATATGCTCGACGAAGTGGCGGTGGCGTTCGGCGATTTGAGCGGCTACGACGCGATCCTCGTGGGCATTCGCGCGTATGAACTCCGCACTGACCTGGCGCGTATGAATTGGAAGCTGCTGGACTACGCGAAGAACGGCGGCACGCTCGTGGTCGAGTACCAGCGCGACTTCCAGTGGAACAAGATGCTGCCCGCGCCGTTCCCGGCAAAGATGGCGGACCAGGGGCTTCGCGTGACCGATCCCAACTCGCCCGTGCGTTTTCTCGCGCCGGAAAATCCGCTGCTGAATACGCCGAACAAAATCACCGCCGCCGATTTCCAAGGCTGGATACAGGAGCGCGGGCTCTACTTCTGGAGCACCTTCAGATCTCCCTATGAAGCGGTGCTCGGCCTTAAAGACGCCAGCGAGCCGGAAACGAATGGAAGCCTGGTGTACGCGCGGGACGGCAAGGGCGTCTATATCTACACGGGGCTGTCGTTTTTCCGCGAGCTGCCGGCCGGCGTGCCGGGAGCCTTCCGGCTGTTCGTCAACCTGATCAGCCAGACGCGGCACGCGCGGGCTGAATGACGGACGGCGGGGCGTCTTCGCACGGCGCTTCCGAGAGCGCGATTGAGTATCCTCCCACGCGTACTCCCACATATCCTAGCGTCCTTCCTCGAATGGTAAAAATTCCTGCGGGGTTTTTCCTGATGGGCAGCGAGAAGGGCCAGGATAACGAGCGCCCGGTGCACCACGTCTGGCTCGATGAGTTTATGCTGGGCGAATGCCAGGTGACTCATGCGGAATACGCGCAATTTCTCGGCGCGACGGGCCGCGCGCAGCCGCCGCATTGGAACGACACCGAATTTTCGCATCCGCAGCAACCGGTCGTCGCGGTGTCCTGGTTCGACGCCGCTGCGTACTGTGAATGGCTCAGCGGAGAATCCGCGCGCCGCTTTCGGTTGCCCAGCGAGGCTGAGTGGGAGCGCGCCGCCCGCGGGGGCATGGAACGGAACGACTATCCCTGGGGAGACAGTTCGCCGGAATCGCTGCCGAATTATTTCGCGCGATGGAAGACAGGACCGGAACCGGTGGGCGCGGCGGAGCGAAACGCGTACGGGCTTTGCGACATGGGAGCGAACGTCCACGAATGGTGCGCGGACTGGTTCAGCGCGGATTACTACGCCGCGTCGCCGGATCGCAATCCACAGGGGCCTGCGCAGGGGGCGCGCCGCGCGTCGCGAGGCGGCTCGTGGCGGCACTACACGAAAATGTCCCGCTGCGCGGCACGATCGAGTATCCCGCCCGAATTTCAATATGCCGACTTCGGATTTCGCGTGGCGAGCAACGGGCGGTAGATTCGAGGCCCCCGCCGCGAACCGCGACGGATGGCATCAGGCGCCAACGCGGCGCACGACAGGGCTGGATTTGGCTCCGGGCGTGTGGCCGTCGTGGCTCTGCATGATTGCGGCGGCGCGGGTGGCGGACTGCTCGGAGGGGGTTCGGACAATTATTACCGCACCGCCCTGCTTCAGATGGTTGGCATAAAATTCCTGCTCGCCGATGTAATTGGGCTGCTCGCCGGAGACGTCGCGCACTTCGGGTTTCGCAAGAGGGCCACCGGCGCCGAAGAGGCGCGCAATCGCACTGCGCGGTTCGCGGGGCCTGGTGGAAGGCTCTCCCGGCGTGTTCGCGGTTCGCGCGTCTTCGTCGATATCGCTGATCACTTCCACTTGTTCGCCGACGATGCTTGCCGACTCGAGGTCGAGAACCGCCGCCTCGGCATCCGCGTATCTTCCGAACATTCCGATGACCATGTATTGCATTGGCTCAATCTCCGTGGACGTCCTGCGCTCTCCAGTCTATTCCATTTTACGTCGAATGGCCGCCGGAGCGAACCGGCATCAGGGCATCAAAGAAGCTCACGAGGATATCCGGCTCGTCAACTGCATGGATTATGATTTGGGTTACTTCGATCTGGAAACGCGCGTGCTCGAACCGAACGCAAACCCGTTCGGCCCAAAAGCGTTACCCATGTGGCCGGTACATTCTGTAACCCATGCCTCCGGGCTGGACTCGCAATGTGTTGGTGGGCCCGCAAGGATTTGAACCTTGGACCAACGGATTATGAGTCCGCTGCTCTAACCGCTGAGCTACGGGCCCCACGGTTGTAATGTGATGATTTTATATTGATTTACCGCTCCGGTGTCGAACAATCTGAGAAACGAAAAGGGAAGGTGTAGTAAAGGTGTAGTACTTCTTGAACGGTTTTGTTCATTTTCCCGCAGCACTAAAGCCTAATCTCAAAATCAGAGTGCAGTTTGAAAATGGTTCCGCGGTCAGGCTTGGCGAGCGCTCCCGTATTGATTTCGCACACAACCGGCTCTGACCTCTGACGGTGGCTACGTCAGCCTCTTACGAAATGAAAAGACTGAATTCCGAGCAGATTTGCCACGGCCACCTCCGTACTTACTACCTACTACCGTTGCTCACGATCGGCAGCTCTCCGCAACGAAGCTACCTTCTGCCACAACCTTGCCGTTGTCACCTTGCTTTCATCTGGAAGTCATCTGAAATAAACATTCGTGATCAACTGCATCCAAAACTTGCGTTTTACTTTTTCTATGCTTGCCCCGATACTCGCGTCGTTCCATCGAGCTATTCAGAAGAACTCCCGGTAAAGTGTCTCGATTCCGAGTCCCTTTACTTCATTCACCCGGTAGTGATCGCATTGCCGGGTATTACGCCTGGGCCATCTCCTGATGTTTACCTCAGGTCAAGTTGTCTCATGCAATTGCCGTTTCTGCATGCGTGCGGTCTATAGATCCTTTTTCGATAGGAAAAGTCTGTGGATCGGTTTTATGTCGTCGTGTGCGTGCAGTGAACAGAATTAGAGATTACAAATTCACATCGAAATGAGGGCTTCTATGTCCCCTATGGTCACCGAAGGTGTGTCTGCAAGAATCCGGGCGAGTTATTTGCGAGTTGCGCGCGCTTTCGCCCTTGCCCGATCGTCGCCCGTTTGGATGGCTGTCCTTCTGATATTGGCAGCGTCACCGCTTCGTGCCCAGACGGACACGTTTGAACCCACGATAAGCGTTGGCGGCGGAATACAAACCAGCTATGTCCACACCGAGCCCGATGTTGGCAAGGACCTCGACCAGTTCTCGCTCAACCATGCGCGGCTCTATTTTGGCGGAGACATTACGAAGAATATCAGCGTGATGTTCAACACGGACTATAACAACGTGACCGATAATATGCAGATACTGGACGCGGTGGGACAATTCCATATTTCCCCCAAGTTCAATATCTGGTTTGGGCGCTTTCTGCCCCCGAGCGACCGCGCAAACCTTTACGGCCCGTTCTACGCCCACGAGTGGGCGGTATATAGCGACGGTATCCAGGATGGTTACACCTTTGTCTTTCAAGGCCGCGACAATGGCGCAGCCTACTGGGGCGACTTCAAGGCGGGTATGGCCAAGATAAAAGTCTCGGCGGGTGCGTTCGATGGGGGTTCCTCAGACGGGAATACGAGTCTGATCTGGGCCACCCGTGTCCAGGTCGATTTGTGGGATCCGGAAAACGGCTACTACCTCAACGGTACTTACTATGGAGACAAAAATCTCCTCGCGATCGCAGGGGCCAATGAGGTGCAGGACGGAAAGACGGCTACCACTGTCGACTTCCTAATGGAAAGGAAAGTGCCGGGTGGAGGGGCCTTCACGATTGAGAGCGAGTATTCCCGCTATAACGGTCTCGGCGGATATGACTCCCACTATGTCCAGAGCCAGGGAGCTTATGGGCTTGCATCTTTCCTTATTCCTAAACAGGTCGGCATGGGGAAGTTCGAACTCCTCGGCAAGTACGCGGTAGCGGAGTTCACCCACGGAGCTACGAAAGCTAATGGGAGCTATCGTCAAAACACCACCGAGGTGGACTTCAACTACATTATCAAGCAGTTCGACGCGCGGGTGATGAGCTTCTACAAGGACACGAGCTTTAACGCCATCCAGAAGGATTCCTGGCAGGCGGGTGTTGGCTTGCAACTCCAATTCTCCAAGACGTTCGGTTTGGGCTCTCATTGATTTCCAGCCAGGCATCGGACTCGCAGGACTCAGAGGGGGAATCGATCTGTGAAAGGCAGAAAGATGCGCATGTTCGAAAACTCACAAGGAGGACGACTTGAAATATAAGAAGCTATGTATCACGGGCGTGCTGCTGGCCTTCGGAATGGCCCTGTGCGGGCTCGCTAGGGCCCAGCAAGACACCATTAAAGTAGGCATTCTCCATTCTCTCTCCGGCACAATGGCCATCAGCGAAACCACGCTGAAAGACACCATCCTTATGATGATCGCCGAGCAAAATAAGAAGGGCGGATTGCTTGGCAAGAAGCTGGAGGCGGTTGTGGTCGACCCCGCTTCCAACTGGCCGCTGTTCGCCGAGAAAGCGCAGGAGTTGCTGGAAAAAGACAAGGTCGCTGTAGTCTTCGGTTGCTGGACTTCAGTCTCCAGAAAATCCGTCCTGCCTGTTTTTGAAAAAGATGACGGCTTGCTTTTCTACCCGGTGCAGTATGAAGGAGAAGAGTCGTCCAAGAACGTCATCTACACCGGCGCCGCTCCGAACCAGCAGGCTATTCCCGCCGTCGAGTACCTGATGAACGACGTCGGCGTGAAGCGCTGGGTGCTGGAGGGAACCGATTACGTCTATCCCCGGACCACGAACAAGATTCTCGAGGCCTACCTGCTTGCCAAGGGGGTGAAGCCCGAAGACATTTCCATCAACTACACACCCTTCGGCTACTCCGACTGGCAGGCGCGCGTTGCCGCCATCAAGAAGTTCGGCTCCGCCGGGAAGAAGACCGCAGTCGTCTCGACGATCAATGGCGATGCCAACGTTCCGTTCTATAAGGAATTGGGCAACGAGAAGATTTCAGCCGAGGACATACCGGTTGTCGCCTTCTCCGTCGGTGAAGAGGAGCTTTCCGGCTTGGATGCCAAGCCTCTTGTCGGGCATCTGGCCGCCTGGAACTACTTCGAAAGCATCAGCACGCCGGAGAATAAGGCGTTCATCGAACAGTGGCATACCTTCATCAAGAACCCCAAGCGGACCACCAACGATCCCATGGAGGCCCACTACATCGGCTTCAACTTGTGGGTGAAGGCTGTGCAGAAGGCCGGCACCACCAACACCGAGAAGGTGATTGCGGCGTTGCCGGGCCTCGAGACCCCCAATCTCACGGGCGGTATTGCCAAGGTGCTGCCCAACCACCACATCACCAAGCCCGTTTACATTGGTGAGGTACGCGCCGACGGACAGTTTGATGTGGTTTGGAAGACTCCCGGGACGGTCCCTGGCGAAGCCTGGTCACGGTATCTTCCCTCCGACAAGGACATCGTGGCAGACTGGGTGACTCTGAAGTGCGGTAACTACAACAAAGCAACCAAGACGTGTTCGGGACAAAACTACAAATGAAGAAGCTTTTCCTTCGGACTGGCGGGCAGTGCCTTTTTGTACTGCTGCTGCTCGCCAGCCGGAGTGCTGGTCCCCTATACGCCCAGTCTTCGAGCGATGCGGCCTTTCTCACGACGCTGGGACAATTACGCACCGCTGAGTTCGACGCAAAAGACAAGATCATCGACCAGGTGGCGCAGACCGGTCATCCGAGCGTACGCCCCGTTCTCACGGCCTTCCTCGAGGGCCGCCTCTACTACCGCACCCAGGATCAGAAGATTTTCCTCGTGAAAGCAGGCGAAGAGGATTCCGCCGCGCTCGATCTGATCGATCCGCTGACGCTCAAGCCCGCCGGCTCCGCTTCGTCTGACAGTTTGACGAAAATCGTCACCAACAACCATCTGCGCCGCACGTTGCAGACCACGCTGGCGCGCTACGGTTTATCGAGCTCGGATGCTGCTGTCCGCCTGGACTCCGTGCGGGACATCGAGCGAGACTTGGACGAAAGCAATGTACAGTTGCTGCGGGCCCGCAGCGGCGTGGAAACCGATCCTCGAGTGAAAGAAGAAATTGCCGCCGGTCTGGCGCTTGCCGCACTGGATGGTTCGGACGTGCAGGCGCGTCTGGCAGCGGTCTCCACGCTTCGTAACAGCCTCCGGCAGGATGTCCTCAACAAGTTGCAGGGTTTGCTCGAGAAATCTCCCGATGGCACCTTTGCCGAAAGTGACGAGCGCGTGCGCGGCGCTGCCGCCGCCGCGGTGAAATCCATCACCCGGCGCCGCAATTTCTATTCCGGCATCGAAACACTGTTTTTTGGATTGAGTCTCGGCTCGGTGCTCGTGCTGATTGCTACCGGTCTCGCGATCACGTTTGGCGTCATGGGAGTGATCAACATGGCGCACGGCGAATTGATGATGCTCGGCGCCTACACTACCTATGTTGTACAGCTCGCTATGCCCGCCCACGGCGAGATTTCGATCCTCGTGGCGATTCCGGCCGCGTTTCTGGTTGCAGCCTTCGTAGGCATTCTTATCGAGCGCACCGTGATCCGCTTTCTCTACGGAAGGCCCCTCGAGACGCTGCTTGCGACGTTTGGGGTCAGCCTCATCCTGCAGCAACTCGTGCGCTCGATCTTTACAGCTCTCAACCGCTCGGTCGTGACGCCCAACTGGATGAGCGGCACGCTCCAGGTAAACGACGCCCTCTCGATCACCTACAACCGCCTCTACATCGTGATCTTCACCATGATGGTTTTCGCGGCTCTTCTGGTCGTGCTCAAGCGCACGCGCATGGGCCTTGAGATCAGGGCCGTATCGCAGAATCGCGCCATGGCCAAAGCGATGGGCATTCGCAGCGAGTGGGTGGACGCGATGACCTTCGGCCTCGGCTCGGGGATTGCCGGCATCGCCGGCGTGGCGCTCAGCCAGTTGACCAACGTAAATCCCAGCCTGGGGCAGTCCTACATCATCGATTCCTTCCTGGTGGTCGTTTTCGGCGGAGTTGGAAATCTCTGGGGCGCCATGACGGGCGGCATGTCCATGGGAATCGTCAACGAACTCCTCGAGCCTTATGCGGGAGCCGTCCTGGCGAAGATTTTTGTGCTCATAGCACTGATCCTGTTCATTCAGATTCGGCCGCGCGGCCTCTTTCCACCCACAGGACGCGCCTCGGAAAATCAGTAACCATGCCTCCGCGCCAATATACCCTGTGGATCAGCGCAAGAAAGGATTCCGGGAGCGCCTGGTTTCTGGGCGGCTTGGCGCTGATCGTCATTGTCGTGCCCATCCTCAATCTGGTGGTGCCTGCGTCCTCGGCATTTCATATTTCTCCCTACGGCCTGGCGCTGATCGGCAAGTATCTCTGCTATGCGCTGCTCGCACTCGCGGTCGATTTGATCTGGGGCTACTGCGGCATTCTCAGTCTCGGGCACGCAGCTTTCTTTGCGCTGGGCGGCTACGCGATGGGCATGTACCTGATGCGCGAGATCGGCCCGCGCGGCGTCTACGGTGACCCCGTGCTGCCCGACTTCATGGTGTTCCTCAACTATAAATCGCTGCCGTGGTTCTGGCATGGCTTCAACCACTTCGGCTTCGCGCTGCTGATGGTCGTCCTCGTGCCGGGATTGCTGGCGCTCGCGTTCGGATGGTTCGCGTTCCGCTCCCGCGTCACCGGCGTGTATCTGTCGATCATCACCCAGGCCCTCACCTATGCTTTGATGCTCGCGTTCTTCCGGAACGACATGGGCTTCGGCGGCAACAACGGTTTCACCGACTTTAAAGACATCCTGGGGTTCGATCTCGACTCCGGCCGCGTGCGCCTGGTCCTTCTGGTGATTACTGCATTCATGTTGGCAGCAAGCTACCTCATATGCCGCATGATCGTCTCCTCTCGCGCGGGGCGTGTGATCCGAGCCATCCGCGACGCCGAGAGCCGCGCCCGGTTCCTCGGCTACCGCGTGGAATCCTTCAAGCTTTGGATTTTTGTGTTCTCCGCCGTTCTGGCCGGGATCGCCGGCGCGCTGTACGTTCCGCAGATCGGCATCATCAATCCAAGCGAGTTTGCTCCCATCAATTCGATCGAGGTTGTTATCTGGGTCGCGGTCGGGGGGCGCGGAACGCTCTATGGTGCCGCGGCCGGCGCCTTGCTCGTGAACTACGCGAAAACGTATTTCACCAGCGCGCTCCCTGAAATCTGGAACTACGCGCTGGGTGCGCTGTTCGTGCTGGTGACGCTGTTCCTGCCGCGCGGCATTATCGGCCTCGTGCAGGGCCGCGAAAAGAAGCCTGGAAAAACGCAGCGGCTGCCGATCCAAACGGGCAGTCCGGAGCCGTCGGAAGAATGAGCGCACACGATAAAACCCTGTATATCGAGAAGCTCACCGTCAGCTTCGATGGCTTCAAGGCCCTCAACGAGCTCACCTTGCAGATTGAGCCCGGGGAACTGCGCTGCATCATCGGACCCAACGGCGCCGGCAAGACCACCATGATGGACGTCATCACCGGCAAGACTCGCCCCGACTCGGGAACCGCGAGGTTCGGGCCCAAATTGAATCTTCTCTCGCTCTCCGAACCCGAAATCGCCCAGGCGGGAATCGGGCGGAAATTTCAAAAGCCCACAGTCTTCGAGCAGCTGACGGTGTATGAAAACCTCGAACTCGCCCTGGCCGGCGACAAATCATTTCTGAAAACACTCTTTGCGCGCAGAACAGCCGCGCAGCACAAACGCATCAACGAAGTTCTGGAGATCATCGATCTCGGCAATCAGCAGATGATGCAGGCGAGGATACTCTCGCACGGCCAGAAGCAGTGGCTCGAGATCGGCATGCTCCTGATGCAAAACCCCGAACTGCTCCTGGTGGATGAGCCGGTGGCCGGGATGACCCCGCAGGAAATCGAACGGACGACCGCGCTTCTTCTTTCGCTCAAGGGCGAGCACTCGGTCGTGGTGGTGGAGCACGACATGGATTTCGTCCGCTCGATCGCCCAGCGGGTCACCGTGCTGCACGAGGGCCGCGTGATCGCCGAAGGAGACATGAACCAGGTGCAGAACGATCCCCGTGTGATCGAAGTCTATCTCGGAGAATAATCGTGCTGGCAGTCAAGGGTCTCAATCAATTCTACGGCGGCAGCCACACCCTATGGGATGTAGATCTCACCGTGCCGGCCGGCGCGCTCATTTGCCTAATGGGCCGCAACGGCATGGGCAAAACCACCCTGCTGAAATGCATTATGGGATTGCTGAAGACGAGTTCCGGCAGCGTCAGCTTCGACGGAACCGACCTGGTGAAATGCCGCGCCGAGGAGCGCGCCAGGATTGGTATCGGCTACGTGCCCCAGGGACGCGAAATCTTTTCGCATCTCACTGTGGAAGAAAACCTGAAGGTCGGTCTGGGCGTGCGTAAGAATGGAGCCCGGGCAATTCCCGAACGAATCTTCAGCCTCTTTCCTGTGCTTAAGCAGATGCTGAACCGCCGCGGCGGCGACCTCTCCGGCGGGCAGCAGCAGCAACTCGCGATTGGCCGCGCGCTCGTCTTGGAGCCCCGGTTGCTCATCCTCGACGAGCCCACCGAGGGCATTCAGCCGAATATCGTCCACGAAATCGGCGACATTATCCTGCGTTTGAACAAGGAAGAGGGCTTGGCCGTGCTTCTGGTGGAACAGAAGCTGCCCTTTGCCCGCCGCGTCGGCAGCGAATTTTGCATCCTTTCCAACGGACGCCAGGTTGCCGCCGGCGCGATCGGCGAACTCACCGACGAGATCGTCCGCGCGCATTTGAGCGTCTGACGGCGAACCCCGCCTCCCCCAATGACGGAGGCGATCTAGTAGCGCTATATGGAAATTCAAGTAGCGCTCAATTGAATGGGTCAAGGCCGCAACTGTAGTTACTGGCTTCTCCATACGCTGAATGACGAACCCTCCTCAACGAGGAATGACCTACATCCGTGGTTCTTGGCGGTAAGGATGATTAATTAAAAGGCCGCCCGGCGCCAATGGCAGCTATTTGGGCTGTCGGTGCGCTTTTGCGGAATTTTCCTCGTTTTACCCTAAAATTCAACATTGCCGATACTTTTGATCCTGAATTACTCAGGCGCCGGATTCATTTGGCGAGCGAGAACGATGAAGCGATTGGGGGCCGGGCCGACGTAGTAAAAAGGGAAGCATGTGATCAGGGTGAGCGTTCGTTCGGCGGACGGCTGCAGGACTCGGATCTCGTTTGGAGGGACTACAGTTGTGGACTCGACTTGATACTGAAATGTGCCTTCCAGTGTTTTGAGTGTGACCGTGTCTCCTTGTCGAATATTACGCAACGGCCGAAAGAAAGTGTCGCGATGGCCGGCCAGGGTGACGTTGCCCTGGCCGCCCGGCATGGCCGTCTCGACGATGTGCCCAACTGCGTGACGTAAGATTTTCGATGAGTCACCTTGTACAACGATTGTTTGAAGTCCCAGCCGCGGAACCTCCAATTCGCCGATAACGTCGCCTGGGACTGGGTGACGTGATTGCCGATTACGGCTTACTTTCACATTTTCGAATCGCGCCTTTTCCACGGCTTGGTAGGCATGCGCATCGGCGATCGTATAGGCGGCATAAGCGAGCACAAGGATGCCGCCTATCAGAAAAAGGTAATACACCCCACGTGCGATGAAGTTCGCGGGCTTCCCTGGTTTGCCCGGCGCGGCCCCGTGAGGATTCATGATGCACTCCTCTCAGATGGGGCAGACGACTGCTTCTGCTGCACTGTGCCAAAGTAGCCCAGTCGCGTTCGGACTCGGACTTTGCCACGCTTGTAGTCCGAAATTTTTACTTCTATTTTTCGAAAGGGGTGGGCGATGTTCGTTTTCTCCGGGGGGAACGCAAGTGTGTATTGCTCCCGAAGATCGCGGGCAATCTGTTTCGAGATGCCGGTCACGTTATCCCCATCGCCAGGGAAATAAGCGATGCCTCCCGTGTCTTTACAGAGCCGCAAAAGGGCCGTGGGATTCTCCTCCTCGTTGGAATCTACCAACCCGATGGCATAGATCGTCACCTGGTATCGCCGGGCCAATTCCAGAATCTGCGAGAAGTTGTGGACGCTGGCGTTGTCTCCTCCGTCGCTGACGATGACGAGTGACTTTTTATCTAAGTGGCCGAGCTGGAGATGTTGGATCCCCTCCGCCACGGCATCGTACAGGGCTGTTTTGCCGCGTGCGGAGACGGCCGACACGGCTCTTTCCAGGATCTTTGGATCGTTTGTGAACGCGGCGCCGGAGGGCGGTTCCAGCGAAACAGTGTCGTTGAAATCGACGACGAACATCTCGTCCTGCGGGTTGCTCGACCGTGCGAATGCATTCACCGCGGCTGCGACGTTTTGGAGCTTGGGGCCCATGCTGCGGCTGTGATCGACGATCAGTCCCACGGTTACAGGCGTATCTTCCTGTTGGAACGAGGTAACCGTTTGGAGCCGCCCGTCCTCGTAGACGCGGAAGTTTGGCAGGGCGAGTCCGGAGACAAAGTTTCCGTCCCTGTCGGTTACGCTCACTGGCAATACGACCAGTTCGGTCGTCACTGAAATCGTGGATTGGCCAGCCGCGCCGCGCGATGCTGGCTGCTGTGCCAGAGACGACGAGCGAGCGATGAGACCGCCAGAAAACAGCAAAGCTATCGATAAACAGAAAGCTCGAGCCGAATTGCGCCTTTTCGATCGCATGGTGAGGGCCGCCGGTGAGTCTCCACGCGCCGCGGGATAAGAATCGTCGGCAATAAAACCCGCGGCGCCCTGGAGCTTGATACGGTTATGAACCTTACAGCGCGAACCGCTTCAGAACGAATGCAAAGCCAAGCGACGCGATGCCCAGCAGAGCAATCAGCGGAAGGGAGCTGGCCGTCTTCGGCAAACTCGTGTTCTCTGCGACCAGAGGCGCTGTCTCCACTGCGGCGGGTGGAGCGGTGGCTATCACCTCTTCTACCGGAACTTCCTTCTCCTCCGGGGTAACCGCGACAATCGGAGCCGTCTTCAGGTCAGCGGGAGTAACGTCTTCGGCAAGGGCCGGAATGGGTTCCTTCGTTACGACGGCCAGCTCGATCGCCCGCTGCTTCGGATAGACAAATTCCTGGCCGAAGTTATCGCCGGGATAGAACCAGGCCTTCAGGGCTTCCGGATTATCGCCGGTTCTCTCCGCGAATTTGACTACGGTTTGCCCGGTCGGACGAAGCCGCCAGTTGTCGATCGCCAGGACCGTGGCAATGACCTTGATTCCGTCCGCATCCAGGAATTGCACAACGTGGCGTTCGGACGCCAGGTCCACGATCTTGATGGTGTAGGTGCCCGCCGGCAGAATCTGCCCGGGGATTTCGACCGGTTGGCTGAATGTCATGACCGTCTTTTTGTTCCATTCATCGGCTCCGGCGCGCGGTGCGAATAAGGCGCCGAGCAATGAGAGACTGAGTACGAGCAGAACTGACTTGATGATCTTCATGTTCATTCCTCCTGAGAAATGTAAGAACCTGGCGGTGACGATCGGGGCCTGTGAGCTGCCCCAGGAAAGTGCACAAGTGTTTATGTTTTGTCCGGAAGCGCTGCCGCCTGCCCATGAAGCAGGACTCACAGATGCCACCGACCTGTAAGCAAAGCCAGTCTAAAAGAACCCCGCACGGGCATCTGTCCGATTACGGACACATTTGAATATTGCTGGCCCACCGGCACGGCTGGGGAGTGGAGCCGGCACAGGTTAGAGAACCTTCAGGATTACAGCGGGCGGCACTCGGGGGCTTACGACGAATGAGCCGGAGCCTTGGGCTGTAACGATTCAGCGTTCACCTGCCCAGGTTTCTACTGCGGCTCAAGCAGCTTTCCCGAACTGAAGTGGTATATCAGATACGTAGCCGGATTGTTGGAGCACAAGCTAAGCAGACGTTCTTTGGCGTGCTCTAAGGTCGCCGCGCTCTCTACCCAGAGGCGTCCACCGTCCGGAATCTTCTGATAAATGTCGTACATCCAGTTCATGGCTGTCTCCCGAGGGTGCCTCTAACGCTGCGACCACTCTAGTCTGTCACCGCACCGGAGGATGTCCGGAACAACACATGGACGGAGTAACAGGCGGCGCTTCGCCTGTGTGCTTTTTGGCACAGTTTGTAGTGCAGCAAGACAGGTACGCTGGCCCCAGCTTTTGTAAACGAATTGACGGCCGATCATGAAGAAAACCAAACCCGAGGTATTTGACGCTCAAGGCTTTCTGGATTCGACCGGCGTGGCCCGAAAGGTCCTGGACTACCGACGAAAAGAAACCATTTTCAGGCAGGGCGATTCCTCCAAACACGTGATGTACATTCAAAAAGGAGGCGTGAAACTCTCCGTCGTCAACGAGGTAGGCAAGGAAGCCGTGGTTGCGATGCTGGGACCGGGAGATTTCTTCGGCGAAGGATGTCTGGCGGGGCAGAAGCTGTGTATCGGAAGTGCCACCGCGATTACGCCCACCACGGTGCTCGCTATAGAGAAAAAGGAAATGGGCAGGATGCTCCACCGCGAACACGCGTTTTCCGACCGTTTTATCAAGCACATGCTTTCGCGGAACATTCGAGTGGAGGAAGACCTGATCGATCAGCTTTTCAACTCGACGGAGAAAAGGCTCGCACGCACGCTTCTATTGCTTGCGCGCTACGGAAAGAATGACGAGCCCCAGAAGGCGCTGGCCAGCATATCGCAGGAAACGCTGGCGGAAATGATCGGGACCACGCGGTCACGCGTGAATCTGTTCATGAACAAATTCAAGAAACTGGGATTTATTCATACCAACGGCGGGCTTCACATCAACAGTTCGCTCCTGAGCGTTGTGCTGCACGACTAGGCCGGGCAATCGATCGTCCATTCGTGAGCGGCGGTGCAAGTGTTTTTCCGGCCGGGAAACAACCGAGGCGTACCGATGGCGTGGGCGATTTCAATTATTGTTCTCAGTTTATGGATCATCGGCGTCACGATGCCTTATACCCTTCATGGACACATTCATCTCTTGCTGGCTCTCGCGGTGGCCATTGTCCTCGTTCCGGTAGTTTTCCGCGCCGCGCAGAAAATGAGGTGACAGCGATGGACTGCGCCGGAGTAACAGCCATGCACCTTGCATCGCCTTGGGGGAAGCCGTGACGATACTCGACATAGTGTTACTGGCGTTCGTGATTGCCTTGTATGCAGGAATGCTGGTGTCAGACGCTCGTTGGCGCCGCGCCTACGGTAAAACGGGGCATCTCTGAGCCGAAACGTAATGAAACTCTCTTTCTACCGCACGGATATCTTTACTTGGATGTGCGAAGTGCCCTATATCGAGCAGCCACGGCATTGAGAAGCGGGCGGCGATGATTCTCGCCCCCTAAGGACATATCAATGAAAGCCACTGATTTAGAGCTAGCCGCTTCGAGTGCCGCGACCACGCGGAGCAGCAGCACAATGAAAGCGCTGGTTTATCACGGTCCCGGCAAGTCCATGTGGGAAAAGCAAGCCACGTCCCACGATCCAGGATGCGGGCGATGCGATCGTACGAATTACAACTTCGACCATCTGCGGGACCGATCTTCACATTCTGAAGGGCGATCTCCCGTCGGTGACCGAGGGGCGCATTCTTGGCCACGAAGGCATCGGGATCGTTGAGCAGACCGGAAAGGGCGTTTCGGAGTTTCACGCAGGAGACAAGGTCATCATCTCGTGTGTTACTGCCTGTCTGAAATGTGATTTTTGCAGAAAAGGCATGTATTCCCACTGTCGACACGGCGGATGGATCCTCGGCAATACCATCGACGGAACTCAGGCGGAATATGTGCGGATACCGCAGGCCGATGGAAGTCTCTACAACTTTCCTCCCGGCGGTGACGAAGAGGCCCTGGTGATGCTTAGCGACATTTTGCCGACCGGCTTCGAGTGCGGCGTTCTGAACGGGCAAGTGAAACCGGGAGACACAGTTGCCATCGTAGGCGCCGGGCCCGTGGGGCTGGCCGTTCTACTGACTGCGCAATTCTATTCACCGGCGGCGATCTTCATGATTGACCTGGACGACAAGCGCCTCGCGGTCGGCGAAGCAGTTTGGCGCGACTACCTTGATCAACAGCGCGGATGGACATGCCGCCCGTCACGTGATGGAGCTGACCGAAGGAGCCGGAGTCGACGTGGCCATTGAGGCGGTCGGCCTTCCCGCTACGTTCGCTATTTGCCAGGCCATTGTCGCCGCGGGCGGCCGCATCGCCAACGTGGGAGTGCATGGCAAACCGGTGGAATTGCACCTCGAAAAACTCTGGGACCGCAACATTTCGCTGACCACGCGGCTGGTGGACACGGTAACCACACCTATGCTGCTGAAGGTCGTGCGTTCGGGCAAGCTGCAGCCGAACAAACTCGTGACTCATCGCTTCGCAATGAACGACATTTTGAAAGCGTATGAGACGTTTGAAAACGCGGCAAGAGAGGGCGCGCTCAAGGTGATCCTTACGAGTGGCAGACCGAGTTGATGAGACCCTTCCGTGTAGTCCCTGACTGACGCTACGACAGATCGTATTTGAACCCTTCTGTGTTCTGCCGCAACTGCCGCCTGAGGGCCTTCACGTGCATGGAAATCGCCGCAAGCTTTTTTCTCGCAACCACCCTTGCCTTGGCAACTGTGTGAACCGCGGGGTCGGCTCCCCTTAATGCCGTCTCCGTTTTAGGTGCCGCAAGGCTGGGACTGCTATTCCTTTCCATCTTTTCCTCCTGCCGACACCAGGTTCGGAATCGCGCCAGGCGCGCGCTTTGCCTTCATTGCGTAAAGAGCCACGTCTGCCGCGGTCAGCAGGGCTTCGATCGCCTGGCCGTCCTGGGGATAGATCGCGGCTCCGACGCTGACCGACAGCCCCGGCTCACCCCCGTCCGAGGCAAGAGTGTTGCAAATTCGCTGGGCGACCAGACCGGCCGGTTCTGCCCCGGTCTCCGGCAGGACAAGCGCGAATTCATCTCCGCCAAAGCGGGCTGCCGTATCGATGTCCCGGCAACTGACAGACAAGGCGTCGGCCAGCCGGCACAGGGCCCGGCTTCCCGTCACGTGGCCGTAGCGATCGTTTATTTTTTTCAACTGGTCCAGGTCGAACAACAACAGAGCGAATTGCCGGCCGGTGCGAGCGGACCGCTTGATTTCGCTGTCGAGAATATCGATGAGATGGCGATAATTGGCCAGTCCCGTCAGGGAGTCTTTGGTCGCCTGGTTGCGCAGACTGTCTTCCAGTTCGCGCTGGTTGGTCACATTTTCGATAATGACCTCATATCCGTCTATCCTGCCGCGCTCGACCAGGATTTCCCGTCCGCTAAGCCGCACCTTCAGACTCGTGCCGTCTCTCCGCTTCCAGTCAATCTCGACAGGTTTCAGCTGATTGCCGGAACGGCCACCCTCCAGGATCTGGTTCCGGATGGAGGGATCGCGGAAAATGATTCCTGTCAGCCCCTCAGCCATGAGTTCTTTCTTTGACGGATATCCAAGCATTGTCACCAGCGCCTGGTTGACATCTACAAGCTTGCCTTCCATGTTCCAGCGGCACATCCCATACGCGAGGTTCCCCACCAACGCGCGATAGCGAGCCTGAGAGTGCCGCAACTTTTTCTCGGCCTGATCGCGCTGCCCGCGCAAGTTGCTTTCGCCGAGCACCCGGCGAATCGCGACAGGAAGGTGGCCGATGTTTCCCATTTCAATACAGTCGGCGGCGCCTTTCGTAATGAGCTTCGCTATGGTCTCGGCCTGGTCGATGTACGTTACATAGATGAGGGGAACGCCCTTGTCCAATTGCTGCAGGAGCTCCAGTGCCTGCGTGCCTTGCCAGTTGGGCGCGGGATACTCGGCCACAACGACGTCATAAACCTTTGACCTAAGATGTTGCGCAAACTCCTCGGACGTGAAGACGATATCTGCGCTGAGTTTGCATTGCGCTCGCTTGAGTTCCTTCACGCAGCGCTCTGCATCCCCAGCCTCACTGTAAAAGAGGATGCGCAATGGCCGGCCCCGTCTTGCAGGTCCAGTCAGAAAAGGAACTGGACCAGCGGGCTGACCACGGTCTCGGTAAAGTGAAGGCATTTGGAAGTGCCATTCCGGGAGCCGACCCGATTGCTGGCTCGTTCCCGGGATTGTTCAATGCTCCCATCAAGACAGTATTGGAGAGGCTGCGGTGGCGTATGTCCGGAACGATACACTTCAACTGCTCGTATTAACGCATACGACACACGAGAATCGAGAATCGCTAAAGTCCTGGATTGCCCGGGTCTCTGTCGCGTAACGGCAGCTTGCGGAAGGCTTGGAGGGCAGCGAATACCTGTCCCGTTCGGCACAGACGTCTAAGTGTCACAACACTACACTCTGGACGTATCTAAATTGAGGTGACAGAGATGAAATTCCCAATCGCAACAGCAGCATTGCTTGTGCTTCTCGGAAGCACTGCTTCCGCCTACGCGCGCCAGGAAAAGGGCCACGAGGAAGAGCACGGGCAACAGCAGGGGGCTAAGCCAGCCGAGCAGAAGGATAGGCCGGTACAACAGCAACGGCAGTCGCAGCCACAACAACATCAAGTGCAGCCGGCGGCGCACCAACAGACACAGAATGCAAAGCCGGCGGAGCAACCACGCACACAGCAAGCCGCGCATACGCAGCAGCCACAGACACACGCAGTGAATCACGAACAGCCGGCGAATAATGGGCGGAGCCAGGAACACGCGCAGCAGACACACGCTGTGGCCGAAAACAGAGGCGGTTCCCAGCATGGCCGCATTTCCGAAGCGCACTACGCTTCCAGTTTTGGCAGCGGACACAGATTCCACGTCAGTCGAGGGCAGTATGATAGCCGGCGCTTCGACTATGGCGGCTACTCCTTCGGTTTCATCGATCCGTGGCCAGTCGGCTGGGGCTATTCAGACGACGTTTACGTGGTGTATACCGATGGCGGCTATTACATGTATGACAATTTTCATCCGGGGCTCCGCATCTCGATCAATATCCTTTAGTGTTTTCTCCATTACTGGTTCTGGAGCGTTTGCCAGGTAGCCATTCTTGGAAAAAAGCCAGGGATCGGCTATCTGGCGTACCGTATTCTTCGGAACGGCGCTTCGGGTGAGTTACTTCCTGAAAAGCAATACTCGTAAGACCGAAGAGGAATCGCAATGCCTCGTAGTGCCAATCGCCAAAGTGATGTCACGCAATATGTTCGACGTTCCAAAGGAGCCGCTAAACCATGACTCTTCTATTCATCATTGCGATCGTTTTAGTCGTAACGCTTGTGGGAAGCCTTCCCATCTGGCCACACAGTAAGAACTGGGGTTATTACCCTATCGGAGGCGTCAGCGCGGTCATACTGATTCTTCTGATTCTATTCTTTGCCGGCCACCCACGCGTGCACTAATCGGCGCCCCCTTCTTGTCTGTAGATGTTGCGCGCCGCGAGACATCCGGGTACCAAAAGCAAAGGCGATGAGTTGACAGCCACGCACTGTCAGCTCATCGCCAACTTCACCGGCCTGGCCGTCAGACCGATGCCAACCAGGTCAACGCAGGCCGCCAACCAGGTACACGACCAACACGATGAGCAGGATCGTCCCAACGATCCCAAGGCCTCCGCCCATCCCCCATCGGGAATAACCGTAATACCCTCCGCCTCCACCGAACAACAGAATCAGAAGGATAATTAGAAGTAACATCGAAGATCTCCTTCAGCGTTTACGCCGCTTTTGTCATCTGAACTTCAAACCGCATCGTACACGCAGCATACGGCTTGATCTGTCCTGTTCCGGACAGGTGTCGCGCTTCACATGTGCAGGCGGTTTTTATGGCCGCCAGGTGAACACGTGTCCAAACCCAACAAATACTTTCACGAGCCACAAAAGAACAGTCACGCCAAGGAGAGCCATCAGAAATCTCCTGGTCATCGCTTCCAGCGGCAGCGCGGTAATCACCCAGGCCACGAATAGCGCGAGAGCGACAATAATTGCTGTTCCTATGAAGAATTGATTAGCATTCTATTTGTTTCCGGCTTGCCCGGCAAGCGGATTCCTTATTTCGGCGCAACACACAAGACTGCGCCCCTCTGCTGGTCCGCGATCTACGTTTGAAGTCGATAACCGGCCCTTGGGCCGATCGCGGAAGCCGAGCGCGATCCGGCCAGATTACAGGTCTCGCTCGCGCCCTTCGGTTTTCTGGCTGAACATAGGAAAACGTTCGTACCGGAGCATGACAGGGTGTGTGGAGCATGTTTCTCACACCCCGTCATGCTGCCAGCACGAACGGGGCAACCACTGAGCAATCGAGAATTCTCCTGCTTATCTCGCTTTGGCTTCCTGCACGTATCCGCCGATTTCGTGAATCAATTGCCGAGCCGAGACGGGCACAGCGACTTTGCCGCTCAGGATTTCATGGCGGTCAACATTGTTGCCGTACATCGCTTTGTCTCCGCTTTTGTCGGCTTGCACCACCGCTCCATCCAGACTTACGCCGGCAAAAACACCCTTCGTGCGGGAATAAGACAGTATTTCCGCACTCAATTTGAGGTCGGTGGCGGCGGTTGCGTTGCGGCCTACAGGTCCGGCCGCTACAGATGCGTCGGCTCCGAGCTTGAATTTGTCGCTAAGCAGGCTTTGCAGCGCGTGATCGTTCATGAACAGCATCACGAGGTCGGTGGAAGACCCCCCGATCTGATAACCCACGCTGCCGCCGTCAATGGCCAAAAACATCGGCGCGCTCCAGCCATGCCGGGTGCGGCAGGTTGCCAGTCCCCGGCCATAGTTGCCGCCGAATATGAAAGCGAACTTCACCTCTCCCGGAATAATAGCGATGCATTTCGCCGATTCCAGCAGATCGCGAGGAATGCCCCGATCCGGAGCGTTCATGATGTCCCGGAATACTTCCGCAGCCTTGTGGCTGCGCTTGACGTCATCCTCGCGGTCGGAGGCGACGGCGGTTAGAGTTGCGAGCAGCGCGAGTGTTGCGACGGCCAGAAACTTTTTCAACATTTCATTGTCTCCCTTTTGAGATTGAATCTGCTTACTGAAACGATCTTCCGGTTGCATTTAAAAGTCTGTTAAGTTCGCCCAAACGAACGCTCATCGATGCGGCCGTCGCGGACGAACTGGATTACAGCCCAGATCTTGCCCTTGCAGCCCTGGTGCGCACACGTGCAATCGATATCCGGCGTCTTTTCCATGGCCTCGCACTGGGTGCTGCAGTATTTGCCCGACGTCGTCACACACGAACAAAGGGGTGTGCGCACTTCTCACCTTTTGCAGTCGTCATTTCTTTTCTCCGCTTCGGAACAACAGAGGATCGTAGGCCGCAATCTCTGTCCCATTAGGAACACATTTCCATGCACTCGAAGTGGGAGTTTTGTGTCTTTCGGCACAGCATCCGTGGCACGCGCATGTTTAAGCTTCGAAAAGGTGGATCGGATGGACGAAGGAACCTTCGATATTTTCTCGGGAGCGCCTGAAGAACACGGCTTGTGGGTGGAAGCCGTTGAGGGCCTTTCAAACGCGCGCCAGCGTATGGGACAGATAGCCGCGGCAGAGCACGGGAAGTACTTCCTGTTTTCCCGGAGCAGCCAGTCGATTCTCGCACGGATGAATGGCGACTCGCGGGCCTTCGAGCGTCCTTATGGTTTGCACGGCGCAGCGTTATAGGCCGCTCTGGCCGGGTTGCAGTGTTCAATGGTTCAAAAATTAGTCTGCCTGCTGCGGCGCCACCTGCAATCGCACCGAGCGCTTCCGGTGTTTCCACCACACGCTGAAGCGGTCCATATAGAGGTAGACCACCGGCGTGGTGAAAAGCGTCAGCATCTGGCTGAAGAGCAGGCCGCCCACAATAGTGACTCCCAGCGGTATCCTCAATTCAGAGCCGATGCCCCGGGCCAGAGCGAGGGGCATCGCCCCCAGCATGGCGGCCATGGTCGTCATCAGGATGGGCCGAAAACGCAGCAGGCATGCCTCATGAATCGCGCTTTTGGCGTCGCGGTGCTCGTTGCGCTGTGCCGCCAGGGCAAAATCGATCATCAGGATGGCGTTCTTTTTCACCAGCCCGATCAGCAAAATGATTCCCACCAGCGCGATCACGTTTAGATCCATGTGGAAAAGCATCAAAGCCAGCACCGCCCCCACACCCGCCGACGGCAACGTCGAGAGAATCGTAATCGGGTGAATATAGCTTTCGTAGAGCATCCCCAAAACGATATACACCGCCAACAGGGCCGTAGCGATCAGGAACGGTTCAGTGGCAATCGAAGACTGGAAGGCCTGCATCGACCCGGAATACGCGCTCCGAATCGAGGCCGGCACGCCCAGATTCTGCTCCGCCTGGCTGATGGCCTGAACCGCATCGCTCAGGGCCACTCCATGGGCTAGATTGAAAGAGATCGTCACGGCCGGGAATTGGCTGTCGTGATTCACAGCCAGCGGGGCGATTCTTTTTTCGAAATGAGCCACCGCGCTGAGCGGAACCACCGCGCCGGTGGACGAATGAATATAAATATCGTCGAGCCCCTGCGGGTTCTGCCAGTACTGCGGCGCCACTTCCATCACCACGTGGTATTGGTTGAGCGAGGTGTACATCGTAGAAACCTGGGACTGCCCGAAGGCGCTATAGAGAGTGCTATCCATCAGCTGGGTGGTGATTCCCATGCGGGCCGCCGTCCGGCGGTCGTACACCAGCCGGGCTTCCAGACCGCTGTTCTGCTGGTCGGTGTCGACGTCGGTAAGATCGCGCAGTTTCCTCATTTGATTGAAAATGATCGGTCCCCATTGAACCAGGTCGTCGACGCTGTCGGACCGTAGCGTGTATTGAAATTGCGCGTTGGAAGACTTGGCGCCAATTTTCAGATTCTGGCTGGCTTGCAGGACGGCCCGCGCTCCCGGCACGCTGTTGAGCTTGGGGCGCATACGGTCAATCACCTGGCTTGCGGACAACTGCCGGTCTTCGAACGGCGTGAGCGTCACGTTGACGTGGGCGGTGTTCACCGGGCCGTTTCCGCCCGTGTAAACCAAAACGTCCTCCACCGCGGGATCCGATTTGATCAGATTAACGAACCGGTAGCTCAGCCGATTCATGGCCTGAAACGAAATGTCCTGAGAAGCGCGGACGCCCCCGATCAGTTTGCCGGTGTCGCCCAGCGGGAAAAAGCCCTTGGGCACGATCACCAGAAGATAGATGTTCACGGCAATCGTGATCAGCAGGATTCCCAGCGTGAACCGCTCATGCCCAAGCACCCACGTCAGGCCGTGATCGTAGGCGCGCAGCATGAAATCGAAGCCTTTTTCGGTGGCGCGGTAAATTCGCCCATGCGTCTCTCCCTCTTTCCGCTTCAGGAGATGGGCGCACATCATCGGGGTCATGGTCAGAGAAACGAGCAGCGAAACCAGAATCGACACGGAAAGCGTGACGGCAAACTCGCGGAACACCCGCCCCACGATGCCAGCCATCAGCAGGATGGGAATGAACACGGCCACCAGAGACAACGTCATGGAAAGAACCGTGAATCCGATTTCCTGCGCTCCGCGCAAAGCGGCTTCGAAGGGGCGCATTCCCTGCTCGAAGTACCGGGTAATGTTCTCGATCACGACAATGGCGTCATCGACCACAAATCCCGTGCAAATCGTGAGGGCCATCAGCGAGACATTGTCGATGCTGTAGCCGAACAGGTACATCACGCCGAATGTGCCGAGCAGCGAAACCGGAACCGCAACGCTGGGAATCAGCGTGGCGCGCACGCTGCGTAAAAAGACGAAAACCACCAGAACCACCAGACCGATGGAAACCAGAAGAGACCGCTCGGCTTCGCGGATCGAGGGACGGATTCTCGCGGAGCGGTCAGAGGTGACTGTTACTTCGATTCCCGCCGGGATCGAAGCCTGCAGCGCGGGAAGCGCCTGCCGCACGTGGTCGATCGTGTCGATAATATTGGCGTTGGGCTGCCGGTAGACCTGCATCGTCACGCACGGGCGGCCATTGAAATAGCCGGCTGTCCGGATGTTCTCGGTGGAATCGCGGACCTCCGCGACATCCGACAATTTGATGGCGGCGCCCTTGTGGTAGCCGACGATCAGCGGCTTGTAATAATCGGCCTTCAGGAGTTGGTCGTTGGCGAGGATGTCCGCCGTCGTGTCGTCGTCCCAGATCTGGCCTTTCGGCACATTCGCGTTCTGCTGGCTCAGCATGTTCTTTACATCCTGCAGACCGAGCCCATAACTATTTAATTGGGTGGGATTGATTTCCACGCGAACCGCCGGGAGCGAGCTCCCGCCCACGTACACCTGCCCCACGCCGGAAACCTGCGACAGTTTCTGCTGCATGATCGTCGAAGCGGCGTCATAGAGGTGCCCCGTATCGTAGATCTTGGACGTGAGAGCGATCACCATGATCGGATCGTCCGCCGGATTCACCTTCTGGTAGGTGGGATTGTTTGGAAGGTTCGCCGGCAGGTAGCTACGTGCGGCGTTGATGGCGGCCTGGACGTCTCTCGCGGCGCC
This sequence comes from uncultured Acidobacteriota bacterium, assembly GCA_963797585.1. Taxonomy (GTDB): domain Bacteria; phylum Acidobacteriota; class Terriglobia; order Acidiferrales; family UBA7541; genus Palsa-295. The sequence goes on from CAWCQH010000020.1 coordinate 603,397, forward strand.
GTCAATATTCCGGTTCAGGTCGAACTGCAGGGCAATGGAGGTGCTGCCGAGATAGCTCGACGAACTCATCTCGGTAACGCCCGCGATGCGCCCGAATTGGCGTTCGAGGGGCGTGGCCACCGACGAGGCCATGATTTCCGGGCTGGCGCCAGGCAAGCTGGCCTGCACGCTGATCGTCGGATAATCGATTTGAGGCAGCGCCGCGATCGGCAGCACCAGAAACCCGATGATCCCGGCGAGCGCCACCGCTATCGTCAGCAGCGTAGTGGCCACCGGCCGGTGGATGAAAGGTGTAGAGACGTTCATCCCGGAATCCGTCCCAGATGGCCATGAATCGTCCAGGCAAATTGCATAGTTAAAAAGGACGCCGGGCTAGGCATTATGGTTTCGGTAACCGGAACAGTGTGAGGCCTGGCCGGAAGTCATCTCCGCCAAGCTTCCAACTATCTAGTGTCTGACAAAACGCACCAGCCGGACAAGGGGAGTACTGTGGAGGAAGTTCGGGATCAGGAACGCGGGCACAACGTCGGGGCGGCGGCCGAGAATCGAATTCCGTTTGAGAAGCCGGCAGTAAGAGGCTCCTCTAAGGCATACCCCGAACCGCGCTGGGGCCGCGCGGTTCGGGGGCAATTCGCTCGAAGGTCAGCTGCCCTTTTGGACGCGCAGATTGTTGGTGACGGCGAATACGTTCGGCACGGTGTTCGCGCGGATTCCTGCCACGTCCTTGTCTGCATCGCTATTGACCACGCCTTCGAGCGTTACACGGCCGTTGTCCACGATGATATGGATCGCTGCCACGGCCATGTCTCCGTAGCGTTGCAGCGACGGAAACGAATAAATTGCCTGAAACTCGGCGCGCCGAATCTGGTCGTCCATGGGAGAGGGAGGCAGCACCTGGATCTGATTGTCCACGGACTCGACGCCTTCGATGCCCTTCACCGCTTTCCCGGCGCCGTCTTTGATGTCCGGTCGCGTGACCTGGCCTGTCAGAGTGACCTTTTCACCGTCCACGCGGTATGCCAGATTGTCGAAGACGGAATAGTAGGGGAGAAGGACGAGTTGATGCCGGACTTCGTTCATGAGCCAGGCTTGATTGCCTGAACCGCGTTGCGCTCCTTGCGCGCGGCAAGGAAGCGAGATGGACCCCAACACCACCGACAACGCTGCAAACAGTAAGAATTTTTTCATATTTTGCCTCCTGGGCTCTGAATCCCTTTCATGAATTCTTTGGAACAGGCATTTACGTCACGTCTTCCCAAAAATCAGTTTCTTCTTGAGATGTGGCGGCAAACTCGGGCTTCGTTCGCGCCGCAACCGGTCGCTGTTTTCTTGCTTCAACGCTGGAAGCGGTTGCGGGAGAACTCACATAATTCTGAGTGCCCGCAGATTTGTCGGCAACAGCTCCGGCAATTGTGTTCATGATCGCCTCCGTTGTCTCAACATAGGCGCGGTAGCGTTTTCGGACCATACCGGAATGTCCCAAGCTCTTGTGAAAATGTACGTTACGGGGAATAACGCATTCAGGTCTCTAAAGTATTGAAAGCATGATCATTAATAGCTTGCCGTAAGCATTTTCCCGCTTGTCGCGAAACACATTGGAAAGTGTGCTGGAAGTCCGTTTTCGCCATTCGCGGGTAACACCGCCTGCTCGAATCGGCGACTCTGCGTGAGGCGATGCGGCCCGCGGCGGGTTCCGGGAATTATGCAGAGACATTAGTCAGAGCGTGACCCGGTTGTTTCCCGCGCGACTTCAGGAGTACGATGTGCCCAATTTGGAGGTTCATCATGAAGGTAGCGAGGCTTAAGTCGGTCGGATTGGTCTTGTTAATCGTGGCCGCGGGGGGAATGATAGCGGGCGTCGCAGTCGTTCGTTTGCAGGCTGGTCCGCGCCCAAACGGGGCCATTGCTCAGGCGCAATCGAGCGGTGTGTCCGTGAGTGCGGATAACGTGGGTGGAGTGGTCGCCAGCGCGAACGGACCGGAAGCGGGCGTCTGGGTGATCGCCGAGACCAACGACTTCCAGACCAAGTTCCGCAAGATCGTCGTCACCGACGATCGCGGCCGCTACCTGATTCCCGATCTGCCCAAAGCCAATTACAAGATTTGGGTGCGCGGTTACGGCTTGGTGGATTCGCAGCCGGTCGACGCAAAGCCGGGGCAAACATTGGCCCTCACCGCTGTGGTAGCTCCGTCACCCGCCGCGGCGGCGCAGTACTATCCTCCGAATTATTGGTATTCCATGCTGCAGATTCCGCCGAAGGACGCTTTCCCAATGACGGTTCCGGGGCAGGGCTCCTTCCTCGAATTGCACACCGGCCGCACCATACAGACGCAGGCGGATTACATCTGGGGCCTTCGAAGGGGCTGCGAAGTCTGCCACCAGATGGGGACCAAAGCCACGCGCGAAGTGGAACCGGAGATTGGCAGTTTCCCGACGATCCGGGAAGGATGGGAGAGAAAGCTGGAGGTCGGCCAGGGCGGCCGGGAGCTGCACACGACCCCGGCCTTGGGTCTCAGCAATCCCACGGCGATGAATCTATGGGTCAGCTGGATGGAGCAAATCTCCAAAGGCGCATTGCCGCCGGTGCCACCGCGGCCACAGGGTGTGGAGCGCAACCTGGTGCTTACGATGTGGGACTTTGCGACCCGCACTGCCTTTCCCCACGACCTGATCAGCACCGATAAGCGCAAGCCGACCGTCAATGGCAACGGGCACGTCTACATTGTCGACTGGGCGGAGGGCGCGGTCAGCATCATCGACCCGGTGGAGAACACCGACCAGATCGCCAGAGTTCCGCTGCGCAACGAAGAGTGGCGCAAACAGTTCAAGAGCGGGGAGCCGGACGTGATGCCGGAGTACCCGTCTCCCTATTGGGGCAAGGAGCTGAAACAGGTTCGGCTCGATCCCGTGAATGCCGGGCCGGGCATGATGGACAGCCAGGGCCGCACGTGGTTCAACGTGCAGTCCCGGCTTGACGTTCCGGCCTATTGCCAGGCGGGCTCCGATAATCCGTTCGCCAAATACTATCCCTTGAAGCAGCGCCGCCAGCGCAACGAAGGCGTCGCGTATTACGATCCCAAGACCAGCCAGTTCACGGTGATTGACACCTGTACGGGCGGCTCGCACACCGCGTTCGGCTACGACAAGGACGAAACCTTTTATATGAGCGCGCGGGGCGTTTACGGGCTCAGCTGGGTGAAGGCGCGCGTCTGGGATGAGACTCACGACCCGGAGAAATCGCAAGGCTGGTGTCCCGCGATTCTCGATTACAACGGTGACGGCAAGATCACCAAGCCCTGGACCACGGCGGATCAGCCGGCCGACCCGAAACTTGACCGCATGATTCCCGGCCCTACCGGCTACATCATCGCTGTCAGTCCCACCGACGGCAGCGTTTGGTTTCACACCACCGATCTGATCCCGGGACGAATCGTTCGCATGGATGTGGGAACGCACCCGCCGGAGACATGCATCGCGGAGGTCTATGAGCCGCCGTTCAGCGTAAAGGATCAGGACGGCTATGGCCCGCAGGGAATCGACGTGGATTCCAACGGCGTGGTGTGGGTCGGCCTCACCGGCAGCGGGCAGCTCGCCAGCTTTGACCGCCGCAAATGCAAGGTGAAGAACGGTCCGACGGCTACAGGCCAGCACTGTCCCGAAGGCTGGACGCTCTATCCCGTTCCTGGCCCGCAATTCAAGGGAAGTAACGTTGCCGCGGATTATTTCTACAACGACTGGGTCGATCGCGCCAACACGCTCGGCTTGGGCAATGACGTACCAGTCGTGACCGGCACGGGCTCCGATTCGCTGATCGCCTATCTGCCTTCCACAAAAAAGTGGATCACGCTGCGAGTGCCGTATCCGATGGGCTTTTTCACGCGCAGCCTGGACGGCCGCATCGACGATCCAAAAGGCGGATGGAAGGGGCGAGGATTGTGGTCGGCAGTCGAAAGCCGCGTCGTGTGGCACACCGAAGGAGGCTGGGGCACGCGGCCCTATGCCGTCCACTTCCAGCTGCGGCCTGATCCGCTTGCCAAGTAAAATGGGGCGTTACTTCTTATCCGGCAGCGTGAAGACGTAGAGCGTGTTGCCGTGCGGCGGCTGGTGAACATCCGGCAGGACGGGCACGTGGTGTACGCCGGTGCCGACGGCGATATATTCCTTCCCGTCGACGCTGTAGGTCACAGGGAATCCCTGGACGGAATTTCCCAGCCGAGTCTGCCAGATCGTCGCGCCGGTTTTCGCATCGAGAGCGCGGAAATAGCGGTCGAGATCGCCGATGAACGCCAGGCCCGTGTCGGTGGTGAGCACGGAGGTTTGAAAAGTGGCGTGCTGCTGGACATTCCATATTTCTTTTAACGTGTTCACGTCGTAAGCCGCCAGCTTGCCGACGTTGCCGTTGGTGCCGGGCATCTGGAAATGCTTTTCGGTGGCTGCGCCGCCGCCCGAGCCGTCTTCAAACGCAACTTTCCGGCTGGTCATTTCCATGCAGCTTTGCGCGAGAGGAATGAGGAGCAGCCCTCCCTGCGGGTAATAGCTCATCGACTGCCAGCCGTGCCCGCCCTGCATCCCGGGGCACACCTTTACGCCTTCGCCGAGTTTCTGCTCGACGATGTCGGGCCGGTAGGTAAGCTTCCCGGTCTTGGGATCGACGCCGCTGAACACATTCTGATAAACCGTTTCGTGTTCGGCGAGAAACTTTCCGGTTTCGCGGTCGAGCTTCCACAGAATGCCGGCCTTGCCGATCGTGAATGCGGCTTTGAGAGTGCCGATGTCGATTAAAACGCGCTCGTACACTTCGTCGAGATCAAGCGTCTCGCCCGCCACGTGCTGAAAATACCATGCGAGCGATCCATCGTCGGGACGAAGCGCCAGAGTGCAGCTCGTGTAAAGGTCCTGATCGGCCACGCTCGATCCGCGCGCGACCTGCATCCATGGCTTCGGCTGCGCCACGCCCCAGTAAGTGAGATTCAGCTCGGGGTCGTAACTCCCGGTGATCCAGGTTTCCCCGCCCGCCCGGAGCATGTTCGAGAGATTGCCCCAGGTGTCGCCGCCAGCCTCGCCGGATTTCGCGATGGTGTTGAAGCGCCAAAGCAGCTTGCCGGTGTCCGGATCGTAGGCGCTGATGAAGCAGCCCTGCTCCGCGGGATTTTCCTTATAGCGGTCGCAGCCGGTGATCCCTTGCAGCACTTTCCCGTGAATCACGATTGGTCCGCTGGAGTTGCCGAAACCCTTGGTGTAATCGGCCATTTCCACGTCCCACACGGTTTTGCCGGTGCGCGCGTCGAGCGCGGCGAGGTGCGCGTCGGTGGTGGGCACGAAAACCTTATCGTTGTAAATTGCGAGATTGCGAATGGCGCCCGTTCCGCCGCCCTGCAGGCCGGTGGGGCGGATGTGATTTTCCCAGATCAGATCGCCGGTGCGCGCATCGAGCGCCTGCACGATGTTGTCGGTGTTGAAGAGATACATGATCCCGTTGTGCACGAGCGGCTGAGGCTGGTTGGCGTAGCCTTCGTTCATCGACCAGACCCACGCGAGGCGCAGGTCGCCGACATTTTTGGGAGTGACTTGCGAAAGGGTGCTGTGGTTCCAGGATTGATAGTTTCCGCGAACCACCAGCCAGTCGGCCGGATCGGGATGCAGCAGCATGTCGTCGGTCACCGGGACGTAATTTTTCACTTCGCCTTTTACGGTGAGGCCGAGGGGCGCGCCTCCCGCCGGGCCGACTGCGCCGCCGGGCGCCCCGGCCTGCGCGGTGGCAGTGCCGCCCGTGGCGACGTCGCCGATCGTGACGCCTGCGTCCGCGCTCAGATCATCCGCGCCGGCAGCGGCGCCGTTCGACGTGAGAATAAACGCAATGAGACTCAGAGAATCCTGGTTGCCGAGCGATCCGGGAGTGTTGGCTGGCATCGTCTCGCGGATGACTTTGAAAAGATCGCTGGTGGTGCGCTTTCGCCAGGCGTTCAGGAAAGTGCTGCCCGCGAGCGGAGGGGCTTCCACTCCGCCTCCCATGTCGGGGAGATGGCAGGAGGCGCATTTCTGCTGATACAAAACGCGTCCCCGGTTGACTTGCGTGAAACTGAAGGCGCGCGCGGGCGGAGCCTGCCGCGCGAAGATCAAGCCAGCGCCACCTGCCACGATGGCGGCGATTGCCAGAAACGGAAAAGCTCTTCGTCAAAAACATCAGCAACTCCCTCTGACTGTCGCCGCGCCAGCCGGGCGACAGTCCCGCCCCAAAAGCAACGGCATCGTACGCGGAGTCGCTTGCCAATTCAAGGCATTCGCCGACCTGCCGCGCGAGGATCGCGGCTCAGCATTCGGCCCGCGAGTGTAACGGCGCCGTTTAGTACGATGGGGGTCTCGTCGTCGGGGTGCAGTTCGCGTGTGTGTGTGTGTGGGGGGGGGCATAGAGGCGGGTTGCCGGGCAAGAACGCTGTTCGGGCGACGTTCTGCGATTCCCCTGAGGCTGATATATACTATGGGTATATATTGAAAGAAACGGAGGGTGCAGATGGCGAAGGCCGGGACGGCGAAGTTGTTTCGCAACGGGCGGAGCCAGGCGGTGAGGCTTCCGCAAGAGTTCCGATTCGAGGGAGAAGAGGTGCGGATTCGTAGGGTGGCGGAGGGCGTCCTGCTTGAGCCGGTCATTCCCGACGCCTCAAAATGGTTTGCGGAACTGGACCGCGCGAGCGCGGGAGAGCCGCCGTTCATGAAGGGCGGGCGGAAGCAGCCGAAGCCACCACGGCGGAGGATCTTCCGTTGAAATACCTGCTCGATACGAACGCCTGCATCGCGCTGATCAATGGCGCGAGACATGGCCCGACCAGTGGCCCCATCGGTGGCACGATACATGGCGAGCCGCCGGGAGTGCGCCTGCGGTTTGAAAAGGAGTTGGAGGGCGGCGCAGAAATGTTTGTGCCCAGCATCGCGGCGTATGAGTTGTGGTATGGGGTTGCCAGGAGCGGCCGTCCGGAAAAAAATGCGAAGCGCGTGCAAACGTTTTTCGCGGGGCCGGTTTCGTTGCTTCCGTTCGACGATGGGGATGCGCAGGCAGCGGGGAAAGTGCGGGCGGCGTTGGAGGCTGCTGGAAAGCCGATTGGGGCTTACGACGTGCTGATTGCCGGGCAGGCAGCTGCGAAACAAGCTGACGCTGGTTACGTCCAACCAGAAGGAGTTCAGCAGGGTGAAAGGATTGCTTTGGGAAGACTGGGGCAGGGAGTGAGATTTGAAGCGCCGACCGATTGCGGCAGGGGAAATGAGCGGTTGACAGGGGTTTGGGCGGCTCATAGGATGGCTGCCTTGGTGCGGACTTTTCTTTTTGGTGGAGGAGACTTTTGATGCGAGCGGCAATTGCATTTTTTCTTACGTTTGCGCTTTCGGTGGTGGCGGCTGTGGCGCAGACGCCTGCTGGGAAGACTTTCGACATCTACGTGATTGACGTGGAGGGCGGGAACTCGACCCTTTTCGTCGCGCCTTCGGGCGATTCGACGCTGATCGACACCGGGAGCGGAGGGCCGAATAACCGGGACGGCAACCGCATCCTGGACGCGATTCATGACGCCGGGCTCAACCACATCGACAATTTGATCAGCACACACTGGCATGGCGACCACTTCGGCGGCATGGCGGACGTGGCTTCGCGCATTCCCATACACAATTTCGTCGATCATGGCCCGAACATCCAGCCGCAGAATGCGCGCACCGATGAGTTCATGAACAAGACGTACCCCGCGCTCTATGCCGAGGCGAAGCACACCGTCGCGAAGCCCGGCGACAAGATTCCGATGAGAGGCCTTGACTGGACCATCGTGAGCTCAGCGGGAGAAGTGATCAAGAAACCGCTCCCTGGCGCCGGCGCTCCGAACCCTGAATGCGCGAGTTTTGTTCCCAAGGGCAAGGATGAAGATGGGGGCGTGGAGAACACGATGTCGGTGGGAAGCGTCATTACGTTCGGGAAGTTTCGGATGGCGCATCTGGGCGACTTTACCTGGAACAAAGAGTTCGATCTGATGTGCCCGATCAACCGCGATCGGAGTGCTGGATCTGTGGATCGTCTCCCACCACGGGCTGACCGCCTCCAGCTCTCCTCAACTGGTGTACGGGATCCGGCCGCGCGTCATGATCATGAATGACGGGCCGCGCAAAGGCGGCCCGCCTGCAACTATGAAGACGCTCTTTAGCTCGCCAGGACTCGAGGACCTCTGGGAAATTCATTTCTCGATCCTAGGCGGCCAGGAATACACCGTGCCGGGATTGTTCATCGCTAATACGATGGACGATCCCATCACGGCAATGCCGATCGACCCAGCGCCGCAGCCTGCACCGGGCACGCCCGGTCCAACGCATGACGGCAAGGCCTACTATATAAAGGTGTCGGCTCAGGCAGACGGGACTTTCACGGTTACGAATCAGCGGAACGGCTTCAGCAAGACTTACAACGCACGCTGAAGTTTTGCAGGGACGAAAAGGAAATCAAGATGCCGTCAAACCTCCGATCTCTGGCGTTTGCAAGTCTTGTGGCTGTGCTGGGTTCCGCGTCCTACGGGGCGACGATTACGGGAACGGTGAAAGGCGCTGACGGAGCGGCGTTCCAGGGCGCTTTCGTGGAGGCGCAGAACACGAAATCACACATCACGACGATCGTGCTTTCCGACAGCCGCGGGCAGTACCGCATCCCGGATCCTCACCGCCGGAGAATATCGCCTGCAACTGCGCGCCGTGGGTTTTCGCACCGATCCGCGGACGGGAGTGAAGCTGGCGGCGGACCAGAAAGCGTCCTACGATTTTGCGCTGCAGAAGGGCGCCGTTCGCTGGAACGACATTTCGTTCTATCAACTGAAGCAGCTGCTCCCGCAGGCGAAAGGGAAGGACCTGATCGTCCAGCACTGCTCGACCTGCCACCTGATGCAGACGCGGATGGCGTCGATGACGCGGGACGAGGAAGGCTGGAGGGATCGCGTCGATTACATGCGGACTGCGATGCATTTCGCCCTGGCGAATGTGAGCGACCAGGAGGCGGGCGACATCGCGTCCTACCTCACCACGCTGTTCGGGCCGGACTCGGTGCTGCCGAAATCTCCGGCGGATATGCCCGCGTACAAGGACACGGTGCGTCCTTTCAGCAGCGACGCGTCGAATATCGTGTTCGTGGAGTACGACATGCCGGGGCCGAACCGGATGCCGTTCAGCGCGGCGCCGGCGAAAGATGGCTCCGTGTGGATCCCCGATTTCGGGATCGACAATATGATCACGCGGCTCGATCCGAAAACGGGCGAGATGCAGGACTACAAGGTTCCCAACGTCGGGAACCGCTGCGATCCACTCCGCCGTGCCCGCGCCGGACGGTTCTGTGTGGCTGGCCGAACAAGGCTCGAACAAGATCGGGCGCTGGGATCCCAACACGAAGCAGATCACTGAATACCAGGATGCGTTTCTCCCCGGGAAAGAAGGCATGGGCGAAGGCGGGAACAAGCACACCGTCCGGCTCGACCCCAGCGGCAACGTGTGGGGTAGCGGCCAGCCGCTGACGAAATTCGATCCCGAAACGCGGAAATTCACGCGCTTCGATGAAGTGAAGATCGCTTACGACGTAAAGCCGGACAAAAACGGCGACGTCTGGTTTACGCAGCCGGGAGCGAACAAGATCGGCAAAGTCGACGGGAAAACGATGAAGGTTTCCCAGTGGACCGTGCCCACGCCGAAATGCTATGCGCGGCGGATGGAAATCGGCCCGGACGGGATGATCTGGGTGGGCGAATTCAATGCGGGGAAGATCGCCCGATTCGATCCCGCTACGGAAACATTCAAGGAATATACACTGCCCGGGCCGGCGCCTACTCCCTACAGCATGGGCTTCGATGCGGACGGTTATCTCTGGTATGACTCTCATTACATGGATGAGCTGGGGCGGTTTGACACCAAAACCGGGGAGGTGGTCGAATATCCCGTGCCGCATTCGGAAATTGCTATGCGCGAGTTCTTCCGCGATGCGCAGGGGCGCATGTGGTACGGGACGAATCCGAATAACAAGGTGGGTTACTTCTATCTGACGAACGCCGCAGGGCCTTCGTCTGCCAGAAACTAGCGTTTAATTGCGCGGCGCTTAGGCAGGACTGGCGGGATTCAGGACAAAGTCTAAACCCGCCAATCGGGAGATTGGCGTTCCCGGGGGCTGGAAACCCATTCTTCTGCGCGACGCGTCCAACCGTTCTGAGAGAGAGCAAACTGTCACGTTTCGCTGTTACTTCCGATTGACCGGTTGCGGCTGAGCGCTCTTGTTGATCAGGCTTCCAGGGATTCCAACGTGCCTTGCTCCCTCCTTGTGGGTGGTTTATGATGACGCACCGGGGAAGAGTTCGCTTGGATTTGTATCGGTCGAACGCCGGTTAACCCCCTCTCAGGAATCCCGATAGGAAGAGAAAAGACATGACGCACCTCACGAATCGTCTCGGCCACCGTGGCTTGCGATGGGCCTGTTTTCCGCTCCTGCTGATGTTTGTGGCGGCTCTCACGGGCTCGCCGCTTCGCGCACAGGTCGATCTGGCGGGGGAGTGGACTGAAAATCTGCACGAAGACATGCCGGAGCGAGGCGACGTCGCCATCGGCGATTATCTGAGTTTGCCGATCAACGACGCGACGCGCATGAGGGCCGACACCTGGGACGCGGAACAGTGGACGATGGTGGAACACTTGTGCCACGCGCATCCCCTGGACTATGCGCCGCGCGGACCGTCGCAGATGCGCATCTGGTCGGACGTGGATCCGCTGACGCAGGGTGTTTCCGCCTGGCATACGATCATCAGTTACATGCTTCCCGAGCGGACCATTTACATGGACGGGCGTCCGCATCCGCCGGAGTGGGCGGCTCACACCTGGCAGGGGTTTTCGACCGGCGAGTGGGTGGGCGACATGTTGAAGGTGACGACGACCCACCTGAAAGAAGGCTATTTCCGGCGCAACGGCCTGGCGCGCAGCGAGAAGGCGACCGTCACCGAATACTTTATTCGTTACCCGACTACGCTGACGCTGGTGACGATCGTGGAGGACCCCGTCTATTTGACCGAGCCTTTTATCATCACTTCGGATTGGATCCAGGACATCGGACGCCAGCTTTCGCCCAATTTCTGCATTTCCAGCGTGGAAATCGACCATCCGAAGGGGTGGGTCGCTTACCACCTGCCCGGGGAAAACCCATGGCTGAACGAGTATTCGCAAAGAACGGGTGTGCCGTACGAAGCGGTGCGAGGCGGGGCGGAGACGATGTATCCGGAATATCAGAAGAAGCTGGAGAAGATGCCGGTGCCGCCTCCGCTCCCGAAAGAGTCCGCGGAGACGGGTAGATGAATTTGAACCGGTTCCGTAGGGCGGGCTATTGGGGATGCGCTGTTGGGTTGGCGGTGATGATTTTTTGCGGCACAGCGCGCATGGCCGCTGCGCGGACTTCCGCGGTCGAAGAACCCGATTTCGATTCCAAGAACATCCACGTGCTTCACGTTCGCGGCAACGTGTACATGCTGGTGGGCGCGGGCTGCAACGTCACCGTGCAGGTGGGCGAGCAGTATGTGATCGTCGTGGACACGGGTCTTCCGCGATTCAGCGATGAATTGCTGGCGACAGTCCGGAAAATCTCGAGCTTGCCGATCATGTTTTTCGGGAATACCACCGCCGACGCGGACCATACGGGCGGAAACGCCACGTTTTATAAGGCAGGCGGAGCGCTTCCGAACGCTACGCAGGGCTTTGCCCGTGAAGAAGAAAAGGATCTGAGCCGCTTGAAGCTGCTGCCTGGAGGCACGATCATCGCGAGCCTCAATACCGTAAACCGGACCGAAGAGCAGGCGGGAAAAACGACCGCTATCGGCTTCGGCAACGAGGGTTTCAAGCTCTACAACAACGAAGCCGTGGTTTTCTACCAGATGCCGCCGGCGCACACCGACGGGGACTCGATTGTTTTTTTTCGCGCGTCGGACGTGGTGAGCGCCGGAGACATTTTCACGACCACCAGTTACCCGGTGATTGAGACCGAGAATGGCGGGACGGTCGCGGGTTTCATCGATTCCCTCAATGACCTGATCGAAATTCTCGTGCCGAAGTATGGCGAAGAAGGCGGCACGTACGTGATCCCGGGCCACGGCCATCTCTCGGACCGGGCCGATGTGGTGAACTATCGCGATATGGTTACCATCATTCGAGGCCGCATTCAGAAGATGGTCAAGAACGGAATGACGCTGGATCAGGTGAAGGCGGCCAAGCCGACTCTGGATTATGACGGAATCTACGGAGCCGACGGGGGCCGTAAATTTACGGAGATCGTCTATCGCGAACTCGCAAAAACCGCGAATCCGCCAGGGCAAAAGTAGCCGGAGCAGGAACAATGATGATCAAGTTTTGTCGAAATAGCGCAGCCTTCCGCATGACAGTGTGGGGCGCCTTTCTGGGGAGCCTCCTCCTCATTTTGGGGACGGTGGCGGGGACACGCGCCGCACAGCGTCAGGCCAGGGCGGCAGGTGCTCCGCCCGCCTCCGCCAAGGCAAGCGCGGTAGTCGATGTTACGGGCTACTGGGTCGCCATCGTGGATGAGGACTGGGTGTGGCGGATGATGACGCCTGCCAAAGGCGATTACACCAGCGCCCCCTTGAACGCCGAAGGCCGGCGCGTCACCGATGCCTGGGATCCCGACAAAGACAAAGCGGAAGGCAATGAATGCAAGGCCTACGGCGCGGGCGGGATCATGCGCATGCCAGCCCGGCTGCACATCTTCTGGGTCGACGACAATACGCTCGGAATGGATATCGATGCGGGGATGCAGAAGCGCCTGTTTCATTTTGACGGCTCGAAATGGCAGGGCGGAGAGCCTCAGTTGCAGGGAGATTCAGTCGCCACATGGGACAAGCAGCTGCAAAGGCGGGCCGGAACGCCGTTTGACGGTCCTGCGCCCGGGAAGGGCGGCAACCTGCATGTGGTAACTACGCATATGCGCCCGGGATATCTGGAGAAGAACGGAGTTCCCTACAGCGGAAACGCGGTGCTCGATGAACACTTCACGGTGCTCGATCTGCACGGCGTGGCTCAGTATCTGATCCTGACATCGGTGATCGAAGATCCTACCTACCTCAGGGAACCATTTCTCCTGAGCAGCCAGTTCAAGCGCGAGCCGGATGGATCCAAGTGGGATCCTGCCCCGTGCCGCCCCTTGTGGCCTCTTTCCCTTCGAGCGAAGCTGGGCCAGCGGGGATCGGGACCGGTCAGCGACGCACAATAAGGTCCAGCGCATTGCTTGCGAGGCTGCGTAGGCCTACTGCGCGGCGGCGACGCGGAACTTCTGCACTCTTCTCCCGCCGCGCGTCTCGCCGACGTAGATGTTGCCCTTGGAGTCCACCGCCAGGGTATGGCCGTGGGTCATTTCGCCCATCTGATGGCCGGGGCGGCTGAAACTGCCGAGAATTTCGCCGGTGACGTGATCGAAGATGTCCACCTGATCCCGCCATTCATCGACGGCAAACATGTATTTCTGTTCCGGGTCGGGAGAAAAGCCGACCCAGGAATTCGCGCCGAGTTCCGTAGAGCGGTTATTGGGATAGTGGGGCCTCGGGTTGACCATGAAATTCCGCTTGAAGTTTCCCATCTTGTCGAACACCTGCACACGGTCGCCCTGTTTGTCGCAGACGTAGACCAGGCCGGCGTTGTCGAATACCACGCAGTGAACGATCTTTATGAAAATGCCGCCCACGCCGGCCTCGGTTTCAGCGGCGTTTCCCTGGCGCCCCCACTGGCGGAGGAATTGGCCATTGCGGTCGAACACGGCGATGCGGGTGTTGCCGTAGCCGTCCGATACGTAAATATCGCCGTTCGCCGGATCGACAGCGACTCCGGAAGGCTTGAAGAAACTCGTGTGGCTGGAATTCAGAGCCCTGCCGTCGGCGGTGCCGTCGGAGCTATCCATTACTCCCTTGGTGCCGATCTGCATGAGGAGCTTGCTTCCGTCGTGCGCGTATTTTTGGATGATTCCGTCGCCGCTGCCGGCGATCCAAACGTTGTTTTCATAATCGACGTAGCATCCGTGGAGCATCTTCGGAAGAACCTTGGCGTCTCCCCACGAGTTGACGACATTCCCGTCGGGATCGAATTCGATCACCGGAGGGGCGGACACGGCCGTCTCGGTTTCTTTCTCCTCCAGATTTTGACGGTTCACGATAAACACGTGGTCCTTGGCGTCCACACAAACGCCGCCTACGTCTCCCGTGATCCACTTGTTGGGCAGCGGCTTGGGCCAATAGGGATCCACTTCGTATTTGGGCACGGAAGGAGCTGGACCCGCGGCTCCGTTCGCTCGAGCTGTCGACGGATTGGAGATCGCAATTGAGATACCTAGTGCCGCAAGCGCCAAGGCTGGCCACACGTGCTTAACTATTTTCACCATGGTATTGCTCTCCTTACTTCCCTTTCCGGATTTTGCGAATCCCAGGAACGAAACTCCTGGCCAATGCCGCTCATAGAAACGAAATGCAGATCCCTCACTCCGTTCGGGATGAAATGCAGCTAAGGCTAGTGCGCCAACGGGTCAGGACGGACCTGGAAATGCGCCAGCTGGCTGGGCATGTCCTTGCCGCCTTCGGTCAGCTGGGAACCTCTTTGTTGATTGGCTGCCCAAAGCCCGCGTCCCTTCCAGCCCGTGTTCGGATTGTCGACACGGGCATCGAAGAAGCGCGAGAAGAATCCCATGGGATAGGGCACGCGGATGCGCACCCACTGCTTCGTATCCGGATGGAAAACGAGCAGGGAGTCGGAGTCGGCGCCATCGACGATGGGAAGATCCGTGCCCATACCGAACGCGTTATGCTGATCGACCCACATGTAATAATTGAAGTCGGCTTTCACCTCGGGCTGCGTCTTGAACGTGGGTCCCGGGATGGGGTAGAACTCCCAGCCTTCCGGGCAATGCCTGCCGGTGGTGGCCTCCGGGCCGGTCAGTACCTTGCACTTGCTGCGGTCGAATCGGGCCAGAACGCCTTCGCTCGCCAGAGACGCCCAGACGATGCCCTTGGAATCCACCGCCATCCCGCGAGGATGAGATCCGCCGGTTGAAAATCCCTTGGCATCGTAAGGCACTTCGTAGACCTCGGCGTTGCAGGTCTCGGGAGGGTTCGATCCTCTCACCATGCGGATCAGCTTTCCGGGCATCGCGGTTACCGCCGAATACCAGACGCTTCCGTCCGCGGTGTTGTAGGCCACGCCGTACGCTCCGGGAGCGGCGATGGCGCGATCGAGTTTCGGATCGAGCGGCGCGGGCGGCTTGGTGAAAGGCCCGAGTTTCCCGTCGCCGTTGTAGTCAATCACCGCCGGGCACCATCCCTGCGACTTCTCGGAGTCGTGCGTTTCATCCCAGACGCGCGTATTCACCCAGCCGATCCCGCCGGGATCTCCCTGCACGGAGAAATACAGAGTGTTGTCTTTGTCGTCGCCAAACATGATGCGTGTGGAGCGGAAGCACAGATTGACGAAACCCCATTTGCCGGTCTTGGGATCGTAAACATTTACGCCCTTCCCGCCGAATTCCCGCGGCGAATATTTTGCATACGGATTGTTCGATCCCACTTTGCAGAAGGCCGGATTGCCGATCTGGTTTTCGACGTTGAACCACACACGGCCCTGGCCGTCCATCGTGATGGGGCCGGGATTGATGGGATCCTTCCAGACGAGTTCATCGCCGAAGTAAACCGACGGAGCGAGTTGAGATTGCGGCGACCACGGCGCGAGTTTGGTGCGGTCGTAGGTGTCCGGGAAGGGAACCTCGATCATCCGGCGCGAATTTGTGACCGGGTCGATCACGGCCAATGCCCCGGCCGACCAGTCCGCGCCATACACGGGGCCGTTTGCGTTTACCGACGGATTCCGCTTGTCCGTGCTGATGAGCGCGTGAAGGAAAGACGCGCGCACCGACCAATCCCAAACCGAGACCACCACGTTGCGCTCGGTTCCTTGCGGACGCGGCGGAACGGGCGGCACTTCGCCTTTGGCGATGCGGTCGCCCCAATCGGCAAACATCTCGAGGGCCTGATCGTGCCCGAGAAGGTTTAGCCCGTGCATCATTCCCCGGCCGAGCTGGCTGGAGGAAATGAACCGGGCCCAAGCGTCCTTGCTGGTCTCGAATTTGCCCAGGCTCGCCGGAATTTCGCGGGTGGACTTCGTTCCCAATTGATGGCAGCCGTAACAGGCCTTGATGTCGTAGAGCCACTCGGCCTGCGTTTGGAGCGTCGTGGGAGGATGAGCCGTGGAGCTGATGTGCGTTTGTTTTACCTCGTCGCCTTCGCCGGTGTCTCCCTCCAAAGGCGGAGGGGCCGGGATGATCATTGGAAACGCGCTTTTGGGAGGCACGTTCAGCAGAGAAACCCAATAGCTCGCCGGGTAATACTGCGCCGCAGCCTGGGGCGTGGGCGCAATCACCGCTTTGAGCGCGAGCGTCTTACCGGGCGTGGCAGTCACAGGATCCGAATCCACCAGTCCGTAGCCGCGCACCCAGACTTTGTAAGTTGCCTTGGGCATCTCCGGGATCAGATAGCGCCCAGCATCATCGGTGATGACGATCTTGCGAAATTTCGTGGGCAGGTCGGTGGTTTCCGCAATCACCCAGACGCCCGCTTCGGGACCGTTCGCGCTGGTCACCACGCCGCCGATATCGTCCGAGTTGACGGCGACCCGGCTTGCCTCGGCCTGCGCCACGGCGGCGACGCCTCTGGGGGCCGCTTCGATACGCAATATGGCCGCGAAGAAGATCAAGCCTGAAATGGCGCAGGTCAGGATTAACGCGGACTTCGATTTCACGTTTGACATTCCATCCCCTTTTTCTTGCGGATGACAGGCAATCTGCGGCGCCCACGACGCCGCCATTTCAGGTCGCAGAATCGTATATGGAGAGCCGGCTTCTGCGAAACTATTTGGACGCGCGGTGCAACTATTTGGGTGCGACAGGCGTATAATATACCTCACTCGGAGTTGCAACAATTAAAGTGATGTGCCTCGGGAGGAGGAGTCACCATGAGATGGAAATTTCTGATTCTTGCAGTGTGTGCGTCGGCGATCTGGGTGGGCGGAGCCAGCGCTCATCATTCGTTCGCGGCAACTTATATCGTCGACAAAGAAATCAAAGTGGATGGAAAGCTGGTGGAATTCATGTACCGCAATCCGCACTCATTCGTGAAGGTGGAAGCGCCCGATGACGCGGGGCAAGTACAGACCTGGACGGTGGAGTGGGGTGGCGGAGCGCAATTGAGCCGCGATGGCGTCTCCCGGGACACGCTGAAGGCCGGCGACCGCGTAATCGTGAGCGGCAATCCTGGGCGCGACGCGAGCGAGCACCGGCTGCGGCTACACAGCATCGTCCGCCCTGCGGACGGCTGGAAGTGGGTCGGCACCATTCAATAACCACTCAATGACCAGAGGCTGCGGGGCGGTGTTCCTGGATCGCCGCCCTGCGGAACGAGTTTTTGGACCCAATTCCTTCAATACATCTGATACCGGCCTATCTGGTTTCTCCTCTCCGACCTTCCAAAAAGCATAGAAAAGCGTTCCAGCTGATCTCATAAACGGGATATTGCCCTTTCCCAGGGTAGCGACTGCTCCACCCGCAACGGTACTAACCCACTTGTATACAGTGTCCTTTTAAGCAAATCGAAATAATCTATGGATGGCATAGTGCTTGCAAATAATCCGGTCAGCGATAGACACTGTTGTGTCTTGTTTTGGGGTGGCGGTCCAGCGCAACTACGGATCGCTCAAATAACAACGACTTTCAACTCAGAGAAGAATCCCAATATGGGGGGGATGTGAATGTTTAAAGAAATTTCTAGGCGCTCGAACGTCCGCATGTTTGTGGTGGGATTGTTGGCATTGCTCATTTGCTCCATGACGCTGAGTCCGTCGCTGTTCAGCCAGTCGGCTTCGACTGGCGCGTTGTCGGGCACTTTGAAGGATTCCTCTGGCGCTGTGGTGCCGAATGCAACCGTGACGCTCACGAGCATTGACACGGCTCAAGTGCGGACCACGACGACAAGTGCCGACGGTACCTACAAGTTTGGATTGCTGTCTCCGGGTAATTATGGCGTCAAGTTCGAAGCCGCCGGGTTCAATGCTCTTGAGGTGCCGTCGGTTACGGTTAGTGTCACCGAGACGGCTGTTCTGGATCAAACCCTACAGGTTGGCGCGCAGACTCAGGAAGTGGAGGTCCGCGCCCAAACGGCTGCGATCCAGACCGAAAGCACCGCCGTAGGCACGGTGGTCAACTCGCAAACCGTGACGGAAACGCCGCTGACCACCCGCAACTACACCAACCTGCTGGGGCTTTCGTCCGGGGCGAATAGTGCCGTGTTCAACGCGAGCACGCTGGGCAAGGGGACCACCGATATCTCAGTGAACGGGTCCACTACCTCGCAGAACAACTTCATGCAGGACGGCGCGCCCATTGTGGCCTGGACCGGGAACGGTTTTGCCGCCGACTCAGGCGGTTCGCCCGGGATTGCGGTGGTGAATCCGGATGCCGTCGAAGAATTCAAGATACAGACTTCGTTGTTCGACGCCGGTTACGGCCGCAAGCCGGGCGCCAGCGTGAACGTCGTCACCAAGTCCGGTACGAACCAGTTTCACGGCACGGCGTTCGAGTTCTTCCGCAATACCGACCTTAACGCCAACGACTTTTTCCGCAAGTTGAACGTTGCCCCCCTTCCCAACGGACGCGCCGCGCTGAATCAGAACCAGTTTGGCGGCGTATTCGGCGGGCCGGTCAAGAAGGACAAGCTTTTCTTCTTCGCCTCCTATCAGGAAACGCGGCAGAAGAATGGCCTTTCAGTCGCGGGCGCTTCCACTCCGATCTTGGTTGGAATTCCGTCAGGGGCTCGCAATACGGCTGCTTTCCAGACGGCTCTGGGGCAGGCATTTTGCCCCGGCGGCTCCGCCACAATCGGACAAGGCAGCAGCGTCAATGGGCCATCCATTCAAACGACGGGTTATACCAAGCTTGCCTGCAACGGCTCCAACATCAATCCTGTCGCCCTTAAAATTCTGCAGCTCCAGAATGCGGATGGAACCTATTTGGTTCCGGGTTCTTCCACGGGGCTCAATCAAAGCGTTTTCGAGAGTAGCGCGGCGAAATATACGGAGCATCAGGCCGTCGGCAACTTCGATTATGTGATCAACGACAAGAATACCTTCTCCGGACGATGGACCTATTCGGATGCCATCACGAATGGCCCGATCGGCTGCAATATCACTTCGACGTCGCTTACCTTGTGCCTCCCCGAGGGATCAGGCGCAATGGTCCAGATCCCGACGCAATACGTCACGGGCAAGCTCACAACCAGCCTGACCAGCAATCTGGTTAACGAGGCGCGTGCTTCGCTACAGCGCTCCGTGGGAAAACCCGAGAATACAACCCCATTCACCGATGCTCAGGTAGGAATGGCGCCGCTAGAGCCTTCGGTCCCGTATCTGAATGGCATGACGGTCACGGGCTTGTTCACGTTCGGCGCCGTGCTCAAGAATGCCACGGACAAGTTTAACCTCGCGTATGAATTCGCGGACCAGGTCTCCTGGTCGCACGGGAAACACACCATTCGCGCCGGCTTTGAGTATGAGCGTGACCGGCAGGATTGGCACTTCCCTGGTTTGGCAATCGGGTCTCTGACTTTCAAGACCTTCCAGGATTTTCTATTGGGTCTGCCAGGGTGCCCTCCGGGAACGGCGCCCTGCACCGCGAGCACAACGGCGGGGGTCACGAACGGTACCGCCCAGAGCAATATCTCCAGTTCGGGTAATTCGGTAGGCATCACGCCGGCTGGTGGAGAAGACTTCCAGTTCCGAGCCCCCACGGCGAATGCTTTCGTGCAAGACGACTTCAAAGTCCGCAGCAATCTTACGTTGAACCTTGGCGTGCGCTGGGAATGGTTCCCGTTGAATTACGCCGCCAACGGCGAGAATACCAATGTTTGGGTCCAAAATATCGCTCTGGTACCAAACTCACAGTTGGGAACGACAGCCGCGACGGGGACACTTGCAGGTTACGTGGTGCCCTCGAACTTCCCGTTTTCGGCCTTCCCGGCTCCGCCGGTGGGCGGTCTTTTCGTGAATAACAACAAGAATACTCCCACGTTGAACAGTGCGCCTATCAGGAACTTTGGCCCTCGCATCGGTCTTGCTTGGAAGCCGTTGCCTAGCGACCGGCTGGTGTTCCGGACTGGTTTCGGAACCTTCTATGATCGCGCCGGCAACACGTATTACAACAAGAGCGCCACGCAGGGGTCGCCGTACGACACTCCGGTCGCACAGAGTGGCGCTGCAAATTGGTACTCTACCGAGGCTTCGCCCTATTGCAGCGTTCCCACAGCGGGTATTAGTGTGAATTGTGCGACTCCTGCGTTGGGATGGACGCCTCGTTTTTTCAACCCCGCAACCGGGACTGGATCCATTACAGCCGTCCTTTCGGCGAATCCCCAGTACCTTGTGCCGGTGACGTATGAGTGGAACGCGAACGTCCAGTATGAGTTCGTGAACCAATGGGTGCTGGAATTGGGTTACGTGGGAAGCCGCGGCGTGCATCAAGTTCCCGACGCTACCGTTGGCGGCGGGATACTGGAGCACAACGTCAACCAGCCGCTGCTGGTATGCGCCGGTGGCATCACAACAAACTGCGTAGGAACCACGCCGCAAACCGGCGGGCTTGATTGCGGAGCACCTTCTGGCTGTATCACTACCAACACATCCGGGAACGCCGCGCTCCGTGTGCCGTATTTGGGCTTTTCGCCGAGCGGCATCGGCGTGGACCAGACCATTTCGGACAGCCACTTCAACAGTCTGCAGGCAACTGTGACCAAGCGGTTCTCTCATGGGCTCCAAATGCAAGCCGCTTACACGTGGGCGCGCGGTTTCACCACCGCAAGCTACATTGCCTACGACAATGCCGCCCTGCCGCTGGTGTATGGACCGATGCCCTATCTTCGGCCCCAAAGGTTCTCGGTCAACTACGCATACGACCTTCCCTTTGGGAAGCATGAAGGAATTCTCGATAAGGTTACCAGCGGCTGGGTCGTATCAGGCGTGACTGTAGTGCAGAACGGCGTACCGCTCACCATCACCGACGCCAACGGTGGAAACATCTACGCGTCCGGCGGGGCCGCGCAGACCTCGACTGCGCAGCTTTGCGGCTGCGGAACCCCTGTAGCTACTTCGGGGAGCGACAAATCCCGGCTGGGTGGCATCCTCGGCGGTCCGGGATGGCTGAACATTGGCGCGTTCACGAAGTTTTCAAGCGCAACGAACAATCTCTACGGCAACTCGGGCTACGGTATCGTCTCCGGACCGGGCCAGTTCAACTGGGATATCAGCTTGGTGAAGACGACGAAAGTCGGTGGGATCAACGAGAACGCCGTTCTGGTATTCCGTTCGGAGTTCTTCAACGCATTCAACCACGCCCAGTTTGCCAACCCGGTCACATCCTCCAACCAAACCCAGGACGTGACCCAGTCAACCTTTGGGCAGATCACCGGCACGTCCGTGAATCCGCGGTTGATTCAGTTCGCGCTCAAGTACGTGTTCTAGACAGTTTGAACCTTGAACGAAAGGGCCGCGTTCGCGCGGCCTTTTTTTTTCGCCCGGCCGCGCGGCATCGGACGGGATGACGAAAATGGTGCGTTCCCTGAAGTGGGCGGTCTCAAAAATGCATGCTTGGTGTATAGTTTTTGAGGCGCTGCCATCCCTGAACGCTGGCTGGTAACTTCCTTGTGGCCTCTTCAAATCGCAGTTTGCCAATCTCTGACAGGAATCCGGAATTGAACCTGGAAAATGAATAGAACTTTGCGAGTGATGAAATTTGGTGGGACGTCGGTGGGCGATGCTTCGTGCATCGCGCGCGTGGCGAAGATTGTGAAGGACGCGTCGCGGGAAGGGCCCGTCGTAACCGTGGTGTCCGCGATGAGCGGCGTTACCAATCGCCTGATCGACGCGGCGAGAAAGGCGGAGGCGGGCGAGCGCGATCCGGTGGCGGCGGCTTTTGAAGCGCTGCGCAAGCAGCACCACGAGGCGCTGGAGGCGCTCATCCAGTCGAAGGAGCGCCGCAGCCAGCTGGCGGCGCGCGTGGAAGCGATTTTGGACGAAGGCGAGCGTCTGTGCAAAGGCACCGCGCTTTTGCGGGAGCTAACCCCGCGCACGCTCGATGCCGTTTCGAGCCTGGGCGAAAGGCTTTCCGCGCCCATGGTGGCAGGAGCCCTCGAAGAACTTGGCGTGCGAAGCGAGGCCGTCGAGGCGACCGAGTTAATCGTCACTGACCCTTATCACGGCGGCGCCGACCCGATTATGGATCGCACGCGGGAGCACTGCGAATCGCGATTGCGGCCGTTCTTGCAGGATGGGATTGTGCCGGTTGTGACGGGATTCATCGGCGCTACGCTCGACGGGGTGCTTACGACTCTCGGGCGCGGCGGGTCGGATTATTCAGCGACGATTCTCGGCGCGGCGATCGGCGCGGACGAGATCATCATCTGGACCGACGTGGACGGCGTGTTGACCGCCGATCCCCGCCTGGTGGCCGAAGCCCGCACCATCCCCGAGATTTCCTATCGCGAAGCCACCGAACTCGCGTATTTCGGCGCAAAAGTGCTGCATCCCAAGACGCTGCGCGCGGTGGTGCGGCAGGGAATTCCCGTGTGGATCCGCAACAGCTTTTCGCCCGAAAAGAGCGGCACCAAAATCACACCCAAAGGCCGCAGCAATGGCGGTGGCGTGAAGGCGCTTACAGCCATCAAGGATGTAACGCTCATCAGCCTCGGCGGCCCCGGAATCGTAGGCGTGCCGGACGTGGTGGGCCGCACGTTTTCGACGACGGCGGAAGTTCACGCCAGCGTCCTGCTGATTTCGCAATCTTCGTCGCAGAACGATATCTGCTTCATCGTCGCGTCCACCGACGCCAAGCTGACCGTGGATGCGCTGCGCAAGGAATTCGCGCAGGACGTGGCCCACGAGAAGGTGGAGCACATCACAGTCGACCCGAATATCGCGATCGTCGCGGTGGTGGGCGAGAATATGCGCGGTACGCCCGGCGTGGCGGGCCGGGTGTTTATCGCGCTGGGCCAGGAAAACGTAAACATCATTGCGATCGCGCAGGGATCTTCGGAGTCCAATATTTCGTTTGTGGTGGCGGAGCAGGACATGAAAGCCGCTCTGGTAGCCACCCACCGTGAATTTGGCTTGGGTGCAAACAGGACCCAGGAGCAGCCGGTGCAGGTTTCCTGAATGGCAGAGCAGACTTTACGCGAGGTCGAAAAGACGCTCGACGGCAAAGCCTTGCAGCGCTGCATTCTCCCCGGATGCGGCGCCTCCTACGGAATCCGCGAGCGCATTTACGTATGCCCCAAGTGCGGGGGCCCGCTGGAAATCGAATTGCGGCTTCCTCCGGCGAGCGAAGGGGCAGGGCTCGCGAAGCTTTGGGCGGTGCGGGCGGGATCGCGCGACGCGCGCGACATCAGCGGCGTGTGGCGCTATCGCGAGTTGCTGCCGTTCGAGGATGCCGCCCCGTTTGTAACTCTTTTCGAAGGCAACACGCCCCTTTATGATGCGCCGCGCTGCGCGGAATATTGCGGGCTGGTGGGGCTGCGCCTGAAGCATCAGGGATGCAATCCCACCGGTTCGTTTAAAGATACAGGGATGACGGCGGCCGTCACCCAGGCGGTGGTGCTGGGAGCGCACACGGCCGTTTGCGCGAGCACGGGTAACACTGCGGCAAGCCTCGCGGCCTACGCGGCTCGTGCCGGCCTGCAGGCGGCCATCCTGGTGCCCCACGGGCAGATCAGCGCCGCGAAGCTGGCCCAGAGCATGGATTACGGCGCCGCAGTGCTGGAACTGGAAGGCAATTTCGACGATTGCATGCGGCTCATTCAGGAACTGGGCGACGATCCCTCGATTTACGTGGCGAACTCGATCAACCCGTTCCGCATCGAGGGTCAAAAGACGGTGGCCTTCGAGCTGATGCAGCAATGCAATTGGAAAGTTCCGGACCACATCGTGGTTCCCGGCGGCAACCTGGGAAACAGCACGGCGCTCGGCAAGGGATTCGAGGAGATGCTGCAACTGGGCTTGATTGACCGATTGCCGAAGCTGAATGTGGTGCAGGCGGAGGGATCGGCTCCGCTCGCGCGCCTGTTCGCGGATCTGTCCGCGAGCCTCGGTGCAGAGTCGTCGCACCAGGACGCAGCGCTTCCCAGCACGATGGCACCCGTGGAGAAGCCGCGGACGCTTGCCACGGCGATCAAGATCGGCGCTCCTGTTTCGTGGCAGAAGAGCTTGCGCGCCGTGCTGCGCTCGCACGGGCAAGTGATCGGCGTGAGCGAGCAGGAAATCGCCGACGCCAAGTCCATGATCGGGCGGGACGGAATCGGTTGCGAACCCGCGTCGGCCACGACGGTGGCGGGCATTCGCAAACTGGTGGCTGCGGGCAAAATTCACCGGGAAGAAGAAGTGTTCGCAGTGCTGACGGGCCATGTATTGAAAGATCCGGACTACGTGAACCAATACCATCGGGGAACGTTATCGATGGATTCTGACAAGGGCCCTCAACCGATCAACGGTTCGTTTCGAAACGCACCGCGGCGCGTCGCCGCGACAAAGGTAGCTGTCTTGCAGAGTTTAGAAAAACGAAATTGATGTTCTGCCGAGGCGTTTCGCGAAGCGTCCGGCTGGGCGATACCTTCCTGCGAAATTGAACTACCTGACCCGATGAGCGCGCCGCGCGAAAATGTTTATGAGGTTCGTGTCCCTGCTTCGACAGCGAATCTGGGAGCGGGATTCGATTGCCTCGGCCTGGCGCTGGAGCTTTACCTCAGCGTGCGCGCCACCGTTGTCTCCGGCCGCGGGACCAACAGCCATGCGCGGAGCATGGGAGTGCGCGGGTCGTCAGCATTGCCGAAGTCGGCCGACCAGAATCTGATCCTGCGAGCCATGAAGCTGACGGCCGACCGCGAGGGATTCAGCCTGCCGACGGTCCGGCTTGCGGTGCAGAATGAAATACCCGTCGCGGGCGGACTCGGCAGCAGCGCAGCCGCGGCAGTCGCCGGAGTGGCGCTGGGTTTCGCGGTGAATGGGAAATCCATTCCGAAGGAAACCGCGTTGCGGTACGCCACGGAGATGGAAGGCCACGCGGACAATGTCGGCGCGGCGCTGATGGGGGGATTCGTCGTAACCTTCACGCGCGGCGATGGAAGCGTGGTGGCGGTGAGGAAGAACTGGCCCAAAATGGTGCGGCTGATTCTGGTGACGCCCTCGACGGGCCTGGAAACGAAGAAATCCCGCGCCGTGCTGGCGCAGACAGTTTCGCGGTCAGACGCCGTTCACAACCTGCAGCGGACGGCGCTGTTCGTGGCAGCGATCGAGGAGCGGCGCTTCGAATTGCTCTGGGACGCGATGGATGACCGGTTGCACCAGGGGGCGCGGCAGACGCTCATTCCCGGCTTGGGCGATGTACTGAGTCTGGCAAAAATGCCGGGGTTGCTGGGCGTGGCGCTGAGCGGCGCCGGTCCGAGTGTAATTGCCCTCGCCACAGATCGTTTTCATGAGATCGGGAAGGCTATCGCCAGCCGGTTTGAACGAAACGGCGTTCCTTCGACGGTGCGGATCCTCGAGGCTGCGCAGGACGGGCTTACCGCGACGCAACAGAGGGTCAACCGGGGTTAAAGTGGTTTCAATTTGGGGCGTTCTGCCTCGCGATTCCGGGCTAGGAACGGTTCCGAACCCGCCTGCGAAATTTCTCCGCAACGAACCACACGCCAAGTCCGGCAGAGAGAAGTAGTATCGTGGTCGGTTCGGGGGTATCAACCGGAGTACCCCCAGGGGTACTCGAATCCGTCGAGGATCCTGAGCCAGTTGACCCTCCTGTATTCAGAAAGGATCCAGTTCCAGTCGATGATCCTGCGCCGCCTGAATTTAAACTTCCAATCCCCGGACCGAAGGCCGCGCCGGGCGCGAATGGGTAAAACGGGCGAGCGAAATTGCTCTGTTCGAGCGCGAGGGGATGCCCGGTAACAAAGGGAGCGAGAGGTGCCAGCTCCCCGCCGATCGGCAGATTCGAGGCCTCCAACTCGCCCGCGGGCGCGAATCCCTCGAAAGCATCGAGAGCCGGCTGCTGGGAAGATGACGGCGCCTGTGCCGTGTCCGCGATGCGGTTGCCACAGCGAGTCCGGGCCTCGTGGGTGCCGTCCGTAATCAGAGTTTCGCCCTTGTAAAGCCGCAGAGCGTGGTTCGTCCAAAAGATTTCTTCGCCCATCCTGTAGGAAACGTAGACCAGGCGGTCGCGATCCAGGGAAATCACGCGCGTCTTCGCGACGTCAAAATCGGCATAGTGCCGCGCTACGACAGCATCGTTTAGCACGGCCGACCGAAGCTCCCCGGCAGATTGCACTCCGCCGGGAATCACCGAATACGGGTACAGACGCCGGGCGGAAGGCAACGAATCGGGATCAGGGATCGCGAGACTGTTCGAGCCGAATACCGTGTTGGAAGAGGCTCCATCCCCCTTGGGGGCTGCGATGGGACCGGAATGCCGATGAGAAGCCGCCACTGAGGCAAGAACGATGGCCGTTGCTAACAAGAGCAGCCGTGCAACTCGCCGAGTCAATATGTTGTTCTTTCGATTGGAAACCGTACGTCTTGTTCTATCCATGATTCCTTTTTATCGATTTGTATAGCCAGGCCAACTTAGAGTGGCAATCGAATTGCCGATCCGGAATCTACTGATTCTGCTTGTGATACGGGCAGTTGTGCCCCGAAGCGAACCACCAAAGTAGAAGTATTTTTCCACATAAAGGAGAAAGTAAGTATGTGAACTGTGAATACGGCCGAATACCCTATTGTGTACCCTCGGTACACATCCTTGGCGCGTCACTTTTACCGAAGAGCCTGGTGGGGAGACTCTGAGATTGCCGGGAAGGTACGACTAAAGAGCAAAGCCGAGTTGCGTTTTCACAACATACGCTGAAGCCATTCACCTTACCTGTGTCGATCGGGCCTGTTTTAGACGAATTATCTGGTCTAGCTCCTTGTGCCAATGCCAAAACATAACGCCCAAGGCTCCCAGGGGTGCGACGATGCACACGGTAACAGCAAGAATGAGGAAGCCAAGAAAAAGGAGATTGAGCACCGTTCCGGCCATAAAACTCTCCGAAACCGCTGAGTCAGCTTCCCTGCTACATCCATTCTGTCGCTATCCAGGCTCGTCGTCAAGGAATCCTTGGTAATGAGAGATTGGGCCCGCTGACTATGACGACAGTTGCGGCTCGCAACTCCGCTGATTCAGACGGTATCTGTGAATGAGGGCAGGAAAGCGGTTGGAGATTGCCCAGCCGGGATGACGGAAGGCCCGGTTTGAATGGGCCTGTGCGATAATATTGAACTGCAAGGCGCGTCGGCAGCCCCTGCCCTGTAAATTTTCCGGAGTCTATCAGGAGAAGGTCGGAATATGTGGATTGTTCGGCTTGCGATCCGGCGTCCCTACACCTTCGTTGTAGCGTCGATCCTGATCGTGATTCTTGGCATGTTCGCGATCCTGCGGACTCCGACCGATATTTTCCCCAGCATTGATATCCCCGTAATTGCCATCGATTGGGGCTACACCGGCCTTTCGCCCGAGGAAATGTCGGACCGGATCGTCTACGGCTTTGAGCGCGGGATCACCGGGACGGTCTACGACATCGAGCACATCGAGTCGCAGTCGCTGCCGGGGAACGGTCTTGTAGAGGTGTTTTTCCAGCCGGATGCCGACGTCAATACTGCCGTTGCGGAAATAACGGCGGTGTCACAAACCGTGATCAAAACGATGCCTCCTGGCACGACCGCTCCCCTGATCTTCACGTACAACGCCTCGACCGTACCCATTCTGCAACTCGCAGTTTCCGGGCACGGACTGAGCGAGCAACAGGTCTTCGACACGATGAATAATTTTGTCCGCCCCACGCTTGCCACGGTGCACGGCGCCGTTTTGACGAACCCGTATGGCGGCAAGCAGCGGCAGATTCAGGTGGACCTCAACATTCCCGCTCTCCAGGCAAAAGGGCTGTCGGCGAGCGATGTGGTGACGGCGGTGAGCACGCAGAATCTTATCCTGCCTGCCGGCACGGCGAAGATGGGTCCTTATGAGTATCAAGTCGACCTGAACTCATCGCCGCTCAAGGTGGAGGAACTCAACAACCTGCCCATCAAGACTGTCAACGGCTCGCCGATTTATATACGGGATGTCGCTCACGTTCGGGACGGGTACCCACCACAAACGAATATCGTCCGGGTGGATGGCGCGCGTTCGGTGCTCCAGACGGTGCTGAAAAAGGGGAACGCTTCGGCGACCCAAGTGGTTGCCGACGTGAAGGAGAAACTGCCGATAGTCCTGGCGGATGCGCCGTACAAAGTGAAAGCGGATCTGGTCGCAGACCAGTCTCTGTTTGTGCGAGCTTCGATCAACGGAGTCTTTCGAGAAGGAGCCATCGCGGCCTGCCTTACAGGATTGATGATCCTGATATTTCTGGGAAGCTGGCGCAGCACCATTATCATCGCAGTATCGATTCCCCTGTCGGTCCTGTGTTCGCTCATCGCCATGAGCGCCCTGGGGCAAACCATCAATATCATGACTCTCGGCGGGCTGGCCCTGGCGGTGGGGATTCTGGTGGACGATGCGACGGTGGAAGTGGAAAACATCAACCGGAACATCGATCAGGGGAAAGAGATCACCCAGGCAATCCTGGACGGCGCCTCGCAGATCGCGGTTCCTGCTCTCGTTTCGACGCTTTCCATCTGCATCGTGTTCGTACCGATGTTTTTCCTTACCGGGGTCGCACGGTATCTCTTTGTTCCGTTCGCGGAAGCGGTCGTGTTCGCGATGTTGGCCTCCTATCTTCTTTCACGGACGCTGGTGCCGACCATGGCGCGATTTCTTCTGGTGGCGCAATCCGGCAAGGAAGACCCGGATGCGGCGGCTCACTCGGGAAATCCGTTCGTCCGGATGCAGGCTGGCTTTGAGATCAGGTTCGAGCGCTTGCGGCAGCGGTATCACGATGCGCTGGCGGTTGCGATCGGGCATCGGAAACTCTTCATCGTCCTCTTTTTCCCGGCTTGTATTCTTTCGTTCGCGCTGCTGCCGCTGGTGGGTCAGGACTTCTTCCCGACGGTCGACAACGGCGAATTCAAGTTCCATCTGAGGGCGCCCACCGGCACGCGAATCGAAGAGACTGCCGACCTTTGCAGCCAGGTGGATGACGAGATCCGCCGGACCGTCCCGCCGAACGAGTTGGTCACGATTATCGACAACATCGGTTTGCCCTACAGCAGCCAGAACCTTGCCTACAGCATCTCGGCGCCCACCGGACCCGCCGATGCGGACATTCAGGTGGAGTTGACTCCGAAGCACCGCCCGACGCGAGAATACGTGACCGAGCTGCGCAGCCGCTTGAACCACGACTTTCCCGGGGTGATGTTCTATGCCATCCCGGTGGACATCGTGAGCCAGATACTGAACTTCGGCCTTCCGGCTCCCATCGATATCCAGATCGTGGGGCACAAACTCGCGCTCAATCACGCCTTCGCCGAAAAGCTGCTGAACCAGCTGAAATTTGTCCCCGGGGCCGTGGATTTAAGGATTCAGCAGGCATTCAACTACCCGAAGATTCATATCGACGTGGATCGCACGAAAGCGAGCGAAATCGGATACACGCAGAGCGATGTCGCGACGAATCTGCTGGTGTCGCTGAGCGGGAGCTTTCAGACGGCGCCGTCGTTCTGGCTGGACCCTGTTTTGGGCATCAGCTATTCGATCGCAACGCAAGCTCCGCAGTATCGGGTCGAGACGCTCCAGGACCTCAAAAACATACCGGTTTCCAATGGGCGAGGGGGAACGCCGCAAATTCTGGAGGGACTTGCTTCCTTCAGCCGCAGCGGGGAGATGGCAGTCGTTTCGCACTATGATATCACTCCCGTTCTCGACATCTTCGGCGCCGTGGACGGGCGAGATCTGGGCGGAGTCGCGCGGGATATTCAGCCTATTCTCGACCGCGCCAGGAAGGAGCTTCCCGAAGGCTCGCAGTTGATGGTCCGCGGCCAGATTCAGACGATGAATGCCTCGTATGAGGGGCTGCTCGTGGGCCTGGCGTTCTCAATCCTGCTGGTCTACTTTCTGATTGTCGTGAATTTTCAATCCTGGCTCGATCCCTTCATTATTTTAATGGCGCTTCCGGCGGCGTTGGCCGGGATCGTCTGGTTTCTTTTCGTGACGAGAACGACCATCACTGTGCCCGCCTTGACCGGAGCGATCATGTGCATGGGCGTAGCCACTGCGAACAGCATCCTGGTGGTGAGCTTTTCAAAAGAGCGGTTTGAAGCGGGAAAGACGCCCTCGGAAGCGGCCTTGGAAGCTGGGTACACACGCTTCCGTCCCGTTTTGATGACGGCGCTGGCGATGATTATTGGAATGCTGCCGATGTCCCTCGGACTGGGGGAGGGCGGCGAGGAGAATGCGCCGCTGGGGCGGGCGGTGATCGGGGGATTGCTTTTCGCCACGGCCGCGACACTGTTTTTCGTGCCGGTTTTCTTCAGTTTTATACACGATGCGCGCCAGAAGGAGTGATCGCGGGTCCGCTTTTCTGAAACGAAATGATCGAACTATACGTCCAATAGATGCGAGCGAGTTTCGAGCCGACCCACGATAGAGATGGACGAAACCCGGATGTCCCCACAGCCAGAAGTGTCCCTGCCGCCGGAGCGCCCGCGGTCCGGGCATGCTGTGTGGATTGCGATCGTGGTTATTCTTGTTATTGCGGCAGTCGTGATCGCGGGAGTTATTCCGCGCGAGAAGGCCAAGGCTGCGCTCGTGACCGAGACGCGGGATCTGGCAATTCCCACCGTCGCCGTAATTCATCCCAAGCTGGGCGCGCCCCAGACGGAAATCGTTCTGCCCGGCAACATCCAGGCGTTCATCGATTCCCCCATTTATGCGCGCACGAACGGATATCTGAAGAAGTGGTATGCGGATATCGGGGCGCACGTGAAAGACGGGCAACTCCTCGCGGAGATCGAAACGCCTGAGCTCGACCAGCAGCTCGATCAGGCGCGGGCTGAGCTGAATACGGCGCAGGCCAACAACCGGCTCGCGGAAATCACCGCCAACCGCTATCAGGATCTTGCGAAAACGGATTCGGTTTCCAAACAGGATGTGGACAACGCGGCGGGCGATTTCGAGGCGAAGAAGGCCATGGTCGCGTCGGCGGAATCCAACGTGAGGCGTCTCGAGCAACTGCAGTCGTTCGAGAAGATTTATGCGCCATTCGACGGCGTGATCACGGCGCGCAACACTGACATCGGTCATTTGATCAATTCGGGAGCGGGAGGCCCCGCCACGGAGCTGTTTCACATTGCCGACACGCGGTCTGTGCGCGTCTTTGTAAACGTGCCGCAGGATTATTCCCAATCCGCGCGGCCGGGACTTACCGCGGATCTGACGCTGCAGGAATTTCCCGACAAACGCTTCAAGGGCAAACTGGTGCGCACCGCCAACGCCATCGATCTTTCTTCGCGCACGCTGCTGGTGGAGGTGGACGTGAATAACCCGACGGGCGAACTCCTGCCAGGCGCGTACGCACAGGTTCATTTGAACGTCGTGGCAGGCGCGCCGGCCGCTATTTTGCCGGTGAGCGCGATGCTGTTCCGCTCCGAGGGCTTGCAGGTGGCGATCGTCGACAATGGCAATCGCGTTGAACTTCGAAGCGTCGTTGCGGGCAAGGACTTTGGGAACGAGCTTGAGATCGTCTCGGGCATCAAGCCGACCGATTGGGTGATTAACAATCCTTCGGATTCCCTGATTTCGGGCGAAAGTGTCCGCCTCGCCGATGCATCTCCGAATACCGGAAACGGCGCAACAAGCCAGCCTCCCCAGTGACATTTGAGCCGCGAATGCGCCGCCACTTTCCCATGACTGGCTGGTTCTCGAATCTGTGCCCATCAAGATTCAGGAGGCATCGCCGCCTTTGCGTTCTGGCGGTTGCTTCGCTCTTGATCACCGGTTGCACCGTCGGACCGAAATATGTGAAACCCACGACGGAAGTGCCCTCCAGCTATAAGGAAACCGCGCAGAATTTCAAAGAGGCTCAACCGAGCGACCAGATCGGGAAGGGCACGTGGTGGGCGATCTACAACGATCCCCAGTTGAATGACCTTGAAGAGCAGATTCGCGTTTCCAATCAGACGCTGAAAGCGGCGCAGGCGCAGTTCGAGGCCGCGAGGGCGGCGATTCGCGTGGCCCACTCCCAGGCTCTCCCAAACATTACGGGCGGCGTCTCGGGTACGCACAACAGCGAGTCGTTCAATCGCCCTCTCAGCAACACAAATTTGTATTACCAGGACTACGTGCTGCCCGTCGACGTTTCCTACGAACCCGACTTGTGGGGACGAGTGCGCCGCCTGGTGGAGGCGAATCGCTCGGAGGCGCAGGCGACGGCCGCCGATCTCGCGAATGTCGATTTAAGCCTTCACGCGGAGCTCGCCGTGGATTATTTTCAGCTGCGAGGGCTCGACGCACAGAAAAAGCTCCTCGACTCGACGGTTGAATCCTATACGAGAGCGCTTGAACTCACCCAGAGCCGCTATCACGGAGGTGTCGCAACCGCCGTAGATGTCGCGCAGGCGCAGACCCAGCTTGAGACAACCCGTGCTTTGGCGATCGATGTGGAGGCAAACCGGGCGGCGTTCGAACATGCCATTGCCGTCCTGGTGGGCAAGCCGGCTTCTTCGTTCGCGCTTCCGCCGTTATCGCTAAGCACACCGCCCCCGCCCGTTCCGCCTGGCGTGCCATCAGAACTGCTCGAGCGAAGACCCGATATTGCCGCCGCCGAAAGGCGTGTCGAGGAAGCGAACGCAGAAATCGGCGTCGCGAAGGCTGCCTACTATCCCAACGTGAACCTTTCGGCGGGGGGCGGCTTTGAGAGCGGCGCGATCGGCACCTTCATTCAAGGTGCCAGCGGCTTTTGGACATTGGCGGGCTCGGCCGCGGAACTCATTTTCGATGGTGGCCAGCGGCGCGGGATTTCCGAACAAACACGCGCCCTCTACGAGCAGTCTGTCGACAACTACCGGCAGACGGTGCTTGTCGCCTTTCAGGAAGTCGAAGATAATCTGGCCGCGCTGCGGGTGTTGCAGGAAGAAGCCAAGACCGAAGATGCCGCCGTGGCCGCCGCCCAGCACTCCCTGGACCTATCGACGACGCGCTACAAAGGCGGCGTTACCAACTACCTGGAAGTTACCACCGCCCAGAGCGCCGCGCTCTCAGATGAAGTCACCGCGCTTGAGATTCTGATTCGTCGGATGAATGCCAGCGTACTGCTCATCAAGGCAATCGGCGGGGGCTGGAATGTTTCGCAGATTCCGCCCGTCTAGCGCTTCAGGTAGGATACTAGCGTGCCGCATCCCGGCGGCATGCCATGAGCGCTAGAACAAGATACGCTGGCCCGTCAGCTCTTTGCGTTGCTTCGATCTTTGCTTTGATTTTTGCCTGCGTTGCCTTTTCTCCCCGGGTTTTCGCGGACTCTCCCAGCGCGCGGGAAACACGATTCGATCTGCACACCGGCTGGAAGCTGCAGTCTTCGTGCAAGCTGAAATCAACCGGGGAGAGGATTTCCGCGGCCGGATTCCGCACGAACGGCTGGCACAGCGCTACTGTTCCCTCCACGGTTGTCGCGGCGCTTGCCGCAGACAAGACGTTTCCCGATCCCTACTTCGGCCAAAATCTTCGAGGTATACCTGGCGCATCCTACCCGGCCGGACAGAATTTCTCGGTTCTTGCCATGCCTGAGAACAGCCCGTTTCGGTGTTCGTGGTGGTACCGCGTGGAATTCCGGCTTCCGGAGGCTTACGCCGGGCGTCACGTATGGCTGAACTTTGAAGGTATCAACAATCGCGCCAATATCTGGGTAAATGGGCGCCGCATCGCCGGCGCGAAAGAAGTCGCCGGCGCTTACCGCACGTACGAATTCGACG
Organism: uncultured Acidobacteriota bacterium; assembly: GCA_963797585.1. Taxonomy (GTDB): domain Bacteria; phylum Acidobacteriota; class Terriglobia; order Acidiferrales; family UBA7541; genus Palsa-295. The sequence goes on from CAWCQH010000020.1 coordinate 637,435, forward strand.
TGACTTCGTTTGTGAGCCAGAGTAAAGCGAATGTCCTCGCGGTTGAAACCATCGCCCAGAAGGAGACCGACCTGGGCATCAACTGGGTCGACTGGAATCCGGCGCCCCCCGACAAAGATTTGGGTCTTTGGCGAGACGTTTACTTGCGGCCGAGCGGCCCCGTAACGATCCGATATCCGCAGGTGATTACTCATTTCCCCGCTGCGTCGCTGGAGCGCGCCGATCTCACCGTCGAGGCGGAACTTCACAACGCCGGCACCAGCCAGGCGACCGGTACTTTGAGCGGCAAGATCGAGCAGGCGGCGTTCGAAAAGCGTGTCACCCTGGGGCCCGGTGAATCACGTACGGTACGATTCACTAGCGACGGGTTTCCACAACTCGAAATCGCCCATCCAAAAATCTGGTGGCCCGCGCAAATGGGGCCTCCGAATCTGCACGATCTCTCCTTGCAATTTGCTATTGGGAACGGTGAGATTTCGGATTCCGAAAGCGTCCGATTCGGGATCCGCGAAATAGCTTCTGAGGTGGATGGACGGGGGCACCGGGTCTTTCGCGTGAATGGGCAGCGCATTTTAGTCCGGGGCGCGGGATGGGCGCCCGACATGCTGCTGCGCGAATCTTCCGAGCGATTGCAAAACGAATTCCGCTACATTCTCGACTTGAACCTGAATGCGATCCGACTGGAAGGCAAGATGGAAACGGAGGCGTTCTACAATCTCGCGGACGAGCAGGGAATGCTGGTGATGGCGGGCTGGAGCTGTTGCGATTACTGGGAGCAGTGGGCGAAATGGAAACCCGGCGATCTCGAGATCGCCACGGCCTCGCTGAAGTCCCAAATTCTGCGGCTCCGGAGGCATCCCAGTGCCCTTGTTTGGCTGAACGGAAGCGATAATCCGCCGCCGGCCAACGTAGAGAAGGCTTACATCGAAGTCCTGAAGCATAACGACTGGCCGAACCCTTATGTTTCCTCTGCTTCCGCATCCGCCACCACGGTCACGGGGCCTTCGGGTTTCAAGATGACGGGTCCTTATGACTATGTGCCGCCCGATTACTGGTTAAACGCCGGCGAAAAATACGGCGGCGCTCATGGATTCATCACCGAGACATCAGCGGGGCCCTCGGTTCCCGTGACCGGCTCTCTGAAAAAGATGCTGCCGCCAGACGAGGTCGCTCCCGACAGCGCCGCGTGGGATTACCACGCAGGTTTGCTGGGATTCAAGAACCTCGATCATATGGAAGACGCGATGAAGCGGATTTATGGGGCTCCCGCGGATCTCGCCGATTACCAGCTCAAGGCGCAAGCCATGGCTTACGACAGCGAACGCGCGATGTTTGAGGCGTACTCGCGGAACAAATATGACTCCACTGGGCGTCATCCAATGGATGCTAAACAACGCGTGGCCCTCGCTGATCTGGCATCTCTACGATCATTATCTTCAGCCGGCAGGCGGATATTTCGGAGCCAAGAAGGCTTGCGAGCCGCTGCACGTGCAGTATTCCTATGACGATCGCAGCGTTGTGGTGGTCAACAGCCGCTATGAGTCCGCCGCGGCGCTCGACATTACCGCCCGAGTTTACGACTTCGATTTACACGAACGATTTTCGAAGCAGGCCCGGATCGATGTTGGCGCGGATGCCGTTGCGAACGCGTTTACTCTCCCGGCCGAGGTATTCAGTTCGGGATCGCCCGTGTATTTTGTGGCTCTCGATCTGCAAGGCGCCGACGGCAGGAAAATCACCACCAATTTCTATTGGATTTCCGCCAAGGAGACCGTCTACGACTGGAAAAAGACCACCTACCAGTTTACTCCTGCGTCCTCCTACGAGGATTTCACTGCGCTCCAGTCGCTTCCAAAGGTAGGCGCGCTGGATGTGTCTGCATTCATCGAGCCGGGTGGGGAGGGCCCTATGGTCCGCGTGAAGCTGAGGAATCCGAGCGATCAGCTCGCGTTTCAGGTGGCGCTTGCGGTCGAGCGTTCCAGCAACGATGAGGAGATTCTTCCGGTCCTCTGGCAGGACAACTACATCGAGTTGATGCCAGGCGAGTCGCGCGAAGTAACCGCGCAGTTTGTGGATTCGGACGCCCTTCGCGACGGAGCGAATGTGCGCGTTGAGGGATGGAATATCCGGAACGCCATCGTTCCGATTCAACGGCCTGCGTCCGGTGGCCGTCAAGGCGAGAATCAGTGACGGTCGCGAACGCGGGCGATGAAGTTCCGCAAGCGACCGGAAAACTAAGGCGTGTCCTCACTCTCTGGGATTTGATCATCATCGGCATCGTGATCGTTCAGCCCATTGCGCCCATGGGAATCTACGGTGTGATCAGCAATGAGGCCGGCGGTCACGTTGTAACCACGATTCTAATCGCGATGGTCGCTATGCTGTTCACGGCGATCAGCTACGGGAAAATGGCTCGTGCGTACCCGAGCGCGGGATCCGCCTACACCTATGTGAGCCGGGAGATTCATCCGGCGCTCGGATACGTGACCGGCTGGGCCATGGTAATGGATTACATCCTGAACCCGCTCATCTGCACGGTCATCTGCAGCAAGCTCACGCAGAATATTTTCCCAAGCCTGCCATATTGGGCGCTCGCGACCACCTTTGCGGTAACTTTCACAGCCCTGAATCTTCGCGCCGTCAAGACGTCGGCTCGGATTAACGACGTGCTGGCGGGGGCGATGATGATTGTCGTCGTCATCTTCTTTGCTTTCGTGGTTCGTTTCCTTTGGGGGCTCCATCAATATGGCGCCGCCCTGTTCACTCAGCCGTTCTACAACCCTGCAACGTTCAGCTGGCATGGGGTGTTTCGCGGTACATCCATTGCGGTGCTCACGTACATAGGCTTCGACGGAATCTCGACGCTTTCCGAAGAGGCCGAGAATCCAAAACGGAACATTTTGCTCGCCACGGTTCTGGTCTGTGTGATCACGGGCATTCTTTCGGCGCTGGAGGTTTATGCCGCACAATTGGTGTGGGGGCCGAAGCCATTCCCGCCGGAAATGGTGGAATCGGCGTTTCCGTTGGTGGCGCGGCAGGCGGGCGGATTTTTTCTCTTCCACCTGGTGAATTTCACGATCCTGATTGCGAATGTCGGATCGGGTATGGGATCGCAACTCGCGGCGGCAAGATTGCTTTATGGGATGGGGCGCAGCGACGCTATTCCGCGGGGATTCTTCGGTGCCATTGAGCCGAAACGGCACATTCCCTTGAATAATATTGTCCTTATCGGTGCATTTGCCCTGCTCGGCTCATTTCTCGTGAGCTACGAGCGTGGCGTGGAACTGCTGAATTTCGGGGCATTCATCGCGTTCATGGGCGTGAATGCTGCTTCATTCTTCCGGTATTTCGTGCGCGCCGATCGGAAGAGGTGGGCGAATCTCGCGATCCCTGTTCTTGGATTTGGAATTTGCTTCTTCATCTGGCTGAATCTTAGCCCAGCCGCAAAGTTGCCGGTACAGCCTGGATGGCGGTTGGAATCCTCTATGGCGCTGTAAAAACGAAAGGCTTTCAATCGAACCTGGTGCGGTTTGAAATACCCAGCGACGAGGTTTAGCAAGCCACGATGCTTATAATGCTGGGATCCTTCTCTGATACCTAAGCTTTTTCTGCCCTCGTCGCCGGCATCTGTGGAGGTTTAGAGCCCACGACCGGGCAGCAGCCGGGCGGTAACTTCCAATCCCTCTTAGTCCGATTCCTGCGTGACAATGTGGACGTCCACGGCGGGAGCGTCGCGCAGGAAATGATTGATCGCATTGAGGTAGCGAAGCTTGCGCCACCCCTCGCCTGCGGACCTTCCGAAAATCATCTGCGTGACATGTTTTTCCCGCACGAATTGAGCGGCCGCGTCGGCGACGCTCTTTCCTTTCAGGCGGACCGGCTTCGCTCCCAGGCTTTCCGCGAACTGGAGATTGGCCTCGAGCGATTTTTCATTCTTCACGCCCTCGCGCTCGATATCGACGTGCAGGGCGTAGAGCTCCGCGTCCATCCGGCGCGCCATTCGCGCCGCGCGCGCCACCAGGTATTGCGCCCGGGGGTTGGCGCTGATGCACACGGCGATACGTTCGCGGACCGCCCAGTTCTGTTGGATATCCTTTTCATCCATGTAGGACGACAGGCTGCGGTCCACTTGCTCGGCAACCTGGCGCAGGGCAAGTTCGCGCAGCGCGATCAAGTTTCCGCGCCTGAAAAAATTCCGCAGCGCCTGTTCGATCTTTTCCTTGTGATATACATCGCCGCGCTTCATGCGGTTCTGGAGGGCTTCGGGCGTGAGGTCCACCATCACGGTTTCCTGGGAGAGCTGAAGCACCCAGTCCGGCACGGTTTCGCGGACGATCACTCCCGTAAACGCGTTCACGGTGGGCGCGACGCTTTCGATATGCTGAATGTTCACCGTCGAAATCACGTCGATATTCGCTTCCAGCAGCTCGAGAACGTCTTCATAGCGCTTGCGATGGCGCGTGCCGGGAATATTGGTGTGGGCCAGTTCGTCCACCAGCGCCACCTGCGGTTTGCGCGCCAGAATCGCGTCGATATCCATCTCCTCGAACTCAGTGCCCTTGTAATCGATTTTGCGGCGGGGAACGGACTCAAGCTGCGAAGCGAGTTCGGCAATGCCCTTTCTTCCATGTGTTTCCACCAGCCCGATGACGATGTCTTCCCCGCGGCTGTGGCGGCGGATGGCCTCGCTCAGCATACTGTAGGTTTTTCCTACGCCCGGCGCGTAGCCGAGGAAGAGCTTCAGCACGCCCTTGGTTTTTTGCGCGGGAGTGGTTACTTCCAGCCACTCTTCGGGTGTCTTCGGCATGGCGTCATTCTCTGCTAACAGGCACTGGGAAGCTACGGTAGAATACCACCGTGCGTTCTCCGGTTTTGAGCCGTATCTTCCAATTCGCGGGCGCTTTTGGAACCGTCGCTGGAATCGTCCTTCTGTACCACAAAGTTCTTCTGGTCAATGCCACGACCGTTGCCATGACGCTTCTTTTGGCTATTTTAGTCGTTTCCACGTTTTGGGGCATGACCGTTTCCATCCCGATGTCCTTGGCCGCGGTATTGGCTTTCAACTACTATTTCCTTCCCCCTGTTGGCACTTTTACGGTTGCCGATCCGCAGAATTGGGTGGCGCTCGTCGCGTTCCTCGCTGTGGCCGTTATCGGGAGCCACCTGGCGACGCGGGCGCGGCAACAGTCCGAGGAAGCCTCCGCGCGGCAGCGGGACATTGAGAAGCTGTATGCGTTCAGCCGCGATCTTCTTGAATCCGGCAACGTGATGGAACTGCTGAACCGTATTCCCGCACGGATCGTAAAGACATTCGAAGTGGGAGCGGCGGCGTTGTTTCTTGCCGACAAGCAGAAGGTCTACCGGTCCGGTCCAGTGGTTCCCCGGCTCGATACCGACAGCCTCAAGGCAGTCATGGCGCGCGAGGAGCCCGTGATCGACACGCCGAACAGTCTCTGCCTCGTACCGGTTCGCATCGGTGTGCGGGCGATCGGCAGTCTGGGGATTTCAGGGCGGGCGCTTTCGCTGCAAACGCTCGAGGCCATTGGAACGCTGGTGGCCATCGCGATGGCCCACGCGCGCGCTGTCGAGCAATTGGGACAGACGGAGGCAGCGCGCCAGGGGGAGCAGTTGCGCACAGCCCTTCTCGACGCCGTCACGCACGCGCTGCGCACTCCGCTTACCTCCATCAAGGCTTCCGTTACAAATCTGCTTTCCAACGGGGGCCTGGTGGCCGAACAGAAGCAGGAACTCCTGACGATCATCAATGAAGAAACCGATCGTTTGAACCGCCTGGTCGGGGAAGCGGGAGAAATGGCGCGGCTGGACGCCGGCGAAGTGGAATTGGAACTCAAGCCGCACACGGTGGATGAACTCATCAAGGCGGCTTTGGAGCATTGCAAGGGATCTCTTGGCTAGCCGCCCGGTGAATATTCAGGTGCCGCCGGGTCTCCCGCCCGTTCGGGCGGACCTGGCGAGGGCCCGGGAAGTTCTCGTCCATTTGATAGAGAACGCGAACCAATACTCCTCCCCTAATCAGCCCATTACGATCACTGCGGAAGCGCATGGTGATACTGTGGTAACGAGCGTGGCCGACCGCGGCGATGGAATTGACGATCTTGAGCAGGCTCTTATTTTCGAAAAGTTCTACCGGGGCAAGGATCAACGCTACAGTGTGGAGGGAACCGGAATGGGGCTGCCCATTGCCAAAGCGATCGTCGAAGCCCATGGCGGTTCCATCAATTTAATGAGCCAGCGCGGGCACGGTTCCGTTTTTTCGTTTTCCCTGCCGGTAGATCATAGCCGTCCGGTGCACGCGTGAACTCCGCGACCGTGCTGGTGGTCGACGACGAGCCGCAGATCCGCCGCGTGTTGCGCACCACCCTCACCTCGCATGGCTATGCGGTGGTGGAAGCGCGAACCGGAGATGAAGCGCTCGAACAGATCCGCAGCGAGCACGTGGACCTGATCCTCCTGGATGTGAACATGCCGGGACGGTCCGGCCTCGAAACCTGCCGGGAGATTCGCGGTACGAGCGACGTTCCCATCATAATGCTCACCGTCCGCAACACGGAGCGCGACAAGGTGCAGGCCCTCGATGCCGGCGCCGACGATTACGTCGTCAAACCCTTTGGATCCGAGGAACTCATGGCGCGCATACGCGCCGGTCTCCGCAGATCGGCAGCGGCCGAGGCGGTTCCGGAATTTGTTGCGCCGGGCCTGACGATCAATTTCGAGAAGCGCCTGGTGATGGTGGGGGATCGCCCTGTGCGTCTCACGCCCAAGGAATTCGAATTGCTGCGTTATCTCGTGGCGAACCAGGGGAAATCGCTTGGCCATCGCCGGCTGCTCCAGGCGGTTTGGGGGCCGGATTATGGCGATGAAACGGAATACCTGCGTGTTTTCATCAACCAGTTGCGCAAGAAAATCGAACTGGATCCCCGGGAGCCGATGTACATTCACACCGAACCCTGGGTCGGATATCGCTTCGAGGCGCCTGCCGAGAAGAACCGAGCCCCGCGCACCGAGAAGTAACGCATCCGATAGCCCCTCGGAGAAAAGCTTCAGTGCATTGGCCGGATCGCGTCCAGATCGAGATTGAGATCGAGCACATTCACACGGGGTTCTCCCAGCAGGCCGAACTGCCGCCCTTCCGTGTGCTTCTGCACCAGCGCCCGAACGTCCTGCTCGCTCATTCCGCGCTCATGGGCGACCCGCGGGACTTGAAACTCCGCCGCCGCCGGAGAAATATGCGGATCGAGGCCAGATCCCGAAGTCGTCACAAGGTCTGCTGGAATCGGCGCAGCGGGATTGGTCGGCTGCAACGCCTTGACGCTGGCGCTGACGCGGTCGATGAGGGCCTTGTTCGTCGGGCCGAGGTTTGAGCCACCCGACGCCGTGGGATCGTATCCGGCCGCGCCTGCCGCGGAAGGCCGGGAATAGAAGTATCCGGGCGCGGTGAACGGCTGGCCGATCAGGTGCGAGCCAACCAGCTTGCCGCCCTGGGTAATCAGTTCGCCGTTGGCCTGCTTTGGAAAGAGCATCTGAGCGAGCCCGGTAACTGCCAAGCGGGTAGATGATCCCCAGAAGAACCGTTGTTGCCAGCGTAAACCAGACTGAAATTAAGAGATTCTTTTTCATGGTAGCCTCACGCCCATCCAATGTGCGTAATGATCAAGTCGATGACTTTGATTCCGATGAATGGCGCTACGATGCCGCCCACGCCGTAGACGAGAAGGTTCCATCGCAGCAGCGCTTCCGCGCCCAGCGGGCGATAGCGCACCCCTCGCAGCGCGAGCGGCACGAGCGCGATGATGATGAGCGCGTTGAAAATCACGGCGGACAAAATGGCCGATTGGGGCGTCTTGAGCGCCATGACGTTCAGCACGTTGAGCTGCGGGAAAGCGCCGGCGAACATCGCCGGGATGATCGCGAAATATTTTGCCACGTCGTTGGATACCGAGAATGTGGTCAACGCGCCTCGTGTGATCAGCAACTGCTTTCCGATCTCGACCACCTCGATGAGCTTGGTCGGGTTCGAATCGAGATCCACCATGTTGCCGGCTTCCTTGGCGGCTTGCGTGCCGGCGTTCATGGCGAGACCGACGTCGGCTTGCGCCAGCGCGGGTGCGTCGTTGGTGCCGTCGCCGGTCATGGCGACGAGTTTGCCCTTGGCCTGCTCGGCGCGGATCAGCGCCAGCTTGTCTTCGGGTTTTGCCTGGGCGAGGAAATCGTCGAGACCCGCCTCGCGGGCGATAGCTGCGGCAGTGAGCGGGTTGTCGCCGGTAATCATCACGGTGCGGATTCCCATGGCGCGCAATTGATCGAAGCGCTCCCGCATCCCGCCCTTGATGATGTCTTTCAAGTGGATGGTTCCGAGAATCTTGTGGTCCTCGGCAACCAGCAGCGGAGTGCCGCCGGAATTTGAGATTATCTTGACGGCTTCCTCCACTTCCGGAGGAACGTAATGGCCGCATTCCTTGCAATGCTCTGTGATGGCGTCGAAGGCGCCCTTGCGGATGTGCCGCCCGTCGAGATCGACGCCGGACATTCGCGTCACTGCGGTGAACGGAATGAACGTCGCCGCGTAAGCCGAGAGTTCGCGCCCGCGCAGCCCGTATTTTTCCTTCGCCAGCACGACGATCGAGCGCCCTTCCGGCGTCTCATCCGACAACGAAGCTAGCTGAGCCGCGTCGGCAAGTTCCTGCTCCGTTACACCGGGCGCCGGCACAAATTCCGTCGCGCGACGGTTGCCCAGCGTGATGGTACCGGTCTTATCGAGAAGAAGTGTATCGACGTCGCCGGCAGCCTCCACGGCCCGGCCAGACATCGCGAGAACGTTTCGCTGAACCACCCGGTCCATACCCGCAATCCCGATGGCGGAAAGCAAACCGCCGATGGTCGTGGGGATCAGGCAAACGAGCAACGAGATCAGAACAAAAATCGATTGCGGCGACCCTGAGTAAATCGCCATCGGCTGGAGCGTAACCACGGCCAGCAGGAACACGATCGTGAGGCCGGACAGCAGAATGTTCAGCGCGATTTCGTTCGGGGTCTTCTGCCGCTCGGCGCCTTCGACCAGCTTGATCATGCGGTCCAGGAACGTCTCGCCGGGGTTCGACGTGATGCGGACGATGATCTCGTCGGAAAGCACGCGCGTGCCGCCCGTAACCGCAGAGCGGTCGCCTCCCGATTCGCGAATCACCGGAGCGGATTCGCCGGTGATCGCCGATTCGTCCACCGACGCCACGCCTTCGACAACCTCGCCGTCGCCCGGTATGAATTCCCCGGCGATCACTTTCACGCGATCATTGACTCGCAGCTTCGAGCCTGCGATATCCTCCAGCGAGCCGTCCTGCCGGATGCGCCTGGCCACGGTCTCCGCGCGCGCCTTGCGCAGCGTGTCCGCCTGCGCTTTGCCGCGCCCTTCGGCCATCGCTTCCGCGAAATTGGCGAAGAGAACGGTGAACCACAGCCACAGCGTGATCTGAAGCTCGAAACCGAAGCCGCCCAGGTGCAGGATACGGTCGCGCACCAAGTCGAACGTGGTGATAACGGAGCCCACCTCCACCACGAACATCACCGGATTCTTCATCAGCGTGCGCGGATTGAGCTTCTTGAACGAATCGCGCACCGCCCCGCCGACAATTCCTCCGGTCCAGAGCGACTGCTTCCGTTCCTTGGTCAGTTCCTTGAAATTGGAGCCTGGAACATTCGCTGGCGATGACGCATTTTCTGGTTCGATCGATTGAGTGGTCATGGGATTCCTCAAAACACCTTTCCGGCGTTCATCAGCAAGTGCTCCAGAATCGGGCCCAGGCTGAGCGCGGGGAAGAAAGTAAGGGCGCTGACGATCAGGATCACGGCAGTCAGCAGGAACGTGAAAAGCGGAGTGGTCACCGGGAATGTTCCGGCCGAGGGCGGCACAAGTTTCTTGCGCGCCAGATTCCCGGCGATTGCCAGAATGGGAATGTGCTGGATAAAGCGGCCCAGCAGAGCGGCGAAGCCGAGCGAGACGTTGAACCAGAGCGTGTTGCCATTCAATCCCCCAAATGCGGAACCGTTGTTGCCAGTATTCGAAGTGTAGGCATAGAGAATTTCCGTCAGGCCGTGAGGTCCGGGATTCGCGATGCTCGAGGTCCCAAATTTATTCACCACCGCGATTCCCGTGAACACCAGAATCGACAGGCAGAAAATCAGCACGGACAGCATGGCCATCTTTACGTCATAAGCCTCGATTTTCTTGCCCAGGTACTCCGGGGTGCGGCCCACCATCAGGCCGGCGATGAAGACGGCCAGAATCACGAACACGATGATCCCGTAGAGTCCCGCTCCTACCCCTCCGAACACCACTTCGCCCAGCATGATGTTGATCAGCGGCACCATGCCGCCCAGCGGGGTGAAGGAATCATGCTGCGAATTGATGCAGCCGCAGCTCGCATCCGTGGTGATCGTCGCGTAGAGCGCGGAATTGGCAATCCCGAAGCGTACTTCCTTCCCCTCCATATTGCCGCCGGACTGCGTCGCGCTCACTTTCTGGTCGACGCCATGGAGCAACGGATTTCCTTTGGCTTCGGCGTTGTAGGCGATGAGCACGCCAGCCATAAACAGGATGGCCATGCATCCCCACACTGCCCAGCCGTGCTTGGGAGATCCCGTCATCCGGCCCAGCGTGTAGGTGAGCCCTGCCGGGATTGCGAAGATCAGCAGCAGCTGGAGAAAATTCGTAAAAGGAGTGGGATTTTCAAACGGGTGCGCGCTATTGGCGTTAAAAGGGCCGCCGCCATTCGTGCCAAATTCCTTGATGGCTTCCTGCGAGGCAAACGGCCCTTGCGCGATCACCTGGTCCGTAACCGTTTGAGTTGTAGTCTTGCCGTCCGCCCCGGTTGTCTGCACCGTCTGAGGGTTCAGCAACTTCGCGGTGTCATACGGCTTCAGGTTTTGAATCATTCCTTGCGACACGAAGACCATAGCCACCACAAGGCTCACCGGCAACAGGACCCACAGGAAGCACCGCGTCATATCCACCCAGAAATTGCCGATGGTTTTGGATTCGCGGCGCGCGATTCCACGCACCACCGCGATGGCGATCACAATACCGACCGCAGCGGAGGCGAAGTTGTGGTAGGCAAGTCCTGCCATCTGCGTGAAATAACTCATCGTAGATTCGCCGCTGTAGTTCTGCCAGTTGGTATTGGTAAGGAACGACGCCGCTGTATTGAAGGCCAGATCCGTCGGGACCTTGGCAAAATGCTGCGGGTTCCACGGCAGCAACTGCTGCACGCGCTCGACCAGGTAAAGCGTGAGCATGCCGACGCTGCTGAACAGCAGCATGGCAATGGTGTACTCCTTCCAATCCATCTCACGGGTATCGTTCACACCGCAAAGCCGGTAAAGCAGGCGCTCCACAGGGCGTAGCGCCGGGTCGAGAAATGTTTTCTCGCCGGCAAAAACGCGCGCCATGAAAACGCCCATCGGCTTGGTAATCGCCAGAAGAACCAGCAGATAAATTCCGATTTGCAGCCAGCCGTTCGCAGTCATGTTAGAACCTCTCCGGCCACAACAGCGCCGCGATCAAATACCCAAACATCAGAGTGCAAATCCCGAGCAGCACGATATTGCCTAGCATGGTTCTCTCCTTACTTCAGCCGGTCGCAGGCCCAGACATAAGCGATTGCCACGGCAAAGAATCCCACCGTACAAGCAACAAAAAGAAGGTCTTTCATGTGATCTCAGCTCCTACAGTTCTCGTAGTGCCCAGCAGCCTTGCCACAAACTGATCCGAGGCCAAACTACCCTCTCCCCGTCAGGAAGAGATAAACCAAACACAAAAACTTCATAAAGACGGCGCCATCCTGCCCTTACCCGGAGCGCCGGGCTGTGCTCTGCCTCACGTCCTCTTGTGACGCCTGTCCGTTCTTCCTCGGGACCGGAACCAGAAGAAATGGCCCGAGATACGTGGACTCCAACTGGTAAATCTCTAATCCGGACTCGTGTACGATCCGCGACACCGCCTGACTCTTGCCGTCCGGAGCCAGGCCGAAATCGGCGGTCACGGATGCGGTCACGGGTGCGGCCTCGGTGGCACGATCGGCACCAGTTAATTGCCCGTCGCGCCAGTAGAGGGGGATCGTCTTCGCGCCAGCGACATTCTCCTGCTTTCCGCGCCGAAGCTCCCGTTGGAAATTCACGAGAGCGTAAATGTAAAAGCCGAGCAGCGGAGCCATCGTTGCCAGGATCAGAATTTTCATGCCATTTCTCCTTCCAATGCGGCCCAGATTTCGATAGCCAGCACTGAAAGACAAGGCGAGTCTATTCCCGGCGCATCAAAATGGCATAAGCGCACCATAAGGATTTAATAAGGTCATACAATGGGTTACACAAAGGGAGCTGCTGGGCCGGGGTATCGTCATCAAAAATCGATACTTCGGAGTTTTGCGCGCATCAAATCAAGTGCGATACGCACTTTCAGCAGCCTCGATGGGGGCGGATTCCTCGGCTGCAGGAGATGGCAAGTAACATGGCTAACGCGCACCGCGTGGTGATCTTGGGTGGGGGATTTGGCGGGCTGAGCGCGCGCGCAGCATCTGAAGGGAGCCGCTGTAGAAGTCACATCTGATTGACCGCTGCAATTATCATTTGTTCCAACCTCTCCTGTATCAGGTCGCGACGGGGTCGCTCTCTCCCGCGAATATCGCCTCGCCTCTGCGCAATATCCTGAAAAGCCAGAAAAACGTCCGCGTTCTTCTGGCCGAGGCCACTCGTATCGATGCGGGCAACCGCCGCGTCATTCTAAAAGATGGCGAAGTAGGGTACGACACCCTCGTCGTGGCCACAGGATCGAGCCATCAGTATTTCGGCCACGATGAATGGGAGAAGTTTGCCCCCGGCTTGAAGACCATCGACGATGCCACGGACATGCGCCGGCGCATCCTGCTGGCCTTTGAAGCGGCCGAGCGGGAGAGCGACCCTGAAAAATTAAAAGCATGGATGACCTTCGTAATTGTCGGAGGCGGGCCTACGGGCGCCGAGCTTGCCGGCGCGCTGGGGGAAATCGCCAACGATACGCTCCGTCACGATTTTCGCAACATCGATCCCTCGCAGACGCGCATCATCCTCGTGGAAGGCACGGGGCGCGTTCTGCCTTCGTATCCAACTCCGCTTTCGGCGGCCGCGCAGAAAATGCTGGAGCGTCTGAAGGTGACGGTCCGTACCGGTGCCCTTGTGACCAATGTGCAGGAGCATTCCGTCACCATTCGGGAGGGCGACCACACCGAAGAGATTCCCACGCGCACGATTCTGTGGGCGGCAGGAGTTCTGAGCTCCCCTCTCGGGCGAATCCTGGGAGAAGAAGCCGGTGCCCCTATCGACAAGGCCGGGCGCGTCGTGGTCAACCCTGATCTCACGGTCCCCGGACATCCGGAGATCTTCGTGATAGGTGACCTCGCGAACTATAGCCACCAGACTGGCCAGCCTTTGCCGGGCGTGGCGCAGCCCGCCATTCAGGAAGGCCACTATGTGGCGAAAGTGATTGCTCGGCGCCTGGGCGGCAATAAAGGGCTGAAGCCGTTTCACTACTTTGACAAGGGAAATCTCGCGACGATCGGGCGCGGCGCCGCCGTCGCCGACCTGAATTGGTTGCAGCTCTCAGGCTGGCCTGCCTGGCTCATCTGGGTATTTGTCCACCTGCTCTATATCGTTCAATTCCAGAATCGGCTTCTCGATATTCATGCAGTGGGGATGGCTTTATCTCACCTATGATCGTTCAGCCCGCCTGATTACGGGCGGCGATTTATTTCCTCTGGACCTGTAAAGCGAAAGCCCGCATCCGCGAATAGATTCCCGGTCGAGGTGATGGCCGCATCGATTGTTCCCTCTAAAGCGAAATCCTCATATTACAATCACGTCCACGGCTATCCAGATGAATCGAACTGAAAAAGCGATCTTTGTCGTCTTGTCCGTCCTGCTGGTTGTGGCCTTCGGCGCGGTCGTGTATACGCGAGGGTGGTCAAACTACCGTGAAGAACTTCGTGCGATCGACCAAACGACTCGGCGGTCCTCGCTGGTCGATACGCACCCCCTCGATACAGCCCAGCAACTGGCGCCCCTCGCTGTTACACACGAGGAGCAGGCCTTCTCGCAGGAGACCCTCCGGCTGGGCGACCATTCCGTGGATCTCGCTTTCGCGGCAGCGATGCGCGACGCGATCGAAAATCCCGCTCCGCTAACTCCTGAAACGCGCGACCTGCTTTCGCGCATAAAGAAGGTGGAAGCCAGTGTCACGGCTGACCAATCCCGCATAGCCCAACTGAATCAGCAGTTGCCGAAGGCCGCCGAGGCTCAAAAAGATGCGCTTCAGGAACAACTCGGCGTTGCGCAGGCGCAGCTGGCTCTCGACCAGGACGATCTGGAGGACGCTCACGAAGACCTTATCCGGGCGGGCGGGGACAAGCAGGCTGCCATTCAGCAGTTAATCGATCAGCACGAAGCCTCGGAGGCGCACAGCGCGAATGCGCATCCGGCAACTGCCGTAACAACCGGGGCCTCGACTTCGGCGCCTTCTCCTGAAATTACGCAGTCGCGGAATATCGTTGCCCAGTCCGAGGCCTGGTGGTCCCTTCGATCGAAGAAAAAGCTGCTCACTCAGGCCGGGGACGACGCGCTGGCGCGGGTGGCGAAGCTTTCCGCCTCGCACGAAGCGCTGGAGAAAGAACTCGACGAGGAAAAAGCGCAGAAGAAAGTCCTTCACAAAGTTGCGGCCCCTCCGGCCGCCAACCTGTCGCGTTCGGCTCCAGCCGGAAGTCCGCAGCCCAGCGCCACTTTGTCGCTTCTCCATCAGTTGGCCGAAGATCAAAAAACACTTTCCGAATTCGACAAGAGAATCGAATTCGAAAAGCAGCTGGCCGCGTCATACGCGGGCTGGGCCGCGAATGTGGACGAGCGCGAAAAAGCGTTTCTGCACGGGATGCTTGTCGGGGTGTTCCTGATTCTACTGATCGCCGTTCTGGTTCTCCTAACCAGTTACTGGATTCAGCGCATTTTTGCAGGAATTGCGCTGGAGCGGCGGCAGCTCCACACGGTCCGAGCGGTGGTTTTGCTTTCGACTCAGGCTCTGGGCCTTTTGTTTATTTTACTAGTCATATTCGGCATCCCCAGCAACCTGGCCACGGTGCTGGCGCTCGCGGGCGCCGGGCTTACGGTTGCCATGAAGGACTTCATCGTCGGGTTCTTCGGTTGGTTCGTGCTGATGGGCAAGAATGGAATTCGCCCCGGCGATTGGGTGGAGATCAACGGCGTGGGCGGGGAAGTGGTCGGCGTCGGGCTCCTTCACACGGTTTTGCTTGAGACGGGCAGTTGGACCGACGCAGGACATCCCACTGGCCGGAAAGTGTCCTTCGTGAACAGCTTTGCCATCGAAGGGCACTACTTCAATTTTTCCACGTCAGGACAATGGCTATGGGACCAGATTGAAGTGCAGGTTCCCGACAGCGCCGAGCCGTACGAGACGGCGGAAGCAATTCAAAAAATTGTGGCCGACGCCACTGCGCCGAGCGCTCACCTCGCGGAAGAGGAGTGGAATCGCGTAACTCCCGCTTACGCCAAGCGGGGCTTTTCAGCGACGCCATCCATGGGTATTCAACCGGAAGGGGCCGGTGTAAAGGTCATGGTGCGGTACATCACGCGAGTGAACGAGCGGCACGAGCTGCGCGCGCAGATTTACCGCGCCGTGGTCGATCTTCTGCACAAAAAGCAGATTCCGGAATCGGCTGTCGCGACAATGTCGCAGTCGCAGATCGGCGACGGATCGACGACACTCGTGACGACGACGCGTCGTGTCACAGTACTATACACACAACCATACCATTCATAGCATTGACAGCAGTAGCCGCTTCAGTATATATAGTTGACCCTCGAGTAACTGACCACCTCAGCATCGTGCCTACGACGCGCGGCTGAGGTGAGTATCATTCTATACATTCCCTAGTTCTATCTGACCTGTAGTAGACACTATCTTTACAGGTAATTAATATAGCATCGTGCCTACGACGCGCGGCTGAGACACTATCTTTACAGTTCCCCCGACGCGTGCTCCAACGAACTCACACCGCAGATACCTAATTTGCAACAGGTTATTGGCCGCTCTATACCAACTACTACCCTCATTCAAAGTAATCAACCCCTCCATTCCCTATCATGTCCACCCCTGCCTCCCAAACTTCGCGTTTTCCGCTTGACAGTGTTCCCCTCCTTGACCCTGAAGGTACAAATTGGGCTATTTTCAAAATGCGCTTCATGTGGGCCATGGAATCCATGGACCGATGGGAACACTTCGATGGCTCGAAGCCCCGCCCCATCGTCAAGGATGTCGCCGCGCCGACTAATGAAGAAAAGGCAGCATCGTCAGTATGGGAAAAAGCAGACCAGAAGGCACGCTTCCTGTTATCTCAACGCCTCCCCGATTCGGCCGTCTTGGCTTTCAATTCCTGCACCAGCGCCCAGATGTGTTGGGCCCAAGTCTGCGGCGAATACACTGCCAAGAGTGTCTATGCCCAGAACGACCTCGAGCAAGGCTTCCTCGACATGCGCTGCCCTAAAGGGGGTGAAGTTCGCCCCTTTCTCACGAGTGTGCGCAACAAACGTGAGGAGTTAGCGGCATCGGGAATCAGAATCAGCCATAAGGACTACCTACGCACCGTCCTCAAGGGCATCCCCAACCATCTTGCATCCTTCGCCGCCGGCATTTTGTCCAACCAGAGTTATTCCAAAAACAACTCCGTTGACATAGACATGCTCATGCATCAAATCTGTGAAGAGGCCGATCGCGTGAAAAATCGCCGAAACGATGGCGCGCAAAGTCAGCGCGCAGGGGGAGGGAAAAAGGATGGCGACGAGGCTCTCGCAGCCACTGGGTCCGAGAATCAAAAGGGGAAGAAGAAGGGAAAGTGCCACAATTGTGGCAAGCCAGGTCACTGGGCAAGAGAATGCCGCTCTGCCAAGAAGGACCCGAGCGCGACAGAAACGTCGCAGGTGTCCACACCAAAGCCCAAGGCCGAAACGAAGCCCGTCGGATCAGCGAACGCTGTCACAGGCTATGACTCCGAGGGCGACGGTTTCTGGATGGCTGTGGAACCAGAGGATCAGGCGCAATTTGTCGGCACCGATCCGGACCCGCTACTGCGAGAGGGGGAGGAAACCAAAGGGGAAGGCCTCGGCGACGACGACACATCGTTGGGTGTTACCTGGGGCGATCCTGAGGACTGGGAGTTCGATGATGAACTCGGCGACTGGCCGAGTGAGGAAGGGGACGTCGTCGCGGCAACCATATCGGCTGCAGACGCAAATTCGGGTGTCCGAGTCGAACTGTACGACTCCGGGGCGACTCGTCATATTTCCCCCTTCAAGGATGACTTCAAATCCTACTCACCACTGACTCCACCCCTCCTCCTCAACTCCGCAAACCAGCAACGTTTCCAGGCGATTGGAAGCGGCAACATGCCGATCCAAATCCCAAACGGAGGTGTCGAAAACGAGTTGCTCCTCCGGGGAGCCAGGTCAGTCATTAATTTTCGCAATTCACGGGGAACTAATTTTGACAAAGTGTCGTAAATGACGGGTGGGCCCATTTCAGCTGATTTGTATAAACTGGCTGCAATTTGCGATGGGCCGATTTATATAAAATGTCCGTAAATAGCGGATGGGCTGATTAAATGCCCACACATGTGTTTATATATAACAGCACAATATCATCGTATGGGCCCAAGGCAATATTAAAGTAATCAATCAGCCCACCCGTCAATAGTGTAAAGGTATATATAATTTGTGCGATGGGCCAATCCGTAAATAGCACCATAGTATATATACTGTAGAATGGGCCCATCTGTCAATCACACTGTAATATATATACTAAAGGATGGGCCCATCCGTAAATTACACTTTAATATATATAGAGTAGGATGGGCCCATCCGTGAATTACACTGTAATATATATACTAAAAGATGGGCCCATCCGTAAATCACACTGTAATATATATACTAAAGGATGGGCCCATCCGTCAATCACACTGTAATATATATACTAAAAGATGGGCCCATCCGTAAATTACACTTTAATATATATAGAGTAGGATGGGCCCATCCGTGAATTACACTGTAATATATATACTAAAGGATGGGCCCATCCGTAAATTACACTTTAATATATATAGAGTAGGATGGGCCCATCCGTGAATTACACTGTAATATATATACTAAAAGATGGGCCCATCCGTAAATTACACTTTAATATATATAGAGTAGGATGGGCCCATCCGTGAATTACACTGTAATATATATACTAAAGGATGGGCCCATCCGTCAATCACACTGTAATATATATACTAAAAGATGGGCCCATCCGTAAATTACACTGTAATATATATACAAAAGGATGGGCCCATCCGTAAATTACACTGTAATATATATACTAAAGGATGGGCCCATCCGTGAATTACACTGTAATATATATACTAAAGGATGGGCCCATCTGTCAATCACACTGTAATATATATACTAAAAGATGGGCCCATCTGTTGATGTTCATGGACAGGCTGATCATATTTGGTATATATACCTTTATCATATTAACAGATGGGCCCGTTACATTGGTTATACACCACATTATGCTGTATCACCTTTTCAATATATTTACAATATATTTTCAACATTACTATGCATCTCCAAGGTCAAATTAATTGGCCATTATTCCTCTAAAGCCTCGTTCTCCCTCTTTTATAAACATTTTCCACATTGCAACCTGTTTTTCGGCATATGCAATGTGACCAGATTGTCCCTCCTTTGCACTTCCCACCAATCTGTCATTCCACTCCCTTAGTTGATGTTCAAACCAAAGGATCGTCCATTTCATCTCGTTCTTGACGATTTCCAGCTCCTCCATCCACCTATCATGACGCGCCTTGGCTCTCAACCAGTTAACTCTGTAGACTAAATGTCAATGAATATGGATGTTCATGACCTAGAAAGAAAAAACCCTACATTCTTGCATCCAGGTTTTATGTTGATCTGCATTCTGGCCATCCAATCTCCAAAACCATGGCAAGGTGTCACTTCTTTGACCAACCCTATTCTCTTCTGTGACGTCCAAATTCACTTTCAGATCCTTTGTTTGAAGCTCTTGAAAGTGTGCAAGTGTCGAATCGTCTGCCCCGAGATGCTCCAGGGCCCTTCTCGCACGTCTGTATGCCCTTACATGCCTGTTGACCTTCTTTGCGGCGACCTTGATGTCGCCCCAAGCACGAGTCTTGCGGGTATTTGTGTCTGCATGTCGAACCTTGGTTCTATAAAGGATTGCCTTGTGACCCAGCGCCAACCGAAGGCCCTGTAAGCAGTCACTGGCCTGACCTTTACGAAGCTCCAGCTCTTGAGAGGCCAGAAGTTTCAAGTTTGATGATTTGTGTATATCGTCTGGATTTAATGAGGATGGCATCCAAATCGGTGTCGTCTCCGGCTTCTCAGATTTCTCATCTTCATCTTCATTCCTGTCAGATGCTTCATCTTCATCGCCATTTGATTCTTCATCTTCACAGACATCTGATTCTATCTTACAACATCTATTCTTCATCTTCATCTTCATAAACGCCCTCATGGTCTTCTTTCCAACCTGTGAATGGGGGCAAGATATCGAGAACTTCTTCCACATTATCTCCTATCATTTCTTGTGCCTTCTGGTTGAAGTGATTCAGCCTTTCTTCTAGCTTCTTTCTCCTATCTTCTATAGATGTTTTCGCTGATGCTGTTTCGTGCTCCGACCATTTTTGCACGTCCGAACGAAGGCCATCCCTAAAAATAGTACCCAGTGTTAAAAGCACAAAATGTGGGGATAAGAGTAAAAGCAATCACTGTTCATCCTCCAAACTTATTCCCATGACGAGCCATGTGATCGCCCCACTTTTTAGACCCTTTTTTTTTCATTCGAAGTCAAGCCCAGTCTTATGTCGGCCTGCGAAGGTGCTGTAAAATTAATAACAGAATGAACAATTTTAATTCCAGACACGAGGACTTTATGTTTTCGTACCTTGTTCCACTCGAACATCATATATTTTCAACGAATCTCCTCTCTCAAACTGAGCTTTTTGTTCTTCACATTTCCATATTTCGACACTTTTTTCGTCCAATGCCAAAGACAGTTTATGAAATGCCGTCGAGGTCTCCTTTGAACCGATCGTTGCCTTTTGATATTTTCGCTTGAGGGTGGAAACTTGAGAGAAAGTGAATGGTAAATATTTTGATCAATAAAAATCACAAATGTATGTTCCTCCCACCTATGTTCACTATTTTTTTCCAATTTGAATCCCTCATGTGGTCATCGTAAAGCTGATGCCGGCTGGCCATGCTCATCGTTCTCGCCGGTGCAGAGATAAAGTTGAACGGGGACCACAATGTTTCCAAAATCTCGCCATCCACTTGTCCTGAACCTTGAACAAAGTTGAGAGAATAACGAGCAAAGCACTGTCTCACATGTGCGGTGAGATGAAATTTTCCCACCGCCACAAGAAGTTCGATGTCTTCAGGAATTGACAGATGACTGCTTTCGGCCAAGCGCCTCTTAAAATTGATGATCCACTGGCACCCTATGTCGTAAATGACAAGGGCTTGAGGCAGGCCAACGGACTGATATTTGAGGGCCCCACATATCGCGTAATCGACGTTCATCTGCCTGAAATGAAGAATGAGTATATGTTGTGCCCATGAACAATACATAAGCATACCTCTCCCCCTTTTGAAAGTCCACCACAGCCTGGGGGATAAAACAGCCATGTCTTGCACAGGCACAAGCTCCGATACCGGTGGCATCTCTGTTCTTTCGACTTAAGTTGGCCGAATTCATGGCCCTATAATTGTTGCATTCCGATTTCTAATTTAATTTTCCATGAACGATAAAAATATGAAGGACATTTTGCAATTGCAAAATATACCTGCTTCATATCTTTACTTTCCGAAAGATGCTCCTGGTAGGGTTCTGTCTTGACCATAAACGCACATCCGTCCGACAAGGCGACGTCGTCCTCGGGATGCTGCATTTTCAAGTGGTCTGCATGAAAGTTGCCATCCACCACAATGGATCGTCGAAAAAGCCACCTAAGGCATTCAGGAGTCAACATCCATATAGTGCCATGTTAACTGAACGACCTTACTGGTCGGAGTTGCTTTTCCAGCCATCTGGAAGGTTTATTCCAGGTTGGGGACAGGCAGGACAGAAATGGGCCAAACTTCCATTTTCCTGTTTATCGGCGTTGTGGCCAAAGCCAAACCATTTACGGGACCTTAGATCACGCCACTGCCTGGATACCCTCCGCAATTCCCGTTCCCTGTTCTTGAAGTCTGTCAGAAGGGTATTATATGCCAAGAGAGATCATAGAAATTACGGGAACGGTGTGAGGAAATGCGTTGTTGGTCAGACGACACAACTTCTTCACAAAGCTGGCAGCTGCGGTCTTGCACTCCATCGCATCAATGTGAAAGTGATCCAAGACATCAAAGGTGAACGCTGTTTCGGGTCGAAGATGGCTGGCAGGAAACAGTCGCATTTGAAACAATTGCACAGTCTTATGAGGCGCATTTCGGCACCGACACCACCGGACTTTATGTTTGAAAACCCCGGTGGTATGAACTACATTGACCACAACATCCTTTGCAATCCCTGTCGGGTTTGAACCTGAGATGTCCTGTGGGGGATCTTCATCTTCCGGAATGGGAACATTGGGATCAATATCCACCCAAGGATCATCTGTCTCTGGACAAATTCGACCATGGTGACCCAAATGCAGCATGTAGCCTTGATCCTGCAATGTCGTCTTTGTAAAATACTTCCCATTCCACATTTGGATTCTGTGAAAGGGCAGCAGCGTGTGACGTTCCAAAAGGCAAGTAAGGCAAGATGCCAAGTCTCCGATACAATCGGAGCACCGAAAAAGGCCTTCGCTTTCTTCAAGTTTGCAATGGCTGCATGACAAATCATGGTGTCGACCTTCCATTTCAAGCAAAAGTTGCAGGAAGGGTACACGTTTGGGTACCCACTCTCTAAGGAAGTCATTTTGACTCTGAAATGTTACGATTTAGAATTGGGCTTGAAATCTCCGAATTTCGCAAGCAAAAAGATTGCATACTTTGGATACTTTCGATTGTTTGGCACTTTCCGAACCGTGCACAGATCCACATGCCACAGGACTGGGAGATCTCCTTGTCTTTGGCTTTCTGCTTTCCATGGGAGTTTCTTTTTTGGCCAGTTTAGGATGCTTTACTCGTTGCATAACCATCTTAATCCTACCCCTCCTGTCCTTCTTCTCAACTGCCTCCACTTCTTCCACATTTACCTTTCTTTTCACAGACTTGTTGATCTTTTTAGAGCTCGACATGCTTGTAAACTGTCAAGAGTGGTGTGCTTTTATGGCATGTTTTTTTTTTCCCTTTATATTCAAGTTACGTAATATATGTGCCTTGCAATCACCGATGGGACCAAATTGTTGGCTCAGGCAACAGCTCAAGTTAACAAGTTGTGTTTGTCAAAAAACCCATATAAAATTATTATACATAGTTGTTGGATTTGCCCTAATTTACATGGGAAGGCAAGGCAATGATGACATAATCGTGTCACATGGAAAGCCACTTATAAACTAGCAAACCTTAATATATATTCCCACGGTCCCCATCATTCGAACCGCCACCCATTGAAATTTTTTAAACTCAGTGAAATGGGAAGAACTAAAAGGGCCCTTTCTTATTCTTCCCAGCCCGATGCAAAAAAACAGAAGGTGGAAAATGGTGGCGAAGAATTGCTCCCATTGTAAGATGGTCATTTGACATTGTGGATATTTATCTTGATGCCACAGTAGCATTCGCAAGAAAAAGGACTTGCAGAGCCAACTGGAATGTCAATTGAAAGAGTACACATCTTTCTATAGTAAAGGAAACACACCCCCTGCCAAGCCAGAGCGTGAATTGGAGCGTATACAGTAAGCCCAAATTTGCAAAAATTTTGCATTATCTAATCAATATGCAGCGAGCGAATCGAGCAAGAGATAAATGAAATAAATGATAAATTGACAAAAAATTGGCCTGCGAACCAGAATTGGGATCTGGAAATCATGCTTGTGGTGAAAACCGTTGCGTTTGCAATCCTGAACTCCGGTGAGCATGTTTGTTCAACATATCTATTTCAAGAGATTCGACACTTTACAATGTAGTGCAAACGAAGTGGGACGTTACCAGATTTGCGGACCGAGTCAAAAATACCAGAGTCCACGAGGATCGGGTGGCTCAGGCGGATCTTACACTTCCCCTTTTTTTTCCTCAGGCCAATTTTGGTGAATTGGAAACCCCTACGACCATTCTTGACATGCATGGCAAAATCATGGTTTGGTCGCTTCCTGGGGTATTGCATCCGAAACGATTGGTAAATAATTCCATGTACTTTTGCCTCAAAATGTTTTTGAAATATTTTAATAGCAGGACTATTACAGAGCTGTACGTGGACTTGAAAAACGTGTGATCCATATTCGGAAGGCTGGTCAGAAAAAAAAAACCTGGAGAGCGGAACACTTCAAACCACCAGCAAATCCGGTGTTTGAACATGGAATCATAGATTTCTCCCCTGGTTGGTTTGCACAACGGTTCGAAGTAAATAAAACTCTCCCTTTGTTGTTTTGCAGAATGATGATATATTCAATCAGAGGCTTCAAGATCCTGTTCATGTTTCAGCAGAGCTACAACCGGTTAAGGCAGCCAAGTTTATCAAGGGCATACACCACGTGGAGGGCATCCTAAACTGCATC
Organism: uncultured Acidobacteriota bacterium; assembly: GCA_963797585.1. GTDB lineage: Bacteria > Acidobacteriota > Terriglobia > Acidiferrales > UBA7541 > Palsa-295. Next base: position 661,260 of record CAWCQH010000020.1, read on the forward strand.
GGCATGCTGATATGCCCAGAAATGTTCACTGCTGGTGCAAAAGCGATTAAGATGCTCAAGGAAGGTGTAGAGGTGGGAAAGAAGCATAATAATGTCCAACTTTGGCCATCCTTCTTTTCTGGGTTGGAGGTCATTTCAAACCGTATGACTCCACCTCACCGAGATCGTCATTCCGCGCCCGCCATGTACGACTTCCTGGTCAGCGCCGGAAATCACAACAGAACGTGGTTCACACTCCCCGACATCAAAACGAAGCTTTTGTACAACCCGGGCACCGTGACTGCCATTTGTGGAAAGGTCTTGCGGCACGCAGTTCCTAAATGGGAAAAAGAGAAAGAGAGGCTCTGCATAGCCCATTTTATGAGAGATCGGGTGCACGAACGTCTTTCCATACCTCGCCCTGACTGGGTGACCGACACAACATATTTGGAAATGATGAACCCAGAATTTCTAAAAAGGCAGGACTGGCTCGCCGATGAGGAAGAGGATATATATAATTAGCACATTTCTTTTCATTATTGGTGCCATACATGAAGAATCGAGAGATGTTGTCAGTTTCTGATCCACATTTATTTATACTGGCTCATTTGTCATTCTTTTTGCTACGAGACACTCCACCAGAATGCTTAGGTAACTGGCGTTCGCCAATTCGGCTAACGCCGTCAGGCCCGTCACAAAGCCAGATTTCGTTGTAGAAACGTAACAATATTTGCCAACTGAACCTACGCTATATTTAGCTCTTCGCTCCATTAGTAATAGCATCGTCATGTGACAAGTGGCGTTATGCAAAAGCGACACTTGCATCTTTTGAAAACGCGTGGCATGGATGCGCAACCGACGCTAACTAAATTCGAGTTTCTCGTCAACTACTTACTGTAACTATAAATTCCGCGTCTTAAACAACGTAGCATACACGCGCGCGCTACAAAATATCGATTATATAACATTTTCACCGCTGGAAGGCCATATAACCGTCAACCAGTCACCCGTTGTATGTATCAGGTTACTCGGCATTGGGGCCACGAACACATATTTGCAAGCGACTCTGTTAAGCTGCCCCCGACAATAAAATTTGGCCACCTTCCCGCCGCCCTCCTCGATGTTCTTACGGGGACCCCAGGAACGAAATGCTCTGCAATGCGGGCATTGTGCAGGAAGAGGCTTTCCCCATGGCTGCATTTGTTTTTGACCCCACACGTACTTCAATGACTTGGGGAGTCCATCAGGAGTATCACCCTTCCGTATGTGAACGACCGAAGAATGCTTCGCCATGGTCTGCGCGTGGTGGAGGAGGCCTGGTAAAAAGTGCTCGTCTAACTGGACAGTTTCCACGACGACATTGTGAGTGAAGTCCAAGAAGAAAGACCCGAGAAGGCCAGGGACTAGCGTGGGAGCCGTGAACCCAAACAAGTGATCGAAATTGTAGCTTGTACGGCGTCGACATTAGTGGCATCTTTGCAATCAACATTTTTGATACATACGTTTTAAAGCCCTCCAGGATCGATTCTTGGCTTTTCTCGACAGTAACAAGAGCGCCGCACGCGAGCATAAACCCGAAAACGGGTCGCGACCTGAACTCCTCGGCCAGATACGCAGAGAAAATGTTATCGAACGCCTTGAATACAGCATAAGCGTTTGAATCGGATACGAATGGTAAAACACTTACCTCTGCAGCCGGCATAGCATAATTCTCGCCATAAATTATGTCCCCTCGGTCAAGGTCCGCGTGCGTAGTCAAAAACAGCCAGACGGGAGCACCCTCTCTCCTGCATTTGTGAAAATTAGCGAGCGCACTTCATGTCGATTTATGCTTACTGCATTAGTTCGTTGGCCAACTGCTTCATGGCATCATTGTGAAACATTTGGGCTTCGTCATCCTTGATATTTATCCTGTACTCCTTAAAAAGAAGGGAGCCTTTTTTCTTGAAAAACCCCTTCAAGTAATTGTAAACGAGCCGGGCAGGAGAACCCCCCGAGTCGATGTCGTAATATATGAAGTGCAGTATGACGAACTGCACGTCCCACATCTGAACTACATAAACTTTATGAACGAAGAGACTAATATCACGACTTACCTTGGCCTTAAAGCCTAAGCTGAACACGCCAGGAACCTCCGCCGGGTATTTCGGGAATGCAGCATCCGAAGCGACCAAGTCGAACTTCTCGTCCTTGTTCCTGCCAGGGGCAAGCTTGTTGTAAAGACCCTGAAAGAACGATAAGAGTCGAAGGAGCAAAGCAGTTGAGAACTCACGAGATAGGGCGTGAGATCATTGGGGTTTAGGTTACGGTAAAACGTATTGTGACACGTCGGGCAAACAAAGCTATACTTGTGTAGGTCGAACTGTGTAACCTTTGGCGGAAAGCGTATGCATCGCTGAAGGCATATGCCTCGGTTGCAGAGGTCACATAAAACAAGATCGCCACCGTCGACGCATGAATAGCAAAACTATAACACTCAGCATTCGATATACATTTAAATATGGAAGCGACTCACCTCCTCTTTTTTTGCGGGTTCAAGAGCCTGAGGCTTCTGCCCTGACCTCGTTTGAATGGACATCGTAGCGATGCCTGATTCGGGAGGTAAGGACAGAGTGTTTTCGGACTCGCGCTCGGGAGAATACACATCGGTGTCGGGGGCATCGCTAAGATCGGACGAGTCATCATCGCTCGCTATGCGCGGCCTCTTCGAATTTGTTCTTGTAATGCGGTTCGTCGTTGCGGAGATATTCCGAAGGCCTCTGCGCGGAACCCTGTCCCCTGTGGACTTAAAGCCAGATAGCTTCAGTTTGGCCATACTATAAGGTTGGGAGGCGGTTGCTGAGCAAAAGTTGAAAAGAGGGGCTCATCTTTATGCAAATGGAGACAAGTATTACTTTGAGATCTGTTGTAAAGACGAAACAAAGCAGATAACAAAGTGAATCGTCGAAACAAATTGCAATCGGGTTAGGGTTAGCACGCCAGACGAACAAAATAGGACCGTTTCTAAGCCAAGACAGTCCAAGTGACAACAAAAGCGACTATATTTGAACTAGTTTACGATCGTAGCGTACAATAAATTTAAATAATGTAACTATCATGCCCGTCGCCCGCCAGCTCAAGCGCCAGCTGTCATCGCGTCACCGATATGGGTGAGGTGGCCAGCCCCACCCATTCTGCAAGTTCAAAAATATCAGTAGAAAACAAATGACCGACATCACCTGAGTCGATCCTTGACACGTCATACATGCCAACGCTGATGCCCATAGGGAGACATCAACGTGAATACCAGAACCTGTTCGAAAATAGAAACATTGATTAGCGAAAGATGACAAAAGGAAGCAAACTAACAAGGGAAAAAAAGAGATGATACCGAAAACTGCCACGTGTAGACGTAGCACGCGCTCGACATCCGCTAATCGATTTATCTATAAAAAAGACAGAAGGAAGCAAACTAACAAAGGAAGAAAAGAGATGATACCGTAAACTGCCACGTGTAGACGTAGCACGTGCTTGGCATCGGCCAAGCCAATTATCTATAAAGAAGACAGAAGGAAGCAAACTAACAAAGGGAAAAAAGAGATGATACCGAAAACTGCCACGTGTAGACATAGCACGCGCTCGGCATCTGCCAATCGATTTATCTATAAAGAAGACAGAAGGAAGCAAACTAACAAAGGGAGAAAAGAGATGATACCGAAAACTGCCACGTGTAGACATAGCACGCGCTCGGCATCCGCCAATCGATTTATCTATAAAATATCAGTTCGATTGGAGATTAGTATGGCCCGGCTACAGGCGCACAAATAGAACAGAAGGCAAAATGAAGAGAAAGAACTTACGAACCAAGTAAAGGGTACTCGTCGAAATCCGATACGAGTCACCCATAAGCGAGGTGATCATGAACGCACTACACCACAATCTGGCATGAGTCGCAATCATGATGCACCTGACGAGACAACTATCACTACCCTGCACTCCAGGATGAGTCGATGCTATCCGTCTTAGAAACACCGATCCAGTCAACGAGAATAAGATGTACTTCGCCAAAATCTGACAAGAGCCACGTCTTACAATCCCGCGACACCTAAGGATTGTGCACGAAAGTGTACTCCACTTTGCGTCGCGACAACCCTTAGGTTTCACGCCGAGACGCACATGCATGCAGTCCATGACATGTCGCGGTCGTCGGCGTGGTCCCCTGAACCCACAGTGAAGCCAAGAGATAAAAGCAAAGGCAAAGACAAAGGCAAAGACGAAGAGGAAGAAAGACGAAGACGAAGGAAGAGAAGACGAAGACGAAGCGAAGACGAAGACGAAGACGAAGCGAAGACGAAGCGAAGACGAAGCGAAGACGAAGACGAAGACGAAGACGAAGGCGAAGACGAAAATAAAAGATGCAAGCCCAAAGGAGATGCTTCCCTGCTGCAGACAGCGAAACACCCCAAAGGGGATGTGCAAAAAAAAAGAGGCGAAAAGAAGGAAGGGGAGGGGGGAAAAGGAAGGTGTTCGCCGAGGAGATGGTGGTGGAAGAGAATAAAGAGGCGTTGCTAACCGAGACTCGCTAAGCGACGTCGCTTAACCATTTTTTCAACGTTCCCGCGGTCATGTGACCATGTTCAACATAACTTACTGTACCGTATCGAGACGCGACGCGACATCACACAATCATGTGATGTGACGTCACTTAATGCACTCGCGCATTATTGTGTGACGTGGCGTGTGTGCGCAACATTGTGTGACGTGGCGTGCGCGCGCAACATCGTGTGACGTGGCGTGCGTGCGCAACATCGCATGACGTGGCATGCATGCGCAACATCGCGTGACATGGCGCGTGGAAGATGATGCATCGATGATGTGGCGCGTGCCTGCAACTTCGCGCGACGTGGCACATGCTTGCCTTAATGCTTGCGACTTTGCATGACGTGGTGCGGTTTGTCTAAATACTGTAAAAACAAACAATTTTGTATTATAAAAGTACGGCAAACGGCCAAGCAAACGGCATGAGTTGGAACGTGCTGTCAATGTGTGATGTGGTGCACAAGATGACCTTGCATGACGTCGCTCAAGCACGGTCACATCCCGATTTTGATCATGATCACATGTGACGTGGCGTGCACATAATTAATAACAATCCAGTGACCATGTAACCAGTGACTAAGTAATCTGAAACGCAAATGAGGCCGGCCCTAAAGCAATGTCGTGCCTTCGGCCCCTGCCTTAAGCGATCCAAAGTGAACACAAAGCACCGGTTGAACTGTACTAGTAGCAAACTATAGATACATGCGGTCTGGGTTGGCTTAAGTGTCGCATATTATTTAGGCTTGTGTTATTTAGCAGCATATAAAGGATGCAACAATGGTATAATAATCTCTTCACAAGCACAGTCAACATTTCTGTCGACACCTTGTGCTCTCCCCAGCCTCCTATGGATCCCGCCGCACCGTCATCCGCTGCACAGGCTGACCCCAACTCTGAAGTTGAACCTGGAGAAATTCCTGAAGGCGCACAAGCTCCCACCTCTGCCAATCCCAGTGCGACTGCCGATCCTGGTCCCACTGACGCTTCTGGTGCGAGTGGTGCGGCTGGCACTTCTGGAGGAAATCATGATTCCGAATCAGAACCCCCGGAACAAGCTGATCTTGAACTTGATTCAGAACTGAGGCGTCCGGCGACGCTAAAAGATCTCGGTTATTATATGTGACAACATTTCTGAATACAAACTGATAATTGATATATAGTTTACATCTCTTCTGTGAAACTCGTATCGAAAACTAAAAAGAGAAAAAATTACCAAGTGAGTATTTTTTGCATACTGTGTTATGACGACAGCATCAACGCAAATGTACAGTATGAAGTTCAAGTATGTTATGCAGGCTCTCTCTTCATTGAACCATGCTAAATTTGTCACCTGTAGTGGTTCCAAAGGGAGGAAGAATGTTCCGAGAAGTCGGCAATTGTGGGCAAATGGAGGCTGATTGACGACTTTTGGAGCGACGTTGGAGGAAGGCGACTGGCGATTGGGGATACGAGGAAGGCCTCCTCGGCTTTTAAAGGTTGGTCAAGTATTTGATGACCTCGCCGTAGCGTTCTCTTATTCATCGATTTAGCCGAGTGCATAGAACAATTCATTTCTGCGAAAACTGTCGACAAAGTCAAAAAGAAACACCATGGTGGCGAAGAGGAAGATTTGCCCCCTCAACAGACGTTGCTTGGTGAGTGACCAAAACCCCGAATGTAATGGTAGCAATTATTTGGCTACAGTTTGCATCAAGGCAGCAAAAATTGATGGCGGGGGGCTCCAGGTGCGTGATACATTTTTTGTTGACTTGAGCTGACCGCCTTCTTGCAAGTACTTGTGTCGCGTGAGTTCATTGCCCTTGGCGAGTGTCTAATGCTAAAAAAGGCCATCAACCCCAGTGGTTTCAATACCCCGACAATGAGTCTACTTGGGAGATTGAGGTGCATGTCGCCGACTCTAAAGCGCTCGTGAAACCATTTTGGGCCGACTTGAACATTAAGAAGAGCGAATTCGATGGCCATGAGGTCCACGCGAGTCCAGAGAACATCGGTGAGCTTTTTAACATCTTAAACTTCATCGCATTACAAAATTAATATACTACTCGACACAGCAAAGTACAAGAAATTTTTCATTCAAAATGAGGGAGTACTCTGATGATCTTTGTGAATTTTCGCCGTCTCGGAGCGTCTCCTCCATATTCTGTCTTACTGCAGACTTTAAATTGTATCTGCATCTCGGAGCGTCTCCTGCATGTTCTTTCTTACCGCCAACTTTAAATCGTATCTGCGTCTCAGCATCTTGTAACGACGTAAATTGTGCTGGTATTCACAATAGCACATCGTGGAATTGTATTCGCCGTTTCTCCCCATCACGCTGAGCGTGCACCTAAGTCATTCGCTTATCTTATCATCCTCATGCTGTCCTCCGACATGCAAAGTCCCATGACTTTCTCGGACGATGCTGTTGAGACGGGAAACCTGAATTTAATCTCTGACTAATGTTCCTAGGCTCATCCGAATAACGACCGAACAATCCTTAATCGCATGCTTCTATTGTTCTTTGGGTATTATCTATTAGAGTTAGCATTTATACTTTATACACTGTTTGCATGCCGGTGATCTGCGCTACCCAGTATGGCAACTTTGATGGCAACTTTATTGTCTTGGTGACCACAAAGCCACCGATACCTTCGGAAATTCTACCGATCGACAGCTTTGATTGCTTTTTACTTCGGCAGCTCGTTTAAAGTTTACACGTTTTTTACACGCCTGTGATCTGCACTACCCACTATAATGACTTCAATGGGAAGTTTATTGTCTTGGTGACCACAAAGCCACCGACCCCTCCGGAAACGCTACTGATCGACGGCTTTCATTGCTTTCCACTTCGGAAGCTTCATGCACGTTCCTCGTCCCATTATGTAGCTCCCGATGTTTTCGCACATCTTCCTCACAATATAAAGTCATGTAACTTGTATGCCATCGGCACTCAGTGCTTCTACTTCATAGACAGCTCAACTCTTTGTGCCAGGCGAGTCTCCTTTTACTTATCACCTTTTGCATCTCATCATATCACCTTTCATGTCTTCCTCGGACTTTTCGGTGCATGCACTCATTATCGTTGAATGCTAACATTTTTCTACATGGACTCTTTTATTGTTTCCTGTGCTTTGTCAGATAAGCATCCTCCTGCTATCCCATCCCAACAACTGTGTTTCATCTTTAGCTCGATACAATTCGCAATGCCCTCAAGTTGGTCCCAACCTTTTGCTGACATCTTGAAAGAGAATGCCTCTTTATGGACCGAGGCCAAAACCAAGAAGCAGCGGCAGAGTGCCATAGAAACTGTGGCCAACAAAATCATGGATAAAATCAACAAAGATGGCGATGACCCCATAGAGAAGCTGCAAAAAGTGAGTTTTTATTGCACCTTCTGCCAGTTTGTTTTGCTAACTTTTTTTAGAAAGTTCTCAATTGGTATTACAACAATCGAGTGGAGAAGGAGGAGAAGACGGACGACATCGTGGCCACCAAACATTATGCAAAGAGGATTGTCACGGCAAGGGATGTTGTTAAGGTCACTCACCGGGAGAAGATCCACGCCCTCGTGAGGACCAAAACCTCAGCTAACGTCGGCAAGAGCGAATGGATAGGTTTTTATACCAAGGCAGCAAAGGAAGTATTTGATGAGCTTACAAAGGAAGAGAAGGAGGAGGCTGAGGAGGAAGCAAAGCGTCGGACAGAATGTGGTAATCCACGGGAAGTCCAGCAAAAGTAAGCTTTGCCACAGTCTCCTCCTGAAATGGAACAAATGTTAACATGATGATGATTCAGACATGCAGAACGGTTTTTCGCCCGTGACATCAGCAACTTTTTGAAGGACATGAGCCTTCATCTGGGGGCACAACTTTTTATTCTCACCGCCTATGAGAAGCAGGATGGCACCGTCGCCTGCTCAAAGTATGAACCCAAACTGAATCATTATTTTAACCAACAAATTGCTAATGGTTTTACAGATTTCAAACCGAGCCGCATCGTGGAAATTCTTTTGTTGACATGGAGCCCGATTGGAAAGATGGCATTTGGGAGAAGTGGATGAACTATGCAAGAAATCAATATGGTGAGTGTTTCACATTTCGGCATGTGACAAGCCATTTATGCTTAAACAGATGACAATGGCGAACCACAACAAGTTGGAGAGGATGGCGATGATGGCACAAATGCCAACCCACCCTCCAAGAAAGATCTGGTGGTCGAGATACCCTTTCACGAAGATCTTGGGTGGCCGCTGATCCCTCGCAAAGGTGACAACACTTTGCAGAAATCAAAGTCTGTCATTCGTGCATATGTCACGTCCACTTATCGTAAGTCCATCAGTTTCTTTTTCTTTTTTGCATATAAATTGATTATCTTTCAGGACAATTTACGAACAACAATGCAGCGGCGGTGCCATGGACCACCCTTTCCATGGATGTAAACTTTGAATACATCTCTTCCGAGTCCCTCCCCGAGGGGCTATTGTTGCGGGATCCTTCTAAGCTTCAGCTGGTCCAAATTCGGGAAATTTGGAGGCATTGGTCCCAAAAGCAAGAAACTGATACTCAGGGACTCGTCTTTTTAAAGGCATTGGAACGAGATGTCAGAGAGGTGGATTCTTCTGCAGGTCCCAGCAAGGATCGAAGCTTCAAGTATGTGAAGCCTTCAGATTTGGGCCCCTTGGACGAGTACGACTTGGATCAGCTTGACAAATGTCCCGATTTGAAAAGTCCTGCGGCCCATGCCACGTCCAAGGAGTCAAAAATTGCTTTTCTCAGAACGTTATCAGAAGATCCCGTCTACACCAGCTTTGTAAATCTTCTAAATTTGAAAGATGATGTAAGTGTTATTTTGTTTGTGTCTGAACTTCATCTGAAAACTTTATTTAGCCTGAGGATGGAGAGATTGGCATTGTTGCAAAGAATCTTCCTAATTGGTGCAACTGGGACTTTGACGAAAACTTCCTTCCCACCGAATTTCACTCCGAGGGTTCCATTTTGGGGTTGCGTAAGTTGGCTAGAGAGCAATGGCTTGAAATGGGTTCCGATGCGGAACTTGTTGTCTTGTCCATGGGTCTCGCCTTACGTGATATATTTGCTGCGCAGTTTATCGAAGAAGATGATGACTCAAATGATTGTCCTGATTGGGTCAAGTCCTCCCCTCTTGTCATCACAGACGGTGAAGACTTGATGTATCTTTGGAAGAAACAGCTGCCTGTAGAAAATGACACTGCAGATGATTCTGATCCGAAAGGCAAAGGGAAGGGGAAGGCCACTCACGTGCAGAATAAAAGGAAGGGTGTGCCTCCCGTGGACAATTCTTCTTCAGAGGACGAAAAACCAGAGTAAGCACCTTGTATTTTGCAAGCTTTGGCTGTCAGTGACGTCGCATTGCAGGCCTAAAAGGGGGAAACCCAACAGAAAGGCTGCCGCAGAAGAAAGAAAGAAGAAGTCGAAAGGCAGTGGCCCAAATACAAGGAGCGGAGGAAGGCGCAGAAAGTAGCCTGGACTTCCTGGTGGACTCCAATGACACAGAGATAATGTAGCATGAATTGTTTTTGTTTTGATGAAAAATTTTGTCATTTGTTCTTGGGAATGGATTGCATTTGATACGTGAAAAGCCTTCTAAGGTTGCTAAGTTTATGACTTTACTTTCTGATGTAGCATGAAATTATAATAATTACGGTCATGGGCCCATCAGCTAATATCATTGTGATATATATATAAAATAATATGAGCCCACCCGCTAATAGCAAAAGGCTATATATAATAAATGGGATGGACCCATCGCAGTGAATATATATATTATGACACTATTGACGGGTGGGCCCATAGTATGATATATATACCTTGACATTATTGACGGATGGGCCCATTTTAATTATATATATATCATAGCATCATTGACTGATGTGCCCATCATAATCATATATATATCACATTGCAATTGACGGATGGGCTGATAGTAATTATATATATATCATAGCGTCATTAGTGGATGGGCCCATTGTTATTATATATATATCATAGCGCAATTGACGGATAGGCCCATCATAATCATATATATATTACAGTGCAATTGGCAGATGGGCCCATCTTAATCATATAATATATATCACAGTGCAATTGACGAATGGGCCCATCTTAATCATATATATATCACAGTGCCATTGACGGATGGGCCCATCTTAATCATATATATATTACAGTGTCATTGACGGATGGGCCCATCATAATCACATATATATCATAGCATAATTGACGGATGGGCCCATCTTAATCATATATATATTACAGTGCAATTGGCGGATGGGCCCATCATAATCATATATATATCACAGTGCCATTGACGGATGGGCCCATCATAATCACATATATATCATAGCGTCATTGGCGGATGGGCCCATCTTAATCATATATATATCACAGTGCAATTGACGGATGGGCCCATTGTAATCATATATATATCACAGCGCAATTTGCGGATGGGCCCATCATAATCACATATATATCACAGTGCCATTGACGGATGGGCCCATCATAATCACATATATATCATAGCGCCATTGGCGGATGGGCCCATCATAATTATATATATATCACAGTGCAATTGACGGATGGGCCCATTGTAATCATATATATATCACAGCGCAATTTGCGGATGGGCCCACCTTAATCACATATATATCACAGTGCCATTGACGGATGGGCCCATCATAATCACATATATATCATAGCATAATTGGCGGATGGGCCCATCTTAATCATATATATATCACAGTGCAATTGACGGATGGGCCCATTGTAATCATATATATATCACAGCATAATTTGCGGATGGGCCCATCATAATAATATATATATCACAGTGTAATTCACGGATGGGCCCATGGTAAATATATATATCACTGTGCAATTTACGGATGGGCCCATCAAAATTATATATATATTACAGCAATTGACGGGTGGG
>CAWCQH010000021.1:0-9403 GCA_963797585.1 uncultured Acidobacteriota bacterium
TTCGTGTTCCTCAGCATCACAGACGAAACCGGCATCGCCAACGCCATCATCACCCCGCAGCTTTTCACCCGGAACCGCGTAGTGGTCGCAAACCAGCAATTTCTTCTCATCGACGGCACGCTGCAAAATCATGAAAGGTCATCTCCGTAAAAGCCCACCGCATCCAGCCGCTCACCCTCACCCGCGCCGCCGCCCCCTCCCACTATTTCCATTAAGCCCATTGCCCCGCCCCGAAAATCATGGTGTATACTCCGCCTTCGCCGGCGGACGCGCCACGGAAGGAGCACTCCTCATGAAAAAAATTATCCTGGGAATCGCACTCATTTTTCTCGCAGGCTGCGCGCAACAACAAACCTCGGACGCCAACCCCACCGCGGCTCTCCAAGCCCAGATCGCCCAGCTAAAAGCCGCCATTGACGACCTCAAGCCGGACTCGGCGAAACCATGGGCGTCATCCAGCAGCACCACGCAAAGCTTTACTACGCCGGAAGCAAATCGAACTGGCCCCTGGCCGATTACGAGCTGGGCGAAATTCAGGAAGGCCTCGAGGACGCCGTAAAGTTCAATCCGATTTTCAAGGGCACCCCTGTCGCGAGTCTCGTTCCCGCGCTGACCAAGGGAAGCCTGCAAAAGGTTCAAGACGCCATCGGCAAAAAAGACAAAAAAGCGTTCGTGGACGCCTATAAGGGCCTTTCGTCCTCCTGCTCGAATTGCCACAAAGCGGCCAATCATCCCTTCGTTCAAATCCAGGTCCCCACCGACGCTCAGTTCAGCGATCAGAAATTCGCGCCCTGAGCCGGTTATAATTCCCGCGCCCGACCCGACAAATACGAGGAGAAAAAAGTGCCGGTGTCTGACGCCTCCGCAGCCCCATCCGTCCCATCGGGTGACCAATCCGCAGAAACGGTTCCCTCCGTGAACTCGCCGCATTTTTCCTGCGACTCGGCCTCACCGCCTTCGGCGGACCTGCCGCTCATATCGCCATCATGGAAGACGAACTGGTGCGGCGCCGCGGCTGGCTCTCCCGCGAAAAATTTCTCGACCTGCTCGGCGCAAGCAATCTGATCCCAGGCCCCAGCTCCAGCGAACTCGCCATCCACATCGGTTACCAGCGCGCCGGATTCGCGGGACTGCTCGTGGCGGGCACCTGCTTCATCCTTCCCGCCTTCGCCATGGTCTCCGCGTTTGCATGGGCATACGTCCATTTCGGACACTTGCCGGCAATCTCCGCTCTGCTGTATAGCGTAAAACCGGTCGTCATAGCCGTCATCCTCCAGGCGCTCTGGGGACTCAGCCGCATCGCCGTGAAAACAAAACTGCTCGCGGCGGTAGGTTTGATCGCAACAGTTCTAGCCTATGTGGGTTTGCATCCCCTGCTGTTGCTGCTCATCGCGGGACTAGCCATGGCGCTGACAAAAGTCGATTTCCATCGCGCCGGCGTCACCAGCCTCGTTCCTCCGTTCGCGCCCACTCTAGCTCTCGACAGGTTCCTGCAAGCGCCCCGCGCCTGGTTGGCGGCAGCGGCAGCCTCGATCGCCGCACCCGTCACCCTCAGCTCCCTGTTCCTCGTTTTTCTGAAGATCGGCGCTGTGGTCTTTGGCAGCGGCTACGTTCTCCTGGCCTTCCTTCGCGCAGATTTAGTGATCCATCGAGCCTGGCTCACCGACAGTCAGCTGATCGACGCCGTAGCCGTCGGCCAGGTAACGCCCGGCCCGGTGTTCACCACCGCCACATTTATCGGCTACGTTCTCGGCGGCATGAAAGGCGCCACGGTAGCTACGGTCGGCATCTTTCTACCCGCCTTCGTGCTGGTCGCCATCAGCGGCCCGCTCGTTTTCGGAATCCGCAGATCGAAAATCGCCGGGGCCTTTCTCGACGGCGTGAATGTGGCGTCCCTCGCCCTGATGGCGGTCGTATCCTGGCAACTCGCGCGCGCTTCCGTAATCAACATCGAGACAGCCGTGCTCGCAGCCGTCTCCCTGATCGCGCTCCTCCGCTTTCGCGTGAACTCCGCGTGGCTCGTCCTCGGCGGAGCCATAGTCGGCATTCTCAGCCGCGGACTCTGACCTCACCACTGCGAAACTTGCGCACGCCGGAAAATATACGCGATAAGGGATTTCTCCCGCGTCGCAAAACCAACTAAGCTATGAGAGGAACTAATCGGCCGGCTCCTTCAGAAAGCCCCCGGCGCCAGGGCTGATCGAACATGAACACGGCAGAGCTCACTTTATTCGTCTTCCTAGGATCCCTCGCCGCGGGTTTTCTCGGTTCGCTCACGGGCCTGGGCGGCGGGGTCGTGATTGTGCCGCTCCTCACCCTGGCGTTTCACGTCGATATTCGCTACGCCATCGGCGCATCGCTCGTGTCGGTCATCGCCACGTCCTCAGGTGCTGCCGCCGCCTATGTGCGCGAGGGGTATTCCAACATTCGCGTGGGCATGTTCCTGGAAATCGCCACCACGATCGGCGCGATCACCGGCGCGCTCGTCGCCGTTCACCTGCCGCTGCGCGTAATAGCCATCATCTTCGGCGTCGTGCTCCTCTACTCGGCCTACATCTCCTATCGCCCTCCCGCGAAAGAAATCCACGCCGAGAAATCCGGGCGTTACGCCACGCTTCTCCGCATGGACAGCTCCTATCCCACAGCGGACGGCTTCAAGGAATATCACGTGCAAGGAGTCCCGCTAGGATTCGGGATCATGTACATCGCGGGCGTGCTCTCCGGCATCCTGGGAATCGGCTCCGGCGCCGTGAAGGTTCTCGCCATGGACCGCGCCATGCATCTCCCCTTCAAAGTCTCCACCACCACCAGCAACTTCATGATCGGCGTCACCGCGGCCGCCAGCGCAGGCGTCTACCTCAACCGCGGCTACATCGATCCCGGCCTCGCCATGCCCGTAATGCTGGGCGTTCTCGCCGGATCGCTCGCCGGCACCTTTGTTCTCGCCAAGGCCCGGGTCCCGTTGCTGCGAACGGTGTTCAGCTTCGTGATCGCGGCCCTCGCCGTAGAGATGATCGTGAACGGATTGAGCGGGAGGTTCTCACATTGAGCGCCCCCGATAGCGCCACGCCAAATCGTCAGGTGAGAGATTTGCCCGCGGAAGACAAGCGGGTGGAAGAAATTATCGGCACGCTTTTGCGCACAGGCGTCATCCTCGCAGCCGCAGTTGTTTTAGTCGGCGGAGTGTTCTATCTTGCGCGCTACGGTTCGTCACCCGCGCATTACGGAATCTTTCGCGGGGAGCCCAGCGATCTAAGCCACGTCTTCGCGATTATCCGCGACGCCCTCGCGCTTCATCCGCGCGGGATCATCCAGCTGGGCATTTTGCTGCTAATCGCCACACCCGTAGGCCGCGTGATTTTCACGGTATTCGCATTCGCGCACGAGCGGGATTGGACCTACGTGGTAATCACTCTCATCGTGCTCGCGCTTCTTCTTTACAGCCTCGGCGCATGGCACCTGTAAATCGCACGCCGGTTGTTTGCAAGCAGTCGTTTCAAGCAGTTGGCTCAAGCAGCCGCTTCTTGCCACAGGCCGGCGCTTCGAGCCTTCGATATTCGGCAGGAACCCCGCCAGAATTCCAATAGCGGGCAGGAACGAGCACACGTGATACACATGGCTGATGCTCGTAGCGTCCGCCAGTTCGCCCAGCATCGCCGCGCCCAGCCCCGCCACTCCAAAAGCAAACCCGTAGCACAGCCCCGAAATCATTCCCACCCGCCCCGGCACCAGTTCCTGCGCATAAACCACAATCGCCGAAAACGCCGACGCCAGCACCAGCCCGATCACCACGCTCAGAATGCCGGTCCAGAATAAATTGGCATAAGGCAGGATCAGCGTAAAAGGCAGCACTCCAAGAATCGAGCACCAGATCACATACTTGCGCCCGATCCGGTCTCCAATGGGCCCTCCGATGATCGTCCCCATCGCCACAGCGCCCAGGAAAACGAACAAATAAATCTGCGACGTCCGCACGGACAAATGAAATTTGCTGATCAGATAAAACGTGTAATAGCTCGTCAAACTGGCCAGATAAAAATACTTCGAAAAAAGCAGCGCCATCAGCACCCCGATCGAGAGCACCACCCGCTTCGTCGGAAGCGCGGCATGATGTTCCCCGTGTGACGCCCGGGATTTCCGAATCTTCGCAGCCTGCCTCTTGGCCCACCCGCCCACGCCCACCAGCAGCACGATCCCGATCAGCGCCGCCAACCCGAACCACGCAATGCTCGCCTGCCCCCTCGGCATCACAATCAGCGCCACCAGCAGCGGGCCGAAAGCGAGGCCCGCGTTACCTCCCACCTGAAACAGCGCCTGCGCCGTGCCATGCTGCCCCCCCGACGCCATCCGCGCCACGCGCGACGACTCCGGATGAAATACCGCCGACCCCACGCCCAGGATCGCCGCTCCGGCCACCAGTATCGCGAACGCATGCGCCGCAGCCAGCATCAGCACCCCCGCGAGCGAAAGCGCCATCCCCACGCTCAACGAATACGGCCGGGGACGCCGGTCGGTAAGCATTCCGATCAAAGGCTGAAGAAGCGAAGCCGTGAATTGATACGTCAGCGTGATCAGCCCGATCTGCGCGAAATTCAGATGGAACCACGCCTTGAACAGCGGATAGGTAGCCGGCAGCACCGACGAAAGCATATCGTTCATCAGGTGGCACAAACTGATCGCCGCCAGCACCTTGAACGCAGTCTTCTCGCCAGCCACCGCAAAAGTCTCTACCTGGGTCGCCAAAGCCTCATCCCCGCAAAAAGAATCCGCCATCAAGCCTGCAAATTCGCTGAGACAATCATTTTAACCCGAGACCCCTCGTTTGCCCGGTAATCCGCTCGGAGGTAATTCGGCGGAAGTTCCATAAATAGCTCGTTCGCCCGCCCAGCCGCTCCACCCGCAAGCAACCCTTTGCTTCCCACGGAAGTTCGTATATCTGATAAATTGAGGGAAGCAACGCGGAGGTTCAGCGAAAGTGTTGCGGGCGATTCTCACATACGCAAAGAGGGTTCGCGCCAGCGCCGCTTCGCTGGTTCTGTTCCTGTGCGCGGCATCGCTGCTCTCCGTCCAAGCCTTCGCGCAGGAGCAAGGTCCGCTCCAAGGTGCAGCTCCGCAAAGCGAGGACTACCCTTCGATCCCCGCCCCCCGCCAGGATGCGCCCCAGCCGCGGCAGGTCCGCCAGGCGCCTCCTCCGCAGCAAGCCGCTCCAAGACCCGCCTCCACCGAAGGCCTTTCGAAAGATCCGCCATCCATCCCGGTTGACCAGATCATCCAGAAATTTGCCGCGCGCGAACAGGAGTTCAAAGAGGAGCGCGACAACTTCACCTACGTCCAGGACTTCACCATCCAGACCATCTCCGACTCCGGCCGCCCCGACGGCGAATACCGCATGACCACCGACATCACCTACCCCAACGGGAAGCGCAACGAAGAAGTCACCTACGCCCCCCAATCCACGCTCGAGCGAATCCTGCTATCGCAGCAGGATCTCGACGACCTGAAAAACGTCCAGCCTTTCGTTCTCACCACGTCGGAGTTGCCGAAGTACGACGTCACCTACGTCGGCCGCGAGAAAGTGGACGAAATTTCCGCCTACGTCTTCGACGTCGGCCCCAAGCGCCTCGAGAAAAATCAGCGCTATTTCCAGGGCCGCATCTGGGTCGATGACACCGACATGGAAATCGTCAAAACCTACGGCAAGGCCGTCCCCGACATTCGCAAGGGCAACAACGAAAATGTCTTTCCGCGCTTTGAGACCTACCGCGAAAACATCGAAGGAAATTACTGGTTCCCCACCTACACCCATGCCGACGACGTGCTCCACTTCCGCACCGAAGACGTCCGCATCCGCATGACCGTCCGTTATACCGATTACAAGCGCTTCCGCGTCTCCATCAAGCTCCTAAACACCGAGCCCGTTACACAGCCCGATTCGACGCCGTCTCCCCCACCGCCGCAAAAGCCCTGAAGTCTCTGCATTGCTCTCGACCGAACCTGCCGGCTGTATCTAGGGGAATCCGCGTATAGGGAAATACCTGCCCGGCCTATATGATTTACCCGGTGGGAATTCTGTGCTCGGTCCAAAGGACCGTTGACCAGCCAGATCGGCCTCACCAGGCTGCGACGAAAGATTAAGAAGGAGGAGTTATGAGGTTTGGACCGTTTCTGGTAATCGCAATCCTGCTCGCCATCCTGTGGGCGGGTAGTTTCGTGATGTTCCACGTGGCCAGCGGCTTGATTCACTTGCTGCTTCTTTTCGCTGTCATTTCCCTGGTAATTCACTTGTTCAAGGGCGCGCGAACGCCCTAGGAACCCGCCGATAGGCCCACGCGAGAAATCCTGTGCGTCTGGAGACTTATTTCGGAGCCTGCGCGGATTTCAGCGTGCGCACTTCTCTGGAAAGCTTCCAGATCTCTTCTTCCATGCGCGCGAGCTCGATCTCCGCGCCCACTAAAAATCCGATCGTCGATATCAACTGCACATCCCTCTTGCTGTGCGCGTGCGGCTGGCGGTGCTGTACGTTGATCACCCCCACCAGTTTGCTCCGGCACATCACCGGCACCGATAAAAACGCCTCGAATTGGTCTTCCGGCAACTCGTTGAACGATTGAAACCGCGGGTCCTGATAAGCCTTCCGTGTGATCGCAACCGGCTTCTTGTGCTCGGCCACCCAGCCCGTGATGCCTTGTCCGAACCCGATCGCCAGCCGGTCCACCAATCCCGAGTGCAGGTTCTTCGAAGCCCTTAGCACCAGGTCCCGGTCGTTCAGCACGTACACAAAGCACGAATCGCATTTCATTGCGGCGACTACAAACCGCACGATCCTGTCGAGCACTTTCGAGAGCGGCGCGGCTGCCATTCCCGTTCCAATCTCGTGCAAAAAATCGATTTCTGCGCCGCTGTCCTGCTCCGAAAGAGTCTTCATGGCATGGGCAGTCTAAGGAAGGGCAACCGAAACAATCCAATTCAAATTCGAGTTACGTCTCATCAGCTTTGAAGATGTGCGAAACACCGCGCCCGCTTTTGCAAAGCCTTGCGGTTTCCACAGAATACTCTCGGCAGCTTCATCCCTTCTTGCCATCCATTTTCGACAGCGCTGCCACCCAGAAGAATCTCTCTTCACACGCCATTTCCAGCAACATCACTGCAACCCGCCACACCTCTTAGGGGAGTCGGAGCTTCGGAGTCTGTGTGGCAAGACGGTTCTTCGTCAGGGCACGGCTTCAGACTCCCTGCCGCTCTCTTGCTTTTTCGGGTGCCCCACCCTTGCGGTGTTCAAGGGTGGGTCTTCGCTCCCTGACCGAAGCAGCAAAATCAAGTCCGGGAAAGGGTTCTTAGGGTGTCGGAGCTTTCAAATTCTTTTTTGCCCTTCGCTGCCGCCGTTGCCTTTGGCTGTCATCCTGAGGAGCGCAGCGACGAAGGATCTCTCTTCATGCGCTAATTCGAGCAAGATCGCCGCAACGCGTTACGCCTCTTAGGGGGTCGGAGCTTCAGCTCCGACATAACCGATGGCGCGCAGCGCCTACCGCTCGCGGCGAATTTCCCGCGAGCTTTCGCCCCGTCGCAGGCGTCGCTTGCATTCCTTTCCTCCGGTGTTACAACTGGAAAGGTGACTATGGAGAAGTGATCTGCATTCAAAACTGGTAGCCTCGGTAGCCGCTCTCGTTCTCTCGCTCGCTTCGGCGATTTCTCCTCTCTGTGCGCAGACCCAATCGCCGCCCGAGACGATCCAGATCGACCTCGCAGCGCCCGCCCACCCGTTTCCCCATTTTTGGGAGCAGATGTTCGGCTCCGGCCGCGCCATCCTTTCCCTGCGCGACAGCTATCGCAGCCACCTTCGCCAGGTCAGGCAAGCCACCGGCTTCCAGTACATGCGCTTCCACGCCATCTTCCACGATGAAGTCGGCCTCTATGACGAAGATCCCTCCGGAAAACCCGTCTATAATTTTTCTTATGTCAACCAGATCTACGATGGACTCCTGCAAAGCGGCGTCCGCCCTTTCGTCGAATTAAGCTTCATGCCGCGCAAGCTGGCGGCCCAGCCCACCGAGCATGTCTTCTGGTATCACCCGATCATTTCGCCTCCGAAGGATTGGGACGCGTGGTCGAACATGATCACCGCCTTCACCCAGCACCTCGTCGCTCGCTACGGGATCGACGAAGTCTCGCAATGGTATTTCGAGGTGTGGAACGAACCCAACCTCGATTTCTGGTCGGGCGATCCCGTTTCCGGGGCCCATCCGTGCGGCAGTATCAGCGTATCTTCCGACAGCCCACTGCCAGTCCACCCGGTTGAAAATCTCCTGCGCGAGGTCGGTGATTTCGGTATGCGCGAAATGCGCCTTACAGGTGAGCACGCCGCAGAGCAGGATGGCCGTATCGATCGAGGAAATCTCCGACTCCCACAGCCGCTCGCCCGTATTGATATTGGCCCAGTGATAGAAAAAGCCGCGCTGGTTGTGCAGCTTCTTCCACAGGAATCGCAAAGTTACCAGCGCGCGGTCTCGCGCCTGCGCATAGGTGACATACCCGCGGTTCTCGCCGATGCACAGAGCGGTGAGCCCGAATCCGGTGGCGGCGATGCTGCCGACGACTTTGTTATCGCTGCCTCGCACGTTGCACCGGTCTTTCGTAAGCCCGGTGCTGGGATTCGTCTGTTCCCAGAAATAAAGAAAGTTGGCGGTTTCCAGATCTTCCAGAAAAGCGCCGTCGCTCGCGGACAGTTGATATCTTGAAATCGCAGGAGGCTGCGGAGCCCCCGCCGCCTGCTGAACGGAAGGAAAAATCCCCCCAACCACGCCCCCCGCGAGCGATATCAGGAAGAGCGGCAAGAGGTAAGCACACCCCGGCGCGAGCGAGATAGCTCAACACCTCCCATCGTGAGCACCCGCCCGATCTGCCCTTTCCTTCCCTCATCAAAAAATTCTAAACAATTCCGGCGCCGGATAAAACCTTCCGCTTCGCGGCCGCGGCGTGCAAGCGCAATGAAAAAGGATTCTGTGCGCGTATAACCGGTATGAGCCTGTCTTGCAACGCCCGTTTTTCGTCAGGGCACGGATTCATCCGCGCCGCAAAAACCGAAAATCGATGCGGCTACAGGCCGCGGAAAAAATTGCGATTTTTGCAAACCGCCCGTTCAAGTCGAAAGAGCAGGCCTCAAACTCAATGGGACACTGCCCAATACGAGAAGGTTTGTAGGTCGTGGCTTTAGCCACGACATCAGTCAGCGCGCGCAGCGCCTTCCGCTCGCGGTGCCTTTACCGCGAGCCTTCCATCTGCGGCTGCGGCAGATGCGTCAGGGCACGGATTCATCCGTGCCGCAATGCGCGAAAATCAAAGCGGCTTCAGCCGCTGAGGGCTCCCTGCCAAATCAGCAAAAATCGCCTCCAGGAAAAGGTGTTTA
>CAWCQH010000022.1:0-236620 GCA_963797585.1 uncultured Acidobacteriota bacterium
CTCATTCGTGAAGGTGGCGGTAGCGAGCAGAGTGCCGGTGCTCGACCAGAGATTGCCGATGTGAGTTCCGGTGTTGGCGGCGCTCTTATAGAAGCGGATGCCGGTGATAGTGCCGCTGACATCGGAGCGGAACTTGACGCCGACTTCGACGCCGGGACCGGCCCCGGAATCAGCCAGCACGGGAGTCGCGCTCGTGCTCCAGATGGTGCAGGGACACACAGGGGGCTGTACCGTAATAGATGCGCCGTTGCTGGTGACACCGTTCAGGTTAGCGGTGATGGTCGTGGAGATCGTAGAGTTTCCCGAAGATTGCCCTGTCGCTAGACCTGTGCTGCTGATGGTGGCGGCAACAGTGTTGGAAGAATTCCACACAACCTGTGTAGAAATATCTTGAGTGCTGTTATTAAGGTACGTCCCGATTGCGGTGAACTGTTGTGTTTGGCCCACTGTGAGTGTTTTGTTCGTGGGAGTCACCGCGATCGATACAACAGGAACCGGAGGTGCCCCTCCGCTGAGCAGATAGACCGTACTCACTTCCGATGCGCTCAGGGCCCGGGTATATAACCGTACGTCATCGATGGAGCCTGTAAAGTAGTTTCCGAGGAACGCTAGCGAGTTCAGCCCTACGGTGAAGTTTGCTCCGGCGTCTCCGTTGGCGACGCTAGCCATCGGGACAGACGAACTCAAATTTCCATCGACGTAGAATTGGACAGTCTGCCCGATCGTAAGGACGACCACCACGTGGTGCCATTGCCCGTCATTGATCTTCGTTGTGTCTATTGCTGTGGCGGGCCCGGTTACGTCGTTGCCTCCGAGTTGCAATTCCAAGAAGCCATTTGCGTCGGTCCGCAACAGATAGCCGTCGCCGGAGCCAGCTGCGTTGTACTTGGATACGATCGCTTCGGGTCGCGAGCTATTGGTGGTTTGTATCCAGGCGCTCAGAGTTAGGCTGCTGGTGAATGAAATGGCGGTCGATGTGGGGGCCGAAACAAAGGAACTCGATCCGTTAAAGCTTAGGGCCTGATTCAGCTTCCCCTGGACCTGCACGGGGCTGCCTTGAATGGTTCCGTTTCCGTTGTTCCCGGATCTGTCCAGTGCCACGCCCCCGGCATCGTTTGCAGTGTCGAAGGTCCAATAGAGGGCCAGGCCACTGGGGGGCGTCAGCGAAGAAGTTGTGAGAACGACTGTTGCCGTGGCTGAACTGGTCGGGTCCGCCACGCTGGTCGCCGTGACCGTAACGATGGGATAGCTGATCACCGATGGCGCGGTGTAGAGACCGGCCGAGGAAATGGTGCCCTCTGCCGGAGTGAGTGACCATGTCACCGCTGTATTAGAGGCGTTCTTGACGGTCACCCCGAACTGCTGGGTTTGATTGGGATTCAGAATCGCATTCTGCGGGCCGACTGTTACCAAGACCGGCGGATTCAAAGTAATCGTTGCACTCGCCGACCTCGTCCAATCTGCCAGGCTGACGGCCGAAACGGTTACGGTCTGAGTGCTGGTGATTGTGGCTGGGGCGGTATAGAGGCCCGTGGATGAGATCGTACCTACATTTGGGGTGATCACCCAATTCACGGAAGTGCCAGAGGTGCTCTGTTGAGGCGAGGAGACGGCCTCTGGAACGCCGTATACCTGGACTGTACCATCTTGATTTGGAACATAGACGCGGCCATTCACGACAACAGGAATAACGAACTTCGATAAATGGCCGAGCGCGTCAGCACCATGAGCGGCGGCGTCGCTGTTATATAGCTCGGTGAGGGTCGTTGCATCAAACGCTCTGAGCGTTCCGGCGACCGGGCCATCTGTCGCGGATACGGAAGCGGTGGTTGCCCACAGAATGCAATTTGACGAACCGTTGCAGCTTCCGGAAAATTCTGATGGCTGGGCATAGGCGTTCACCGTGTTGGTCGCCGCCGTGCCGATTGTCGTACCCGTGATGGGATGGGATGAGATGTAGCCGTCGCCGGAATATACGCGGTTGTTAAAGACAGCTCCATTAAAGATGCCCGCGTCCAACGTTGTACTCGAGTTTGAAATGATTTGAGCAGATCCGCCGAGATTCCCCAGATCCGTCGGATCAACGCCATAAAGATTGTGATCCTTGGCGCCAGCGATGAGCAGGTTGACACCGGGAACCAGCATGGGCCTGCCGGAGAAGTCCTCATCACCCTGGCTCAGATCCATCCAATCCGAAGGCTTATACCAGTCGACAATATTTAGATTCGGGTCCAGCTTTACAACCGCCTCGCTATAATCACTGGTTCCTTGTCCATTCCCGGTCACAGCGTACAAATTCCCGAAACTGTCAACTGCAAGACCTCCGCCGGACTGCCAAACAGTGGCACCCCAGGCATTCGGGCTGAGGCAAACCACGGCTTTCTGAGTTAAATCGCCAGCATCGTAGGCGAATACCCATCCGTGCTGCGGTTGCGGATCGCCGAAGCTGCCAAAAGCAATGTAAATTCTGCCGTTTGCGAGGGTCAGTCCGGGTCTCTGCAACTCGTACCTTGGATTAAACAACAGGTTAGGTCCATTGGTAGGGTCGCCGCCCTCGCCGGACCCAACGACCTGGCCGGTGATCGTGGAGGTTCCGAGGATGTGGCCAGTCGTAAGATCCAGCTTTGCTATCACCCAACTTGGAACCGGGGTAGCGTAGGTCACATAGATGAACTTGTTGGCCACGTCGATGACAGGCGTCGAAACGATGCCGACTCCGGTGGGGGCGTACAACAGCTGATTGTTGGGAGGGGAATCGAACGTCGCCCCAAAATTGGTGGACCAAAGAGCGGGGCCGCCCGGGTTGTTCGCGTCGAACGCAAAAACGCTGTTGTTCATGGTGGCCACGATCAGCAAATCGTGAGGCGTGCCAGCGACAGTCACCTGGCCAACGAACAAAGGCTGGGCGTAAATGTAGCCGTCCACCGAAAAGCTACCCAGACGGCTCAACGAGCTTGCGACATTGGAAGGGGTCAAAACAACTTCGGCCAGGTTCGCGCCGGTCCGGTTGTTGTCGTAGCTCACGGTGGAGACTGCCGGGATCGACGGCGCCGGCAAGGTGGTGGGAGCGTTCGACACGGTAGCGGTGAATTGCTGCGTCTGGCCCTGGCCCAAACTCACCGTGGGGGGCTGGAGTGACACGCTTACCGAAGTCTGCGCGGCGTTCACGTTGAAACTCTGCGTTACGGGAGTCGCGGCGGAATAGTTGCCATTGCCCGGTTGGGTGGCTGTGATCGAGCAGAAGCCCGCACTCACGAGGGTTACCGTCGAGCCAGAAGAAGCCGTGCAGATGGCCGCAGTATTCGAGGTGTAGACGATCGGCAGCCCCGAACTGGCAGTTGCGGTCATCGTCAACGGGGTGTACCCGAAAGGCTGGTTACTCAGAGCGCCAAAGGTGATTACCTGCGCTGCGGGATTCACTAACATTGCGAGAGTGTTGCTGGTGGATCCGGTGTTATACGTATCGGCATTATAGATAGCAGTGAGACTGTGGCTGCCTCCGGCGAGGTTTGGAGTATAGCTGGCCATGCCTGCCGATAAGGGGCCGCTGCTGAGCACGGTGGTACCGTCCTCAAACGTCACGGTGCCCGTGGGTGAATTAAAGAAGCCTCCGTTGCTTGTTACCTGGGCGTTGAGGGTAAGGCTCTGCCCAAACACAACAGGACTCGTCGCGGTGGCGGTTAACGTTGTGATGGTTGTGGCCTGCGCCCCGAGCAGCAAGGTTACGTTGTTACTCAGGCTGTTCACGACGGCCAGGTCCAGCTTGCCGTCTCCGTTGAAGTCGCCCAGAGCCAACGATCTGGGCGCGTTCCCGGCTGTTGCGAAGGTACTTCCCAAGGTTGCCGCAAATGCGCCTGTGCCATTGCCCAGCAAGACAGTTACGGTGTTATCGCCAAGGTTCGCAACGGCCAAGTCCGGCTGACCATCCCCGTTGAAGTCGCCCACCACAACAGAAGAAGCATTTGTTCCCACCGGGAATGGGGAACCCGACGCGGCAGTGAAGGTCCCATCTCCGTTCCCTAAAAAGACCGCCACGCTATTATTGCTGCCGTTCGCTATCGCCAGGTCCACCTTGCCATTGCCATTGAAGTCCCCGACAGCCACCGACTGAGGAGAGCCTCCCGCCGCGAATGGGCTGCCGCTGGCAGGGGAGAACCCGCCGCTGCCGTTACCCAACAGCACGGTGACGGTATTGTCGCCGGAGTTCGCGATCGCGATGTCCAGCTTGCCATCTCCGTTGAAATCGCCAACGGCTACCGCAATGGGACTATTTCCCGTTGGGAAGGGGCTGCCACTGGCGGGCGAGAATCCGCCGCTGCCGTTGCCCAACAACACGGTGACGGTATTGTCGCCGGAGTTCGCGACAGCGATATCCAAATTGCCATCTCTGTTGAAATCGCCAACGGCTACTGAATCAGGATTGCTTCCTGTCGGGAAGGGATTACCCGGAGCAGTTGAAAACCCTCCGTTGCCGTTACCCAGCAACACGGTGACGGTATTGTCGCTGGAGTTCGCGACAGCGATGTCCAGCTTTCCGTCCCCATTGAAGTCGCCTACAGCCACTGAATTGGGGTTGTTCCCGGTCGCAAAAGGGCTACCAGACGGGGACGAAAATCCTCCGCTGCCGTTACCCAGCAACACGGTGACGGTATTGCCGCCAGAGTTGACGACTACCAGGTCAAGATTTCCATCGCCATTGAGGTCCGCCGCTGCTGTTGAATGGGGATTGGCTCCTGCCGTAAACGGACTCGCGCCGGCCGCAACAAGCGTGCCTGAAAAGGAAGGGGTGCCGACTGAAAAACTTTGCGTGACCGGTGTAGCTGCGTTGTAATCCGCATTTCCAGGCTGGCTGGCCGTGATGGAGCAGGTTCCCTTGCTTACAAGGGTCACCATCGTTCCACCAGCTACACAGACTGCAGCCGTGGGGGACGTGAAGATGACCGGTAGACCCGAACTTGCTGTGGCGCTCACGGTGAACGGCGCGGCACCGAATTTCTTCGCGGTCAAAGATCCGAATGTAATGGTTTGCGATCCCATGCTGACGTTAAAGCTGCCCGTGACAGAAGGCGCGGGGATGTAGGCCTGACTCCCCGGCTGAGTGGCGGTAATCGAACAGACGCCTATGCCGACGATGCTCAACGTTGTGGTATTGGAAATCGTGCAAACCGAGGTGGTCGTGGACGTCAAAGTGACCGGCAAACCGGATGTAGCCGTTGCGGTGAGCGTCAACGGCGCAACGCCGAATACCTGATTGCCGGGAGGGGTGAAGCTGATCGTTTGGAGTATTTGGTCCACCGCGATTGAAACCGAATTGCTGTTCGATCCCGCGGTGCGGGTGTCGCCCGAGTAGGTCGCAGTAAAGGTATGTGGCCCCTGAAGCAGGTTCATTGCGGTGTAAGTGGCGGCGCCGCCCGACAAGGGAGCGGTCGCGAGCGCGTTGGCTCCGTCGTAGAAAGTGACGCTGCCTGTGGGCGAATTGAAATATGTGCCGGTGCTTGAAACCTGGGCGCTGAGAGGAATTCCTTGATTGAGCTGAACCGGACTGATGGCGGTGGTAGTCAGGGCTGTGCTGGTGGGAGCGGACGCCCCCAGTAACACGGTCAGGTTATTACTCGCTTCGCTCGTGGTAACTAGATCGGTTCTGCCGTCTCCATTGAAATCGCCAGTCGCCAAGGCCGTGGGGCTCGTTCCAACCGCGAACGTAGCTCCGCCTGCGGCAAAGAATCCCGTGCCGTCACCGAGCAAGATTGCCACGATGCTGCTGCCGGTGTTGCCGAAAAAGCTGGCTGCGGCGAGATCGAGATGGCCATCGCCGTTGAAGTCCGCGAAGGCCAAGGCAAAGGGCGTCGATCCAACTGCAAAAGGGCTTCCGTTGGCTTCTGTGAAGCCTCCGGTGCCGTCGCCAAGTAACACAGCGACAGTCGTACTGTTAAAATTTGCGTAGGCCAGGTCTGGGTTACCGTCTCCGTTGAAGTCTCCCACCACCACAGAACTAGGATCAGAACCGGACGAGAACGGACCTTTCGTATCTGGTGCAAAGCCTCCGTTGCCGTCCCCCAAGAATACGTTTACCGTGCCTCCCGCATTGGGGATTACCAAGTCCGGTTTTGTATCCAGATTGAAGTCCGCCGCCGCAATCGATGTCGGCGTACCTAATGCTAAGAACGGGCTCCCTGAGGACGGAGCAAAGCCTCCTGCGCCATTGCCCAGCAAAACTGTTACGTTGTTTTGAGTGCCGGTGTTTGCGGTGGCCAAGTCCATCTTGCCATCGCCGTTAAAGTCAGCGGCCGTTATCGAAACAGGATTGGTTCCCACAGGGAACGGGTTGCCGGGGGCTGTCGTGAAGCCTCCATTCCCATCTCCGAGCAAAACAGTTACGGTGTTGTCGCCAGAGTTCGCGATGGCGATATCGGGCTTACCATCTCCGTTGAAGTCCGCCACCACCAAAGCATCCGGGTGCGTTCCTACCGCGAAGGGACTGCTTGCTGCCGGCGTGAAACCTCCCATCCCATCACCGAGGAAGACCGTTACATTACCGTCGTCATAATTGGCAATCGCGACGTCGAGCTTGCCATCCTTGTTGAAGTCCGCGACGGCCGCTGCGAACGGGGTTCTTCCAGTCGCGAAGGGGCTTGCTGGGGCGGGAACGAGCGTGCCGGAGGGATTCTGCGCGCCAGGCATCACTCCGCACATCAGCAGGACCGCGAACGCGGCGACGCCACATCGCAGGCCAGGCCAGCGCTCCTTGAAATCGGAAGCAGCCCGCTCGATCTTTATCTTCGAGAGTTTCCACGCCATTTGAAAGACTCCTCCTAAACTTGTAACCATAAGGTGACGCAATTCGAGTTGCCTTTCCGTTCGGGCAGAATCAGCAGCTAAAATGACGCAGAGCGATTTAGGTCACTACAAGCATAGGCAATCCCCAGGCCAGGGAGGCCTACCGAGGATCAGCCACAGGGTGTTAGTTTTCTGGGACTTGGCCGGGGAACGGCTTTGGTGCTGGGTCGCTTAAGTGAATCTTCTTACTCATAGGTGGCAAATCATTTCGGCGTCGCGATGCAGCTCGATGTCAACTTGTGGTAGTGAATGGATGCAGATGTGTTCCCGGAAGGGCATTATTCCAGGCGCCGGCGGAACAGATTTTCCGGTGGGGTCGTTCTTTGTGAAGGCTATTTCAGATGCCAGAAACGCATCCAACGAGAAACACTAGGCTTATGGTGGCACGCAACGTGCTGCACCACATGTGACAATAAATGTTCCAAGCCCTTTTCTTCGGGCGTTTAGCAAATCGCCTGGGACTCAAGAAACAGAAGTTTGTCCGATTGCTTGCGAATATGCGCTTGAGTGAGCGCGTTTGAATCAGCGCAACTGGCCGAACGCTTTCGAGTGATGGAACAAATGACTAAGCAACCGCTCAAGGTAGCTGCGCTCATCAGCGGGGAAGCGGGAGCCCAGGAACTGTGGACTCTCCGGGCTATGGCATCCGTTGATTGCGATCTCCATGTCGTCCAGGCATTGCAATCGACGACGCTCTCGAAGCGAAAACGCGTCCAGCGCATGATCAAGGAAAGCGGGTTGGCCAAAACCGCGTTGCGTTGGGCGGGTAGCGCGATTGGCTCAAGAGTCGCCGGCCGGGATCAGCACGTTCTCAACGAGCTTTTCGATTTCCCCGAACTGTGCGAGTGGTGGAAGAGTTCCGGAATTACTCCCCTGAAGGTGAAGGCCCTCAACCATAAGGAGTCGCAGGAAACTCTTTCAAGTCTTCGCCCGGACGTCGTCGTTCGCGTTTCCGGTGGCATCTTGAAGCCGCAGATTTTTTCTCTCGCCCGGTTAGTGACATTGAACGTTCATCACGGACAAGCCCCGCTGATTCGCGGCATGTGGAGCATTCCATGGGGCGTCATCGAAGGCCGGGAAGACTGGATCGGCGCCAGCGTGCATGTGATCGACGAGGGTATCGATACCGGAATGATCTTGTGGCGCGGAGGGCCTCAGCTGGCGCCCGGCGACACTACGGTAGATCTGTTTTTTCGCACACATCTTGAGGCGATTGCAGCTCTCGTAAAAGTTCTGAATGAATTTGCAAGCGGAAACGAGTCTCCGTCCGGCTGGCCTATTCCCAAGGGCGAGACTTCTACGTATCGTTCCGCAGCGTCGTTGTGGGACTGGCTGAGATTGTTATATCTGGGGCGGGGACGGCGCGCGCCGGTGTTAATTTCGAAGGGAATCGAATGTTGAATGCAGCTTCCGCCGCTCTTGCCCTGGCGGCCCGATTCAAACAGGGCGGGATCATCGTGAACGAGCACACGCTCACGCGGGAAGAAACCCGCAGCCACGTGGAGGCGTTGCACCGCCATTTCGACTTCATAGACTTAAACGATCTTCCCGCGCGATTGAAGGCTCGCGGAAAGAAGCCCTTTTGTCTGCTGACTTTTGACGACGGGAAGCGCAGCAATGCGACTGTGACAGCCCCAGAGCTTGAGCGCCTGGGAGTACCCGCCGTGTTTTTTGTGGTGACGGGTTTTCTGGGGACCGACAAGGCTCTCTGGTTTGACCGTTACCGCCTCTTGCAGAATAAAGGAGCCGTGCCGGCCGGTCTCAGCGCGCGTGTCATCAAGCAGCTGCCTCATGATTTGTTGGCGGAGCGAATCGAAAAGGCTTGTTGCCAGCATGATTTGGCGATCGATCCGAACGACGAGAATGTCGTCGCTATGACGTGGGACCACGCGCGAAATCTCCGCGAGCGAGGTTTTGCGATCGGCGCCCACGGCGTCACGCACGCAATTATGACGCGAGAAACGAAGGCGGAAGCATTCAAGAATATTGCCGCGAGTATCGAGCGCGTCAGCGCCGAAACCGGAGCTGCCTGCAAGAGCTTTGCGTTCCCCAACGGGAACTACACCGCAGAGCTGGCCCGACACGCCATGAGCTGCGGCGCCCAAACGGTGATGACAACCGAGCCCACGTGGGCGGACCAGAGTTTTCCGCTTTGGCGTCTTCCGCGGATTCAGCTATTCGGTCCACAGAATCGCGCACGAATCGAGCTGAAAGTCGCGGCGAGCGCGATGGGGCGGATACTGGAGAATCCGGACGGGACGGGCAGAGTTTACTGTGCGGTCAATCGGTTTGCAAAAATGAGTTCGAAAAAGAGTATCGGCGCGGCACAGGCGCAATCGAGCCGGATCGTTGAGTGAAGGCAATATGACGAGCCAACTGACGGCACCCGGTTCATTACCGGCGGGAATTCCGCGGGCCACCGGTCTATTTTCAACTCCGCACGAGCGCGAAACGGGCCGAGCAGAACGGCAAGCCTTCAGAGTGATGCACGTGATCGACACGCTGGTCGCAGCCGGCGCTGAGCGCGTTGCTGTGAATATCGTGAACCATCTGCCTCGCGATAAATATGCGGCCTATTTGTGCACCACGCGCAGTGACGGGCCGCTGGATGCCCTGGTGGCGGAGGATGTAATTCGATTGCGGCTCGAGCGCCAATCGCGTTTTGATTGGGGAGCGGTTCTCCGGCTGCGGAACTTCATCCTCGACAACGACATCCGCATACTCCATGTTCACAGTTCCGCTCTATTTATAACGAGACTGGCCGCCTTCGGAATGGGCCCGAGAATCATTTGGCACGCTCACTATGGC
Source organism: uncultured Acidobacteriota bacterium (assembly GCA_963797585.1). Taxonomy (GTDB): domain Bacteria; phylum Acidobacteriota; class Terriglobia; order Acidiferrales; family UBA7541; genus Palsa-295. Next base: position 9,646 of record CAWCQH010000022.1, read on the forward strand.
CGTTATGCGCTGGAGGACCAGCGAGCCTATCACTATCGAATTGCGACATCGGGAATCGGTGGAGTGATCACCGTGAACAAGGACATCGCCGATTGGTGCTCGCGCAGACTGGGAGTGCCTTCCGAGTCTGTCTGGTACCTGCCGAACCCCGTATCCCTGGGCGACGGGAATGTTCGGGCAGCCACCCTGCCGGGCTCTCGCGGTTCGAGGATCATCTGTCTCGCGAATTTCCGCCCTGAAAAGGACCATTTCACGCTGGTGCGGGCGATGGCTCTTGTCGTCAACAAAGTGCCTGAGGCGCAACTCCTTCTCGCGGGAAAGACAAACGACGAATCCTACAAGCAGGCTGTTCGAAGAGAGATCGCTGAACGTGGCCTTGAATCGAATATCTCGGTCTTAGGCGAGCGGCACGACGTTGCTGAAATCCTGAAGGCGTGCGACGTGGGCGTGCTTAGCTCGGCGTCAGAGGGTCTCCCGATGTCGCTTCTCGAATATGGCGCGGCGGGATTGCCCTCCGTTGCGACTGAAGTCGGGCAATGCCCTGAGGTGCTGGATCATGGACGCGCCGGTATTCTCGTCCCGCCTGGAAGGATCGAGGAGCTTGCGAACGGATTGCTCTCGCTCTTGCAAATGACGGAGCGGCGCGTAGCGCTCGGCGAACGCTTTCGCGAACACGTAAATGGTTTATTCAGCGCGGAGAGAGTTGTCGAGAAGATGAGTTCCATCTATGAGACCGTTGCGACAAGGGCGGGCAAGGCGTAGGCCCTCGAAAGCAAAGCATCACCAGGGTAAATGACAATGAGCAAAACCCAAGTTGCCTCGAAAAAAACAAGCGAACTGTCCGCGGTGATTCTTGCCGGTGGGAAGGGCACGAGATTAAAGCCTTTTACGATGACGATTCCCAAGCCGCTTCTGCCTCTGGGGGACACGCCCATCCTTGAGATCGTCATTGAGCAGCTTGTTGCAGCCGGCGTTTCTCGCATCGTCCTGACGCTGGGACACATGGCTCCGCTGCTGATGGCTTGCATCGGTGATGGCGCGCGATGGGGAATTACCATCGAACCGATCCTGGAGGAGGAACCGCTCGGCACAGCGGGTTCCTTGCGGGCCGTACCGAACCTGGAAGAAAATTTCATCGTGATGAATGCGGACCTGCTCACAACCTTGGATTATGAGGATATGTTCGCTTACCATCTCCGGCGCAACGCCATCGCGACCATTGGACTCTCGAAGAGAGAGGTTTTGATCGACTACGGCGTAATTCGCACGTCTGCCGATGGGACCCTCGAAAATTACATCGAAAAGCCGACGATTCCTTACTCCGTGAGCATGGGCATCAACATTTTGTCGAAGCGCTGCCTGGAATATATCCCGCCGACGGGCAGGTTCGACATGCCGGATTTGATGCTCGCAATGCACCGGGCAGGCCATCCCGTTCACTGTTACGAAACCGATTGTTATTGGAAAGACATCGGGCGCTTCGACGACTACCAGACCGCGAGTGAGGATTACGTTAAAAATCCATCCGCCTTTCTTGTCAACCGGGCAGCGATCCATCCGTGAAAGCCCTTGTGACAGGAGTTGGAGGATTCTGCGGTCCCCACCTGGTCGCGCGTCTTCGGCGCGAAGGAAACATTGAGATCGCAGGCGTGGATCAAATGGCTGCGGAGCCGCCGGGACTTAAACTCGACTCCTACTTCTCCTGCGACGTGAGTGAGGGCGGCCAGGTCTCTTCTGTTGTGCAGAAATTCCTGCCCGACGCCATTTTCCACTTGGCGGGGCTTTCCGGGCGCTCCGTGCCGGCACCCCTTGTTTATCGAGTGAACGTGATGAGCGCCGTCCACGTGCTCGAGTCGGTGCGCTCCTACGCGCCGAACTGCCGCGTGCTTCTTGCAGGTTCGGCGGCGGAATATGGCCCTGCCGACATTTCGGCGATGCCCCTTGTTGAGACGTCACCGTGTAAACCGATCGGCGCTTACGGACTGTCGAAGTATGCCGCGACATTAATCGGGATGGACTATGCCCGGGAGTTCGGTCTGAAGGTCGTTGTCGCCCGGCCTACGAATATCATCGGTCCTGGACTTCCGAAGAGCCTGGTGGTGGGCGCCTTGATTGATCGCGCTCAGCGAGCTCTGGCTGGCTCCGATCCGGTGGTGGAATTAGGCGATTTTGACAGCGAGCGCGACTTCGTCGCCGCAGCTGACGTCGTCGACGCGTACGTCCGGCTGGCGCAGGCCCGGTTCTCCGGAGAAATCTTCAATTTGTCTTCCGGCCGAGCTTATCCGATACGAAAGGTGGCGGAGATTCTCCTGGCGAATTCTATTCGTCCGATAAAATTGAAACTCAATCCAGATTTGATTCCGGCATCGCCTATTCGCTCTTTGTACGCAAGCTACGAGAAGGCGGCCAAGGCAATTGGGTTTCACCCTGTGACGTCGCTTGAGGACGCGCTGCGAACGGCATGGTCGAGCGAAATGGAGGTAAACGTCGTTTGAGAATCGCGATGCTAGTCAGTCTCGCCGTTTCCTGGTCGAGAGAAGCTGCGTTGAGACTCAGCGAACTCGGCCACGAAGTCCATGCGATTGATTTCGAATCGGAAGTGACGGGGAACTATCTTCGCGGCCGGAACGATCTGTATGGCGACTCGATCGGGAAGCTGGAGGAGAATCTCGCCGGGATCCACATCATCCGGGGACACGATATTTCTCAATTTCGCTATCTGCGTTATGCGCCGCAGCTGCGCAAGATTTGCAAAGAGATAAAAGGCGACGTTCTACTGAGCCTATGGGGAGGCGGGTTCGCGATGATTTCCTGCGTGAGCGGGATTCGTCCTTACGCGGTTTTTCTGGGCGGCGGAGATGTGCTGCGTGTCTCCGGGATCCAGAAGACGCTGAGCCGCTTCGCTCTGGACCGGGCCGCGATTACTTTCGCGAATGGACAGTATTTTGGGGAGTGCGCGAAGGCCTTTGCGCCACGTGCGGCGATTCATCCAATTTATCTAGGTGTCGATCCGAGCAGGTTTACGCCCGGGGAACCGCCTGCATCACCCGTGGTTATCCTGTGCACGCGAGGGTTTTCCCACGTCTATAACAACAGTTATGTCATCGAAGCTTTGTCCTTGCTTCCTGCTTCGATCCCGGATTTTCGGGTTGTTTTTACATCGGCGGGCGAACTATTGGAAGAAACCCAGGCCCTGGCCGACCGCATCCTCTCGCCCGAAGTGCGGCAGAAAGTGAGCTTTCTCAACGGTGTAACGGATGAAGGCATGCTGGAAAACCTCCAAAGCGCGCACATCTACACATCCCTCTCCCGATACGACGGGACGTCGATTTCATTACTGGAAGCATTATCGTGCGGTTTGTTTCCCATTTTGTCTGACATCCCGCAGAATCGGGAGTGGATTGATCCTCACGTTAGAAACGGAATGTTGGTGCCCTTGGATCAGTCGGCTACTTACGCGAAAAGACTCGAAGAAGCAATTCGAAACCAGGCGCATCGGAACAGCATGGGACCGTTCAATCGCCGTCTGATTCTCGAACGCGCGGACGGACGAAAAACGATGGCTCAAGTGGCATTTTTATTGGAGAGTGCAATTGGCGTCCGGAATTCCAAGAACTAATCTGGTCCTGCCCATGGAGGATCTGGCGTCGCTGGCAACCCAGCGCCAGACGGACCTTTTTGAGGGCGATCTGAAGTGCAACGCTCCGGAGATTCGCGAGCGCTTCGAGGGCGCACGTGTCTTGGTGCTAGGCGGGGCGGGAAGCATCGGATCGTCCACGGTTGAACTGGTATCGCGGCTTAGCGTGAAATGCCTCCACGTTGTCGATCAAAACGAGAATGCGCTCGCAGAACTCGTTCGGGGCCTTCGGAGCCGCGCGGGAGGACTTGGCGTTAAGGACTTCCGCACTCTGCCGCTGGACCTCGGTTCGCCCATCATGCGGCGATTTCTCGATGGCGAGGCTCCTTACGATTGGGTGCTCAACTTCGCCGCCATCAAGCACGTCCGCTCGGAGAAAGACATTCCCTGCCTTCTGCAGATGTTCGATACGAACCTGCTGAAGCCGCTTCATTGCTGGCAGTGGATACTCGATCGAGGCACGCCACCTTCCTACTTCAGCGTTTCAACCGATAAGGCTGCCGAGCCTGTGAACCTCATGGGGGCGTCGAAGCGCATTATGGAGCACCTGATGTTCTGCCCGGGTGGTCCGATGTCTGCAGCCAAGCGCTCGACTACCGCCAGATTCGCAAATGTCGCCTTTTCAAACGGCAGCTTGCTCGAAAGTTTTGTGCGGCGTTTTGAGAAAAACCAGCCGTTGGCTTGCCCACGCGACACACGGCGATTTTTCATTTCGCTGCGGGAAGCCGGACAAATCTGCTTGCTTGCCGCCGCGTGTGGCCCGGATCGGCATATCGTGATCCCTCGCCTGGATCCGGAGACAGACACTCGCAAATTGGAGGACATCGCCGTGGCGTTCCTCCGTCAAAAGGGCGTGGAACCCAGAATCTATCAAGACGAAGAGGCGGCGCGGAACAATGTGGCGGGCGACTTGTCGCACGGACGCTATCCGTTACTCTTGACCGATCTCGACACGCAGGGCGAAAAGGAATGCGAAAAGTTCGCGGCCCCGGAAGAAAAGGTTTTAGAATTTGGAATGTCGGGTGCGCTGGCGGTTCGCTATCTCCCCATACGTCTGGAGACGATTAATGGCTTTCTGTGCGACGTAACATCTTTTGTTTCAGATACTAACAGGGTTATTGACAAGCGGCGCCTCGTGGAGGCCGTGGCAACCGTTCTACCTGAATTCCACCATATGGACAGCCCCGAAACCCTCGACAAACGGATGTAAACCAATGGCATTCCCGGCATTTTTCGGGAAATGTTTTTCCCAACCATCCTATATTTAAAATGAAAGTAAAGGGGTTATAGCGGTTAGGAACGTGCAATTAGTTTGTTCGGTCCTGAAAGGCAGTGCAAGAATAGGCTCGCCTCAGTTCGTTCCGGGCGTTCCTGGCTTGATCGAGAGAAGATGGCAACCGAAACCACATCTGCTGTTTGCGCGACCGCCGCTGCGTCGGGGCCGACGATTCCGTCCCTGAGCGTGGTGGAAAGCCTTTCGCTCGCCGCACCGGCTTATAACGAAGGGCAGGGGATTGCTCCGGTTGTCAGCCATTGGCTCGATTACTTAGTTAGCAGGAGCAACCTGAAGCGCTTTGAAATCTCGATCTGCAATGATGGCAGCAGGGATAATACGGGTCAGATACTCGAATCTATTTCTGCGAAGCATCCTGAGGTAGTGGTGGTAGTAACCCATGCTGTGAACCGAGGCGCCGGTGCCGCCCTTGCCTCGGCAATCTCAGCCACCACCATGGATTGGGTGCTTCTGATCGACTCCGACGGACAGTTTGCGATCGAGAATTTCGACCTACTCCTTGACGCGGTAAAGCGAACAGGTTTGCCGGCGGCGATCGGCGTCCGGACCACAAAACTTGACGGGGCTTTCGCGCGATTTGGCTCCTGGGCGAGCGGATTGCTTTGCAACCTGTTTCATCGCACCCATTACCGCGATTTCAACTCTGCCTGCAAATTGGTCAAGGGCGACCTTCTGCGCTCCTTGCGGCTGGAATGCAAAGGGCTGAACTATTCCACGGAAGTCACGTCGCAATTGATCGAACGCGGAGTCCAGATCGCGGAAGTGGAAATCGTTCATCTGCCAAGGGCTGCCGGCACGAGCAGCCTGCGCAAGTTTCGCGGCGCCCGCGACCGGTTCCTGTTCGTCTGCTACCTCGGTTTCCGGCAGCTCTTGCTGCGCATGGGCATCCTCCGGGAGAACAAATATGCAATCAAGTAACGGAACGCTCCACGTATCGATGTTCTGCGGCGGCCGGGGAAGCACGACGATCACCCGCGAACTCCTTCGCTGGCCAAACGTGCAGCTCAACCTGCTGGTCAACGCCTATGACGACGGCCTCTCGACCGGCGAACTCCGCGACTTCATCCCCGGAATGCTTGGCCCTTCGGATTTCCGGAAGAATCTGTCGCATCTTCTGGATTTGTATTCCAACCAGCAGCACGCTCTGCAGCGCGTTCTGGAATACCGGCTTCCGCTCGACTTTTCGGAGCAGGATCTTGCGGGACTCGAAAGTTATGTAGCGAATCCGCGCCAGCCGGCAAAGCTCACGCCTGACTTGAACGAGTTGTTCTCCATGCTGGATCGCGATCTGCATGAGCGACTGCTCTATTATTTGGGCAGGTTCTTCCGCTACTACCGGCAAAGTCAGAAACAGTTTCGTTTTCCGGACTGCTCGCTGGGAAACCTACTTTTTGCGGGTGCTTATCTCCATCATCAAGGCAGCTTTAACGCGGCCACCAAAGATCTTGCCGCGCTCTTCGGGTCGCAAGCCAGGCTCATCAATGTGAGCAAGGGTGAAAACCGCACTCTCGTGGCACTGAAACAGGATGGCGAACTGCTGTGCCGCGAAGCTGAAATTGTGGGGCCTCAGAGCAGCAGCCCCATGGACTCCGTTTATTTTCTGCCCACTGCGCTGACGTCGGAAGAGAAGGCCGACTTCGCGAAGCTGCCTTTCCAGGAGAAGCGAGCGCGCCTCGCCTCGATGGAGGCGCGGACAGAGATTTCCGACGAAGCCCGAGATGCTCTTCTCTCGAGTGATGTGATCATCTATGGCCCCGGCACCCAATTTTCATCGCTGATACCGAGTTACCGGATCCGCGGCACCGCAGACGCGGTGCGCTCCAGCCGGGCGCGGCTGAAGGTCATGGTAATGAATTTGGCTTCCGACAACGATATTCAAGGGATGGAAGTCAGCGGCATCGTCGACAAATTGCTGGAATCGTTTGAAGACGCCGACAACGAAGCAGGTTTCGTCACCCACATTCTTTACAGCCGGAATATCGAAAGTGACGCGCTGAAATTGCCCGAAGGGCTTACGGCCGCAGGTAACCGCTACAAGAACGCCATGGTTGTCCAGGGAGAATTCAATAACCCGGCCCGCCCCTCGGTTCACAGCGGCCACGCGGTCGTGCGGAAGGTGATCGATCTTCTCGAACGCCAAACCGGCAATCGGAAGCAGGACACTCTCGATATCTACGTCGACTTACTGTCCCGGTCCATTGCGATCGATTCGATTCTGCAGGAACTTCTCGAACTGCCGTGGCAGCAGCAATTCTGCAAGGTTCGCCTCCACGTGAACCGGCTGGAATTGCCCGAAATCAAAAAACTGCCTCAGTATCTGGAAATCAGGAATACCGACTTCCCGGGCGCATTCACCGAGCAGAAGATGCTGGCCGCCTGGATCAGGAGCGGCGATAGCGAATACCTGACGACGTTGACGGGAGACGGCGAATACCGATTGCGTGACATTTTCGCCGGCATCACCGCTCTTAAGAACGGCTCGTTCGGCGCCGTTCACGGGTCGCGGACTCAGAGCCGCAAAGCAATTCGCAACCTCTCTGCGATCGGCTTACGGCGAAGGAACAACCCTCTTTTGGCTCAGCTGGCTCGGCTCATTCTTGCTGACCACGCTGTTCGCTCTCCGGTTCCAGGTGATCTTCTCCGATACGCTTACTGGATTCCGTATGTACAAGTACAGCAAGGTGCAGGAGGCTCTTCGCGAAGAACTTTCCCAGAATCCTCCGCGGTCGGCTCTTGGAGTTACCAAGCTTCTTGTCAGTAAAAAAGTGGAAGTGGCGGAAATGCCTGTCAGCTATCGCACGTTCCGTGGATTCACGAAAGTCGCCTGGCGGATGCGGCACGCGCTCGATACGGCCCTCAGCGTGTTGGGCTAAACCGTGGACATCCGTTTCAAAAAGAACTTCTTGTTCGATCTCGATGGAACCCTCGTAGACTCGAATCAACTGCACAGTCTGGCGTTCCAGCAGGTCTTGAGCCGCTCGGCTCCCGAGATCCTTGCCAGTTTCGACTACGAAGGAATCAAGGGGCGCCGCACGAGCGACGTTTTCGCCGAGTACGGGTTCTCCAGTGCGGAACAGATCGCTTCACTGACCGCCGAAAAACAGAGCGCCTATTTCTCTGCAATTGCCACCTACGGGTTGCCTCTCATCCCGGGCGCACGAGAGATCCTCGATTTTCTTGCAGGTAAGAAGCGCGGTCTCTATCTGGTGAGCGCAGGCAGCCGGACTTCGGTCGAAGAGGCGCTGCGCGCCGCGGGGATCCGGGATTATTTTTCGGGCGTCGTGACGTCCGATGACGTCAAGAGAAGCAAGCCCAGCCCGGATATCTATCTCAAGTGCCTTGAACTACACGACCTCCCGGCAGCCAGTTGCGTCGCCGTGGAAGACTCAGGCAGCGGACTTCAGGCGAGCATGGACGCGGGTATCGACTCGGTACTGGTGACTTGCGATGCGGGCACAGAGGGTTCTTACGAGACGTTTGCCACGCTCGAGAAATTCTACGATCACGTTCTCGATGCCTTTGGAAGCCGCAATGGATAAGCGTGTCTGCGCCCTGATTCCGGCAGCCGGACGCGGGACTCGGCTCGGCTTGAGCGTTCCTAAATTGCTGGCTCCGATCGATGAAAGTACGACAGTCTGGACGATCTTGAGGCGCAAGCTCTTGGCATCCGCCGGCAGTATTCACCTGGTTGTTGCGCCCGAATGGGCTCCGACGTTCCGAACATTGCTTGCAAACGACGCGGAAGTAGCGAGGTTGTCGGTGAGCGTACAAGACGAGCCCAGAGGAATGGGAGACGCTATATTCGGGGCGTCGCCGCACTGGGAAGATGCCCAAACCCTGCTCGTTGTCTGGGGCGACCAAGTGCATATCTCCGAGGTTACGCTGCAGCGCGCCCTCGCGCGCCATAAGGAAACGGCGCGCTGCAGATGCACAATTCCAACCGTTTTCGTCGACCACCCGTATGTTCAGTATATCTTCGATGAAAACGACCGAATGATTGAGATTCGCGAAACCCGGGAAGGCGCCGCGTGCGATCCACGGGGATATTCCGACGCTGGCACCTTTGTTCTGGATGTGGACGGACTCGTTCCAGCGTGGCGGGCGTACAGAGAACAGAAAGCCACGGGCGCGAAGACGGGGGAGGTCAATTTCCTTCCGTTTCTTCCCTACTTGGGAAGGAATGGCTGGCAGATAACCCGAGTCCCGGTAGAAGACCCTGTCGAAGCGCGCGGCATAAACCATGTCGAGGACTTGGAATTCTTTCAGAAGCTGTACAGCAGAATGCCGGTGTAAAGACGGTTACGCAGTAACGGCTCTAAATTCGATCTGGAAAGAGAGCGGAATGGCTGAAAAATCGTTGATTTTGGTGACGGGCGGCGCTGGTTTTATCGGGAGTCATCTTGCCGAAGGTTTGCTCGCCCGCGGCTACCGGGTTCGTGTTTTGGACAATCTGTCTCAGGGCAAACGCGAGTGGGTGCCCGCTGGAGCCGAGTTCGTCGAGGGCGATATTGCAAGCATGGCTGACTGCGGCCGGGCCTGCGCCGACGTCACCGGGGTATTTCACCTTGCTGCCATGAGCCGGGTCGCTCCTTCGCTCGGGAATATCGATGGCTGCACGACTCCGAACGTTGTGGGAACTCAAAACATTCTGATCGCGGCTCGCGACGCAGGAGTGAAGAGGCTCGTTTACAGCGGCTCCTCCACATTCTACGGGAATGGCCGGGCGCCGCAGCAGGAAGATATGGACCCGGAGTTCTTGAACTTTTATTCGCTGACGAAATATGTTGGCGAGGAATATTGCACTTTATTCGACCGGCTGTACGGTTTGTCTACAGGGATTGTTCGCTATTTTAACGTGTACGGACCTCGCCAGCCGGAAACCGGCGCGTACGCGCTGGTTATCGGCATATTCCTGAATCGCCTGGCCATGGGCTTGCCGCTGGTGATTCACGGCGAGGGTTCTCAAAGGCGCGATTTCATCCACGTGAGAGATGCTGTGGAAGCAACAATCCGAGTTTTTGAAAGCGATGCGCGCGCCGAAGTGTTTAATGTGGGATCTGGAACCAACGTTTCGATTAAGGAAATCGCCAACATCGTATCTCCGCGCCAGGAGCATGGCCCCCGGCGCGCGGGTGATGCCGAAGTCACGCTCGCCGATATCAGCCGAATCCAATCCCGGCTGGGATGGAAGCCCAAGGTGAGCTTCGAAGAAGGAATGCGGGAACTGATCGAACTGACGCTCGCCCAGGGGATATCGTCCGAAGTGCGGTAAGAAGAATGCAAACTCAGCTTCCCAACACGTTGCTGAAATCTCCGGCAATCAGGCGTTCCGGGTTTGACCGGTTTGACTGGTTTTGCGTAGCCGGCATGCTCCTGTCATTCATCCTGATGACCCGGCTGCCCTTTTCCGCGGCAAAGTATGGGGACCTCTACTTCCACGAAGAGGCCAAAAAACTCGCCCACATCGTTCAGGGCAGCGAATCGTGGAAGACCCTCACGATTGCGCGTGCGCCGGGGCCGGCGGTGTATTACGCCGTGCCGTACACCTTCCTGAGGGCGGATTCCTCCGACGAAGCCTATTGGCGAGCGGCGCTCTTGTGGAACGTATTGTGGATGCTCGTCGCGGTCCTCTTGATCAGACGCACGGGGGAAATGCTGGGCGGAGCAACCGCGGGACGGGTGGCGGCTATTTGTTCGCTGATTCTGCCGTTCGGGGCTTACTACGGATTTGGCATAGCCGCGGAAACTCCGGGTTACGTTGCGTCGGTCGTTTTCCTTTACGGTTGGGCGCGATGGCAGAAGAGGGCTGAGCGCCGCGCGATTAACTCCAGCCTCGCGCTCGCTTTATTTGGGCTAGTCGCGTTAATTTTCTGCCGCATGAACGCGGGGATACTGCTGGCGGTTGCCCTGATTTGCGGCGTCGCGCTATACCGGCGGAGTTCTCCGGAGCGCGCTCTGGCCCGGCGATTCGCGATCGTGTGTTTCGCGGCAGGAGTCACGTCCGTATTTTTGATTTCGACCGCGATCAAGCAGCTCCCGAGCCCCCACGAAGTCGATATGCAGGCCTCGAATTTCAGCGAGGTTGTGTATTTCGGAAGTTTTCAATTTCGTACTGAGCCCTGGGATTGGAGATTCTGGGGTAAGTCCACCCGTCAAGGCAGCGTGGACTATCGAAACTGGGTGGATGCCCGCAACGAGTTGGTGGAGCAGGCGGAAAGCGAGGGAGTGCCGCTATCGAAGCTCCAACTAAACTGGGTTGTGCAGGATACCTTGCACCACCCCTGGAGACGCCTTCAGATGTTTTCGATCCGGATGCTGGCTCTCAACGTGTGGATGGTCAATTCAACCCACGTGAAAGATTTCGGCTTCGGGCGTCTGCGGGGGGCTTTTGTGTATTGGACCTTCCATGTTTTCGTGAACCTGCTGGCACTCCTCCCGGTTGCCGGCAGCGTTTGGTTCATGATCGCCTATCGGAAGCAGCTTCTGGTTTATTGGCCGCTGTGGGGCCTGTGGCTGGGACTGCTTCTTTTCCATGCCTTCGTATATTCCGAGCCGAGGTATCTGCTTCCGGCCGAGCCGGCAATGGCCATTATGTCGGGCTTGGTAGTGACCAAGCGCGCGCGGAATGAGGAAGATGAAGAGGGTATCGGCGCGCAGGCATTCGCAACAGACGGTGTAGCGGAACGTCCGACTCCTGTTTTCAGTTAACGATGTCTCCCACGATCACATCACCGGTTCGCGCTGCAAGCGTCCGTGTAACTGCGGAGAGTGTGCCTATTTCGTCGCGGGCAGGCTGGTTGGCATGGTGCTACCCGGGGTTGTTGGCAATCATAGTCGCCCGGTTCTGGGTTTTGCCTTTTCGGGATGGTTTCTGGCTGGACGAGACCGGCACGATCTGGAGCATCGAGGCCGGTTTCAAGAATATTATGGCGCGCTGCATGTTTTGGCCTTCGCAGACCCCTGCGTATGCGGTGATCGCCTGGTCGATGTACAAGATTGGCGGTCCGAGCACCGTACTACTGCGCTTGCCGTCGCTCTTGGCAATCGCCGTGGCCACGTATCTGATCTATCGCCTGGCAGCTAGGCTGGTGGCGCCTGAGGCGGGGTGGCCTGCGGCGATTGTTTTCGCGTCGATCGGAAGCGTCTCGTTTGCGGCAAGCGATGCCCGCCCCTATGCCATCGCAACGTTGTCAACGGTCGCGGCAACGGTCCTGCTGGTGCGCTGGCTTGACTCGGGAAAGATGTTCGATTCCTTTCTGTACTGTCTGGCGGCAGCCACCAGCGTTTACGTGCACCCCTTATTTGCCACGGCCCTGGTGGCGCAACTGATTTATGCCTCCTATCGCGCAGGTGCCGAAAAACGAGTTTCGCTTGGGCAGTTATGTCTGGCTGGCGGCCTTGTGTTCCTGCTGCTGCTTCCGTTCACGATTTACATGCTGGCGGTGATGAAGACGGCCCACAGCCATTCCTTTGTCGGCACTCCTGCCCCGTATGATGTGTTCGCGCTGCTGGCGCCTCCCGTCCTTGTGGGTAGCGTCCTGGGGGCGCTCCTGCTGGGGGCTTTGATGGGCAAGCGAGTTGCCGTGGCTCTACCGGCCATCGATGCCTCGTCGCTTCTGCTCTTCGCTAGTACGGCGCTTGTACCCGCGGCATTGTTGTACGCGGTATCGGTCACCACAAGTGTCAAAGTCTTTTTGCCCCGCTATGCGCTGCCGTGCGAAATCGGAGTGGCACTGTTTGCGGGATGGCTACTGGCGGGAATTGTAAGTTCGCGTTTCCGTGCCGCGGTCATGGGCGCCGTGGTGCTTGCCGCGCTTTTCTGTGCACCGGGCACTCACTTTTTACATGGGGGAGACTGGCGAGCCGCCATGAAGAGTGTCAATGCGACAGTGAGCGGATCGGACACACCTGTCCTCGTACGGAGTGACTTTCCCGAATCCGAGCCGTTCGACTGGCTCGATAACGAGGCCCGCAAGTCTTATATTTTCGCGCCCTTGCAGGTTTATCCCAGCGTCGCGCCCGTTGTGCCGTTGCCCATGAATCTAACGCCGGATGTTTCCCCGTACTTGAATCGAGTTGTTCCCAGACTGGAACTGAGCAATCGGTTCATCCTCGTGAATATGGGCGATACGAGTTATACGAATTGGTTGCAGGGACGCCTTTCCGGCGAAGGTTTCCAAAGAAGGCGGATCGGCTGGTTTGGCGGCAGTTTGACGGCAGATCTGTATGCTCGAGACGATCGATCGCACGCATCAGGTCCGAGTTCTCACTAAAGCATCGCTGGCTGTTGTTTGGCGAACAATCTTCAGAATTTATTTTACCAAGCGAGGGTTCTTAAATGGCAACCTTATCCAAGACTCCGGAGATCCTGAAGACAGGGCAAGTTCGAATGAACGCTCGAACGGACGTATCGAAATTCTACAATGAGATCACCTACCCGCTGCGTCCGTGCAGCCTGGATTGGGCGGAGCCGCTGCGCCTCTTGTGTCCGGCGTCGCCCAAGAGGATCCTCCACGCCGGGTGCGCGACGGGTTCCCAGACTCGCTCCATGGCCTACGTTTTCCCCGACGCGGAAGTAGTCGGAGTCGATTTTTCCGAGGGCAGCCTGGAACTCGCGCGCCGGTGGCTTCGCGACCCGAAATTGAGCAAGCTGAAGTTCGAACGGGCTGATCTCACGCAGCCGCTTGATCGATTCGGCGAGTTCGATATGGTCGTCAGTTACGGAGTATTGCACCACATTCCGGCGGTCGACCAGGCCGTGGCGAACATTCGCCGCGTGCTTTCATCCGACAGGAGCCCGTTCTTCGTATTTCTCTACGGAAAATATGGGCGAGCCAGGATGTCGCAGCTTCAGCAGGCGCTGGCAATGTGGCAGGCCGCGGTTCCGGGGCTCACCGAAGAGCAGAGAATGGCGGCTCTGTGGGCGGCGGCGGAATCTAACGGGACGTTCTCGGGCCCCCGCGGCTGGCTGAAACGGGCAACGGTGACGGCTTCGGAGAAATGGCGGAAGGTGTGGTGGTCCTCCAACGCTGACGCCTACTTACATCCCTTCGTCCGCTATTACGATCTTGGCGATATCCTCGACCTCTGCGAGGGCTCCGGGCTGCGATTCAGCGGGTTTGTCCGGCGGCCGGGTCATAATGCCAAGCAGTATCCGCAGGACGAGGCCGCTCTTTTGCAGCGGTTTCACATTGCAGACGCCGACAAATTGCCTGACGCTGAGCGCAGGCTAATTGTCGATCGGTTGGCTTCGCCTGCCGAGTACGAGTTTGTTTGCTACCGCAAATAGTGAGAAGTCGTGGAAGGAAGGAGTTTCCACGCTCTTCCTAGCCGCTGGTTGGGAGTTCATGGCGGCTATCACATGTGGTTTGCCGCTTTCTTTTCCTAAGAACTGGTACGATGGGACTGGCGGCAAGCCGTCCCAATCGCTTCTCTGGGACTAATCGAACAACCCCTACCTGCCGATTACTGCTGGTAATGGGATCGATGGCCATCCCCGCAAGCTCCAACCCTCCTTGTTTCTTTGAAGAACACCGTAGATGCCAGTGCTTACTGGAGTCGCCACGCCCGCCGAACTTCCCTGGAACCATCGCCTTAGCCTTTCGTACAGCTGTACGAAAACCCGTTTCCAAGCCAGTAGCCTACATCGGAACTAACTGGCACAGTTGACTCCACGGTCGAGCCAAAATTCTGGGGGGGCTTACATGATGGCATGGAGCAAAAGATGCACGACGGGGCTGCTAAGGTTCTGGCTTTGCGGTCTGGCGTGCTTGCTTCTTGGGAGTGTTGCGGACGCGAGCAACTGGTACGCGGCCCCGAGTGGGACCCCGTCAGGGAACGGGAGCATCGCGAGCCCCTGGGACCTGGATACCGCGGAAACAAAGCCATTGCAGCCCGGAGATACGCTTTGGCTGCGTGGGGGAACTTACGAGTCAACCACGGGTGGATATAATTTCGTATTCAATGGCAGCGCGACCGCCCCTATCGTCGTCCGTAATTACAATAACGAGCGTGTCACGATCGACGGTACAGCGCGCGAATTTTCTCTTTCAGTGAACGGATCGTTTATTTGGGTCTGGGGCCTTGAATTTGAAGACTTGCATCCCAATGGACGCACAGTTTTAGAGTCTGGTTCGGGCCATCAGGACGATATTCAGCTTGGGTATGGACCCGCGATTTATGGGCCGAACGTCAAGTTTATCAACTGCATTGTGCATAACACGGCCCAAGGTTTTTCGGGCTACGCCGCAGCGCCCAACCTGGAGGTCTACGGCAGCCTTTCTTACTACAACGGATATACGGCTCCGGACCGGAATCACGGCCACGGAGTGTACATGCAGAACACGACCGGGACGAAACTAATCGCGGACAATATCGTAGGTGACAATGCGGATGAGGGAATTCAGGTATACGGGAACTCGGGCCCGCTCATCGGAATCACCCTTCAGGGAAACACGGCCTACAACACATGGTCGTGGCCTACGCCTAATTACCAGGCGAACATCATCATGGGAGGGGGCGGAGTCGTCTACGGAAACAGTATTTTGCAGAACATGAGCTTCTTCACGCTCTCGGCGCAATATGGGTCGATCGCCATCGGTCAGTATACGGGCAGCTATAATATCGACGTTGAAAAGAACGTTTTTGTGGGCGGCTCGAGTACGGTGGCGGTGGAAGGAATCAATAGCCCGTTCACATTCGTGGGAAATACGATGGTAAATCTACCCACGGGTTACAACAGCACCGTGCAGGAGCAGGTCATTTTTGGGCAGTATAGCGGACAGAATACGAGCGGCTACACGTGGGACAACAACGCTTACTACGGCACGAATCTATTCTACGGCGGGGTCTACAACGGGTCATCACTGGCGAACGGGTCCACAGAGCCATTTTCGGTCTGGCGCACGAGCGCGTTTGACAATCACAGCACCTTCACTCCGGCGCTTCCGACGGGGAAATGGATTTACGTACGGCCGAACAAATACGAGACGAAGCGCGCGAATATTACGGTGTACAACTGGGATGCGTACAATGCGAGCGGCAACGTTGTTTTAGGGAAATCGCCCAGTGTCCAAGTGGACTTGAGTTCGATCCTCGCCGTGGGCGATCAGTTTGTGATTCAGGACGCGCAGAATTTCTTTGGACCGGCGGTGGTGAGCGGAACCTATGCGGGAGGCACGGTCACGATTCCAATGGAGGGACTCGCGAAAGAGTTGCCCATTGGTTTTGCGACGCCCGCCCATACGGCGCCAGCCTTTGGAACTTTTATTGTGATGGTTCCGGGGGCGGCAAATGCCGCCGTCGGCAGTTCGACCTCGCCGGGGACCACCACACCTACCGTACCCGCTCCTTCGCCAGCGGTGTGCCCATGCACGATCTGGAGCAGCGGCGCGCTGCCCGGGAATATCGATTCGGGTTCCGGACCCGGCGTGGAGTTGGGCGTGAAGTTCCGCTCCGATGTCAGTGGCACCATCACAGGGCTGCGCTTCTACAAGAGCACTGGCAACACGGGAACCCATATCGGCAATCTTTGGTCAAGCAGCGGCACTCTGCTGGCTACCGCCACCTTCACAAGTGAGACAGCCTCGGGCTGGCAGCAGGTAAGCTTTTCTTCTCCCGTGGCCATTACCGCCAACACAGTTTACGTGGCTTCCTATCACACCAACGTCGGACACTTCAGCTATAACCTCAATGCGTTCGCATCGGCCGGTGTCGACAACTCTCCCCTGCACGCATTGCAGAATGGCGTGAGCGGAGGCAACGGCGTTTACATGTACGGCAGCACGAGCGCCTTTCCAAGCAACACCTATAACTCGGCAAACTATTGGGTTGATGTCGTGTTTTCAACCACAACGGCGGCTTCGAACCCGACTACTTCGCCATCCCTGGTATCGATCGCGGTGACACCCGCCAATCCGTCCGTGAATGTGGGGGCAACCCAGCAGTTCGTTGCCACGGGGACCTATCAGGACGCCAGCACGCAGAATCTTTCGACCCAGGTCACCTGGAATTCTTCGAACACGACGATTGCCACCGTCAGCAGCGGCGGCCTGGCGACCGGAAAATCGGCTGGCAGCTCCAATATAACGGCAGCTTTGAACGGCATCACGAGCACTGGCGTGAGTCTCTCCGTGCAGACAGCGCCGGCTCCGGCGGCGTCCTTGGTTTCCGTGACCGTAAGCCCTTCCTCCGCGGCTGTGCAACCCGGAACCGTCCAGCAGTTCACGGCGACAGGTTATTACAGCAACGGAAACACCCAGGACCTGACGAATTCCGTGAACTGGAACTCTTCTTCAACGAGTGTTGCCACATTGAACGGTAGCGGTCTCGCCAGCGTACAAGGGCCTGGCAGCGCGGTTATTTCCGCCAGCATCTCGGGAAGCGCGACAATTATCGGGCAAGCCTCCGTAAGCTCGGGAACGTCGTCATCGACCCTCCCCAGCGGGCTTCTCGTTCATTGGACGTTTGATTCGACCAGTATTTCGGGAAACACGCTGAGCGATAGCTCCCCGAACAACCAGACCGGAACCATCCATGGCAATGCCGTGTCCGTCGGAGGAGTGCTCGGCCAGGCTCTGCAATTTGACGGTTCGAGTAACTACGTCACTACTTTGACCGGCGCTCCCTTTACCGGCAGCATCACATTGGCGGCGTGGATCAATACCACGAATAAATCGAGGCCGGAGGCGATTATCTCCCGGTACGATGCCGCCGGCAGCGGCACCGGGTATATCTTCCGGACCGACGCTGCGGGGCATCTCGAGGTCGTTTTCGGCGGTGCCAACGGTGGATCCATCAACTCTCCGGCTGTAGACACGGCGGTGATCAACGATGGACAGTGGCACCACGCGCTCGCCGTGATAACGGTCGGCCAAGGCGTTCAGTTTTACGTGGATGGAAAACCGACGGCTTACGTTCCGCAATCCTTCTGGGCTGCCGATTCCTCGGGATATTTCTATGTTGGTTTGAACTCGTTCACATATTTCGGGAATTTCTTTACCGGAAGCATCGACGAGGTCCAGGCGTATAACCGAGCCTTGAGTCCTTCCGAAGCGAACACCGTGTATCTCTTGAGCGGAGGACATTAGCCTTACCAGGAACGGCGGTCTCTCCGGAGACCGCCGTAACTGTTTGTTTGAACCAACGACCCCACGCCGCCTCTCTAGCGGAGACATATCCTCCTAATTTTCTTCTGGTTACCGCACGAAAAGCTCGCTCGGAACTGTGACGACCGGATCCTGCGCAGGCAGGCCGTTGGAGATTAGGCACTCCGGACGGAGCGCTGCTCAAAGGCCTGCGGGGGTTATGATAAAGTGAAAATTCCCCGTCAAAGGAGCGCAGAGATTCAAACCACGCTAATTCACGGCAAGCAGTTCAGTCTCCCGGGGGAATCCGGCTTATTCAGCCGCGATGAATGGGGCAAGCCGGTAATTGCGGCGGACCCAAAATCGGCCTATGCGTTTTCGCTGCTGATTCGAAAAACGGAACAGCTCCTCCTTCAGCTTTTTAGTCAGGGACTTCTCTCTGGAACCACGCACACCTGTCTGGGCCAGGAGCTTTGCCAGCTGTCGGTTGTCCGTGCTTTAACGGATCCCGAAGACATCGTGTTGTCCAACCACCGCAACCATGGGCATTTTCTCGCTTACTCGGGCGCCTTCGCCGGCCTGCTCGGGGAGATTATGGGAAGGGAAGTCGGAGTCTGCGGTGGCGTTGGCGGAAGCCAGCACATTGCCTATCGGCATTTTCACAGCAATGGCGTGCAGGGCGGAATGACGGCCATCGGCGTTGGCCATGCTCTGGCGATGAAGCGCCGCAAGCAGCGTGGCGTCACCGCCGTGATCGTCGGGGATGGAACTCTTGGGGAAGGGCTATTGTACGAGAGCCTGAATTTGGCCTCCATCTGGAAAGTGCCCGCCCTGTTTGTCGTGGAGAACAACGGCATCGCGCAAACCACTCCTACGGCGCAAACGACGGGCGGATCGATCGATGCGCGAGGGGCGGCCTTCGGGCTAAAGACATGGCACCTGGATGATTCGGCCCCGCGTTTTCTTTCCGAGGTTGAGGATGTTGTCGGCCAGGTCCGCTCGTCGGGTCAGCCTGGTTTTCTCGTCATCGACACGAAGCGGCTTGGCCCCCATAGTAAGGGCGACGACCTCCGGCCGGAATCCGTGATGGAGGAGATCCGGTTAAGGGACCCTGTCGCCAAGCTTGGCAAACAGCTGCCCACGGCGGAGAGGGAAGGCATCGAGACGCTTGCGGAAGCTTTTGTGGAAGCCGCCCACCAAGTGGCGCTGAGTTCACCGGAAGCGCGTTCCGCGAAAGTTGCGAGACATATCTTCCAGACGAAGCCCCCATCCGGGACGACCGTAAAATCCGCATCGAAACAGGCCGTAAATGTTCGTAGCTCGCTCAATGCGGCGCTTCGGCAATTACTTACGGAATCTCCCGAGGTTATTTTGCTTGGGGAGGACTTGCACGATCCCTACGGCGGGGCGTTTAAAGTAACCACGGGCCTGAGCACCGATTTCCCGGATCGCACGATTTCGACGCCCATCAGCGAAGCGGGTGTGACCGGGGCGGGGATCGGTCTGGCGCTAGCGGGCTTTCGCCCGATCGTCGAGATCATGTTCGCGGATTTTGTCACGCTTGCGATGGATCAAGTCTTCAATCACGCCGTCAAGTTTCCGGGCATGTTTCCGGACGCTCAAGTGCCTTTGGTCATACGAACACCCAGCGGCGGAAGGCGGGGCTACGGACCGACGCACAGCCAGAGTCCCGAGACCTTGATGAGCGCGGTCCCCGGATTGACCGTGGTGTTTGGAAGCAATCGACACGATGTCGGTGAGCTGCTGAAAAATGCCGTGCTCGAATGGCCGTATCCAACAATATTCTTTGAGCACAAGCTACTTTACGGCCAGATGGTTGAATGCGGGGATTATCGCGTGCTGGGTCCCGATGCTGAAGACGTCGCGGTGGAAATTTTTCCCACGCTGGTTCGCGGACCGGAAAATCCGGATGTGAGCCTGGTTTGCTACGGGGGAGCGGTTGCCCTGGCGGAAGCGGCGGCATCCAGGCTCGCTGAAGAAGAGATCGCCAGTGAAATCGTCATCCCCTCACTGCTGTCACCCTTCCCAAGGAACTCTCTGGGCGGGCTCCTGTCTTCGCGCGAACACGTGGTGGTTTTTGAGGAAGGGCAAGGGCACTTCGGCTTTGGCGCCGAGCTAGGGGCAGTGCTGAGCGAAGCAGGCTATCGCGGAAGATTTCAGAGAATTGGACCGCCGCAGATTCCCATTCCTGCCGCCAGAAGCCTTGAGGCAGACGTTCTGCCCGGCGATGTTGAACTGTTCGACAGCATCGCTCGCTCAATCCTTGCCGGAATTCTCAAGCAGTCTTAACCTCGACCTATCCTATGGCCGTTCCCCTTTTCACGCCTCGAATCAACAACAACGATGACACGGTGCGTTTGACTCATGTATTCGTGCAAATCGGCGCAGGCTTCCGCCGAGGCGACGCCATCGCCGACATTGAGACGGACAAGGCCACATTTACGATCGAGGCCGAACAGGACGGTTACCTGCTGGCTGTGCTGCCAAGCCCTGGAGACACGATTTCGGTTGGATCGATTCTGGCCTGGTTGGGGGCCGATCCTGCGGAAACCGTTCCAACTGTCGAGGCGAAATCGAATCGTTCCAGTTCGAACGGAAGCGACGTCAGCCTGAAGGCGGCGATTCTTTTGTCGCAATACCGCTTGGACGCGCTCCAGATTCCTCACGAAGGCGAGCGCTTGACGGCGGCCGACGTCAGCAGCTATGTGGAAGCCAAAGGGCTGAAGATGCCGTCAGGCCCGGTCTCGAATCGCAGGCCGTCACAACCCCCGCCTTCCGCGGGCCAACGGGTGAGCCTGACTCCCGGGCAGCACGGAATGCTGAAGACTGTGGAATGGCAAAAGCACGAGGCTTCTCCGGCGTATCTGGAAATTTCCTACGACCCGCAGCGTTGGGACGCTTACGCGCTCGAATTCCAGAAGTCGAATCGCCTGCTGATGAATCCGTTGCTTCCGTTGCTGGCGTGGAAGCTGGCTCAATTGGCCAAGCTCCACCCAGAAATTAACTCCACGATGCACGACGGCGACAGGTATGTTTATGACCATGCGAACATCGGTTTTACGGTCCAGGTAGGCGGGGACTTGTATTTGATCGTGCAACGGGAGGCCGAAAATTTGAGCCACGCAGGTTTCGTCGAGAGGCTTGGCGATTTGCAACGGTCTGCCATGAAAAAATCGTTGCGCCCCGAGCAGACCTCCGGCGCCACCATAGGTTTTAGCAGTATGGCTCGTTGGCCGGTGACCCGGCACATGCCGATATTGATCCCGCATACCTCCCTGATGATTGCCCACACAGCCGCCGGTTCCCAGGGAGCCACGCTCGGTGCTACCTACGATCATCGCGTTCTGAGCGGGGGAGATGTCGTGCGGGTGTTGCAGGAATTGGCTGAACCTGAAGGGAACCCATGAGCGAAATCAAGGAAGCGATTCGCCACAAAATCTTGGAATTGGCGCGCGAGCTTGGACGCAAGGCTCGGAACGTCCGGGATGACGAAGAAATTCCCGCCACCGGGTTGCTGGATTCGGCGGCCCTCATGGAACTTGTGATGTGGTTTGAAACCACCTACGACCTGTCGGTCGACCAGTCCGAGATCACGATGGAAAACTTCGGCACCATCGACGCCATGGCATCCTATTGGCACCGTCACTCCGGAAAGGTGCACGGAGCCTAGTGGCGCGCCCGGAAAATTTCTGGCCGGAGGGCAAGACATTCGCCTTTACGGTCTTTGACGACCCGGATTGGTGCACTCCCGAAACGCGCCAGCTGATATATCCCTTCCTCGATGATTTGGGATTCAGAACCACTCGCGCCGTTTGGCCGATGGGCCCCTTGCGTGCGATGCTTCATGGCGGAGAAACCTGCTCCAATCCTGAATATTTAGCGGATGCGCAACGCTTTCAAGAAAAAGGTTTTGAAATCGCTTATCATAATGCGGCTCCGCATTCCTGCACTCGCGAGGAAATCGCTCAAAGTCTCGAAATGTTCCGATCCTATTTTTCCGGCTATCCTTCGAGCATGGCCAATCACACCGGCAACGCCGATGGAATGTACTGGGGCAGCAGCCGGCTCACCGGGATTCGGCGCCCGATCTACGATGCCCTCAATCTTGGCCGCACGCGGAATCGTTTTATCGGACACGTGGAAGGCTCTCCTTACTTCTGGGGCGACATCTGCAGGGAACGCATCCGCTACTGCCGGAACTTTGTCTTTTATTACGAATTAAACACGTTGCGCGCGTGTCCGTGCATGCCTTACTCCGACCCAGTGCGTCCGTATGTGAACGAGTGGTTCAGCGCCGCCGACGGCACCGACTGCGGAAGCTTTGTCCGGGCGATCCATGAAGAAAGACAGGATCGACTCGAAGCCGAAGGCGGCCTGTGCATTCTCTACACGCATTTCGGCAAGTATTTCGTGAAAGACGGAAACCTCGATGGTGAGTTTGTCCGTTTGATGAAACGGCTGGCCGGAAAGAACGCCTGGTTCGCCCCCGTGTCCACGATCCTGGATTTCCTGCGGGAAAAGAGCGGTGCACGCGTGATCACTTCCAGGCAACGAGGCGCGCTGGAGTGGAAGTGGCTGGGCGAGAAGGTCTTTCGGGGCAGGTCTTGAATCGATGGATTTCCGGATCGAGCCATACACGGAGTCTCATGTGGCCGGCGTATGCGCTTTCAATCAGCGTTTACGCGAAGGCAAGGCCGCGTATGTTTTCAGCGAAGATGCTCCTGCGCCGCTACCGGAGAGTGAGCCGATTCGCCCACAGAGCTTTGTCGTGCTTGAGGGCGAGGATGTCCGCGGTGGGTTCATACTCATAAATTATCCGGGTTGCTTTGCGACCGGCGAGAAAATTACCGTCCTCAATTGCCGGCTCCCCATTTCCGAAGGGATCGTCAATAACAAGTATTCGCTGCTCGGCCTCCGCATTCTGAAACATATTCAGAAGCAGAGCCCCTATATCTTTGCGCTGGGGATGGGAGGCGAGCAGCTTGCCTTTCCCCGCCTGTTAAGAGGCGCTGGCTGGACCTTGCGCCCAGTCCCTTTTCTATTCCGGATTGTTCGCGCGCGCGAATTCCTGGGTAATCATTCAAATGCTTCAGCGGTCTTTGGGGCGCCGAATTTTTGCCCGCCTAGCCGGTGATCACAGGAGCCGGAGCAATCGGAGCTGCGCTCCTGCACGGCAGATCGATTTTGGGAGGATCGTTCTCAAGTGGCTTGAGTATGGAACGCGTCAACGAGTGGGGGAGCTGGGCGGATGACATCTGGGCCCAATTCCGGCCCCTGTGCTGCTTTACGTGTGGCTCGCGACCGTGTGACTCTCAGAAAAGCTCTATCCGCTGAAGGATGAGAAGATTGCGGCTTTCCTGATTCGACGCGCGGGGCGTCCCGTTGGGTGGTTTGCCGCCTTGGACACGCAGATGCACGCCCACCGATACTTCGGCAATATGCGTGTGGCCACGATCCTTGATTGCGCCACCATTCCCAGCGAAATGGCTGGCATTGTGACTTTGGCGACGCGGGAATTGGCCCGCTCCGGCGTGGATCTGGTGATTACGAATCAGTTGCATGAAGACTGGCTGAAAGCCTTTAAGAAGGCCGGCTTCCTTCAGTCAAAATCCAATTACATATTGGGGCTTTCGAAGGACTTGGCTGCATCGATCTCCCGGAATTCGGGCGGCATGGAACGGGTGCACTTCACGCGAGGCGATAGCGACGGTCGGATGCACCTCTGAGGTTTTGTGGGGCTTCTTCGGTTAGACGAACCAAAGCCGTTTCGACGATGGAAGCAATAACTTCAGAAATCCGCTCTCACTCAACCGCCAATTGCTGAACGCCGCGGCCGCCTGACGAACTCCGGTTCGCACGCGCTCCGAAGCCTGGAAGTGCCAAGTTCGGGGCACGGATGTATTTGCTCGCACGCTTGCGTTAGCAAAGTCTCCAGACTCTCCGGGTCCTTGACGATCCCTTGCGCGAGTTCTCGCGTCCCGCCGCCTCGCCCTTCCGCTGAAAGCACCACAGACCGGAAAAGCACGCTCATGTCAGCCGGCAATCCGGGAGCTTGCGCGAACACAACCTCGCCTTTTGATCGGGATCCGAGGAAAGCCACGGTTCCGGGAGTTTGAATCAAGCGCAGCGCGACTAGCTTTATGTATTCGGAGTCCCGGTTTTCAAAAATGTGAACAATTGGGAAGCTGCGCCTGCCTATCCTGGATTGCTGCACGAGCAGGAGTTCTGCCTGGAGGTCCGCCATATCGTTGCGCAGGTGCTCGCAGGCACGCAAGCCGGCATCCCGCTCTGCAACGATGCTGGATATGGCGGTTGGCAGATTTTCAAAGGTGCAGCTCAACTGACGCGTTGCCTCTTGTACGATTGCGAAGTCGTGCTGGGCTGCTCGCGTCGCGCGGCCTCCACAAACAAATTCCAACCGGAAATTCCCCTTGGCCTTCGCAAGTTTTCGCAGCAGGATCACTCCGATCTCGCCTGTACTCTCTACGTGGGTTCCTCCGCAAGGTTGCTCATTCCATCCTTGGATTTCGATGACCCGCAAGATCTTGTTCGATGGCGCCCGGTGATTCGGGAGGGCCTCCGCCAGATCGACCGAGTGCTCGATCCGCGCCGTAATCCGCAGGTTTTCACCGATGATGTGATTGCATCTTTGTTCGACGGCTCGAATCTGGTCTTGGGAGATCAACGGAGCGGCGAAGTCAATCGTGGAGACCTCATGGCCAAGATGAAATGAAATTGTCGGTATAGAAAACAGCTCCAGAAAGGCGGCCGAAACCAAATGAGACCCCGTGTGCTGCTGCATGTGGTCGAACCGCCGGCTAAATTCAATGGAGCCGCGCACTGGTCCCAGAGCTAACGGCCGATCAGTCACGTGGACGATCCCGCTATCGGCGTCTTCGAAGACATCCGTGACTTTCGCTTCTCCCAGTGACCCGATGTCGTAAGGCTGGCCGCCGGATGTGGGGTAAAACGCTGTGCGGTCGAGAGTTACCCACCAATGGTCCGATATGGCGCTGGAGCCGTTCCGCTTGGCGGGGATAGCCGAGACGACGTTCGCGTCAAAGTGCCTCAGCTTGGAATCTCGGTAGTAGAGACGATCGGTCATGTGTTTGTCGTATTTGGCCGCCAAATTTGGACCAGCAAATCCTTGAACGGGCATCGAAAAATAGAGACAGCGACACGCATAAAAAAGCGGAGTCGTCCCAGCCCTATTGCTCGAGTACAACTGGTGGCAATTCAAAGGCCAGCGGGTTGAATTGAAAACATTGGACTTATCTCCAGCCTTCAGGCATTGGTTCAATTTCGTTGCACATGTTGTGAATTCTACTGAGGTGAAAAATGGGAGATGCTTAGAAAAAATCGAGACTCGTCGTAGATGCGAAGAGTGTGGTTTGGAGGCAACCGCAATAATCACAACCAGTTAGTACTACCAAAACCACGTCTGGTCAAAAGGTAGGCTTTGATCTGTCATGGATTGTTCACAAACGCGGGTGCGCGGCGGTACCCGTTAGGTGTCGCTGCGTACTTAGCGAGTAATAGAACTTGGGTAAGATTGAAAAGGTACATCGGTACTATTCAGGTCAATCGCCGCAGGCTGCACACTTGAGTGGTGATGCAGGTGCGTTTTCTACGGTCCGAGGTCAGAATATGTTTTTGATCCCTCCATTCGATTTGCAGGATCGCCGCAACCGTTGCCGGTCGCAGGTGCGAGAGTTGACACGGCTTGCCTGGGAGACGGTATCTTCGTGCAATGTGTGCTCGTCCCGGCGCAACGTGATTATTTCGACGGCGGACCGCTACGGCTTTCCAGAACGAACTGCGCTGTGCCTGGATTGCGGCTTGATCTTTCTCATGGACCGTTTTACGGCAGACTCCTACGCGCAATTCTACTCCGATGGGAGCTTTCGCAATATAAGCTCGCAGTTTAATAAGGTCACTCACACACTCTCGCAGATTCAATCCGAGCAAAGGAATTATGCAGAGACATTGTGCTGTGTCCTGGGATGCTACGAATCTTCGTATCGGCACGGAAAACTGCTCGATATCGGCGGTAGCGCGGGCGTCGTTAGCGCTCAGTTTGCGAAGAGGTTTGATCTCTCCGCGACAGTTCTCGATCCTGCGGAGGAGGAGGTCCGGGCTGCCAGGGCATTGGGGCTTGGTGGAGTCGTTGGATCGGTCGAGGAGTACGACACTGATGAAAAGTACGACTTGATTCTTCTTTGCCGCAGTATCGAGCACCTGATGGACCTCCGGACGGCATTTTCACGCATTCGTCGCCTCCTGAAGCCCGGGGGACACTTCTATTGCGACCTGGCGGACTTCGTCGAACTCTGCCATCTCGTGGGGCCGCCCGAAACCGTTGCGAAAATCGACCACTGCTACTGGCTGACACAATCCACCGCTTTGGACATTTTCCGAGCGCTTGGGTTTGAGGTGGTCTCCATGAATATCGTATTTGGATTTGGGTACGCTGGATATCTTCTCAGGCCCTGCGAACCCAAAGCCATCGGGCGCGTTCCCGAAGAGCGGATTCAGAAGCTAATTGAGCAGATTCATCGAATTCAGTTCGAATGGACCGTCGATACTTCATCAAACACGATCAGTCACAGCCTCAGGCTCAAGGCCTATCGAATGAAGAGAAGGGTTTTGCAGTTTGCCGGGCTCGGCGGCGGGGATAGCGAGTCGCGAGAGCCCTTGGTTACGTCCAACGGCCTCCCTATTCGGCTGGTGGAGCCTGGCGCGAGGCAGAGCTTTGCGCCAGTGATCAAGGAGGGTCCTTACTCGCACGATCTGAAAGCGGTCCACGGCTCGAGAAAATAGTCGCTGATGCAGGGTCATGATGCCGGTGATCTCCATTGTTTGCTGTGGGTTCGAGGTCCTACCTGAAAACGCCCAACATCTCTCCTAATAGTGAAAGAGATTGCATATTGACCCCGCTTGTGAGATAACAAGTCCCGTCTTTTCAGTCCAGAGAAACTGGTCGGTTAATTGCAGTACTATCCACGAGTTTTTAGGACTTTAGTTTGATAACCAAGGAGAGGTGCAAAATGGGGAATGTGAGAAATCAACTTTTCAAGGGGCTGGCTCTAACGGCTCTTCTAATTGCGGCGTCGGTGTCCGTCGCAAAGGCAGACACGCTGACTCCGACAGGGGGAACGCAGTTTACCGATGCTCAGTTTAGCCCGGTTACGTTCAACGGCGCGCAGACCATAAACCCTGGTGGCGCTCTCAACGTTTTGGGATGCCCCTCGGCTAGCCCACAGCCGGCTTGCACGGACAGCGGAACGGTGGATATTCTCTTCACCGGTGGGGTCGCGAGCGGTCTCGTCGTGCAGGGCACCAAGTTCTGGGTTAACATCACCGGTAACCTGAGTTCGATCTTCACTTCGTTCACGGCCTCTGGCGTCGGTGTAACCGGAACTGCTCCGACCAGTATTACCACGGGTCTCGGGGGGCAGGCTTGTTACGAATCGAGCATTTCGCCTTCGCTTTCGACGGCTCACGGAATTGCGGACGCAATCTGCACGACTGGGTCCCAGTCAAGCTCCTTTTTCCTGACTTTGGTTGCTCCGGACACCTTTTCGGCGAGCAACGGGTCGATTGGTGTCACCTTCAGCCTAGCCGGAACCCCGACGCCTGAACCCGCCAGCCTCAGCATGCTTTTGCTGGGTTTGGTTGGACTGGGCTTGTTCAGCATTCGGCGCAATGGGGTTTTGAACCGCTCCTAGTAGGTAGGAGCATCCCATTCTACCTCTCCAGAGCACCCGGCCCTATGGGCCGGGTGCTTTTTTATTTTGGGCCCTGGAATGGAAACTTGAAATCAAACGATGGATGGGACTGTCTGTCGTCAGCGAGGTGCTTCATGCAGTGCATCGAGGACTACATGCGCCGTGAGATCGTAACCGTCGACGTTATAGTGAGGGAAGGGAAGGCTGAACAATCCGAGCGGATTGGGCTTTTCACGAAACGCGGGGTAAACGTCAATCACGGGAATTTGCAAATCGCTTACCGCCTGCAGCACCTCGCCACGCAATTGCTGTCGCCCAGGCATATCGGTGAAGAGATCGGTTCCAGGAAGGTACACGAAATAAAGTTTGCCGCCCCAACCCTCGATTTCCTCTTTTGCTTCACTCATGATCTCTCGAAAGAGGGGAACTTCGGATTCCTCTGACTTCCATGCATTCTTGGTGTCACCCAGGCCGAACTTTGCCGCCAGCAGGCTGTGCGTTTCGTGGAGCGAGAACAGGCGTGCCAACGATTCACTCCCGTAATACCGGAGTCCGATGGAAGGGATCAGAAGAGTAGATTTTCGGAAATTGTTCGCATTTTCCAGCGGTCCTCTCATATCGGCGTCGATTTCCGCTTGGCGGGCCATGAGATTCTGGGTGAAGCCTTTGTCCTTCAAATAGCGCATGAGAATGGGTTTGGCCGACTCGTGTCGGATGTCATCGAGATCATTGCCTTCAAAAAAGAACCACAGGACGATCTGAGGTTTGAGGTGTGCCGCGTACTCTCGAAGGGTAGCAAGTTCCACCAAAGTGCCGTCGCCTCCGGAGCCCAGATTCACCGTAGCCGGCTCGGCTCTTCGTATGATGTCGACAAATCCCTTTCCAACGCCCACGCATGCCCCGGTAGTAAAGGAATCGCCAATGGCCACGATCCTGGTCGGCTTCATCGACCATACGCCCTCAGGATTGTTGAACCCGTATTCATCGCTGTGAATGACCATGTATGAGCCGGTTTCATTGCAATAAACCAGGGTTGAATTAGAAATGCTGTTTCCAACGGTCATGCCGGGGCCTGCAATGGGAAATCCTGCGGCAACCCTCTGATACGCATGCACGCCCGATTTGCGCACATCACGAATCACTTCTTCCCTGGTTCGGAAATCAAATTTGCGACCGGCTTTCCAAGCGTACCGAGCTGTCATGATCGGCCCGGTGACGGTCAGGACGATCTCGACCATGAAGAGGGCCAGCAGAGTTCCGACCAGGAAAAGGGCGAAATTGGCGCGAAGGTTTGGCCGGAGCCGATAGGATGCGACCAACAAGGCTAAAAACACACCTTGGATTCCCAGGTAAACGAACCTATGGGCGAATATGGAATGGACTGCATCGATTATATTCAGGGCCAAAATTAATGAAATGAGGAGGTTGCCGATCCTTCCAGGATCGGGTGGGAGGTGTTCGGGCAAGCGAGAAGATTGGCCTGCCGTTTGCTCACCAGAGGGATGTAACGCGCTCATAAAATCTTAAATCACCTCTCAAAAGGATCAGCTATAATAGTACCAGTACTTAGCGGGCAGGGTTGGGAAAACGTGTCTTGGTTGTCGATTTGTTGGCAAAGGATCAACTTCACTTATGCCGGGTCGTAACAAGATCGGTCTTCACGAAAATCTGAAGAGGGAACTGAAGCACGAAGGCCCCTCTGACAGATCGTTCGGGCTAACGTTCGCGGTCTTCTTCGCCCTGATCGCTTTGCTGCCCCTTGTCCGGCACCGGGCGCCGCGACTTTGGGCTTTGGCGCCGAGCGTTGCGTTTCTGATTGTCGCCATTGTGTTTCCCAGAATCCTTAAGCCTCTCAATTTCCTGTGGATGAAGCTCGGCTTGCTGTTGAGCCGGATTACGAATCCGATTGTGACCGGCATCATGTTCTATTTGTTCTTTACGCCATCATCTCTGATTCTACGATGCCTGGGCAAGGACCCTCTCCGGTTGAAATTGGACGCTACTGCCGGAAGCTATTGGATCCCGCGCGTTCCGCCCGGCCCGAATTCAGAATCGTTGCGGCATCAATTTTAAGGAGAGTTACATGTCCATCATCAGCGAGGTCTGGTCCTTTCTGCGGGTCAGGAAAAAATTCTGGTTGTTCCCGCTGGTCTTCATAATGGTTGCCTTCGGTATTCTCCTGGTGTTGGCGCAGAGTTCGGCGATCGCGCCATTCATCTATACGCTTTTCTAAACCCTTCCACCATGCGAATTCTGGGAATATCTGCTTTTTATCATGATAGCGCGGCTGCACTGGTGCGAGACGGGCAGATCATTGCCGCCGCCCAGGAAGAGCGCTTTACACGCAAGAAGCACGATCCCGGCTTCCCGGATAACGCCATTTCGTTTTGTTTGCAGGCGGATGGCGTCGCACTGAAAGATGTCGACTACGTCGTCTTCTACGATAAGCCGTTCCTGAAGTTTGAACGGCTTCTCGAGACGTATTTGGCTCTTGCACCGAAGGGATTGCGCTCGTTCCAGATGGCTGTTCCTCTCTGGGTACGCGAGAAATTATTCCAAAAAAGTCTTCTTAGCAAAAAGCTGAAAGCCTACGGAGAGTTTGACGCTGAGAAAAACCTCCTGTTTACCGAGCATCATCTGAGTCACGCTGCCAGTGCGTTTTTTCCTTCTCCGTTTGAGAAGGCCGTCGTCTTGACGATGGACGGAGTTGGGGAATGGGCTACCACTTCAGCGGCTCTTGGCGATGGCAACAAGCTGGAAATAATCAAAGAGATTCATTTTCCCCACTCGCTTGGTTTGCTCTATTCGGCGTTCACCTACTACACCGGCTTTAAGGTCAACTCGGGCGAGTATAAGTTGATGGGTTTGGCCCCCTACGGGAAGCCCAAGTACGCCAGTTTGATCATGGAAAAGCTGATCGATCTGAAGGCGGACGGCTCTTTCCGGTTGAATCTCGAATATTTCAACTATTGCACCGGCCTTACGATGACCAACGGGAGGTTTGACGCACTGTTTGGCGCGCCGACGCGAAGTGCTGACGACAAGCTCACCGACTTTCACATGGACGTGGCCGCATCGATACAAGCTGTTCTGGATGAGGCCGTCCTCCGGCTCGCTCGCTCCCTTGCGTTAGAAACGGGCTGCAAGAACCTTTGCCTGGCTGGGGGGGTGGCGCTGAATTGCGTCGCTAACGGGAAGGTTTTAAGAGACGGAGCTTTTGAAAAGATATGGATTCAGCCGGCCTCCGGAGACGCCGGCGGAGCTTTAGGTGCCGCCCTGTGCGCTTACTACGGCCTTGCCGGGAAACCTCGTGTAAACAAATGCTCCTGTGACGCCATGAAGGGCGCCTATCTGGGCCCGGAATTTACCCAGACGGACATCGAGCACCGGCTCCAAGCCATAGGCGCCCGTTTTGAAGTTCTCTCCGATAGCGAGCTGATAGAAATATCCGCAAGTGCGTTGGCCGAGGGCAAGGCGCTAGGTTGGTTCCAGGGGCGGATGGAGTTTGGTCCTCGCGCGCTCGGTGGCCGTTCGATCCTGGGCGATGCGCGGTCGCCCAAGATGCAATCCGTGCTGAATCTCAAAGTGAAGTACCGGGAGTCGTTTCGTCCGTTTGCCCCGTCGGTGCTGCGCGAGGATGTCGCCGACTGGTTTGAACTTGACTCCGACAGTCCTTACATGCTCCTCGTGGCCGATGTAGTGAAGAGCCGTCGACGCCAAATGACGCCCGAAGAAGAAGCTCTGTTTGGCATCGATAAACTCAATGTTCCGCGTTCCGACATACCCGCGGTAACCCATGTGGACTATTCCGCGCGTATTCAGACGGTACATCGCGAGACCAATCCTCGTTACCATGCACTGATCACCGCTTTCAAGCAGCAGACCGGTTGTCCTGTAATCGTGAACACGAGCTTTAACGTCCGCGGCGAACCCATTGTTTGCACGCCCGAGGATGCCTTCCGGTGTTTCATGGGTACCGAAATCGAGACACTGGCCATCGGCAACTGCTTCCTTTGCAAAGAGTCTCAAGACCCCACCCTGAAACTAAACTACAAAGACGCGTTCGAGCTGGATTAGCGCCCGACCCTCCTCTCAGCGAGACGCGCGTTTCCCTGACGACCTGTAATTTCCCGTCAGACGACCGTGCTTCAATGGACACGATGCCAGCGGAGCGCGTGCGTTCATGCCTCAGAGTCTGTGAGATGCTCTAAAGATGATTGTCTTGGGCGTGGGCAGCTACGGGCGCGATTCTTCAATCACCCTGGCCAGCGAAACATCGATACTCGCCGCTTTGGAGGAAGAGAAGCTGAGCCGGTCGAGCGGAGCCGGTGGAATACCGACGCGCTCGATCGAGCGATGCCTGGAGCAGGCGGGTGCCGCGATTTCCGATATTTCCCTGGCCGCGATTGCCCGGCGGCCCATCGCTGCGTGGCACCGCGAAGCGTCCTTTCGGTTGCGGCTGAGCCTTTCCCGTCCC
Organism: uncultured Acidobacteriota bacterium; assembly: GCA_963797585.1. Classification (GTDB taxonomy): domain Bacteria; phylum Acidobacteriota; class Terriglobia; order Acidiferrales; family UBA7541; genus Palsa-295. The sequence continues at coordinate 41,888 of CAWCQH010000022.1, forward strand.
GGTGCCGCGGACTGGACGCGGTCCTTCGGGCGAAACTTCCGCGAATTGACGCAATTGAGGCACTTACAGAGTTTTCTGAAACAGAAGACGGTGTATTTCGAGCACCATTCCTGCCATGCAGCCAGCGCTTACTACACCTCCGATTTTGACCGCGCCCTGATTATCACTCTGGACGAATGCGGAGACATGCAGTCCGGAATGATCTCGGTGGGCGAGGGCGACACGATTTCTCCACTGGAATCTCTTCGCTTCCCGAACTCTTTGGGCTGGTTCTATTCCCGTGTCACGGAATTGTTGTCTTTGCGGCCGCATCGGGACGAACATAAAGTGCAATGGCTGAGCAAGGAAGGGACTCCCGATTACGTTTCGGCGTTTCAGAAGTTGTTCAAAACCGATGGTCGCGGATTACCGGTTCTCAACCGGCGGTATTTTGCCCGAGGCCCGGACGATCGCGGGACCTTTTCCGGGGAATTTCTTCGCGAGCTTGGCATTAGCCGCAAATCCCTGGCCGCCGATCCTGCGATTCGGGCCTCGGTAGCCGCCAGTGCTCAAACCGTGCTCGAAGGGCTCGTTCTAGACATTGCCGAACGGTTTCGAGTCAAGACGGGCTCGAACTCTCTCTGTGTTGCGGGAGGGATTTTTCTGAATGTATTGTTGGTTCGCGCCCTCGAGACACGCAGTAAATTCAACGCGGTTCACGTCCAGCCTGTCGCGGGCAACCCAGGCACGTCGCTTGGCGCTGCCTTTCTCGCGAGAAAGCAGCTTTCCGGAACGGCACGGCACGGGCGCTTTTCCGATCTGTTCCTCGGGCCGGAATCCAGCTCGTCGGAGATTAAGGCCATCCTGGATAATTGTAAGATCATCTACAACTATTTCCCCGAAGACAAGCACCTCTATCTCAAGGCGGCTCAACTTCTGCTGAGTAACGTAACGCTCGCCTGGTTTCAGGGACGTACGGAATTCGGCCATCGCGCCCTGGGCAATCGCAGCATTCTGGCCTCTCCGTTCTCGGAATATGTGACGGAAAACATCAATCAATATGTAAAGCACCGCGGCGATTTCCACCCATTCGCCTTATCGGTTCCCGCGGAGATCGCGCCCGAATTGTTCGACTGCACGCCGAATTGCCGCTTTATGGCCTCGCTCGGCACGCTCAGAAAGGCTCCGCCGGAGCTGGAAAGATTTGCGTTCCACAAGCGCGAGGTGCGGGTCCACACGGTCGAGCGCGAATCGAATCCCCGCTTCTGGCAGCTGCTCCATACCTTCGGGCAAAGTGCGCCCGCACCCGTGCTGGTGAATACCTCATTCAACCTCTTCGGTGAGCCTTTGGTCTCCGACCCCCGCGAAGCGATCCGCAGCTTCTACTGCGCGGGAATCGATGCCATGGCCATCGGAAACTTCCTCCTGGCTAAGTAAATAAGGGACTTCCAAGCTGAATCAGGGCAGCCTCGGTACCGGTGATCTCATGTGAGTGCAGGGCTTACCTGCGGCCGATGAACCAAAACTGACCTCCTGTACAGTCGTTTCCCGCCGAAACAAACCTTAACCTCGTTTCATGAAGACACAAACCCGAAGTTCCCGCAGGCGGGAAGCCAAGGCGCAAGCTTGGCTCATCGTTTTCATGTGGATCGCTCTTCTCGGCCTCACGGCGAAAAATGCCGCTGGCGCAAGCTCTCCTACGCTTGTCTCGATTACCGTGACACCGGCGACGCTTACGGCGGCAATCGGGAGCAGCCAGCAATTCAAGGCCATCGCGACCTATAGCGACGGATCCACCCAGGATATTACGAGCCAGGTGACGTGGGTTTCCTCCAACGCCAGCGTCGCCACCGTCAGCTCAGGTGGCCTGGCCACCGTTCGGGCGGTTGGAATGGCCAGCATCTCGGCCGGCATTTCGGCCACCGCAACCATGACTTCGCAGATGCCCGCGGCGCCTGCCCCTATCACCCCGGTGGCGGGCTCCACGCCGTCGCAGTTGCCGAGCGGCCTCATCCTGCATTGGACTTTTGACAACGCCACCATTTCCGGAAGCACGGTGGCCGACGTGTCTGGCAATAACCAGCCCGGAAACATACAGGGCAGCGTGGCTGTCGTGACAGGTATCCTGGGCCAGGCGCTGCAATTTAACGGAAGCAATTCGACGGTGACGAGTTATTCGGGCGCTCCCTTTAACACCAACTTGACGCTGAGCGCGTGGATCAATACGACGAATTCAGTCCGTGGGGAGGCCATTCTCTCGAGATACGACGCATCGGGAGCCGGGGCGGGATACATTTTCCGCACAGACGCCGGCGGGCACCTCGAGATGGTGCTGGGTGGCTACAACGGAGGGTCGATCAACTCTCCTTTTGTGGATACGGCCACGGTGAATGACGGCCGGTGGCATCAGGTTGCGGCCGTGCTCACGGCGGGCAAGGGAGTCCAGTTCTACGTCGATGGCAATCCCACCGCTTTCATTCCGGGCAGCATCAGCGCGGCGGACGGTGGCACATTTCATGTGGGCGTAAATCCATACACGCCGTTTGGAACCTATTTTACGGGAACGATCGACGAGGTTCAGGTTTACAACCGTGCGCTCAGCAGCACCGAAATGGCGACGGTTTACTCTCTGAGCGGGGGAAGCCAGTCGCCCAATCCGGTTTCCTCTACAACTACAACAACACAAACTCAGACTTCGAGCGCACCGACTCAGCCTGCCGCGAATCCGGGCGTGCTGGCGGCCAATCCGGCCAGCCTCGCCTTTGGCAGTGTGAACGTCGGCAGCACCACCTCGCAGTCGATCTCGATCTCCAATGCGGGCGGCTCGAATGTGACCGTTTCGAACGTGAGCGTTTCCGGGCCGGGCTTCAACGCGACCGGTTTGCCCGTGGGCACGGTGCTCACTCCGGGGCAGTCGGCCACTCGTGAATGTCACGTTTACGCCGGGTGGCGCAACCGCGGTTACGGGAGGCTTCACCGTAACGAGCAACGCCTCGAATACGACGGATACGGTTGCTTTCTCCGGCACGGGAACGCAGCCAGCGCCGACCGTCTATTCCGTCAATTTGAGCTGGGCGCCAAGCTCAACTGCTGGAATCACAGGATATGATTTGTATCGCGGGACAGTCATGGGCGGGCCGTACACGCTGCTCACTACGGTCTCGCCAACGTCGGTGTCCTACGTTGACGCTACGGCTCAAGTAGGCCAGACCTACTATTACGTGGTGACCTCGATTGGCCCTACCGGAGTGCAAAGCAGCTACTCCAACGTGGCCACGGCAATCGTTCAGTAGGCTAGGAGACCAGCCGTTAGGGGTTGGCGGGCGGATTCTACAAGCTTATGCTACCGACCGAAGAGTGCGTCCGGATCGTACAACTGCCTGTTCTGCAGATCGATTCTTGAGGATGGGTTCGGGGCAGAAAAAAGGTAGACGGCTTATTGCGAAATCACCATTTGCGAAGTGCTGGTCATACAAATATTTGCCGTTACAGTTGTTTGGGCTTGCTGATTTTGAATCGAACTGCAAGTACTGCTGGGCATGAGCGGGAAAATAAAACTGAAAGGATATATGATCTGCACTTTCACGGGGCACCCTGGGTTATTGTTGGGTCCGGTTGCGCTTGCGGTGCAGCCGTTGGTGGGACTTTCGCTTGTGGGGCAACCATTGGTAGCGTCAGATCCCAAGCCGGGCCAACAAGCGATCACCTGATAATTTGTGCTGATACCGCTGGGTGTAATGGTTCCAAGATACGTGGCGACATCGGAAGTGGCGGCCGGACATCCAGCAGGCAATTGGCATTTTGATCCCCGCACACTTGCCCATCGCGTGGCCTCTCGGGCGGCATTCGTAACGAAATGATACGCGTACAGTGCGCGGGCGAAATCCACAACGCCGAACAAAAGCATAAGCAGCACAATCGCGACGAGCCCGAACTCCAGAATTGTGCTACCGCGCTCTCGATCTATTCTTAATTTCGAATACCATTCATTTCAAGCGAACCTTCTGTGGCGTCCGTTCCTTCCACTATTGCGCTACTCGCATCTGCGCGGTGGAGCTAATCGTGCTGAGGGAAGGAAGTCCCGGGTAGGTGAATAAAGGCGTAAACGTGCCGGTAGTCGTTACCTGCAAATAGACGATTTCTGTGCTGGGAGCCGAGCACGGGCCGCCGCAGGATCGAACCTGAGCAGTAGCAGACTATGACAGGGGAGACTGTTAGAGGCGACTCACTGCGCGCATCGGGGGCTAGCTGCAGTTTGAATTCCGGTCGTGTCAGCTGCATCTGCCAGACTTTGCGCCCCATACTGGACCGCCAGATCGGGCTGCATTTGCGACGGCAATGCTCAACTCTGCGTAACGGCCGATCTCTATAATTCCGAGGAGAAGCAGAATCAGGAAGGGGAGGATCAGCGCCATTTCCAAAAGCGCCTGTCCCTTCTGAGCGAATCGGACTCGAGGGCTGAACTCAAAACGGATTATCTGTGGCAATTGAGCGGGATTCATCACTATTTCACCAGCACGGCATTTCTGTTCGGACTTGGCACCGGCGTAGAAACCGACACCGGCGGCCATACACAGTCATTGCTGCTGAAATTCAGGTTGTACTCCAGCACAAGCTTATCTGCGACAACCGTGGTAAGGCGTGGCACAGACGCGCATTTATCTAGGTTCTGATCGGCGTTATCGTAGCTCATTCCACCAAGCATGAGCGTCGCGTCTTGGAACATACACCGCGCCCCAGAGGTAGGATCCCGGATATGCAGGATCGGTTGGTGAGCCAGCCCATTGAAAGCCTGCGAGCTCCACACTGGCGGTTTGTGTGTCAGCCCGATCCTGATAAAGCAGCACTCCCGGGATTCCGCCGGAACTGGCATCGGCTGGCGCCTGCAGGTGAACCGTGGCGCCATAAATCCGGTCGATCCCATCACCGAGTGCCATCGTTGATTTTCACCGAGCCATTCCTGAAACATAAAAACTGACACCATCGCCGGTCACAGTGCCAGTACCCGTAATCGTGAGCCCAGCACCACCAATATCGTACAAGCCAGGGGAGAGGTTAATAGTTGGCATCAACCCCGTATCCAGGTTAAGTCCGCAGGGGTAGGTGAATGTACCTGCCGAGTAGGTCGTGGATTGGCGCTGCAAGACCCCGGACTACTCGGCTGCCCAAGACTCGCGAATGGGTCACCCGCAGAAGTGGAGAGGGTAATAGGAGCCGGTGTAACCGTACCTCCGCCATTATAATAACTGTCTCCCACGGACGATGCGTAAACGGTGTGGCTGAGACCGGAGCCGACAACGAGGTCAGCCGTTATCGACAATACCGCACGTTGTTCCCTGCAACGATTGCGTGCAAACCGTCATATGTTGTGGAGATGTAAATGCCGACTTGAATTGCATCGGGCGCATTGCTTAGCGCATAAATGCAGCCCAATCCGGGGACTTGTTCAGCCGTCGCAACTGTGCTCACTGTGGGGGTGAGGTTGGTTCCAAGAATCTTCATGAAGAAGGTGGGTTGAGGCTGTGAAACCTGCACTTGTATGCAGTTATAAGTTCCATCCGGGCAGATCACGGGAGTCGTTGTGATCGTGACGTTGTTGGAAGGGTTGAAGCCGTTGAGTGTTGCATCGGCTATGGCGGCGTCGGAATAAGCGCCGCCGAGCTGGGTTGCTGCCGCAATCGCCGCGCTATCCGCCGCCGTCTGCATGCGCCTTCTCTGGTAGCGCAGGTAACCCATGTCGATGGACAAGCCTGCGGCCAGCATCAAGACCGTGAGGCCAATGACTGCAATCGCCAATGCCTGCCCGGTCTCGCCATTGCGCTTCATGTAGGTGCCGCTAATCTTCTTATTCACTTTCGTCGTTGGAAGCACATCACTCGTTTGCAAGGGTTCTGGCCCGCAGCCGCGGGAAAACGAGCCATCTCCGATTCGCACATTTTAGTCCATTCGCGCGTGTATGTCCTCCGTTATGTCAGAACCCGAACTGCGAATGCCGCTCTCGAAATCGTTGCGTCAGCCTGGGAGAAAAGGCTTTTTTATGATGCTGTCTCAGCCATTCAATCTCCAGCTGAATAACATTCTCTGCTGGCGTTTAATCGGCCGAGACGTTTCCCGTTTTCCACTTCCAATAGAATCCCGCGAGAGCGCCTAATCCCATTCCCAGCAGAAGCAGAGTGGAAGGCTCCGGCGTTGAAGTTGAATCGTCGCCCGGAGGATCGACCCAGAAGCCTGGGGCGTCCCCGTTCTGGTCTTCGCTTAAGGCAGAGCCTTGATACGTGGTCGCGCCGCACTCATAAGTCCAGGATTGGGTAGCATTACAGTAGACCGGATTCGAGAAGAATATGGGGACCTGATAGGTGTAATAAATATCCTGCACCGACCAATCCCCCGTAGGGCTGGAGTAAATGCTCTCGTACGACCCATATTCGTAGCCGGCCGCATAGTAAATCGAATAAAGAGTTGCGTTCACGCTCCAGTCGATAATGTTTCCGAGGCTGTCCGTGCTCACTTCGAAGTGGGACGTGACGGTGTTCGACTGGTTCAAGGTCATCGACCCGTCCGTGAACGAAAAGTTGGTTGGCGTCACCACCTGGTTGGTCAAATTAGGGGCCAGAGCGGATGTCTCAAAAGATCCCGACAGCGCGTAGTTCCAGCAGGACGGCGCATAGCTGGGGCCGTAGCAGCTGCTATATAAGCTACCTGTATACTCGTAAATATTGTCGGCGTTCGCCGTTGGGACAAGTCCGAGCGCAAGCAGCAGAGTCAACAGGAGTGGCGCAAGAAACGCCTTAGTTCGAAAGAAAGTCATCCGATACCCCATGGCGCAAGAGAACGTCCTGGATTAGCCCAGGATGTCGCCTGAGATAGGTAGCAAGACGGCAGCCAAAGACATTGGCGCTGAAACTAAGGGGTTTATGGGAGGAATTGTGCCCAGGAGTGCACTTTTTCGACGGGAAACGGGTGCCGATGTGTCACAGTTTTCTCGACTTGAGACAGTGGCCCCAGTTGCTGACACCGACTGTGCCGGATGCGATTTAAATTTTCCTTTCTTTTCGCGCCCCTCTTCACACCCCCCCAAATTCCCGACTTGCGGGAACAGGTTAGTCGTGACCGTGCGGAATTTCGCGTGGCCCCGATATGTACTGCCAGGAAACCAGCTGTACGATAGAAGCTGCCAGAGAAGCGTTCTTGAGCATAATGGTATTCGTTGCTTGAACTTCGTCCAGGATAGGCTCTGACGCATGAAGCTCTCCGTTATCATTCCAATTTACAACGAGCGCGCCACTTTGAGGCGCGTCGTGGAGAAGGTCCTCTCCGTTCCCCTGGAAATCGAATTGATATGCGTGGACGACGGTTCCCAGGATGGCTCCCGCGAAATCCTGCAGGAATTAAGCGGACAGCACCCGGAACTGCGCTTTTTTCTCCAGTCGAAGAATATGGGCAAAGGCGCGGCCCTCCGTCGCGGCATCCAGGAAGCAAGCGGCGACTATGTGATCGTCCAGGACGCGGATTTGGAATATGACCCAGCCGAGTTTCCAAACCTGATCGAACCGCTGGTCCAGAATCAGGCGGACGTGGTGTACGGCTCTCGTTTCCTGGGTGGCCGACCCCATCGCGTTCTTTATTTCTGGCATTTCGTCGGCAATTCTTTTCTCACCCTGCTGTCAAATTGCCTGACCAATATCAATCTCAGCGACATGGAAACGTGTTACAAGGTATTCCGCAGGGAGATAATCCAATCGATTCCCATCGAGGAGAATCGCTTCGGATTCGAGCCTGAAATAACCGTAAAAGTGGCCAAGCGCAGGCTCCGCATTTACGAAATCGGAATTAGCTACAGCGGCCGGACGTACAAAGAGGGCAAGAAAATAGGATGGAAGGATGGCTTTCGTGCCCTTTGGTGCCTGCTCAAGTATTCGATCAAGGAAGACCGCATGACGACGGAAGCCCTTTCCCCTGCCCACGAAGTTCCCACGATGCCACCAGAGGCTGGCGGGACACCGATGATGAGGATGATTGTGAATCCGCAATTTCCTATTGGGCAAAACTATTGGCGAAATCCGATTTAAGAAAAGTATCAGACCTGAGCTCGCCCCTCGGTATGCGGCCTGCTTCTCGATTTCTCCGTTGAGCGGCTTCCTGGGAGGTTCGTCGACTTTGTGCACCCAGGGTACACAATGTAGCGTTTCCCACTCACGCGGGGCCGCCTTCACCATCTTCGCCGTCTTGCGTCACTCTGTTTCCTTGAGCTGTTGATATGCAGCTGCGTCTTGTCCTGCGCGTAGCTAGGGGCGGGCGGAAAAGATAAAGGCGCGGCCTGCACTACGCCGCGCCTTTATCCTTATTGGTTACGCTGCAGTGCTTTGTGGCTTTAGGGAACGATTGCGGCCACCTCGGTTGAGTAGGCGCTTTCGTGGTTGCTCGAATCGACCGACGTTACGACGTAGTAGCGAGTTTGCGCGGTCTGGAGAGCCGAATCCATGTAGTCCACCACTGCCACTGGAGCGCTGGTTAGTTTTGTATACCCGCTGCCCGAGACCATGCTGACGTATACATTGTAGCCGGCCACCGTGGATGCGCTGGGCGCCCACGATAGTGCGACGGAGTGCTGCACCGGCACCGATCCCACTCCCGTAAGAGACACGATCTTCGCTCCGGCGGTGGCATTGCTGCTCACCGTGATGCTGCCGCTGACGTTGCCGCTGGCCGCTGGCGCAAACGTGACGCTCAGGGCCGCAGATTGCCCGGGGGTGAGAATCGTACCCGTCGCGAGGCCGGCGGCATTGAAGCCCGCGCCGGAGATGCTGACGTTCGAGATAGTCACATTCGTGGTTCCGGCGTTCGTGAAGGACACGGCCTGAACGCTACTGGCGGACACGTTGACGCTGCCGAAAGCCAGGCTGCTCGAGCTGGCGTTAAGAATCAGCGTGCCGCCGGTAACGGTCAAGGTGGCGCCGCTGCTGGTAACCGTTCCCGCGCTATTGGTCACGGAGACGGTGAACAGCGAGCCATTGTCGGATGTCGCGGCGGCCGGGGTGGTGTAGGCGGAAGAAGTGGCGCCCGCGATGGCCGCGCCGTTCTTCTGCCATTGATAGGTGATGGGCGCCGTTCCGGTGTTTGCGACGGTAAAGGTTGCGGATTGCCCCATGGTTACGCTCTTGCTGACAGGCTGATTGGTGATGGCTGGGGCGATTGCAAGCGCAGGCGCGCGGCCGCCGAAGAAGACGCCGCTAATGACGGCGTTGCTTCCCGCGTTCATGGTTACGCTGATGTGCACGTGGCCAGTGACGTTCCATACGAGGTAGAGGCCGTTCGTGAAGGCCGAGATTGCGCGCGTGTCCAGCACGGAGTTAGTGTTGGCGTCCGATACCTGGATCGTCTCGGCCCGCCCGCCCATATAATCGTCCCAGTCGAGGGCGTACACTGCGATTTGGTGGGAATTTCCGTCCGTCAGGTTGATATCGAAGTCGAAGATTGAGGCATTATACCAGGTGGCGGCAATTCGGCCCGCGCCCGTGCTGGTCTCGAGCGCTCGCGGATCGCCCGTGGTGCTTGCCCACGAATAATTCGACTGATTTTGGACCGCAAACGACGCGTAGGACGGGATGCTCTGTCCGCTGTTTGCGAGGGAATATCCGTCCACCCCGTACGAACCGCTCCAGTTTCCTTGAGTGGTCTTATCGACACCGGCAAAGCTGGCAACCGCGGGCGTAAAGGCTGGCTTTGTGGTTGGCGCAAAGAACACGCCGCTGATCACGGAGTTGCAACCCGCGTTCGTCGTTACAGTGATGTGCACATGGCCGGTCACGTTCCAAACGAGATAGAGGCCGTTCGTAAAAGCAGAAATCTGACGCGTATCGAGCACGGCGTTGGTGTTGGCATCAACCACCTGAATCGTCTCGACGCGGCCGCCCATGTCCCAGTCCATGGCGTAGACGGCGATCTGGTGCGCGGCGCCGTCGGTCAAGTTGATATCAAAATTGAACGTCGAGGCATTAAACCAGGTGGCGGCTATGCGCCTGGCGTTCGCGCCGCTCTGCGGTGCCCGCGGATCGCTTGTATTGCCTGCCCAGGTGTAATTTGCCTGATTTTGGATGGCAAATGACGCGTAAGACGGTAGGCTCTGGCTGTCATTTGCGATCGCATACCCGTCGAGCCCGTACACTCCGCGCCATGTTCCTTGTGTCGCGGTGTCTTCGCCCGCAAAAGCCGCGGTGGCAGTGTTGCTTGAGGAGGAAGCTGCTCTCGTCACCGTGGTTCCAAAAAGGAACAGGATGGCAAGGAGGAGAAGAGTGGATGCTGCAAGAACGCTGCGGTTGTATTGCTTGTTAGTGTCCATGCCCGGAGACTATGCTTCGACGGCATTCCGGACGACTGTACGGACGGACTATTTTAGGTCAGTACGCCGCCTTAAAACGTAATAATCCGACCTGTACCGGCGCAACGCGATCTCGATTTCCGGCGTGAACCAGACTGCCGGCGAGCGCGTTGGCGGCAGCGTGCACCACTAGATCACCGACATAAGAGCTAGGGGCATGAGAGGGCAGGAGAGCGTTCCGAGAATCCAGTGTGAATGATCGTAATCTGCAGGCCCAGTCTGGGGACAATACGTGCGAATTAACAAGTGACTCAGAGGGAGCTGCCCCCTTCACGGGGTCGGCCGGATTCCCGCAGGCCACGACCATCGGCGGGATGTCCTGTCCAACCAAGCTTCCCACGCCACTGCTGCTGTTGCGTACCACGCGCACGGCGGACATAATAATCTCGCTTGTTCTGATCCAAACGCAGTCTTCTATGACCACCAGGTAATATTGTTTAGGTCTTCCCCCGCAGATACCAATCCATCACGCGTGGCGCAAAAAAATCGAGAGAGGTGAAAAGGAAGCCGATCCTGGGGACGAATACGGTCCGCTTGCCGCGCTCAATACCACGAATCAGGGCGATGGCAACTTCGTCGGGGCTTACTATGCGGCGGATGTCTTCCACGCGTTCGGGGGCTGTTCCTGCGAGGACATGATCACGGAACTTCGTATCGACAATTCCCGGGCAGACCTTCATGACTCGAATCCCCGTGCCGGATAAGCTCCCGGTGCAAGGAATCGTCGACACAATGAAGCGCCCATTTGGTGGCGCAGTACATCACTGCCCATGGCAGTGACACTTTCCCGCCCACAGATCCCATATTGACGATAGTGCCGGACCGTCTTGCCAACATATGGGGCACGGCGAGCTGCGTCAACGCCAGGGCGGAAAAGACGTTCACGTCAAACATTCGCTTGGAGATTTCCGTGTCCACCTCGGTCGGGTATCCGTACTGGCCGACGCCCGCATTATTGATGAGGACATCGATTTGCCCGAAGCGTTCGATGGTTCGGTTGACCACCTCAATCCGGGTTGACCTCTGAGGTGATATCCCCTGTGACGACGAGCCGGGAATCGGACTCCTCGTCCTTGAAGTGCTCGCTCGGAAGCGCCGTCAATGCGAGCCTGGCTCCGCGATTGGCTCAGCAATTTCGCACAACTCGCGCCGATTCCGCTGGAAGCGCCGGTGATCAGGGCGACCTTCCCAGTCCACATCTCCGAACGTAAATTACTTGGCATCGAAAGTTTCCATTTTGCTCGTCTGAACCGGCACGCAAATCCCAAAGAAGCTTAGACTAACACCGGGTCATTCGTCACAGCCTATTCGTGGGGCCAAGGCTCATTACTCGATCGGCCCTCAGAGCTGGTATGATCCCAACGCTTTTTGAGTTATCGCAGGAGTGGCGGAATGTCAGGACTCAGCGACCCGTTTCGCTAGAAATCGACCCGCACGACTTGTTTTCCCGGAGGGATTTTTGATGCGCGCTTTAGTTGCAATTTTTCTGGCCTTCTTGTTTTCCGGCGATTCCCGCAATCGCGCAAACACAGGCAGCGAAAACATTCGACATCTACGTGATTGACGTCGAGGGCGGGAACGCCACCTTGTTTGTTTCGCCGTCCGGCGAATCGGTGCTTATGGATACCGGCAGCGGCGGTCCCAATTCCAGGGATGTGAACCGTATCCTGGATGCCGTCAAAGATGCCGGCCTCACGCACCTCGATAATCTCATCACCACGCACTGGCACGGCGATCATTTCGGTGGCACGGCCGAGCTCGCCTCGCGCATCGAGATAAGGAATTTCATCGACCACGGCCCGAACATTGCAGCAGCCCAACGTCCACGGCGAAGAATTTCTCAAGAACATCTATCCCGAACTCTACGCCAAGTCGAAGCACACGGTGGTGAAGGCCGGCGATAGGATTCCGGTCGCCGGCCTTGACTGGCGCGTCGTGACCGCGGCGGGCGGAGTGATTAAGACGCCCCTCCCCGGAGGCGGTCATCCCAATCCGGAATGCGTGAGTTTCCAGCCCAGGGACAAGGATGACGACGGCGGAGTCGAGAACCCGAGTTCCGCTCGGCAGCGTCGTCGCGTTCGGAAAGTTTCGCATCGTGCATTTGGGCGATCTTACCTGGAACAAGGAATTCGAGCTGATGTGCCCGAACAACCCCATTGGCACCACCGACGTTTTTGTGGTCTCCAATCATTCATTGGTGGTAGCCAATACGCCGGCGCTCGTTCATGCGCTTCGCCCGCGCGTCATTATTATGAACAATGGAATCCGAAAGGGCGGCCGGCCGGAAACGATGAAGACCTTTTACACCTCACCCGGCCTCGAGAATCTGTGGGAGCTTCATTTCTCGCTGCTCAGCGGGCAGGAGTACACCGTGCCAGGGCTGTTCATTGCGAACATTCTCGACGATCCCATGACGGCAATGCCCGTCGAGCCGATGCCGCCGCCGGCGGACGAGTACGTGTTGCGCGAGCCCCGGTCGCCTGCCCCGCCGCCTCACAATGGCAAGGCCTACTGGATCAAGGTGTCCGCGCAGGCGGACGGGACATTCACGGTTACCAACCAGCGGAACATGTTCACCAAGACTTACCCGGCACGATCTAAGCAGTGACGCCAGTGAGTGCCACTTCGTTTTTTGGACATGCCGACGTGGATTTGAAAGGCAAGCAGAACTACTTCAATAATCCAAACACCGCGACGCCGGTTGGGGTTCCCACATAGACCCTGCCGTCGGCGATAATCGGCGCGATGAATTTATTGTTCACGAACTGATCGCGCGTCCCGGCCTGGTTGCTGTTGTAAAGCTCCTTCTTCAGGTCGCTCGCCAAGTACGCATGCAGCGCGGCGGGGATGGAATTTTCAACCGCCCAGACGATTCCATTGAGCGTTCCATTCGCCGAAACGCTCGGAGTCGTTCCGGGATCGACGAATCTCGTCATCGTCTGCGAGGCTGGCGAGCGCGGGACCATTCCATTGGACAATGGGAAGGCCCGGACAGCGTCATCGAAAGCCCCGAAATAAATCGCGCCATTAAAGTAGGCAGGCGTGGCAAACTCCATTCCCGCAATAGCCCCGATTGCTTCCTGGTACGCCTTGTCGCCGTTCGCGTCGAATTTGCCCATCGAATCGCGATCCACTATGTAGACGATCCGGTCCTTTCCCGCGCCCACGGCAAGGTGGCGCATTCTGCCGGACGCATCTTTCACGTCGGGAAGGAGAATAATTCCTCCCGAACCGATATCTTCGTCCCGCTCCGATTCCTCCAGCGTGTTGTGCATGGTGAAGTAATCGGTCACCGTCAGCTGGCCGCCGCGCATCGCAAGCTTCACGAATGCGTTGCCGAAATCACCCTGGGCGGGGAACCCTTTCGAGTCAAGGGACGTATCGAAGGTTCCGTTGCCCGTGAGCAGATACACGTTGCCGGCCTCGTCGGCGGCCGGGCCGTCTCCTGTCATCCAGATCGCGCCTTGCGTGCCGTTGGGGGTGAGATTGATGGCGGATGCTTTTTGAAGCGTGGCGGCATCGTAAGCGATTACCCAGCCACCATAAGGCTCGCGGTCGCAATGCGACGCCCATGTCGTGTAAATGACGCCTTTCGACAGCAACAAGGCAGCGCGGTCTTCATACTGTTTCGCATCGAATGAAGTCTGACCGTTTCTGCTGGCCGCACCCGTTCCCGGAAAGGTCGCCGTAATTGTTTGCGGGCTCCCGGGCAGTTCGGAACCTGTCGCTAAATCGAGCGCGTGCAGGCGCTGGAAATATTGTCCCCGTCCGTCTTTCGACATCGCCACGACGTAAATCGCGCCGTTGGGCCCTCTTTTCAAGTCGATCACGGGTGTTGCCGTAACTCCGATTTCGGGCGTCACCTGCTGGCACCCGCGATTGTCGCTGGTGGTTTCTCCCGCGCCCAGCAGGGAGGTCCGCCAGAGAGGAGAGAACGTGTCCGCATCAAACGCGTAAACCAGATCATGCTCGGTAGCAACGAAAACCACCTTGTGCGGCGCGCCTTTGATGGTGAGGTTTCCCACATAAAGCGGTTGTGCGTCCACCAGGCCGCGCACACGTAGAAATCCGATCTTCCCGAAATCGTTTGAATTTACATTTGCTGGGGCAAGTAGCGTTTCGCTCAGATATTCGCCGGTCCGGCCATTGTTCTGATGGTATGTAAGGACGTTCACATCCGCATCGGGCAAGCGCAACGGGGCGCTGGGGGCTGGGCTCGCGGCGCCTGCCGCAACGCGAAGGGAGTTTCGAGCTGGTGCTGGATCAGAATCGCCCGTCCGGGGCGTTCGGCCGCATCCACTCGCAAGAAGAAGGATGACCGACACGAGCAACCCATTCGCACGAAGGCCTGACGCAAATTTCCGCGCACGATTCACGACAATTTGTCCCTTATTTTCATTTGGAGCGTTTTCGAATCGGGAGGTCCTTTGGGATTGCGCCGAAGCCCGGAGGGTTACGCGGTTTCAGCGGAGGTCGGCGTTTCGCGCCGGACGGCTCGCGGAGCCGTTCCGTTCCACCGCCCATAAAGCCAGTCGCCCACGCGCCACGCCAGCAGAATACCCACAATCCAGGCGTATTGCAGCGGCTTCGTGACGTCGGACTTCACCAGCCAGTAGTAATGAATCACGCCCAGGATCGCCGTCAGATAAATCGCCCGATGCAGCAGCGCCCATCGCTTGCCGCCCAGCCGCCTGATCCAGCCCGCTGTGGACGTGATCGCGAGCGGGATGAGCAGAATGAACCCCGCAAATCCCACCGTGATGAAGCGCCGCTTCTGGACGTCCTTCCACATCTCCGACCAGTCGAAAAATTTATCGAGCCCGATCCACGTGGCGAAATGCAGGCACACGTAAAAGAACGCGAAAAGGCCCAGCATGCGGCGAAACCGGATCAGCTGCGGCTGGTGCAGAATCTTGCGCAAGGGGGTGATGGCCAGCGTGAGAATCAGGAATCGCAGCGTCCAATCGCCGGTAGCGTGCGTGATGAATTCGATGTGATTCGCGCCGAGCTCGTTATGAAACCCTCTCCAGATCAGGATCGCCAGCGGCACCAGGCAGAGCGCAAACACCACCACTTTGGTCCACTTGCTTGTGAGAACCGCTTTGATCACGTCGGAAAATCGCCTTCAGTAGTATTTGCGCAGATCCATGCCCGAGTACAGGCTGGCGACCTGATCGCCGTAGCCATTGAACATCAGCGTGGGAATCGGCCGGTCGAAGAAGCCGCCTCCGAGCCGGTGTTCCTTCGCCTGGCTCCAGCGCGGGTGGTCGACGCTGGGATTCACGTTGGAATAGAACCCATATTCCGTGGGGCTCTCGATGTTCCAGGTTGTCGGCGGCTGATCTTTTACAAAGCGGATTTTCACGATCGACTTGGCGCTCTTGAATCCATACTTCCAGGGAAGGATCATGCGCACCGGGGCGCCGTCCTGATTGGGAAGCGTTTCGCCGTACATTCCCGTGCACAGCAAGGTCAGGGGATTCATGGCCTCGTCGATCCGCAAGCCTTCGACGTAGGGCAATTGGATTCCCGCGTCCCGCCACAAGGGCATCTGCTTCTTTTCGAAATAGCTCGTGAAAGCCACATATTTCGCGCTGGGAGTCGGCTCCACCAGCTTGGCGAGAGTACTGAATGAGTAGCCCACCCACGGCACGACGATCGACCACGCCTCCACGCAACGGTGACGGTAGATGCGCTCTTCCAGGGGAGCCAGTTTCAGGATTTCGTCCATCGTGAAAGTCCGGGGCTTTTTCACTTCCCCTTCGACGGAGATGCTCCAGGGCGTCGTCACAAAGTTGTTGGCATTCTTCGACGGGTCGGATTTGTCCGTCCCAAACTCATAGTAATTGTTGTAGTGCGTCACGTCCTGAGCGGGGGTTACCTTCTCGTTGATGGTGTCCTTGCTATACGGCCCCTCGACCAGCCCGTTCAGCTTCACCGGCACCGAACCACCCGTTCCGGCCGCGGAGACCAGCCCCGGGAAGTCTTTGTAGGCCGCTACCGCTCCGGATGTCGCCAGCAAGCCCAGCAGGAAGTTACGCCGGCCCATATAAAGGGCTTTGGGGGTCACGTCGGAATACGTTAAGTCAGCCTTCTTCTTAATGAGCATGACCGTACCTCCATGAACTCACAGCAGCTATAACAATAATACGCACAAGCTACTTAATTGGATGCACGAACTTCGATGAGGGTACACCCGATGCGGCAATTGCCGTTTCCAGACGCCGGTCGGGGCTATTCGTCCGCCAATTCCTGAAGAAGGGCCGCGCGAAGCCGTTCCTGGCTCTCCGGCGTGAGTTTGGCCCCGCGGGAAGTGAGGTAGAAGACGTCGATAGCCATTTGGCCCTCCGTCTCGATCAGGGCGATCTCGATGTTGCAGTCCTCGCGCGCAAATTGCGAACTGATACGGTGCAGCAGCCCGAGCTGGTCCTGGGCGATCACTTCCACCAGCGTGCTGTGAGGCGAAGACTCGTTGTCGATTTCAATCTTCGTTTCGATCTTGACCTTGGGGATCGCGTTCTTCTCCGAGCGCATCCGGTCTTTCAGCATGCGATCGAGGTCCGCTTTTCCCACCAGCACGTCGTGGATCTTGGTTTTGAAGCGCTCCCATTCCGGCAGGTTCAGCTCCAGCGTCCGAAACCGGTCCGTGAAGAAAAATGTGTCCACCACAATTCGGTCGTGGTTCGAAAAAGCCGCGGCTTTCACGATGTTCATTCCCCACGCGGCCAGGGTGCCGGCCATCTTCGAAAACAGGAAAGGCCGGTCGCGCGTCACCAGCGTGAGTTCATACCAGTGCCGCCCCCGGGTCAGCGACAATTGCACCGGGTCTTCGTCCAGATGACTGGCCATTTCCATCTGGCCGAGGATTTCCCCGGCCGCCTGCGTCCTCAGGTATCGCCGGGGCAATCCTTCGAGAAAACTCTCCAGTTTTTTACCGGCTGCGGGCGCCACGGTCCGAAGATGGGTCAGCACCTCATCGTCTTCGTCGACGTGAAGCCGCTCGTCCGCCGTCCGCAGCATGTGGTTCGCGGTACTGATGTAGAGCTGCCAGATGTTTTCGGCCTTCCACGGAGTAAGCGCCTCGGGGTTCACCGCCTTGATGTCGGCGTAGGTCAGCAGGCAGAGCATCTTCAGACGCTCCGGCGTTTCCATTTTCTCCGCGAATTGATGGACCGTGCCGGGATCAAAAATGTCCCGGCGCAGCGCTGCGCTGAGCTCCATATGGCGGTTGATCAGAAACAAGAACCGTCTCCCGGTCAAGGTCGTCCAGATCAAGCCGGTCAAGGCAAGTCTTCGCCAAGGCGACGCTGCCGATCACGTGGCTTTCCGTTTTCAGCGCCTTGCCGGTGTCGTGAAGCAAAAGGGCAAGATAGAGCAGATCCGGCTGCTCGAGTTCGTCAAGAAGCTCCGCATACCGCTGATCCCAGTTCGAATGCGATTGCCGCAGCTTGTGAAGATTCTCAATCGCCACAAACGTGTGCTCATCCACTGTCAGCCGGTGAGAGTAATCGCGGATCACCAGCGCATCGATGCCCTTCATCTCCGGCAGGAGCAGCGTGAGCAGACCCAGGGAATGCATGGTCCGCAATGCGTCCGCGGCGTGAGGCGCCACCAGCACCTCCTGAAGGTAGTGCCATAGTTCCGCGCCTGTCGGTGGATTGGCGGCGATCGATCCGAGAACCTGCTCCATCTGCTGTTCCGTGGTGGAGCTCAGAGCCAGGCCGTGCCGCGCCATGAATCGGAACATGCGCAAGGGGAGCGCCGGGTCGCTCAGCGATTCGGGGCGCTGCAAAAAGATCCTGCTGTCGACGACGGCAAACTCCGAGTTGGACAGGCGCGAGCGCAGGTTCTGAAACTGCCGGTAAAGAGAAGCGCGCGTCGCCGGGAACTCGTCTAAAAGTTGCGAGGCTACCCGGTGAATAAGGCGGGCGTGGCGGAAAAAGATGCGCATCCACTCGGAAGCGTCGAGTGGCTCTGAATTGGGCGTCCCGATCCTAAGCGCGGCCGCTTCATCCTGCGCTATCCATGCGAGGGTGTTGTCGTCGCGCCCATAGCGGAAGTGCAAAAAGCACCGCACGGACATGAGAAAAGCCAAAGCCTCTTCGAATGGCTGGCGCAACGGGGCGGGGAGCAGGGAAGCCTCCTCGGGCCAATGGCCTTTTTCTTCGATCGCGGAAATCACGGCCAGCCAATGCGCCAGGTTGTAGTCCCGCAGCCCCCCGGGACCGTCTTTGATATTCGGCTCCAGATGAAAAACGGTGTCGCCGAACTTGTTGTAGCGGGCGCGAGTGAGGTCGGTGAGCCTCTGCACGATCAGGCGGGATTCGCGCGATACGAGCTTCGGAATGAGTTTGTCGTGGAGGCGCGAAAACAGATTCGGGTCGCCCGCCACATACCGGCAGTCCAGCAGGGAGATCGCGAATTCCACGTTGTTCGGATCGAACCGCTCGCATTCGGCCAGCGTCCGTGTCGTTGGGCTCAGCTTCAGGCGGAGGTCCCACATCTCCTGCGAGAAGGTTCGGATCGCATTCTTGAATTTCTTTTCGGTGTCTCCGCCCGCGTGGAGGAACATCAGGTCGATATCGGAATGGGGGAAGAGCCAGCGCCTCCCGAAGCCGCCCAGAGCGACCAGGGTGAAATTGCGGGGACCTTCCGTTTCGGGCGAAATTAATTCATTCCACAGCCGGCGGGCGATCGATTCCACAAGAGCCGTGCGCGCGAGCAGTGCCGCCCGACCGTCGCCGGATGCGGAGAATTCCTGCTGAATGCGCGCGGATTCCGCTGCATAAAGCTCCTTGAGTTCCATCGCCAGTGAGGGTCCGGTAGCCATATCAAGTAAATCGAATTCCTGTACTTAGGAGCTTTTCGGCCTACAAGGATATACATTACGGCGCTTTCCACCTAATCAAGCCTTGGATGGCTCGTATTAGCGACTGGAAGGCGGCCGCTTCAAATCCGGCAAACCGAGAGTCGCCCGGTCCCGCTGGCTTTAGAGAACTCCGTCGCCGCGCTCGTCATTGCGGATGCGGATGGCGTCATCGACTTTCGAAATAAAAATCTTGCCATCCCCAATCTTGCCCGTGCGAGCCGCCACTTTGATTGCGTCCACGGCCTTTTCGGCCATCTCATCGGGGAGAACCATTTCCAGCTTGATCTTGGGGATCAGGTCGATGGTGTACTCCCGGCCACGATAGAACTCCGTGTGCCCCTTTTGCCGTCCATGGCCCCGCGCCTCCAGTACGGTCATTCCCTCGACGCCAATTTCATGCAGCGCGTCCTTCACCGCATCCAGCTTTGACGTCTGAATGATCGCCTCAACTTTTATCATCGTTCCTTCTCGCTTCCGCTTGTTGCAAAGCAGTCGGTTCAGAAAGATTACGTGGAAATTGCCCGCCTCGCTAGGCCGAAGTCTCCCCGATGTAACCCACTGGGAAAAGCGCCGGTCGCATCTCCCAGGCGTTCGGTTATCCCAGGAAAGTCGGGCTGAGTTGCACCTGCTGGAATATCGATTGCCCTCCACAGGCAATCGGCCCCGGCATTATACATGGAGGGTCAGTCTCCAGGTCGGTTGCTCTCAGAATGCAGACACCAGGCCTCAAGCGGACTTATAGCCCTTGGGATTTTTCTTGCGCCATTCCCATTGCGACCGGAGAATGCCCGCCAAATCGTACGTGGGTTTCCAGCCCAGGACCGCCCAGGCTTTCTGGGCGTCGGCCACCAGCCGCGCTGGATCGCCCGGTCGCGGCGCGGCGTGCCGGATGTTTATTTTTTTGCCGGTAACCTGGCGCGAAGCTTCGATCACTTCCAGCACTGAATAGCCGTGGCCTGTTCCCAGGTTGATAAAATCCGAATTGCCGCCCTTGCGCAAATGCTCCAGCGCCAGAATGTGCGCATCCGCCAGATCGGCCACATGCACATAGTCGCGAATGCAGGTTCCGTCCGGCGTCGGATAGTCTTTGCCAAACACGGCAACCTCCGGTTCCGCGCCAGCGGCTGCCGCCAGGACGTTTGGTACCAGATGCGACTCCGGATCGTGGAATTCGCCGCGCAACTCCGTCGCCCCTGAAGCGTTGAAGTATCGCAGTGCCACAAATTTCAGTCCGTAAGCGTGGTCGTAGCTTTCAAGCAGTCTCTCCATCGTGAATTTCGACCACCCGTAAGGATTCTTCGGCCATTGAGGGCAACTCTCGGAAATCGGCATCTGTTCGGGCTCGCCATAGGTGGCGCAAGTGGAGGAAAAAACCACGCGCCGAATATTGGCCTTGAGCAGCGAACCCATCAGGGCGACGCCCTCTTCCACGTTGTTTTCGAAGTATTTCGCGGGCTCCGCCACCGATTCACCCACATAGGCGAGCGCTGCGAAGTGGACGCATGCCTCGATTTCGTGCTCCTTTGCAATGCGCGCGATCAGGCCGCGATCGCCTATACGGCCCTGATAGAAAGGCACATCGCGGTCGAGGGCTTCCCTATGGCCGCGAACGAGATCGTCGAGAACCACCACCTGTTCGCCTTTGGCCCTCAAACGCTCCACGGTGACGCTGCCGATATATCCCGCCCCGCCCGTTATCAGTACCTTCATCGCACTCCATTCCACTCCGGATTTATCGTCGGCATCATTATGCGGTTATCCGGTCCGCACTCACATTCTCAGCACTGCAAGTCAGCTTAAAGGATAAACAAGGCAACATAGGGCGGCAACCCGATAGGCCAAGCCAAGGGGCGCCAGATCACCTTGCAGTCATGGGAAGTGCCCGATTGTAGCGAAGATTACAGGCGTATTTGCTTTGCTTGCCCCCGAATTCCTGATGCGTTCCATAGAATCTTTTGGTAGTACCGCCCCCCGCCCGCTTGCTAGAGTACGGTATGGCCTCCATCCCATCGCCCACAGTGCGTCATGGTTTGTTTGAAGGCTACGAAACTGGGAATTTCTACGATGAGATGTTTGTCGCGCCGGGAGAGCCGCGTCCCCACTATGCCAAGCTTTTCCAGAAGCTTGGCGCCATGGCTCCGGCGCAGTTTGAAGAGCGCCGCAAACTCGCCGATCTTTCGTTTCTGATCCAGGGCATCACGTTCACCGTCTACAGCGACGGTCAGGGTACCGAGCGCTTGTTTCCCTTTGACCTGATTCCCCGGATCATTCCCCATTCGGAATGGGAACGCATCGACCGGGGCCTGGCGCAGCGAGTCGTGGCGCTCAATCTCTTCCTCCAGGACGTGTACGGCAAGCAGCGCATCTTTAAGGACCGCCAGATCTCCCGTTCGCTTGTCTATTCCTGTCCGCATTTTCGTCGCGAGGTAATTGGAATCGAGGTGCCGCGCGGAATTTACACTCATATCTGCGGCATCGACCTTATCCGCGATTCGAAAACAGGCGAATTTTGCGTGCTGGAAGATAATGTCCGCACGCCCAGCGGCGTTTCCTACGTCCTAGAGAATCGCCTCGTGATGACGCGGACACTGCCGGACGCCTTCCAGGCGGGCGAAGTCCTTCCCGTTCACCACTATCCCAATGAGCTGGCGCGTATTTTGCGCAGCCTCTCTCCGCGCGGCGAGGACGATGGCGAAATCGTCCTGCTCACACCGGGCATCTACAACAGCGCCTATTTCGAGCACAGTTTCCTCGCGCAGCAGATGGGTATTGAGCTCGTTGAGGGACGAGACCTCATCGTCGATGGCGGCATCGTTTTTATGAAGACGATTCACGGGCTCAAACGCGTCGACGTGATCTACCGCCGCGTCGATGACGATTTCCTCGATTCACTCACCTTCCGTTCCGACTCCATTCTGGGCGTCCCCGGGTTAATGGGCGCCTACCGCGCGGGCAATGTCGCGCTGGCGAACGCGGTCGGCAATGGCGTTGCCGACGACAAAGCGATCTACGCCTATGTTCCCGACTTTATCCGCTATTACCTCGGCGAAGATCCGATTCTCAGAAGCGTGGAAACCTATATCTGCGCCCGCCCGAAAGATCTGGATTATGTCCTCGGCCACCTCCCGGAACTTGTGGTGAAGGCGGTTGGCGAGTCCGGCGGCTACGGCATGTTGATTGGACCGAAGGCGGAAGCCAAAAAGATCGAGGAGTTCCGCCAGCGGATCCTGGCCAATCCCCGGAACTATATCGCTCAACCGGTCATCGCGCTTTCGCGCGTACCCTCCTACGATCCTGCCACGAGAACCGTCGGAGGGCGCCACGTCGATTTGCGCCCGTACTGTCTCTATGACGGCAAGCACGTCACGATCGTACCCGGCGGCCTCACGCGCGTTGCGCTGCAGCGCGGTTCCCTGGTCGTGAATTCCTCTCAGGGTGGCGGCAGCAAAGATACGTGGGTTCTGCGGGGAGAGGAATAATGCTCTCCCGTATAGCAGAGTCCCTTTTCTGGCTGGCGCGCTATATCGAGCGGGCCGAAGACACCGCCCGCATTCTCGACGTGAATTACCACATGCTTCTGGAGCAATCCCAGTCTTACCGTTTGCGCTGGGAACCTCTGATCGTCATGGCGGGCGAGGAAAATCGCTTTAGCCAGTTGTACGGCGAAGCCAACGCCGAGAATGTCTTCGACTTTCTTGCTTTCCGCCAGGACAATCCCAGTTCGATCGTTCAATGCATCGCCAAAGCCCGCGAGAACGCCCGCACCATTCGCGACCGGATTTCACGCGAAATGTGGGAAGACATCAACGGCCTTTACTACAACGTGGCGCGCTTCAATCCCCGGGATGAAATCGCCGCCGGCCCTCACCGCTTCTGCGACGAAATAAAATTCGGCGCGCACCGTTTTCACGGCGTCACGGATGCGACGATGCCGCACGACGAGGGCTGGCAATTTCTCCGCATCGGCTGGTCGCTCGAGCGCGCGGAGATGACGGCGCGCCTCGTCGACGTGCAGTATCAGAATCTGCTCGAAGAACTCCCCGCCGTCGGCAGCGCCGACAATCATCAGTGGATGGCTGTCCTGCGCTCTGTGGGCGCCTCCGAGGCTTACCATCGCCAGTACCACTCCTCGATCGAGCCGGAAAAAGTAGCCGAAATGCTGATCCTTCATCCCCTGCATCCGCGCTCGATCCGGTTCAGCACCAGCGAGGTGCGTTCAGGCCTGCGTGCGCTCAGCGGAACCGGCGCCGACTCCTACGCCAACGAGGCCGAACGCTTTGCCGGCAAGATCGTTCAGCGGCTGAGTTACGACAAAATGAGCGAAATCTTCAAGCAGGGTCTTCATGGGTACCTGGAGGAACTCTTGGGCATGTGCGGAGCAATCGGCGACGACATCGCCCGAACCTATTTCTACTACGCGGTGGTGGCATGAACCGCTACAGACTGGTTCATACCACGGAATTCCTCTACGACGGCCCCGTGTCCGAGAGCTATAACGAAGTTCGCCTGCGGCCGATCCACGATGAAAAGCAAAGCTGTCTGTCGTTCCGCCTCACCACCACTCCAGGCTCCCGCGGCACCGCTTACCGGGACGCCTATGGCAATTGGGTCCATCAGTTCAATGTGCTTCCCGAACATCGCCGCCTGAAGGTCGAAGCGGAATCGGTGGTGCTGGCTCACGATTCTTTCGACGTTCCTGGCGATGCGCAAACTCTCATCGAATTCGATTCGAATAAGCCGCATATCGACGAGGAATATTTCGACCTGGTGGCTGCGACCGGATACGTACCCCACCTGAAAGAGCTCCAGCCGCTCGTCGAAGCTTCCGAGCAGGCCAGCGGCGGAACCGTGAAAGGATTTGCGCAGGCCGCTTCGGATTTGATCCACCAAAAGTTCAGCTATGTGCAGGGTGCCACCCACGTTCTCTCCTCCATAGAAGACGCACTCTCCCTTGGCGCGGGTGTCTGCCAGGATTTTGCTCATCTCTTGCTTGGTATCGTCCGGATGCGAGGCATTCCCGCTCGCTATGTCTCGGGCTACCTGGTCCCGGGCGGGGGAAACGGGGCGTACTCGAAACAGGAAGAAGTGATCGGAGGCCAGGCTTCCCACGCTTGGGCCGAAGTAATGATTCCCGATCAGGGCTGGACGGGTTTCGATCCCACCCTAGGCAAGCCCGTGGGCTTGAGGCATGTGCGGATCGCTTACGGGCGCGATTACGGCGATGTTGCCCCGGTCCGTGGCGTTTACAAAGGCAGGGCAGGGCAGCGCCTGTCGGTGGACGTGTGCGTTCGCCCCGTTCTCGACGATGCGGGTCATGAGCGGATCAACGAGACGACGGCAGGTCCGCCCCCGCCTCCCTCCGTTATCGAGCGTCCCCAGCAACCCGCTCAGCAGCAGGAACAGCAGCAACAACAGCAATAGTTTTTTCTGGAGAGAAGTATGGGCAACTACTGCACGCGTTCGTGTGCGTAGCCCGCCGCATCCAACGCTGCTTCGATTTCCGCGATGTGGTCCGGTCCGCGCGTTTCCATCGTAATGTCGATCACCGTATCGCCCAGCACCACGCCGTAATAGGCGCGGTCGTGGCGCGTTTCGATGATGTTGGCTTTGTGTTCGGCGATCACCGTGGTGAGCCGCTGCAGTGCGCCGGCATGATCCGGCAGGTGGATGCGGATCCGCAGCAAGCGCCCGTCCTTCACAAGGCCGCGCTCGATGATGCGCGAAAGCAGCGTGACGTCGATGTTCCCGCCGCTGATCAGGACTCCCACGTTCTTTCCGCGCATCGGGATCTTATCGTTCAGCACGGCGGCCGCGCCGACGGCTCCGGCGCCTTCGGTGAGCGTCTTCTCTTTTTCGAGCATTGCCAGAATGGCGTTGGCGATTTCTTCGTCGTCGACCGTGACTACCTCATCCACATACCTTTCCGCGAGAGGAAACGTGACATCGCCCGCGCGGCGCACCGCAATGCCATCGGCGATCGTCTTGTTGGCCGGCAACGTCACCAGCTTGTGATGCTCGAGCGCCGCCTTCATCGAAGGCAATTTGGACGTTTGCACCCCGATTACTTTGATCTTGGGGTTCGTTTCCTTCACGGCACACGCCACGCCGGCGATCAGGCCCCCGCCGCCCACCGGAACGATCACGGCGTCCAGATCGCTGTTTACCTCCAGCATCTCGATGCCCGATCGTCCCCTGCCCAGCGATCACCGCTTCATCGTCGAACGGGTGGATGAAGGTGAGATTGCGCTCGCGGCAGCGGCGCATCGCTTCGTGACAGGATTCGTCGTAATTCGCGCCCACCAGCACGACCTCGGCGCCGTAGCCGCGCGTCGCGGACACCTTCGTGATCGGGGTCGTGAGCGGCATGCAGATTTCCGCGGCAATGCC
Organism: uncultured Acidobacteriota bacterium; assembly: GCA_963797585.1. Lineage (GTDB taxonomy): Bacteria > Acidobacteriota > Terriglobia > Acidiferrales > UBA7541 > Palsa-295. Next base: position 67,501 of record CAWCQH010000022.1, read on the forward strand.
GCGCTTGGTGGCATGGTAGGCGACGGCTTGCGCGTGGTTTCCCGCCGACGCGGCGATCACTCCCCGCTGGCGTTCCTCGTCCGTGAGCAAAAGAATCTTGTTCAGCGCGCCGCGTTCCTTAAACGCGCCGGTCATCTGCAGATGGTCGAGCTTGAAAAAGATGGAATTGCCCGTGAGCTTGGAAAATGTCTCGGAGCGCACGAAGGGCGACAGATATATCGAATCTCGTATGCGTTCGCGCGCCTCGCGGATGGCCTGAATCGTCAGCAAATCGAATCTCCCGATTGTTTCCGGTGCGGACCATTGTATCCGCAATTGCGATTGCGTGAAGTATTCTCGCGCCGGGAAATTGCTTTCGGCGCACTCCGTCCCGGGGTCATCATTTCATTTCCCGGCGGATTGTAAGCCGAAGGCGCGGGAATGAAACTCCAGCGAGGCGGGAAAATGCTCGGCAAAATAAGTCCAGTCATGCCCGCCGGGATAGAGATGAAATTCATGAGGAATCTTCTTCGCGACCAGAAGATTGTGGAACGCCTGCGCTCCGCCGTCGAACCCGAACAGGTCTTCCGTTCCGCAATCGAAGTAAATCGCCATCCCCGTAGGATGCGTCCCCTCTTCCACCAGGGTGAAAGGGTTATTGCGGTCCCAGAACGCCCGGTCGAAGGGCGACCCGAAGGCCCCGCCCATCACTCGCGCGAGGCCTTCACTTTGAGGATCGGAGGCCTGCACCGCCGGTAGTTCCGCCACCAGAGCGGCGCTGTGAGCGCTGACGGAACCAAAAAGCTGCGGATAACGGAAAGCGAAGCGTAGCGCCCCATAACCGCCCATGGAAATGCCGGTGATGCCCCGTGTTCGGCGCTCGGCTTGAATCCGGTAGTGGCTCTCGATGAAAGGCAGGAACTCGCGGATGAAAAAATCCTCGTAGCGAACCTTGCCGTCGCGGGAGTTCACGTAGAAACTGCGGTCCGCGCTGGGCGTCACAATCACAAAATCCCCGATCTGTTTCTGTTCCCAGAGATTCTCGATCAGGTTCCATCCGCCCGCATCGAGCAGCGTCTGCGAGCTTTCTCCCAGGCCGTGCAGAAAATACAGAACGGGAAATTTGCGCGCTTGATCCGAATCGTAGCTCGGTGGCAGGAAGACGCAGTACGAAACGGGATGCCCGAGAATTTTGCTCGGGAGGGACCGGCAATCTGTACGCCCGGCACCAAAAGTCGCGCCCGCCGACGCCGCCAGCAGCAACAAGCCAAGCGCGAGTCCCTGCAATGTGATCCGCCCGCGCCTATTCATACCGCAGGGCCTCGACGGGATTCAGGCGTGCGGCGCGGGAAGCCGGGTAAAGCCCGGCCGCCAGGCTTACGGCAATCGAGAACGCGATGGCCGCCGCCACCATCCACCACGGCACCGATGAAACTTTCAAGGGCGGCAACGATTGCCGCCGCAGGTATGTATTCGTCGCAAAATTCATCCCGAACCCGATCATCCACCCGATGGCGACTCCGAGCAGCCCACCGATCAGCCCCATCACTCCCGCCTCTACAAAAAACAGCTTGCGGATGTCGCCATCGGCGGCGCCCAGCGCTTTCAACACGCCAATTTCGCGGCGGCGCTCCAGAATCGCCATCACCAGCGTGTTGATGATCCCGAGCGAGGCCACAATCAGCGCGAGACTCCCGAAAATTCCCATCAGCAGGTCGAACACGGCGAACACCTGGCGGAGGTTGCTCGTCGCGTCCAGCAGGGAATAAGTCGCAAAGCCCATCGGCTTGATCGCATCCTCCACGTCCTTCACTACTGCGGGACTCTTCACGCGAACCGTCAAGCTTTGATAAGCGTTTCTTCCCGGTCGCGCCCCGAGCATCGTCCTGAAATCGTTCGCCTGCGCCACCCGAAGCTTCTCTGCCACCTGCAGCGGAATCATCACGCGCCCGCGCCCCACGCCTCCAAAACCGCTGGCCGGTTCGGTCTCGACAATCCCGACGATCCGCAGCTTTTCTTCGCGCGGCACCACCGAAAATCCCCCGGAGAGACCCGCATCGTCGGCGCCGTTCGTATTCGCACGCCCGTTATTCGCCTCAGGCTCCGCGGGCAGGGCCTGGCGCTCCGCATAGCGCAACACCAGTTCTTTCCCGATCAGCGAACTCGTCACAGGCGAAAGCTGGCGCGCAAATTCAATCTGGAGGATCGCTTCGTCCGCGGCCGGGACCGGAAAAAAATGTCCCGGTCATGCCGTCGTAGGCGCCGCTGCGCTGCCCGGATTCCGGCACACCGGCCACAACCGTCGAATAAGGGACGCCGCCATAACGAATCTCGGTCGGAAAGCGAATCTCCGGATACACTTCGACCACATTCGGCAGGCGCTGCAGCGCCTTTCTTGCCTCGTCATCGAGAGGGCCTCCCGGAACGGAGCTCGCGTCGTTGTCCTGCGCCCGGCGTCCGAAACCGCGAAAGTTGGTGCGCGGCGCCACAATGATTGCATCGAAGAGGCCCGACCGGGATAAGCGCTGATTGGCCATCTCCTGCAATCCCACGCCCAGAGAAAGCATCGCCACCAGCGACGCGACGCCCACGCCGATTCCAAGCGTAGTCAGCGAATTTCGCAGTAGGGCCTCGCGCAAATTCCTCCACGCCAGTTCGGTCAGGTCGCGGAATTTCACCTGGATTCTCCGTCGCTCACCAGTTTGCCGTCCTTCATCAGGATCATTCGATGCGCGAAGCGCTCCGCGCGTGGCTGCTCGTGCGTCACCATCACAATGGTCATGCGCAGCGATTCGTTGATTTCGCGCAGAAGATTCATGATCTCGTCGCCCGTCGCGCTATCCAGGTTGCCGGTGGGCTCGTCCGCCAGAAGTATCGTGGGGCGGTTGACAAGCGCGCGCGCCAGGGCGGCCCGTTGCTGCTCGCCGCCGGAGAGTTCGCTCGGGCGGTGCGTAAGCCTCGCGCCAAGCTTCACGTGCTTGATGGCGTCGCGCACACGCGCGCCTCGCTCCGCGCGATCCACTCCCGCCAGCCGCAGCGGCAATTCGACGTTCTCCTCCAGCGTCATCCGCGGCAGCAGGTTGAAAGCCTGAAAGACGATCCCAATCGTGTGGCTGCGGTGCCTCGCGAGCTCTTGCGAACTCATGTTCGCAAGGTTGAGGTCGTGGGCGTAGATACCACCGGAAGTAGGGCGATCGAGTCCCGCAATCAGATTGAGCAGCGTCGATTTCCCGGACCCGGAACTCCCCAGCAATGCGACGAACTCCCCAGCCCGAATGGAAATCGACACGTCGTCAACGGCTCGGACCAGAGCCGAACCCATCTGGTAATGGCGGGCGATGTGGTCTGTGCGGATAGCGGAACGATCGGCGGCGGGTGTCATCGGCATCTCCATCGTACTACGCGCGGCAGCTGGGCCAAATTTCGGAGGGAAGTGGAGGAGGTTGAGGAATCAAAGGAGACGGAGGACCAAAGCGCCGTGTGCAAGGGGCAGCAACATTTAAGAGAGACGGCCGAGGTAAAAAAATAGAGGAGGTATAGGTATCCCGGATGCCCGAAGCGGTAGAAAGGGCAAAGGTGTTGGCTTCCTCCTTTACCTCCCTTGCCTCCCCAACCTCCTCTGCCTCAGCTTTTCCATTCCGTCGCCACGTACGCCCGCGTAATCTCCGCGACCGTCAGCGTGCCGCAATTCCCCATCGCCATCTTGAGTTCGCCCTGCATGATTTCGAACACTCGATTCACGCCGGGCTCGCCGAAAGCTCCCAAGCCCCACAGCATGGGGCGCCCGATTCCAACCGCGGTGGCGCCCAGCGCGAGGGCCTTGAAAACGTCTGTGCCTCTGCGAAAGCCGCCGTCGACGAACACGGGCACCTTGCCCTTTACTTCGGCGACCACTTCGGGAAGCGCCCGAACGGTCGCTCGGAGCGTCTCGGTGGAGCGCCCCCCATGGTTCGATACGAGAATGCCATCGAAGCCGTGGTCAACCGCCATGCGCGCGTCCTCGCGGGTGTCGATTCCCTTGATGAGAAGTTTGCCCTTCCAGAATTTCCGCAGCTGATCGACAAACGCCCAGTCCATCGCGGCATTCAGGGTCTTCACCCCGGTCATGTCGATATCCTCGTACATCATCTGTCCGCTGCTGGTGTTGACGTTTTGGCCCTTCACCGTGTGGCATTCGGCGCACACACGCACGTCGCCCCGGTTCCGCATATACGTTTCACTGTTGCGCCCCGTGGTGTTGTCGACTGTAAGCGCCACCACCGTGCAGCCTGCCGCCTGCACGCGGTTCAGAATTTTCTGGCAGACCGTCCAGGAATCGGGCGCATAAAGCTGAAACCACACCGGGCGGCCCAGGGCCTTGTTCACGTCCTCCACGCCCGTCGATGTGGAGGTGGAAAGGATCTGCAGCGTGCCGCGCGCCTTGGCCGCTCGCGCCACGGCCAGCTCTCCGTCGGGATGAAACGATTTTTCGCCGCCTGTAGGGCACGTGAAGATCGGGCTATCGTAGGTAGTGCCAAAAAGATTGACGCGCATGTCCACTTTGGTCGCGTCGTGCAGGCGGCGCGGCCGGAGCTCAATATGTTTGAAGGCTTCGCGATTCGCAGCCAGCGTTCCATCGTCATCCACGCCGCTCGCCATGTACATCCAATGCCCGTGCATAACATTGCGGTGTGCGACCTGCTCGAAGTCGAACACATTGAGCGCCTCGGATGGCTTAGTAATGACGTCCGATGCCTCTTGGGCGCTTTGTGCCAGCGCGCCTCGTTGCAGAAACGCAGCGACGCCTCCCAACGCGGCAACATAGGGGCTTGCGGCCAGAAATTTCAGAAAATCGCGTCGTGCTTTTGTCGCCTCATTCATGGTGGCGCGGATTGTATCGCTATTATTTACCCCTCGCCAGCGCATTCCCGCTCAAAGCCCGATACATCCGTCGTCGCCTAAGGAACGACTCTACGTTTCACCGTAGGATGCGTGGCGTGGCGCAATTCGGGGAAACCCCAGGCCCACAGCGCCGTGACGACAAGCGTTCCGATCCCTCCCAGAATCACAGCAGGCACGGTTCCGAACCATGCAGCCGTGAGACCCTGACTCGAACTGGCCCAGCTCGTTGGAAGCGCCAATAAAAATCATATCCACCGCGTTCACGCGCCCCCGCATCTCGTCCGGAGTCGCCATCTGCACGAGGATCGCGCGCGTCATCACGCTGACCATGTCCGTCGCCCCCACCATCACGAGCGCGATCATCGACAAAGATTAGGTTGCGCGAAATCCCGAACAGGATCGTGAACACGCCGAAGCCCGCGACGCACCACAACATCGCCCTTCCGGAGCGACCCTTGAGCGGCCGATGCGCCAGCAAGCAGCGCCATGCTGGCGGCGCCGATTCCTGGCGAGCACCGCAGCAGCCCGAGCCCCCAGGGCCCCGTGTGCAGAATTTCACGGGCATAGACGGGAAGCAGAGCCACCGCTCCTCCGAGCAGCACGGCGAAAAGATCGAGCGAAATCGAGCCGAGAACGATTTTTTGCCGCCAGATGTAATGAATGCCAGCGAGCACCGTCTGAAGGTTCACCGGCTGGCGAGGGCGCGGCTTCGATTCAAGACGGATGCGCAGCGTCGCGAAGGCCGCGAAAACGCCTGCGAGCATCGCCGCGGCATACACCGCGGATGGGCCGCGGGAGGCTGCATAAATGAAGCCCCCTATCGAGGGCCCGAGTATGTTGGCCGTCTGATTGGCGCTTGAACTCCACGCGACCGCGTTCGCGAAATGTTCCTCGGGAATCAACTGCGGAAGAATCGCGCGCGTCACCGGGCCATTAAAAGCCCGCACCACTCCGCTGAGGACCACCACCCCGTAGATCGGCAGCACCGCCCGCGGCGCCCGAAACGTGATCGTCAGGAGCAGCGCCGAGCACGTGGCGAATCCCAGGTAGCAAATCGTGAGCAGTTGGCGGCGGTTGACGCGATCCGTCACGTGCCCGGACACCAGAAACAGCAGCAGGCTCGGCAGGAATTGGGCGAGCCCGATCAGCCCGAGGTCGAGCGGCTTCTTGGTGATGTCGTAAACTTGCCAGCCCACCGCGACCGACTGCATCTCGAGCGCGAGCACGATGCACGACCTCGCGCTCAGGAAAAGCGTGAAGTTAGGATGGGAAAAGGCGACGCGACCGGATGGTCGGACTTTCTCGGCAACGGCCATCGCCTTCCACTGTGCCATAGAATTTCAATTCACACGAGCACGGGACGGCTATCGCTCTCATTGCATTTTCCCGCGCAGGGTTTCATCGAAAGTAACCAGTGACACTATGCCGTCGAATCGATTGGAAGCAAATATTTCCGTGAAATTGCGGTTCAAAAAAATCACGCGAAGCGATATGCTGTTTGTTTGCTTAACCTCCTATAATCGAATCTAGTGCGGGAGCGCGATCGAATGGCTTCTATTGATGTTCCTCTTACAAAGCGGGGTTTCGGCAAGACCGCTCGCAAGGATATGTGGTGGCTTCAGCCGCTCCTTGTCTTTCTCGGCTACATGTCGTTCATCGTGTACGCCACCTGGGCGGGTCTTCAGAACGCCCATTATCTTTGCACCACGGCCTGCGGGGGCGCCGATTACCTGTCTCCCATGTATTCGCCGCTGCTCCTGACCGCTCGACCGGACTGGTGGCCGGCGATTGTGCCCTTTTCCGCAGCGATGCTGATTCTGTGGGCCCCCGGCGGATTTCGGTTCACGTGCTATTACTACCGAGGCGCGTATTACAAGGCGTTCTGGGCAGATCCGCCGTCGTGTGCCGTAGGCGAGCCTCGCAGCAGCTACTGGGGTGAAAAGAAATTTCCCCTGATCATGCAGAACATTCACCGTTATTTCCTTTATGTCGCTATCCTGTTCGTTTTCATTCTGACGTATGACGGCATCCGATCGCTGTTCTTCACGGCGCCCGACGGTTCGAAGCACCTTGGCCTGGGAGTTGGATCGCTCGTTCTGATCGCGAATCCGATCCTGCTCGCTTTGTATACGTTTGGGTGCCATTCCTTCCGTCATCTCGTGGGCGGAAAGAAAGACGTTCTCTCGACATCGCCCACGCGCAAGACTGCCTATGATTGCGTGTCCTGCTTGAACCGGCGCCACATGCTCTACGCGTGGATCAGCATGTTCTACGTCGGTTTTGCCGATTTGTACGTGCGCCTGTGCGACATGGGAATCTGGCACGACTGGAGAATCTTTTAAATGGCGGAGTTCGAGACGCACGAGTTCGACGTGTTGGTGGTGGGCGCGGGCGGCGCCGGTCTGCGTGCCGCGATTGAGGCTTCCGCCGCGGGAGTCAAGGTCGGAGTCGTCTCCAAGTCCCTGCTCGGCAAGGCGCACACCGTCATGGCCGAAGGCGGAATGGCCGCCGCGATGGGCAACGTCGACGATCGCGACAATTGGCGTGTTCACTTCGCCGACACGATGCGCGGCGGCCAGTACATGAATAACTGGAAGATGGCCGAACTCCATGCCAAGGAAGCTCCCGACCGCGTAAGGGAACTCGAAGCCTGGGGCGCCGTGTTCGACCGTACGCGCGACGGCCGCATCCTCCAGCGCAATTTCGGCGGGCACCGCTATCCGCGCTTGGCGCACGTGGGCGACCGCACCGGCCTGGAAATGATCCGGACCCTGCAGGATCACGGCATCCATAAAGGGATCGATTTCTTGATGGAGACCACGATCTTGACGCTGCTGAAGGATGGCGGCCGCGTCGCCGGTGCTTTCGGCTACGATCGTGAACGGGGCCGTTTCCGGCTCTTCAAGGCGAAAGCGGTCGTACTTGCCACCGGCGGCATCGGCCGCATGTATCAGATTACTTCCAACAGCTGGGAGTACACCGCGGATGGCCACGCGCTCGCATTCAATGCGGGAGCGGCGCTGCTGGACATGGAGTTTGTCCAGTTCCATCCCACGGGAATGATCTGGCCGCCGAGCGTGCGCGGCATTCTCGTCACCGAAGGCGTTCGCGGCGAAGGCGGCGTTCTGAAGAATAAGGACGGCAAGCGCTTCATGTTCGACGACATCCCGGAGAATTATCGAAGCTCGACCGCCGATAACCCCGATGAAGGCTGGCGCTACACTCAGGGTGACAAGAGCGCGCGGCGCCCTCCCGAACTCCTCACCCGCGACCACGTTGCCAGGTGCATCCGGCGCGAGGTAAAGGAGGGGCGCGGCAGCCCGCATGGCGGCGTGTTTCTCGACATTTCCTGGATCAAAGAGAGAATTTCCAACGCGCCGGAACACATCAAAAAGAAGCTGCCGAGCATGTATCACCAGTTCAAGCAGCTGGCCGATATCGACATTACAAAAGAACCGATGGAAATCGGCCCGACGATGCACTACGTGATGGGTGGCGTACTGGTCGACGCCGAGACTCAGATGTCGACCGTGCCGGGCCTGTTTGCGGCCGGCGAATGCTCCGCCGGGCTGCACGGCGCAAACCGTCTGGGCGGAAACTCTCTCTCGGACCTTCTTGTGTTTGGCCAGCGGGCTGGCGAGTTCGCCGCAAAATACGCAAAGGAAAATCGGGCTGGAACGATTAACACGGCTGAAGTGGACGGAGCGGCGAGAAAGGCCCTGGAGCCATTCGATCGCGGCGCCACTGGGGAAAATCCATTTGCCATCCAGTACGAATTGCAAACAACGATGCAGAACCTCGTCGGGATCGTGCGTCTCCAGGAAGAGATGGAGAAGGCGGTGGAAGAGATTGCCGCCCTGAAACAGCGAGCGGCAAAGGTCGGCGCTTTTGGAAACCGTGAGTACAACGGCGGATGGCACGCGGGGCTCGATCTTGGCAATCTTCTCACCATGGCCGAGGTCGTGGCGATTGCGGGCGCCGAGCGCAAGGAAAGCCGCGGCGGGCACTTCCGGGATGACTATCCAAATAAGGACCCGAAATGGGCTGGGCTCAATATCCGCATCGACAAGGCCGCGGATGGTGGCGTCAAGGTGACGCATGTTTCAGTCGCGGAAATGCCTCCCGAATTGAAGCACGTGATTGAGGAGAATAAATAGTGGCGACCACGGCGACGTTTCGAATCTGGCGAGGCGAAGGCGCATCCGGCAAATTCGTCGATTACAAGACGGAGGTCGAGGAAGGAATGGTGGTCCTCGACGTGGTGCACCGCATTCAGGCGACCCAGGCCAACGATATGGCTGTCCGCTGGAACTGCAAAGCCGGGAAGTGCGGTTCGTGCTCGGCCGAAATTAACGGCAACCCGCGCTTGATGTGCATGACCCGCATGAGCCAGATCAACGTCAATGAGCCCGTGACCGTCGAGCCCATGCGCACGTTTCCGCACGTGAAAGACCTCGTCACCAACGTCGCCTGGAACTATCGCGTCAAAATGAAAATCAAGAAGTTCACGCCGCGCAAGCCGGACGCCCCGGATGGAACCTGGCGCGTCCAGCAGTCGGATATCGATCGCGTGCAGGAGTTTCGCAAGTGCATCGAGTGCTTCCTATGCCAGGACGTTTGCCACGTGCTGCGCGACCACAATCTCCACGAAGAGTTCATCGGTCCGCGGTTTTTCGTGTATACCGCCGCGCTGGAAATGAACCCGTTGGACACCGAAAGCCGCACCAAGGACCTTCGGGAAAACGACGGCATCGGTTACTGCAACATAACGAAATGCTGCACCAAGGTCTGCCCGGAAGAGATCAAGATCACCGACAACGCGATCATCCCGCTGAAGGAACGCGTTGTGGATGAATTTTTCGATCCCCTGACGATGTTATTCCGCAAAGTCAGCGGCAAGTAGGTTTCGGAAAGTGCATTCCGCCGAACTGGCTTGCTCAAGCGCGGACCATTAATTTATTCTGCCCCAGACAATTTGGAAAACTCCGCCAGTTTTAAGATCAATGTCGCGTGGTTTTTCAAGGTTTTGCTATCAGTCGTGAAATATAACATCTGTCCCTTTTTTGAGTAAGAAATCTCTGCCTTGTCCAGCTGTTCACTTGCCTGAGCAAAATATTTCTCCGAAAACCAAAAGCCGACACGACATTTGTTGCCGCCTCGTTTGTTAAGCCAAATGTAGTTAGTTCCGTTCACGGAAATTGCGATGTAGCCCTGAACGTAGTGCAACTGTGCCGTCGGTAGTTCCTGTTTTATTATCTCTTGCAAGGCGTGCGCCGTTTCGAGGGTCCAAGCCGAATACTCACGCCAATATTGCTCATTAATTTCTTCATACGCGGGAGCGGATAGATCGTCAGGTTCCTCATAGGTGTCCAACACTTTCAAGAAATGGAGTGATTTTTGGCCCGCAACATCTGTGATATGAGCCTGTACCGCAATTATTGGAATCGCATGGCTGAATAATTGGATCACGTTGAAATATCTTCGTGTGAATTTTTCGGCAACCAAAACGGCCCGATGTTGCCTCTGTGGAAATTTCCGTTTTTCGTTATCCCAATACTCGATTGTCCGAATAATATGAGTTTCATCGGTATCGCCAAGCATCACCTCAACTTCGTACATCTTATCGTCTTCGGGGTCTTTCAAAAGAATATCCAAGCGGCCCCCGCTGGATTGTTTCTTTTCTTTCGTGATGACTTCCAGGTCGCCCAAACCCAGGGCAGACGGGTTTTTTACGATCTGCTCTTGTAGCCAATGCTCATCGAATCCTGCGTCACGAATAGGAACCGTTTTCGCGATTGGAATATCACTCATCTCTGCCTCCATCGTTAACGGCAGGATAGTAGGTAAAATTGTGGCGAAAGGCAAGCGACAGTGGGCGTCCTGTCGGTAAGCGTTTAGCAACTCAAGTTGCGATGCGGGGTTTGTGAGCAAGTAGCGTGTGACCGACACCGATGTTATTCCGCAAGGTAGGCGGCAAGTAAAATCCCCGGCATACCTCACGGCCCTCGGAGGGCGTCTAGTGTCCTGCCGGAGCAGCCGTGCTTGCCACCGAAGTTGGGAGCTTCGAGGAATCCAGGTTTTCGAGCAGGTGCTCGGCGCGAGATTCCGCCATCAACAGCAGCCGGTGATCCTGCATTCCGGGATTGTTGTCCTGGTAGAGCGTGACGTAGGCGGTCGGCGTGTCCCACGTGTGCAGCTGATTGTTCCATTTGTCGCCGGTGTTGTTTTGCGAGGGAAGCAGAGTAGCTTTCGCCTGCACTCCAATTTTTTGCGTCAAGTCGAAGGTAGCGTCGTCCATGGGTCTGTCGACAAGCATCGTGATCTTGACGAGCTTGCCCCCATCCAGCACAAAGTTCACCGAACCGGTGGTTGAGATCTCAACCCTCCCATTCGCGTGGAGAGCCGCATTCACAGGATCGCAGCTTCGCCGCTCCGGCCGCTGGTGGCATACGTCGAACTCTTGCTGCGCTTCCGGTTCGATCCGGAGGAAATCGGAGATGCCTTCCCCGGTCAGGTGACCCTTAAAGTCAACAGATGCAACACTTCCGCCCTGCGCACGGAGGCCTGCGGGCACTGCGGCGAAAAGAACCAAAATCCAGACGAAGGGTTTCATCCGATCAATCCTCCATGTCCCCGAGTATGCGTTTGGCCGGAAACACGGACAATCCAACACCTGTACCAGAATGGTAGTACTTACAGCCTGCTGATCTGGCCGCCTATACCCGCGATTCTAATGGAGTTGCGGCTTAAATAAAAAGGGTGAGAGTTCGGCGGTATTCAATCAGGCAGTACGGAAGGGAAGTCGTTCCTCAGCAAGATCAATCATTCCCGATCAGCGCCCCTCGAATGGGTAGCGATCCTGCGCCAACACGGCTTCCGCGACACGCCGCCTGATCGCGATGGTGTCGATTGGCGCGTGTTTGGCGAATCGACGCAGCACAGCCAGTTGCGTCGTGAGGGCATCGCCTTCGGCGACCGCCGCAAGCGCCGTGCGCGCCTCTTTCTCGATTCGATCCATCGCATCGGAGATGAATGCCCGGGCCGCGTCGGCAAGGCCCCCAGCAGCCGCTCCACGCGCCGCGGACGCCTTTTGCGCGCGGCGAAGCGAAGATTCCATGGCGTATACGTCCATCACGATGTTGGCGAGCGCCGCCACGATCTCCTGCTGCTCGGCCAATTGATCGCGAAACTTCTGCACGGCGGTTCCCGCCGCCAGCAGGAATATTTTTTTCGCCTGTGCAAGCACACGCTCTTCTTCAGCAAACGCGCCCGCCGCCGGTTCTTCAAACGAAGGCCCGGCCAGAACCTCTTCGCTCAGTTTCATGGCCGCCGGTATCAGCGGGATGACCCCCGTCATCGCGCGCTTCATCAGCATCTGGATGATGAGCATGCGGTTGATTTCGTTCGTGCCTTCAAAGATGCGGTTGATCCGGCTGTCGCGATACGCGCGGGCGACTGGATAATCCTCATGAAAGCCGTAGCCGCCGAAAATCTGCACCGCTTCGTCCACGCAGAAGTCCAGCGTCTCGCTGCCCATCACTTTGCTGATCGAGCTCTCGATGGCGTACTCTTCGAGCACCTGCATCGCCTGCAGCGTCTTGTCGGCCGTCGAGGCTCCCCCTCCGGGAGTTGCAACCGCCGCTTCGATCATCCCCGCCGATCGGTAGATCATCGATTCAATGGCGTACGTCCGGATGGCCATCTCGCCGAGCTTGGCCTTGATCAGTCCGAAGTCGCACAGCCGCTTGCCGAAAGCCGTGCGTTCTTTCGAATATTTCGACGAAACCGCCAGCGCATTTTTCGCGCCGCCGAGGCAGTATGCGCCCAGGGAAAAACGCCCCACATTGAGCGTATTGAACGCAACGATGTGCCCGCGCCCGATTTCATGAAGAAGATTTTCCTTCGGCACGGGCGAATTCTCGAAAAACAGCGGCACCGTCGAGCTTCCGCGAATGCCCATTTTCTTTTCTTCGGCCCCGGGCGTGAAGCCCGGCGTGCCGCGCTCGACGATAAAACAAGAGAACTTTTCGCCGTCGACCTTAGCGAACACGATGTAGACGTCCGCAAACCCGCCGTTCGTGATCCACATCTTCTGCCCGTTCAGGATCCAGTTCTTGCCGTCGGGAGAAAGCGCCGCCCGCGTGCGCGACGCCAGCGCGTCCGAGCCCGCCTGCGGCTCAGAAAGGCAGTAGCAGGAGAGCAGCTCGCCGGTAGCGATCTTCGGAAGATATTTTTTCTTTTGCTCCTCGGTGCCGAAGTTGACGATAGGGATCGTCCCGATGCCCGCGTGCGCCCCGTGCGACACCGCAAACGAGGCATAGCCGGCCAGCTTTTCCGCCAGCACGGTCGCCGACACCTTGTCGAGCCCCGAGCCGCCGTATTCCTCCGGAATCGTCCCGCCCAAAAGCCCGATCTCGCCGGCCTTTTTCAGCAAGCCCGCGATGAGTCCTTCTTTGTGCAGCTCTAGATCGGGAATCAGGGGCATCACTTCTTTGGTGACAAATTCCTCGGCGGTTTGTCCGATCAGGCGCTGGTCGTCGGTGAGATCGGCGGGAGTGAAAACGTCCTCTGGGGTGCTGTCCGTGATGAGAAAAGCGCCTCCACGGGTCAAGGACCGGGACACCGGTGTTGTCGCCATCAGTCTTTCTCCCTTTCGCGCATAGGCAGAATAACGACGCTGCCGCCTGCGCTACGCGGCCCGTTCGAAAATACCGGCGGCGCCCATGCCGCCCCCGATGCACATCGACACCAAGCCGTACCGGCCATTGCGGCGTTCCAGCTCTCGCAGGATCGTCGCGGTAAGCTTCGCCCCCGTGCAGCCCAAGGGATGGCCCAGCGCCACGGCTCCGCCGTTGACGTTCACCCGAGCCGGATCGAGCCCAGCCAGTTTTATCACGCTCAGCGCCTGCGCCGCGAACGCTTCATTCAGCTCGATCACATCGATCTGGTCGAGCGTCAAGCCCGCCATCTGGAGCACCTTGGGAATGGCATAAGCCGGCCCGATACCCATCTCCTCGGGAGGGACGCCTGCGGTCGCAAACGCCACGAACCGGCCTTGCGGCTTTAATCCCAGCGAACGCGCCTTCTCCGCGCTCATTACCACGGCCGCGGCCGCCCCGTCGCTCATCTGCGAACTGTTTCCCGCCGTCACCTGCCCATGGGCGTGAAATGCCGGCTTGAGTTTTGCAAGGGCTTCCAGCGAAGTATCGGCTCGCGGCCCTTCGTCCGTATCAAAAGTAAGCTCCACGGTCTTGGGCCGCGCTCCATTCGACGAACCATTCGCGCCATTTTCCACCAGGGTGTAGCTCACTTCCACCGGGACAATTTCGTCCTTGAATTTGCCCGCGGAAATCGCCGCCAGCGCTTTTTGATGGCTCGCGAGCGAGAACTCATCCGCCTGCTCGCGCGAGATGCCGTACTTCTTAGCCACGTTCTCGGCCGTAAGGCCCATGCTGATGTAGGCGTCCGGATAGTGATCCATCAGCCACGGATTGGGCGCCACTTTATTCCCGCCCATGGGAACCATGCTCATGGATTCGGTGCCGCCAGCCACGGCCACATCGCCCTGCCCCGCCATGATGCGCTGGGCGGCCAGCGCAATCGACTGCAGCCCCGAAGAACAGAACCGGTTGATCGTCATCGCCGACGTCTCAACAGGCAGTCCCGCGCGCAGCCAGGCGTTCCGCGCCACGTTCATCCCTTGCTCGGCCTCCGGCATGGCGCAGCCGAGAATCACGTCCTCCACTTCCTTTACATCCAGCCCCTTGGCCCGCGAGATCGCTTCCTTGATCACGATCGCGCCCAAATCGTCCGGACGCGTGGTGCGAAACGAACCTCGCGGCGCTTTCCCCACGGCTGTTCGCACGGAACTTACAATCACAGCTTCCCGCATAAGCACCTCAGACCCATCCACGTTGATTTCGAAGTCAGCTTATTGGATGCCAAGGCGCAGGAAAAAGCAACAGCGCGGCAGGTACCGCGCTGTGCGAAAGAAGGAATATGTTTTCGAAAGGAAACGGCGCCGCTACAGGCGGAATTGAATCGTAACCGTCATTTTCAGCGAGTCTGTCTGGCCCTCGACAGGTTGATACTTCCAGCGCTTCACCGCGCCGATGGCGGCCATCCGCAAGGACGCCGGCCCGGACAGCACCTTCGCGTCGGTTACGTTGCCCGCTCTGTCGACCGCGATTTCAAGCATCACATCCCCTTCCGTGTGCGTCTGCTTTGCAAGGGGCGGATATTGGGGGATCACCCTCACCAGCAGCTGCGGCAACC
This sequence comes from uncultured Acidobacteriota bacterium, assembly GCA_963797585.1. GTDB lineage: Bacteria > Acidobacteriota > Terriglobia > Acidiferrales > UBA7541 > Palsa-295. The sequence continues at coordinate 82,636 of CAWCQH010000022.1, forward strand.
TGGCGCCTCCGCTGCTTGCCTGAATAGGCGCGGTCACGCGCAAGGCGGGGGCCGGGGGTGCGGTGGGATTTACGGAAGAGGAGGTGATGCCGGCCAGCGCATCTCCGCCTGGTGCCGCAACGGCGTCAACTTTGGGCGCCGCAACTCCGTCCGCACGTTGCCGGGACGCTACGGGGTGGGAATTGAGCGCTCCAAATATGCTCGGAACGGGTTTCCTTGCGGCCGCAGAAGGTGCGCTCGACTCGGGAGCGGGCGCAGCTGGCGATTCGGTGATCGTCACCGTTTCCTTTGGTGGTCTTACGGGATTGGAAGGTGCCGGCCGCAGCGAATTTTGCGTAGCAGGATTCGGCTTAGAGACTGGCGGAGCGATCGCCGGCTGCGGCGCAGGTACCTGCACTGCATGGCTGGGCATCGCCGACGCTACCGGAGCCTGGGTTTGAGCCACCGGACTATCGGTGGATTTGTGATGCCACAGGATTCCCGCGCCCGCTGCCGCCAGCACCAAAGCCACGCCGCAAATTGCGATCAGCAACCCGCTCTTTTTTCCTTCCGAACCTTGCTCATCCTGTTTTGTCAGATCGCCTTGCGAACCGAACGCCTCACCGGTAAAAGCACCGGACGCTTTAGGAGCCACCACTGTCTTGGCAGAGCCGCCGGAGCCCGCGCCCAGCGTTTCGGATGCAAGAGAAGCGTCTTTCTCCTCCTGCTGGATTTTGGATGTCTTGGAAGAGCTGGGCTGAGCACCGGTAGTTGAAACCGGCGGCACAGTAGCCGCGGGTACCGCTTTCTGAAAAGCCCTGGAATCTGGAGCGGCCACTTTCGTCTTCGAAGAAGCAGGCGCCGAGGTCGATGACGCCGCCGGTTGCACATCCTCCTGGGAACCGATCGCGATGAAGGTAGATTCCTTCTTGTCCAAAGCAGGATTCTTCACGGCGCCGGTCCCGGCTGTCGTTTGCTTCGAGCCTGTCCCCTCTTGTTCGGAGACTTCCGCGGGCTTCACCGCGGACGTTGCGTCTGCAATGGCGTCGGACTCGAAATAGACGCCCCAGAACCCCGGTTGCCGGTGCGTGAACTCCACTTCGACGTACGACGAGGAATTCGAATAGCTCCGGACCTTGACCACGCGGCAAATCGCGTCCTGCCGCGACTTCAAATTTGTCAAAACCAGCATCTGCCCCGCGCTCACGGCGGTCGACATCCTCAGAACGCCCCCGTGCGGAAACACGATCATCGAGCTGGTTTCTTCCTCGAAGGGTTCCGTTTGCGGGGGTACTCCCCGCACCGTTTCCGTCACCTTGGAGCCGTGTACCTTGAGCGGCACTTCCAGCGACACGGCATCCGAATGAAGCTGGCTGGCCGGTGACTGAGACGGCTTGCTCGACTGCTCCGCCCCCGGGTCTACAGCAGCATTATTGCGGGCCTCGGTGGTTTCCTTCGAAAGTGTGGACATCAGTTGTAACGGCGAATGCCGCCCCCCAAGACTTGAATTGTCATGCTTTAGGGGATTCTCGCGGCCGGTGACAAAGTGCGGCAATAGTACTTTTTACTAGTTGAACACAGTGGACACCGACACCAGCCAATAAAAGAGGGCCTCTAGAGAGGCGGTGTCCTCCCCGGTGTCCAAACCTCGCCACGCGAGCGGGAGCCTTTGCAGCTATTCCCTGCATATTCAGCGACCTGGGGGAAGGTACGTAGGGCGGTTCCAAGCCAAAACGCGGAACGAAGAGCTAGTTAACCCAGTTGTCAGGGTGCGAGGGAGGCTTATCGCGATGATCGCGGACGTACACTTCAAACTTCTTCTTCAGCCGCCGGCGTTTCCAATCGGAAAAATAGTTCCGGTAGTTGTAGAGGAACGATCCGCGCCGCAGGTAGACGTAGCCGACGAGCATGCCTCCGAGATGGCACACATGGCTTACATTGTCGCCGGTGTCGCCGATGGTGCCGAAGAATTCGATGGCGCCCATCACGAGCACGAAAATCCGCATCGACACGGTCACCGGCAGCGGGAACACCCATACCTGCCTGTGGGGCATCGTCACCGCGCAAGCCAGCAGCACTCCATAGATGGCGCCGGAAGCCCCAATCGTGGGTAGGGTGGAGGTTCCCAATCCTCTCGGGTCGAGAATCGTTTTCACGATCACCGTCACGATGCCGGCGCCCACGCCGCACAAAAAGAAATAAACGTAGAACCGCCGCGCGCCCCACGTGTGTTCCAGGTCCGCCCCGAACATCGCCAGAAACAGCAGGTTGAGCAGCACGTGAAGAATGCCCGCGTGCAGGAATATGTAGGTGAAAGGCTGCCAGACGAAGCCGTGGATTACCTGGTGCGGCACCAGCCCGAAATAAAGAAGCCAGAAGTTCCAGCCGGCGGGTCCAAAGAAAAGCCGTGAGAGTTCCTGGGCGAGAAATACCCCGCCGCAAATAATGCACAGCGTCTTGATCGCACGCGGAAAATATCCTCCGATATCGAAGCGGTACCCGTAGCCGCGTGAAAAGGTTCCCACAGTGGTTCAAGTCTAAGGGGGAAGCCCTCGCAGAGTCAAAAATGTTAATGGGGCGTGTCTTCACGCTTCTACAAGAACATCGGTGACTTGTGTCACATCGAGTCGTGTCCTCGCGCACTTCGCCCAACAGTCGCGCGAGCTATATAAGAGTCCGAAAGTTCGTGGGTATGAGGGTATTTGCGTTCGCTTGTCTCGCGGAGGAATCGTCATGAAGAAAAAGCTGCTGATACTTGCGTTCGCGGCAGGAGTGGCTCTCGCGGGAAAGGCCTCGGCTCATCACTCGTTCGCGGCAACTTATATCGTCGACAAGGAAATAAAGGTCGAAGGGAAACTGACGGAGTTCATGTACCGCAACCCGCATTCCTTCGTGAAGCTCGAAGCCCCCGATGACGCGGGCGAAACGCAGACGTGGACGGTCGAATGGGGTGGCGGAGCGCAACTCAGCCGGGATGGCGTCTCCCGAGACACGTTGAAAGCCGGCGATCATGTGATCGTTACCGGCAATCCCGGGCGCGACGCCACCGAACACCGGCTGCGCCTCCATAGCATCGTCCGGCCATCGGATGGCTGGAAATGGGTGGGTGTTATCCAGTAGTGCAAGCGTTTAGGACGGGCTGAGATTTATTTCGCGGTGAAAGGGTTGAGGAATGTCTCTCACTAGCTTATTCGTATGGCTCCACGACACATCCTTCAGCATTTGGCTCCGGGATTCCACCTGGACCGAGCCGATCGTCGAGACCATTCACGTCCTGAGTCTTACCCTGTTTTTCGGATTCGCCGTCCTGCTCGACTCGCGCCTTCTCGGCATCACCATGAAACGCCGGCGGATTTCCGAGGTGCTCGCGCAGCTCAATCCCTGGCTGATCGCCGGATTCATCGTGATGACCGTGAGCGGGATATTGCTCTTCATGGGCGATCCGGTCTCCTTCTACCAAACCACTTTCTTCAAGGTGAAAATTATTCTGATTGTCCTGGCGGGTCTGAACGTCTTCGTCTTCAACGCGACCATCGGCAGCAGGATGCAGAGCTGGGATCTGGCTTCCCCCACGCCCGGCAAGGCCAAGGCGGCCGCGATTCTCTCTCTCTGCTTTTGGATTGCCATCATTGCCGCGGGACGCGCCATCGCGTATGTGCTGCCGCCTCCGTGAGAAACATCATGAGAACAACGATTGGGAGGATTTTCCGACGATGATCAGTCATTTTCTGATGTGGTTTTGCAACTGGGCGGACTTTTCGTTCTTTGGCGCCGGCGTGCGCAATTCCGCTTGGTTGTTTCCCTGCATCGAGATATTCCATCTTCTGGCGCTCGGCATTCTGGGCGGCACGGTCCTGCTCGTGAACGCCAGGCTGCTCGGCCTGCGGTTTACCGGAGAGCCCGTTGCCGAACTCGCGAAAGACGTGCAACCCTGGATGTACATCAGCCTCGTCGTGGTGCTGGTCTCGGGCTTCTTTCTGTTTTCCTCCGAGTCGCTGAAGATGTACGACAACCCGGCCTTTCGCATCAAGATGGCTTCGCTTGTACTGGCCATTCTTTTCTCATTTACGCTTCACCGCAAAGTGACCAGCCTGGACGAAAGCCATCTGGCGGGTGCATGGCCCAAGTGGGCGGCCGTCATATCGCTCGTGCTGTGGACGTCTGTGGGGCTTGCAGGGCGGGCTATCGGATACGTTCCGCAACTCCACTAAGGGGTTGGAGCAGGGGCGGGATGGGCCGTCTGCAGGCTGTAGTTCCGCACTGCCCCGGCACCGGCCACGCTGATATGTACGATCGATGCCCAGCGCTCGAGTCGGTGGTGTCCGCTGGCGTGAAATAAATACGACGCGCCCACCGACAAAGCCACGCCTCCCGCCTCAATTCCGGCGAACAAGGGGTGATTGTCTACCACCGAGTTGGTCAGCAGAATCTCCTGCCGCCCGCGCCTCCGCATGTTCAGCGTCGATGTATAATCAAGCGCTCTCGCCGCGCCCACTCCGGCAAACAACCACGAGTTCTCCCGGTCCCAGAAGCGATGTGGGGCCTCTCCAGACGGGGAGGCCGCGACACTCTGCGGAGGGGAATCGATTGCCTTATCTGGTCCCTGCGCCAGAAGTCCTGAACGTGCCGGGACAAACAAAAGGACTATGCAAATGGCTGGCAGCCACAGCTTCCTAGTGCTCATCCTGGAACCGCCGGAATTTGTCAGGTGCATTTGCGTGACGTGATTATGCCTAGTTTTGAGATCACCCGCCATATCTTGCCCATCCCGCCCAGGCGTTATGGAACGCAAAAGGAAGGGCTTAGGCGGCAAGTGATGGAATTCGATGGACTAAAGAGCGAAAAGATGAGACCATCGGATTGCGTTTGTTGCTCTTGTAAACCTTTAGAATTGCTGAAGGGACTGCAAGTCCACACTTGCAGTCCCTTTTTTTGGCTGGAGGCGGTGGGAAACAGCATCAAATAGCTCAAACAGAAAAGAGAAACACAGTTGAAAGAACAAGGAACAGTAAAGTGGTTCAATGCCAGCAAGGGCTTCGGATTCATCCAGCGCCAGTCCGGCGAGGACGTTTTCGTTCACTTCTCCGCGATTCAGTCGGAGGGGTACAAGTCGCTGAACGAAGGCCAGGCGGTTGAATTCGAAGTGACCAAGGGCCCCAAGGGCCTGCAGGCAGCGAACGTCGCCGCCCTCTAGTCGGTAAGAGCGAGCCCGCCCAGCGCGGGCTCGCTCCTTTTTTTTCGAATCCAGGAGGCTCGATGAAAGCGATCCAAAAAGGCGCCTATATCAAGCACTTTCAGTACGGCCTCGGCGTCGTCACCGAATCGGACTCCGACCGCACCTCCATTGATTTCGATCTGCACGGCATGAAAAAATTCGTCACCACCATCATGGTGGTCGAACTCGCCGAAGGAACTCCCCCCAAGCGGAAGAGAGCGCGCAAGAAGCCCGCGGCTCCCGCGGCGCTCGCAAAAGCTGCGGGCGCAAAATGAGCAAAGAGCTCTTGATGCAATTCGTGGGGTTTTCGTCGAAAGAGACGGTCCGCGAATATACGTTCACCGTGCGCGAGCCCGCCACCGAGCCCCGGGAATTCACTCTTACGATCGCTAACGAAGCGTTCACCAAGCATCGGATCAGCTTTCAGGATGCTCCCGGAGTCTGCTCCCTGAAATTGCGCCGGGAGCTCGCGACTTACGGCAACAATCCTCCGGAGACACACTTCCATATCAGCGATGTCGAACTCGAGGATTACCGCAGCAGCCATTCTCCCCGGCCTAGAAGCCCGTTTGCACGCAAGCCCGTCGAAGACTATTAGAAGTTCTTAGAAGCGCACGCCGTCAGCAGGGCCGGAACTTCCGGCCGGAAACAAGGGGATCGAGATGAAGAACCTGTTCGTAGGAAACCTCAGCTTTCAGACCACCGAAAGCGAACTGCGCGCCTTGTTTGAGCCCTTCGGACAGATCGTGCGCGTCCACATGGCCATGGACCGCGAAACGGGACGCGCTCGCGGCTTCGGTTTCGTCGAGATGGCCAACGACGAGGAAGCCAAGAAAGCGATCGCCGAGCTCGACGGCAAGGAACTCGGCGGCCGGAATGTCAAAGTGAACGAGGCGCGCCCGAAAGAGCGCAGCAGCGGACCTCCCCGCGGCGACAATCGCGGCGGCCCGAACAAGGGCGGAGGGGGGGGCGGTGGTCGCGGGCGCAGCAGCTTCTCGAACGAGGACTATGGCGGCGCAGCTCGCCAGCCTCGCGAGCCCCGCTGGTAGCCTGATCAACCAACTTCAAGGAGACGCTTATGGGAAGGATCAGTTTTCAAAAGCGCCAAAAAGAAATGAAGCGCCAGGAAAAACAGCAAATGAAGGCCCAGCGCCGCGCGGAGCGAAAACTCGCCAAGGGAAGCGAGACCGAAGGCGGCGCCCCGTCCGAAGGAACGCCGGAGATTGACGGAATCGACCCCGACATTTTGGCAGTCGCACCAGGATGGGAAACGCAATAGCCTGATTTGTCCTCGTTTTTTTTCTCTAGCCCAAACGAATCCAGTTGGACCCATCTGCGAATCGCAGGAAAGGGTCGATGGTCCGCCGTTAAGAATTGATGTGTGGATTTAGGAGCAGAGTGCTGGCGGTGCGACAGGGTTTAGAAGAGCGAGAAGCGAGAAGAAGAACGGGCGCAAAAAATAAGGGACACGCTTCAAGAAGCGAAGCAGTTGGCGAAGGTTGAAGCCGGCGGCGGCCAGCAGTGTGTTGCAACGATCTCCGGTGCGACCCTTCAACCAGTTCCGCCCAAGCAGACCGTCGTTTTTGGCATGGCCGATGACGGGTTCGACTACCGCGCGCCGTTTCAGCCAGCGTTTGATCTTGTCGGTAACTCCGCGTTTCTGGCCGGTAATGTAAACCGCAGTGCCCCGAAGACTCAGGCGATGTCCCTTGTATCCTTGGTCGACCGCGACATGCCGAGGAGTGCGCCCGACGATGTTCTGGATATCCTCCAGAGCGGTTTTCAACGTGTGACCATCGTAGGGATTTCCGTGCAGCGCCCGGGCCTGCAGAATGAAGTGCCCACCGGCCGCCGGATGCAGATTGGTGGCGATGGAAACTTTGCAGCCGAATTCGTACGGGGCGCGCGCTTTTCCCTTGCTGATGCATTCCACCTCGGTGGCATGCCAGGAATAGAGATACCCGGGATCGCCGCGCTTCTGATGCGCGATCCGCCAAGCCCGGCCGAGGGTCCTCTCGAGCCGTTCCATGCGCTCGGGGAGCGCCGGAACCCGCGCCATCTTGCGCCGCACGTCGCGGATCAGTCTCCGCAGCCGCACGCGCATGAATTTCAACTGCCGTCGCGCCCGTTTCTTCTGCTGGGCGTGCAAGTAACGGCCTGTTTTCATGGCCGCATACCGCGCCACTCGCACGTAGGACTGCCGCAAAGACAGTCCTGATTTCTTGGCTTGTGCCCCCAACCGCTCGATGGCGGCCAGCATCAGTCCGTGTTCGGTCGGATGCGCAATCGCCTTTTCCTGCACCGTCGTATCGACCGCCACCGCTTCGGTCGCGCGCACGCTGAGCGCTCCGCCGCGATGCGCCGCTGCCAGCGTCTCTTGCAACAACGTCTCCAGCGCCTCATCCCCCACCCGATTTCGAAAATGGGTCATGCCGGAGCGTTCGAGCGGAAAGCAGTGCTGAAAATATTCCTCCCCACAAAAGTATTGCATGTACGGATCACGCTCCCACCGCTCACACACCGCTTCGTCGGACAGCCCCTCGATGTGCTTCAGCAAGTGCAGCCCGACCACCAGCCGAATGGGCAACCCCGGACGCCCTGCTTGCTTGTAATACGGCGCAAAGTGCTCTTCTAAACGCCTCCAGTCAATCAACTCTCCCAACCGAACCAGTTCATGGCGCAAGTTGATTATGTTTTTAAGCTTCGAGCGGAACAGCTCCTCGGATCCACTTTCCTGCGGCTTTGGTCTCGGTTTCATCCCCTACCCTCAAAATAAAAATTGCAAGATTTCAGCGCTCACCACGCCAAAACCTTGCAATCTCTCGAAACCAAAATCAACAGAAATCGCTAATGAATTAGCGCTTTCGCTCAATTCTTAACGGGGGACTCGATGCTGTTCAGTCGAGTTTTTTGCGGGCTGAGATATATAAAGACACGGCCAATAGCAGGAACAGCGCCACGCCCACGCCGTGCGACTGGCTGAGCCTCGGCATGAATTTATCGCCGAATGCGAATGCCGTCGGCGACCACGGCAAGCGGAACAAGGTTGCCGCCCAGCCGGGCAGGCGTTTGCCTAATTCCGGGTCTTGCAGAAGATTGATGATGATCGCCAGCAGGCCGAACACGCCGCCGGCAGCGATCAGTCCGCTCGCGTAGAGCGAGCCCGGGCTCACTTCATTTTCCGCGCCGCTCTTTTCTTCCGTGCCGCGCTCGGCGAGCCAGCGCACCAGTCCCCCAGCAAACATCGCCATCGTCGTGGCGATCGAAATGTAAGAGCCTACTGCGAAGGGCAGGGAACGAATGCCCAGCAGTTCCACCGCGATCACCAGAAAAACGCCCAGAAACACAAGCCGCCAGGGAAGCCGCTGGTTCAGGATGCCGCTGATCACCGTTGCCATCAGGCGCGCCTGCGGCGCCGCGGCTTTCGCGCTGCCGATCCCTTGCTCCCACTGCACTTCGATTTGGCGCGTTCCAGGATCGTAGAGATATTTCCCGTCCGGCACTTCGCTTGAGCCGATCGCGTTCACCAGAACGTAGTCTTTCCCCTCGTATACGTAATTGTCCTGCTGCCGCTCGACTCCCGTGGGAAGGTGCGTGATATCGAGCGCGATTTGCATCGGTTTGTACTGCGCAAGACCCACGTTCATCAGGATCAGCGTGCCGCCGATGGCGAACGACGAAACCATCACGCCCACCACGAGCCCGATCTGCTGCCAGAAAGGCGTCGCGCCCACCAGATAGCCGGTCTTCAAGTCCTGCGACGTGGCCCCCGCGATGGCCGCCGCGATGCACACCACCCCGCCAATCGTCAGCGCGAGCACGCTGTAGGAATTGGCCGTCCAGCGCAGCAGCAGGAATATCGCGCAGGTAGCCATGAGAGTTGCGATCGTCATGCCGCTTACAGGGTTCGACGAGTTGCCGATCAGCCCGCTAATCCGCGAGGCGACGGTGACGAACAAAAACCCGAACACCACCACGAAAATCGCCGCCATCAGATTTGCGAACGCGCCCGTCTGCGCGCCGGGGATGGGCTTGAACTTGAGAAGCGCCCACATCATGGCGATCAGCGCCACCGAGCCAACCAGCACCACGCGCATCGAAATGTCGCGCTCGGTGCGAGCTGTGGCCGTGAGCGATTCCTGCTTGGCGCGCACATCTTTCAGTCCGGCGGTGAGCGCGGCGAAAATCGTGGGCATCGTCTTGATGAGTGTGATCAGGCCGGAAGCGGCCACCGCTCCCGCGCCCATCGGGCGAATGTAGCTCGCCCAGAGCTGATCGGGCGTCATCTGCGGGATCGGGACGGTGCTCGGGATAGAGCGCTGCATTCGGCGCCAGCGAGCCGAAGAAGCGGATCGCCGGCATCAGCACCAGCCAGGAGATCACGCCGCCCGCGAAGAGCGTCCCCGCCACGCGCGGCCCGATGATGTAGCCGACGCCGAGATATTCGGAAGTCACCGCGGCGCGAAACGACGCTCCCGGAAGCCACGCCGGCTGGTACTCCGGCTGGCCGGGCCACATGCCCAGCGTGTTCATGCAGAAGGTGTAGACGCCGCCCAGGCCAAGTCCCCAGAACACACGGCTCGCGAAAGAGCCCCCGCGTTCGCCCGCGACGAGCACGTCCGCGCAAGCGGTGCCTTCCGGAAACGTAAGGTTGCCATGCTCTTTGACGATGAGCTGGCGGCGCAGCGGAATCATGAAGAGCACGCCGAGCCATCCGCCAAGCAGCGCGAGAAAAAAGATGCGCCAGTATTCGGTGTTGAGCGAATAGCCCAGGAAAATCAGCGCGGGCATGGTGAAGATGACGCCCGCTGCCAGCGATTCGCCGGCCGACCCCGTGGTCTGCACGATGTTGTTTTCGAGGATCGTCGAGCGCCCGAACGCCCGCAGGATGCTGATGGAGAGAACCGAGATGGGGATCGAGGCGGAAACCGTAAGGCCGGCGCGCAGCCCCACATAAACGGACACAGCGCCAAACAGAATGCCAAACAGCGCGCCAAGAATAACCGCCCGAAGCGTAAACTCCCGCGGGCTTTCCTCCGGCCCAACAAACGGCTTGAACTCTGCCGGCGGCGCAGTTGAACTCCACGGCCTTGTGGCCACTCAGTTCCTCCCGCTACGGGTCGGCTGTTGGCCCCCCGTTTTTGCTTCGTAGCGCTCGCTAAGAGTGTCGAGTGAGCAGCAACGCCTTCTTTTATTTTCAATGAGATAGGCGTGTTTCCGTTCGTCTCAGCGTGCCGAGTCAGCGCGTCCATTCTTGCCATCGTTTTCAGCCCCATTTACATGCCATGGGAAGGACACCTTAGCACGGGAAAGGCAAATTGTAAGGGAGTAGTTCGCGTGGTAGCCCATCCGGGTCTGGCCAAGTCCTGAATTTCTCGTCAGACGGCGAGGGAATTCCGCAGCTTCAAGCCTTTTCGGCGAGGCGCTGGCGGACGCGGTCGCTGAGGGCTTTGCCGTCGACGGCTTTGCCTTCGAGCTTGGCGCGCGCGGCTTTTACGACGGCGCCCATTTGCTTGAGGGAGCTGGCGCTTTCTTGGTCGATGGCTGCCTCGACGGCCGCGTGCATTTCCTCATCGGTGGGCGCGGACGGCAGATACTCCTCGATGATGGTGATTTCTTTCGCTTCTTTTTCGGCCAGGTCGTTGCGCCCGCCCTTGCGGAACTGATCGATGGATTCGCGGCGCTGCTTCACCAGCGTCTGCAGGATCTGCAGCGATTCGAGGTCCTCGAGCGGACGCATCTTCTCGATTTCCTTGTGCTTGAGCGCGCTCTTGACCATGCGCAGAACGCTCAGCCGCAGCTCGTCCTTCCCCTTCATCGCCGCGGTGAGATCGCTCTGAATGCGTTCGATGTAGCCCATTTCGGTGCTTCCTCCAAGCGAAAGAGAATAGCATACGCGAGATCGCGCGTGCGGTGCGGAATGTCACACGACACGAACCGGAATCTTTCCACGTTCTTCGCTCTTGCGCCCACCGCGGAGATTTCCGGTTCCGAACGGCGGTTTCCCTCATCAAATGAAGCAGAAGCGGCGAGGTTCGCAGCCGCCAAGGGACCCAAACCGAGTGAGACGCCGAAGAGTAATCTTCATCGCAGTCGTGCAATCGATACTTCTTTTAGCACACGCATTTGTCTACGAAACATGGGTGGCTTTCGCGGCCCCCGTTGACCCGCCGGGCGTTTCCACACTCGCCATAGTTTTCGCGTTGCTCTCGATCAGCTTCGTCGTGGCGTCGCTGCTGGCCTTCCGTTACTACAATATTTTCGTTCGCGTGTTTTACACGCTGGCGGCGAGCTGGCTGGGTATCCTGAATTTTTGCTTTTTGGGGTCTTTGGCGTGCTGGATCGTGTATGCCGCCGCCAGGCTCTCGGGGCTTCGTTGGGAGCGCCCTGAAATCGCAACCGTATTTCTGGGGGCTGCCATTCTCGCCGGATTGTGCGGCATCGCGAACGCCTCGTCGATCCGCGTGAAGCGTGTGCGCGTTCAACTGGCAAATCTGCCGGAGGCGTGGCGGGGTCGAGTCGCGGCTTTTGTCAGCGACATGCACCTCGGCCCCGTGTGGGGGCACGGATTCTCGAAGCGCATCGTCGCGCTGATCAATCGCTTCAATCCAGATGTCGTTTTCATGACCGGCGATATCTATGACGGCACGGCTGCGGACGTGGACCGGCTTCGCGCAACCCTTCTCGGGATTCTCAGCTTCCCTTGGTTCTTACTTCGTCTCAGGCAACCACGAGGAGTTTGTGAACCGCACGCAATATCTGGACGCGCTGAGGCGCGCGGGCGTGCGCGTGTTGGAGAACGAAAAGGTGGCGGTAGACGGACTACAGATCGTGGGCGTACCGTATCACGATCTAGCTACGCCGGAGCGCTTCACAGTCCGCTTTGCAGCGCGCGGATCTGGACCGTGGCGCTCCCAGCGTCCTGCTGGCCCACGCGCCGAATCGACTGTGGGAGGCGGAATCGGCTGGCGTCTCCCTGCAACTGAGCGGGCACACGCACGGAGGGCAGTTTTTCCCGTGGACCCTGGCGGTGTCGCGAATCTACGGGAAATTCGCCTATGGATTGCAAAAGCTCGGAGCGATGGTGGTTTATACCACCTGCGGAGCGGGCACCTGGGGTCCGCCAGTGCGGCTGGGCACGAACCCCGAGGTGGTGCTCATTCATTTCGAATGAAGCATGCTTCTAGGCGAGCGCCAGTTCAGTTTCTCGTGCGAGAGGAGACGGCTGATGCAGGGGCACGACCCAGTTTTCTTCCACCTCCACCGCCACCGACCGCTGCATCAGATCAATCCCAAGGATGAGCTGTGTCGCGTTCTTATAGCGCAGCAGAGTACCCACCGCCCCGCGCATCGGACCCAATTCGACGCGCACCTTGTTTCCGATTTCCAGCCGCTCCCATGGCCGAAGCGGCTGCCCGGAAGTGATCGCCAACCGCACGCTCTCCAGTTGCGCGGGATCGACCGCTGCGGGCACCTTGCCCTTGGTGACGATATGCGCCACGCCGGGAGTCCTCAAGATCGCCAGGCGCTTCTCCATATCGAAACGGCAGAACAGATAGCCGGAGAATACCGGCACCTCCATCACCTTCACCCGGTCTGACCAGAGCCGCCGCGACCAGTACATGGGTAAGAATTCCTCGTAGCCCTTCTGCTGCAACTGTACGGACACCATCTTCTCGCAGCGCGACTTCACTCGGATTGCAAACCATTCGAGGTTGGAATCGGACACGGGCCCTCCGCGGGCGCTTCTTTGTCTTGCTTCTTCGTTTTGGTACACCACTAGGCTACGAGGCGCGCGGAAAAGCTCCAATGGCTCGTCGGTAAGGGACGTTTTAGTACTTTTGTACTCGCCCCGGCGGAGCCAGTGCGGGGATTCAGGGCAATTGCTTTAGAATGATCGTCGTTGCCCCCTGCGACTCAACTCGACCGCTTGCGCGTGGTACTGGTGGCGTCCCGGAATCCCCTGAATATCGGCGCCGCGGCCCGCGCGATGAGCAACTTCGGATGCCCCCATCTGCGCGTCGTGAATCCGTACGAGCCCGCTTTTCGGGAGGCGCGCTCGGCCGTCGGCGCGTCCGAATTACTCGCCAACGCGCAGCTTTATACTGCTGTGGCCGATGCGGTCGCCGATTGCACGCTGGTGGTGGGAACTACGGCCGTCCGCCACAGAGTATTGCAGCAGCCGCTTCATCTGCTAGACCACGGAGGCCGCCTTATCCGCAAGCATCTCGCATCGAACCGGGTGGCATTGCTGTTTGGCTCCGAACGCGTGGGCCTCTCCAATGAAGACCTGAGCCATTGCCACTGGCTGATGCGCATTCCCACCTGCGAAGAGAACATCTCGATGAACCTTGGTCAGGCGGTGGCCGTTTGCCTCTATGAACTCGTGCGGAGCGAAAAGGCCGGGCGGGAATCAGCGGGGAAAAAGCAGCTAGCCAAGGGCGAGGATGTGGAGAGGATGACGGAGATGCTGAACGAAGCACTGCGGCTGAGCGGCTATCCCGGACCGCGCGCGTCCAACGAACTCAAGATTCGCCGCCTCCTTCGGCGCATGAATCTCTCTGCTTTGGACGCGGAGGTATGGCTCGGCGTTCTGCGGCAGATCCTGTGGAAGGCGAAGTCTTCAGACTGACCGCAGCGTACCGGTCAGATCGCGCTAGGCATTCTGGGCGCGGGCCTGCTGCTTCACGCACACCCGGTTCGCCAGCTCGATCAACTCTTTGAGGTGGTACCACTCCTCCTGATTCATCAGCCGTCCGTCGCGGCTGGAGAAGTAGATCGATATGGAACCGTCTTCGGACAGTGGCGAACGAACGATCAGCGTGGTCTTCTGCTGTTCAGGCAAAGGCTCGGTCATTTCTCTTCTCCTCTATCGTATTGCCGCTCGTTCGGCAGCCTGCGCGATCTCACTCGAAGCGAATAGGCCGGTTACATCCGACTCCCATGAATGGGGCGAGATTCTACCATCGGTTTGCGAAAACCAGTGTCTACGAATGTAAATTCGCCTGTGGATTCCAGGCTGGGCGTTTCAGCACGCGGTTTTCACTGGTCCTGGTAAACCCCCAGCCGGTTGTTTGCTTCCCCCGCTTGCAGGCTGCGAATGCAGATGTCCATTCCCGTCGCGCTGCACTGAAACACCTGGTAGGCGGGCAGGTCTTCTGGGCGCACCACGTAATCGCCTTCCTCCATATCTACGGCATCCTCGTAATCGTCCATCACATAGGGGTTCCCCGGCGTGGCGCGGACGCGGAATACTTCTGAGCCCGGCTCATAGTTGCCGTAGCTGAAGCAATAGCCGATGCAGGCGCGGTCGGCGATGTGCTGGATCAAAATGCGCCACTCCGGCGGAGCCAGGATCGTTGCCAGCACGCGCTGATTCGGGGGCACCGGTGCGAACAGCGCTGGCCACCCGGTCTTCAATTTTGCTAATCGTCGCGGTGTCCTGGTAAAGGAACGCAAAGAATATCGCGGCAATCGCGAGCGACGCGGCCAGATGCCATCTTCTCGGCTTCATCACCCCCAAGAGGCAGCATCCTGCCGCGGCCGAAATAGACGTGAGGCGTTCGGTGATCAGCGCGATCGCCACGTGATGGGGGAAGTGAACTCCGCGCGGGAACAGGAAAACCGCCAGTTCGGTCACTACGTAAAGCTGCAGCGGCAGAGCGTACGCCTTCCAAAGTCCCGGCTCGCGGCGCCGCCGCACAACATCTACAATCAGCGCGACGGCCGCAAAGCCGATCAGTAGCCTCTCTGCGATTCGATATCTTTCTCCATACAGAAGAAGCTGATCGGCGCCGGTGAACCGGTAGAACGGGTCCGGCTCCGCCTCGTAAATGAAGTGATGCCAGAAGTAGTAGTGAACGAGGAAGATCGCGCCCGCCGCGGCGAGGACCAGGACGAACTGATATCGCAGCGGCACGCGCTCCGCTACTGCAATATAGGCGATCGCACAGACAAGCCATATCAGCCCGAACGGATGCGCCATCACGCAAAGCGCCGCCAGCGGAACCGCCGCGACTTTCTCCCATCCCGCACCGCGCCACAAAATCGCAATGCAGAAAAATGAAAGGCCGAGAGCGAGGTAATAGTTCAGCAGGCCCATTTCGAACGTGTAGCCGTACGTCACCAGCGCCATCACGGGCGTGAGAAACCAGGGCGCTCTCTGCGTAGCGGCTGAAATAAACGCGAAAACGCCCCAGAAAAAGATCAGCCCGCACAGGGATACTGCGATTTTCTCCGCCGCCATCCATCCCAGGGCCGGCCCAATTGTGCTTAGCAGCAGATCGAAGAGCACGTTGGTCTTCTGATGGGAGAGCCAAAGGCCGGGGGCCTGGCCACGCGTAATCAACTGCGCGAGCCATCCATTGTAGAGGTGGCTTCCTAGGTCCGAGGCCTCGATGTGCCGGTGCCAGAAGCAAGGAACGAGTACGGCCGCCGACACAAGCAGGATCCTGAAGGGATGGCTGCGTATAAACGGCGCCGCGCACGCGAACGCGGAATTGCTGTTCTGTTGAGAGAGAACGTTACCCGGTTCTTCGGTAGCCGCGGGAATGATATTCAGGTCCGTACCTTATATCAATCGACATCAGAGTGACACCTGGGCGACGCCAGCGCGCCGAGCCAGACGGCTCAGGCTGTCAAAGCCCAGCACAAACATATCACGACTTGAAACAGAGCACCGCGCGTCAGAATCGGAAGGAAAGTCAGAGACAGGCAAGCTCTAATTCCCGGAGGCCCGACAGCGGCAAATGGTCGCCCGTCGCTGGTGCCACTGTGCCATGCCGCCGGGCCTTCCGGATCTTACTGTGGATATATGCTGTGGCGAGTACCCTTTTTTTTCAGTGAGCTGTGTCACAATGTCGCGTAATTTACATCACGATACCAGCTAACGCCTGAAAGGAGCGGCTGTCAGGGGCGCTGCGGCGGTGGGAAGCTTGCGCTCATCGGGATTCCAATCCTCCGGAGGGAAATGCATCTGCCAGAAGAATGGTGAAAGCTCCCTGAATTCAAGCCCGACCTCCGTTTGCGCCGCGTCCCTCCTTGCCGCGAAATTCAAAAGTGCATTCCACCTGTTCGTGCGTGACCATGTTGACCAGGGAACTCCTGGCCCTCCAGAAGTGCAAAACGGGGAATTCTAAGAGGAATCGTCCGGACACAAAAAAGGCGGGCTGGCTTTCGCCGGCCCGCCTTCTTCGACTAGAGGCTAGTGACGTTCGCAGCCTGCAGACCCTTGGGGCCGCGGGTAACTTCGAATTCAACCGCCTGGCCTTCGTTCAGCGATTTGTACCCCTCGGCCTGAATAGCCGAGAAGTGGACGAAAACATCCTCGCCGGACTGGCGCTGGATGAACCCAAACCCTTTGCTGGCATTGAACCACTTCACTGTTCCTTGTTCTCTCACTTATTTGCTCACTTTGTTTTTAAGCTATTTGTGCTTCTCGACCGCCTCCAGCCGCAAAGCAAAGGTGCTGCCAAAGCTTGAAACTCGCAGCCCCCTCTGACGAATCTAAAGGTGTTACGGGAGCAACAAACGCAGCCCAAACCTAGCACGACTTCCCCGTAACACCTAATAAAATCTTAACGCTGGAGGCGCAACCCTACCCTCGCGCGCCGGCCGATGGCCGATTCCGCAAAGCGCGCGTTTGAGCACCGGATTTGGCACACCCACCCCGGTGACTTCACAACGTCGCTTCGAGTGTCAAACTGTTGACCATTGCGTCCAATGTCGCTTGGGCCTGCTCACGCTTCGATGTCAAGTCGGCGGTCTCGTGCTGTATCGTTTCGAGCCGAGTTTCCTGATCGGCGAGTTGCTGAATGTACCGCTGAGTAAGGGCGCGTTCTTCCGGGGTGCCCTTGAGGGCTTTCAGGTTCTCGCGGATTCGACTCTGATCGTCGTAGATCTTTTTTGTTTCGGCGTTTTTGGCGGAGATTTGCGCGTCGAGGGCGGCCACTTGCCCCTTCTGCTCGATGATCTTCCTCAGCGCCGCTTCCACTTCGGGATTGATCGATTTCTGGCGCTCAAAGAGGATGATTTGATCGTTGGTCAGGTTCGTCAGCTCGTAGCGCGTTTCGATCGGCCTCGACTCCAGAACGGCAAACTGCACCGTGGCTTTTGGATCGACGGCTTGCCGGAAGCGGTAGGCGCTCGATGTTGTCTCCTCGGGCTTGGGAGTCTGCTCCGAGAGCTGCCAGCCTGGTTGCAGCGGGTGCTCGATCAGCACCGACCGCGGCGTAATGTCGTCATTCCGGATCGTGTAGGATGTCTCCTGATGCGTCTCGCTGGTTTGGATCATCACGCCGCGGGAAATGCGAATGCGCGTCACACGCTGCGGCTGGCTCTCCGCCTTCCGGTCCACGCGAACGCCGAGATCGACGGCGTAAGACAGTAGACGCTTCTCTCCAGGCTTTGATCGTGTCGATCAGGCCTTCTCCGGCGAATGACTTCGTCTTCGATCAGGCTGAAGCTTCCCTCGTCGAGCGTCAAGGCGCTTGAATTTGTGAGCCAGAGAGCATGAAGCGGGCGTGGCGAATTCAGGGAAGAGTTCCACAGCGACACCTTTTCGGCAGCCACGGGAACCTGAACGATCGGAACCAGCGCCGATTCGTTCTTGTGAATGGTCACGCGGTCCTTCAGCTTGTATTCGAAAAGATCGCCCAGATCGTTGGCCTGCGCCGCTGCCGAACCCACACTGCGAGCCGCCGCTATCGCGTAGGGATTAGGTGCCGCTGCGTTCCGAGGCGAGGCCAAAAGTGCGGAAAGAGGCGCTCCGATCGTGGCGCTCTGGACTGCCTCGCCAGTTCCGCCGGCCACACCGCTCTTTTTGGCGAATGCCAGGCCATTCTCGTCTGTTTGGAGGGCGTCTGTGGCCGCGTCCATGCTTGCGGAGCCCCCGAGCATCGCGCTTTCGTGGGTTTGCGGCGCGAGCTGGGCATATTGCGGAAGTGGGACGACCGCGCGCCTTCCGTAATAGGCCTGAGAAAGCTGTTGGATGAAGGATTGCGGTGCGCCTGCCACGAGGGAAAGCTCCACATTTGTCCAGTCTTCGCCCACCGTGTTGTCCACGATGGCCCAGCCCTGCAGCAGAGGCTGGTCCTTACCGTTTGCGGGCAGCACGACGCGATACGTAGTTTTCCAGATAGGAGTTTCACTGATATAGCTTACGTACAATTGCCGATCGCCGGTGCCGGCGGTCACGATGGTCATGCGCCGGACATCTTCCTGGCGCATCGAGGCCAGCAGGGAAAGGTATTGGCCGACCTCCCTGGTAACGTCGCCTTCGGTGAGGCGGACGCTCACGGCCGGGGTGATTTCCACGCTGTGAACTTCGCCCGAGTCGCTGACCACCGTCGCCAGGTCAACATCGAAAGTCGTCCCGGCGTTCTCGCGCGTCTTTTGTTCGATGCTCAGCAGGCGGCCGGTGATGGTGCCGGTGCCGCTGCGGACTTCCAGATGCGCTCCCCGCAACGCGCCGTAGAACTTCGAGATGTCTGTTTTTTCGTCGAGCGGAAGCCGGAGCATCCCGAGCCGCTGGCTCAGGGGCGCCTCCGAGTTGTAATTCACGCCCGCGATTCGTCCGCCGCTGAGATCGAGCACGGTTAGCGACTGCAGCACGTCGTTGAGCTGGCTGCTGGTGAAATCCACTTCGACGGTTTGATTGCCGCGGACCTGCCCCGAGTGCTCGAAGTACCCCACGCCAGTCTTGTAGAGGACCACGCGCCGCACGGGAAGTTTCGCGGCGGACGTTGCGCTTTCAGCATCGGTCCGCGGGGCATTGGAGGCGGGCCTCGTGGTGGGCACCGACTGTGCGGCCGGCGTGGTTGTCTTCGTTTGTGGAGCGGTCGCTGCAAGAGAAGGATAAGGCACCAAAGCCAGAGTCAAAAACCAGAGCTTGTTGAGTCGCATGATGGACCTCCAGAAATTAGACACCGAAAAACAAGCTGCGGCTCCGAGCGAGCAACGGACTCCATGGCCGCGTTGGGACAGGAAAGCCGGTTAGAGGGACGCCGACAAGTATGAATCGGGTTGCCGCGCCCCCTTACAGATATTTAGGAAATACGTAGCTCGCGGGTTAACGGAACCGCAAGGGTGTTCCCTTGATATAAGGTGACGCAAGGTGCTGCGAGCTACTGCAAATTGCCGACCGGCCGACATTGGGAGTATCATTTCCCCTCCGCTGAAAGCCACACGCGATCTGCCGGATGGACTCGGAGGCACCATGAAAAAGCTGCTCACAATCGTTGGCATCGTCGTTCTTCTTCTCATTGTCATCGTCGCCGCGATTCCGTTTTTGATCGACGTGAACCGCTTCAAGCCGACACTGGAGACCGACCTCTCCACCGCTCTCGGCCGCAAAGTCCAGATCGGCAACATCGAGCTCGCGCTGCTATCCGGCGCCGTCAAGATCGATAACCTTTCGATCGCGGACGACCCCGCTTTCGGCGGTGCGTCCTTTTTGCAGGCGAAGCAACTCGCGGCGGGCGTGGCGCTCCAACCTCTGATTTTCTCGAAGAAGCTTGAAGTCAGCTCCTTCACGATCACCGATCCCCAGGTGACCCTGCTCCGCAATCCCTCGGGCACCTGGAATTTCTCGAATCTGGGCGCCGGCTCCAAAAAGAGCGATAGCACCTCGAGCACCACCGACTTTTCGGTCCAGAAGATCTCCCTCGTAAACGGAACTATCACGGTAGGCAGGATTGGCCCAGGCGGGAAAATGCAGACCTATCAAAACGTGAATCTCGACGCTTCCGATCTTTCCTATACGACGCAGTTTCCGTTCCAGCTCACCGGGAAGACTCCGGGCGGCGGCTCCGTGAAGATCGATGGAAAGGCCGGGCCCATCGACCAGACCGATGCATCCCTCACGCCGCTGGAAACGCAAATCGACGCGGAGAATGTGGACCTCGCGGCGACGGGTTTTGTCGATCCATCCTCCGGACTCGCGGGATTGGTGAGTTTCACCGGCAACCTTGGCTCCGACGGCAAGCAGGTCACCTCGAAAGGCACGGTAAAAGCCGAGAAGATCAAATTGGTTGCAAACGGCGCACCGTCCCGCGTCCCGTTGAACATTGACTACGACAGCGACTACAACCTGAAGGGTGAAACGGGCGACGTGAAGAGCGGCGAAGTGCATATCGGAAAGGCACTCGCCCATCTCACCGGCACATTCAATGACTCCGGAACCGTGGCCTCCCTGCAGATGAAGCTCAGCGGCGAGGGCATGCCTGTCGCCGATCTCGAGGGAGTGCTGCCGGCAGTGGGCGTCACACTTCCCACCGGAGCGTCGTTACAGAGCGGTTCACTCGGCGTGAACCTCGCAGTTAGAGGCCCGGCCGATAAGCTTACGATCAATGGCCCTGTGAATCTTTCCAACGCGAAGCTCGCCGGGTTCAATCTGAGATCGAAGCTGGGAGCGCTTTCTTCGCTGACGGGCCTGGGAGGTCCGAGCGGTTCGGACACCGATATTCAAACCCTGAGCGCGAACGTCCATGTGGATCCGAAGGGAACTCAGGCGCAAAACATCAATCTGGTGGTAGTGGGCATTGGGACCGTGACGGGCACTGCAAACGTCAGCGCGACTCAGCAGTTGGATTGCAAAATGGTTGCGAAAGTCACGCCGTCGGGGGGCGCGGTTGGCGGAGTTACTTCGGCACTTTCATCCCTAACCGGCGGCGGGGGAAGCGCGAAGACGCTTACAGTTCCTTTTACGGTGAAGGGCACAACTTCAAAACCGGAATTTGTTCCCGACGTTTCGGGAGCCGTTAACAGCCTCGTGAAGAGCAATCTGGGTGACACAAAAAACGCGGCGTCGGCGGTCTCTGGAATCCTCGGGGGCTTTCTCAACAAGAAAAAGCAGCAGTAGTCGCTGCCGCGGCAGGTTCCTCAATGAACTGGCTGCCCGCTCTCATGGCCATCTTTAGCGAGCACGCTTTCCGTGCCGCGGAAGAGATTCGCCAGAGCCAGCGCCACTACGCGAATCATGATCGCGATGGCGAGCAACAGCACCCCCACGAGCGCGGCGGCTGAATAAGGATGGTGCGTGGCGAACCACAGCAGAAACGCCACGCCGGCATCCTCGCCGAGGCTCAGCGAGATATTCGAGAGCGGCTCGGGCGAAGGTGTTACCGCGGCACGAGCGGCCGTTTTTCCCCCGTGCGCCGCGAGAGCGATCAGCGAACCCAGCAGCGTCGCGAGCAGCCGCTGCCACTCCGGCAATTGCGAAGTCGCCGAGTAGGCCATCAGCGCCGCGACGGGTATGCGCACGAAGGTATGCAGCGCGTTCCAAAGCAGATCGAAAACGGGAATTTTATCGCCCGCGAATTCCACCAGAAACAGAATCCCGCACACACCCAGCACGTACCAGTTGCCCAGCACGTGCAATCCGGGAGGCAGCGCCAGAATCTGGACATGGGAGAGGATACCCAGCGTCAACATCGTCGCGTAGACGTTGATCCCCGCCGCAAAACAAATCACCACGAGAAACGCGGCAAGCTCGTTTCCGGGCAGCAGTCGCGGGATTACAAGAAAGAGGTGCATAAACGCTTTTCGCGGCCCATTGCGCAGGCCCGCCACCACCGCCCGCTAGAAATATTCAGTGAAGGCCTTCGGCCATAGCCTTTGTGAAATCGAGCGCCGCTACAGCATCTGCCGCAGCACGTATTGTAGAATCCCGCCGTGCTGGTAGTAGGCCACCTCGAAGGGCGTATCGACACGCGCGAGCGCCGCGAAATTCTTCACGTTGCCGCCGGTGTCGCGCGCAGTGACCTTGATTTTCTTGCGCGGCTCGAAATTCTGCGCCAGGCCTTCGAAATCGAAAACCTCGAGGCCGGTCAACCCGAGGGATTTCGCGTTTTCTCCCGGCAGAAACTCGATCGGCAGCACGCCCATTCCCACCAGGTTGCTGCGATGGATGCGCTCGAAGCTCTCGGCCAGCACCGCTTTTACGCCGAGAAGAATCGTGCCCTTGGCCGCCCAGTCGCGCGACGAGCCGGAGCCATATTCCTTGCCCGCGAGGATCATCAACGGCACGCGCTCGTCGCGATACTTCATCGCCGCGTCGTAGATGTACATTTTCTCGCCGCTCGGCTGATGAATCGTCCAGCCGCCTTCGGTGCCGGGCGCCAGCTGGTTCTTCAGGCGGATGTTCGCGAACGTGCCGCGCATCATCACTTCATGGTTGCCGCGGCGCGCGCCGTAAGAATTGAAATCCTTGGGCTGCACACCGTTTGCGATCAGATATTTTCCAGCCGGGCTTTCGGCGGGAATCGACCCGGCGGGTGAAATGTGATCCGTGGTGATGCTGTCTCCGAGCAGCGCGAGTGCCCGCAGTCCGCGCAGATCGGTGAGCGCGCCGGGCTTTACCGGCATGCCCTCGAAGTACGGCGGGTCTTTGATATAGGTGGATCTGCCGTCCCACGCGTAGAGATCACCCTCCGGAATAGGCAGCGCCTGCCAGTGCGCATCGCCCGTGAAGACGTCGGCGTATTCCTTGCGGAACATTTCGCTGGTCACCGAACTGCGCATCGTGGACTCCACCTCCTGCGGCGTGGGCCAGATATCGCGCAGGTAGACCGGCTTGCCCGCCTTGTCGTTGCCCAGCGGCTCGTTCACGATGTCGAAATCCATGCGGCCCGCAATCGCATAGGCCACCACGAGCGGCGGCGAAGCCAGATAGTTCGCGCGGCACTGGGGATTGATGCGGCCCTCGAAGTTCCTGTTCCCGCTCAGCACCGACACGGCGACCAGGTTGTTGTCCTTGATCGCCTTGCTGATCGTTTCCGGCAGCGGCCCGCTGTTGCCGATGCAGGTGGTGCAGCCGTACCCCACCAGGTGGAAGCGCAGCGATTCGAGATAGGGCCACAGGCCAGCCTTTTCGATGTAATCGGTTACTACCTTCGAACCGGGCGCGAAGCTCGTCTTCACCCACGGCTTCGATGTGAGCCCGCGCTCCACCGCTTTTTTCGCGAGCAGACCTGCGCCGAGCATCAGCGAAGGATTCGATGTGTTCGTGCAGCTCGTGATCGCGGCAATCACCACGGAGCCGTCGGCCAATTCGAAAGAATCGCCATTGTTCTGCACCTTGGCATGCTTCGCGGGTTCGGTGAGCGACTTCTCGAACGCAACCTTGGCCTGTGTGAGCGGCACGCTGTCCTGCGGACGCTTGGGCCCAGCCATTGTCGGCACCACGGTCGCCAGATCGAGTTCTAGCTTGTCGGTGAAAATCGGATCGGGCGTCTCGTCCGTGCGGAAAATTCCCTGTTCCTTCGAGTAGGCCTCGACGAGCTTCACTTGCGCCTCGCTGCGATCGGTGAAGCGCAGGTAGTTGAGCACTTCCGCGTCCACGGGGAAGAATCCCATCGTCGCGCCGTATTCGGGAGCCATGTTGGCAATAGTGGCGCGGTCGGGAAGCGTGAGGCTGGAGAGGCCCGTCCCGTAGAACTCCACAAATTTTCCGACGACGCCTTTCTTCCGCAGCATCTGCGTCACGGTCAACACCAGATCGGTCGCGGTGGCGCCCTCCGGCAATCGGCCGTGCAACTTGAACCCGACCACGGCCGGAATCAGCATCGAGAGCGGCTGGCCCAGCATCGCGGCCTCCGCTTCAATTCCTCCCACGCCCCAACCCATCACGCCCAGCCCGTTCACCATCGTGGTGTGGGAATCGGTGCCCACCAGCGAGTCGGGGAAAGCGAAGCGCTTGCCGTCCTGCTCGGCGTTGAAGACAACGCGCGCAAGATATTCGAGGTTCACCTGGTGACAAATACCGGTGTCCGGCGGAACCACTTTGAAATTCTTGAGGGCCTTTTGTCCCCAGCGCAGGAAGGCGTAGCGTTCGATGTTGCGCTCCATCTCGAGATTGGCGTTGAAGGCGAAGGCGCCCGCGGTGCCGAATTTGTCCACCTGCACGGAATGGTCGATCACCAGTTCCGCCGGCAGCAGGGGATTGATTTTCTTCGGGTCGCCGCCGAGCTTGCGGATTGCGTCGCGCATCGCGGCGAGGTCCACTACTGCGGGTACTCCGGTGAAATCCTGCAGCAGCACGCGCGCCGGCATGAACGACACTTCTTTCTCCACGGCATTCGAGGGATCCCAGCCCGCGAGGGCCGGTATGTCGCCGCTCTGGACGAAGCGCCCGTCTTCGTGGCGCAGCAGATTCTCGAGCAGCACCTTCAGCGAAAAGGGAAGGCGCGCTACGTTGCCGACGCCGGCCTTCGCGAGGGCGTCCAGACGGTAAATTTCAAACGACTCGTTGCCCACGCGCAGTGTGGCGAGGGACGAAAAGGAGTTCTTGGAGGCGGTGCTCATTTGAGTATGGATTCTCCCGGAATTTGCAGCGCTATTCTAACGCACTCCGCTCGGAGCGCCGCGGTTTTTCGCGGAAAGTGCATGTTGAGCCGCGGTCCTCTACGTCGGCCTTGGTGGTTGCGTTCGCTCCCGGGTTCCCAGGGAAGCGGCCACGGTCAGCGCAAGAATTCCGCCGATAATGCCAAGCGAAAGCCCGCTCGAAATGGGCAGTCGGTCGGACGCGAGCATTTTGCACGCAACGAAGATGAGAATGATGGCAAGCCCCTGGTGAAGATAGCGAAGCCGCGCCAGCGCGCCCGACAGCGCAAAGTAAAGCGCGCGAAGGCCCAGGATCGCAAACGCGTTCGACGAGTAGGCGATAAACGGATCGCGCGTGATCGCCAGCACGGCCGGAACCGAGTCCACCGCGAAGACCAGGTCCATCGCTTCCACGGCGATCAGCGCAACGAATAACGCCGTCATCTTCGCCCTTCCGTTTTCCCGCACCCAGAGCTTTTCGCCCTCGAAATGGTCCGTTACCGGCACAATCCGCCGCGCCATTTGCACAATGAGGTTCGGGCCTTGCCGCGTAACTCCTGGCCGCGCGAAAAGCATCCGCAGCCCGGCAACCAGCAGTATCGCGCCGAAGACGAAAAGCACGGCGTGGAACCTCTGTAACAGCGCGATTCCGCCCCAGACGAACAGCCCCCGCATCACCAGCGCTCCCGCGACGCCGTAAAAAAGCACCGTGTGCTGCGACTTCGCGGGCACGCCCAGAGATGAAAAAATGAGGATGAACACGAGGATATTGTCCGCACTCATCGATTTTTCCAGCACGTAGGCGGTCAGAAAGTCGAGCCCCGCCGCGTGGCCGCGCGAGAAATAGATCCACGCGTTGAAAGCCAGCGCCAAGCCGATCCAGCCGGCGCTTTCCAGCAGCGCTTCCCTGAGCTTCACTTCGTGCGCTTCGCGATGAAATATGGCGAGGTCCGCCGCCAGCGCGACGATCACGACGGTTCCCAGAATGGCCCACTGTGTGGCGGAGCTAATCGGCATGTGCGGGTGGATGTGGCACGCTCACAAGAAAGAATACACGCGGATGCGCGGTTCCATCGAGCCTAATTCGCCGCTGCACCGCGGTGTGCCGCTGCATTTCGAATGCCCCAAACTTCGGAGTCCAAAACTCAATTTTCGCAGTATTCTTATAGCAGCACCCAATAAAATGTCCGGCGAGTACCCGCCGCGCGGAGGCCTGTGTGAAGGAAGCGACCTTGGACCCGAAAGCTTCGTCTGCCCAGAAGGTGCAGACGCGAACCGAATCCGACAGCATGGGAAAAATCGAGGTCCCGGTCGACCGCTACTACGGCGCGCAGACGGCCCGGTCGCTGATCCATTTCGATATCGGCTTGGACACGATGCCTCCGGAGCTG
Source organism: uncultured Acidobacteriota bacterium (assembly GCA_963797585.1). GTDB lineage: Bacteria > Acidobacteriota > Terriglobia > Acidiferrales > UBA7541 > Palsa-295. Next base: position 108,541 of record CAWCQH010000022.1, read on the forward strand.
ATCCGCGCCTTCGGGGTTCTGAAAAAAGCTGCCGCGCTCGTCAACGAGGACCTCGGCAAGCTCTCCGCCGAGAAGGCGCGGCTGATCACGCAGGCCGCCAATGAGGTGATTGCCGGCAAGCTCGACGAGCACTTCCCGCTGCACATCTGGCAGACCGGCAGCGGCACGCAGACCAACATGAATGCCAACGAAGTGATTTCGAATCGCGCCATTGAAATCGCCGGCGGCACGATGGGCAGCAAGAAGCCGATCCATCCCAATGACGATGTAAACATGTCGCAGTCCTCCAACGACACGTTTCCCACCGCGATGCACATTGCCGCTGCCTCTCGCGTCGCCGAAGTGCTCATCCCGGCGGTCGAACATTTGCGCGATGCAATTCAAGCCAAGGCGCGGCAGTTTCAGGATGTCGTCAAGATCGGCCGAACACACTTGATGGATGCCACTCCGCTCACTGTGGGCCAGGAAATGTCCGGCTGGGCGAATCAGCTCGATCGCGACGTCGAGCGCCTCAAGCTGGTGCTTCCGGGCCTCTACGATCTGGCGATCGGTGGCACGGCGGTGGGCACGGGCCTCAATTCACATCCGGAATTTGCCGAACGCGCTGCCAGAAAGATCGCTGAGCTGACGGGCCTGCCGTTCAAATCTCATCCGAACAAGTTTGCGGCGCTTTCCGCGCACGACGAACTTGTCTTCGCCAGCGGCGCCCTCAAAACGCTTGGCGCTTCGCTGATGAAAATTGCCAACGACATTCGCTGGCTCGCATCCGGCCCGCGCGCTGGGCTGGGCGAGCTCATGCTTCCGGAGAACGAGCCGGGTTCCTCAATTATGCCGGGCAAGGTGAATCCCACGCAGTCGGAGGCGATGACCATGGTCGCCGTCCAGGTGTTCGGCAACGACGCCGCGATTGGCTTTGCCGGCTCCCAGGGAAATTTCCAGTTGAACGTGTTCAAGCCGGTGATGATCCACAATTTTCTGCACTCCGTCCGGCTGCTCGCCGACGCCTGCCGTTCGTTCACGGAGCACTGCGTGGAGGGAATGCAGCTCGATGCCCAGCGCATCGGCGAGAATGTGAAGAATTCTCTTATGCTCGTCACCGCGCTCAGTCCGAAAATCGGTTACGACAAGGCGGCGCAGATCGCGCACAAGGCGCACCACGAGCGGTTAAGCCTTCGCGAAGCAGCGCTGAAGCTTGGCTTTCTCACAGAAAAGGAATTCGACGAACTTGTTCGCCCGGAAACGATGACGCACCCGTGAAAAATGTGCCTTAGTGAAACCGCACAATCCCAATATGGTCCGAAACTCGCGGTCATCCTGTCTCCGAGGGTAACTTACACGGTTCAGCTCTCGGAAGACTACGTATCTCATAACGATTTCCTTTGACACTTTACCGATTCTTCATTAGATTCGCTGAACCTCTCGCAGTCCCCCCTTCCTGAGGAGTTTTTCCATGCGCATTCTTGTCGCCGAGAGCGATACCGCCCTCGGAACGTTTCTGCAGCGCGGCTTCGATGCCGAAGACTACGTCGTCGATCTCACCGCGGATGGAGAAGAAGCAAAGTCAATGGCCGACGAGCGGGAATATGAGGCGGCGATCCTCGACGTGAATTTGTCGCGTCCGAATATTCTGAACGTGGTTTGCGACATTCGCGCCCGCCGGCAGCATCTGCCTATTTTGGTGTTGTCCAGCCGCGGCCGGCCCGAAGATCGCGTCCAATTGCTCGATTCCGGGGCGGACGACATTGTCCTGAAGCCGTTTGCTTTCTCCGAACTTTCCGCCCGCGTCCGTGCGCTTTTGCGCCGCGGCGGGCGATCGCCGGAAACGGTACTGCACGTGGAGGACCTCGAATTGAACCGCGTGGAGCACAAGGTAAAGCGCGCGGGCCGCACCATCGACCTCACACCCAAGGAATTTTCGCTGCTGGAATACCTTATGCGCAACGCCGGCAAACACGTTACGCGTGCGCAAATCGTGGAGCACGTGTGGAATCTCTCATTCGATACGATGACCAATGTTGTGGACGTCTACATTAATTACCTAAGGAAAAAAGTGGACGCCTCGTCCGATCGGAAGTTGATTCACACCGTTCGCGGCATCGGGTACTTGTTGCAGGGCGGCCGTTCCGTCGAACGGCAACCCCTCATGAACTACAAGTCCGTCTCGCAGGCTTCCTGAGAGCCCACTAAGTATTTTCAGATACGTCTCACGATATCGTCCTCACGGCATCATCACGACAATTTCTCAACGTGGCTGGAAATCCGGTCCGCTGACGAAGCCCAACCTGGCTGGAGGCACACGATGGCGGCGGCAAGCGCAATTCCCGGCATGAGCAGAACCGGAAAAGTTCTGGTAGCAAGCCCGCAAGAGAAGTTTCGAATGAACATCACGAAGGGTTTTTCCAGACGGGGGGCGCAATCGTTCGAGGCCACTGGCGGCGCAGAGGCCCTCATCCAGCTGGAGCGGGAAGAATTCGGCACTCTCGTGCTCGATCCGCAGATCGACGATCTCGATATCGACGAGTTGCTGGTCACCATCCGGTCGCGCTTTCCCGGCCTCGCGGTGGTGGTCCCGAGGACTCAGGAAGATTTCGAGCAATACTCTCTCTCATTCGCCGGCGAGAGCGCCGTTGAGCATGCCATTGAACACGTCATTGAAGACGCAGCGGGCCCGGTCCGCATCGCAACGCAGAAGCCGGAATCGTCTGACGAATGCCTGATGCTGGATGCGCCGGTCTCCGAACCCGGCGTAGCGCGGATTGAGCCGCTGCCCGGCATGATCGGCACCAGCCTCAAAATGCAGCAGCTCTACCGCCTGGCGCGCCTCGTGGCGCCGCGCGACACCGCCGTGCTGATTGTCGGCGCCACCGGCACGGGAAAGGAATTGATTGCGCGCGGCATCCATGAACTCAGCCAGCGCAGCCGCGGGCCGTTCGTCGTCGTGAACTGCGCCGCCATTCCCGAAAGCCTTCTCGAAGCCGAGCTTTTCGGGTTCACGCGAGGCGCGTTCACCGGCGCCTTCCAGGCACGACTGGGCCGCATTCACGCCGCGCACGGCGGCACCTTGCTGCTCGATGAAATCGGCGAATTGCCGCTGAGCATGCAGGCCAAGCTTCTTCGCTTCGTGCAGGAGGGGGAAGTGCAGCGGCTGGGAAGCGCGGACCTGTTTCGCGTGAACACCCGGCTGATCGCCTCAACGAACGCGGACCTGCGCCAGCGCGTTCGCGAGAAGCTGTTCCGGGAGGATCTCTATTACCGGCTCGCCGTTTTTCCGTTGCACCTCCCAGCGCTCGAAAGCAGGACGGGAGACGTGCTGCCGCTGGCCCGGCATTTCCTGCAAAGGCTGTGCAGCCAAGCTTGCGTCCCCGCAAAGAGCTTCAGCCCGGAAGCGGAAAACGCCTTGTCCGCGCACGCGTGGCCCGGCAACGTGCGCGAACTGCAGCACTGGGTCGAGCGCGCGTTCGTGTTGTCCGAGGAGAACGGACAGATTCGCGGGGAGGATTTTTCCATGCTCGCCGAAAACAGTTAAGAGAATTCTAAGCGCGCCGCCTTCGTCATGGACAGTTTGGCGTAGGCTCTTAACGAGAAATCTCGGAAGCGATCGCCTCTCCGAGTTCGCTTGTCGTCGCTTTTCCGCCGACATCCGGCGTGCGCGGACCTCCGCCTCCGAGTACCGCTTCGATGGCGCGCTCGATCGCTTCCGCCGCACCCGCTTCGCCGAAGTGCCGCAGCATCATCGCGCCCGACCATATCTGCCCGATGGGATTCGCGATGCCTTTCCCCGCGATATCGGGCGCAGACCCGTGAACCGGCTCGAACATGGACGGGAATTCGCGCTCCGGATTCAGGTTTCCCGACGCGGCAATGCCGATCGAACCGACGATCGCCGGCCCCAAATCGGAAAGAATGTCCCCGAAGAGATTCGATCCCACCACCACGTCGAACCAATCCGGGTGCCGCACGAAATGCGCGGTCAGAATATCGATATGAAACTGATCCGTGCGGATATCGGGATAATCCTTCGAGATCGCCGTGAAGCGCTCATCCCAGAACGGCATGGTATGAATGATGCCGTTCGATTTCGTGGCCGACGTTACGTGGCGCTTGCGCGTTTTAGCCAGTTCGAACGCATAACGCATCACCCGGTCGCACCCTCGCCGCGTGAAGATGGTTTCCTGAATCGCCAGCTCATCCGGAGTACCCCGGTTGATGCGTCCTCCGATTTCCGAGTATTCGCCTTCCGTGTTTTCCCGCACTACTTGGAAGTCGATCTGGCCCGGCTCAAAATTGCGGACACTTGCCTGCATACCATGGAGCAGCCGCACGGGGCGCAGGTTCACGTACTGCTGAAAGCCGCGGCGAATCGGAATCAACAAGCCCCATAGCGAAACGTGGTCGGGCACTCCCGGGTAGCCTACCGCCCCCAGAAACACGGCGTCGTGTGGACGCAGCTGTTCGAGGCCGTCTTCGGGCATCATCCGCCCCGTCGTGAGATACGTCTCGCAGTTCCAGTCGAATTGCTTCCACGAGACGGAAAAACCGAAACGCCGCGCGGCCGCCTCGATCACCCGGATGCCTTCCGGAACCACTTCTTTCCCGATGCCGTCCCCGGGAATCGTGGCAATTCTGTAGTTTCGATTGTCGGATTTGTTCATGATTTCGGGGTTCTGGAGGAGCCGTTGCTCGCGTCCCGGGATTCGGAGTACGCTCCAGTATCAAAAGCGAATGACGATCTTACCCAGTTGGCGCACACTCGTGCAACGTCACAATCTGGCACGCCTCCGCGTTTACTTTTGTTGTTTCGATTTAATGTAGCTGATTAGGTCTGCAATTCGCTGGGTGACCTGCGGTCCGGTGAGTCCTTCCGCTTCCTGGAAGGTTGTTCCCCAGAGAGGCATTTCCGCCGGACCGTGAGCTCTTATCTTAACGCCATTTTTGAGAACGTCTGCCACATAGGCATCCGGGAAAATACCTTCGTGGCGCTTTGCCAGCGTCGTCAAATCGGGCGTCTCTTGCCGGAACGGCTCGGGCGCCGGGCCATTGCCCTTCAAATCGTTCCCGTGGCACACGGCGCAATGCCGCTTGTATAGCGCTGCTCCGGAGGAGGCAGTTGCGGAGGTGGCGTGCGGCTTCTCCGTTTGTTTGTCTTTTTGCTTAGCTTGCGCCGCTAAAGGGCAGCCAACGAGAAGCAGGAGCGCCAATTGCGTGACGACGGTTTTCATTGTTCACGCCTCCACTTGCCTTTGACCATTATCCGGCGCATGAGGAAGCTATTATGTGACACGGGTCACACCGAGTGGCAGGTCTCATTACTCCGGAGATTCACGCCGCAAGCTATAGAAGAGCTACTTTCCGTCAACGCTCGCGCGCGCCGTTCGGACGCTCGATGCGCCATGCCCGGTATCGGTCCACACAAACAGAAGCTCGTTCCCGTCGCGCGCAATGCGCGGATAGCGGCTGCCCGATGTCTCCGCGATCGTAGCTGCCGCGGACTTCGCCCCAGCCGGAGAAACCTTTCGCACCCTGAGTTGCGAATGATTGCCCGCAACTTCGATATACGTCACGGCCGCCGATCCGTCCGGCAGCAGTTGAACGCCCAGCCTGCCCAGCGAACTCGCATCGTCCACGCGAACAGGCTGCCCGAAGGTTTTACCCTCGTCGTGTGAGAATGCCAAGAACGCGCGGCCCTCGTCGTTCTTGGCCATAAACCACGCGACGGCCACGTCGCGGCCGTTCGCGCTGATGGCGGGGCCGTTGATCGGGCACGCCTCGATCTTCCACGCATCGTCGTGCACCGCCGTGGGCGTATCCCAATGGCCGCCGGCAAAGCGCGCGGTGTAGATATTTCGGACTTCAGTGGCGCTGCGGTTTCGAAACGCGGCAATCACTCCGTCGGAAGTCTGCGCCACCGACGTCGAGCAGCACTCGCACACGCGCGATTTCACCGCCGTCTCATTGAGTTGCTTGCCTTCCGGGCTGTACACGGACGAACGCAGGCTCATGTCCCCGGTTTCTTTTTCAGGATCGGTGGCTCGTCCGTCGATCCAAATCACGCCGAGCCCGCCGCCAGAGGCCGCAAACAAAGACGCGAAGCCATGTTCGGTCTCGGTTCCATCGTGGTGCGGGCTCACGCCGCGGGACCAGGTGCGCCCTTTATCTTTGGACCATGAAAGCCGCACATTCGTAGCGTCCGGCTCGGAGCCGTTGTTTTCGATCCAGTACGCCGCAAGCGTTCCGTCGGGCAATGCCTTCACCGAGGGAACGTCATAAGCATTGATGAAGAAGTTGTCGCTCGATGTCACCGTTTGCGCCGCGGACCAGCCGGCCGCGCTGCGCTCGGCGAATTTCAGCGTCGCGCGCTTTCCAGCCACTTCGAGCCAGCTGAGGATCACCCGGTCGCCCTGAATGGTCATCTGCGGCTCCGTGCTATTAGCGCCGGCAGGTGACGCGAGCGGCAGCACGGCCCACGTGGATTCGGGCCGGGCGAATGTATAAGAGCAGACTCCCGCAATCGTCAGTAACGCGGCACACGCAATCAGGCGCTTCATCGGCTGTTTCATCCTCGCACACAAATTTTTCAGTCAAAGTTAGCGGAAGAGGTATTCTTCGGCCCGGCTCAAACGAAGTTGGACTCTACTCCCCCACGAATCGCACGAAATCAAACGGGCTTGGCCGTACAAGCGGTCAGAGTCCTCCACAGACCCCCGAATCCCCCGGCCGAGCCAACTCATCTATTCAACCGCGATTTTCGTACCCTGCTGCCCCTTCGCCGAAAGCTTCTCGATGCGGTCGTCGATCACGCCGCGGATGGCCTTCAGGAATTCAATCCGCGAATTCGCCAAATGCTGCTTCACCGCGGGCGAAACGCCAAGTGCCTCGCGCAGATGGTCCATCACGTCGTAGCATAGGCAGCGGCCCTGGCCCGCGCGTTCACCGCCCGCCTGTTGGGTTTCCTGTTGCTCGTTCATTGTGCCTCCTTCATCTCCACCGTAAGAACCTGATTCTCCAGCCGCGCCCGCCCCGGCACGAGCATCGCCATCGACCGCGGCAGCCCGATGTGCCGCCGAAGCGTACCAACCTCCACCACCAGTTCGTCGCCCTTCTTGAACAACCCCACCTCGCCCTTGGTCGCGAACGGCAGGTGAACCCGAATCTCGTAAATCCCGTTTACCTTCCCAAAAGTATAAGGTTTCTCGGTTCGCGTTACCGCCGAGGGGTCTTCTCCGCCAGGATACAGCAGCTCGGCAAGTTCCTGTAAACGCTTCTTCCCCAGCACTTCGTGCGCGAAAAGAGGCACGCGCTTCACCGGCACCGGGGCGAAATACTCTTCGATCTCATGCAGCACCTTCTCCTGCGACGCATGCCACTCGCTGAACCACGCATCCTTCACGTCCGCCGGCAGCACGCGGTTGACGATCACCGCGTCCACCGTCAGTCCGTGCAGCGAAAAATACACGAACGCGCGCTGCGTTTCGCGCAGCACCATCTTTTCAGGATTGGTCACCAGTCGCACGCTCGTGGTGTTCGGATCTTCCATGATGTCATCCACCCCTTCGAGCTTCTCGAAAAGACTGCGGATGTTCACGAAGTAGCTGTCGGTGGGCAATTCGAACGGCGCCACGCGGTTGGCAATCGGCCTCACTGCCTTGAGCAGGTTTCTCTGAAACGGAAAAATGTGCTTCATGTACCAGTCGAGCGTCGTGGGCATGCTGATGAAGCGCATCGACTCGGCGGTAGGCGCCGCGTCCAGCACGATCACGTCGTAGGTCTGCTCGCGCCGGTACTGGTTGATGTACATCATCGCGCTCAGCTCTTCCATCCCCGGCAGAATCGCCAGTTCCTCCGCTTCCACGCCGCTGATCCCTGTCGTGCGCAGCACCGAGCTCACATAGGACGAAATCTCCTGCCAGTGCCGCTTGATCTCCTTCTGAATGTTGAGTTCAAGAATCGAGAGCGTGTCGTTGATGGCCAGCGGATCGGAGGTGTGCGCGTGGAACAGGTCGTCGTTCAAGTCGAACGAATCCCCCAGGCTGTGCGCCGGATCGATGCTCATCACCAGCGTGCGATAGCCCAGTTCCGCCAGCTTCACGCCGGTCGCGGCGGCCAGGCTCGTTTTGCCCACTCCGCCCTTCCCGCTGAACAGAAGAATTCTCAACTCGTGAACCCTCGCCCACCATTATAAGCCCGATGCCCTGCGGCGCTCGCCTCCGCTTTCAGCCCATGAAATAAGGCCGGAACCATGTGCTAGAATGCCTCGGTGCTAACCGTCCTTCAGAAGCTGCTCGAACTGCAGAGCGTGGATGTCCGGCTGAACGAAGTACGAACGCAGCTCGCCAAGTTCCCCAAAAAACTCGCCGATGCCGACGCCCGCGCCGCTACCGCCAAAGCGGAGTTGGAGCAAAGCAAAGCCGCTCAGCTCGCCTCCTTCAAAGACCGCAAAAAATACGAGCTGGACGTGGAAAGCTGGAAAGACCGCGCGCGCAAGTATCGCGACCAGACTTCCCAGGTAAAAACCAACGAAGCCTACAAAGCCCTCCAGCACGAAGTGCAGATGGCCGAAGACGAGATCGCCAAAGCGGAAGATCGCCTGCTCGAACAAATGGTCGCCGGCGAAGAGTACGACCGCCGCATTAAGAAGGCCGAAGCCGCGCTAAAGGACGTGGAAGCTGAGGTTCGTGTGCAGCGCGCGACCATCGAAGAGAACAAAGCTGCCGCCGAAAAGTCGCTCGCGGAATTCACCGCCGAACGATCCGCCGTCGTGGCGGAAATCCCCGAAAACCTGCTCGATCATTACGAGCGCATCGCCCACAAACACAACGGCGTGGCCCTCGCCGAAGTTCGCGACGAAAAATGCGGCGCGTGCGGCATGCGCGTCCGGCCCCACGTCTTTCAGGAAATGCGCCGCCTCGGCAGCGACGAAATGTTCCACTGCGAGACCTGCACTCGCATCCTTTATTACATCGAGCCGACTTTCCGCGCCTCCGCGTCCGCGGGCCAGCCCGGCGACGTTCCCCAATGAAGCCCCCCAATGAAATCTAGGGTCTCGCCGCCCGGCAGCGCACGCCTTTTCTCCGACGCGCAAGCTGGCGGCCCGCCCGCAGGCGTCCACATCGCGAATATCGACGGAGCCTCGCGCGGCAACCCCGGTCCTGCTGCTTACGCAGTCGTCCTGCGTGACGCAGAAGGCAAGATCGTCCTCGAATTGGCAAAGAAAATCGGCCGCGAGACCAACAACGTAGCCGAATATTACGCGTTGCTCGCCGCGCTCGATTACGCCGTGAACCAGGGCATCGGCGCTCTGCGCATCCGCAGCGACTCCGAGCTTCTCGTGCGCCAGATGCAGGGCCGCTACAAAGTGAAGAGTCCTGAACTCAAGCCGCTGCACGAGCGGGCCTCGAAACTCGCCCGGCAGGTAGGCTATTTCATGATTGAGCACGTCCGGCGCGAACTCAACCGCGACGCCGACGCGCTCGCCAACGTCGCGCTGGATTCCGGCAACGTGTCGAACGCTACCCTCGCGCCCGCCGCCCCGCCGGCCACCCCGCGAGCCGCGAGTGGTCCGGTCGCCGCCCCTGCCGCGCCGGTTGACCGCCCCGATCCAGTTCCGTCTCGCGCCCCTGTCGCCGTACCCGCCCGCGCCGCTTCCTGTCCGGCACCCCGATCCTTCTCGCGCGTGAGCGTTCGCGCCCGGTTCGTAAGGGGCGTCCTTGTTCCCGCCGAGCCCCTCGATCTCCCGGAAGGCGCGACCGTGGAAGTGGACCTGCTGATTCCGCGCCCCGAGCACTAACTTGGCTCCGCTGACGTACGATTACGCCGCGCCCCGAAAGATATACTTCGCGCAGCGCGGTTCACCGTTTATACTGGCTGTTCTTCACCCAACTTCTTCAGGAGGTTTTCGTGCGGATAAAAGACGGCAAGCGGGAGGAAGAACCGGGCGATGCGCTCATCATTATGCTTCCCGTGTTCGCGATGGCCGCGCTGATCGGGATTCTGGCGCTACTGATGCGCTCCACGGGGAAATGGTAATTCGGCGGTAGCCTTCGATTCGCAGGCTTAATTCTTGAGGATGTAAGACCGGTATAACGTATCGCGCTGTGCGGGAATGTAGCCCGCATCGGTGATGATGCGCCGTAGCTCTTCTTCATTCGTGCGATTGCGAACGCCCGCCGCGTAGACCACGTTTTCCTCGATCAATATGCTGCCGACGTCGTCCGCGCCAAACTGCAATCCCAGCTGGCAAATTTTGATTCCCGGCGTGAGCCAGCTCGACTGGATATGGTCGATGTTGTCGAGATAAATCCGGCTGATCGCCAGCGTTTTCAGGTAATCGAACGCCGTCGCCTCCGGGATTTTCTTGCCCAGCGGAGTATTTTCCGGCGCGAAGATCCACGGGATGAAGGCGGTGAAGCCGCCGGTATCTTCCTGAATCCGCCGCAGGCGTTCGAGGTGATTCACGCGATGGCGCATTTCCTCGCCGCAGCCGAACATCATCGTGGCGGTGGTGCGCATGCCGAGCGCGTGCGCCGTGCGATGCACGGCCTCCCATTCGTCCGACCCGCATTTCAGTCGCGAGATGCGCGCGCGGACTTCATCGTCCAGAATCTCGGCCCCGCCGCCGGGAATCGAAACCAGCCCCGCGTCGCGCAGCCGCGCGATCGTATCGCGCAGAGACAGTCCGGAAACCTCCGCGATGCAGGTGATTTCCGGCGCCGAAAAGCAGTGCAGGTGCACCTGCGGAAACCGCTCGTGGATCGACCGCAGCATGTTCTCGTAGAACTCGATGCGCAGGTCGGGATGCAACCCTCCCTGCAGCAGTACGCCCGTGCCGCCCATCTCCACCATCTCCTGAATCTTTTCGTAGATAGTTTCGAGCGGCAGAATATAGCCGTCCTTGGCGCCCAGCGGGACGATAAAACGCGCAGAACGAGCAGTATTCCGTGCAGAAATTCGTGTAATTGATATTGCGGTCGATCTGATACGTCGCGATGCGCGGGTCCGTCTTCCGGCGGCGCACTTCGTTCGCGGCCATTCCGATGCCGAGCAGATCGTCGGAGTTGAAAAGATCGAGCGCTTCCTGTGTCGTCAGTCCCATGTGATTAGACGCCTATGCGATTAGACAAGGATTCTACCATCCCGGCCGGGTTTCGCCGCACACCTGATTCAGCGCGAACCGCGTTCTTGCGAAATAGGTTCCGCGGGAGCCGCCGCGAATTCGAGCGGCTTGTTACGGGGGATCAGGTTCAGTTCCGCGGCTTTTTCGAAGTAAAGGCGAAGCCCGGCGATGTTCTCTTCGCCAAGATTGAAGTCGATGTTCTCGGTAAGGTAGCGCTCCAGCGCCGAAATCGGCAGGTCGAGCTTCACCGATGCCGCCTCGGCAATTTCCCGAATGCGGCGGACGCCATATTCTTTCGACGCCTTGAAATCCGCGAGCAATTCGGGCGTTACCGCGTCCGGCCGGGCGGCCCAGATCGCCAGCACGCAAGGCTTTCCTGTCATTTCGTGCCACTGCTGGGCCACATCGTAAACGAACAGCATTTCGAATCCCGGCACCGGGAGTTCGTCCGGATCGCCCTGGCAGCATTGCTCGCCGCTCGGCACCTTGCCGCTGAGCGTGTCCATCTTGACCGCAATGCGCAGCGCCGGATCGCCGATGATCAGCGCCGCATCGGCTTCCTGCAGCATCTCGGAGGGATTCGGAGCGGCCTCCACAAACTCGGGCGAGATATTCCAGAAGCCCGCCGCGAGCATTCGGACCAGCGCGGCCGTAGCGCGGGAACTCGTGTCGAGCGCGATGCGCTTGGCGCGCTCGATGGGTTTTTTCGCAACCACGAGCAAGCTTCGAATTTCACCCGCCGCCGCCACCGCCATATCCGGCAGGATCACCACGCTGTCGGTCCGCTGGTATTCGATGGAGGGAATGATAGCCACATCGGCCTCGCCCCGGCGCAGCGCCTCCGCGCACTGTGAGGGCACGGTGAAAGAAAGCTCGTATTTACCGGCGAGAGGTCCTTCGGTGAAACCCCAGACAAGCGGAGCCGTATTCAGGAATTCGACCACCGAAACACGCAGCTTCCCCACATTCTCCCCTTCGCTCTGTCCAGCAAGGAAATATAGCACACGGGCCCGGCGCCCACCGCCTCGGCCCTGACGCGTAAAAGTGAGGAGAAAGGTCTGCGCGCCGGGCGTTGCGGGTTATACCGACAGAGCCTGCGGTAAATAGCGGAGGCCGGGCTCGCCTCGTGCGTACTTTCCCTAGCTTGTGGAAACTTGCGAGCGTGCGTAGGCTGCGCCGGGGCACCCTCTCGATGGACTCTGACCAGTATCTGGGCTGGGTGGCGCTGGCTCTGACTCCCGGCCTCGGGCCGCGGCTCGCCGGAAAGCTGCTGACCGAGTTCGGAACGCCGGAGGCGGTGTTCAACGCCTCGCTCACCGCGCTCGAGGCGCAGCGGCTCCCGGCGGCGGTGGCGCAAGCGATCCATTCGCGCCAGCCGATGAGCGCCGCGGCCAAGGAACTGGCGCAGGCGCAGGCGGCCGGTTGCCGCCTGCTCACCTGGGACGAGACCGAGTATCCGGCGAGGCTCCGCGAGATCTACGACCCGCCGCCCCTGCTCTATGTCCGCGGTAACATTGCGCTTCTGAATCGCCACATCATTTCGATCGTGGGCACGCGCCGCCCCAGCCCTTACGGGAATCAAATGGCTGAAAAGCTGGGACGGGACTTGGCCGATAGAGGTCTCGTCATCGCCAGTGGCATGGCTCGCGGCATAGACGCGTGCGCCCACAAAGGAGCGCTCAGCTCGGTATGCGGGTCGGCGTCCGGGTCTACGGTCGCGGTGCTGGGTTGCGGGATTGACGTAATCTATCCCAAGGAGAACAAGAAGCTATCCGGCGAGATCGAGCAGCGCGGGGTCCTGATCAGCGAATTCTCCATGGGCACGTTTCCGGCCCCCCAGAATTTCCCCATCCGCAACCGGATCATCGCCGGAATGGCCCTGGGAGTTGTGGTGGTGGAAGCGGCGCAGTATTCTGGGTCCTTGATAACCGCACGCCTGGCGATGGAATTCGGCCGGGAGGTTTACGGCGTACCCGGGAATGCCACGCAGCCTATGAGCTTCGGGCCGCATCAGCTGATCAAGCAGGGAGCCAAGATGGCCACCGGCTGGGAGGACGTAGTAGAGGAACTCCCGACCGACGTTCGTGCGGAATTGATGCCTGTGGAAACGTCGTCAATAGAAGAACGCGCTTCGTTGGTCGAGGCCAGCCTGTCCCCGCGCGAGCGGCAGTTGTATGATCTGTTGAACGTCGATAAGGCCCGGCACGTGGACGAACTCGTTGAAGTTTCGGGGCTTAACTCCTCCGAAGTGCTTCCCACGCTTCTCACGCTGGAGATGAAAGGCGTGATACGCCAGTTGCCTGGTAAGCAATTCTTAAAAGTCCTGTTGTAATCATTGACGCGACAGCAGGTTAGGATGTGGTAGCTTCCCGCAGGGTGGGGAACGCATCTGATAGTCAGTTCAATAGCGGGGAAGGCCCCGCAAGGATCGATCGAATAGCATGGCAAGATCACTTGTAATCGTCGAATCGCCTGCGAAGGCGAAGACCATCAACAAATATCTCGGGCGCAATTACACCGTTAAGGCCTCCTATGGCCACGTGATGGACCTGCCCAGGAAAACCATCGGCATCCTTTTGCCCGCGCAGCCGGGCGCCGCCGAAAAGCCTAAGAGCAAGCGTAAGAAGAAGGCCAAGGCCGGAGAAGAGGGCAAGCCTGCCAAGAAGGTCATTCAGACCATCGCCAACACGCCGGAAGAAGAGTTTGAGCCGACCTACGAAGTGATCCCCGGGAAAATGAAGGTGATCGGCGAGCTTCGGAAGGCCGCCGAGAGCGCCGAAAACGTCTACCTGGCCACCGACCCGGATCGCGAGGGAGAAGCGATCTCCGCCCACCTCCTCGAAGCGCTTTCCAAGAAGAAGTCCGACCGCGGGAAGTTCTATCGCGTGATGTTCAACGAAATCACCCAGAAGGCTATCCGCGCCGCCTTTGAAAAGCCGGGAGCCATCGACGCGCACCTGGTGGACGCGCAACAGGCCCGCCGCGTTCTCGACCGCCTCGTGGGCTACAAAGTCTCCCCCGTGCTGTGGGACAAGGTCCGCCGCGGACTTTCCGCCGGGCGCGTGCAGACCGTTGCGCTGCGCCTGATCGTCGAGCGCGAGCGCGAAATCCGCGCCTTCATACCCAAGGAATATTGGACCATCCACGCCCTGCTCGAAGGGGGAGAGCCGCCCGCGTTCGAAGCCAAGCTGGTGAAGCACAAGGGCGAAGACATTGAAGTCTCGAACGAAGCCGAGGCTCGCGGAATTCTCGCCGAGATCGAGCATGCCAAGTGGGTGGTGGCGAGCGTCACCCAAAAAGAAAAGCGCCGCTACGCCCCGCCGCCGTTCACCACTTCCAAGCTGCAGCAGGCCGGGTACAACCGCCTGCGCTACACCGCCAAGCGCACCATGATGCTGGCGCAGCGTTTATATGAAGGCGTCGAACTCGGCGCCGAAGGCTCCGTTGCGCTGATCACTTACATGCGAACCGATTCGGTTCACGTGTCGAACGACGCGCTGGCTCAGGTACGCGACCACATCGGCTCAAGCTACGGCGAAAAATACCGGCCGGAGAAGCCCAACTTTTTCAAGTCCAAGAAAGACGCCCAGGAAGCCCACGAAGCCATTCGGCCCACCGACGTGGCGCGCACTCCAGAGAGCGTGCGGTCGTTTCTCCCCGACGACATGTTCCGCCTCTACCAGATGATCTGGCAGCGCTTCGTGGCCTCCCAGATGGTTCCGGCCGTTTTCGACCAGACCAGCGTGGACATTTCCGCGAACGATTACACCTTCCGCGCCAGCGGTTCGGTGGTGAAATTCGACGGCTACCTCGCCGTGTACCAGGTGGTGAAGGAAGAAGAAGAGAAGGAAGACGTCGGCGATACCGACAGCCGCACGCTTCCGCGCCTGACCGAAGGCGAGAAACTGCGTCTCGAGACGATTCGTCCCGACCAGCACTTTACCGAGCCTCCGCCGCGCTACACGGAAGCCACGCTCGTGAAAGAACTGGAAGAGAAGGGCATCGGGCGGCCGTCCACCTACGCCACCATTATTTCGACGATTGTCGATCGCGCGTACGTGAACAAGGATCAGGGCCGCTTTACCACCACGCTGCTAGGTGAAAAGGTGGCCGACCTGCTCGTGAAAGGCTTCGAAGACGTCTTCGACGTGGGTTTCACCGCGCGCCTCGAAGATGAACTCGACGAGATCGAAGAAGGGAAGCTCCCCTGGAAGGATGCGGTCAAGGAATTCTGGACGCGCTTCGTCAAGGACCTGGGCAAGGCCGGAAAGACGCTCGAGTCCTACAAAATCGGCGTGCCCACCGGCGAAAAATGCGAGAAGTGCGGCGAGGGCCAGTTGCTCGAGCGCATCAGCCGCCACGGATTCTTCCTCGGCTGCAACCGCTATCCCGATTGCGATTTCACCCGCGATCTGGCCGATACCGGCAGCCAGCCCACCGACGAAGAAGCCAACGCCACGCAGTATTGCGACAACTGCGGCAAGGAAATGATCATCAAGCGAGGCCAGTTCGGCACCTTCCTCGCCTGCACGGGCTATCCCGATTGCAAGACGACCCGGCGCCTCGTGAGCGGCACAAGCAAACCAAAGGCGCCCGATGTTCCCATCGGCGAAAAATGCCCCACGTGCCAGGGCGAACTCCTTCGCCGCGCGGGCCGCTATGGCGATTTCATCGGCTGCGAAAAATATCCCAAGTGCAAATACACCCGGCCCATCACGCTGGGGATCAAGTGTCCGAAATGCAATGACGGGGAATTCGTCCGCCGCGGCTCGTCGAAAGGACGCGGCAAGGGCCGCATCTTCTACGGCTGCAGCCGCTATCCCGATTGCGACTTCACCACGCCGCACGAGCCCATCGCCGAGCCGTGCCCCAAGTGCGCGGCGCCCTTTATCGTCGAGAAGCGCACCAAGCTCGGAAATTTCCGCGCGTGTATCCGCGAGAATTGCGATTGGGAAGGGGAAGTGCCGCAACCGGAGGCGCAGCCCGCCGTGGTTCCGCCCCCCACGGTCGAACCCCAGCCGGTGGGCGCGTCGAAGAATTAGCTAAATCTGCGAGTACGGCGTCGGCGCGAGCATCGGGTTGCTGGTGTTCGAGACGATACTCTCGAAATTAAATCGCGGATTATTCGATAGCGTCTTCCACTCTTCCGAGGAAAAAAACGCGTTCCATTTCTGGTCCCGCTCGGCCAGGCTGCCAAACATCACCATGTACGTAAGATTCGGCATCCGGTCGCCCACCAGCGTATCGCCGTAGAACACCTGCGGGATGCCCGCCTTGTTGAAGATGTCCACTTCGCCGCTGCTCATCTGCTCGATTTTGCGCTGGTGGTCAAGGTCGCTCGCGCCCTCATAGGTGCGCAACTCGAAAACGCGCGGACTCCGCGCCACGCTCGCCGGCGGCAGCATCAGCCGCGGCATTTTCTCGAACGCCTGCATCAGCGAGCTTTCCATCCGTTTGAAAGCCGGCTCCTTCTCGGGCGCGTTCAGAAACGGCGCGGCCGCCTTCACGTACGCGTCGTCCTGCTTGAGTCGCTCGTCCACCGTCACCAGCTTCTCGGCGGAAAAGCTCGGGATCAGCACATACATCGCCGGCATCTCCGAGCCGATCGTCTCGTTGAAGACGCCAATGGGGCTGAATTCCAGCCAGTTGAGCGCCGGCACCAGCGCGTCGCGGAAATAAGCGTCGGTGAGCACGCGCTGCGGCCCCGCCGAGAGCAGATAGCGGCGCAGTAAGTAGAATTCCCGTTTATTCGCGTCGCTCGCTTCCTGCGCAACCTGCGCTCCCGCGAGCGTCCCAACGGCAGCGAACGCCGAACCCGCCAGCGCCGCCGCGATAAACCTTCGCCTCTCCATGGAACTCTCCTCCCGTCGCACCCGTCGTCGAACCTTCCCGGCGCGCAGCCGAACGCGGATTATCGCACCGTTTGCAGCCGGTTTCACGCGGGACGCTTTCGCCGCCTCGCGTTCTTCGCGAGAACCCTCTCATTAAGACTTTCCCATTCCGCCGCGCTCACGTCCCTCTCACCGGCATTCTCAAATCGTTCGTTCCCCGAGCCCGCGCCAACGTCGCGAAATAAAGCCACTTGCCGCAGCACGCGCGAAGCAAGCCGACGTGCGGCTGTAATTATTTTCGGCTGCTCAATTGCTTTACTGCGGTCGAGACCATGCCGACACCATGGCGAAACTCCCCACGCCGGCCTACGCATCGTCCAGGGCGGTCGGAACCGTTCGTGGAAGCTCCCTCGATCATTACCGCGGGGAGGCTGGCGATAGCCCTCAGCGAGGTTGCCCTCGGCATGGTCAGCGGCGCCACGGCGGATGCGTCAAGCGCGATCAAGGAGAAAAAAGTGAAGGAGACGGCGGAAAGGCCGGAGAAGGCCGCAGCGGAGCTCAACGGGCCGCAGCGCGAAAAACTGCTTATCGATCATCTTCCGCAGGTGCAATACATCGCACGGCGGATTCACAGTCGCCTGCCGCCGCAAGTGCTGCTCGAAGATCTCGTCCACGCCGGAATTCTCGGCTTGATGGATGCCGTGCGCAAATACGATCCCAGCAAAAACGTGCAGCTCAAGCATTATGCGGAATTCCGCATACGCGGCGCCATTCTCGATAGCCTTCGTCAGGTGGACTGGAGCCCGCGCGCGCTGCGTCGCCAGGCGCGACGTCTCGAGCAGGCCGTTCTCGATTGCAAAGCTCGCCTGGGACGAGACCCCACTGAGCCGGAGATCGCGGCGGAGCTTCAGATCACGCTTGAGAGCCTACATCACCTGCTCGGCGATTTGCGCGGCCTGGATATCGGAAGCCTCCAGGCGGATGCCAACGATCCCAACGGCGACGAATTGGCCGCGCAGAATCGTCCTGCGGCGGATCAGGAAGACCCTTATCACCTGACCCTGCGCGAGGAAATGAGCGGGCTGCTTGAAAAAACGATCGGGGAACTTCCTGGCCGCGAGCGGCAGGTGCTCGCGCTCTATCACTTTGAGGGACTGACGATGAAAGAAGTAGGAGCGGTGCTGGGCATAGGGGAATCGCGGGTTTCGCAAATTCATACGACGGCGGTGATCCGTCTGCGCGCTCGGCTCCGAGAATTGATTGGCAATGGTTTCAAGGCTGCCCAGTGTGCCGCGCCCCGTATTCCAAATCGATAAGCTGCCGCGAGCGTCCATAAGGTGCCGTGAAAAAGATTCTGAACCAGCGGCACCAGGGAACGGTTGCTTCCTTGCTGCGGCACTGCAAGCTTCCCGAACCGCCCATTTTTTCACGACATCCACCGGGCCGGAACTCCCCAACGACCGCAGAAATTCCATCTAAAGCCCATTCCTGCAAGGCCGATAAGACCATCGAAGTTTCTCATGCGAGGCCAGGGGAACATCATGGCGGACACAATGCCGCGAGACACCAGCCATTCCGTTTTCTCAAATCATATGCGCGGGCGCGCGGACCGGTCGTGCGTACAGCAGCCCGCTACCGGCGCCTGCCAATCGTCGCCCCACGATCCAGCGGCTCCCGATCCGGCAGCCTTGTTAACAACCTTGCTCAACGCGGCGCCCGTGGACCTCTGCCGCGTAAGCGAGGAAATGAGGGCCCACCCGGACCTGCAGGCCCTGGTCATGAGGCTCGCATGTTATCTCTCGTTTTCTCCCGATACCGTGGGAACGACGATCGAGGAATCGGTGGTCGTGGTTGGGACGGACCGCCTCCGTGTCCTGGTCTATCTCTGGTCCCTGCTCCGGCAGCGGCCGGTTGCGGACAATCTGTGTGGTCCCATCGCATCGAAATCCACATCGGCAAAGCCCTCCAGAAAGAACTCCCGGAAGCACGTGGGCTCGCACACGGAAATGTCCTGCCTAGCGAATTTCCTGGAATCGCTCGGCGTTGCCTCATGCGGCCCACGCCGGCGCCGGTCTCCTTTGGTTCCGCACCATTCTCAGGAAGCCGAATTCTTTGAACTCACCGATATGCTCGTCCGGGACATCGTCTCGTTCATTCCCGAGATCGAGCCCTCTTTTCGCAAACAGCATAGACCGGTCTCGCGGGCCGGGAATGGCCCCAGCGGAAGAGAATCGGAATGAAACCCATACGCGTATCGTCTTCCGTAGCTGCTGCCTCAGTGACTAAAACACTTCCTTGACTGACCAAACTCGATGCGGTGCCGGATTGCGCGGCTGATAATGCCGGGAAGCAACAGAGAATTATTCGCACGGTTCTTAAATAGAAGGAAAACTTGCAAGATTAACTTTCGTCTTGTATCCTCTAGCTGCGATGCCACGAAAGACTCTCGACGCATCCCTCACCGATTTTAGCGATTCCATTGGGCTGCTGTTGCGGCGCCTGCGTGCGGCGAGCGCTTCGCAGGAACTTTCGTGGACGGAATCCGCCGTGATCGCGCGACTGGCTAATGACGGGCCAGCTACGACTGCCGATTTGGCGCGCGCGGAAGGGATCAAGCCTCAATCGATGGGAACGACCATCGCGGCGCTCGAGGAAATGGGCATCGTGGAGCGCAAGCCGCATCCGACCGACGGCCGCCAGGTATACATAGCGCTGACGACCAAAGGCGCTGCCGTGCGGAAGAGCGGCAAGGATGCCAGGCGCGCGTGGCTGATGCAGGCCGTTCTCCAGCTCGATGAGCGGGAGCGAGAGACGCTGTTCAGGGCGGGCGAGATCATCCAACGAATAGCTGAAGGGCGAACAGCGCAGGGGCGCATTGCGAACGGACGGCTGTCAGAGACTCGACTGGTTGAGAAGTGACCGGCGATCAGCAGGGATGAAGAAGCTGCAACTAAACTGGATTTAAAGGAGAGGAAAACAAATGCCGCTGACAAAGCTCGATGGCACTAGCGCTCTTGTTGTGATCGATCTGCAAAAGGGGATTGTTGGTATGCCTACGGTTCATCCTGCCGGCGAGATCATTGGCAATTCTGCGCGGCTGGCGCGGGCTTTCCGGGAAAAGGGAATGCCGGTGGTGCTGGTCCACGTTACGGGGATGACTCCGCGGCGGACGGAGGCGGCGTTTCCGAAGTTTACGCCACCGGCGGATTGGACGGAGTTTGTTCCCGAACTCGAGCAGGAGCCCGGCGACTGCGTCATCGCCAAGAAGACCTGGGGCGCATTCCTGGGCACGAATCTCGATGAGTACCTGCGGCAGCGCGGCGTGACGCAGATCGTGATGACGGGCATCGCTACGAGCATCGGCGTGGAATCTACGGCGCGCAGCGCGTTCGATCTGGGCTACCACGTGACTTTTGTCGTGGACGCGATGACCGATCGCGACGCCGACGCGCACCGCAACAGCCTCGAAAAGATTTTTCCGCGTATGGGCGAGACCGACACCACCGAGAATGTACTGAAAATGCTGCAGGAGGCGTCCGGCTCCGAAAGCCGGCCATAAGACGCCGACGTGCTGAAAACAAGGGAGAGCGGCGCGGGTTCTGTCCTGCTGGGTTCGGTGTCGCACGCGTGGCGAGCGCTGCGTCACCGCAACTTCCGGCTTTTCTTTTTCGGGCAGACCATCTCGATGATTGGCACGTGGATGACGCGGATCGCCACGAGCTGGCTGGTCTACCGCCTCACCCATTCGGCACTGCTGCTGGGATTTGTCGGATTCGCGGGGCAGATTATTTCATTCGTGCTGGGGCCGTTCGCGGGCGTGTGGGTGGAGCGCATGAACCGGCGGCAGTTGCTGGTGTGGACGCAGGCCGCGGCCGCCGCGCAGTCGTTGGCACTCGCCGCACTTACGCTGGCCCACTCGATTAACCTCTGGGAAATTATCGCGCTCACCGCTTTGCAGGGATTGATCAACGCCTTCGACATGCCCGCACGGCAATCCTTTCTTGTGCAGATGGTCGACGACCGCAACGACCTGGGAAACGCCATCGCGATCAACTCCTCGATGGCCAACGGCGCGCGGCTGATCGGCCCGGCTATCGCGGGCGTGGTGATCGGCGTCGCGGGCGAGGGCTGGTGCTTCCTGATCGACGGCATCAGCTACTTTGCCGTGATCGCGTCGCTGCTGGTGATGCACATCAAGCCTCTGGACATCCGCCGCAACGCCGCCAGCATGCTCGAACAAATGCGCGAAGGCTGGGACTACGTGCGCACCTTCCGGCCCATCCGCACGATCCTGCTGCTTTTCGCGGTGATTAATTTAATGGGCTACCCCTACTCCGTGCTGCTTCCGGTGTTCGCCAGCCAGGTGCTGCACGGGGGAGCGGCTACCCTGGGCTGGCTTGCGGGAGCTTCGGGGATTGGCGCGGTGGTGTCGGGGTTTTCACTGGCGATGCGCAAGTCGTCCGAAGGATTGACGCGCATGCTGCAGATCTCCGCGGCGATCCTGGGAGGCTCGCTGTTTCTCTTCGGCGTGTCGCACATCATGTGGGTGTCGCTTGTGCTGATGGCGTTTACCGGATTCGGCCTGATGCAGTGCGCGTCCGTGAGCAACACGATCGTCCAGTCGCTGGTGACCGAAGACAAGCGCGCCCGGGTGATGAGCTATTACACGATGGCGTTCTTTGGGGCGGCGCCGTTTGGCAGCCTGCTCGCGGGCGGGCTGGCGCACCGGATCGGCGCGCCGCATACCGTGATGTTCACGGGCGCTTGCTGCATCGTCGGCGCGCTGTGGTTCACGCTCGAGCTGCCGAAGATCGGGACGGTGATGCAGCGGGTGATGTACGAGCGGATCGAGCAGCACTTGGATGAGGAAGTGGGGCAGGAGATCGGGCAGGAGGTGGAGCAGGGACAGGTGCTTTTGCCCGACGCCGCGGCACATGACGACTAACGCCGCTTGTGATTTGCGTCACTTTGCACTGTGACTCACGCCCCCGCATTGTTCCGTAATGCCGCTATAAGCATGCAGATGGGAAGAACCGGATAACAGCTGGACGGAGGGATTTATGCACACCGTTCACATGGATACGATCCGCCAGCACGAGCGGCATGCGCATTTCTGGGAATTTCTGTGGACCGCGTTTACTGCAATGGGGCTCGCGCTCCTGTTTGTTCTGCTGCACATAAGCCTGGCGAGGTGACGTGAGAGCAGCGCTCACCTTTTGGGCGCGACTAGTTCGGTAACGCGCGTCAGGGTCGTGTCGCTGACGAAAATGTTGCCGTGAGCGTCCTCGGCCATGGCGTTGGTTTCGACGAACTGGCCTGGCCCTCTGCCGGGTCCTTCCCCTGCGGCCCCCAGGATGTTGCCGTCCCAATCCATCTTTACGACCTGGCCGTCCATGCCGGTGGCCATCCATAGCTGCTTGTGGCGGTCCACAAAGAACTCGCAGGTGAGATTGGGCGACTGAATCGTTTTGACGAACTTGCCGTTGGCGTCATAGACGACGATGCGATATTCCTCGCGGTCGCCGATGTAGACATCGCCGTTGTTGGGATTGATGGCGATGCCGTGGGCCATGCCGAATTTTCCGGGTCCGGCGGCGTTGCCGAACCACTGGTTCACGAATTTGCCGTCCTTGTCGAGATGCAGGATGCGTGAGGCGCCGTCATTGGGACTCTCGTTCCCGTGCCCCATGGCGATGTAGATGTCGCCATTCGGGGCGAAGGCGAGCGACGTGGGCTGCCACAGGAGCCTTTGCCCCTTGGCTTCGTTCCAGTCGCCGCGCTGGCCCTTTACGCCGAGGGTCATCAGCAGCTTTCCGTCGGGGCTGAACTTCAGCACCGTGTCGCCAAACTGGTCGCAGAGCCAGACGTTGTCGTCCGCGTCAACCGAAAGGCCGTGTGGCTTGCCGGCAATGTCGGCGCCGAAGGAATTGACGAGCTGGTAGTGTTCGTCCCACTCAAAGAGCATCGGCTTTCCGGGATCGTTGCGCACCACCGCATAGATGTGGCCCTTCGAATTCATGGCGATGGCCGCGACACCGCCGGTGGTGTTCTCGGGGAACTTCAACGGGTAGGCGTAGGTGAATCCCATGCCGGGTTTGTGCTCGACGTGATTGACGAATCCGCGATCGACTCCCCAGGCGCAGTTGGGCGAGCTGTAACACACCGTGCCCCAGCCGATCTGGCCGCCATATTGAATGGCTACGCCGTTGATGAATTTGGCCCCGCTGCCGCGCAGGCGCGCCTCGCCGGTGAGGGTGGGCGACGGCGGCTCGGCCGGCGGCACGTACACATACGGCACGCCGCAAAACTTGCTGAGGTTGCAATCCTCGCCCGGGCCTTGGACGCGGTGCTGGCGCGGCGCCATCGTCTGGGAGAATGCCAGCGCCACGGTGAAGGCTATTGCCAGCGCGGCGATCGCCGCGCCTGTAAGAATGCGTTCTTTCATTACTGCCCTCCATCGAATGCTTCCAAGTGCCATACAGAAATATCACCAACCGGGACTTTTGGGCTGGTTATCTTTTGGCGCTTGGGAATTTTAAATCAGGGGCGATGGAGTGCGGGCGGCTGGACCGGACTGCGGATTGAGGCTTCTTTCTCGCGAGATGCTATCTCAGGTAATTTTTAGCTGGAGGGAAGCGCCACCGCTCCGGCGGGGGCTTCTTCGTCGCTCATGCGTCGCAGGCTCTCCTCGCGGCTCAGCGAGAGCCGGTTGAACCAGCCGAGCCCTGGAAGCTTGGCAATGGTTTCATCGATGCGCCGCGCGACCTTCTTGCCGTCCGACCCGCGCAGAATGTAGTTGAGGATCCAATTCACTTCCGCGTCGGGCTTCACGCCTCCGCCCACAGGCAGCCAGAAATGCTTGATGATGAACGTGGTGAGCCGCTGCGCGTTGCGCTGCTGAAGCTCGAGCTTGGCTTTGTTGTAGTAAAACGAGAAGTGCCGGCGCTCGTCCTTCGCGAGCCTGCGAAGGAGGTCGGCGAGAATCGGGTTTTGCGTCCGGGCGGCCAGCACGCCGTACCCTTCGAGCGTGGAAAGCTCGGAGATCGCGCCATAGGTCAGATAGGCGCCGTGGAAGTGCCGCGAAAACTGGCAGACCAGCGACGCGCCCATGTCCTTGAGCCACTCCGTGAAGACGGTTCCGCGCTGGACCTCGGCGAGGCGGTCGCTGCCGAATTTGATTCCGCACGCGTCCAGGAATGCGCCAATCGCTCGGCCGTGGAAATGTTCCTCGTAAGCCCAGCAGCTCAGAAAGGCGGTGGTGTCGGGGTCCTCGATCGCGCACGTCGAGAGAATGCTGCGCAGGTAGACAATGGTGTGCGACTCGATGTCCATCATGTAGGTGAGGCAATGGACTTCGTCCTCGGTGAGCGGGTGCTGCGGCGCCTGCGAAAGGTCGATGTCGCTGATGTCCACTTTTTTCGAGTTACGCAGGTAGCGTTCGAGGTCAAACGTGCCCACCATCCGCGAGTCCATGATTCTCTCCTGGCTGCTTTTAAGCACTCTGCCAGAAGTACGCAGAAGAGCGGGAATCGGATTTAAGAGGCTGTTTCGGATCCTTCACGGTAGGCGGCAAGCATTGGACATACGGGCAGGTGCGCGAGCCGCGGCGAGCCCTCGATTAGCGGGGTTCGAGTCCTATCCCACCTTGCGGCGCGGCTTTTTGGCGGTTTCTTCTTTCTTGGCGACCGCCTCGCCCGCCTTTTCGGCGGTTTTGGGCACCACGCGCAGCAGGGACTTCTTCTCCTCGGCGGGCTTTTTGGTTTCGCTGAGGCTGCGCTTGAGCGCGGCCATCAAATCGATCGCGGGGGGCTGGCTGATGTGCGGTGGCGCGACCACGTCCTGCCCTTCGGCCTTGGCGGCGATCAGCGTCCGCAAGCCTTCCTGATACGTATCGTGATATTTCTCGGGGCGAAACGGCGCGGCCAGATTCTCGATGAGCTGCACCGCCATGGTGCGCTCCTGTTCTTTCAACTCAGTCTTGTCGGTATTTCCGTATTCGGCGGCCGGACGAATTTCGTTCGAGTAGAACATGGTGTGCAGCGTGAGGCCGTTGGTCCCCGGCGCGGATGATCACGATGTTTTCGCGGCTGTGCATGGTCACTTTGGCGATTCCAGCGTAGCCCGATTTTTTCATCGCTTCGAGCAGCAGGTGATAGGCCCGCGATCCGGCCTCTTCCGGGGCTGCATAGTAAGAGGAGTCGAAATACAGGGGATCGATCTCGTCGATCTTCACGAATTCGAGAATTTCCATGGTGCGCGCGGACTCGGGCTCGATCTTCTCCAGCTCATCCTCGGTGAACAGAAGATACTGGTCCTTCTCGTACTCGTAGCCCTTCTCGACTTCGTTGCGCTCCACCATGCGATTGCAGGTGGGGCAAAAGAGCGGCTGCTTGAGGCGCGTGTGGCACACCTTGTGCAGCTGATTGAAACTGATGCGCTCGGTGCGCGCCGCGGGCGAAAGCCGGATGGGTATCGAGATCAACCCGAACGAGAGAAAGCCCTTCCACGTCGATGCAGGCATCGCGTCCTCCAGAGAATGGCGATATTACAGGGTTCTCAGGAAGCGAAACAATACCGCTGTTTCCGCGTGCTCTATCGGCCACAGCGAATAAAAGGCGAAATGGGGCGGGGCAAATCCCCCTGCCGCTCCTTTCTCTTTAACCCGCTTTGCCCGCCGCGCCGTATACTCTGCGGCGACAGAGACAAACCAGTGAGAGGGATTCGTCGCCCGAAGCCGGCGCCTAGAATCCTTCGCCGGTGCCGAACGCAGCATGCCGGGCCGGTGGACGTGGACGGGGTGGGGAAAACAAGTATGCGGGGACCAGCGGCTTCGTTTTCAACGATGGCAATTCTTGCGCTAGCATTTGCAAACGGCGCTCTCGCGCAGGCCACTCCCAAATGGACCGAGCCGCGCGCTCCATTCCGCATCGCGGGCAATCTCTATTACGTCGGCAGCCGCGATCTGGCGAGCTACCTCATCACAACCCCCCAGGGCAACATTCTTATCAACAGCAGCCTTGAAGAGAATGTGCCGCTGATCAAGGCCAGCATCGAAAAACTCGGCTTCCAGTTCAGCGACACGAAGATTCTTCTGATCAGCCACGCGCACTGGGATCACGACGCGGGCTCGGCATCGATCAAGGAGGCCACCGGCGCCACCTACATGGTGATGGACGCGGATGTGCAGGATGTGGAGTCCGGCGGGAAGACCGATTCGGTATACGGCATGCAGGCGTCCTCCCTCTATACGCCGACGAAAGTGGACCGCGTGTTGCACGATGGCAGCAAGGTGAAGCTCGGCGGCACGGTACTTGTCGCGCATCTTACGCCCGGCCATAGCAAGGGCTGCACCACGTGGACGATGAAGGTGCAGGAGGGCGGGAAGACGTACAACGTAGTGATCGTCGGCAGCACCACCGTGAATCGGCGCTTCAAGCTCGTCAACAATACCGCTTACCCGCAGATCGTCGCCGACTACGAGCGCATGTGGCGCGTGCTGAGATCGCTGCCCTGCGACATCTTCCTGGGAGCCCACGGTGAATACTTCGGCCTGGAAGAGAAGTATCCGCGCATGAAAGAAGGCGCCGCGAACCCGTTCATCGATCCCGAAGGTTACCGGCAGTACATCGTGGAGAAGGAGAAGGATTTTTACGCTGAACTGGCGAAACAAAAGGCTGCCGCTGCTGCGAGATGATGGCGGATTTGGAGGTGTTGAATTGGCTCGGAATCACTTTGCCAGGCGAGGCGGGCAGCGGCGCAGAGGTGAGACAAAAACGCCAATCGGGAGATTGGCGTTCCCAGGGGGCGAGGCACTGGCGCGCCGAAACTTTGGGAGGCGGGAAATTCTATGACTGCAATGGCCAAGAAAAAAACAAGCTGGATAGGGCTGTCGGGCGAACGGCGGAGATACTTCTGGCCCATCTTGGCACTTTGCCTCGCGCACAGGCGACGGTGATGCGCGAGTAGTTACAGCGGCTCGCTGTTAAGTCCCCCGTTAAGAATTGAGCGAAAGCGCTAATTCATTAGCGATTTCTGTTGATTTTGGTTTCGAGAGATTGCAAGGTTTTGGCGTGGTGAGCGCTGAAATCTTGCAATTTTTATTTTGAGGGTAGGGGATGAAACCGAGACCAAAGCCGCAGGAAAGTGGATCCGAGGAGCTGTTCCGCTCGAAGCTTAAAAACATAATCAACTTGCGCCATGAACTGGTTCGGTTGGGAGAGTTGATTGACTGGAGGCGTTTAGAAGAGCACTTTGCGCCGTATTACAAGCAAGCAGGGCGTCCGGGGTTGCCCATTCGGCTGGTGGTCGGGCTGCACTTGCTGAAGCACATCGAGGGGCTGTCCGACGAAGCGGTGTGTGAGCGGTGGGAGCGTGATCCGTACATGCAATATTTTTGTGGGGAGGAATATTTTCAGCACTGCTTTCCGCTCGAACGCTCGGGCATGACACATTTTCGAAATCGGGTGGGGGATGAGGCGCTGGAAACGTTGTTGCAAGAAACGCTGGCAGCAGCGCATCGCGGCGGAGCGCTGAGCGTGCGCGCGACCGAAGCGGTGGCGGTCGATACGACGGTGCAGGAAAAGGCGATTGCGCATCCGACCGAACACGGACTGATGCTGGCCGCCATCGAGCGGTTGGGGGCACAAGCCAAGAAATCAGGACTGTCTTTGCGGCAGTCCTACGTGCGAGTGGCGCGGTATGCGGCCATGAAAACAGGCCGTTACTTGCACGCCCAGCAGAAGAAACGGGCGCGACGGCAGTTGAAATTCATGCGCGTGCGACTGCGGAGACTGATCCGCGACGTGCGGCGCAAGATGGCGCGGGTTCCGGCGCTCCCCGAGCACATGGTGGAACGGCTCGAGAGGACCCTCGGCCGGGCTTGGCGGATCGCGCATCAGAAGCGCGGCGATCCCGGGTATCTCTATTCCTGGCATGCCACCGAGGTGGAATGCATCAGCAAGGGAAAAGCGCGCGCCCCGTACGAATTCGGCTGCAAAGTTTCCATCGCCACCAATCTGCATCCGGCGGCCGGTGGGCACTTCATTCTGCAGGCCCGGGCGCTGCACGGAAATCCCTACGATGGTCACACGCTGAAAACCGCTCTGGAGGATATCCAGAACATCGTCGGGCGCACTCCTCGGCGTGTCGCGGTTGACCAAGGATACAAGGGACATCGCCTGGCTCTTCGAGGCACTGCGGTTTACATTACCGGACAGAAACGCGGAGTTACTGACAAGATCAAACGCTGGTTGAAACGGCGTGCGGTAGTCGAACCCGTCATCGGCCATGCCAAAAACGACGGTCTGCTTGGGCGGAACTGGTTGAAGGGTCGCACCGGAGATCGTTGCAACACACTGCTGGCCGCCGCCGGCTTCAACCTTCGCCAACTGCTTCGCTTCTTGAAGCGTGTCCCTTATTTTTTGCGCCCGTTCTTCTTCTCGCTTCTCGCTCTTCTAAACCCTGTCGCACCGCCAGCACTCTGCTCCTAAATCCACACATCAATTCTTAACGGCGGACTGTTAAGGCTTCCCGTTCCGCGGTGGTGTCCTGATTTGGTTTGGGATGATGTTTGCGGCGGTGTGCCTATGTGCCAGCCTCTTTGGCTTTCTTCAATTCCGACCCCAAGGATAAGGCGTGAGCACTACCGGGTCCGCAAGAAACCGTGTATTTGAACACTTGGTTTTCGATCTTGCCAATGGCGGGCTGAAAACGAACATACCCACTAACGGAAACCAGGAGTTTGCGAGCGACGTATTCCTCAACTCTCAACTGATCCAGATTAAGACCAACTACAAAAGGGTAAGTAGCTTGAAGCTGTCGTTGGTAGTCATGGATATTCTTCTGGCCGATGACCACTTCCCGGCCTTTACCTGGCGAAAGAATGCGTATTTCTTCTATCTTGACTTGCTCTTTAGATCCGTCAGAACCGCTAACGGTCGTTTCGACAAAGATCTCTTGAATCGTAAGGGGATAAAGAGTTTCATTGGATGCCCTAAACCAAATGTTGACTTTATCCGCTTCATTCCTAATACGGTCAAGTTCATTGCTCCCAATATTTGTACAACTACTGCTGATTACATCTACGGCAACCCATTGCTTCATCCCCGCAGCCTGAATGTCAGCTTGCCTTTTTATGGCTCTCAGGGTTATGTAGGCCGCGAATGCCAACACCCAATTTGGAATGTTTGCCGGGGCAACCAGTTCGGACCATGGATATAGCAAAATGAGTATCATCAGACGTTTCAGCATGATTCAAGATTGTACCCCTTGATACTCAACCCGTGGATTTCAAATTAGGACGCTACCCGTTCCGCAAGGCGCGGAAAAGCGTAAAGATCGCACACAGCCTCTTCCTCTGCTTTCTCAACATCTTTTCTCCTTTTTTCTTACCACGCGAAGTGCACCCTTGAATTGCCCTTGCGGCGTGCTAGCCTGAACGCGGAGCGGATGCGTTCATGGATGGGCGAGCCCAAATTCGGCCGGAATTCGACAAGAGGGAGACCAAAACTCCCGTCTTTTTCAGTAGCCCTCGCGCCCGGATTTCGCGCCGAAAGTGCGCCCGCTCACTCGACACACTCAGACGAACGGAATCACTCGTAAGTCGATGTAAACATTCATCGGTGGTACGGCTGACTCGACACTCTTATCACATGGCGCTGCACGCAGTAACTTCGCAGAAAGGACACCCCCGCGCCGTGTCAGATCGCTTTCTTCTCTTCTCCGAATCGGCGAGAGCCAGCCATGACTCGTGACCCGGTCTGCGGGATGACGGTTGACCCCGAGCGGGCCCCTGCCAAGAGCGATCACGCCGGGACCACCTATTACTTCTGCTGCGGCGGGTGCGGCGAAAGATTCCGCGACGATCCTGAGAAATATTTGAACGCGAGCGCACCAGAGCCCATGCACGGTTCCTCTGGGTCCGGGCCATTCGTGCAATTCGGCGGGACGAAGGCCGCGCCGCAAGCGATGGTCGCCACCATCGCGCCAGCCGCGCGGCGCTCCAGCGCAGAGAAGCCTTCGCTAGAATCCGCACAGGCATCGCCCGGCGGGGAAAAAACACCGGCGCCGGCCGCAGTTTACAAGTGCCCGATGGACCCCGAAGTCCGCCAGGACCATCCGGGTCCCTGCCCGAAATGCGGAATGGCGCTGGAACCGGACGTCCCGGCCGCTCCCGCCACGCGGACCGAGTACACCTGCCCGATGCACCCGGAAATTATTCGCGCCGAGCCGGGCTCGTGTCCCATTTGCGGAATGGCTTTGGAACCGCGCACGGCGGTTGTCGAGGAAGAAAATCCCGAACTGGTTTCGATGACGCGCCGCTTCTGGGTGAGCGTCGCGCTGGCGATTCCGGTGCTGTTCCTCGGAATGTCCGACGTGATTCCCGGGCAGCCGGTGCAGCGGATTCTCTCGATGCGCGCCATCGGGTGGATCGAGCTCGCGCTGGCGACTCCCGTGGTGCTCTGGGGCGGGTGGCCGTTTTTCGAGCGCGGCTGGGCGTCGCTTGTAAATCGCAGCCTGAACATGTTCACACTGATAGCGCTCGGCACCGGCACGGCCTACGTTTACAGCGTGATCGCGGTTTTGTTCCCCGGCATTTTCCCGGCCTCCTTTCGGTCGATGGGGCAGGTGCCAGTGTATTTCGAAGCGGCAGCCACGATCACGGCGCTGGTGCTTCTGGGGCAGGTGCTCGAATTGCGCGCGCGCAGCCACACCTCGTCGGCGATTCGCGCGCTTCTGAAGCTTTCGCCCAGAAGCGCGCGCCTCGTTCGCACCGACGGCACGGAGCTGGACGTTCCCATCGAGCACATCGCGCGCGGCGACACGCTGCGGGTGCGCCCCGGCGAAAAAATCCCTGTGGATGGAGTCGTGCTGGATGGATCGAGTTCCGTCGATGAATCGCTGGTCACCGGCGAATCGATTCCGGTGGAAAAAAGCGCGGGCAGCCGCGTGATCGGCGGAACCTTGAACGGCACCGGAAGCTTCGTGATGAGCGCCGAACGCGTAGGCGCCGAGACGATGCTGGCGCAAATCGTGCGCATGGTGAGCGAGGCGCAGCGCAGCCGCGCTCCCGTGCAGCGGCTGGCGGACCGCGTCGCGTCGTATTTCGTTCCCGCAGTGGTGCTCGCGGCGGTGCTCGCGTTTGTGGCCTGGGCCATGTGGGGGCCCGAGCCGCGGATGGCGCACGCCCTGCTCAATGCGGTAGCGGTGCTGATTATCGCGTGCCCCTGCGCGCTGGGGCTGGCCACGCCGATGTCGATCATGGTGGGCACCGGGCGCGGGGCGCTGGCGGGCGTGCTCGTTAAAAATGCCGAGGCGCTGGAGATTCTCGAGAAGGTTGACACGCTCGTGGTGGATAAGACCGGCACGCTCACCGAGGGCCGGCCGCGCGTGACGCAAATGTTCGCGGAGTCCGGATCGAGCGAGATGGACGTGCTACGGGTCGCCGCCACGCTCGAACGTGCGAGCGAACATCCCCTTGCCGCCGCGATCCTGGCGTCGGCGAAGGAACGCAATATTGTACCGGACGACTTGACCGAATTTCATTACCGGACAGGGCAGGGAATCACCGGCACGGTGGACGGAGCGAAGGCCGCCCTGGGCAATCGCGCTCTCTTCGCCGCGCTTTCGATTCCGCTGGGGGCGCTGGACGAGCGAGCCAGCGCTCTTGAGAGCGAAGGGCAGACGGTGATGTTCGTGGCCATCGGAGGCAAGCCGGCCGGGTTGATCGCCGTCGCCGACACGGTGAAAGCCACCACGCCCGAGGCGATCGATCAGTTGCACCGGCAGAAGATTCGCGTCGTGATGCTGACTGGCGACAGTCGCGCTACCGCGGACGCCGTCGCGCGGAAGCTGGGCATCGACGAAGTCCATGCCGGCGTGCTGCCGGACCAGAAAAGCGAAATCGTCAAGCGGTTACAGACGGAAGGGCGGGTGGTCGCCATGGCGGGCGACGGCGTAAACGACGCTCCGGCGCTCACCCAAGCCAATGTAGGTATCGCGATGGGAACTGGAACGGACGTGGCGATGGAGAGCGCGGGCATCACGTTATTACAGGGCGACTTGCGAGGCATCGCGCGGGCGCGGACGCTAAGCCGCGCCACCATGCGCAACATCCGCCAGAACCTGTTTTTCGCGTTTGTCTATAACTCGGTGGGCATCCCGATTGCGGCGGGCGTTCTCTATCCGTTCTTCGGACTGCTGCTCAGCCCGATCCTGGCGAGCGCGGCCATGACATTCAGCTCCGTGTCGGTGATTACCAACGCACTGCGGCTGCGCCATGTGAAGCTGTGAAAGAGGAGTGGGGCGGGGAACCGTGAGCCGCTAGGCGGCCGATGGTATAATTCCGGCCATGACCTTCATGACCGTTACCTACGAGCTTCAGAAGCCGCTGGCACCCGAACAGTATCGCGCCCTGGGAAATTTCGCGAACACCTACGGCCTGCAGCGCTTCCGGTTCGACGAGAAAACCAACCATCTGCACTTCGATTACGACGCCTCGCGGCTGAAGGAATCGGTGGTGGAGCACATTCTGCGCACCGCGCGCATCCCGGTGCTGCGGCAGGTGCCGCCCGTGACCGCCTGAACCGCCTTATTGCGTGACGACCGTTGGCGCGTGGCCCACCGAGATGGGCAGGTCGACTGTCTTCGAAGCGGAGCTTTCCAAAGGGTGCCGGGAGTCTTTCGGCCCCCGGTCCTCATTCAACATGGCCAGCTCCACCCAGATGGCCTCGAGCGTAGCCAGCTGCTCCGCTTGCCGGCTGTGGTCAGCCCACCAGAGAGCGATTTCCAATCCACCCAACGCGATGATAATGACGATGGCTTCGAGCATGGCGATTCCTCAGGGACGGACATGTAAATAAGTCTATTATATTCAGTGAGGTACGCGATATCTAAACCCCGAAACCGCGCGCATTCGAGGGGAGACTGCTCGAAAAGCCTAGCAAGCGGGGATGGCCCGGTCAAGCGGCTGATTTTGCGCCCGAATTCCGGGTTTGGAGAGATGGGCGAAGCTAGGGCGAACGAGAAATGCTCGGGTAATTATCCCTTCTAGACAAGTACAGGGAGGATATGCCACGATGTTACCGGAATCGGTAGCTCTAGAACACTTGGCTTCCATCGCAGCGCCTTGGTGGATGAATCCGGGGAAGGTACTTATGGGGATGTTGACTGGCGCGTTTGACGCAAGTGGTGACCATAAAACGGCGGTCCTGACAGTTGCTGGCTTCATATCCTCAGAGCATGATTGGAGAGAATTCAGCAAGCAATGGACTAAGAGGTTGAATGATGACGGTATCAAATTCTTTCGCGCCGTGAACCTGACTAACTTTAGCGGTCCCTTCAAGCATTGGCGCAAAAAGCCAGATCGAGAACGGGAAAGGCTGCGTCGTGCTTTATCGTCAGACCTAATGGACATTCTTAAGAGGCATATTTATCGGAAGTTTGGATGCACCGTTGTAAATGACGCTTTTGAAAAAATGGATGAGACTACCCAGGAAGACTTCCGTTTGTGCGCTTATAGCATTGCTGGAAGAACGTGCGAGAAGCACCTGCGCCAATGGGTACTTCGAGATTGGTCTCAAAGTGCGGTCTCAGTCAGGATTGTTTTCGAAGATGGGGACGTAGGAAAGGGAAAACTCCAGTATCACCTATCTCAGGAAGGGCAAATCAAGGCCACGTTTGGACTGAAGAAAGACACCGAAATGAAGGATGGGCGAATTGAGTATGGATATGTTCCATTACAGGCAGCGGACTGGTATTCCTACGAATTGTCTCTAGCGGTTCGGCAAGCTTTCGACGGGAAGATTTCGGATTTTTCGGATTTTAGATGGCCGATGCAACAATTCGAGAGCATCGTTGGAGCACCGGGAATTTACCTCGAAAATGACATTAAAACGATGGAATCTAAATTCCAGCAGACAGGCAGCCTTTCGGACTGGGAGAATCAAAATGGCTTATTAAAGTTTGCGGCCTCTCGGCAGCGTGATAAACTCAAAAGCGATGCGAAGGTCAAAAGCAAAACCGCGTGACGAAACGCGCGAGAAAATGCGTCCGTACACGCGGGGCGAATTCCATTCGCTTCTCAAACGGGCGATTAAGACGCCCGCTTCGAAGCCTGCCCCAAAAGCGACCTGAACTGCTGATTTCCCTCGTGTCTGCAATTATAGCGAAAGCAATACTCATCGATGTAACTCTGCAAATACTTTTGCGAAACAGAGTGATAAACCCCGCCGATCCCGCCTTTGACTAGCTTCCAGAATCCCTCGACGCTGTTGGTATGCACCTTGCCTTGCACGTAGACGCCAGAAGCGTGATTGATTGTGTAGTGCTGAAAATGAGCCGGTTCGCCGTCCCGAGTGCGAATCCATTTGATCCCACCATAGGCGTTATATTCATCGGTGTAGATCACGCTGCCGGGAACTACGTGCTTCTGAATAATCGGCAGAAGGGTTGCGCTTCGGGTGTCCGGGATGGCTTTCGCAATAACCTTCCCCTGCCGCTGGACGATAGCGATAATCGGAGTTTTTACTTTGTCGCCGCGCATCGGACGGCCACGGGCATACTTGCGCTTGCCTCCGTAATAGGTTTCGTCTATCTCAACCGTTGGCCCCTCCAGTTGCTGATCGTCAGCCTCCGACATGAGCTTGCGAACCTGCCGGAAGATGCGCCACGCTGTCTTGTAGGTGACGCCAGTCTCGCGCTGGACTTGCTTGGCCGATATGCCGCAACGAGTCGAGCCCATCAAATACATCGCGTAGAACCACACGCGCAGCGATGTGCTGGACTTTTCAAAGATTGTGCCAGCGAGCGGGTAAACGTGATTGCCGCATACTTGGCAGGCGTATGCTGTGCGGCCAGAGACGCGGTGATGCTTCTGATCCTTGCCACACTTCGCACATTTGGTAACGCCATTCGGCCAGCGCTGTTCCTTGATGTATTCGAGACAGGCGTCTGTATCGGGGAATTCAGCGTTAAAATCGGCTACTGTGTAGCGCAACTCTTTGGGAATGCTCTGTTTGACTTTCATAATGAGGGATTGTGTCAGAGGTTCTACTTGTTGTCAAGGGATAATTACCAAGCCGCACGAATGCCGGGGTTCGTGGTAATAGAGCTGTCGTTCGAGCGGCGGATGGGAGAGTCGTGAGCTTCGAGACGACAAACAGCTCTGGGCGAAACGTGGCACTGGTGCTTTTGGCGGCGCTGAGCCTGGTCTACTTCCTGAGCGTGATCGTGCCGGGGCGATTTGCGGTGACCGACGAGGTTTTCTTCAAGGCGGCGGGTAGAAACTGGGCGGCTACCGGGCATTTCGCCGCTCCGGAACTCACCGGGCGCCTCACCGAGGGGCCGCCGCTATCGGAAATCTACTTCGCGCAGCCGCCTCTCTATACGTTCCTGTTTGGCGCTTACGTGAAGCTTCTCGGATTCAGTCCGCGTGTGTGCATCGCCTACGATGCGATGATTCATTTGGTGCTGATGTGGTCGGCGGTGATCTTCGCGCGCATCGTTTACCGTGTGGACTGGGGATGGGCAGCGCTTAGCGGCGCTCTGCTGGCGACGCTTGGCACGGCGGGGCGACCAGACGAGCTGGGCATCGTATTTGCGCTGTGGGCCGCGGTCGCGTTTCGGAGCCGGATATCGGACCCTTGGCGGGTTCCTTTGGGCGGCGCGCTGCTGGGGCTTTGCGTCTGCACGAGCCTTGGGGCTTTTCTGTTTCTTAGTCCGCTGGTTCTCGTGGAGTTGTTTACCGCGCGCACGGATCGGGCGGGGCGAATCGCCGACCTTGGGGTGGGGGCGCTTGCGGGTATCGCTGTCGCGGCGGCTTGTGTCGCGCCCATCCTGATCGCGCACCCTGCCGCGTATCGACAGTTGATCGAGCATGCCGGAGAGCAGTCGTCTGTTTTGAGCGCACTTACCGGCGAGCAACGGAACAGCTCGCTGGGGTTTGTTGCGCTTTGGAAGTCGATGATGCGGTATGGATACAATTACGGCTTGCTGATCGGCGGGCCGCTCCTGTTCGCTGGTCCGTGCGGTTGGCTTACGAGGTTCTCCCCGCGTCCTGTGTATTGGCGCCTTGTTATTCTGCTGGCTTCCTGGGTGGTTCTGTTCATCGGCATGCCGGGCAAATATCCATATTTCTGGTTCCAGGGATGCTTGCTGCTGATTGCTTGTGTGGCGCTGGCGGCGCACGCCCGAGACTCGTTGCCAACTTTGCGCTGGCGGTTTGTGCTGGCGCTCGGATTGGTATTGTGGCTGGCGGCGTCTGCGCAATCTCTGCGGTGGGGATACATCCTGTGGACGCTTCCGCAGGAGCAGAGGTTGACGGTGAGCGACCGGCGTGTGCGCGAGGAAGTTCCCGCGGGCGAGGGAGTTATGACCATCGACTACTGGTGGGACTTGGCGGACAGGGATGACGTCTACGATCTTGTCTTCAGCGATCCGGGCGTGGGGGCGGTCAATTACATTGTTCTCAGCGGGAACGGTTCGGGCAAGGCGGGCGTACCTACCGATTTTAAGGACAAATACAAGCCCGGCTTCCGAGCGATCTTCGATCAGCTGAATGCGATGCCCCCACATATTTCCCATCTCGCAATTTCGCACAGCGCCTATGGTTTCGGGGCGTACGTGCTGAAGAAGGATCCGGCGTCCCCGGGCGCGGCCGCACAGAAATAGGAACTCCTTCAGCGGCAGGCGTACGTGCGGGACTCGATTCGCCACTCAGGCTGCGGGATCCAGGCATACTGCTGCTTTACCTGCGAGCCAAAATCGCGGACCTGGTGCTCGTCGGCTTGCAGGCTGCAGTTTGCGTCGAGCCAGGATTGCGATTCGCGGGTGAGATCGGCCGAAGAGCCGTAGTGAAGTCCCTTCACAAGCAGCGTGATGTGCCCCGTCGGATGTCCGGCTGCTGTCCACTGGGGCGGGGTGTAGACGCCCTTGGCGCGGACGGAGTCCGGCAATAGCCCGGCGAACTTTGCGCCGCTTGGCGCTAACGGTTCGACGGGAAGCAAGTAAGTAAGGTAGAAGAAGAACGAGGGATTGTTTCCCACTACGATGCCTCCCTCGCGGACAACGCCTGCCGCTCCCTGCGCGACGGACTCCCACGGCTCAACCCAGTGAGGAGCGGCGTAGAAGCGCCGCGAAAAGATTCCGAACCATCCGATCGCAGCCACCACCGCAAGCGAGCCTGCGAGCATGCGCCTGCCGGGCAAATTGGCTGTCCCAAGCGCCACCCCGACCGGCAAGATCAGCCAGGGGCTCATGATCAGAACGCGCTTCGGCACGATGGCACCCAGCGCGGATAGAGTGGTGATCAGAACGAGAAAATACAGCAACAGGGATTTCGCGGGATGCGGCGCCTGGCGCAGCGTCAGAAAGAGGCAAATCGCGATTGCGATGCACGCCGGCACGCCGAGAAACCAGAACCAGGGCGCCACCGATTCACTTACGAAAACACTGTACACGTTGTACAGCAGGTTCACCGCAATCCCGTTTAGAGAAGAGTGCGGTTGAACGCCGACCTGCGTCTCTCTGTGGAACGTGCCCCACAAAGGCAAATAGACGACGCACAGGATTATGGCAGTTGCTAGCAGGTGGCTCAAAGCCCGCGCGAGTTGCGTGCCATTGCGGATCTGCGTAGTCGAACGCCAGGCACAGGAGAAATGCCCAGCCGAAATAGTTGGAATAGACAAGCGCCAGGGAAGCCAGCAGGAACCAGAGCCAGTTCGCGGCAGAAGGCTGGCCGACGCACTTGAAATATGTGAACGTAAGCAGCGAAACAAGCAGGAAGCTGAGGGAATACCACGTGGTCAAACGGCCGAAGTGGAAGCCAAACGGCCAGAGCACGACGATCGCGAGAAGCCACAACTGGCTGCGGCCTCCTCCCATTTTTCTGGCAACCTCCGCCAGGATCCACGCCCCGGCAAGATAGAAAATCACGGACGGGGCTCGCAGCAGATGCATGTTGCCGCCCGTCAAGCGCAGCCAGAAATGGAGAAAAATATCGTAAAGAGGGGGATGCTCGTGCTGCCCGGCGCCGCTCAAAAAGACTTTCAAAGTGTGGGAAATCGGAGTAGCCGCCTGGTCGATGATGGCGCATTCATCGTCAACTTCCGTGAACCAGCGGTCGGTCGCGAGCATGACCGCGCCCAGCATCAAAAGCAGGGCGGCTGAGCGGCTGGGGCTGAGGGAAGATTCCTGTTGCGGGCGCGTGAGGTCTAAAATGTTCGCTTTCCCAACCTCGTGGGAGCTGTCTTGTCGATTTCCGCCGGCATTGCAAATCGAAAGAGAGCATCCCGACCGGCAGATCATACCATCAGGATGATCAAATAAATTGGCGCGGGTGCGATCGCGACCGGCGTCAGCGAGGGATTCAGAAGATGGGGCGGAAAAAGGAGGGGGCTCCGGCTTGGGATCCAGAGCCCCCAAAGGTCGCGTTCCGTTGATTCGGTCTAGGCGTGGCCGAATCATGGGGTCATCCATCCTAGCTTCCCTCTCAGAGGCAGGTGGGAACGACCCGTTCCACCAGTTGAATGGGCCCCTTCCTCCCCATTCAATCAGCGGTGCGGATCGTTTGGAACGCGACCCACTCTCCAGCTAAGGCAAGACTGTTGCCGATCGCAGAGGCATGGTGCATCGACCGAGCGCACTATTTTTCAATAGCTTAGGGGTGCTATAGAGAATCACGTAGGACGGCTGAATTTCAATTCGGGAATGGGCATCCCGCTTTGGCACGATGCGGCTTGGGAGGAATTCCTCTCCCGAACGACCAGCGATGGAAAGGTGCACTTTGCTGCGTTCAGAATGACTGCGCGAGGCAAGACGGACCGCGGCGCAAAGGTGAGAAACAACGCCAATCGGGAGATTGGCGTTCCCAGGGGCGGCGTGGCGTGCGGAGTCGGTTACCCACTGCGGCGATAAATTTGTCGCGGGGCGTGCTCTGCCGCATAATGTGATGAACAGCTCCATGAAGAAATCGCTCATCGCCGTTCTTGTGCTGGCAGCCATCGCGGGGGCTTCGGGTGTGCTGATCGGTATGGCAGTCGCGCGCATGCGTCACAGGAGCGCGCGGGGATTGGCTGCGAATTCCGGCATCGCCGCGATGGCTGGCGCAGCCAGCGACATCAGCGCGAAGCCGGACGAGCAGGGCGAAGTGATCCGGTTTGCGAAAGACCCCTCTCCCGCTCCACCGTTCCTCGTCAACGATTTGAGCGGCCACACCGTTTCGACGGCGCAGCTTCAGGGCAAGGTGGTGATCGTGAATTTCTGGGCCACGTGGTGCCCGCCCTGCCGCGAGGAAATCCCCGGCCTGATCGCGCTGCAAAACAAGTATAAGGACCGCCTGCAGATCATCGGCATATCGATGGACGAGGACGAGCCTGCGGCCTACGTGAAGGCGTTTGCGGACAAGGCCGGGATCAACTATCCCGTAGTGATGGGCACGCAAATCGCGAGCGAGTATGGCGGAGTGCCGGCGCTGCCCACTTCTTTTGTGTTGAACACCGCCGGGCGCGTGGTGCAAAAGCACGTGGGATTGCTGGAACCGGAGGGCATCGAGATGGAGGTGCGCGCCCTTCTCGGGCTTCCGGTGAGCGCACCGATTGAGACCTTTGCCGACACCGGCCAGATCTTCCTGAAAAACGCCGCGCGGGCCACCGAACTTCCCGGCGTGGATATGAAAGGGCTCACGCCCGAGCAAAGGACGGCTGTTTTGAAGCGGTTGAACTCGGAGAGTTGCACGTGCGGGTGCAAGTTGACCATCGCGCAGTGCCGCATCAACGACAGTTCCTGCGCCATCAGCACCAAGCTTGCGGCAGAAATCGTGAACGAAGTGAAGACAGGCCTGCGGCCTCCGCCGCTGCGCGCCAATTCGGACTCCCCGGCAGCCGCTCCCGCCGGATCCACCGTGAACTGAAATAATCCCCGCTTACCGCGAAGCAGCGCTGGCCGTAGTTCCCGGGCAACGAATGGAATTTTCCGCAGTGCTCTGCGCGAGAGCAAGGCGCTGCGGGAAAACGCCGCAGGCTAGCGGTCGTATCTCAGGCAAATCTCAAGCTGGCGAATCGCATCATCGGTCGAGCGCAGCGCGTCGGCGCGATGGCCGCCGAAGTCGTGCGCGGCATGTTCCATATGCATACGGGCGTTGCGAAGGGCCCCAATCGCCTCGCGGATTTCAGGATGAGGTTCGGCAGCCGGAGCGGCGGCCGGGGCAGCGGGCGGGTTCTTCGGAGGCGCCGCCGGAACCGACGCGGGCATCGCGAGAGCCAGAATCAACGTGACGATAGCAAGCGAACTGAGCATCCAATTCTTCATGGAAGTTCCTCCTTGAGTTGCGGATCGGCTCGACTGGCCGCGTCGATTTTATCCATGTGAATGAACACCCTGGATGCAAAAAAGTTCTCTGTAGCGCGAGAGTCAACTGTACCAAGAATCTGAACAACGATTTCGGGCTGGAAAAGCGGGCCCGCGGCGAGTTCATTCCAGAGTCCGTTTCGCCTGTCCCTTCGTCCCATTGACGACGCAGGCCAGGGGGTTAGGATTACATCAGGCGGCACGGGATCGAAAGTGGGGCGGGCGGTTCGCGTCCTTGCTTGGACGGGACACTCGCCTGTTTTGTTGACTTTCGCTTTTGATTCGCCTATAGTGCGACCAGCGGCTCGGCGTGTCCGATGGCCGCTCGCCAGTTGGCTTGGGAACGGGAAAGGCGAAAGAGGCGGAGAAGATGGCACTGACGAAGCGGCAGAAAGAAGTGCTCAACTACCTGGTTGGTTTTCTGAACAAGAACGGCTATTCGCCGAGCTTCGAAGAGATCGCCCACGCGATGAAGCTCACGTCTCTTGCGACGGTGCACAAGCATCTTTCGACGCTCGAGAAAAAGGGATTCATACGCCGCGGATACAACCAGAGCCGCTCGATCGAAGTG
Organism: uncultured Acidobacteriota bacterium; assembly: GCA_963797585.1. Classification (GTDB taxonomy): domain Bacteria; phylum Acidobacteriota; class Terriglobia; order Acidiferrales; family UBA7541; genus Palsa-295. The sequence goes on from CAWCQH010000022.1 coordinate 149,396, forward strand.
GTGCAGCTGCCGAAGCCGGTGCGCGAACAGGTGCTCGACCGCCACGTGGTTGAGTTGCCGCTGGCGGGGCGGATCGCGGCGGGGCGTCCGGTGGAAGCGGTGGAAGAAAACGCGACGATTTCGCTGGCGGATTTCGCGCGCGGAGAAAATACCTTCGTGTTGCAGGTGAAGGGCGAATCGATGCGCGACGATCACATCCTCGACGGGGATTACATCGTGGTGGAGCAAACGCAAGTGGCGAATTCCGGAGAAATTGTGGTGGCGCTGGTCGGGGAAGACGAGACCACCGTGAAGCGCTTTTACCGCGAGTCGGGCGGGAAAATCCGGCTCCAGCCGGCCAACGATCAGATGACGCCGATCATCGTGCCGGCGGCGAATGTGAAGATACAGGGCAAAGTGGTCGGCGTTCTCAGGAAGTATTAGCCTTCAGGCGGGCGTTTTTGCCGGCCGTTGCCCTTGGGGTCCTCTCCGCAATAATTCTCTACTGAATCGGCGATTGTGGACGCTGAACTTGGGCCGCGAGCGCTGAAAAAAAAGCCCCGCCCGCGAACTGTTTGCGGGCGGGGCTTTTCGATGTGTAGACGCAGCCCTTGGCTAGCGGTGTTTGTTAGACCGCCATGTGCGTTTGGAGGATTTCGCCGGGGAGTTGAACCGACCTCCGCGTGGGGGGCGTCGGTGTGCGGGCGACTTTGCTCGCAAACTCATCCCGGTTCTGCGCTTCGATTTCCTTGGAGCTGACGCCGGGACGAATCTTCTCGATCCGGATTCCCAGGGTGCGCTCCAGCTGAAACAGCTCGGTGCGCTGGTCCGGCGCGAACAATGTGGACGCGAGACCCAGGCGTCCGGCGCGGCCGGTGCGGCCCACGCGGTGGATGAAGTTTTCGGCGACTTCGGGCAGGTCATAGTTGATGACGTGCGCGATGTCTTCCACGTGGATGCCGCGCGACGCGACGTCGGTGGCGACCAGCACGCGGTAGCGACCCTGCTGAAAGCCGGTGAGCGCCGCGGTGCGCTGCGACTGGGAACGGTCGCCATGAATGGTGGCGGCGTTGACCCCGCGATGGCTCAGGCCCTTGGCGATGCGGTCCGCACCGCGCTTGGTGCGGGCGAAGATGAGGTACGCGGCCGGGTTCCTGGCGGAGCAGGTACTGCAGCATGTCCTGTTTTTCCGTGGCGGAAACCTCGTAGGCGTGAAGCTTCACGTTTTCCGAAGGCTTGAGCGTGGAGCCGAATTCCAGGCGAACGGGATTGCGGGTGTAGTCTTTCACCAGATGCGCGACCGAGCCTTCGAGCGTGGCGGAGAAGCACATCGTCTGCCGCATTTTGGGCAGGATCGATGCGATCCTGCGGATGGCGGGAAGGAAGCCCATATCGAGCATACGATCCGCTTCGTCAAGGACGAGCGTGTGCAGCGAGGCGAACGCGACGAGACGCCGGTCGAGGAAATCCTCGAGGCGCCCGGGTGTCGCGACGACTAGGCGAGCTCCCTTGCGGATCGCGGTGAGCTGCTGGCCTTCGGACAATCCGCCGACAACGATGGCGGCTGCCGGAAGCTGCTTGCCGCGCAGGGCGTTGTACTGATCGGCGACCTGCATGGCGAGCTCGCGCGTGGGTACGAGAACCAGCGCGGCGATGCCAGGCGTGTTCTGCGCGAGAAGCTTTTCCATCACCGGGATCAGGAAGGCCAGCGTCTTGCCGGTGCCCGTCTGGGCCGTGGCGAGAACGTCCTTTCCCTGCAGCGCTTGCGGGATCGCCGCAGCCTGCACCGGGGTGGGCAGCGTGAAATTCGCCGCCTGTAGTTTCTCCTTCATATAGGAGGAGATTGGTAATTCCGAGAAATTTTGCATTTTTCTTTCTTGCTGGCGAAGCTCCGGACGCCCACACGTGTGCGGACGAATACGGCTGCTTTTCTATGCCAGTCTTCGTTTTAGATTACGCTGAAGACGTACGGGAGGAAACTGAAGGCGGGTGTTCTCAGATCACAGACTGCACCAGAGGGACCGCACAGCACAACCGAAGTATTAAGCGCAAAGTGAGTATAACACGAATCGCGGGAGTTGCACGCGAATAAAAGGGGCTTGAAGAGGCGTGTGACCAGAACGATACGCCCCCTGTTTGGCGGGCGCTCGCTCAGGATTGCCGGCGCAGACGATCGAGCAGCGAGAAGAGCAGACGCCGGCGGCCGCCGTGATCACCGAATCGAGCAGAAGGCGCGGGGTGAAAAAGCGGGCAGGCTGGTTCAGCAGCGCGCGCTCGGTGACCGCGAGAATCGCTTGGTGCAAATGAAACAAAATGAAAACGAGGCCGAAGCGGCTGGCGGGATGCTCGGTGTCGATTTTCGCGCCGACCGAAGAAGCCATGTAGCCGATGATCGTTTTGGCGATTCCGTACATTCCGATAGGGCCATCGTGGCCCAGCGCGTCCTGTAGAATCCCGATGAGGGCTCCCAGGAACATGCCGGACACGGGATTGCGCTTACTCACTCCGAAATAAATCGTGACCAGCAACGGCAGATCGATGAGCTCCGCCCATCGCCCGTATTTGTGCAGGAACGCCTGGAAGAGCAGGGCAAGAAACGTGGCGCCGATGACCGTGCCGCCGTAATACTTGTGGACTTCGACGTTCGATTGGTTGTGAGCGCCGGCGCTGAGCATGGACGACATTATTGTCTCGCCACGGCGGCCGGCTTGGCCGCAATCGATGGATTCTGAGCTGGGGCAGCCGCGTGCGGCTTTGCAGCGTTGTCATTCGGTTTCGTTGAGGAAGCTGGGGGCGCGGCGGCCGTGGTGCCCGCGGTGCTCGTGGTGTTTGTAGCGTTCGCATTCGCTGCCGCGGGCGCAGCCACGGGTTTGGCGCCGGCCGCAGCAGCCGTTGCCGCAAAAGGATCCGTTGTCGAAGCGGTTGGTTCGGGAGGAGCGTCAGGAATCAAGAGAACGGAAACTTCGCCGGCTTTCTTCGGTTCGAATTCCTGCTGGGACAGCAGCACGAGCACGTCTTCGAGGCGGTCGAGCCGGGCGGCGGGCTGCACGTGGATGAGTTGGAAGGGAAGCGCCGGCTCGGAGTCGATCACGGTTCCGATCAGCAGCCCTTTCGGGAAGATGCGATCGTCGCCGGAGGTGAGCAGCACGTCGCCGGGTTTGACCTTTTCATCGTTCACGATGTAGTCGAGCCGGGGATTGGGATCGCCGCTTCCCTTTACCACGCCGTGCGTGCGCGACGCGGCAAACAGCGCGCCGACGCCGCTTTCCCGGTCGTTAATGAGCAGCACTTGAGACGTGGAAGGGAAGGCTTCCACGATTTTTCCCACCACGCCGTCGGGCGTGACCACCGCCATGTTGTTGTGGATGTGGTCGCGGGTGCCGCGGTTGATAAACAGCGTGTGCGAAGTGGAGTCGGCACTTGCTCCGATCACTTGCGCGGCTAGCATCGGGGCTTCCGGATGGGTTTCATGGAAACTGAGCATCGCGCTGAGCCGCTGCGCTTCGTTGGCCTGGCTCTCCAGTTCGCGATTCCGCAGCTGAAGTTCGCCCACTTCCGCGCGCAACTGCTGATTTTCCTTGCGGGCGTTGTGCAGGTCGATGTAACCGGTCCATATTCCGCGAATGGTGGAAAATCCCCACGTCCCGCCGCGCTCGACCGGGGACATGATTCCGACCGCCCAGTAGCGAATAAGGCGTATGTCGTGGTCCCGCTTGATCTGGAAAGCGAGCAGCAGGAGTTGCGCGAGTACGACACTCGCGAGCAGGGCCAGGGACCGATGACGTGAAAAAATACCGACCATAAGTTATGAATGCCGAAGGGCTCGATGCTGGGCGGCTCGAAACGGCCTCCGAATATGAGTTCCTCAGAGAAGCCAGCCCCGAAAATCCCGGGTCTCGCTAGTCGATCGAGACCAGGCGCAGCAGCCGGAAATCGCTGAGCATTTTGCCGGTGCCGAGCACGACGGACGCCAGAGGGTCGTCGGCGATCGATACGGGCAAACCCGTTTCTTCGCGGATGCGCTTGTCGAGATTCTTGATGAGCGCGCCGCCGCCGGTGAGCACGATGCCGCGGTCGCTGATATCCGCCGAAAGCTCGGGCGGCGTCCGTTCCAGCGCCACGCGAATCGCGTTCAGAATGGTCGAGATGCACTCGGAGAGCGCTTCGCGGATTTCGCTGTCGTCGATGGTGACGGTGCGCGGAACGCCCTCGATCAGGTTACGGCCCTTCACTTCCAGCGTGAGCGGCTTTTCGAGCGGATACGCGGAGCCGATCTCGATCTTGATCTGTTCGGCGGTGCGCTCGCCGACCAGCAGGTTGTACTTGCGCTTCAGATAGTGCATCACGGCTTCGTCCATCTCATTGCCGGCGACCCGCACGGAGCGCGAGTAGACGATGCCGCTCATGGAAATCACCGCGATATCCGTAGTACCGCCCCCGATATCGACCACCATGTTCCCGGAGGGTTCCTCGATGGGCAGCCCGGCGCCGATCGCGGCAGCCATGGCCTGTTCCACCAGATACACTTCGCTGGCTCGGGCGCGATACGCGGAATCCTGCACGGCGCGTTTTTCCACGGGCGTGATTTCGCTGGGAACGCCGATCACAATGCGCGGGTGCACGAGGACGCGGCGATTGTGCGCCTTCTGGATGAAGTAGGTGAGCATCTTTTCGGTGACTTTGAAATCGGCGATCACGCCGTCTTTCATGGGCTTGATGGCGACTACGTTGCCGGGGGTGCGCCCCAGCATCTCTTTCGCTTCGCGGCCCACCGCGACCACGTCGCCGCTGTTCTTATTGATGGCTACGATCGAGGGTTCGTTGACGACGATGCCTTTGCCGCGCGCATAAACCAGTGTGTTGGCGGTGCCGAGGTCGATGGCGAGGTCGGAAGACAAAAGACTGAACACCGACCGCATATTATAGCCGTTCTTGCTCACGCTGTTCCCCCAGAGATCGCTTCAGCGCCGCTGCGGCGGCGCACCGGTGTGCCGGTGTGTTTGCCTGCTAAGGAACTACCACTTCGACCCGCTTGATCGCCGTGCCCCCGCGCCGATTCTGGCCGGTGATCACAATCGGATGGCTGCCCCGCGACATCGGCTGGGTGAAATACCGGAACTGCCCGTTGGGCTGAATATCGGCCACTTCTTCGCCGTTGACGATCAGCGCCGCGCCGGGTTCGGTGCGGCCGATCACCTCGACCACATTGCCCTGCAGTTCTGTGTTGTCCACCTCGAGCAGCATTTCCTGCTCTTTGCCCTGCGCCACCAGGGTGAACTTGTGGGCGTCGCCCGCGTCGCTCAGCTTATTCTGCTCGTCGATCGCGCGGACTCTCCAGAAATAATCGCCGGGATCGAGGCCGGTGACATCCACGCTTGTGGCGGTGACTTTCTTTTCCGCCACCACGCGGTTGAACATCGCCGTCGTGCTGGCCTGGAAATCGTAGAGCTTGGCGGTGGAGGCCTGCTTCCAGGAGAAGTGTATCGGATCATGCTTTGGGTCCGCCACGATGATCGCCTGCAGATTCAAAGGCTCCAGTAAATCGGGGGGCGCGAGAACCTGCGAAACGGTGGTCTTTCCGCCGGTAGGGAATGTAACACGCTGCCACTGCGCGATGTCGAGGTGCTCGTTGCCGCGATTCAACTCGGCGCTGCCGGAATCGACGGTGATTTCATGTTCTTTGGTGCCTGGATCGCTGCGTACCGCAGCGCTGCTGTTGGCCCGCAGAGAAGCGACGGCATTTTCAAAGGAAACTTCGGCCGTGGAGCCGGGAACTTCCCAGGAGCCGGTTGCCAGGTCCACCTGCCCGGAACTGATGTGCACGCTCACCTGCGTGGGCTTGTCCATGGACACGTTATTTTCTTCCACGGTCACCAGCGTATCGCCCTTCACGGTGTAAGTGGTTCCGTCGGCGAAGGCGATGCGCGCGACGCCCTCGGAATCGGTCTGGATGAGATCGCCCTTATCGAGCGTGAGCTGATAATCGGCGGTAGTCCACTGCACGGAATTCACTTTCTTCACCTGGACCTTGCCGTCGAGGTTCACGAAGCGCGCCTGCTTGGCCGTGATCGTGGCGACTCCGCTGTCGTGCGGCGAGATCGCATCGGAAATACGGCTCATGATCGCGGCAGACCCTCTTGGAAAAACCAGGTAGGTAATCGTCAGCAAAATCGTGATCAGGACGAAGATGTAGAGAAGCACGGTGCGATACGTCACCGTGTGCCAATACACCTCCACCCGCGACACTTTGGGCGCCGCACTCACTGTAATTTCGCTTTCACCGCGTGATTTGTACCCAGTTCCGCAATCTAGCATAGGGGTATAGGCCTTTCAACAAAGCGGAACGCTCTTGTGCGGTCAATAACACCTGCCTCCGTAACAGCTATTGGCGCTTTGGTGTCATCGCGATTTTTGCTGCCGCATGACGCCCAAAACAAGCCAGCCATTTTGGAGGTTGACCGTGCGCGGCAAGTTAGCGAGACTAGTAGCTGAAAACTTTCTGTTTCGTTACGTTTGCCTCCCGGAAACCGCCATTGTGCTGACCGCATGGGCTGAACGAAATCGCGAAACATAGGATGGGGATTCACATGAACGAGATCATTGGGGAATTGCTTCCGCCCGCCAGGTTGATGCTGACGCCGGGGCCTTCTTGCCTGGACCCTCGCGTATACCGAGCCATGGCCGCGCCGATTGTCGGTCACATGGACCCGTGGTTCACGGCCATGATGGGCGACGTGCAGACGCTGCTGCGCCAGGTCTTCCAGACGCAGAACCGTATCACCTTCCCGATCTCGGCTTCCGGCTCCGGCGGAATCGAAGCGGCGGTTGTGAACCCGCTCGAGGATGGCGACGAGTGCATCATCTGCGTCAACGGCGCCTTCTCGGAGCGGATGGCGATCATGGCGGAGCGCATTACCTCCAAGGTGATTCGCGTCGAGGCGCCTTACGGCCAGGCTTGCGATCCCGAAGACGTGCGGCGCGCCGGCAAAGGCAAAAAGATCAAGCTGGTGGGCCTCGCGCACGGCGAGACTTCCGGCGCGGTGGTGCACCGCATCGATGATTTCAGGAAGGTCGCCGACGAGTTGGGCGCCCTGCTTGTGGTCGATACAGTTGCGACGCTGGCTGGCGTTCCCCTCAACGTGGACGCGCAGCGCATCGACATCTGCTTCAGCGGCACGCAGAAAGCCATCAGCGCGCCCCCGGGCATGGCTCCGATTACGGTGAACTCGCGCGTCGAAGACGTGATGCACGCGCGGAAAGAGCCGGTGAAGAGCTGGTATTTCGATCTGAACCCCACGATGACGTACTGGGGCAAGGAGCGCACCTATCACCACACACCGCCGATCACCTTGATCTACGGATTGCGCGAGGCGTTGCGCCTCGTGATGGCCGAAGGTCTCGAAACGCGCTGGGAGCGGCATCTGCACAACCAGCAGGCGCTCATCGCGGGTCTCGAAGCGCTCGGCCTCGAACTGCTCGTCTCCAATCCGGCGGATCGCCTGGTTACCGTTACTGGTGTGAGGGTTCCGGCCAAGGTGGAAGACGCCAAGGTCCGGCTGCAACTGCTCGATGAGTTCAATATCGAAATCGCCGGCGGTTTTGGTCCGCTCAAGGGCAAGCTGTGGAGGGTCGGCCTGATGGGCTACTCCAGCCAAAAGAACAACGTGCTGCTGTTCCTCGCCGCGCTGGAGAAGACGCTGTCCGACCAGGGCTTCTCCGTGCCCGCGGGCGCCGGAGTTGCGGCGGCCATTCACATGTACCAGCAGTTCACGCAGCCCGCTGAAGTGGGCGCAAGGAAGTAACCGGCGTGGCGAAGACCCTCTATCCGACATTCGCGAACGCCGGGGCGATGAGCGAGTTTATCGGCGCGTTCGACGTTCCGTCGAAAGTGACCGATTACCGCTACCGCTGCCAATTTTCGCATTGCTTCAACGGCATTGCTACGCGCCACAGCGATACGATGGATTGCAAGTTCGTCGTCGACGGCAAGGGCGTGCTGCTCGGGCTGGCGCATCCCGGTTTTGTGGCGTTTCGCGAGAAGGCGGGAAGAAATCTGTCGGACCGCGAGGCGAGTTATATCGCCGCCGAATACCTGCGGGAGCGCCTGGAACAGGAAGACGAACACTCGCTCTACGACGTCTCTCCCGCCGACGTGACGCGCCTGATCGGGAAGCTCCGCATTTCCTGATTCTAAGAAGGGCGGCGTCGGAGGTTCGCTCAGGCGTCGGAAAGCGATTCGTCGAAGCCGCTGCGGCCTTTGTCGGCAAGCTCCTTCATCTCGGCTGCCTCGAGAATTTCGCCGCAATCCAGGCATTCCACGTATTGCGAGTCGTCATCCTTGGCGATGAGGCGCGTGCGCTCGTGCTTGCAGGTTGGATCGGGCATGCCGCAATCTCCGGCTCAAATATAGCATCGGACGTCTCATCGCCTGCCCAACGCCAGCAACTACTATCCTACAATTCGACTCCCCCGTGCTAATGTGGGCCAGCGTGCCATGAGTGAGAACACGCTGAAAAATGACCAGAGCTCGACATCGCCGGACAGCTTACGAACTGCTTGAAAGCCTCGGCGTTTTCACCCCAAATCGGTAGACGAGAATCCATTGACAGCTGACCTGCGCAGGCAAGAGCGGTTGAATGTGGTGCTTTTCTACGGCATCGCCCTATTGCTTGCATACCTCGCTTACAGAATCTTCGAGCCCTTCTTTTCCTCTTTGTTGTGGGCAGCCATCCTGGCGGTTCTCACCTACCCACTCTACGAGCGGCTCAGCAGGCGCTGGGGACCCAACCGCGCGGCGCTCGCCACAACGGCGGGTGTGACGCTGATTTTGATCGTCCCTATGATTGCTGTGCTCGGCGCATTCGTCAGAGAAGCGGTCGGTGCCGTGCGTTCAGTGCAACTCGGAATTGAGCTGGGACGCTACTCCTGGGTCAATCGCTTTTGGGACGGACTCCAGCACCGTTTTCCGCAGATGATCCCCTCCGACCTCGGCGACGCCATCCATAACTACGCGGAGCAGGCCGCCAGCTACGCAGCGCAGCGCGTCGGAGGAATCTTGCGGAATACGGCCACGATCTTCATGGATACGGCGTTCACCATTCTGGCGATGTTTTATTTCTACCGTGACGGCGCCACCATCGTGAAGCGGATTCAGGACGGCCTTCCTTTTGACGAGGAGCAGCGGATTCGCGTTGTGAAGGACACGCAGAGCCTGATCTTCGCCACCGTCCTCTCGACGCTTGCCGCGGCGGCCGTTCACGGCGTGGTTGGCACGGCGGCTTTCGCGCTTACGGGAATCGCATCCCCGATTTTCTGGGGCGTGTTGATGGGATTTTTTTCGTTTATCCCGCTGATCGGCACCGCATTGATCTGGGTTCCTCTTTCGCTCAGCTTGATCCTGGGGGGCCACCTCGTGGCCGGCATCGCGCTGGCGGTAACCTGCAGCGTAGTGCTCGGGATGATCGATAATTTCGTGCGGCCGATGATGATCAGTGGGCGCGCTGAGATGAGCATGCTGCTGATTTTTATCGGCGTACTGGGAGGAATCGAGGCGTTTGGCCTGCTGGGAGTGGTGCTTGGCCCTATTATTATTGCTATCGCGTCCACCCTGCTTTCCGTCTACGTGCCTGCCTCGCCAGCGGCCGCGGCCGAATTGGAAGCGAGTGGGAAGAAAACGTCGGGCGTGCTAGAGTAGCCCCCTTCACGATACTCGAGGCCTAATACAAAAAGTCGATGCCCAGGAATTCTAATCCGCAGCACCCTTGTTTGACGCCCGAAAAACTCCGGTGGCGCTGCGATCCCGCGACGATTCCCTACGAGACCACGGCGGAAGTGGAGCCCGTGTCGGGAGATATCGGCCAAGCCCGCGCTCTGCGCGCGCTGCGCATGGGAGTGGAGTTGACCGCTTCCGGTTACAACCTGTTCGTCTGCGGGCTTTCCGGATCGAGCCGCGGCGGCATGATCGTGCAGATGATCGAAGAGATGCATCCGCAGACCGAGCCCGCTCCGGACCGCTGCTACGTGAATAATTTCAAGAATGCCGACCGTCCGCGCCTACTCACTCTGCCGCGGGGCCAGGCGACCGCTTTCAAGAAAGAAGTCGACTCCGGCATCGAGTTTCTGCGGCGGCGCATTCCGCAGGTATTCGAGGGCGAGCCATTCCAGCGGCAGAAAACGCGGATCGTCGAGCGGTTTACCGTGCGCGAAAAAGAATTGATGGACGATTTCACTCGGCGCATCGCGCGGGAGCAGTTCGCGCTCGGGCGAATGCAGGTGGGAGCGGTGGCGCTGCCGGAAATTTTCCCCGTTCTCGACGGGCAGATGGTGCCGATCGAGGAAGTCCCCAAGATGGTGCAGGAGGGGAAACTCGAAACGGTCGCGGCGGAGGAGTTGGAGCGAAAGTACGACGTGTTCCGCCAGGAATTTACGGTCGTCTACCGGAAAACGCTTTCGCTTTCGCGCGAACTCGCGAGCGAGATGAGCTATCTCGAGCAGGAAGCCGCGTCGGTGCTGGTGGACGGCGTAATCGAGGAGCTGAAAGAGAAATATTCCAGCACGCACATCGCGGAGTATCTCGAGGAGGTGCGCCACCACGTCCTCGACAACCTTGAGCCGTTCAAGGAGCGCGAGGGGGAAGAAGAACAGGTGCCCGCGGAAGCCGGGCCGGGTCCGCGCGCCGAACGCGGCGAACGCGATCCGTTCCGCGTATACGGCGTGAATGTGATTCTGGCTCACGGCGAACAGGAAACCTGCCCGGTGATTTTCGAAACGATGCCCACCTACGCGAACCTTTTCGGGACGGTTCACCGCAGCTACGACGCGCGGGGCGGCTGGAATTCCGATTTCATGGACCTGCGCGGCGGCTCGCTGCTGCGCGCGGACGGCGGGTTCCTGGTGATGTACGCTATCGACACGCTGACGGAAACGGGCGTCTGGCGGACGCTGAAGCGGACGCTCAATCACGGGAAGCTGGAAATCCAGCCGGTGGAGACTTTCTTTCCGTTCAGCACGGCGGCGCTCAAGCCGGAGCCGATCGAGGTGCACGCGAAAATCATTCTGATCGGCGACCGCGATATGTACGAGCTGCTGTACGACTATGAGGACGATTTCAAGAAGATTTTCAAGGTGCGCGTCGAGTTCGACGAAGAGATGAAGTGGAACGAAGAGGTGCTGCGGCAATACGGCGGGCGGCTGCGAAAGCTCTGCGACGACGAGAAGCTGCTGCCCTTCGACCGCACGGCGGTGGCGGCGATCCTCGAACACGGCGTGCGGATCGCCGGGCGCCGCGGGAAAATCACCACGCGCTTTTTCGATCTGGCCGACCTGGCGCGCGAGTCGTCCTATGCGGCGCGGCACAACGGAACGAAGGTGATCACGGCGGCGCACGTGAAAGACGCGCTGGACGCGAAGATCGAGCGGCACAACCTGCTCGAAAGCAAGATTCGCGAGATGATCGAGCAGAACCTGCTGTTCATCGACACCACCGGCGAGCGCGTGGGGCAGGTGAACGGCCTGAGCGTGCTGGAGATCGGCGGCTACGCGTTCGGCAAGCCGGTGCGGATCACGGCCTCGGCCGCCATGGGCAAGGCCGGCATCATCAACGTGGAGCGCGAATCGAATCTGAGCGGGCGCTTTCACGATAAGGGCGTGCAGATTATTTCCGGCTACATCCGGCGGACGTTCGCGCAGGATAAGCCGCTCTCGCTTTCCGCCAGCCTGTGCTTCGAGCAATCCTACTCGGGCGTGGACGGCGACAGCGCCAGCTCCACGGAAATTTACGCGCTGCTCTCGGCTTTGTCAGGCGTTCCCATCCGGCAGGAAATGGCGGTGACCGGTTCGGTGAACCAGCAGGGCGACGTGCAGCCGATCGGCGGCGTGAACCAGAAGATCGAAGGGTTCTACGATGTGTGCCGGCTGAAGGGCTTGACCGGGACGCAGGGCGTGCTGATCCCCGCGGAAAATGTCGACGACCTGATGCTGCGCGACGACGTGATCGAGGCCGTCGCGAAAGGGCAGTTTCACATTTACCCCGTGGCGACAATCGAGCAGGGGATCGAGATTCTCACAGGTGCGCCGGCCGGCAAGAGAAACGCCTCGGGAAAATTCGAGCCGGAGAGCGTGTTCGGGAAGGCCGACGCGCGGCTGAGCGAGATGGCAATGACCATGCGCGATTTCGATTAGCTCGGCCTTTGTTTTTCGCAGTTGCAGTTGCGGGTGCCCCACCCTTCGGTTTTGAGGGTGGGTCTTTCTTTCGCGCAGGCTACAGAAACCGATGCGTTTCCAACTCGACCTGTTTGGTCTGGCCATTCCGCTCGATCAGCAGGTTGTATTTGTGGCCGATCTGGGTGAAGAGGTCGCGAATTTGGCTTAGCGTAAGATCCGCGGCGGCGTCCTCGTCGATGCCGGCGATTACGTCTCCCTTCTGCAGACCCGCTTTGGCGGCGGGGGTGTTCGGCCCCACCTCCACAATTTCGAAGGTCTTCAGCGCCGGGCCTTTGGCAATCACGCCGATGCCGCTCTTGTCTTCTTCCTCTTCATTGGTGAAATGAGTATTCGGCTGGAGGATCATCTGGTGGTGGGGATAATCGAACACCACCGTAAACCGCCGCAGCATGCCGCCGCCAATTTCTCCCGCAATGCGCGGATCGGAAGTTCCGGGCCGATCCGCTTTGGAGAACGTCACCAGCGCTTCTTCCGCGAAGTAGGGCCCGAGCTGAAATCCCTTCGAGCGTCCCACCAGCGCGCCCTGCGCGTTATCGGTCTCCGAGTTCCATACCGGAATCATCTTCCAGTGCGAGCGAAGCAGACGGTGCGCTTCGGCGTAGCGATTGGAAATCACGACGGACGTGTCGAGCGCCGTATTGACGATGAAACCGCCTTCGAGCGTCTTCCCGCGCGGCTCGGTGAATTTCGCCGCCACGATCGGGACGCCGCCTGCAAACGTGAGGGGAAGCGATTTCCCCGTGCCTGAATACTTGTAAACGCCGGGATCGTACAGCCGCACGGTTTGGCGGCCATAATCGATCTCGACCACGACGCGCTCGAAAAAATCGTTGCCCAGAGTTCCCTCGTAGTCGCGCCCCATCTGCGTGCCGAAATTGGGGCTCGCCTGCTGAGGCAGCACCGCCAGCGGGATATCCAGCCCATGGAGATTGAGCATAGCGCCTTGCGACGAGGCCAGGCCAAGTTCGGCGGCCCGGCCGGGATCGATCGACGAAACGGCCGCGGTGGAATCGAGCACGAAGTAAGACGGCCGGCTCTGGTTCACGCCGACCGGGAGAAAGGTGACATTGCCGGTGAAGTCGGCGGGAATCTCGGCGGCGTTCCCGGCGAAGTTGAACTGCGCCGCTCCGGAGACGGCCGGAGCGTGCGGGGCGGGCGCCTGGGCCCGCGAAGTGGCGTGCAGGAAAGAGAAGCACATGCACGCCAGGGCCGGCAGAACGATTCGAGCGTGGATTTGACAGCGCGAAGAAGCCTTCAAATTTCCGAGCCTGTCGGTAAAGTGACGCGTGCCATTTTCCCCCAGGAAAGCTGGATGAGAAAAGCGCAAAATCAGTTGGTTCTTTTCAGCTTGAAATCGATTTCCAGCTGGATTTTATCGTCGACGCTCAGCAATCGCGCCAGAGACGGCTTGGTGAGGCCGAAGGTGGCAAACGTGAAGTCCGTGTTGGCGCGGCCGGCAACTACGTCCTTGCTGTAAGTGGCGTAGCCGTTGAGCGTTACTTCCTTGGTGACGCCGTGGACGGTGAGGTCGCCAACAAGCTGAAAGCCGGTCTGGCCGGTGGGGCGGTCGGGAGCGGGCAGAGGAAATGTGACGCCCTGGATATGCTTGGGAGCGAATTCGGCGGTGGGGAATTTATCCGTTTCCAGCGTGCGGTTCTTGACGTAACCGTCGCGCATGTCCTGATCGCTTTTGAGGTTTCGAAGGTCGATGGTGAGCTTCGATTTGGCGGCATCGATCGAGCCATCCGGAAGGATGACGATGCTGCCCGTAATCGAATCGGTGGAACCGACGGCATCATCCGGGAAGTTCAATCCTGCCAGTTGCTCGCGCACGCGGTAGGTGGCCTTGCTGCCATCGGTAACGTCGAGCTGAATGGGGGCCGCGCCCGGCTTCGCCTGTGCTGCCGCTCCGGAAACTCCGCCGAAAAGGAGTTCCGCCGCAAAGAGCAATCCAATCACGCATCCGAATAGAGGACCCAACGAGGTTCGCTTGCGATTCATCGCCGACCTTCTCCTTTTCGTTCGTTTGCCTGTGGGATGAGTGCCCGCAAACGAAATGTTGAAGTCCGCATGATACACCCTCACGGGCGCGAAACACCTCCGGTTTGCAAAACGGAGATCCTTGCAAAACGGAGCCCGCAAAACGGACATTGACAACGGGCGCCCGGAGTCCAATGATGCCGGTTCCCGAACGCCTGTCTTTAACGGAGGATGGCGAATGTCAAAATGGATGCGGCATGCGGTGCTGACGGCGACCGTCGTGCTGGTGGTGGTCTTGTCTTGTCTGGCACAAGACGGGTCGGTCAGCCTTCCTGTTACCACCTACCACGCGGTGGAGAATTGGCTTCATTTGCCCGTGGGCCAGCCGCTGGGGACAATCTCCTGGGTGGATGTCGATTCGAAGGGAATCATATACGTGCTGCGGCGCTGCGGCACGTGCGGGCAGCATCCCAAGGAAGGGGATCCTCCGAGCGTAGTCTGGAAGTTCGACCGCAGCGGCAACTTTCTGGGCGAGTGGGGCCAGGCGCCCATCGCGAAAGAAGGGCACTCCCTCCGTGTGGATCGCGACGGTTTCATCTGGATCACGGATTCCGGAGCGCATCAGGTGAAGAAATTTCAAGCCGACGGCAGGCTGGTGATGACGCTGGGCAAGTATGGCGTCCCGGGCGATGGCCCCGACACCTTCAACCAGCCCACCGATGTGCTGGTCACGCAGAACGGAGACTTCTTTGTCACCGACGGTTACGGCAATCACCGCGTGTTGAAGTTCCGTAAGGACGGCAAGCTTATCAAGACATTTGGCACCCAGGGAACCGGGCCCGGCCAGTTCCGGATTCCGCATTCGATCGTGCAGGACTCGCACGGGCGGCTCATTGTGGTCGATCGCTGCGGGCTACACACGACCGGCTGCACCGACAACCGCATCGAGATTTTCGATACGGACGGCAAATTCCTGGATCAGTGGACGCGGCTGGGAGGCGTTTCGCTTTACATCACCGAGGGCGACACGCTGTATGTCGGCGTGATCGGGAAAATTTCGATTGTGGACGCGTTCACGGGCGAACTTCGCGGCGTGATCGGGAAGACGGGAATCAATCACGGCATCGCCGTGGACAAGGAAGGCGACGTTTACGCGGCCGATATATTCGACGGAATGCACCGCTTTGCAGTTACCCACGGAACTGCCACGGTAGTGCCGCTCGTCGATACGAATTAGTTAGCCGTTCGTTGTAATCCCGGCAGAGCGAAGCCGCCGCCTTTGCAGTTGCGGGTGCCCCACCCTTCGATTTTAAGGGTGGGTCTTTCGATTTTGCCGCGCCTTACTGCTAGTTGCTGATTCTGAGCGGCATCAGCGGCTGCGGTTTCCCCGCGACCTTCCACTCATCCGCTCCCGGCTTGGGATGGAATTTCTGCGTGCGGCCACCATACGTCTCGGCGACGTACAGGTTGCCATCGGAATCCACCGATATCCCGTGAGGGCCCCACATCTGGCCCGGAGCAGTCCCGTGGTAGCCCCAGGCATATATTAATTTCCCGTTCAGGTCGTATCCGAGAATCTTGTCGTTATCGCCATCGGCCACCCACAGGTGCTGGTCGTCCGACATGTACACGGCGTAAGGCGAGCGCAGACCGGGCCACTGGTCGAGAAACTTCCCGTTCGCGTCGAAAACCTGAATCCGCTGGTTTCCTCGGTCCGCGACGAACACGCGGCCATCCTTGCTTGTAGCGATTCCGTGGGGCGTGCTCAATTCACCGGGCTGCGGATGCTTTTTGTCGGCGTCGGGCTTGCCCCACGTCATCAGGAACTTGCCGTTCTTGTCGTACTTCATCACGCGCGTGTTCACATAGCCGTCGCTGACGACGAAGGTTCCGTCGGGCAGAAAGGCAATGTCGGTCGGGTCGCCGAAGTGCTTTTCGTCGTTGCCCGGGACGCCCGGCTCGCCGAGGGTCATCAGAAGCTTCTTGCCGTCGTGGCTGAAGACGAAAATGGCTTCGCGGATATCGTCGACTACCCAGACGCGCCGCTCCGGATCGTACGGGCTGATCTTGATCGCGTGCGGGCCGCGGCCGATTTCAGCCGTGCCGCCCCCGTCGAACAAGTGATCCCACTGCGTCCAGGACTCGACCAGCTTTCCGTTTCCGTCCAGGATGACGATGCAGTTGCGCATGGCGTCGGGAGGCGTAGCGCGGCGGGAAGCGCCGTTCATCATCTGGCTCACGTCGATGGAACCGTAGAAGCCGTTATAGTTCTTCGGCAAATATTGCGGTATGAGGAGTTCGCCGCGATTCGCGAGGAAGATTCTGTCGGGCGTCTCGGCAAACACTCCGCCCTGCGAGCCCCAGATGTAGCCCTTCGGAGCGATCGGCTGCGGGAAGCCAGGGACAACGTCATAAGGGCCCGTTTCGTCTTCGCCGCCTTTCTGCTGAGCCGGGGCGGGACCGGAGAACAGCCCAAACACGATTGCGGCGAGTAGCACGATCTTCGACGTGATGCGCATTAGCACTTCCTTCCCTATGAATGGCTGAATATTTGGTTCGTATTCCCGTTCAGTCTTGAATCGCCGCGAAGTATACACCGGCTTGTCAATAACTTGAACGGAGGCCCGGCGAGGTTGTCGGGGCGCGCGGTCGATTCGTAATGCCTGTTGACGGCTGGATGTAAACTGCGCTATACGAACGGGCGGATATTTGTGTGCGCCGCGTGTGGTAATTGAGGAATCAGCTACCGGTCTGGCAATATCGCCCGCCGCTTTGCGTGGTGGGATGAATTAAAAGGAGAAGCGTCGTGCGAGAGAAAATGGGTCGGGGATTGGCGACGGCGGTGCTCTTTTTGGGCGTGTTCGCCGGAGTGATGGCGATGGGCCGTGCGGCGGCCCGTCCTGCTCGACCGGCTGTACCGGCTCAGGACGCAGCGAGCCAGGTCTCTGTCGGCGCTACCGATATCGGCGGCGTGGTCACCAGCTCGAATGGCCCCGAGGCGGGTGTCTGGGTGATCGCTGAAACCACTGAACTGCCCACCAAGTTCCGCAAGATCGTCGTCACCGATGACCACGGGCGGTATCTGATCCCCGATCTTCCCAAGGCTCATTACAAGATTTGGGTGAGGGGCTATGGCCTGGTGGACTCCGAACGGGTTGACGGCGCGCCCGGAAGCACGCTGGCGTTGAAGGCGGTAGTGGCTCCCGACCCGCGCGCGGCGGCGCAGTATTATCCCGCCAACTATTGGTACTCCCTGATGCAAGTGCCTCCCCGGACCGCTTTCCCGCTCAAGACTTCCGGTGCCACGCAATCGCAGGCGGGTTCTCCGTACTACACGCCGGGGTTTACGAAGACGCAGGCCGATTGGATCGAAGGCCTTCATTCGGGATGCGAGATGTGCCACCAGGTGGGCGATAAGGCCACGCGCGAGCTTGAGCCGGCCCTTGGCAAGTTCGACGCGAATACGGACGCGTGGGCGCGCCGCGTGATGTCCGGCCAATTCGGCCCGCTCATGACCGCGGAAATGAACGGCACATTCGGACACGATCGTGGGCTTGCCACGTTTGCCGACTGGAGCGACCGCATCGCCAAAGGCGAAGTGCCTGCCGCGCCTCCCCGCCCCCAGGGAATCGAACGCAACGTAGTGCTGACGATGTGGAATGTCGGGACGGATAAGGCATTCCTGCACGGGATCCTCGCCACCAACAAAAGAAATCCTACGCAGAACGCGTACGGCCATGTCTACAACACGGACTGGGAAGCCGCGTCGGTGATCATCGTGGATCCGAGCGAAAGCACCGTGCAGACGGTGAAGATTCCCCTGCGGCACGAAGAGGAACGCGCCACCATGCCCCACGTGGAGCCCTACGTGAACGGGGCGCCGTCGCCGTACTGGGGCGATGAAATCGTGTGGCCCGAGGACGCCGTAAATCCCAAAAACCCCCAGATGGACAGCAAAGGCCGCATGTGGGTCGGCATGCAGAATCACAAAGACAATCCCGCCTTCTGCAAGTCGCCCAATAATCCGTATGCCAAGAATTGGATTCCGCCCTACGAGGCCGGCTGGGGCGTGGACATTTACGATCCCAAGACCGGCAAGTTCGATGCGGTGGACCTCTGCTTCGGCTTCCACCACCTAATGATCGGCGACGACAAAGACGAAACGGTGTATTTCAGCCTGAAGATCGGGCAGATCGGCGGAGTGGGCTGGGTCAATTCGCGTGTCTGGGACCAGACGCACGACGCGGAAAAGGCCCAGGGCTGGTGCCCGTCGATTATCGACTATAACGGCGACGGGAAAATCGGGCCGTATACGAGAGCGCCGCAGCCGCTCGATCCGAAACTCGACAGATTCGTGGACGGCACGAGGGGCTATGGAATCGGAGTGAATCCTGTCGATGAGAGCGTTTGGGTTGCGATTACCAAGCCCATGCCGGGGAAGCTCCTGCGTTTCGTTCCCGGTCCGAATCCGCCGGCCACCTGCATGACGGAAATTTACGAACCACCCTACACCAGCGCCGAAGGCCCCAACGGCGGGGCTAAGCTGGGCTACGTGCCACGCGGTGTCGATTTCGATACGAATGGGCTTGTATGGACCGCGTTGGGCGGAAGCGCGCAACTCGCCAGCTTCGACCGCAGCAAGTGCAAGGTGCTGAACGGACCCACCGCGACGGGCCAGCATTGCCCGGAAGGTTGGACGCTCTATCCGGCGCCGGGTCCCACGTTTAAAGGCGAGAACGAAGCAAAAGCGGACTGGCTGTATTTCGATTGGGTGGACCGTTTCAACTCGCTCGGCCTGGGCAAGAATGCCGTGGTTGTGACGGGGTCGGGTTCAGACTCGCTGCTGGTGTTCCAGCCCGCGACGAAGACGTGGACCGTGATGAGAGTCCCCTATCCCCTGGGATTCTACTCACGCGGCGTCGATGGACGTATCGATGACGCGAAAGCCGGATGGAAGGGGCGCGGGATTTGGGCGGATAACGATACCCGCACAACCTGGCACGTCGAGACAGGCAAGGGCACGCCGAGCGAACTGGTGCATTTCCAGGTGCGTCCCGACCCGCTTGCAAAATGACGATTGCGGCGGGTGGCTGGCGGTTAGGCTGATCTGATTCCTCTGGTGCCAGCCACAGTCAGGCTGCGGAAGTATCGGCCACCGGCAGCCAGACCTGGAAGCGGGTATCGCCAGGTTTCGAATCGACCTGAATCGTTCCGTGGTGTTTCTTCACGATTCGCTGAACCGTATCGAGGCCCAGGCCGGTGCCTTCTCCCACTCCCTTCGTGGTGAAGAACGGCTCGAAGATGTGCGCCTTCACTTCGGGTGAAATTCCCGGGCCGGTGTCGGCGATTTCGACCACCACGCAATCGTCCTCGCGGTAGGTGCGTATTCGCAGGTTTCCTTTGCCGCCCATGGCGTCAATCGCGTTGTCGATAATATTGGTCCACACCTGATTCAGCTCGCTTCCGAAGGAATTCACGAGCAGGGGGATGCGCTGATAGTCGCGCTCGACTACGACGCCGCGCTTGAGCTTGTGATTGAGAATCGTCAGCGTGGTCTCCAGACTCTTCACGATATCGACGTTCTGCACGGGAGTCTGGTCCATGTAGGTGTACTGCTTGATGGCGCCTACCAGGTCGGAGATGCGCGCCGTGGCGCTCTCGATCTCGTTCAGCAGCGTGGCGATTTCCACCGAGGCCGCGATCCTTACAAGAGCGGCTCGCGCGGTCTCCGCCGGCAGCGAGGCGAACAGCGATTCCAGCGCCGCCGGTTGCACGTTCTTGCGCGCGAGGTCCGCGGCGAGTTGCCACAGGTCTTCCTGCCCGTGGCTGCGCAGCAACGAGTCAATCTGTTCTTCCAGGTCGCTGACGGCCAGCGGATCGGGGGGAGCTTCGTTGCTCTGGACGAACGAGGCCTCCATTTTCTCGATTTCCGCTCGCTGCTCGGGGGTGAGGACCCGCCGTCCGAGTTCGAGGCTGGCGTTGCGAACGCGTATCAGGATGTCGCGCAACTGGCTGGTGGCGCGTTTGGCGGCGGAAGCGGGATTGTTGAGTTCGTGCGCCAGTCCCGCCGAAAGCTTTCCCAGGGAAGCCAGGCGATCGCGCTGCTGCTCCATACGCGTGGTTTCGCGGATTCTGTCCGACATGAGGCCCACCAGGCGCTGGGCCAGTTCGGGCATCTTCTGCACGAGCTCCGGAAACGAGGAAGTAGGAAAGCGCAGCACGCGGGAATCGGTCATCGCTCGCGCGCCAACGGTGTACTGTTTCATCCTGGAAAAGGGCAAAACGCCCGTGACGTCGCCCGCCTTTGCGGTAAACACAACGTTCTCTCCGCCGATTTCGCCGCGAGCTTGCAATTGCCCTTCCAGGATCACAAACATCGCGTCCGCCGGATCGCCCTGCCTAAAGTACGCCTCCCCCGGTTTAAGACGGAGTTCTTCCGAGTGGGCGATGAACCAGGAAAGCTGATCGTCCGGCAGACCGGCGAACATCGGCACGCGAAGCAATTCCGAATTTTCGGCCATTACACCTTGCTCAGATATTGATGGATGAACTGCACGGCCACCGACCCTTCGCCGACGCCGGACGCTACGCGCTTCACCGAACCGTGCCGCACGTCGCCCACGGCGAAAATGCCCGGCACGTTCGTCTCGAGCAGGAAGGGATCCCTGTCGAGCGCCCAGCCTTTCGGCCGCTGGCCTTCCCGGATGAGATCGGGGCCGGTAAGGATGAACCCGCGTTCGTCCCGCTCGATCACATCTCCCAGCCAGTCCGTTTGAGGCAGCGCGCCGATGAAGATGAACATGGAGCTCGCCGGCACCCGCTCGATTTTGCCCGTGTCCGAACACAGGAAGGAAATTTCTTCGAGATGCGTTTCGCCGTGCGCCTCGGAAACACTGGCGTTCGGCCAAACCTGGATGTTGGGAGTTTCCTTGATCTGGTCGATCAGATACTGCGACATCGTGCTCGAGAGGGAAGCGCTTCGAACCACGATCACCACGCGCTCGGCATATTTTGCGAAGTTCATGGCGGCCTGGCCGGCGGAGTTCGCGCCGCCGATCACGTAAACCATTTCGCCTTTGCAGGACATCGCTTCCGTGGAGCCTCCGCCGTAGTACACGCCCGCACCTTGCAAACGGCTGATTCCGGGTGCTTCCAGCCGCCTCCACTGCACGCCCGTCGCGACCATCAACGCGTGGCAGGAGATTTCGCTGCCATCGGCCAGCTTCAGCATCCGGTACGGGCCTTCGATCCGGACGCTCAGCGCTTCCTGCGGCGAAAGGATCTCCACTTTGAAGCGCTCTGCCTGCACCACCGCGCGGCGGGCCAGATCGCCGCCGCTGAGTCCGACGGGAAATCCAAGGTAGTTTTCGATCCGCGAGCTCATTCCAGCCTGCCCGCCCGGAGCTTCGCGCTCGATCATCACAGTGTGCAGACCCTCGGACGCCCCGTAGACGGCGGCAGCCAGGCCGGCGGGTCCTCCGCCGACGATCGCCAGATCATAGAAGTTGGTTTGTGCGCGCGTTCGCAAGCCCACCCGCTGCGCGACTTCGGACGGAACGCCATCAAGAAGCTTTGTTCCATCCTGGAAAAGCACTACGGGAAGGTTAGAGGCCTCCGGCCCCAGCGCTTCGAGAAGGCGTTTTGTTTCCGGGTCATTCGCGGAGGCCTCCACGTCAATCCATTGGTACGGGACGCGGTTGCGCGCCAGGAAATCGCGCAGTTCATACGAACGCGGCGACCAGCGCGTTCCCAGCACTCGGATTCCCTCAAAGGCTGGCCGGTAGGAAGCCCGCCAGTCATCGAGCAAATCATCGAGCTGCGGGTAGAGGTGATCTGCGGGGGGATCCCAAGGCTTCATGAAAAAAAAGTTGATGTTGGCCTGGTTGATGGCGCTGATGGCCGCGTTTGTGTCCGCGTAGGCGGTGAGGAGTGCGCGCTTCGCCTCGGGAAAGATGCGCATGCCTTCCTGCAGGAAGGAGACGCCGTCCATGTGCGGCATGCGCTGGTCGGCCAGCAGCAAGGCCACGCTGTCGTTGCGCACCTTCAGCTGCTTCAGAAGCGTGAGCGCTCCCTCGGGGGAATCGCTTCCGATTACGCGATATTCTGCGCCGTAATGGGATCGCAGATCGCGCTCGATCGCCCGAAGAACGTCGGGATCGTCATCCACACTCAGCAGGACTGGTTTCGCCATGGCCGTTCCAGTTTAATACAGGAGAGGATTTTAAACTTTCCGGGCTGTTGAAAAAAACGGATTCCAATTTGTCGCGCCGAGGCGGAACGAGGAGAGTGGCCCGGGAAAGGTCTAACCACTTGGAGAAAAGCTGGAAGCAGCAACTTTGAGCGCTTCGTCCAGCCCCGTCTTTGGAATCGCCGGGCACTGCTGGAACCTCCGATGAGGGTCGTGGGCGAAGGACTGGCAGGGAGCGGGGAAGTCTTTCGTGGACGAATCGCTTCTTAAAGAGCATCTCCCGGATGAAACAGAGGAGTGGGAGGGGCCGAGTGTCCGGGTGCGTCGGCCCCTTCCTTGGCTTTTATGCTGTACTTGTGGATAGGCGTGAGCGGAGGGAGAAGGGAGGGGAGTGAAGATGGTGGGATGTGCGGGAGAAGGTGGCGAATGGCGTGGAAAATGCAAAGAGCGGACACGGGGGTGGAGCGTGGTGAAGCAGAGGGGAGGAGGGAGGCCGCGCTAGGAAAGGAGAACGCAGCAGCCAGTGGCAGCTGACCGAAGCGCGCGTGGCGGGCACAAAGCGCGGCGAGCAGGCACGCGCGAAGAACCCACCGTGGACCAGGGCAGCGCATGGAACAGCGAAACCGGAGCGAGCAGCGCCTGCGGACATACGAAGGGACGCGAACATACCGCAGCAGTACGCGGGTCGGAAGCCACGACGCGAATAGTGGTGCGTGAAGGCCTCGCCGTCGAAAAGAGCACCGTCGAACGCAGTCGGGCCGAAACATCACGACACGTCTGAAGAAGCTGCTCGATGGAGAGAAGGAGCCACCGACGACAGGCCGCAGCCGTACGGCTCAACTCCCGGAACTACTCCACCGGTGGTCGATGACCGCGGGCGATCCACAATACATCCTCAGCGTCCCAAGACGGACGAAAAATATCTCTACCGCGGCAGGAATGGGTGGAGCGAATGATCGCCGTCACGCGCATCGAGGCCGAGCCCGCCAGGTCCCCTCCATGTGGATCAAGAAGGCCGAGAAAACACAAGTATGAAAAAGTGGGCGACTCTGGCTGCCGCGGAAAACGGACGGAGAGTGATACGCCTCGGAGGGCGAGCTCCCCATCGACTACCGGGAACAAAATAACGGAAGCGACATCTTTGAGCGTTTCGTCCAGCCCCGTCGTTGGAATCGCCGGGCACTGCTGGAACCTCCGATGAGGGTCGTGGGCGAAGGACTGGCAGGGGAGCGGGGAAGTCTTTGGTGGACGAATCGATTCTTAAGAGCATCTCCGGACGAGACAGAAAGAGTGGGAGGGGCCGAGTGTCCGGGTGCGTCGGCCCCTTCCTTGGCTTTTATGCCTGTACTTGTTTGCGACCTGCCACACTCAGAACACCCAGCAGGCCCATGCCGAGCATCAGCAGGCTGCTTGGTTCAGGCGTCGCCACTGGACCGTCGGCCGGCGGATCGTACAGCTGAACATCGTCGAAGTCGGTCTGCTGGCCGGCGCTGACGAGTTCAATACCCAGCAGACCGGGAGTGACAACGCTTCCGGTCGTATACGTCAGAAATTCCTGTTGGAATGTTCCGGGCGTAATCGAACCCGTCGAGCCGGAGAAGGTGTCGAGAACGGTTCCTCCTGCGAGCAGGAGAGGATATGTCACTGGTATCGAGCGTTCCCGATGTAGACCGACAGGGTGTAAACGGAATTGGGCGACAGGGAAACGCCGAGAGTTTGGGAAATTGTGCCGCCGTTGCTGTAGGCCATGACGGTGCCATCGGGCAACGGGCCGCTGTAATAGGTGGAGTTCAGCGTCTGCGATCCGCTCTGCCCGCCGGTGGTCGTCCAGCCGTTAATGGGACCATTATTATAAGCGCAACCAATTCAGCAGGAGTAAATAAGCGGGGTGCTGGTGAGATTCTCGAAGGAGGAATTCTGGATCGCAATGTTATCTGCCATTGCGACGCTACTGAATACGGCTAAGAACAACGCAAGCACGACTGATTTCATCTTTTTTCTCCCGGACACTCGACCTTAGGTCGGTGCTCAAAATTGGTATATCTACTACCTGTCTAGTTGCAATTGGAACACCGAATATTTTCTGCTGAAAATAAACAGCTTATTGGTTCGATACCGGTACCATCAAGCGTAGTGGACCGGCATCCCAAATCGATAACGGCGGTAACTCCCTCATTTCCAGAGGGGAATGCTTCGGCGGTACCGTTTTGACCCGAGGAAAACAGTTCTCCGCAGGAACAGGGAATTGGGAAGCTGATTTCCCGTCGCAATCCGAATCCCGCGCCCAATACGCAAAGCGATATGGCGGGAAACGGTCCACCTGCTGTATTCGGGAAGGGATTGGTTGCCAAGGCCATTTCAGCTTTCCTCGGTATCTCTGACTGCATGATAAAGATAACGAGGGTGGCAGAACGGCACACTGGGCGAGTGGTTACATTTGGGACAGTACCAGCAGAGTGGTACCCGGGGAGAAGTTCTAGCGGCCCGCGCCTTTTTCCGGCGTCGCGCTTGGCGGGGGAGTGATGCGGGCTCGCGCTTCCTTCACGAACTCCCTGAACCGCAGCGCCAGCTCTTGAATGCGCTTGGCCTGCTTGCGCTTGAGGGCCTCGGTGGGAATGAGTTCGGTGCCGACGCCGAGCGCGCTGGCACCCGAGACAATAAAATCCTCGGCCGTCTGCTGATTCACGCCGCCCGCGGCGATCAGCCGGATCTCCGGCAACGAAGTTTTCAACGCCTTGATATATCTTTCGCCGCCAACCAGCGAACACGGAAAAACCTTCACGAAGTCGGCGCCGGCTTCCCACGCCGTGACGACTTCGGTGGGCGTGAGCGCGCCTGGCAGCACGGCGATATTTTCTTTGGCGGCGAATTCCACGATCTTCGGATTCAAGGAGGGCGCGGTTATGAAGCTTGCTCCGGAGTCCAGGCACAAGCGGGCGATGTCCGTGCTCAGCACCGTCCCGGCGCCCACCACCATTTTGGGATGAGAGCTTACAAGCTGGGACATCACTTCACACGCATTCGGCACCGTCATCGTGATCTCCACGATGGGAATGCCGCCGCGATTAACGGCTTCGGCGGCGAAGCGCGCCTCCTCCGCCGAAGAAACCCGGATGGCCGGGATCACGCCAATCTTTTCGATCAGCGCGCACACTTCCTCTTTTTTCATCGAGGGCCCTTTCCGTACCAAATCCGAAGCAGGTTAGGCGGCTTCCGAGCCTTCGTGTTCCGGCAGCCGGTCGCCTCTCCGGGCGAACCATGTGTAGAGCACCGGCAGCAGGAAGATGCTCATCACCAGGTCGGAGATCAAGCCTCCCACGATCACGATCGCAAAAGGACGCTGCGAATCCGACCCGATGCCATGCGACAACGCCGCCGGGAGCAGACCGAGCGTGGCCACCAGCATGGTCATCATGATCGGCCGAAGCCTCAGGACGGCCCCTTCGACAGCCGCTTCCTCTGGCGTATAGCCCTGGACGCGGAGCTGATTGATGTACTCCAGCATAATAACGCCGGTCTGCACGGAAACGCCGAAAAGGGCCAGGAAACCGACGCCGGAAGAAACGCTGAAGTTCGTGTGCGTGATCATCAGCGCCAGCAGGCCGCCGATGCGCGCCATGGCTACGTTGGTGAGAATGAGAAGCGCCCACTTCACCGATTGGAACATCGCATAGAGGATGATGAAGATCACCAGAATCGTGACCGGCAGCACGAGCAGCAGACGCCGGTCCGCGCGCTTGGCGTTTTCGTATTCGCCGGCCCAGTCCAGCGTGTAGCCCGGAGGCAATTTTACCTTCGAGTCGACTGCCTTCATGGCTTCCTCGACCGTGCTGCCGAGGTCCCTTCCGCGCACGCTGTATTTGATCGCGACATAGCGTGAATTTGCCTCGCGGTAAATCTCGGAACCGCCATCGGTCACCGTTACCTTGGTGAGTTGCGCCAGGGAGACGCGCTCGCCGGTGGGCGCGAGCAGCCGGATCCGCTCGATGGCTTCCTTCGTGTCCCGATATTGCGGCTGGTAGCGCATCACCAGATCGTACCGCTGCTCTCCAACGAGCACCTGGGTGAGCGCGTTTCCGCCGACGGCTGTCTGAACGGCATCCTGCACGTCGGAGACGTTGATTCCGTAGCGCGCGGCCTGGTCGCGGTCCACGGAGAAATCCAGATTGGGCTGTCCGATCACGCGGAAGATGCCGAGGTCCTCGACTCCCCGGATGTTTCGCATCGCGTCTGACGATCTCGTCGGCTTTCGCTTCGAGCGTTCGCAGGTCGTCGCCGTAAATCTTCACCGCGAGCGCCCCTTTTACGCCGCTTACCGCTTCTTCCAGGTTGTCGGAAATGGGCTGCGAGAAATTCCAGATCACGCCCGGCATCTTTTCCAGCTGATAGTCCATCGCGGCGATCAATTGCTCCTTGTCCTGATGGAACACGGGACGCCACTTCTCTTTGGGGAGCAGGTCGACGAAATATTCGGTGTCGAAAAAGCCGGTCGTGTCGGTCCCATCGTCCGGCCGGCCCACCTGCGTGACCACCTGCGGAACCTCCGGAAAAGAGCAGAGTATCTGGCGCGCCCTTTCCATCACGCGCGATCCCTCGGCAGGGCCGGTGCTGGGCGCCAGCGTACCGCGCACCCAGATGGCCCCTTCATCGAGATGCGGAAGGAATTCCGATCCGATCACGCCGCCCACCGCCAGATACAGCGCGAAAAGGGAAGAGGCGGCTGCGACACCCACCGTAATCCAGCGTTCGTGGACGGCCCAGGCGACGGCGTGCCGGTAATGCGCCGTAAGGAATTCGACCACCGGGTTATGCCATTGCTTCATGCTCGCGGGGAAACAGGAAACTCGCGAGCGCCGGGGCAATCAGCATCGAGAAAATCAGCGCGCCGAGCAATGCGAAAGCGACCGTCCAGGCCATGGGCCTGAACAACTTCCCCTCGACCTGCTGCAAAGTAAAAATCGGAAGATAGGCCGTGATGATGATGGCGATCGCGTAGAAAACCGGCCGCTCCACTTCATGGGCCGCTATTCCCACCTGATCCAGAACCGTGCCGTGATCGGGATCCCGCTGGTTCAGATGGCGCACGATGTTTTCGACCATTACCACGGCGCCGTCCACCACCATGCCGAAGTCCAACGCGCCCAGAGAAAGCAGATTGGCCGAAATGTGCCGCAAATCCAGGCAAATGGAAGCGAACAGCAGCGCAAACGGAATCGTCAGCGCGACGATGAACGCTCCGCGGACGTTGCCCAGAAAAATAAAAAGGATGATCACCACGAGGATCATTCCTTCGGTCAGGTTGTGCAGCACGGTGTGCGTGGTGTAATGAACCAGATCGTCGCGATCGAGGTAGGGAACGATTTTCACGCCCTGCGGCAGAATATGATCGTTCAGGCGGCGAACCATGGCGTGAATGGCGTCGAGGGTCGTCGCCGTGTCGGCGCCCTTGCGCAGAAACACGATGCCTTCCACCACGTCGTTGTCATCCACCACGACGCCGTCCGAGCGGTGGATTGCCTTCCCGATCTGGCCCAGGCGGATCTTCGGGACCCTGTGCGACCTCGGCAATGTCCCTCACGCGCAGCGCCGCCCCGTTTTGCGTCTTGAGCACCGTCTTTGCGATGTCGTTTACGTTGGTCACCAGTCCCACGGCGCGCACGTTGATTTGCTGCGCCCCCTGCTCGATGAAGCTGCCGCCGGCGTTCGCGTTGGCATTGGTAATCTGCTGCTCGACCTGCGCGATGCTCAATCCGTAGGCAACCAGCTTGTCCGGGATCGACGCGCACCTGGTATTCGCGCGTGATTCCGCCGAAGGAGGAATCGTCCACCACGTCCGGAACGGACTTCATATATTTGCTGATCACCCAATCCTGGAGGGATTTGAGGTCCATCACGTCATACGCCGGGTTGCTGCTTGTCAGCGTGTACCAGTAGATCGAACCGATGGGGCTGAAATCTGGGCCGATCTGCGCGGTCACGTTTGGCGGAAGCGTCACAACGGAAAGGCGCTCCAGCACCTTCTGGCGGTCCCAATCGTTGTCGGACTCATCGTCGAAAATCAGATTGACCACCGAAAGTCCCGCCAGCGAAGACGATCGAACGTGCGCGAGATGCGGGATCCCGTTCATCTGAATTTCGATGGGGATGGTTACCTGTTGCTCGACTTCTTCCGCCGCGCGCCCCGGCCATTGGGTGATCACCTGCACCCAGGTATTCGCGACGTCCGGATAAGCCTCCACCGGAAGTTCCTTGAACGCGATGGCGCCCCAGACGAACAGCGCCAGAGCGATCGCCAGAACGATGAACCGGTTATGCAGTGCGATGTCGACGAGGGAATCGATCATCGCTGTTCCGCGGTGTTTTGAAATTCGAGAGCGTTAGCGATCACCTGTCCGCCTGGAGCGAGGCCCGAGACCACTTCCTGCAGGTTCCCGGGCAGCATGCTCCCCGCCCACCACGCCGACCCGCCGGAATTGGTTACGGTTGAGAGGTACATAAACCCAATCGCGATCGTGCAGATGTAGTATGGCGGTAGCTGGAACCGCCGCACGCGTTTCGCTGCGCTGCCCGTGAAACGTGGCGGTGGCGAACATCCCCGGACGCATCAGCCCCGGGTTGCGCATCTCGATGCGAACTTTAGCGGTGCGCAGGTTCGGATCGAGAACCGGCCCCACGTTGCCGATCACTCCGGTGAATGACTGATTCGGATACGCATTCAGCCGGATATCGGCCTTTTCTCCCAGATGCACATCCGAAAGGTCGTTCTCGTACACGTCGCAGAGAATCCAGACGTAGCTCAGGTCCGAAATGGTGAACGGATTGGGTGAACTGAGGCCCTGCACCCCCGCCGCATTGGTCACCTGCTGGTCGGTGATCACGCCCGCCACGGGCGCGCGAATTTCCACGATGCCCGAGGGCTGATCCAGGCTGGTGGCGCCGAGCACGCGCAGCTTTTCCGCGGTGGTCGCCACGTCCACCTTCGCCTTGGCTGCTGTATCCAGCGCGATCTGCAGGTCGTTCAAAGAGATTGCGCCGCGATTGTAGAGCAGCTGGGCGCGTTCCTGCTGCGTGCGGGCCAGTTGCTCATCCGCCTGGGCCTTCTGGTAATCGGAGTAAGCGCCGGCGATATCGGCGCTTTGCACGCGCAGGAGAAGCTGCCCTTTTTTGACGGTATCTCCCAGGCGCGCGTCGATTTCAATCACCCGCCCCGAGGCCAGAGAAATCACCGGGACGGTCCTGGAAATATCCGCGCTCACCGTGCCGGTCACCTTCAGTTCGGAGAACGCGGTGTGCGCCACGGCGGCCGTCAGAGGAAATTGCTCCGGATGATCCGTGCGAAAAACATTTGGATCCCCGGCAGACTCGACCCTCAACTGCGGAGGCGCGCCCGCGGCGGGATCGCTCTTGGCGTCCCCGCAGCCGGTCAACAGCATGTTAAGCATCAATAAAAGAACGGAAAAATCCCGGATTTCTCGGATCATTGCACTACCTCGCACTACCTCGGCATTCCCTCGGTGCAGTACCCCGCGTGCAACTTCGGATAAATTCGGACATCTCACTTAGATTCAGCCCCCTGCGGGTAATCTTCCCAGCGCCCATCTGTGATCGATGTTTACGGCCTGCTATTAGACACGAGAAAGATGAACGCCGCGTGACCAGCAGGGGGCGACATACTACCATACCCGGATAGGGTATCAATAGCGCGGCTTATGCTCCCGCACTTTCGCCGTCTCGGGGGCCCGCAAGATAGTTCCCCATACTTCCCTCGAACGGCTCATAATGGAGTTTCAGAGAAGAAACGGAAAACGAGGAAACTCATGGCAGACACCCGCACGGCAACGCACCGGCATCGCACGCATGGCCCCGTGATTTTGCTGGAATCCACGGCGCAGTTGGGCAAGGTAATGGCGGTCCCACAGGGCGATGAAATGTGGGTAAAGCTGGTCGATTTGACCGAAGGCGCCCATCTGGTCACCAAGAAAGCGCCGCGCAAGAGCCAGCGCGAAGGAACGCCCGACTTCCTCGGCCAACAGCACCTACCGCACGGTTCGCGCCGTATAACAATTCAGCGAAGCGCGGTTTTCTGTCTGATGGCGGGGATTCAGCTACTCGATGTTACTCGGTTTCCCGTGTTTGTTCCTCCCGAGCAAGCCTGAAGACACCTCATATCTCGGGCATTCCGTGGATTGCCAGGCGAACCCGGCCGTCCTACTTTCGAACTCGGGCGATTGTGCGCCCTCCACAGAGGGTTTCTACGATGAGAGCTTTCCTGCTGGCGCTTGGCTTCAGTCTCTTCCTCGCAATTCTTGTGGCGCACCCGCAGCCGGTTCGCGCGCAGTCGGCAGCCCCGAAGAGCGATACGCCCTCTAATGCCGCAGGAGTGGTCCGCGCGGCGATGAAAAATGTCGATTTCCATCTCACCGACACCATCGTCGTACACATCGCCACGCTGCAGGGCAAATTGGCATCCGACAACGGCGGTATCCCCGTGTTTGACGACAAGAGTTCGTTTCATCTCGAAGTGGACTCGGCGACCATCCAGGTGCAGCCACAGGCGATGACCAACGCCCTCAACGAGTACGTTTTCGCAAAACCCGATGCGCCCCTAAAGAATCTTGCGCTCACGATTCAGGGCAATCAGGTTGTGCTGAAAGGCGTCCTGGCGAACAAAGGCGGCATTCATTTCGAGACCCAGGGAACCATGGCGGCCACGCCCGACGGCCAGATTCGCGTACACACGCTGAAAGTGCGGGCGCTTCATCTTCCGGTGAAGGGTCTGATGGATATGCTGGGTCTCGATACGGCCAAACTTCTCGACACCTCCAAGATCTCTGGAGTGGCAGTCGATAAAGACGATCTGATCCTCGACCCCCAGCTGCTCCTTCCCCCTCCGAAAATGCACGGGCACCTGAGCAGCATTCAGATTCAAAACGGGCTGATCGCGATGACATTCGGCGCGCCGGGACGAAAGGAAACGATTGCGAGCCGCTGCGGCGCACGCAATTTCCAATCCTTCCGCGGCGGCACCGTCCGCTTCGGGAAACTCACGATGAACGACACCGACCTTGAATTGGTGGACGCGGACCCGGCCGATCCCTTCGATTTTTCGATCGATCATTATCTGGATCAGCTCGTCGCCGGTTATTCCAAAATGACGAAGCAGGGCGGCCTCTGCGCTCACGTGCCCGACTACAACAAGATCCCCCACTCCCCTCAACATCAGAAGAAGTAGCTGCGCTTACGGTCGCACCTGCTGACCCCAGCACCCATCGCTCGGCGCGATTGCGAATCCCGGCAAAAGCCGGGCCACTTTGTAATAATATGCGTGCGTTCGTTATTGTGGAGATCGGCGCAAGAGCGCCCGGTTCCAAGGCCCGTGAAGAGGAGAGACCGATGGGGAATATCTGGACGAAGCGAATTGCCTCACTGGCGTTGCTGTCTTTTGCAATCGGTATCGCCGCCGCGAGTCACCGCGTGGAAGCGCGGCAGGAAGGCGGCAGGTCCGCGCGACAAATCGCCGAACAGGTGGCCATCGATCCGGACGATATCGGCGGCGTAGTGACCAGCTCGAAGGGCCCCGAAGCGGGCGTCTGGGTGATTGCGGAAACCACCGAGTTGCCCACCAAATTTCGCAAGATCGTCGTCACTGACGACCGCGGTCGCTATCTGCTGCCCCAGTTGCCCAAAGCGACTTATAAGGTCTGGGTGCGCGGATACGGCCTGATCGATTCAGGAGCTGTGATCGCTACGCCGGGCGAGCATCTGGCTTTGACTGCCGTGATCGCGCCGGATGCCAAGGCAGCCGCGCAATACTACCCGGCCAACTACTGGCTGTCCCTGCTGCAGGTTCCTCCCAAGAGCTCTTTCCCGATGACCGTCGCGGTTCCCGCAGACAAGCTGCCTTACTCGCGCGGGGTGGGCAGCATGCAGGCGCATGACCCCGTCGGCGACGGGCCCATGCAGACGGGTGTAATCGAAACCCAAGCCAACTGGGTAGCCACCATCAAGAATTGCGCCTCGTGCCACCAGATGGGCAACCGCATCACGCGCGAGATCTCTCCGGAGATGGGCGCTTTTGGTTCCAGCACCGAGGCGTGGGACCAGCGCATCCGCATGGGGCAGGTGGGAAGCAGCATGGTGGGGATGGTGAATCCCCTGGGCCCCTCGCAGGCCGACAAAATTCTCGGTGAGTGGACCGACCGCATCGCCAAGGGAGAAATTCCGCCTGCGCCTCCGCGGCCCGCGGGCGTGGAGCGGAACCTGGTAATCACGATGTGGGATGTCGGAACGCCCATCACCTTCGCGCACGATCTCTACGTCACCGACAAGCGGCATCCGGAATCCAATCCCTACGGCCCCGTGTACCTCGGCGATTTCAATACGGGCAGTCTGCACGTTCTCGATCCGGTGAAGAACTCCGACCACACCGTTCCGCTGCCGGTTCGCGGCGACAAGAATGCCCTGATTCGCGGCGGCCATGCCCCCACCACGATGGAGATTCCCTCGCTGTATTGGGGAGACGAGCTGATTTACGAAGAGCGGCAACAAACCGAAGTGAAGAATGTTGATACCAAGGGCCGCCTGTGGATGGCCACCACCTTCCGCCCGCCCGATAATCCGGCATGGTGCAAGGAAGGATCGAGCAACAAGTACGCGCAGTATTACCCGATACCCAAAAGCTACCGCCAGCTCGCCTATTACGACGGAAAAACGAAGAAGGAAACGTGGGTGGACACCTGTTTCGGCAACCACCACGCCGCCTTTGCCGACGACAAGGATCAGACGATCTATCTGGTAGGGAACGGAACGGTAGTCGCGTGGATCAAGCCGGGCGTCCTCGATAATGGCGGCACGGAGGAAGAGGCTCAGGGATGGTGCCCCGCCTATTACGACATCAACGGCGATGGCAAATACGAAAAAGATATCGACAAGCTGATGCCGGACAGCGGCTACTACGTGTCTTACAACCCGGTGGACAAGAGCATCTGGTACAGCGTCCCCAAGACGCCCGGCCGGATCATTCGCATGGACCTCGGGTCAAATCCTCCCGAAACGTGCCATGCCGAAGCCTACGAGCCGCCGTATTACAACGCGAAAGCTCCCGGCAAAGCCGGATACCTTCCGCGCGGCATCGATATCGATAGCAACGGGGTAGTGTGGGTCGGCCTGGCGGGAAGCGGCCAGTTGGCCACGTTCGACCGCAGCAAGTGCAAAGTGCTCACCGGGCCTGCGTCATTCGACGGGCAGCATTGTGTAGAGGGCTGGACGCTCTACGACACCCCGGGTCCCCAGTTCAAGAACGTTTCCGAAGCGGGGAGCGCGGATTTCTTATATGGCGATTGGGTCGACCGCTTCAACACCTTCGGGCTCGGAGAAAATATCCCAATTGCGAATGGCACAGGCTCCGATTCGCTGCTAGCGTTCATGCCTGACACGCACAAGTGGGTCGTCTTGCGCGTCCCCTATCCCCTCGGCTTCTACACCCGCAATCTAACCGGCCGGATCGACGATGCCAAAGCCGGATGGAAAGGCCGCGGCCTATGGGCAGGCAACGAAGTCAGGAACCCGTGGCATGTCGAGGGAGGGAAGGGCACCCGGCCAGAAGCCGTCCACTTCCAGTTGCGACCCGATCCGCTAGCAAAGTGAGAAGCTGCCTCCAGAAAAACCGGCGGTGGCGCAATCTCGCTACCTTCCTGGTTTGAGGTTCGGAAGCTGCGCGAAACTCAGACGGCGTTCCCAATGACGTTGCGCCGCAGACAGCGGGAGGCGATTCTGCTGGCGGAAGCATCGCGGTCTCCATCCCCACGCTACTCCCGTACTTGATCGCCATCGAACAAGATCATCTGCTCGGAAAGTTGTTTGAGAAGGTTTTCGGCCCCGATGCGGTGCACAGATCCCTCGCACCATCCCCCCAAGCGTGGATGTTTTCGGGATGCAACGAAAGGCAGAGGTGCCAGCAGCAGCACCCGCAACCGCGCTCCCCAGCCCCGCAGGGGCGGAACAACGTAGCCCACCGCGACAGCGGTGGGAAGCCGGTATTTAAGGTAGCATCAAGCCCCGGAGGGGCGGCACAATGGCCCATTCATTTTCTCGAAACCACCTTCACGTGATTTTCAGTACCAGGGAACGCCGAAAAACGATTCCCAGGGAATGGCAGCCGCGATTGTGGGCGTATCTGGCCGGGATTTGTAACAATCATGGGATGATCGCGCTGGCGGTGGGCGGAACGCAGGATCATGTGCATCTGCTGTTTCACCTGCCGCCCAGTCTTGCGCTGGCGAAAGCCGTTCTTCTGCTGAAATCAAACTCCTCGAAATGGATGGGCGAACAAGGGCGAGAGTTCTCCTGGCAGGAAGGTTACGGCGCTTTCAGCGTGAGCTCCTCGAACCTCAACGCGGTAATGCGATACATACAGAATCAGGAGGCGCATCACCGGAAGATCGGTTTTGAGGAAGAGTTTCGGGCGATTCTGAAGAGGCATGGTGTCGAATACGAGCCGAAGTACTTGTTCGGTTGAGGTTTTCTCGGTTCCCACCGCTTGCGCGGTGGGCTCGTTGTTCCGTCCCTGACGGGACTGAGATCGTGGGCTTTCGCAAACGCGGGGAGTTCGAAAATGTCGAACGCTGTTTGTTGTGCGGGATCGGCGGGAAGGCCCTTCAATCGCCATAGGAAGCCGTCAATCCGATCGAAGTTGATCCGTTCAGGAACGACAAATGGAGGTGGCAGCAACCGCGCTCCCCAGCCCCGCCAGGGGCGGAACAACGTAGCCCACCGCGGCAGCGGTGGGACGCCGGTATTGAGGTAGCATGAAGCCCCGGAGGGGCGGCACAGGGAAGAGCGAAGGATCGGGGTGCCTCCACCGTGAATCTTTGCCGCCACGGGAATCTTTATCTGAATGCCTTAATTGCCCTCGCCGGCTTTCGCTTCCGGTTTGTTTTTGTTGCTGCTGAGCTCGCGATAAATCGCCTCGACGAACATGTCGGTGGTCCATGGTCCCGTCGTGGCGCCGAAGAGACCGTCATAATCGAACGTGACCTTCGCCGCTTTCACCTGGTCGAGCGTCATGCCCTTGTTCACCAGGTTCTGCACGCGGTCGCGGATAATCGTCACCATGTCGCGATAATCCACCACGTCGTTCCGGTCGCAGACGTGCCCGTGGCCGGGAATCACGTAGGTGCCGCCCTCTTCGTTTTCTTCCGGCTCGAGCATATCGATAATCTGGTTGAGCGTTTTGATCTCGCCGTTGATACTTCCGCCTTCGTCCGCCCGGATCACCGGGTAGCTTGCCAGAGTTAAAATATCGCCCACGCTGATGACGTCGGAACTCCGGAAAAGGACGTAACTGTCTGCGTCGCTGTGGGCATGCTCGGGATGGTAAATAAACACGCCCTCGCCGTTGTAAAACTTCCAGTCGTCGGTTTCGTAGGTGTCGGTGGGCAGCAGGGCCGCGGGAAACGCGGGTACGTTCTCGTGCGCTTCGCTCATGCGCGTCGTCACGTTGTAGTGCGCCACAATCGACGACCCTGTTGGTGCGATGAGCGTCGAGCCGATATTGGGCACGCCCACGCCCGCCTTGGCCAGGTTGGCGTTGCCGCCGACGTGATCGGCGTCGGCGCTCGTATTGATGATGAAAAGGATCCGCTTGCTGGTGATGCTGCGAATCGCCGCAAGCACCTGGTCGCTCATTTCCGGCACGCCGGAGTCGACGACGAACACCACCTCTTTGCCCACTTGCACGGTGATGTTCGCGCCCGCTCCGGCAATCATGTACACGTTCCCCTGCACGTGCAGCAAGTCTACTTTTCCGTGAGCGCTCTGCGCGGATACTCGGGCTGCCGGAGCGGCAAGGAAAACCACCGACAGCACAATCGCCGCGCGCAAACTTAGCAGGCAATTTCTCCTCTCGCTGTTTCGCTTCGCCGTCATTGTTTCATCTCGTCTTTTACCGAGAGCTTGGGAGGCGCGGGCATTTTTTCAAGCTTATCCTGATACTCGGGATACATCGTCTGCGCCCCGCCTCGCGCAGCCTCGACGGGAATTCCCCAGCGCGAAGCATATTCCGTCAGGAAGCGGTTCGTGCCGGGCAGGTGATGCGCCACATACCCTTTCGGGTGCGGCACCTCCACGCTGGGCATGCAGTAATAAGGCACGAGGCGGTCGATCATATCGAGCGTCCAATTCGAGGTGCGCACGAACGGCTCCGTGGTGTAGATCGGGTCTTCCACATCCGTGACCAGCGTGAAGTAATTTCCGTGCCGGATGAAATATTCCGTCAGCGTGGCTTTCTCGCTGCGCGGAAGGCCGTTTCTCCGCAGCCAGCCTTCCTTGAGATGATCCGTCGACACCTTCAGCATGTCCCCTTCCCACTCGCCGGTCGAGAATCCCTGCCACGTGTGAGGCGCGCTCTCGGAAGGATGTGGACGTCCATCCATGTAAATAATTCGCTGGGTCAGCATGAACCTCAGCGTGGCGTGCCACGCCACGATGGCCTGCGTGAACGGGTCGATTTCCGAGCGAATGCGCATGTCCGCGGGCCCGCGCGGTGCGTAATCCGCGGGATGCGGTTGGCACTCGTGCTCGACCATCTCCCACTTCTGCGCGTCCCAGGCATCGGCCCTCATGCGAGCCTGGTCGTTGATGGGCATGCCTGTGTAGTCCCCGATTTCAGGGCCGCCCAGGCGTTCGGGAAAATCCTCGTGCATCTTCCCAGCCCATTGCCCGGCGAGGTCAACCTGCGCGAACGCCGGTCTGCCAAGCAGTCCCAATGAGAGCAGCAGAAAGCAGGCTAAAATCCGGGGCCGGCAAAGGCTAAACATGTTTATTCCTCACGGATGATCTACTTGGCAAGCGGGCCGGGCCGATCTGGAAGTGAGCAGCAGCGAAACCGTAGCCGGAATTTCCGTTCTGAGATTTCCATTCGAACGAAAGCCTAACTTTCCTGCTTCATCGTGTCAACAGCAAGTGGCGCTGGCAGAAAGCCTTCCACTCCATTGATAAGTAAACTGTGATAAGTAAACGGGCGGAGTATTATGGGGGCCGCGGCGAGGGCGGATGCTTTGGAAAAAAAGGGAGCAATCGGATGTTTGATCGTTGGATGAAGCGATTCGCTGTTTTCTTTGTGGCGTTGTCCTGCATCGTCATCGTTCCCTCGGAGTTGCGAACGCAGGCCGGCCAGGACGCTGGCGGCGCGGCTCGGCATTCTGCGGAGCAGGTTTCGATCGATGCCGACGATATCGGCGGTGTCGTCGCCAGCGCCAAGGGGCCGGAAGCGGGCGTCTGGGTGATCGCGGAAACCAACGAACTGCCCACGCAATTCCGCAAGATCGTGGTCACCGACGATCACGGACGCTATCTCCTGCCCGAGTTGCCGAAGGCTACTTACAGATTGTGGGTGCGCGGCTACGGCTTAGTCGATTCCGGCACTGTAATCGCGAAGCCGGGCGAACACCTGGCGCTGAGAGCAGTGATCGCGCCGGACGCGAAGGCGGCAGCGAGATACTATCCGGCCAACTATTGGTTGTCCCTGCTCCAGGTGCCCCCGAACAGCGCCTTCCCGATGACGGTTTCCATTCCCAACAAGGAAATGCCTTTCACCCGCGGAGAGAGAAGCATGCAGGCGCATGACCCTGTCGGCAGTGGGCCCATGCAGCAGGTGGTCGTTGAAAATCAGGCGCGCTGGATCGCCACCGTGAAAAACTGCGAAATCTGCCACCAGCTTGGGAACCGCATCACCCGGGAAATTCCGCAAGCGCTGGAAGCGCTCGACTCGAGCACGCAGGCCTGGGATCAGCGGATTCAGATGGGCCAGGTAGGCAGCAGCATGCTGGGCATGATCAGCCCGCTGGGGCGCGAGCAATCCGAAAAAATCCTAGCCGGATGGACCGACGGGATCGTCAAAGGAGATCTGCCGCCGGTGCCACCGCGGCCTGCCGGCATCGAACGGAGCTTGGTGATTACAATGTGGGATGTGGGCACTCCCATCACGTTTGCCCACGATCTGTACGCCACGGATCGGCGGCACCCTACCGCCAACTCCTATGGCCCTGTGTATTTAGGTGATTACAACACCGGCGACGTGTACATCCTGGATCCGAAGCGCAACGCTGACGAGACTGTGCATCTGCCGATACGCGACGACCGCAATTTGCTTCCGCGCTCCGGTTACGCGCAGCAAACCATGGCGTACCCTTCGCTTTATTGGGACGATCAACTGATTTACGAGGAGCGTCTGCAAACTGAAGTAAAGAATGTGGATACCAAGGGCCGCTTGTGGATGGCTACGACGTTCCGCGCGCGGGATAATCCGGCTTGGTGCAAGGAAGGATCGAGT
The DNA here is from genome assembly GCA_963797585.1 of uncultured Acidobacteriota bacterium. Classification (GTDB taxonomy): domain Bacteria; phylum Acidobacteriota; class Terriglobia; order Acidiferrales; family UBA7541; genus Palsa-295. Next base: position 188,095 of record CAWCQH010000022.1, read on the forward strand.
AACAAATTCGCTCAATATTTCCCGCTCAGCACAAGCTACCGCCAGCTTGCGTATTACGACGCTAAGACGAAGAAAGAACAGTGGATAGACACCTGTTTCGGCAATCATCACGCTGCTTTTGGCGAGGACAAGGACGAAACCGTTTACTGGGCCGGACAGCAATCGGCGATCGCGTGGGTGAAGCCGGGAGTCCTCGACGCCGGAGGAGATGCGGAGTCTGCGCAGGGATGGTGTCCGGCATACTACGACCTAAACGGCGACGGGAAGTACGAAAAAGACGTAGACAGGCTGATCCCGGGTGCGGGTTACTACGTGGCTTACAACCCCGTAGATGGCAGCATTTGGTACGCACAAACACAGACGCCGGGGAGAATTGTACGCATCGATCTCGGTAGTAATCCGCCGGAGACCTGCCACTCCGAGGTGTACGAACCCCCTTTCTACAACTCCAAAGCCCCCGGCAAGCTGGGATACCTTCCGCGCGGCATCGATTTCGATCGAAACGGGATGGTGTGGACCGGGCTCGCGGGAAGCGGCCAGCTGGCGAGCTTCGACCGCACGAAGTGCAAAGTACTTACCGGCCCGGCGTCTTTCGATGGGCAGCATTGTGTAGAGGGCTGGACGCTCTATGACGTGCCGGGGCCGCAAATGAAGAACGTCACCGACGGAGGCAGCGCCGATTTCCTCTATGGCACGTGGGTCGATCAGTTCGACACGCTGGGGCTGGGCGCTAACGTTCCGATTGCCACCGGCACGGATTCGGACTCGTTGCTTGCGTTTATGCCGGATACGCACAAATGGGTTGTGCTGCGGGTGCCGTATCCGCTGGGCTTCTACACCCGCAATTTGACGGGGCGCATCGACGATGCCAACGCCGGCTGGAAGGGCCGCGGGTTGTGGGCTGGGAACGAGGCGCGAACGCCCTGGCATCAGGAGGGCGGGAAGGGGACGAGGTCGGAGGCCGTCCACTTCCAGATAAGGCCCAGTCCGCTTGCGAAGTAGGCCCTATGCAAAGGCTCCACAGTTCACACCCACATACGTAACGGGCGCGTTATCCCACCAGAAATTCGTTGCATCTTTTTGAAAACTAGACTATATAGCAAGGCACTAAATAGGGTGGTGTATCGCGCTTTGCCGGGAATTGCAGTGAAAAAAACGGAAAGCGATGGGGCCCTGCATTTAGAAAAAATAGCACGTATTGGGGGATTTCTATGCCGCAAGAGTGTTTCAAGCGCCCGTCGAGTTACATCCTCGTTGTCAGCTGTGTAGCCTTGTTTTTTTCTTCCCTGGTGCTCTCACCGTCACTTTTCAGCCAGACGGCTGCCACTGGCGCGCTGACCGGAACGCTGCGGGATTCTTCCGGCGCGGTGGTGCCGAATGCGACAGTCACCGTGACGAGCATCGCTACCGCGCAGGTGCGCACTACGACGACGAGCGGCGATGGCACCTACAAGGTTGGATTGCTGCCTCCCGGAAATTACAGCCTGAAGTTCGAGGCCGCAGGTTTCAACAGCTTGGAAGTACCATCGGTCACTGTGGTAGTCACGGAGACCGCCGTTCTGGACCAAACCGTTCAGGTGGGCGCGCAGACTCAGCAAGTGGAAGTTCGCGCGGAAACCGAAGCGGTGCAAACCGCGAGTTCCACGGTGGGCAACGTGGTGAGCTCTCAAACCATGACGGCCATGCCTTTGACTTCGCGGAACTATACGAACCTCCTGGGACTCGCCGCCGGCGCCAATGCCAGCGTATTTAACGCCGCCAACCTGGGCCGCGGATCGCAGGATATTGCCGTAAACGGCGCGACCATCGCGCAGAACAACTATTCGATGGATGGAGCATCCATCGTGAATTTTACGACCAACGGCAATACCGCGGATGGCGGCGCGAACCCCGGGATCGGTATTGTGAATCCGGACGCGATCGAGGAATTCAAAATCCAGACATCAATGTTCGATGCCGGCTATGGCCGCAAGCCCGGCGCCAACGTGAACGTGGTAACGAAGTCCGGCACGAACCAGTTTCATGGGACGGCCTTCGAGTTTTTCCGCAACTCCGAGCTCAATGCCAACGATTTCTTCCGCAAGATCAGCCCGGCTGTAGGAGGCGTGGCGCAAAACGGACGGCAGGTGCTCAATCAGAACCAGTTCGGCGGGGTATTTGGCGGCCCGGTGAAGAAGGACAAGCTGTTCTTCTTCGTGTCCTATCAGGAGACCCAGCAGAAGAACGGAATTTCGCCGGCAGGATATTCCACCCCAACCCTGGTGGGCATACCGACCGGGGACCGTACCACGGCCGCATTCCAGACCGCGCTGGGAGCGGCGTTCTGCGGCGGCAAGACCTCCAACGGCGGCACGCAAGTGGCCTGCAACGGTTCGAACATCAGTCCAGTGGCTCTGAATCTCCTGCGGGTGAAGAATCCTGATGGCACGTACTATATTCCCGGGTCTTCCACGGGAGCCAATCAGAACGTCACTTTCAGCATTCCCGCCACGTACAAGGAACACCAGGCAATTGGGAATGTCGATTACGTGCTTAACAGTGCAAATACTCTGTCGGGCCGCTGGTCCTATAGCGGAGACCGCACAAACGCAACGATGGATTGTTCCGCCACGGGATCGACGATCAGCCAGTGCCTGCCCGGCAACCCGGCGCAGATCTGGTTTATGACGCAGTACGCCGTGCTGAAGCTCACCTCGAGCCTTTCCCCCAACCTGGTAAACGAAGCGCGGATTTCCATGCAGCGCAACATTGTGGGGCCGCAGAACGGAGTGCCGCTCACGGACACGCAAGTGGGAATTACGCCCCTGGTTCCGTCGGTCAACACGCTGGACAGCGTTACCGTGAGCGGGCTCTTTGCGTTTGGCGGCCGGGGAAACCTGGCGACCCTGATGTGGGACACTTCCGTGGAAGGTTCGGATCAGATTTCCTGGTCGCACGGGAAGCACACGGTTCGCGCCGGCTTCGAGTTCGAGCGTGACCAGGAGAACTGGCAGTACAAGGGAGTGGCGATCGGCGCCTTGACATTCCAGACCTTTCAGGACTTCCTGCTGGGGCTCCCAGGCTGCACGCCGGGTAGCGGCACGACCGCGACCCTCACCACGGCTGCCACCGGCGCCTGTCTGGCGAGTCAAGTGGCCGGGACGACGAACGGTACTTCCACCAGTAACATTTCCAGCTCCGGATCGATCGTTTCGGCTACGCCTCCAGGTGGCGTCAATCATGCCTACCGGATCGCAGCGGCCAGCGCATTTGTGCAGGACGACTACAAAGTGCGCAGCAACCTGACGCTGAACCTCGGGCTCCGATGGGAATACGACGGACTGGTTTCCGACAGCCACGGACTGCTCACCAACGTCTGGCCCAACCTCATCACCACGGTCAATACGCCGGCATCCTTGGGGGGCACGCTGGGCACCACGCCCGCCACCGGAACTCTGGCCGGATTTGTGGTTCCTTCCAACTTCAACTTTGCGGCCTTTCCGACACCCCCGGTCGGCGGACTATTCCAGAACAATCAGAAGATCGCCACACAGAACAGCCCGTCCATTAAGAACTATTCCCCGCGCGTGGGTCTGGCGTGGAAGCCTTTGCCGACGGACCGGTTCGTGGTGCGGGCGGGCGGCGGATTTTTCTACGATCGTGTGGGTGTGACGACGTACAACAAGAGCACCCAAACGGCTATCCCGTACGCTGTCCCGTACCAGCAGTCCAGCACCGCGAATTATTTTTCCAGCTTTTCTCAGCCGTACGCGCCCGCCGCGCTCGGGTGGACGCCTCGCTGGGCGAACGCCACAACAACGTCGAACCTGAACGTTGTTCTCACCGCTCCCGTCTACCCCACTCCTCTGACATACGAGTGGAATCTGAACGCGCAATACGAATTCGCTCCGCGCTGGGTGCTGGAACTGGGCTACGTAGGAACCCGCAGCATTCATCAGGCGCCCGACAATACCGTGAACCAGGTTCTTGAGCATCAGATCAACGAGCCCCTGCTGGCCAGCGCCGCGGCTCCCGTGAACGGCGTCATGACCAACACAACTTCCAACGCATCGCTCCGCGTGCCGTACCTGGGTTTTGCGCCGGCAGGTTTGGGTGACGACCAGGCGATCTCCGACAGCAAGTACAACAGCCTGCAGGCAACCGTACGCAAGCAGCTTTCCCGAGGCCTCACACTGACGGCCGCTTACGCCTACAGCCGAGGCGTGACGACAACCAGCTTTATCAACTTCAACGACCCCGATCTTCCGCTGCAGTACGGCCTGACGCCTTTCATCCATCCGCAGCGATTCACCGTGAATTACAGCTACGATTTGCCGTTTGGCAAGCATGATGGCTGGATGGATAAGCTCACCAGCGGATGGAACCTCTCGGGCGTGACGGTGGTGCAGGACGGCACCGCCCTTACGGTCACAGACACGCGGGGAGGCAGCATTTACGGTTACAACGGTTCTTCGGTGATCTCGACGGCTGAATTTGTCGCAGGGATGGGGAACGCCAATGTTCCGACACCCGGCAATGTTCTGCAGCGATTGGGCGGCACCGTTCTGGGCGGTCCGGGTTATTTCAACAAGGGTGCTTTTGGAACAACACCGACGGTTGGCGCCACTGCGGGCGTTACCGGCACCGGCGGCACCGGTTACGGGAACGCGGGATACGGCATTATTCTGGGCCCAGGGCAGTTTAATTTCGACGCGACTATCCAAAAGGTTACCAAAGTGGGAGGAATCCACGAGGACGCCACGCTGGTTTTCCGGACGGAATTCTTCAACGCGTTCAACCATCCGCAATTCAGCAACCCGTCGGTCACGGACGATTCCAAGTCAACCTTCGGGCAAATTACCAGCGCGTCGGTGAACCCGCGGCTGATTCAATTCGCGCTGAAGTACGTGTTCTAGGGATCAAGGAAAAGCCGTACCGCGTTTCAGAGAGGGCCGCGTTCGCGCGGCCTTTTTTTTGGCGCCGTGAATCCCATCCAAACTTAAAATTCCTGACGAGGCTGGAGCAGAAGAACTAGAATCGTGCCTGCTGAATTGAGGGCGATTTTGGAAAACCTTCGCGAAAATGCAATCAAGGCGCGGCAGGCTGCCGGTAAAAGGCTGCGCGAGAAAGTTCCGCGATCGGCGCACGCGCAATGGACGGCGCCGAAAGATCGCGCCGATCCCGTTGCACTTCTGAGGCAAGCGGATCGCGGACGATTGCCGGAGTTGCTGCCGATTCGTTATTCCCGGATGCGTGCCTCGCCCTTCGCGTTCTTTCGCGGCGCCGCGGCAGTGATGGCCGCCGGTCTTTCCAGCACGCCCGCCACGGGTATCCGCGTACAGGCTTGCGGCGATTGCCACGTCGCCAATTTCGGGGGCTTTGGAACGCCCGAGCGCCAGCTCGTTTTCGATATCAACGATTTCGACGAGACGCTTCCGGCGCCCTGGGAATGGGACGTCAAGCGCCTCGGTGCGAGCATCATCCTGGCCATGCGCGAGGCGGGATTTTCCGAGCGCTATTGTTCCCGGGCGGCGCTCACCGCCGCCGGCTGCTACCGGGAGCGCATGCGGGAGTACGAGGCGATGACCGCGCTGGACGTATGGTACTCGCATCTGAACGCCGGCCTGTTCATGGAACGCGCGAAAACTCCGGCCGCCCGGAAGCGGTGGGAGAGGATGGAAGCTGCGGCGGCCGCCGACACTTCCGAACATGAGTTCCCCAAAATTGCGTGCATACGGCACGGGCGGCCCCGCATCGTCGATCGCCGCTCCCTTATTTATCATCCTCGCGACCTCGCTATCGGAAAACGGGTGCGGCGCATGTTTCAGAAGTATCGCGACACGCTGCCCGAGGAGCGCCGCACGCTTCTCGATCGCTACGAACTTGTGGATGTGGCCCGCAAGGTCGTCGGAGTAGGCAGCGTCGGCACGCGCTGTGCGGTCGCGCTGCTGATTGCCGGGCCGCGCGACCCTCTGATCCTGCAATTCAAGGAAGCGCACGAATCGGTGCTCGCGCCGTATGCGGGCAGGAGCCGGTATGCCAACCAGGGGGAGCGCGTCGTCACCGGCCAGCGGCTTCTGCAGTCCGCCAGCGATATTTTTCTTGGCTGGACCAGCGACGGCCATGGCCACGATTTTTATTTTCGCCAGCTCCGCGATATGCGCATGAAAATCGACATCGAAAAAATGTCCCGGCAGGACTGGTTCGAATATGTGGAACTCTGCGGGTGGGTGCTCGCTCGCGCGCATGCCCGCACGGGCGACCCGGCGCGCATCGCGGGCTATCTGGGGAAGTCTGCTGTGTTCGATGAGGCGATTGCGAAGTTCTCCGTTGCCTACGCGGACCAGACCGAGCGGGACCATGCGGTGTTCGTCAAGGCTCTTCGGGCAGGGCACCTCTTGCGGAAGCGCTAAACCTTTCCTTATCAGGGTGGCCAATGGGTGGCCAATCAATTCTACCGATATTCATCATCGGAATTTCCTGTAGGAGGCGGCAATGGTGTTATGGTAGCATTCTCACTTTGAGACTGGAGGAGCGGCGATGAAAACCACCCGATTTTCCGTTCTGCTGGCTTTGTTTGTGCTGAGCGTGGGCGCCGCGATGGCGGATACCGTTCCCGACACGCGTTTCAATGTGGACGACCCTTCAGGCTCGGGCCCCATCGTGACGACGATTACTTCCAATCAATTCGTCACAGGCAGCGATGGGACATTCGATCTGAGCGGAACCTACACGGGTTCGCCGATCTATTCTCTCGAGTTGGTGATTCCTGGTGCAGATATCGTGGGCCCTCCGGGCCACCCTCTGAGCTGCACTTCGAATGTTTTTCTCGTTACCGTGGTCCAACCCACCGGGAACAGTCCCGGTGAGTGCTTTTTCAATTCGCTCGAATCTCTCGGGATTACATGGATCAAACCCGATCCCACGGGGAAGGACGACCCGGGCGGTGTGCTCGACTGCAGTATATGGGACCTCGACGACTGCGTCGGTATCCTGACCGGTAGCTTGATTGATCTGGGCATTCCTGCTGGAATGGGTGCGGCTCCGAATTCGCCCCTCGATCTGGCCGCTAACGGCGCCCCGCCGCTGCCATTCCCTGAGAATGGATCCGGGACATTGCTTCTTTTCGGACTTATCGGAATGATTGTGGCTGGCCGCAAGTCAATGCTCAAGGGTGGCAGCGGCAGTTTTCATCCCTTCTTCGATGTCTTCTGGTGCTCGTAGTAAATAGTTGCCACCCCGCGCAGAATTGCCTCCTAGCGTAACGCTGCCCGCAGAGAACAAGTCCCGAGTTTGCGGCAAGACGGACGACCCAAATTGCGCAACTGGCATTCCCACCGCAGGAGGCATTTCCAGCGGTTTCGCTTCTGGTTTCCAACAATTTTTCCGACCCAATAGCCTTTGCGAGACTTGGGCACACGTCCAAGCCAGCATTTGTGGCCGTGCCAAAACAGCAGTGAACAAGAATGACCTTCCTCAGTTTTGGGAAGACGGAATCCGGCTTCCCGGGGAAGTCTGAACCGTGGCGTCGGAATTTGTGAGCATGTGAGCGGACGATGCTGCCGGGCAAAAGCTTGGGCTCTGTGTTCTTACTTCGGAAGCGCCATTTGCCTGCCGCGCTCTGCCTTCGTGAGAATATCCATCGACGCCCTTATCCAAGTCGGCTAACTTCCTTAAAGCGCATTATTTCCAATACGCGCTAGCACGTTTGATCGACTCAGCCTCCAAACTGCGATCAGGAAATTGGAAGGCTACCTAAAATGAGTAACGGGGATTCTTTCTTACGGCGTGGCTTCCAGCACGAGCACCGGCTGGTAGGTTCGAGGAACCACGGGTTCGGCGATGGCGATCAATTGGCCTTGCTGATTGAAGACGCGCAGCCTCGAAGGCTTCCAATCGCCTGAGTCGAGCTGCTCGGGAGCGCCCTGGGCGGCCGTTACGTGGCCGGGCTGGATCTGCGCGAGCGGAAGATTGAACTTGGCGCCATGCCTCACGCGCTTCTCGACAATCGGCAGCACGTTGGCGCGGGGCAAATCCGGCAAGAGATTTTCGAGACGGATCACGCGATCGCCGATTTTCCCGGCCTTCGCGTCCTGCTCCAGCTCCGCGAGCGGTACAGCGTGGTCCAGCGTGAATTCGCCTACCGCCGTGCGAACGATCTCCGCCAGATGCGCGCCCGAGCCTTGCAGTTTGCCGAGATCGTTCGCGAGCGACCGGATGTAGGTTCCCGAACCGCATTCCACGGCAAAGCGCGCGACCGAGCCTTCGACGCCGGTGAGACGGAATTCAAAAACCTCCACTTCCACGGGATCGAGATTTACGGGTTTGTGCTTCCGGGCCAGTTCGTGGGCGGGGCGTCCTTGAATTTTCTTGGCTGAAAATGCCGGCGGAGTCTGTTGGATCTTGCCCAGGAACTGTGCGGCGAGAGATTCGAGTTGCGCCGCGTCGAGGGCCGGCGCAAGGTCCGGCCCGAGCGCTTCGCCGTCCGCATCGTAGGTATCGGTGGCAAAACCGAAGCGCACCGCGCAGGTGTAGCGCTTGCGGCGCGCCGCGTAGAATCGCGCCAGCCGCGTGGCCCGGCCCAGCGCCAGCACCAGAACGCCCGTGGCCAGCGGATCGAGCGTGCCCAGGTGCCCGATCTGCCGGAAGCCCATCAGCCGGCGCACCGCCTCGACCACGTCGTGCGAGGTCTTCCCCCGCGGCTTGTTCACCACGAGCATGCCGTCAAAAGCGGGCGCAATCGGTTGTCTGGGCATAATTCGCTTAGGGCCTGGCTTCTTTCCGGCTGAACCGCAGCCGGGCAATTGGAATGTTTTGCTGGTTCGTTCCGGACGAGCAGCCGCTACCGATTTTCCGGCTGCTTCACTTTACGCAGAAGATCGTTGATATGCTGGCCGTATTCTTCCGACTCGTCCGGCAGGAACAGCACTTCCGGCGTGCGGCGCAGGTTCAGGCGCTCCACCAGTTCGTGGCGGACGAATTTCGACGCCGCCCTTAGCCCGGCCAACGCCGATGCGCGTTCTTTCTCGTCGCCATCCAGCCGCACGAATACTCGCGCCGTGCGCATATCCGGCGTGAGGCGAACCTCGGTCACCACCAGCGGCACCGCGAGGCGCGGGTCCTTCAACTCTCCCGCAAGGAGCAGAGTCACTTCGTGCCGGATTTCCTCCGCCACCCGCTCGCTGCGATGTCCTGCATGGTGTCCTTCAAAACTCATTCCTGATCCTCAATCATTCCTGGTCCTCAAAATACTCGATCTCCTGCGACACCAGGTCGCGGCCGAGCATGCGCTCCGATTCCGCCGCAATCGCGGACATGGATTCTTCCAGGTGCCGGCCGTCGCCCGAAATGCTTACCACGCCCACGCGCGATCTCTGCCACACATCCTGATGATCGAGTTCCGAAACGGCCACATTGAAGTGGGCGCGCAGGCGGTCCTTCAGGCTGCGCAGGACCTGCCGCTTGTCTTTGAGCGACCGCGCGTCGGAGATGTGAATTTCCAGGGTGAGAAGGCCAATCGGCATTTCCGCTCCACGATTTCAACGGAAACGGATGAGCAACCTGCTGCGACTTGAGAATTTCCCTGCGCGGCCCGCTAATTCCGCCTGGCTTCGGCGGTCTCCGGAACGCGGCTGCGCTCCCCCGCGTTCACCGCTTCGAGCGGCTGCGACTTCTCCATCTTGAAGCACTCGAGAATATCGCCGACCTTCACGTCGTTGAAATTCGAGATGCCCACACCGCATTCGTAACCGGCACGGACTTCGTTGGCGTCATCCTTGAAGCGCTTCAGCGAGGTCACGCGTCCGGTGTAAATCACGGTGTTGTCGCGGAGCACGCGCACGTCCGCATCGCGCTTAATAATGCCGTCCAGCACGGAACAGCCGGCGATCGTTCCCACGCCCTTCACCTTGAACGTGTTGCGCACTTCGGTGCGGCCCAGATAGGCTTCCTTGATCACGGGCGCCAGCAGGCCGGTGAGGGCCATCTTCAGCTCGTCGAGAAGCTCGTAGATGATGGTGTGCATCCGGATGTCGACATTCTCGCGCGCCGCCAGGTCGAGCGCCTTGCGCTCCGGGCGCACGTTGAACGCGACGATGATCGCATTCGACGCCGATGCCAACAGCACGTCGGTTTCGGTGACCGCGCCGACGCTGGCCTGGATCACCTTGAGCTTCACCTGGTCGTTGGAAACCTTCGGCAGCATTTCGTTGAGCACTTCCACCGAGCCCTGCACGTCCGCCTTGATGACGACGGGCAATTCCTTCACTTCACCCACTCGCAGCTGCTCGTGCAGCTGGTCGAGGGTCAGGCGGCCCGAAGCAGTCTTGGCGAGGGAAGCCTCGCGCTGCTTGCCCTGGCGGTACTCGACAATGTGCCGGGCTTTGGCTTCGTCGGCCACCTGGAATTGATCGCCCGCTTCGGGGACGCCCTGCAATCCCAGCACTTCCACGGGAGAGGAAAGCGGAGCTTCCTTGATCGGCTGTCCGCGGTGGTTGAACATCGCGCGCACTTTGCCGTAGACAGCGCCCACGATGAACACATCGCCCACATGGAGCGTGCCGTTCTGCACCAGCACGGTGGCAACCGGCCCGCGGCCTTTGTCCACGCGGGATTCGAGCACCGTGCCGCTGGCCGGCGCATCGGGATCGCCCTTGAGTTCGCGCAAGTCGCCTACGAGAAGAATCATTTCGAGCAGGCGCGGTAGGTTTTGCTTGGTCTTGGCCGAGACTTCCACCATCACGGTGTCGCCGCCCCACTCTTCGGGCATCAGCCCGCGATCGGCGAGTTGCCGCTTTACGCGCTCGGGCTGAGCGTCGGGCTTATCGATCTTGTTGATGGCGACGATGATCGGCACATGGCCCGCGCGTGCGTGCGCGATCGCTTCTTCGGTCTGCGGCATCACTCCGTCGTCGGCTCCCACAACGAGCACCACGATGTCGGTCACTTTCGCGCCGCGCGCGCGCATACGGGTGAAGGCCTCGTGGCCCGGCGTGTCGATGAATACCACCCTGCGCTCGCCCACGTGAACTTCGTACGCACCGATATGCTGCGTGATTCCGCCCGCTTCGCCCGCGGCCACTTCGGTTTCGCGAATCGCGTCCAGCAGGCTGGTTTTTCCGTGGTCGACATGGCCCATCACCGTGACCACCGGCGGCCGGGGCAGCATGTTTCCAGTGCGCTCTTCCTTGACCTTTTCTTCCTGGACGATCTGCTCTTCGAACGTGACCACCTGCACGATCCCGTTAAACGCTTCGGCGAGGTTGGTGGCCGTCGGCACATCCAGGGCCTGGTTGATGCTGGCGAAAATTCCGCGGTCGAGCAGTACTTTCAGCAGTTCCTTCGCGCGGATATCGAGCTTCTCGGCGAGCTCCCGGACGGTGATGCCTTCGGTCACGGTGATTTCGCGAGGTTCGCGCTTTACCGGCGCGACGGGTTCGGCCTGCACCGCGCGGCCGCCCGGGCCCGCGCCCGAGCGCGCGCGAACCGGATGCAGCTTGCGCTCGCCTTCCGCGAATCGCTTTTCGATGAGCGGACGTCCGCGCCCCGCGGGAGGTTTGCGCGCATAAAGAGGCTTGCCCGGCTCCGCTTTCGGAAGGCCTGCGGCGCCGGTCGCGCCGGGGCGCTGGCTGCCGATAGGAGCCTGGCCTGGGCCACCTCCACTTGGACGGCCGCCGCTTCCGGGACGCTGTGGGAATCTCGACGGAGTTCCGCCCGGACGCATGGGAGCTCCGGGGCGTGCCTGCCCTGGCGCCGCAGCAGGACGCATGCCCTGAGGCGCACCGGGGCGCGATGGTCCGCCGATGGGCTGCCCCGGCCGCACTGGAAATCGCTGACCCGGAGTCGTGCCCGCTGGCCGAGCCGCCGGTGGGCTTGGAGGAGTTGGACGAACGCCGCCCGCGCTGCCGTCGGGACGCAGCGGTATAGCTGGCCGTGTTGCGGCCGGCGCAACGCCGGGCTTAACGGGAGCTTGGCTCGGTCTAGCACCGGCTGCTGGCGATGCCGCCGTCGGATGAGTTTGGGTAGGAGCAGGCGTCGCACTCGGTGCTTGCGGAGCCGCTGCCGCTGGACGAACTGGTGCTGGCGCAGCGTCGGGCCGAGGAGCAGGGGCAGCCGGTGAAGCAACTACGGGGCGCGCTCCTGCCGGAGAAGCCGCGGAAGCAGCTGGCGCCACAGGTCGAGGTGGAGCGGCCGGAGCGGGCGCGGCAGGCTTCGCGGCCACAGTTGGTGGGGGCGCGGGCGCGGCTACCGGCTTCGGTTTGGCCTTGGGGGCGGACTTGGCGGCTTCGGCCGCAGCCTCTGCATCGGCGAGTCCCTGAAAATGTTTGCGCGCAAGCTCGGCGTGTTCCACATCTATGGAACTCGAGTGCGTCTTTTTTTCCGTGACGCCGATCTCGGGAAGGTAATCGATCAGCACCTTGGCCTTGATCTCAAGTTCTCGCGCCAATTCATTGATTCGAATTTGATTTGCGTCTGACATCAGCCTCTATTCTGTGAATGCTTCCCGGCGCGTTGCCGCTAGGACTCCGCCGGTTCCCCTGATTCTTCCGTCTCTGCCTCGGATTCGCCCTCGACCGCCTCGCCCGGCTGTGCTGCCTCGGACGCAGCCTCTTCGGACGAAGCTTCTTCGGCTGCCGTTACGTCGGTCAAGTCGGCCGCTTCCGCCGATTCTTCGGCCGCTTCCTGCTCGCCTTCGGCAACAGCTTCCTCCGGCGTTTCTTCCCCCGCGGCCCCTTCCACTGCGGCTTCAACGACCGCATCTTCGGTCGTCTCGGTCTCGAGCACGCCCTCTTCGGGCAAGATCACTTCTTCGACCGGAGCGGCAGCGGCCGCCTCAAGCGCTTCGAAATGCGAGGCCACGGACTGGTGAATCTTCTCCACCATTTTCTCGCCGATGCCGGGAATCTCGACCAGTTGTTCGGGAGTCATATCCGCGAGTTTCTCTATAGACGTAATCCCGGCCGCTTCGAGTTTCTCGATCGTTTTGGGACCCACGCCCGCCAGTTCAGCCAGCGGAGTTCCCGGAGCCGTGAGCGCCGCCATCTGAGCTTCGATTTCCCGGCGCTTCTCTTCCTCGCTCTTGATGTCGATGTTCCAGCCGATCAGCTTGCTGGCGAGGCGCACGTTCTGGCCCTTCTTGCCGATGGCCAGCGACAGCTGCGTATCCTCGACAATCACTTCGAGCCGCTTTTCTTCCGGGTCGACAATCTGCACGCGCGTCACTTTCGCGGGACTCAGCGCCTTTTGCGCGAACGCGACCGTCTCTTCGTTGAACGGGATGATGTCGATTTTTTCGCCGCGCAGCTCGCGGATGATCGACTGCACGCGCATCCCCTTCATCCCCACGCACGCGCCAACGGGGTCCACATCCTTGTCGCGGCTCTCGACCGCAATCTTGGTGCGTTCGCCCGCCTCGCGAGCCACGGCGCGAATCTGCACGGTGCCATCATAAATTTCCGGCACTTCCATTTCGAACAGGCGCTGTACCAGGGCAGGGTCGGCGCGGGACACCACCACCTGCGGCCCCTTCGCGGCGCGCTCGACGGCGCGAATCGTCACACGCAGCCGGTCGCCCACGTTGTAAGACTCCAGGCGCGATTGTTCGCGCTTGGGCAGCCGCGCTTCGGTGCGGCCCAGGTCCACAACCATGTCCGGGCCTTCCATCCGCTTGACGATGCTGTTCACGAGTTCCCCCACGCGCGTGTGGAACTCGTTGTAGATCGTGTCGCGCTCCGCCTCGCGCACCTTCTGCAGGATCACCTGCTTGGCGGTTTGCGCCGCGATGCGGCCCAGCACGTCGGTGGGCTTGTTCTCGGTGATTTCCCCGCCGACCTCGACGTCCGGCACCTGCTTGCGCGCATCAGCGAGCGAAATTTCGCGCAGCGGATCGGCCACTTCCTCGACCACCACGTGCACCGAAAACACGTCGATCTGGCCCGTCTCCGGGTTGAATTTCGAACGCAGCTCTTCTTCGGTCCGGTAGTATTTCCGGGCCGCTACCACCATCGCGTCTTCGATGGCCGCGACAATGATCTCCGGCTCGATATGCTTTTCCCGGCTGATCTGCTCGATTGTCTGGAACAGCAGACTCGCCATCTGCGTTTTCTCCCTCAGAACTTGGACCGCCGCGCTGCGTTGCCACTACAGTTCGACTACCAGATTGGCCTTCTGAATCGCGGCATACGGCACCGAAATCTCGCGATCCTTTATGGACAATTTCACAATCCCATCCGCGTAGCCGGCCAGCCGCGCCTCCAGGAATTTCTGATTCTCCACCGGCTCATTCAGCCAAATCTTCGCGCGCCTTCCGGCGAAGCGCTCGTAATCCCCGGGCTTGATCAGCTTTCGATCCATCCCCGGAGAACTGATCTCGAGGACATACGCGGGCCCCGGCACCAGATCCTCCACGTCGAGGATCACGCTCAGCTGTTCGCTCACGCGCTGACAGTCGTTGTGAGTTACGCCCAAGCCTTCCGGATTTGCCGGCCCGGGTAATCGGTCCAGATAGACGCGCAAAAGGCGCTGCTTGCCTATCTTCCACTCAACGTCAAAAATCTCGAGGCCTTCCGAGCGGGCTACGCGCTCAGCCGCCTCGCGAATCGGCGCAAGATCCATTCTATTCTATCGACGGCCTTTATCTGGCGGGGACACCCCACCCGGCCGTATGTCGCTGCCAACAAAAAAGTGGGCTCGCGCCCACTCGACCATGCGACCATTCTGGAAGCAGTTCATTATAATTTCGTCACCCCTGAAACGCAACCCTCAACTGACCGCGTACCAAGGCCGGAAAACCGACTATTCCAGTGAACATTCGGATAACCGCAATGGGGTAAAGCAATTAACAAGAATCAACGACCGCTATCGATCTGTCCCGGTAGCCCTCCATACCACGCTTCCCTGCGCCATGATATTCTCGGTCGAGAATGCGGGATTGGGAATGTTGAAAGCAGCTTCGCTGTTCTGCTGTGCCCTGGTGTTGGTGGGGGCGCTCTACGCGCAGCGCGCCTTCCGCGAATATCCGTCCGTGGAATATGGTTACATGCCGGTGCCGCCGGACGCGCAACAGAGAGCGGAATGGACTTTTGCCCGCCTGATGTACCCGCCGGGGCCGAATGACGGCTATCGCGGCCGCTTCGACGGCGATTGGCGCGAGGGTCTTTCCCTGTGGACTCAGGATTATCCGCGCGCGGACCGCGCCTTTGCCACAGCCGTGCGCCGCCTTACCCGCGTGCAGAGCCGCTCGGTGGAAGAATCCGTCAGCCTGGAAGATGGCGGCGAGGTCTACAACTGGCCGTGGCTCTATGCCGTGCAGGTGGGGGAATGGGGTCTGACGCCCGCGCAGGGAAAAGTGCTGCGCGACTATCTTCTGCACGGGGGATTCTTCATGGCCGACGATTTTCACGGCGCGGAAGAGTTCGAAGTTTTCGTCCAACGCATGAAATACGTGTTCCCGGACCGCCCGCTCGTCGATATTCCCGACAACGATCCCATCTTTCACACGGTCTTCGATCTGAACGAACGTTATCGCATCACCGGCGCGGAACATCTCGACATCGGCTATAAGAACGACGGCCGGGTCGCTCGCTGGCTGGGCATCTACGACGACAAGGGCCGCGTGATGGTGGCCGCCTCATTCAATTCCGATATCGGCGATTCCTGGGAGTGGTCTGACGAGCCACGCTACCCCCAGAAATTCTCCGACCTCGGAATCCGCATCGGCGTGAACTACGTAATCTATGCGATGACCCACTAGAGGGCCTCAGCCGTGACATAGCATGCGTGGTGACAGGGTTGTATCGCCCCTCCGGGGCTCGATGCCATCTCATTTCCGAGTTCCCACCGCTTACGCGGTGGGCTACTTTGTTCCGTCCCTGACGGGACTAAGATCGCGGGCTTTCGCAAACGCGGGGGAGTCGAGAATGTCCAACGGTGTTTGCGTCGCGGGATCGATTGGAGGGCCTTAAAGGGCTCAGCAAATCGAGACAGTGGTGACAGCAACCCGGTACCCAGCCCCGCCGAGGGCGGAACAACGTAGCCCAGCGCGACAACGGTGGGAGGCCGGTATTAAGGTAGCAGCAAGCCCCGGAGGGGCGGCACAATGGCCCATCCATTTTCTCGAAACCACCTACGTGATTTTCAGTACCCTGCAACGCCGGAAAGCGATTTCGCAACCGTTCCGCAAATAATTCCATCCAAAAATAAAATGGCCGGCCCGTTTCCGGACCGGCCATCAACTTTTTGCATCGGGTGCTTCAGGCAGCGCTGGTCAGATTATCCCTTCTTCTTCGGGACTCCCTTGCCCTTGCCAGCCGCCTCGGGAATCACGGTGGGGTCGACCTTCACCTGGTCCCAGTGCAGCAGGAACGGCGATGGATCGAAGCTCACCAGAGTGCCGGAGAAACGAATCCCGTCGTCCTTCGAAAGCCTCACTACATCCGGCTGCGGCGGAATCGGAGCCGCCTGTGTTCCGCCTGCGGGAGCGGCCTCGGCCGGGTGCGCACCCGTCCACACTTTCACGTCCATGTTCGGCATGGTGCCCGCCTGCATATCTTCCGGCGTGGCTCCCGTGTAGATCATGAAATCGATCGAAGCATCTGTCTTCTGCTCGTCGATTACTTTACCCACCACCTCGGGGAATTCGGCGCCGCAAATGGCGAGCCACGTCATCTTGGACTTGTCGCCGCCGCCCTGAAGGTCGCTGATCACCGTAATAATGTTGCTGGCCTGGCGGATCTTGTTCAGGTCATCGGCGCTGGGGATCGTATAGCTCGACGGCCGATCCGGCGAATTCGCGGCCAACTGCAGCAACTCGCTCAGTTGGGCGTCCACCTGGCTGTCGCAGCCGGGCTGCTCATAGGCGAGAAGCTTCTGTTTCAAATACTCCTTCACCTTGTCGCTGTCGGGCACCTTCAAATTGACTGCCCGCGCCAGCGCCCAGAATCCATCGAGCGTCTGCGGGGGAGCCATCGCCAGATAAGCCAGTCCCAGTCTGTAGGCGGACACGGCATCGTCCGGCTTGTTGGCCAGCGCGGCCTTGAATGCATTCACCGCGCCGGGATAATCCTTCATCTGCAGCGCCGCTGCGCCAGCCGAGGAATCGAAGAACGCTATTCCCGGCTTCTTCTGCTTGGCGAAATCGTCGTCGGACATTTTCGCGGCGGCCGGCTTCGGAAAAGCGTCCAGTAATTTCGCGCCCTGCAACGCCGCGTCGCGCTCCTTGGCGAGCTGATCGTTGGCGTCCGGCGCGGAGGGATTCAGTTGCAGCCCGGAGAAAGCCTGCACGCGGGCTTGCAGCGCTCCCAGCACCACGGCCGGGTCGACCTTATCGCCCATGGCGACCAGCTTGTCAGCGTATTCGATGGTCTTCGGGTAATTCTTCGTCTGCATATACGCCTGGTAATATAGTTGATACACGTACTGCAGCAGGGTCGAGCCGGGGAACTTCGCCACGAAATCGTCCAGCAGCTTGATCTTGGCCGCCGGGTCCTTTTCCGCATTCGCCGCCTGGAACGCGTTGTACTCCGGGATCGTGTACGAAGGCTTCTGATCTTGCGCCGCGGCCTGAACAGTGATCGGACGGGCAAACAGCGGAACAAATGCAAGAGCGGCGATCGTTACCGCTGTCAGCTCGAGAATTCTTTTCTTCATAACTTCCCTGCCTCCTGGGCCAGCATCGGGTGAGCGGTCAAAATCGCAGCCATTCCCCTTCGGATCGATAGGACAGATAAATCGACGGGATTATAGGGAAAAGCAGCCCGTACGCGCAAGATCAAAACAGCAAACGCTTTCCAGCTTCCGTCAATGACTGGGTCCGGCCACCCGCCACTTACGGTGATACGATGACGAAGCAGGCTAACGTGTCGCCTGATGAGAGTCAATCGATGAATAATCCCATGAATCATCCGATGAACAATCCGAAAGTCGCAGCCCTCGAAGGAAAGGTGACGCTGATCACCGGCGCGAGCCGCGGCATCGGGCTCGCCATCGCCGAAAGCCTGTCGCGAATGGGGGCGCGACGTGGCTCTGTGCGCGCGCGATGAAAAGCGGCTTCAGGCCATTGTAGGCGAATTCGAGCGCGACGGACGCAAGGCGATAGCGGTGGCAGCCGACGTATCGCGCGCGAGCGATATTTCCGCCGCCGTCCGGAAGACCGAGCAGGAACTCGGCCCCATCGAGATCCTCGTCAACAACGCCGGCATCGGATATTTCGTCCCGGTGCAGGAAGGCCCGAAGAAAAGTGGGACGCCGTGCTCGATACCAACCTGAAATCCGTGTTCCTGCTCAGCAAAGCTGTGGCGCCAGGGATGATCGAGCGCCGCAGCGGCCACATCATCAATATTGCTTCCATGGCGGGCAAGAGCGCCTTCGCGGGCGGAAGTATTTATTGCGCCTCGAAGTGGGGCTTGCTGGGGTTAACGCAATGCATGGCCGAGGATTTGCGGCCCCACGGAATTCGCGTGAGCGCGGTCTGCCCCGGCAGCGTCAATACGGAATTCTCTCCGCACACGGGCAAGGATCCCCGGAAAATGCTGCAGCCTGCAGGACGTAGCCCACGCCGTCGAAACCATCGTTACGCAGGAGCCCCAAAGCTTCATCAGTGAGATTTTGCTTCGCCCCACGCAGAAGCCATAGCCGCCCAAATATTTATTGCAACGTCACAAGCGATGCCGGATAATCCAGCCTACCCCGAGGGTCGTGAGCCCCGCTGACGTTTTGCGATATGAACTGCCCTCAGTGCACGAACGCAAATCCTGATTTCGCCGAATCTTGCTCTCACTGCGGCACCCCCATGCCGGTGAGCGACTCCATAACCATCCAGTTCACCGACGCCACCGTGCTCTCGCCCGGCAAGGACTTCGGCGCGCGCTACCGCATCGAGGCCCTCCTCGGCGAGGGCGGGATGGGCCGCGTCTACAAGGCCTACGACAAAACGCTCGACCGCATGGTCGCCATCAAGGTAGTCCGGCAGGGCGTGATGGGCGACGCGGAGACGCTGAAGCGCTTCAAGCAGGAGCTTCTGCTCGCGAGCAAAATCTCGCACAAGAATATTCTTCGCATTCACGACATGGGCGACGTGGGAGACGTGAAGTTCATCTCCATGGTCTACGTCGAAGGGCCCGACCTGTACCACATTCTTCGCGACACGCCGAAGCTCCCCTTCCCACGCATTGTGAGTTTCGCCCGCCAGCTCGCCGATGCGCTGGCGGCGGCGCATTCCGAAGGCGTGGCCCATCGCGACCTCAAGCCCCAGAACATCCTGGTGGCCAAGGACGACCACCTCTACGTTTCCGATTTCGGCCTGGCCAAATCCTTCGTGGAAGATGCCATGGCCATGACGCGCACCGGAGCCTTCCTCGGCACGCCGCGTTACATGTCTCCCGAACAGGTGGAGGGCAAGCAGGCCGATCAGCGCAGCGATCTCTACGCGTATGGGTTGATCCTCTACGAAATGGCCACCGGCGACGTGCCATTTACGGGCGATTCCACTCTGAAGGTGATGTACCAGCGCATCAAAGAAAAGCCTGCGAACCCCAAGTCGCGCAATCCGGAGCTGCCCGATTGGTTCGCGGCCGTAATCATGCGCTGCCTGGAAATGGATCCGGCCAACCGTTACCAGACCGCGGACGAAGTTCTGTCCGACCTGCAAGGCGGAAAGAGCTCCTCAGGCGCGAGCTTTGCCGGAGCCAGCTACGCCGGCGCCACGCGCACGGTTCAAATTCAGATTCCGCAATTCGTCGAGCACCGCTGGACCTGGGCGGTGGCCGGCGTCGTGCTCCTCGCGCTCATCGCGTTGGCAATTCCCCCGGTCCGGCACAAGATTTTTGGCGGCGGCCCCGCAAACACGGCCACCTCCGCATCCGGCATTCCGCCTCTCTCGGAAGGCAAGTTCGTAGCGATTCTCCCCTTCCGCATTCTCGGCGACTCCGAGTCCCTGGGGCACGTAGCGGAAGGATTGAACGAAGCCCTCGCGTCAAAGCTCTTCCAGCTGAAAGATCTGCGCCTGGCCTCGGACGCCGCAGTCTCCAAAGTCTCGGATAAAGACCCCATCGCGAAAACCGCGCATGCCCTCGGCGCCAACCTGCTGGTAACCGGCATGGTGCAGGGTTCGGCGGACAATATGAGGATCATCGTCAATCTCGACGATGCCGCGGACGGCACCCGCGTCTGGACCCAGGAATTTTCAGGCATCACCAAGGACTTGCTGACGATCGAGGACCAGATTTCCGCGCAACTCGTCAGCGCCCTCAACGTCAAGCCCACCAACGAAGAACTCGCCAGCGCCGCCGAACGCCCGACAAACAACGAAGAGGCCTACGACCTCTACCTCCGCGGACGGCAATCGCTGCGGGCCATCCAGAGCGAGAAAAATACGCAGGCCGCCATCGATTATTTCAATCAAAGCATTCAGAAGGATCAGGGTTTCGCCCTGGCGTACGCCGGCCTCGCCGACGCCTCCTTGAACATGTATAAGGCAAAAAAGGACAGCTTCTGGTCTGAGAAAGCCCTGGGCGCCGCGCAGCGCGCCGAGCAACTGAAAGACAAACTGCCCGAGGTGCATTACGCGCTCGGCGACGTCTATTCGGCAACCGGCAAATCCGTCGAGTCCATCGTGGAGCTGAAACGCGCCCTGCAACTCGCGCCGAAATCCGACGAAGGCTATCGCCTCTTGAGCCGCGCTTATCTCCACAGTGGGCAAAAAGAAGAAGCGATCGCAGCGTCCAAAAAGGCCGTCGAGGTGAATGCGTATTACTGGGCCAATTATCGCGCCCTCGCCGTCGCGTATCTCTCCATCGGGGCCAACGACAAGGCGCTTGAGAACTTCAAGCGCGTAACCGAACTCGAGCCCGATAGCATCGACGGCTGGGACAATCTCGGCAACGTCTATGCCCGCATGGGCCGCTATCAGGAGAGCATTCCCGCGTTTCAGAAATCCATCCAGGTGGGCCCCACCTGGAGCGCCTACTCGAATCTCGGCTCCGCCTACTTCCTGCTGAAGCGCTACACGGACGCAGCGCAGATGTTCGAAAAGGCGCTGGCGCTGAGCCCGAACCAGCAAATGGCCGTCAGCAATCTCGCGGACTCCTATCGCTGGTCCGGACAAAAAGAGAAAGCCGATGCCACCTACGACAAAGCCATCGCCCTGGCCTTCAAGGATTTGGAAGTGAACCCGCAGGCCACCGACCCGATGGCCGGCCTCGCGCTCGATTACGCGAAAAAGGGAGATCCCAAGCGCGGGATGGATTTCATCCGCCGCGCGCGCGCGATCGACAAAAGCGACGTCGAGTTGATTTACATTCAGGCGGTGATTGAAAACCTGGCGAACCAGCAGAAGGATGCGCTCGGCACTTTACAGGAAGCTCTCAAAAAGGGGTATCCGGTGGGAGAAGCGGAAAGCGATCCCGAAATGGCTAACCTGCAGAGCCAGCCCCAGTTCAAAGCGATGAAAAAAGAATTCGCATCTACCGCCCACTAGGCGACGGTGTTATGCGGCGCGCATAGCCTGCTTGGACACAAAATCCAACTTTTTAGCCGCGGCGTTTGGGGATGCGGTTGGCATGCGAAAGCGGCCAGCTAGGGCCGTCGCGCGGCTGTCCGGGCTGGCGGTCAGCGTGTCGCTACGGACAGTTGGAGCCGGAAGCAGTACAGTCGACTGGAATGGTGAAGCCGCTGCGTACTTGGACATGATTGCCGGAATCCGTCGAGGTGACGGACGGTACAAGCTGGCCCATGACCCCGGCATTCTGAATCCCGTTGGATACCTGGATGGTCCCCGAGGCCTGTATCAGGTTGGGGTTCAGGTCCGCTCCCACTTGAGGCGCCGGAAGCACTTGCACCGTCGCTGAACCGCTGGTGATCTTGCCTCCCGCCGCACCGGATGGCGTCCATGTCGCGATAACGCTGTAGTTTCCGGCCATTCCAGACGCAGTGTAGGTACCCAAACTCGTGATTGTTCCCCCATTGGCAGGGCTAACGGCCCAGGTCAGGGAACCTCCCGCGGGCGTACTCGGGGTATAAAGCGCGGCGAATGTAATAGTGGCTCCCGCGGCTACAGTAATCGACGAAGGATTTACAGAGAGACTGACCGATGTGGTCCCGGGATTGGGGAACCCGCCGCTGGAAGAAGTAAATCCACAGCCGGCGAGACCGAGAATGATCAGGGGCAAGACAATGACGATTCGGTTAGGGAATATCACAGTTTATATTCACGCTCGCCGAATAAGACTCCGGCGCTCTCCAGGGGTAATACGCCACTTCGTTTACGTTATGATTCAGAGTGCACTCGTTCCAGCAATTTCTTCGGCGCAAGGGCTAAAACGCCACCTGTACTTGCCACAACTTGCATCGGCACAGCAGCCTGATACTAGTCCGCTCAGGAAATTACGCTCGTTAAGCCACTTGCCACAACAGGGGGCAAGCGCCCGGCGCTTGCTTTAGGGGAAGTGGTGCGAACGCTAACAGGGGCGTTCGCGCTGGTGCTTACTGAAGCGCAGTTTTTCCCTAGAATCGCGGCCGGGTCCACACAAAAGTCCCCACATGGGGAGATTTTGGGGGAAACCTATAGCGGCGTAAGTCCTTTGAGGAGAGTGGTGAGCCGCGGAGGACTCGAACCTCCAACCCGCTGATTAAGAGTCAGCTGCTCTACCATTGAGCTAGCGGCCCACAATTAAAAGAAGCGACATATACAGCCGTCCAATTCTACAGAAACCTGCTCGGGACGCAAGCGCGGCGGGTGCGGCAAATAGCCGCCGCGGCTTTTTCGGCGAGATATTCTTCGGAGGGACAACGAAATGCGCGTGTCTAACGGTTCGTCCAGCCCGAACGTCCTGCTGTCACTCCCACCTGTCAGCCCTTCTACCAGCCCATCTACCATTCTACGATACCATCAGCCGCGTGGTTTTGTCGCATTGTGCGGACCCGTGCGCGATGGATTCAGCTGGCGTTTGTGAGCTTGTCGTCCTGGCAGCCGCGAAGAATGCGGCGGTTAGTGCGATACGTCGCTGAAGGAGATTTTCACCGGGGTCTTGTCTTCTTCGGCGACCTGGAACATCTGGCGCGGGTGCAGATTCATGGGGCCGGCGAGCAGCGCGTCGGGCATTTCCTGAATGCGTATGTTGAAGACGTTCACGGAGTCGTTGTAGAACTCGCGGCGGTCGGCGATCTGGCTCTCGAGTTCGGAGATGCGGTTCTGCAACTGCATGAAGTTGTTGTTCGCCTTCAGCTCGGGATAATTTTCCGCGGTGGCCAGCAGGCGTCCCACGGCGGAAGTCATCGTGGCGCTGGCCTCCACCTTCTGATCCACCGTCTGCGCCTGCGAATACATCGACCGCGCCTTCGTGACGCGCTCGAACGTGTCGCCCTCATACTTCATGTAGCCCTTGCAGACTTCCATGAGGTTGGGAAGCTCGTCGTGGCGCTGCTTCAGCAGCACGTCGATATTCGCCCAGGCTTTGTCGACATTGTTCTTCACGGCGATCAGCCCGTTGTAGAGCATCAGCAGATACGCGATCGCGCCGGCGATCACGAACAGCAGCACGAGCAAAGCGATCATGTTCGGTCTCCTTAAACTGCTCCTGAACGGCTACAGCCAGCCCAGGGTAAGCGCCAGAATATAGATGCAGGTCACGGTGAGAGCCGGGCCGCCCCAAATGCACGCTGTGGATTTCCATCCCAGCGCGCGCACCAGTTCGCGCTGGCTCTCGCAGGAAATTGTAAAGGGCGCGCCGTTGTCGCCTTTGCCGATCGCCACGGAAGCGTTCAAGTCGAACCCCGCGGTTGGCGAATCTTCGAGCGGCGGCATATCCGGTATCGAGGTGTTCGCGCTCTCACGCAGCGGCTGCGCCGTCGCGACCTGTGAAACATCGCGGGGCTGATCCGTTTGCGCGACGGACGTTGACGCGGCAATTTGCACACCCGCTCGCGGAGGATGTACTTCGTCCATTGAAACCGACGACCACGAGCTTGCCACGGGCGGGGCTGCCGTCGCCGCGACTTGCGAATGCTGGGAGATGGGCGACATCGAAGGACGAAATGATTGTGATTGGCCACGCGCCTGAACAGGCGGCTGAAGAGGAAATCCAACCGGGGGGCGGTTCAGCTCCATTTGCACGCCGGGAGTGCCGCCGAACATCTGCCAGACGCCATTTGCTATCGGCCCCGAGCGCCAGCGCAGGTTGACGGAAGACAACGTCTCGCTCACGTGCTTTTCCGGCACCATCCGCGCCCGCGCGTGGCTTTCGCCGAGAGTGCCCAGCACGAAAAGGGGATACTCGGGCTTGATGCAGTATTCCTCGAGCCGCACATGGCGTCCGGCGATGCCGTAGCGCAGCAGGAAATCCTGCACGCTGCCCATGGGCATGTCCGTACTGCTGAAAAATGAGCCGCCGAATTCATCCTTGAAATTGCGGTGCACGTCCATGTCGGCGCCCTGGGCGTTCACGAGCATTCTTCCCGTGTCGTCCTGGAGGAAAAACGGAACGAACAGGCTTTCGCTCGCCACCTGCTTCCATTCGCGGCGATTTCCCGATTGGCGAAGTTCCCAGGCGGTCGCGCGGTAGTAGTAGCAAGGGTCGCCGGTGATCCCCGCCGGAATCGTCTGCGGGCCGATGGCCATGCCACTCAATTCGACAAGCCCCATCGAAGCACTGCGCACCTTGGAAAGAGGCGTATTCAAGACAAGCCGCTTGAATTGCAGCATGCGGAAGCCGCGAAAGAAGAGGTAGACGCGCGGCCGCGCCGATCGTCGCCCAAACGACGATTCGCCCTTCATCGCGCGAGGTGACCATCCAGGCCGCTATGTCTGCGAATGCGATCAGCATGTTTGGCCGGGCCGAAACGCCTCCTGTGTCCCTAGTTTAACGAGTATCCACCCGCAAACAGCAGTCAACGCGCGGCGAACGTCGTCAATGACGCACTGTTCTTCGGGACAGCCGATAAAGCATTCATCCCAGTGCAGATAGACAACCGCGAATCGTGACTTGCTGACACCCTGAGGCTCCCTCAGCATTCTGCCGGAAATGAGGGAAATCGTGGATAGCCGACCCAGGAAGCAGGCGTTAACGTAGGCCGAGGAGAATGAAAATGTTCCGAGGCCCATGGTATGTCGCAACACGGTTGTGGAGCGTTGGCATGGGGTACCAGGCCGGCGGTGTTTCCTTGGTGCTGATAGCCATAGCTGGATACGCTGCGCGGTGCTTCCTCGAGCCATATGCCGGCAACGAGCGCGGTCCGGTCGAACGCTTCCCGCTTCGGCGGCCCTAACTCCGTTTTTTGCAGGGACGCTTTTCCGCAACCTTCGTCTAACTCAGGAGGAGGTACTACATATGCTTCGCCGCATTCATCTTGCTTCGGTGCTTCTGGCATTGCCTCTGTTGTTTGCGTGTATGGTCGGTTGCTCCGCGCAAGTGGGCTACCGCACCTACGATCCGTACTACCACGATTACCATGTATGGTCGGACGCCGAAGGTCCTTACTACAACGCGTGGATCGTCGAGACAGGCCATCGCCACGTCGATTACGGTCATCTGAATCGTGGAGACCGCGAGCAGTACTGGCGCTGGCGGCACGATCATAACGACGACCGTCGGTGACGCGGGCGTGCTGAGCCTTATGCCGTCATTCTGAGCGCAGCGAAGAATCTCTCTTGCTTCAGATCAAAAGCGAAGAGCGAAGAGGGATTCTTCGGGCAAAAAACGCCTTCAGAATGACGGCACAGTCAGTCGCACGTTTCTTACGCGAAAGCGTTTATAACGCGTCGATAAAAACCAAATAAGAGGACGACCAGAGCGCCGTAGGAATGGTGTGCTGCGGGCGGCATGTCAAAATGATCTTGAAGATCTCCTGCTCGCCGGCAAGATCGTCGAGGAACTCGCCCCCGGCGACCGAGGTTTGCGGCTCCAGCAGCGCAAGCTCGCGCAGCGCGTCGTAGATGATCTCGCCGGCAGGAGCCATGGGGGTCGCGAAGCAGTCCGTGCGGAACTGCAAAACGGAATCGATCTCGTGAAAATGCCATGCGATGCACGCCGCCATGGAAACGGCGCGCTCGAAGCGCTCTTCATGTTCGGCGGCTGCCAGGGGACCCAGGTCCGCGCGCGGCGGTCCGATAAAGGGATCGAGCACCAGCATCACGCGCCGCTCGTCCTCGCGGGCGAACTCGCGAACCATCAGCCGCCCGGAACGCGCGGTCACCTTCCAGTCCACGAAGCGGGCGTTGTCGTTTGACTGATACTGGCGAAGCGAATGCAGTTCGTGGCCGCGCCCGCGAAAGTGGCTGGCGATTTCCCCGCTCAGCAGGGGGAGCACTTCGTAAAACTGCTCGGTGGGTTCCACGCGCGGGTAGACCACGATATCCACCTGCGATTCCACCTGCCGCGTTTTCTCGAAGAAGCCGAAAGGGAAGCGCGTGCGGATGCCGAAAGCGTCCTGGTGGTAAGCGCCGCGGCGCGGAAATTGCAGCTCCACCTTTTGCCGGGCGCCGCTCATCCGCGCAATATACGGAAAGAAAACGGGACGCGTGAGGATTTGCGCGCGCCCTTTCTTGCTTTCGCCGACGACCCGCAACGAGAACGATGGCCAGAGTTGTTTCTCGTTGCGCAATTCCATCTCGGCCAGCACAGGCTGCTCGGCAAAAATCCGCTCCGGCAGGTCAAATTTGAGCTCCACTTTGGTGAGCACCGCGCGCGAGAGCACGCCCGAAATCAGAATTCCCGCCAGGCAGCAGCCGAGGATCATGAACAGCAGGTTGTTGCCGGTGTTCACGGCGGCAAGAATCAGAATGAAAACGGCCCCGAGATAAATAATCCCGTCGCGCGTGAGCCGGTAATCCACCTGATAGGCGATCCAGCGCAGGCTGGAGCGCCGTGCGAGCCCCGGCACGATCGTCACGCCGACCCATCCCGCCAGGGCCAGCGAGAACGCCGCGGTGACGGCGGCCAGGAACACCCGCCCCGCTTGCGCCATGGCCGCGGAGAAAAGAGCGAGACACAGTGCGACCGACAGCGCGAGCATGGCGATGGCGAAGCTCCGCCAGCCGGGGCGATCGAGCCCTTGCCACCAGACGGAAAGCAGCGATGGGCGCGCGTTCGACGGGCGCGACTGCGATGGGTAGGTGACGCTCATTGGCCGCCCCTGGGTGCTGCTGCGCTCATGGTCAGAGGGGAACGCGGGTCGTGTCGACGATTTCGCGGAGGATGGACTCGGCCTGCTCGGATTTTTTCTGCGTGGAGACGTAGCGCGAGCTGACGACCACGCGGTGTGCGAACACCGGAACGATGAGCCGTTTGAAATCGTCCGGCAGGCAATAATCGCGGCCTTCGAGGAACGCGCGGGCCTGGGCGGCGCGATGGAGCATCACGGCGCCTCGCGGGCTCACCCCGAGGCTGAGCTGCTCGGTTTGGCGAGTGCGCTCGATGATGTCGAGCGCGTAATCGAGCAGACTGTCGTCCACCCGCACACGGGAAACCGTTTCCTGCATGGCGGTTACGTCGGTCGCATCCATCAGCGCGGCCACCTGCTCGGCGCCGTTGGTGCCGGCATTGTTGCGGATGATTTCCTTTTCGCTCGCGCGCGCGGGATAGCCCATGCGGATGCGCATCAGAAAGCGGTCCAGCTGCGATTCGGGCAGGGGATAGGTGCCGTGGTGCTCGATGGGATTCTGCGTGGCGAGCACGAGAAACGGCTTAGGCAGCGGGTGCGTGTGGTTGTCCACGGTGATCTGCGATTCGTTCATCGCTTCGAGCAGCGCGGATTGCGTCTTCGGGGTGGTACGGTTGATTTCGTCGGCGACTATGATGTTGGCGAAGATGGGCCCGGGCTTGAACTCGAATTCCTGCGCGACGGGGTTGTAGACGCTGACGCCGATCACGTCGCTCGGCAGCATGTCGGAGGTGAATTGAATGCGCTGGAAGGTGCAGTGGAACGAGCGGGCGATGGCGTGGGCGAGGGTTGTCTTGCCGACGCCGGGAACGTCCTCGACGAGCAGGTGGCCGCGCGCGAGCAGCGTCATCAGCGCCATCTGGATGGCTTCTTCCTTGCCCTTCACGACGCGGGCGATGGAGCGCTGAAGTTCGCCGATGCGGCTGGCGGCGGTGGAAGTCGTCGTTTGCAATTCGCGCGGCCTTCTGTTACAAAAAGTGGGTTCGGGCGATTAGCTCAGTGGTTAGAGCGCTCCCCTCACACGGGAGAGGCCCAAGGTTCAAGTCCTTGATCGCCCACCATCCGAACCCCCATTCTGCCATCGTTTGCCCGGTGCGATGAAGTGCCGATTCGGCACCTGTGCTTAAAGTGGTTTTCGGTACCACTGTGTAACTCATTGCCAGTTGCTTGGCGAGGCGCCTCGGCGAACCTCCGTCCTCTGACCAAGGAACAACAAGTCCTGCGGTTCGTGTGATTGTTTTCCACAGGGTGTCTCTTTCCGTACAGATTTGATTTCGGCCCCCCGCTTATAGTTAGCCCGTCCGAAGCCTTACAAAAACATGCGGGGGTGTCTCATGAGGGACGTTTTTGACATATTTTCGGGAACGCAAAAGAACGCTGTCTGGATAGAGACCGTGGAGGGGCTCAGCGCCGCTCGCGAGCGTCTGCAACAGATCGCAGGGGAAAAGCCCGGGCAATATTTTATATTCAGCGCGCTCACACGCGTCTCCGTTTGTGAGATTGAAACCTTCGCCATACCGCATCCCTCGCGGGCGAAAAGAAGCAAAGCCGAGGGCGCCGGGGCCTAAGCGTAGGACTATGACTAGGGCTGTCCACCGATCCTGTTCACTAACCTTTCCACCAAAGTTTGTCACCAAAGAAGGGAGCGATTCCGTGGAAACAGTAAAAGTGCACGGCGGATTGATGATGTGTTCTGTCTATTTGCAGGAAGTGGAAGAAAAGCTAACGGTGTTCAACGCTTCGCTGCACGATGCTTTTACAGAGAGGTCCAGGGTCACGGAAGCTTTGAGTTTCATTTACCACGCGCGGAAAGCTATCGAACTTGCTTCGAGCGTCGAAGATAGGGCCAAGGCTGCGGGAGCCTGAGTTTCACTCGCAAAAGTGCGCACCAGTCATCGTGGGAATGAGACGCCTTGGCTGGCCCAGCGTTAAGCTTTCGCCAGCTATACAGCCGCGATTTTTTTCTGCCATCGTCGTTCTTTTGCCTCCTCCTCGAACTTGACGCATATAAACTCGTCCCACCCTTTTATGTTAGCGGCGTCCCTTGCGTACCGCAGCACCCCTGTTCCAACTAACCCAGCCGGCTGAGGCGATGGCACGCATTGAAATTCCGTGAGAGAATTTCGGCGAATCGAGGGTCGAGATGCGTCTACTCAACAAGGCGACTGTGATCGCGCTGCTGATTGGCTTTGGCGCGGCTGCGGGACATGCTCAGGGCAAGGCTGCGCTGCCGTCCGATTCGGACATCAATCTGGTGGTGCTACAGGCGGATGCCGCGATGGACGAGTATCGCGCGGCGGCTGGGCAGGAAGAAACGGTGATGGGGAAGGCAGACGCCGATGCGGCGTCGCGGGACAAAGTGCTTTTGGGCGCGTGGGATTACGCGTCCAGGGGCTTCAAGTCGAGGCCGCAGACGTTTAACAGCGAGCTGGGGTTTGAGATTGTGCTGGTGCTCGATGACGCGGCTCGAAACACGGCGCTGTGCGGCGGCGTGACGCTGTCGGCGGAGAAGAATGGCGGCGGAGGGCGGCCGGAGTTGGCCAAGGCGTGCAGCGAGGCGTCGACTCATTTGCATGCGGCGAGCCAGAGCGTTTCCGCTTTGTACCGGCAGTATCTGGAGGCGGAGCAGGCGGCGAAGGCGTGCCCTTAGGGGAGTGTAGTGGCCGGGGATTTGCGCCGGAAGCGAAGAGTGAAGAGAGATTCCTCCTCGCTGCGCTCGTTCGGAATGACAACGAACGGCAAGGGCAACGGCCAAGAGGGAGGGATCCTTTGCTGTGATCATACCGACACGATGACGACCAAAGACAGAGAGAGAAGGAGGCTCGCTCGATGGGCGGCGCTGGCGCTTGCCCTGCTCGGTTTCGCGGCTGTGGCGGGCGCGGCTCGGGACCCCTTCGTTGGGACGTGGAAGATGAACCACGCGAAATCGAAGTATGCGGCGGGCCTGCCTCCGCGGGAGCAGATTGCCACCATCACCGTGAAGGGGCGCGACATGCAGGTGAAGGTCGAGGCGATCACGGCGGAGGGGAAGAAGACCGTGGTGCGCTACGAGATTCCCTACGACGGCGGAATGGGCAGGATGTACGAGACGTCTCCCGCGTACGACGGGATTCTGGGCAAGCACCTCGGGCCGTATGAGCGGGAAATCAGCCGGTTGAAAGACGGCAAGGCCGTTTTTACGGCGCGCTCGATCGTGTCTCCTGACGGCAGCCTGATGTCCGTATATTCGAAAGGAGTGAGTCCGCTGGGGAAGCCGGTGGAGGCGCACGTCGTGTATGACCGGGTGAAATAAGTTGGTGACTACGGCGGGGAAGAAGGCTCGCGGAAAAAGCGCCGCGAGCGGTTGGCGCTGCGCGCCATGGCTTGATGTCGGAACTGAAGTTCCGACCCCCTAAAAACGGAAGGGGGATCCCTCGTCGCTTCGCTCTGTCGGGATGACAACGAACCGCAACTGCAACCGCTAAGGGGGATCCTGCGCTGCGCTCAGGATGACTGCTTCCATCCCTCCTACGCTCTCTCCTCTACGCCCTCAACTCCTTTGCCTCATCTGCTTGCTCTGCCTCGTTTCCCAGCCTCCGTTTCAGTCCTTCGACGGATTCAGCTTCTCCATTTCTTTTCCCTCGGCGGGCGTGAGGTTGGGGAGGTGGCGAATGAAAAGGACGAGCTTCCAGTTGTCTTCGACGGTGTGGTCCGAGGCCGGCATGGCGGAGAGGCGGACGCCGTTGGCAATCGTGTAATAGATTTCGCCGTCGGTGAGACTTTGGGTTTCGGCGGAGCGCATGTCGGGCGGCTTGGGATACAGATTGGGGCCCATGTCGGACTGGCCGCTGCCGTCGTTGGCGTGGCAGATGGCGCAGTGATCGGCGAAATGTTCCAGGCCGTTGTGAATGTTCTCGGCGGTGGCGGGCAGGGGATTCTTCTCAATTTTCGCGGCGCTGGGAATGGCGAGGTTGCGCATCGCGCGGGCGAGCGCTTTCTCGACGCCTGAAGGCTCGGCCTTCGCGCTGAAGCCGCGGCGGATCATGAAGTGTCCGTAGGCCGCCAGCACGATCAGCACGAGAATCACTGTCCAGAGAACGGGATGCTGCTTTTTCGTGGTCATGTCGTTTTATTTTACCTCCCTATCTGCCCCACAGCCTGTGGGGAAGCAGGTAGGTGAATCCCCCGAAGGCTTCCCAGTGCGTGGACGTGCTGGTGAGTCCCTTTTCGAAGCCGGCGTCGAAGACGAGATTCCTGCGCGCGGTATAGCCGACGGCCCACAGATTTCCGACGGCGTTGCTGCGCAGGAACGGCTGCGTGAAGCGCCAGATTTCTCCGGATACCGCAAAACCCTTCGCTATTGGATGCGAGATGGAGAGCGTCTGGCCGAACTGCACGCGATGGACGGCGGGTACTCCGTCGAGCACTTCGTTGAAGATGGCGTTGGCATCGTAGTGGAAGCCTTTGAGGTCGGCGCTAGCGTAGAACACGGTGGAGTTGCGCGGGCTGCCGAAATCCAGTTCGGGCGCCCCGCCGTCGTAGGCGCGATGCGAATAGCTGGCGGCGAGCGTGGGCTTGGCTCCTTCGCCGGGCATCAGGACCAATTGCGCGCCGAGAAAGACTTCGGCGGTACCGTTTGCGCTGAGTCCGTTCACGGTGTAGTGGACTGCGGGTTCCGACGCTTCGATGAATTCGAGGCGGCGCGAAACGGCCAGTTTGATCACTTCGTTGAATTCGTAGCGCGTGGAAAATTCCGGCGAGTCGGTCGCTCCGAGAGTGCCGGTTTCAAATTGCAGGTAGCCGACGGGCGTGAGCGTGGCGGGATTGCTGACCGTGGGCCGCGCGGGATTGGCCGCGGGTTCATCCGATGACGCGGATTGCGCTGTCGCGACTCCAGGGATGGAGAGCGCGGCGAGAAGCGCGCAGATGACGGTGGGGCGCACGCACGTTTTTACCATGCAGGAAGCCATTTATGAAGGCTGTGATACGCTGGCGGTGCTTTGCGGGAGCAGGACACAAGTGGAACCGCATGTGAAAAATAAAGTGAAGCTGGGTTTCTTGCTATTGGCTCTCGTCGCCGCGTATTTTCTGGCTTCCGTTACCTATCGTCTTTCACGCGAAAGCTTTATTGTCGACCGCTGCTTGTCTGGCAATCATGGCAGTTTCGATTATTTGAACATGTCGTGCGACCTTCAAGAAAACCATACTTACATCCCGTACCACGTTCGACATCCAAGGGACAAATCGACGGCTCTGATTGCGCTCATTTCCTTCGTAGTGTCGCTGATCGGCTACTGTTACGTCAAAGTTTTGGGGGCGAGGCGTGATTCATGACTAATTTCCTTCGATTCTTGCAGGTGTTTGCGCTGGGCGCGTGGGTGGGCTCGATTATCTATTTCAGCGCCGTGGTGGCGCAGGGCGCGTTTCGAACGCTGCCAACGATGGATGACGCCGGACGCCTGGTCGGTTTCACGCTGGCGGGGCTGCATTCGATGGGCGCGATCTGTGCCTTGATTTGCCTGGTGGCTTCGGTGGCGCTCGCGAGATCACTCGGGGCGCTGGCGCGGCCGGCGGCTATTGGCGTGATTCTCATGCTGATCATGACGCTGGTCTCGCAGCGCGTGGTGATCGCGCGGATGGATGCGCTGCGCGCGCAGATGGGGTCGGTGGCCACGACCCCGCCGGAAAGTCCGTTGCGCGCGGAGTTTGACCGGCTGCACGGCGTGTCGGTGAAACTGGAGGGCGGGGTGCTGCTGATCGGAATTGCGGCGCTGTTCCTTACGGTGCGAAGTAAGGCGGTCTGAGCCTCGTAGTTCGGCGGGGCTAAATCGGAAGAAAAGGCAGATCATGGAAGCACGATGGTCTTACTTCTTCACGGCCACGCTTTTCTTTGCGGCGCCGCTCTTCTTGCCGATCTTGCGGCCGTCTTTGCCGGCGACGTCGACGGCGCGCCACATGTACCAGCTGGCTACCGTGCGCCAGGGGCGCCAGCGTTCGCCGAACTTGGCGAGCTCCTTGGGTTTGGGAATGCGGCGCTTGCGGTAGGTGAGCGCGAAGCCTTTCTGCACGCCGTAGTCGTGTATGGGAAGCACGTCCGGGCGTCCGAGGCGGAAAATCAGAAACATTTCGACCGTCCACGCGCCGATGCCGCGCACCGAAATCAGGCGGTCGACTAATTCCTGGTCGGACATTTTCTGTGCGTCTTCCATGGTGGGGACGATTCCGTCGATTGTTTTTTGCGCTAGATCGCGCACGGCGGCTATTTTTGCGGCCGAGAGGCCAGCCCGGCGAAGCTTCTGCGGCCGCACGCGCAGGAGTTCTTCCGGAGTGGGGCAGCGGCCGTTCGTGCCGAGCGCCTTAATCCTGCCAAAGATTACCGCGGCGGCCTTTCCGGCGATGCTCTGGTAGGTGATCGCGCGGAGAAGCGATTCGTATGGCGTCTGCTCCTCGTCGATATTCAGCTTGAACTCGATGGATTTCTCGATCAGCGCGGCGAGGCGCGGGTCGTCCTTGGTGATGTGCGCGATGGCCTCGCGATGATCGAAGACGTGCTGCGAATTCTCGGTCATGGCCAGGCAAGAATACTGTTTTGCGCCACGGCGCGTCCAAAATTTCTATTCATTCGATTGTGGTGGCGCAGGCACTCCTGCCTGCGCGGCTTATACGCACAGCCAAGAGTGGCTGTGCCACTGTGTGCTAGTATCCAAAGCTTATGCAAACAGGAATCATTGGGCTGCCGCAGGTAGGGAAAACGAGTTTGTTCCGCATTCTCACGAAGGCGCGCGTGGACGCGCGCAGCACGCCGAATCAGGCGCATCTCGGGATTGCGCGCGTGCCGGATGCGCGCGTGGTGAAGCTGGCCGAGGTGTTCAAGCCGAAGAAAATCACGTACGCGACGATCGAGTACGTCGATATCGGCGGCCTGCAGAAGGATCGCGAGAAGAATTCGGCGTCGCTCGTGCCGCTGCGCGAGGCGGACGCGCTGGCGCACGTGGTCCGGCTGTTTGAGGATCCCTCCGTGCCGCACTCGGCGGGGTCGCTCGACGCGATGCGCGATATCGAGAATGTGGACATCGAGCTGATCCTTACGGATATGGAGCAGGCGGCGAAGCGCATCGAGCGCGTCGAGAAGGATTTAAAGAAAAAGAAAGAGACCGTGCTAGAAGCGGAACTGCAGGTGCTGCTCCGCTGCCGGCAGGCGCTCGAAGCGGAGACGCCGCTGCGCGAACTTGAATTCAAGCCCGAGGAGCAGAAGATGCTCACCGGTTTCATGTTCCTGACGCGCAAGCCCATGCTCTATGTGCTGAACCTGGGCGATGAAGAAGCGCCGGACATCGACCGCGTGGTCGAGAAATATCACCTCGAAAAGCTGGCGTCGAAGCCGCATACGGCGGTGGTGCCGTTCTGCGGGAAGATCGAGGCGGAGCTGGCCGAACTGGACGACGCGGAGGCCGCCGAGATGATGCGCGCCTATGGCTTGAAGGAGTCGGGACGCGACCGGCTCATTCAGGCGACCTACCGGTTGCTGGGGCTGATTTCGTTCCTTACCTGCGGCGAGCCGGAGTGCCGCGCGTGGACCATCGAAAGAGGGATGAACGCGCAGAAGGCCGCGGGCGCGATCCACAGCGACATCGAGCGCGGGTTCATCAAGGCGGAAGTGGTGAACTGGGAAGACCTGCTGAAGGCCGGGAGCTTCGCCGTGGCGCGAGAGCGCGCGCAGCAGCGGCTCGAAGGCAAAGAGTACATCGTGCAGGATGGCGATGTGATTCTGTTCCGGCATTCGGGGTAGAAGGAAGGGAGGCAGAGAAGCGGAACGTTATTTCGTGCCCAATATTATTCTCTGACGGAACGGACTGAGAATTCTTCCCGGACGATGCTTTCAGACGGCACAACTCGGGTACTGGTCGGGGTGCTGCTGGGGCTGACGGCTGCGGCGGCGAATGTCGCGGGCGGGGCGCTGATCGCGCATCGGCAGTGGTCGCGGCGATACCTGAAATATTTTGTCGCGCTGGGCGCGGGGTTCATGCTGGCGACGGCGGTGCTCGAAATGATTCCGGAGTCGCTGAAGCTGCCGAGCAGCCATTCGTCCTTCTTCTTCAATAACACGGACGCGGTTTTCGTGTTCGTGCTGGCCGGCTATTTCATCGTGCATTTCTTCGAGCATACGGTTGCGCCTCACTTCCACTTCGGCGAGGAAACACATCATGCGGAAATTTCACACGCGCATGCGAGCTACGCGGCCCTGCTGGGTCTGATGATTCACACGTTTTTCGATGGCGTGGCCATTGCGTCCGGCCTGCTGGTTTCCACCTGGCTGGGCGGCGTGATTTTCGTCGCCATTTTTCTGCACAAGATCCCGGAGGGCTTTACCGTCGCATCGCTAATGCTGGCGAGCGGGCAGAGCCGGAGGGCGGCTTTTACGTCCTCGGCGATGCTGGGGGGAACCACGCTGCTGGGCATGGGGCTGATGTTTCTGCTGCGCGGTGCCGTGGCGGATGCTTTGCCGCTTTCGGCGGGGGTGACGCTGTACGTAGCCGCGTCCGATCTGATCCCCGAAGTGAACCGGGAACCGGGGATGAGGATGGCGGTTCTCGTCTTCGTGGGCGTGGCAATCCTGCTGGCGCTCAAGACGCTGTTCCACGCATGAGATACGGGCGATTTAGCGCCTTCTAATTGTGCCGGGGGCCGACAAGCGAAGGCTCGCGGAGAATGCGCCGCGAGCGGGGGGACTTCGCGGCGTCGGTTATGTCCTTTGCTGAAGCGGTCGCTTCGCTCGCTTGAAAACGAAAGGCAACTGCAGAGAGCGACTGTCTGTTTTGTCAAGCAGTGTGACAGGTACCATGTCGACAAACATCGTCCATGGGAATCACCCAACTTCTCAGGCGCAGCAGCGAGACAAAGCCCAAACCAAAGAAAAAGGCCCTTTTTTAAGTGAACGACCGAGCCACATCGCCAATGCGTGCGTGCGAGGATCGACCGGAAGCGAAATTTGTGAGTTTTCGAGTGTCATCAATCGTTCTGAACGAACAGCGTGTGCCATGTCGGGGAGGCGGGCCGGGCTTGCTTTACCGGAGGAGGTCTTCGAGCTGGACTTTGGCGTCGGTTTTGGCGTCGCGGTATTTGACTATTACCGGGGTGTAGAGAGAGAGGTTCCATTCTTTGCCGCGGCCTTGGGAGATGGCGCGGGAGCCGGCTACTACTACGGCGTTTTCGGGGATTACTAAAGGCTGGTCGTCGGAGGCGGCGTGGACTTTTCCGGTGACTATGTCGTAGACGGGGGTGGAGCGGTTTAGGATGGTGCCGCTGCCCAGGACGGCGCGCTTTTTTACTACTGTGCCTTCGTAGATGCCGGAGTTGCCGCCTACCAGGACTTCGTCTTCGACGATTACCGGTAGGGCGCCTATGGGCTCCAGCACTCCGCCGATTTGGGCGGCCGCGGAGATGTGGCATTTTTTGCCGATTTGCGCGCAGCTGCCGACGAGGGCGTGGGAGTCGACCATGGTGCCTTCGTCGACGTAGGCGCCTACGTTGATGTACATCGGGGGCATGCAGGTGACGCCCTTGGCGACGTAGACGCCGTCGCGAATGCTGGAGCCGCCGGGGACGATGCGGACTCCGGAGGCGGCGGTGAGGGATTTTACCGGGTAGGTGGATTTGTCGAAGAAGGGCTGGCGGGCGGCGTCGATGGACATGTCCACTATGGCGCCCATGCGGAAGCCGAGCAGGATGCCCTTCTTGACCCAGGGATTGACGCGCCAGCCGGTGGTGGCGGAGGCGTCGGGCTCGGCGGCGCGGACCTCGCCGGCGTTCAGGGCGTCCTTAAATTGCTGGAATAGGCTGCGCTGGGCTTCGGTGTACTGCGACGGATTTTCGTCAAACAGGGCTTCGATTTCAGCGTGCAGCATAGACCTGCTGGACCATGCCGAGCGATTCGAGTACGCCGCGGATTTTGGCTACATTTTCCGGCTTGGGCTGCACGAGCGGGAGGCGGCAGAAGGGCTCGCAGAGTCCCATGAGGGACAGGGCGACTTTGGCCGGGGTGGGATTGGTCTCGATGAAATTGATGTCCATGAGGCGGAAGTAGCGATGCTGGATGGCGCGGGCGGCGGCGAAGTCGCTGGCGAGGCCGAGCTGGACCAGGCGCGTCATTTCCGCGGGAATTTCGTTGGAGGCGACCGAGATCAAGCCCTTTCCGCCGATGGCGAGCAGGGGGAGGGTGATGCCGTCGTCACCGGAGAGGACGAGGAAATTTTCGGGGACGATGTCGAGCAGGGCGGCCATCTGCGAGATGTTGCCGGAGGCTTCCTTGACGCCGATGATGTTGGCGATCTGGGCGAGCCGGACGATGGTGGCGGGCTCGATGTTGACGCCGGTGCGGCCGGGAATGTTGTAGAGAATGATGGGCAGCTCGACCGCGGCGGCGAGGGCTTTGAAATGCTGGTAGAGACCCTCCTGCGTGGGCTTGTTGTAGTACGGGCTGACGGAGAGGATGCCGCTGGCGCCGAGGTCCTTGAATTCGCGGGCGAGCGCGATCACGTGGGAGGTGTCGTTGCCGCCGGCGCCGGCCAGCACGGGGACTTTGCCGCGGGCTTCGTCGATGGTGAGCTGGACGACGCGGAGCTGTTCGGCGTGCGAGAGCGTGGGGCTCTCGCCGGTGGTGCCGCAGGGAACGAGAAAGTTGATGCCCGCTTCGATCTGGCGGCGGGCGAGGCGGCGAATGGCTTCCTCATCGAGCGAAAGATCCGTCCGGAAAGGGGTGATGAGTGCTGTTCCGCATCCTGTGAACATTTGTGCTTTCTCCTTCTGTCGCTTGCTATCGCTTGCTTAGCGAGAATCTTTAAGCCGTGCCGAGCGAAAAGCCAGAGCGAAGGCTCGCGGGAAAAGAACCGCGAGCGGTAAGGCGCTTCGCGCCGGCGTTTTATGTCGGAGCTGAAGCTCCGACCCCCTAAAAACCTAGACGACAATCCCTCAGCGGCTGCCGCAATGATGGCCGAGCTGGTATTTTATTCCAGTTCGTTGACTATGGCGCGAAAATCGTAAAAGCCCTTCTTGCCCGCCAGCCAGCGGGCGGCGCGCAGGGCTCCGCGGGCGAAACCGTCGCGTCCGCGGGCGGTATGGCGGATGGTGATGGTGTCGGCGGCGGAATCGAAGCCGATTTCGTGGGTGCCGGCGTGCGTGCCGGCGCGGCTGGCCGCTACGTCGATGGGCTTGTCGTAGCCGTTCTTTTTCATTGTCTCGACGAGCGCTAGCATCGTGCCGGAAGGGGCGTCCTTTTTTGTGGAGTGGTGGATTTCCCAGCCCCAGGCGGCGTATTCGGGCTGGCGGGCCAGCAGGCGCGCGGCTTCGGCGACCAGATGGGAGAAGACGCTTACTCCTACCGAGAAGTTGGGACTCCAGACCAGGCCGGTGCCGGCTTTTTCTACGGCGGCGCGGGCGCGATCTAGATGGGTGAACCAGCCGGTGGTGCCTACCACTACGTTGACGCCTAGATTGGCGAGGCGTTCGATATTTTCGGGCGCAGTGGAGGGGGTGGAGAATTCCACGGCGGCGTCGATGCCGCGAAAGTTGGCGGCGGTGAGGCCTTCGAAGTTGGCGTTGTTGTCGATGTCGAGGCGGAGCTTTACGTCGAATCCGTATTCGGGCGCCAGGCGCTCGATGATGTGTCCCATTTTGCCGTAGCCGACGATTGCCAGGTTCATGTTCCCCGCTTTTTAGCAGTGCTTAACGTCAAAAGCAAAAGCAGATCCTTCGTCGCTGCGCTCCTCAGGATGACAGCGCGTTTTTAAAGGGATGACAGCATTACATCACCTCACGTCCCGGCCGCGGCTGCTGCGCTCGGGATGACTGCGAAAAGCGCACGTCAAGAGAAAGACCCACCCTTGAAAAACGCAAGGGTGGGGCACCCGCAAAAGCAGATCCTTCGCTGCGCTCCTCAGGATGACAGCGCGTCTTTTAGGGACGACACTCTCACGTAGACCTCCAGGGCCTGTGTGGCAGCCTGGCTAAGTCATTCCCTCGGCGGCTAAAGCCGCATTCATCTTCGAGACTTGCGGCACGGATAAATCCGTGCCCTGACGAAAAACCAAGTTGCCGCACAAGCTCTCTAGCGCAACACGGCGACTCACCAACCAAGCCTACTGACGAGGCCGCGCAAGATTAGCCGAAGACGGCTGGGTCGCGATCGGTGAAAAATTCGCGGTGAACCGCGGCGGCTGCTTTTGCGAGGTCCTGCGAGGCTATCACGACTCCTAGATTGAGTCGCGAGGAGCCCTGCGAAATCATCAGGACGTTCACGCATTTCAGCGCTCCCAGTACGCGGGCGGCTACGCCGGGGGTTTCGCGGATTTTGTCGCCTACGGCGCACAGGATGGCGCGGTCTTTTTCTATGGAGACTTCGGTGAACGGCTCTAGCTCGGCGCAAATTTCCGGGAAGGCGCGCGTCGTCGTCCACCGTTAGCGAGACGCTGACTTCGGATGTGGAGACCATGTCCACGGGCGTTTCGAAGCGGTCGAAAGCTTCGAAGATGCGGCGGAGGAAGCCGTGAGCGCCTAGCATGCGGGTGGAGCGGATGTTGACTACGGTGATTCCTTTTTTGCAGGCGACCGATTTCAGCACGTTGGTGCAGGAAACCGCGTTGGCTACGATTTTTGTGCCGGGGGCTTCGGGGCGGCGGGAGTTGAGAATCCAGACCGGGATGTTTTTCTCTTTCGCCGGGAGGACCGTGGCGGGGTGCAGGACCTTGGCGCCGAAATAGGCTAGTTCCGCGGCTTCGTCGAAGGAGATTGTTTTTACCGGATGGGTGCCGGGGACGAGGGTGGGGTCGCAGGTTAGCACGCCGTCGACGTCGGTCCAGATGTCGATTCCGTCGGCGTCGATCGCGGCGCCTACTAGCGCGGCGGAGAAATCCGAACCGCCGCGGCCTAGCGTGGTGGTTACGCCTTCCTGATTGGCGGCGATGAAGCCGCCCATTACGGTGACGCGATGCTGGCCGTTGGCGGCGATGCTGGCGGCGGTGCGCGGGTAGGTTTCCGCGATCAGAGGCGAGGCGTGGGTGAAGCGGGAGTCGGTGACGATGACGTTGCGGGAATCGAGGTGCGTGCTGGGAATGCCCTGGCTGTCGAGCGCTAACGCTACGATGCGGCTGGAGAGGCGTTCGCCGAAACTGGCTACGGCGTCTTGCGAGCGCGGGGTGAGATCGGAGACGGCGCAGAGGCCTTCGACGATTTCGCCGAGGTCGCGGAAATGGTCGGTTAGGACGGTTTCGAGTTCCTTGCGATGGGGTTCGGAGACGAGCGGAGCGGCTTCGCTACGGTGGAAATCCTCGATGGCGCGGAGTTGGGCCAGGGCTTCGGGGCGTTTGCCCTGGGCGGCGTTGGCGGCCATGGCGAGGAGGGCGTTGGTGGTCTTGCCCATGGCGGAGACTACGACTACCGGGTGTTTCGGCAGGCGCGAGCGGACGATGTCCGCTACGCGGAGGATGGCCGAGGTGGATTCGAGGGAACTGCCGCCGAATTTCATTACGATCATTGGGTTGGGGGTCCTTGTTTTGGGGTCATGGGTTGAAAGGCTTCGGCAAAAGGCTTGCGGAAAGGGCGCTGCGAGGCGTTGGCGCCTGTATGGCGTGAAACTGATGAGAGAGAAAGCCAAGACCCACCCTTGCACGACAAAGGGTGGGGCACCCGCAAGGGCGACGGCGACTGCGAAACGAAGAACCAGAGCGAAGGCTCGCGGGAAAAGCGCCGCGAGCGGTAAGCCGCTTCGCGCCGACGTTTTATGTCGGAGCTGAAGCTCCGACCCCCTAAAAGGCGTGGCGGGTTGCGGCTATGCTGCTCGAATTGGCGCACGAAGAGGGATCCTTCGCTGCGCTCAGGATGACGGTCAACTGCAAGTGCAACGCCAACTGCGACGGCGTCGACAACGTCAACCGCGACTGCGGCGACGGCTACAACATCAACCGCGGCTGCTACTGGAACTGCGACCAGTAGAAGCGCGGGCGTTGGCGGCTGCTTGACGGGGTTGCTTGGGTCAGCATGCGGCTACCAGGCGGCGGACGGCTTCGGCGTAGAGGTCGACGGCTTGCAGGAGATCGCGTTTGGCTATGCGTTCTTCTGCGGTGTGGGCTACGTGGATGCTGCCGGGGCCCAGCAGCAGGGGTTCGCCCCAGGCTCCGGCGAACATGGGGACGTCGGTGGTGTAGGAGACTACCGTGGTGGGGATGCCGTCTACGCTGTGAAATTCGATGGCTGGGATGAAGAGAACTTCGTTTAGCTCGACCAGGTCTCCGGCGGCTTGCGCTAACGATTGGCGTACGGGGGCGGGGTCGCCTACTACGCGCACGAGGATTTCGGCTTTGGCGGAGTCGGCTATTACGTTGGGGGCGCGGCCTCCGGCGATGGTGCCGATATTCATGGTGCTGGGTCCGAGGAGGGGATCGACCGGGAGCTCTACTCGGCGGAGATTTTCCAGGGCGTCTAGTAGCTTTTCGATGGCGGATTCGCCTAGTTCCGGGTAGGCGGAATGCGCCAGGCGGCCTTTGGCTATGGCTTCGAAGCGCAGTACGCCTTTGGATGCCAGGACCAGCTTGTTTTCCGTGGGCTCACCGTTGATCAGGTAACGGGAGCCGCGCGGGTTGCGGGAGGCGGCTATGGCGCCTGCGCTGCTGCGCTCCTCGCCGACTACGAAGAGGAGGCCCAGGTTCCTGATGCCGGTGGCCAGGAGCTTTTCGGCTGCGGCTATCATCGAGGCGATTATGCCTTTTGCGTCGCAGGAACCGCGTCCCCAGATGTGGTCGGAATCCTCGCGCGAGGGGAAGAAGGGCGGGACGGTGTCCATGTGGGTGGAGAGGGTGACGAGCGGCGTGCCCCAGGAGGCGAAGACGTTGAAGCGGCCGGGGGCGACGTCCATGCGCTCGACGCGGCCGCCGGAGGAGGCGGCGAGGGCGGAGAGATGGTCGTAGAGATAGGAGCCGACCTGCGTTTCGTTGTCGCTGATCGATTCGATATCGACCAGGGCGCGCGTGAGTTCGAAGACGTTCAATGTTTTGCCTTGAGAGCCGGGGTGGAACGCAGCGGGAGGGAGACGGCGCGAGATTGCGCGGGGGTCTTCGCCTCTCGATAGCGCTCCATCCGCTTCGCAACGGATGACAGTGGACCCGCCTTAGGCGTGTCCCCCAACCGCCGCGGCCTCAGCTCAGCGCGGCGATTTCGGCGGATTGCAAAGCCCCTTTTGCCCAGCATCCGAAGCTGCTCGGGAATCCAGCCGGGCTACTGATGGCCTCCGCACCTCTACCAAGAACGCATTCAGTCTAGTGGGAGGCTCCTGAATAAGTCAAGCAAGGGTCGGATGTGCGGACCTGCTACAATTTCTAAAATCTATGTACGCGCGAAAATTCCGGGCGGAGATTGTGGAGGATGGGGCGCGCCGGGATGTGCCGCTTGATTGGTTGGACAGCTTCTGCATGAGGAATTTTACGGGTTCGGGGGAATTTGACGACACGCTGCCTACCGGTGACGGGCAGTTGGAGGCGGGCTTGGGGATTGACGCGGCGCGGCTTGCGGCGGCGATGAGTGAATGGTTCAGCAAGCGGGGTAAGGGGAATGGGAGGCCGGTGCGGATTGAGCTGCGGCCGGGTGGGTGATTTGGGCGCCTTACCGCATAGCGGCGCGTGGATGGGGTGAAACGGATCGTGCCGCCCCTCCGGGGCTTCGCGATACTTAATACCGGCTTCCCACCGCTGTCGCGGTGGGCTACGCTGTTTCGCCCCTGGCGGGGCTGATAAAGAGCAATGAGAAGACCCACCTGATCAAGAAGAAGAGAAGACCCACCCTTACACTACAAAGGGTGGGGCACCCGCAAAGGCAACGTCAAAAGCACGGCAAGAACATCCGCAAAGGCAACATCAAAAGCGCGGCAAGGACGCCCGCAAAGGCAAAAGCAGAGGAAACCGCTGCTGCCTGCCTAACGTAGGAAGGTGCGGCGGTGGCCTAGAGGGGAGTTGCGGCGTTCTTTTACGCGGCGCTCTATGTCACCTTTTAGCGCGGCCCGGATGCGGGGCAGGGCGGCTCGGGTGGCTTCTTCGCCGGCGGCTACCAGCTGGGGCGTCTTTACGAATTCATCCCAC
The DNA here is from genome assembly GCA_963797585.1 of uncultured Acidobacteriota bacterium. Classification (GTDB taxonomy): domain Bacteria; phylum Acidobacteriota; class Terriglobia; order Acidiferrales; family UBA7541; genus Palsa-295. The sequence continues at coordinate 231,324 of CAWCQH010000022.1, forward strand.
AGAATGTGATGGACGTTGGGCTCGATTAGCACGTCGGTGGCAGCGCGCCAGGATTGCGTGGCGGCTATCTGGATGATCGAGAAGGAGCGGCTGATTACTTCTATGGTGTTGCGCGGCCTCGATTCGAGTAGGCCGGGCTCGAGGTGGACCGAGATTACTACTTCCGCGCCCATTTTTCGGACGGCGGGGGCGGGGACGGTCTCGGTTAGGAATCCGTCTACCAGGATGCGGTTGCGATATTCGACGGGGAGGAAAAGGCCGGGGTAGGCGCAAGAGGCGCGCAGGGCGGGGCCGATTTCGCCGTCGCGAAAATGGACTGATTCGCCGGCGATCAGGTCGGTGGCGACGATGCAGAGCGGGAGCTTCATCTCGGCGAAGGTTTGCGCGGAGGTGAAGCGGTGGAGATAGTTATCCAGGCGCTCGTTGGAGGCCATGCCCATGCGCGAGAGCGTCCAGCGGCCGAAATCGCTGAACTTGGTGAGAGCGCCGTGGCGCTCCATTTCATCGAGCGTGGCGCCGCTGGCGTAGCTGGCGGCTACCAGCGCGCCGACACTGGTGCCGGCGATGAAATCGACGGGGATTTGCTCCTGCTCGAGGACGCGCAGGACGCCGATGTGGGCGATGCCGCGGGCGAAACCGCCGCCGAGGGCGAGTCCGATTTTGGGGCGCGGGAGATCGCCGCCGTTGGTGTCAGCGTAGGCAAACGACCGGAAACCCTGGATCGCCTTTTTGAACCATGCCGCGCCTGCGCCCATCGGTCACCCTCACTCCACTGAGGACACTGTAACAAATTTCACCGGGCGGGGCGTTTCCGGTTGACCCGCGCGTACACGTTTTGCCACCATGACGTGTTTGAATTAGCGGGTTTCTGCGGCGTGGGCGAGGGCAAGCTTCATGAGGCGCACAATTGAAAAAGTGGCGGTGCTGGGCGCCGGTACGATGGGCGCGCGGATTGCCGCGCACCTGGCGAATGCGGGGATTCCCTGCTACCTGCTCGATATCGTGCCGCCGGAATTGAATGCGGACGAAAAGCGCAAAGGGATCACTTTGCAGGATCCACGGGTGCGAAACCGGATCGTGCTGGCGGGGCTGGAGGCTGCGAAAAAATCGCGACCGGCGGCGTTCTTCACTGCGGAAACCGCGCGGCTGATCACGCCGGGAAATTTCGACGACAATATGGCGTGGTGCGGGCAGGTGGATTGGATCATCGAGGCGGTGGCGGAGAATCTGGAAATCAAGCGAAGGCTGTTCGAGCGCGTGGAGGCGGTGCGCAAGCCGGGCACGATTGTTACGTCGAACACTTCCGGGCTGCCGATCCACTTGATCGCCGAAGGGCGCTCGGAGGATTTTCAGCAGCACTGGGCGGGGACGCACTTCTTCAATCCTCCGCGGTACATGAAGCTGGTGGAACTGATTGCGGGGCCGAAAACGCGTTCCGAGGTGCTGGACGCGCTCGACGAGATTTGCGACCGGCGGCTGGGCAAGGGCGTGGTGCGGGCCAAGGACACGCCGAATTTCATCGCCAACCGCATCGGCACGTTTTCGATGGTCAACGCGATCAACCAGATGGCGGCGCTCGATATGACGGTGGAGGAGGTGGACGCGTGCACCGGGCCGGCAGTGGGCTGGCCGAAGTCGGCGACATTTCGCACGGCGGACATCGTGGGGCTCGACGTGCTGGCGCACGTGATTCGCAACATTTATGAGAATGTGCCGGAGGACGAGTCGCGGGAAGTCTACCGCGTGCCGGCGCTGATCGAGGCAATGATCGCGAAGGGAATGCTGGGAGAAAAGACGGGGAGCGGATTTTACAAGCGCAGCAAGAAGGGCGCGGAGTCGGAAATTCTGACGCTCGACTGGCACGCGATGGAGTACCGCGCGCGGCAGAAGGCGAAGTTCGCGTCGATTGAAGCGGGAAAGGCGATCGAGGACACGCGCGAACGCATCCGCATGCTGGTGGCTCCCGCGCTGGAGGGAAAGGGCGGAGACAAGGCCAGCCGGTTCATCTGGACGAACCTGAGCGAGACGTGCGTGTATGCGGCGCGGCGCGTGCCGGAGATTGCCAATGCGATTACCGACGTGGACCGGTCCATGCAATGGGGATTCGCTTGGGAACTGGGTCCGTTCGAGGTGTGGGATGCGATCGGCGTCGAGAAGATGGCCGCGGCGCTCGAGCGCGAGGGGAAGCAGATTCCGGCGGTGGTGAGCAAGGTGCTAGCGACGCCGGAAAAATCGTTCTACGCAAGCGAAAAGGGGACGACGCGGTATTTCGATCTGGCCAGCGGCGCGCACCAGACGGTTCCGGAGCGCGAGGGAGTGATCGTTCTGAAGGCGTTGAAAGACCGGACGCCGGTGGTGCAGAAAAACGCGGGGGCGAGCCTGATCGATCTGGGCGACGGGGTGGTCTGCTGCGAATTCCACTCGAAGATGAATGCGGTGGGAGCGGATATCGTCGCGATGCTGAGTGCGGGCATCGCGCGGCTGGGGACGGAGTTCGAGGCGATGGTGATCGCCAACCAGGCGACGAATTTTTCGGTGGGCGCGAACCTGATGCTGCTGCTCATCAGCGCGCAGGAAGGCGAGTGGGATGAGATTCACATGCTGGTGCGGCAATTCCAGCGGGTGAACATGGCGATCAAGTACGCTCCGCGGCCGGTGGTGAGCGCGCCGCAGGGGATGGCGCTGGGCGGAGGCTGCGAAATCAATCTGCACGCGGCGAGAATTCAGGCGGCGGCCGAGCTGTACATGGGGCTGGTGGAAACGGGAGTGGGGCTGATCCCCGGGGGCGGCGGAACGAAAGAGATGCTGATCCGCGCGAACGAACACGCGGCGGGGGCCGAGGATCTCGATCTGTTTCACGCGCTCAAGCCGATTTTTGAAAACGTGGCGATGGGAAAGGTTTCGACGAGCGCCGAGGATGCGCGCTCGCTCGGGTATCTACGGCCGGCGGATGCGATTTCGATGAACCGGGATCGCGAGGTGGCGGATGCCAAGCAGGCGGCGCTTGCGATGGTGCGAGCTGGGTACCATCCGCCTCCGCCGGCGGAAATTCGCGTGCTGGGCGAGGAGTTTCTGGCGGCGGCGAAGCTTGCCATCCATCTGCTGCTTCGGGGAGAATACGCGTCCGAGTACGACGCGGCGGTGGGGCGAAAACTCGCGTACATCATGGCGGGGGGCGGGATCACGGCGGCGCAAGCGGTGCCGGAGCAATACATTCTGGATCTCGAGCGGGAGGCGTTCGTGAGCCTGTGCGGCGAGCGCAAGACGCAGGAGCGGATCGCGCACACGCTCAAGACGGGGAAGCCCCTGCGGAACTAGCTCTTGCAGAACCAAGGCCGGAAAAACCTCGGCAGGCATGGGCAACTAATTGAGGCCGCAGACGTTCTTAGTAGTTCGCCGTTTGGAGAATGGGGCAGACCGATATACTCTAGACTCCCGCTTCAGTGAAATTCATATTCGGTGTCCACTGCAAGATCATGTTCCCGTGGAGAGATTTTGAGGCAAGGCCTGAGAAGACGAGCGATGACGATGCGAATACGCGGTGGCGGCTATTGCGCCGAGCGAGGCGCCCGCGGATGAGCTGGAGAAGCTTGCGATGTGTCGCTCTCTTTGCGGTTGCGGGCTTGGTGGCGCTGGCGGGTTGCGGGCGGCCGAATGCCAATACCAGCAGCAGTTCGAGCACCTCGTCGAGCAGCACGTCCAGCACATCAACTACCCCTAGCGATGTGGCGGTGTACCCGGCTACGGCGAGCGTTCCGGTAAACGGAAAGGTTCAATTCACGGCTTTTGCCGCGAGCCAGCCGACCGGGACGGTGACGTGGAGCGTGGCCGGCGGAGGGAGTATTTCCGCGGCCGGGCTGTTTGCGGCCCCGGCTAGCCCTGCGACCGTGACGGTTACCGCGACTTCGTCCGGGCTGACCGGCACGGCGACGCTTAACGTGACGGCTTCGCAGGGAGTGTCCGTGAGTCCATCCGCGGTGGCCATCCCCGCGGGAGGGACGCAGGCGTTCACGGCTACCGTGAACGGAAGCGCGGTGACGGCGACCTGGGAAGTGAACGGAACGCCCGGGGGCGACGGCCTGCACGGGACGATCGATACGAACGGAAATTACAGCGCTCCGGCGAGTCCTCCACCTGGAGGATCGACGACGATCACTGCGATCAACGGGAGCGGGGCTTCCACGGTTTCCGGTACGGCGACGGTAGCGGTGATTTTTTCAAACAGCTCTCTAAACGGGGCGTACACATTTTCCTACAAGGGCAATAATTCGTCCGGGTTTACGGCGGTGGCGGGAAGTTTTTTTGCGCAAGGGGCTTCGGGCACGACGGGGCAGATTTTCGGTGGAGTGGAAGATACTCTCGTGGCGGGCGGGACTTCGGCTACGCACTCGCAGTTTACCGGGACATTTACGGTGAATCCGGACGGCACCGCGTCGGCGACTTTGTCGAACAGTACGACGTGGGAGTTCGCGCTGGTGTCCAATCCGGCGGGGGGCGCGTCACGGCAGGCCGTGCTGGTGCGGTTCGATGCGACGTCGACGGGTTCCGGTTCGATCAATGCGCAGAATCAGGGATTGCTGGCCGCGTCGGCGTTCTCCGGCAATTACGCCTTCGGGTTTTCGGGAGTCGATAGCAGCGGAGCGCCACTGGCAATCGCGGGCAGATTTTATGCGGATGGATTCGGCACGATTCCGGCAGGGGCGGCGGTGCAGGACATCAACGACAACGGCAACAGCACCTATTCCCTTACGAGCGGAACGACGACGACCACGACGCCTACCACCTCGAATGCCGCCGATACCACACTGCACGGAAGTTTCCTGATGGATCCAACGACACCCGGACGAGGGACGCTGACGTTTGCCAGCACCAACACGATATTGGCTACCAACGGCTATACGATGCAACTGGCCTTCTACATTGTGGACAACACGCACCTGAAGGTGGTGGAAATCGATAACGTGGCGGCTCTGGCGGGGGACATCTACAGCTATAGCACTGCGGTGCCCAATACCGCATCCGATGGCGCCTTCACAGCGGGTTCGACGCTGCCGGCGGGAAACTACGCGTTCACTATTTCGGGGGCGTCGACGAACGGCGCGTATGCCGCCGGGGGAATATTTAACAATTCCGGGACGAATGCCGCGACGAGCGGTTCGCTGAGCGGCGTTCTGGACATCAACAGCGGGGTCGCGAGTCTCCTGCTGAACACTTCGATAACCGGGTCGAGCTTCACCGTGGATCCGAATTTCGGGCGGCTGATCATTAATATCCGGGTGAACGGGATCACGGAAAAC
>CAWCQH010000023.1:0-159999 GCA_963797585.1 uncultured Acidobacteriota bacterium
GATGACGGGCAAACAACGGGGAAGGAAAGAAGAAGCAGGTCCCTCACCCATCCGCGCTTCGCGCGTATGGGCTCAGGATGACAGCGAAAAGCCACTGCGAAAGGCAACAGCTACGACACAGGCAACGGCTACGACAGAACCAACGCAACGACAAAGACCACGGCGACGGCGAAGGGGAAATGCTGCACATGCAGGAGTGCCTGTGCCACTTACGGCGACTGAAGGCAACGGCAACGCGACGGCTACTGCAATGCGAAGCGACGGCACATGTGACGGCAGCGGCACTGCAACGGCAACGCGACGGCAACGGCGGAGGCAACTCCGGACGGGCTAGTCCAGCGAGGCCAGGGTTGAGCGCAGGCGTTCGAGGCGGCGGGGGCGTTCCTGGGCGAAGCGCTGGACGCCGTTGAAGATGGATTTGGCGTCGAGGTGGGCTTCGGCGATTACGTCCTGCTCGGTGCCGCCGGTTAGCCACTTGTTTTCCTGGTCGGAGGTTAGCGAATAGGCGTCGGTTTGGGGGCCTGCGTCGCGCAGGGGCCACATGCGGCGGGTGCCGGTGGAGACGAACATCAGATCCTCGTAGGCTTCGGGGGGCAGCACGGAGCGGCGATAGGCTTCGGGCTGGCGGTCGAAAAGTTCTTCGCTGATTGCGGCTATTACTTTCACGTTGATTCCGGCTTCTTCTAGCTTCGGCAATATGCTTACTAAGTTGAACGTCGAGCTGGAGCCTTGCGCTACCACGTAGCCGTGCTTCGGCTTGCCTGGGGTGAAGTCGCGAATTACGTAGAGGCCTTTGGCGGCGGCTTTTACGTCGGTGTCGGCGAACTTGGTGCGATCGGCTACCGGGAAATCGGGGCGCGCTACCTCCACCACTATGATGCCTACCTTCTTTTCGCGGGCGGCGATTTCGGCGGCGGCGAAGTATCCGGCGGCTACGTCGTTGTAATCCCAGAAATTGAGGGTGATCACCTGGCCGCGCGGGAACATCTTCCATACCTGCGGCGAGAAGATGCCGAAGTGGGTGCGCGCGTCGGCGGCGGTCTCCGGGCCGGAGTGGCCAGCTAGAATATGGAGCACGCCGGTACGGAATTTGCTGTCCTGATTCTGCTGGCTCCAGACGCGGGCGGGAAGATACATCAGCGGAGTGAACGCGCCGTAGGTGCCGCTCCAGGCCCACACGCCGGCAAATTTATCGGGATCAACCGAGGCGTTCTGCCCCACGAGACCGATCGCGGTGGAGGCGTTGCCGGCTTCCTGAATGGCCGCTTTCAGGCGCGTGCCCAGCGGATTCTTTTCGGGATCGTAATGGCCCCAGAGGCTGCCGTGTTCGAGGTTCACGGATTCGGAAAGATCGGCGGCGATGGTTAGGACGCGATTGTCGGTGACGTAGTTCATCCACTTGATGACTTCGGAGATGGCGCGGCGGGCTCCGGCTGCTTCTCCGGGCTTCTTGAAGAGGGAAATCTTCACTTCTTTTTCGGCGCCGGAGACGGAGTTCGTTACCTTGACGGTTTGCGCGTCGGGAAGATTGGCTACGCGCAGGCGGTCGTCCTGAAACGGGTCGCGCTTTACGTCGATGCGAAGATTGAAATTATCCTTTACGCCTTCGCCGATCTGCACGAGGCGGTCGGCTAGCCAGTCGCCGAGACCGTTCTTGTCGAGCACGGACATGGCTACGTCCATGTTGGTCTTGAACTGGATGAGGCGCTCTTTCGTGTCGGTGACGGGGCCGTCGTGGATGCCCTGAAACTTCACGCCGTAGCGGTCTTCGAAGGTCTTCGCTAGCGCTACGAAATAGGGCGAGTTCATTTTCATGGCGTACGGATGGCTGGGGTAGCCGACCACTTGATCGCAAGAGCCGGCAATTTTCCCTTGCGACACGCAGGGCCAATAGCCCTTGATCGTCTTGCCGAACATGATCATGGGGCGGCGATCGGCGGGATCCCACTCTTCCATGGTCTTGAGAGCGCCGACGATCTGGGCGTAGTCGTGGCCGTCGGGGATGGAGAAGACGTTCCAGCCGTAGGAGGTCCACTGATCGATGAGCTTGTAGCCATCGAATTTGGTGTCGACTACGCCGCCCATGAGCGAGTCGTCGATGCCGGCGTTGTTGTCGGAGAACATGATGCGCAGGCGCTTGCCGACTTTTAGCGCGATGGCCTGCGTTTTCAGCTCCTGGGCGTGGCCGGCGCACATGGCGAATTCGCCTTCGAAGGCGATGATCTTGGGCGCGCCTACAGGGGCGCCGATAAAATCCCAGAACGCGGCTTTGCCCGCGGCGAGCGCGATGCCTACGCCGGAGGGGCCGCCGTTCACGTCATTGGTCTGGTCGATGGATTCAATGTGGCCGGAGAGGGCGTGGATGCCGCGGTCTTTTGCCTGCGCGAACAGCGGGAGATCGGCGAGGCCGTTATCCTGAAGGAGCGTTTTCAGCGGGGCGGCGCCGCGACGGAAGCCGAGCGCGTCGATGGAGAGAAAGCCGTCCTTGGGAGCGACGTAATAGCGGCGGTCTCCGGTGGCCTGATACTTTTTGTAGAGCGCCTCGCCCATGATCATCCAGAGGGCGTAGCTGGTGGGGGCGCAATGGCCGGCGGCCAGCATGAATTTGTCGGCGTAGGGGTGCTTGGGGCGGCGGTAGTCGTAGCGAAGGCCGCCCGCTTCGGGGCCGGCTAGATGGATGGCGACGTTGTAGGGCGTGTAGGCGAGAGGTCCGCCAAAATGCCCGGTCTGAGAATAGTTGCCGAGCAGGCTGAGGGTCATACACGTCATGAACCCGACGTCTTCCAGGTGCGGGTCATACGGCGCGTTTAAAGAGGTTAACGATGAAGGCAGCACTTGTACGGTCACGGTTCCTTCCTGTTGGCTAAAAGGCCCTCACGAATCGGCTATCCTATCACGAGAATTCCTTGGAAGTATATTGCCGGAAAACGTCGGTAGCGGGTGTCAATTTCCAATAATTCGACTACACATCCAAGTGGAATTTGCTGGGGAAAACGCTGATTGTTCCGCAGGAGGAAAATCCGAAGGGGGGCAATTCTAAAAAGGGCGGGACGACTACTGTGCCTTTGGGGAAGCGGAGAGTTGATCCTGGATAATTTTCTCAAACGCGGCTTCGGGTTGGGCCCCGCTCAGGAAAATGCCATTGATGAAAAAGCCTGGAGTTCCGCTCACGCCTGCCCGCGTCCCCTCCAGACTGTCTTGTTCGATCTGGGCTTTATATTTTTCGCCCGAGAGGCAGGCATCGAACTGTTTTTCGTCCAGTTGGAGCGTCGCCGCCTTGGCGATCAGGCCGCTCTTGTCCAGGCTCGTTTGATCCGCATACAGAAGGTCGTGATATTCCCAGAACTTTCCCTGCTCGCCAGCACATCGCGCCGCTTCCGCCGAGATCAGTGCCAGAGGGTGAATCTTCTGCAAAGGCATATCGCGAAAGGCCAGCGCAACGACGCCTTCATGCTTTGCCAGTAGATTCTTGAGGGATGGTTGGACTTGTTTGCAATAAGGGCATTGAAAATCCGCGAACTCCACGATCAGCACACGCGCCTTGGCGTTGCCGCGAACCCGAGCGGGATCAAAACCAACCTGCACTTGCGGAGCAACCAGCAGGATGGAGAATTTTGCTTGCTGGCGGAGGGCCGTGACGTAGTCCTGCATCGCTTGCAGAATCTTTGCCTTCTTCACCGTTTGTTGCAGTTGTGCCTTGGCATCCTCAAACGTTTGGTTCAGCTGCTCCCTCTGCACAGCATAAACTGCTCTCAGTTCCGCGTCGGTCGGCTCCGGCACTTTGGCGTCAATCTCTTGCTCGAAAAGCTTATCTGGGGAGAGCCCCCTTTTTTTAGCGTCTGCTTCAATCAACTTCTGGTTGATCAAATTGTCGAGACCTTGCTTCTTGATCCGATACTCTTGTTCGCGTAGCGATCCGAGCTGCCCTTGAATCTGGGGCGCGAGGTCGTCCTCGGTGATGGGCTGGCCCTCAAGCACCCCAATTGCTGGACTTTTCGCTGCTGCTGCATCGGCGGACTGGGCAGCACAGACTCGCGGAAGGAACATGGTTGCGAACACGAAGACAAGACTCTGCTTTCTGATGTTATGCACTGAGGATTCCAAGACTCTTATTGGGCCTTACAACCAGGGCTCCACCCTATACGAAGACCACTGACCTGCCCCCCAACGTTGTACCACGTTTCATGTTAGTCCCAAGACCATTGCCGGGCGGGTGGAGCGGAGCGGGTTAGGGGGTGTCAGCAGCACGAATGGGACGGACAGAGTTCCCGGGTTTGTTCGTTTGTGCCTCTGCACCCCTCCCCCCGCTAGGCTTGACGACCGCTTGCGGCGCACCAGGCGTGGGGGGCGGTCCGCGGCGCGCCCATTCACTACTGCTGGAAGCATAAGAGGGAATGATTCCCCGTGTCACATGGCAATGTGGCAGATGTGTAGGTCCATTCGTAGTTTTGTGAGCCGAGGACACCGTATTCCCCATTCCCGTCTAATGCATTCCAGTCAGTACAATCCGTGTACGGGAGGTTTGTCGTCGAGGTTGGTTGTCCATTGGTTTGTGTATTTGTCCAAGTAAATGATGGAAAGTACGAGTGGCCTCCATTCGCATAAAACTCGATCGGATTGATGAGGTTGCCCGAGATGAGTGAGCTCCAGTTAGCGGCGACTTCAGTGAGGTTTGAGTCTGGTGTGACATATGGTAGGGTGCTTTGGGTGAACGATTGGGCGGGATTGTCCCCCGGATTACTGGTCGACAACCAGGCTTTGTAGTTGCCGGGTAGTCCCGCGGCCTCAGCTAGCGTTTGGCATATCGCGTTTGCCCCCTCCGTTCCGCCCAGATTGCCTGTGTAGTTCGGAGGTGTTACGAACACGATCTTCGAGGTCACCAGAGCCGCAGCACAGGTCGCCGCTGGCGTATTGGGGTACAAGACACCGCATAGAGCAGCGACCGTCGTCGGTCCTGCAGGCCCCGTTGCCCCTGTTGGTCCAGTGGGCCCCTGTGCTCCCGTTGCTCCGGGGTTCCCCTGAGGGCCCTGCGCTCCCGTTGCTCCAGCCGGTCCGGCAGGTCCTTGCGCTCCTGTTGCTCCGACCGGGCCCTGCGCCCCTGTTGCTCCGAGTGCTCCGGCAGGTCCAGGATACCCCTGAGGCCCCGGCGCTCCTGCGCTTCCCTTTGCGGCAGCCAACTGCCAGTTGGGATTGCTGAACGAAGGTTCGGAATTTACATTGGCGACCAGAGCTATCCAGAATTGCCCCCCATCCGATACCGCGTCATTCGGATTGTAAGATTGCCCCGAAGTCCAGTTGCCCTGGTTTAGGATTCCGGCAGGCCCCTGTGGCCCTGGTGTTCCCTGCGGCCCTGTTGCCCCGGCAGGTCCGGGGTTGCCCTGAGGACCCTGTGCTCCGGTTGCTCCGGGGTTCCCCTGAGGGCCCTGTGCCCCTGTTGCTCCAGCGGGTCCAGCAGGTCCTTGTGCTCCTGTTGCTCCGTCGCTTCCCCTTGCGGCAGCCAACTGCCAGTTGGGATTGCTGATCGAAGGTTCGGAATTTACATTGGCGACCAGAGCTATCCAGAATTGCCCCCCATCCGATACCGCGTCATTCGGATTGTAAGATTGCCCCGAAGTCCAGTTGCCCTGGTTTACAATTCCGGCAGGTCCTTGTGGCCCCGTTGTTCCCTGCGGCCCGGTTGCTCCCGCCGGTCCGGCAGACCCAGCAGGTCCTTGCGCCCCGGTTGCTCCCGCTGGCCCGGCAGATCCCTGCGCTCCTGCTGCTCCCGCTGGTCCAGCAGGTCCCTGCGCTCCTGTTGCTCCCGCCGGTCCGGCAGGCCCAGCAGGTCCTTGCGCCCCGGTTGCTCCCGCCGCCCCGGCAGATCCCTGCGCTCCTACTGCTCCCGCTGGTCCAGCAGGTCCCTGCGCTCCTGTTGCTCCCGCCGGTCCGGCAGGCCCAGCAGGCCCCTGGGGTCCTCCCGCTCCCGATACAAGCAGAATCGTCGCCGTGGAAGACGCTGCTGAATCTGCGGTAGTCGCCTGTACGGTCACTTCGGCGGGCGTAATAGTCCCTGACGTTGGCGCTGTATAGAGGCCGGGCGTCGTATTTGAGAAGCTACCGGTGGCGGCGTTGAGTGGAGACACGGAAACGATCGACCACGTCGCGGTCTGGTTTGAATTGCCAGTAACGGTGTCAGTGAGCTGTAGCTGCTGGCTTGCGGTCAGACTGGTGATTTGCGGCGTTATAGTGATGCTTTCAGGAATTTCAGGCGTGAAAACTATGTCCACGCCATAGTTCGTTTCGTTGTAAATTCCAGTCGGGAAGATTCCACCACTACCGTAGAAATAAACCCCGTTCGACACACCCAGCGCATGCAAAGGGGGAGTATTCACCGCTGCCGTAAAGAAATGTTGATCCGCCGCAAAATGGCTAACGGTTGTGTGGTAGGAGGCCGTGTAGGTCACATTCGCCTGGATAGATACAGGGGGAGAAAAGGTCATTTGCTGCCATCCAGACGCGGTTTCATTCGTGAATGTCACACTCGCTAACAATGTCCCACCGCTGGACCACAAACTGCCGGTGTGGGTGCCTGTGTTTGCGGCACTTTTGTAGAATCGAATAGCCGTGACGTTTCCTGGTACATCCGACGTAAATTGCACCCCGAGTTCGACCGCGCCGCCTGCGCCAGCGTCTGTGACTATAGGAGTGTAGGTCGGAAAAATTTCGTCCTGTGCTTTGGTAAACGTCGCCATCGACAGAATCAGGGCCACCATCATCGCTGCTCGGCGCATAGGGAATCTCCTTGTCAGCACTGGGCTCAATCTTTCGATCCATACTCCTGGACTTCGAGGGACGCTCTCGCGGGGCCGTGGGCTAAATAAGCCCAAAATGACGGACGAAAATGATGGGCGGCAGTATAACTTCGATAAGTAATTCGTCAAGTAAAATTTCAAGCACAACCAAGCATGGCTATGAATACTATGACTATGCTTAAGGGAGGCTTCCAACAACTACTGCAAAGCGAGTAGCGGACGTGTTTTCCTACCTATCGGAGGGATCCTTCGTCGCTGCACTCCTCAGGATGACTGCGAAAAAGCACACGAGAATAAAGGTAGGTACCTAACTTCGTTCCAGCTGACTGCGAAAGAGAGATTCGCGGTTCCCTCTGCTTGCGATTACTGCGCCGCGTTTCCTGCGCTTGTTTTGGCTGCTTCACGTCGCATAACATCGGCTGGTGACTCCGCTGGGGTGGGTTGCCGCGCTGGTTCTGTTTCTGCAATTGCCGATTCCGCTGTACTGGTTTGTGCTGCATCCCTGCGTTGAATTCTGGAGACGGCATCCGCACGGCAGCTTTCTTGTGGCGCTGCTTTGCTCGTGGCCTCCGGTTACCGTCTGCATCTTCGTGTTTCGGCGGGAACTTTTTCGCGCGGACTGGCCGCCCGCGTGGGCTGGGATTACGGGCTTGGCGCTGATCGTTTTCGAGGGGTGGTTGTTCTGGAGGCTGTCTCGCGATTTAGGGGTGGCGCGGCTGGTGGGAAAGACGGAGCTTTCCGGGGCGGGGGCAATTGCCTGCGAGGGAATTTATGCGCGGGTGCGACATCCTCGATACGCGGGGTCGCTGCTTGCGATCGTGGGCGCGTGCTTGATCGCCGGGAGGGTGGCGATGTGGATCGTCGCGGCGGCGTGGACCGGGTTGATGCTGGTGGCGATTGCGTTCGAGGAGCGCGAGATGCGCGGGCGATTGGGGGCTGAATTCGAGGAGTATGCGCGGCGGGTGCCGCGATTCGTGCCGCGGTTCCTGCCCTAGGCGCGACGCCATTGGTGGCATTGGGGGCAGGAACCGCAAAGGCGCTGCCTTCGGCCGGTAGAGACCGGCCGCTTACCTGGCGAGCGCTTGCTCTGAGGGGAAAAAGGCTTCGAGAGTCTCAGGGGTTAGATTTTCGAGATCGAGCAGCATGCCGGACGGCAAGCTCGGGCCATCGATGGCGGCAAAGGCCGAATGGCCCTGGCTGGCACCGGCCTGACTCGCAGACCCGTTGTTCGAGTGGGTGGCTTGTTCAAAGCTGAAGATCGACAGCTCGGTGACGCAGCTCATCGGTTGGTCCTCCGCTGCAAAATCAGGCCTGGGGCCGGAACTTCCAGGCAGGTACAGAATACGGGTGGGGCGCGCGGGCGTCGATAGTACGGTTGTCTCATTTTGTTGGAACTTCCGGGAGTCTGATTATTCGAGGGTTTACGGCAAAGGCAAAAGCGAAGGCAAAGAGAGATTCTTCGCTCGAAAAGCGAGCGATGGAGAAGCGCTCTTCGTCGCTGCGCTCCTCAGGATGACAGCAAAAACGAGAACAAATGCAGATCCCTCACTTCGTTCGGGATGACACACGTGTGAGTTAGGGACGGTTGAAGACCAAACCAAGTGGGTGCGCTACTGCAGATAGGCGGCTAGCGTTTTGATTTTGGATTTGTCGGGGTAGAGGACGCCGAGGGACATGGTTTTGGAGTCGCCGCCTCGCGTCGTGTACCAGATGGAGTCTTCTTTGGAGACGCTGATCTTGGGCATGTCGGTGCGCTGGACGGCCGGGAAATAGGTGAACTTTTTCAGGCGCGTATCGAACCTGTAGAGGCCGCCACCCTGGCCGGAATCGGCGATCCAGAGATTGTTTTCGCTGTCTTCCTGGATGTCGTAGGGGAAGCCGAAGGCCGCGGGCTCGTCGTACTCGACCATTTTGCCCGTGGCGGGATTGAGCATGCCTATCTTGCCGCGGCTGTCGATGGCGTACCAGACCATGCCGGCGTGGTCGACGAAGACGCGGCGGATGTTGCACGGCTTGGTGGGCGGCGTGAATTCGGTGAAGGTGTTCCCGCTGGTGTCGAAGCGGGCGATCTTGCAGGCAAACCATTCGGCGATCCAAAGATTGTCGCTCTTATCGATCACCATGCCGTAGGGGGCGGAGTACGGGCTGGGGACGGTAAAGCGCGTGACTTCGCCGGTCTGGCGGTCCCACTTGGCTATTTCGTCCGTCCACATGAGGGTGGTCCAGATATTTTGCTTGGAGTCGATGATGGGCGTGTTGCCGTGGTCTGGGCGCTCGCCGTTGGGATGATAAGGATAGAGTTTCATGGCGCCGGTTTTGCTGTCGACGCGAACGAAGGCGGTGTGGCCGGAGACCCAGATGTCGCCATTGGCGTCCTGAACCAGGCCGTGGCCACGATACTTTGCGTCGGGCAGCGGGTAGTCGGTCCAGGCGGCGGTGCGCGGGTCCATCTTGCCGATCTGGAGACCGTTGGCGTCGGTGTACCAGACGTCGCCGTTGGCGCTGAGGTGCTCGTCGTGGAAGCGGCGGTCGTGGCCGTTGGCCAGCGGCGGTACCTGATACTCGATGAACTCGGCTTTGGCGAGGGCTTTTTCGTCGAGCGGAGCCTCCGGGACGGCGAGGCCGCGGCGGGTGCTGTCCGGGCCGAAATTTTTTACCAGATAGTCGACGAGCGTCTGGCGCTCTTGCGGGCTGATTCCTTCGGGCACGCTCGAACGGCTGATGCGGCCCGGCGGATTGGAGTTGAGCTCCGTGGATTGCATCAGGTCGATCGCGGCGTTCCACTGGTCGGCGTCCCACTGATGATTGGGGAGGAAATCTGGGCCGTGGCAGCGGATGCAGGTGCGCTCGATGATCTGGCGACCGGGGCCTGGGGAATAGAGATCGTCATATGCCAAGAGTGGTTCGTTCTTCGGGGTGGCGGTGCGCGCTTGCTGCGGCGGGCGGTAGGTGCCTTCCTGGAGGGTGAGGTCGGCGGTGGCGGAGCCGCCCGGGGCGAGCGTGATTTTTTGCACGTCTTCGCTGCTGAAGCCGTTCTTGGCGACGGTTACTTCGTAATTTCCGGGGAAGAGGTCCACGGCGGTATAGCGGCCGGCGTCGGTGAAGACCATGTAGGTGACGTTCTTGTCAAGATTGTGCGCGAAAACCTTGGCGGCTTTGAAATCCTTGGGGGCGCGGACGGAGCCGGAGATCGAGCCGAGTCCGGCAATCTGGCTGGCTCCGGCGACGGCGCTTTTGTCGGCCTTGGATTGGCCGTGGAGGACGGGCGCGGCTGCGAGGAGAATGGTTGCGGCGGCTACTGCTGCTACGGCGCCTGATTGCCAGGATTTGAGCTTCATTTTGAGTCCCCTACCCCGTTTTGTGGAGCGCGAACGAGTATCGGTGTCTGTCGAACGACCGGAATATACACCGCGGGGTGCGGGGCTGCAACAGCGGCGACTTCGGCGTATCGACAAAGTGCGGATACAATAGCCAGTGTCCGCAACTCTTCAGTTTCAGCGAGGTGGAACACAGTGGAAACCAAACGAAGCGGTTCGCAGGCTTCCGGCAAAGGGCCGGCGGAGTGGTTCACCGGTACGGTACGACTCGACCCGCTGAACAATGCGCCCCCGCCGGCGCGTGTGGTTGCCGCCAGTGTCACGTTCGAGCCGGGGGCGCGCACGGCTTGGCACACGCATCCGCTGGGGCAAACGCTGGTCGTGACCGCTGGATGCGGCCGGGCGCAGCGATGGGGAGGGCCGATCGAGGAAATTCGGCCGGGTGACGTAGTCTGGATTCCGCCCGGGGAGAAGCATTGGCACGGAGCCGCGCCGACAACCGCAATGACCCACATCGCCATTCAGGAGCAGCTCGACGGCAAGGCTGTCGACTGGATGGAACACGTGAGCGACGAACAGTACGGCGCGTGATGCCACTGCAAAATTCGTGCCCTGGCGGAAAATTGACTTTGCAGCGCGAAACAGGGAGGGATCCTTCGTCGCTGCGCTCCTCAGGATGACGGCGGGAATGCGGACTACGAGCGCTCCTGGGGGCGATGTCACAAGGGTGGTTTCGTCGCGTCGCGAATGGTTGCGTCGCGAAACCTATAGCATTGCCGCGAGGCTTTCTGTCTCCCTCCCCGGAGTTACGACTCTGCCGCCGCATTGGACGATTCCCTTTGCATGGCATCGAGCAGCCTGTTTCTCCCCTTGTGCTCGAGGCGGGCGAGCCGCTTCTCGAATCGCTCCTTTTTTTGGCGGTAGGCGGGCGGTGCGATTGTGCCCAGGCGATTGGCGCGGCGGAGCGCGGCGAGGGCGCTCCGCGCTAGTTCGGCGGCGCGGTGCGGCTCGCGCGCTTGCCGCTCGTAATGAATCGCTAGCTGCTCGTACGCTTCAAACCCTTCGCGGGTGTCGCCGAGCATTTTCTCCCACAGCTGCGACGCCAGCCCGTGATCGCCCTCACGCTTGGCCAGCCGCGCGAGTGACCGGTGGGCGGCGCGTTCGGTTTCTACGGGGAGCTCCGCCGCAATTGACCGCTCGTAGAGCACGCGCGCACGCGCCGACTCGCCGCGGCGTTCGCAAATGCGCGATACGCCGAACAGCTCGAGCCCATCCTGCCCGTGCGACTCCGGATCCCCGAGGACCGCAAGCACGCGGCTCGCTAGCCCCGCCAGCCCGCGCAGGTCCATCTGGTTGTGATGAAAGATCGGCACGAGAGGATCGGGCGAACCTCCGCGCAGGTAATCGAAATAGATCTGGGGGATGAACTCGGACATCACGTCCGCGCCGCGATTCCACCCCAGAACGTGCTTCTCGAGTTCCGGCAGGCGGGCCGACCCCAGCCGCAGGCGCCACAGGTTGCGGGCGGGATGCAGAAAATCCAGATGCGCTCTGGGCGACGGCACGCGAATCTTGCGCGTCATGTTAAAGCGAGTTTCGAGCAGCGGCCAATCGAACGACTTGCCGTTGAACGTGACCAGCACCCGCCGCTCCGCCATCCGTTCGGCCAGCGCTACCAGCACCGACAGTTCTTCGCTGTGCTCGCGCATAAAAAACTGTTCGACTTCGAGGCCGCCCGCGTCCCACCAGGCGATGCCGATCAGAAACGGATATGTGCCGGTGCCGCCGGCGAGGCCGGTGGTTTCGGTGTCGAGAAAAAGCCATTGCTCGGGATCGCACACGCTGTCGGGCGCATTTGGCGCGAGCAGCCGCAGAGCCATCGCGTTCACAGGCGCGCTGGGAGGTTCACAGCCGATCGACTCCGAAAACCATCGCCGGAGCGCGAGGTGTTCGCCGTACTTATTGGCGCGCGGGGTTGCCCCAAGCATGTGCGCCAGCCGCTCCGCTCCGGCGGGGATATCGGGGCGCATGCCGCGGACTTCCTCATCTTCGGCCAGCGACACTCGCCTGCGAACCTGCGCGGCGCCGGACGACGCAGTACCGGGCGCGGCGCCCCCAACCGGCCGCCGCAGCGCCTTCAGCCTCACAAATTTATCTGTTTCCACTGTGCCTATCGCTCCGTGTTCAAAATTTGCGGGCAGTCATTCTGCGAAGAGAAGAACTTTTTCGTTACTCGCACTCCGTTTGGCACGCTGCGGCGCCAAGGTGAGACACAACGCCAATCGGGAGATTGGCGTTCCCGGGGGCGACGCCCTCGTGCTCCGAAGCTTTGACGGGCGGGAATGCCTAACGGCGAAAGAAGAAGCAGGTCCCTCACCCATCCGCGCTTCGCGCGTATGGGCTCAGGATGACAACGAAAAGCTAAGGCAGCGGCAAGAAAGGCAGAAGACCGACCCTTGACACCGAAGGGTCGGGCACCCGCAACAGCAACGGCGAAGAGGGATTTTTCGCTTCGCTCAGAATGACTGCCAACACCAACAACACCAACACCAAGACCACCAACGCCACCAACACGAGCAATAACTGCTGACACCAACACTAACTGGGGAAAGATCCCTTGTCGCTGCGCTTGGTCGGGATGACGACGGGAGGCAGAGGCGGAGACTTGGTGGCGCTGGCGTTTTTTCGGGGTCACTGGCACAGCCGATCCATGATCGCGAGGGCTGCTTCCTTGGTGCGCTCGCTTTTTTCTCCCGCTGGACCCACGCAGGACGGGCATCCTTGGTCGCATGGGCACGCCGCAATCAACTCTTGCGTCCGCCGCAAAAGCAGCTCATGTGTACGGTAAAGCGGCTCGCTGAATCCGATGCCGCCCGGATAGGCGTCGTAGATGTACAGATTTGGCTCGAAGAATTCTTTCATCTTCGAGGGATCGCTCGCCGCGCTCGAAAACTCCTGCCACTCGGTTTCGATTCCGGGACTCGCGGGCCGCTCGCCTACCGCCGTGCCCAGGTCGCGACGATCGCACATCAGCAGCAGTGATGCCATCGATTCGAGCGCGTAGAGCAGGCCGAAAATTCCGGTTTGCCGGTCGGACAAAGGGAACGGCAGATCCTCCAGCAGCTTCCGTTCCAGCGTGATCCAGAACGCCGTCGTGTGGGTTTCGTTCTCCGGCAACTCGAGCTTTCCGTCGCCGATATTCTCGTTGGTGAAAAATTTGATCTTCTTGAAGCCCACCACCTGCGACCTTACCAGCACATCTCCATGCGCCCTTGCCGCGGGTCCGGCGATGCTTTCTTCTTCGGCGATTTCCAGAACGCGCACTTGCGTGTAGCGGATCGCGTCGGTGTAGTAGTCCACGTTCACCGGCTTCACGTAGGCCTTGCGCTGATCGAAATCCAGCTTGTCGACGTGATATTGCTGCCCCTGGTGGATGTAGATCGCCTTCGGATGCACGGTCGTTAGCGCCGCCGTAAAATCCACCTCGCCGATTACATCCGGCTTGCCATTTTTGTTGCCATCGTCCTCTCCGGTCGTGTCGATGATGATGAAGTTGTCTGACGTCACCGCGCGCAGGCTTACCGTGTCCGCGGGATACGCCTGTTGCACCCAGTGCCAGTTTCCGCCGCTGCGATGCAGATAACCGGCCTCGCCCAAGCGCTCGCATAAGGCCGCCACATCCACGCTGCCGAACGCGTCTTCCGGCGACAAGGGCAGCTCGAATGCCGCGCACTTCAAATGGTTCACCAGAATTTCCAGGTTGTCCGGCTGCACGTAGGCGTGCTCGGGCGAGCGCTCGAAAAAATAATCGGGATGCTGCACGATGAATTGATCGAGCGGCGCGGACGACGCCACCAGCACCGCGCAGGACGTCCCGCTGCGCCTCCCCGCGCGGCCCGCCCGCTGCCAGGTGGACGCGATCGACCCCGCATATCCGGCCATGACGCAGGCGTCGAGAGAGCCGATATCGATGCCCAGCTCCAGCGCGTTCGTCGCCACCACGCCGCGAATCCGCCCTTCGCGCAGGCCGCGCTCGATCTCGCGCCGCTCGCTGGGCAGATAGCCGCCGCGATAGCCGCGAATCGGCTCCGCGTGCCCCGGTTGGGGCCGGTTCGCCTGTTGCAAATACGTGAGCAGCACCTCCGTGTGCAGACGGCTGTTCGCGAACACGATCGTCTGCAGCTTGCGCGCGAGCAGTTCCTTGGCCACGCGCGTGGTCTCGTTCAGGTAACTGCGGCGAATGCCCAGGTTGCGGTTCACCATCGGCGGGTTGTAAAACACGAAGAGCTTTTCGGCGGCCGGCGCGCCGTTTTCCTCGATCACCTCGGCTTTCTTTTCGATCAGCTGCCCCGCCAGCTCGCCGGGATTCGCAATCGTGGCCGAGCAGCAGATGAACTGCGGCTCCGAGCCGTAGAATCGCGCCACGCGCCGTAGCCGCCGCAGCACATTCGTCAGGTGGCTCCCGAACACGCCGCGATACGTGTGCAGCTCGTCCAGCACGATGTAGCGCAGGTTCTCGAACAGCCGCACCCATTTCGTGTGGTGCGGCAGGATCCCGGTATGCAGCATGTCCGGGTTCGAGAGGATCACGTGCCCGCGCTCGCGGATCGCCTTGCGCGCGTCGCTCGGCGTGTCGCCATCGTAGGTGAAGACGCCGAAGCAGTCGTCGAGGCGCGTCGCCAGATCGTGCAGCTCCGCGAGTTGGTCCTGCGCGAGCGCCTTGGTGGGGAAAAGATAGAGCGCGCGCGTATCGCGATTCTCGAGAACCGCATTCAGCACGGGCAGGTTGTAGCAGAGCGTTTTGCCGGAGGCGGTGGGCGTCACGACCACGAAGTTTTTCCCAGCGTGAGCGAGTTCAGCCGCGGCGGCCTGGTGCGAATACAGCTGCTCGATGCCCTTCGCGGCGTAAGCGGCTGCGAGTTCGGGGCGCACCCACTCCGGCATCGGGCGGAATTGCGCCGCGCGCGCGGGAATATGCCTCACTGCGGTGAGCACTTCGTCGGCGCGATAGCGCGCCGCGAGCGAGCTGAGCACCTCCTGCACGGTGTCGATTGTGCTGCCGGTGCCCGCGCCTCGCCGGAGGGCAAGCTGCGCCTCCGGTGGGAGTATCGACTCTTGTTCTGACCGCCGTTGCCGCGCCGCTTCCTGGCCCGCTGCTGGCATGGAACGCTCCCCCAGACGCAGCACGGCCCCGGATCGCAGTACGCGCTGCTTCGCCTTTTGTTCGCTCAACGTAGCATGCGGCCCGCCGCGATGCAAGAGCGGAAATTCCGGTTTTCAGGGATTCTTGCGCGAAGGGTTATTTTTTCGCGGCTGTTTTGCCGGAGCGGTAGAGGATCACGCGGACTTTTTCCAGCGTCACGAGGCCGCCGCCGATCATTTCGTCGAGGCGCGGCAGAATGCTTTCGATGCGCTCGGCGGATTCCACGCACTCGATCACTACCGGCAGGTCCTGCGAGAGGCGCAGCACTTTCTCCGTGTGGTAGATGCTCGACGAACCGAAGCCCCCGACGCCTCGCAGCACCGTGGCCCCGCTGAATTTCTCGCGCCGCAGCAGTTCGACGATCGCCTCGTACAGCGCCTTGCCGTGCCAGCGATCCGATTCGCCGATGTGTATCCGCATCAGCGTCCGCTCGCCTTCAAACCGCTCGTGTTTCGCCTTTTCCATAGCGCCTCCTTCGGAAATCGTCATATGCGGTCCGCGATGCGCATCCCGGCAAATACGGCGACCAGCCCCCCGATCACGCTCGAGAGCACGTACACCGCGCCGCGCATCCAGTCGCCGTCGTTCAGCATGCGCGCCGTTTCATAGCTGAAGCTCGAAAACGTGGTGAAGGCCCCGAAGAATCCCACGGTGATTCCGATGCGCCAGTCGGGCGGAATCGTCAGGTGAGTGAGCGCGTATTCCCCGATGATGCCCAGCAGAAAGCAGCCGATCAGGTTCACCACCAGCGTCCCCATGGGGAAGGTCGAGCCGGTCCGCTGCTGCACGAATCCCTGCAACCCGTAGCGCGCCAGCGTCCCCGCGATGCCAAACACGATCAGCAGAGCAATTCGCACAGTGCCTTCCTTCCTTTGTGCCGGGCTTCCGCCCCGTCCCTAAAAGCAAAAAACTCCTGGGCGCCGGCGGCGGCCAGGAGTCATCAGTCCTTCACGGACGGTTCAGGCGAACTCCATCGCCTCAAAATTGTCGCCAGCATCTTAGCACGCCAGCCGCTCTACTCCGCGTCGCTTTCTTCAACGCGCTGAAGCGAGGAGGTATTCCTCTTATGCTCGTGTGCCAATCGCAAGCCGCGCATCGCATCAAACTTGACACAACGACCTTGCGCCGATATAGAAGATGCATGGCCCAATCGATACTGATCTTTGATTTTGGAACGAATGAAGAGGCGGCGCAGCAGGGGCGTCACAAGGTAGACGCCTGGCAGCAGGGTTTTCGCCTCGGCAAGAAAATCCTACTGAAGTTCGACCGCAAGGATTCGAACGGCAGCGCGGACGCCGCAGCTGGCGACGCGAATAAAACGGCCGCGGCAAAAAGCAAGACGGCGAAAAAGGGTTCTGCGAAAGCGAAGAGTGCTGCGGGAGGCGATGGCAAAGCCGCCTCGGGCGTACGCCTGCTGATCCGTCTCGATTTTTCGGATCACGAGAAGCTTACGCTGCAGCGATGGCTCGACCGCATCCCCTCGGAAGAGCCTTTCAAGTCCGCCAGGGGCGAGACCATTCGCCACGGCGATGCCACCTTCGCGGCGACGGCGGAGCTTTTCGACTCGCTCGACTGATGGACTTGCCGATGCAATCGGTATAAAAAGTGCAAGGTTCGCGCCGCAGGCAATCGCCTTCTTTGTGGACTCGCCTCGCATTTGGATATAATGAGGCGAAGGGGAATCTGCCGGGCGGCCTTTCGCATTTCGGATCGGAGGCAACTCTCTTGGCCTCTCACGTGAAACTCAAGACAGATCGTCCTGACCGAGACAGGCTTCGCGGCTTGACGCGCGAAACCTTGATCCGCATCTACCGCACGATGTTTCTCTCCCGTCAGATTGACGACCGCGAAATCCAGCTCAAGCGCCAGAACAAAATTTTCTTCCAGATCAGCGGAGCCGGGCATGAAGCTGTGCTGGTGGCCGCGGGGCTGGTACTGAAATCCGGCTACGACTGGTTTTTTCCCTACTATCGCGACCGCGCCCTGGCCCTGATGGTTGGCGAAACGCCCTACGAGATGCTTCTACAGGGCGTCGGCGCGAAAGACGATCCCGCCTCCGGTGGACGCCAGATGCCCTCCCACTGGGGCAATCCGAAATTTCATCTGGTTACCGGCTCGTCGCCGACGGGAACCCGCTGGCTCCACGCCGTAGGGGCGGCGGAAGCGTCCCTTTATTACGAAAAGTTTCCCAAGGCGCTCGAACAGGCGCGCAAGGCCCCCGGCGGCGCGTCGGTCGATTTCCACGCCGACGATGTGGCCTACGTTTCCGGCGGCGAGGGTGCCACGAGCGAGGGCGAATTTTTCGAGGCCCTCAACGCCGCCAGCCTCCAGAAGCTCCCGGTTCTGTTCCTTGTCGAGGACAACGGCTACGCCATCTCCGTGCCCGTGGAATACCAGACGGCCGGCGGCAACATCTCGCACCTCGTGCGGAATTTCCCGCATTTCCATATCGAGGAATGCGACGGCACCGATCCGCTGGAAAGCTACGAAGCCCTCAGCCGCGCTGTGGCTCACTGCCGCGACCGGAAGGGACCAGCGCTCGTCCACGCGCACGTCACGCGCCCTTATTCGCACTCCCTTTCCGACGACGAAAAGCTCTACAAGACTCCTGCGGAGCGCGAGGAGGAATCTCGCCGCGACCCGCTGCCGAAATTCGCGCTCTTTCTGGTGCGCGAAGGCATCCTCGACGAAGCGGAGCTCGAAGCCCTGGAAGCGGAAGTTGTCCGCGAGGTCACCGAAGCCATCGACCGCGCCCTGGCTGCCGAGTCTCCCGCCACGGATTCGGTGTATGTGAACGTCTATTCGCCCGACGTGGACCCCACCTCCAGCCAGTTTGAAACGCAGCCCCATCTGCAGGGCCACCCGAAGACAATGGTCGAGATCGTTTCGGCCACTCTGCTGGATGAAATGGCGCGCGACGAGCGGATCGTCGTATTTGGCGAGGACGTGGCCGATTGCAGCCGCGTCGAAAATCTTGCTTCCCTGAAAGGGAAAGGCGGCGTCTTCAAGGCCACCGCGGGATTGCAGCGCAAATACGGTTCGAGCCGTGTCTTCAACTCGCCCATCGCGGAAGCCGCGATTGTGGGGCGGGCCGTGGGCATGGCCATTCGCGGACTGAAGCCCGTGGCCGAAATTCAGTTCTTCGACTACATCTGGCCGGCGATGATGCAGCTTCGCAGCGAGATGGCCACGCAGCGCTGGCGCTCCGCCGGGCATTTCAAGTGCCCGGCCGTGATTCGCGTGCCCATCGGCGGCTATCTCACGGGCGGCTCGATCTATCACAGCCAGTGCGGAGAAGTGGTGTTCACGCACATTCCCGGGCTGCGCGTCGTGATGCCGTCCACCGCGCTCGATGTATGCGGGCTGTTGCGGACGGCGATTCGCTCCGACGATCCCGTGCTCTTTCTCGAGCATAAGCACCTGTATCGCCAGCCCTACAATCGCACGCCTTATCCCGGGCCCGATTTCACGATTCCCTTTGGCAAGGCGCGCGTCGTCCGCCAGGGGACGCAGGTCAGCATCATCACCTATGGGGCGGTGGTGCATCGTGCGGAGGTTGCTGCGGCGTCTCTGGATCGCGAGGGCATCTCGGTGGAGATTGTCGATCTGCGCACGCTCAGCCCCTATGACTGGGATGCCGTTGCCGCCACGGTGCGCAAGACCAATCGCGTGATCGTCGCCTATGAAGACTCGCGCTCCTGGGGCTATGGCGCGGAAATCGCCGCGCGCATCGCCGACGAATTGTTTGGCGATCTCGACGGACCCGTTCGCCGCGTCGCCGCCACCGACACGTTCTGCGCCTACAACCCGCGCCTGGAGGACGAAATCCTGCCCCAGACCGAAGACATCGTCCGTGCCGTCCGCGACTTGCTCTCGTATTAAACCCGGAGTATGTTGATTTTTAGCGCGGCAGAGTGCGACGGTTGCTGCCTTTTGCCGCCCTGGAAGGAGACCTTGCGATGACTTGCAAGCATTGCCAGCGGGAAGTTCCCGATCAATCGAATTTCTGTAATTTCTGCGGCGGGATGCAGCAGACTCCCACTTCTCGCGGCTACAAGCGACTCATGCGGTCTTCAACGGATCGCAAGATAGCGGGAGTGTGCGGCGGCATCGCGGAGTATTTCGACATCGACTCGACTGTCGTCCGGCTGGTGTGGCTGGTTCTACTTTTTATTCCGGTGCCGATCGTTCCGTCGATCGTCGCCTACATCGTGGCGTGGCTGGTGATGCCCCAGGCCCCGATTCCGGTGACCGCTGCGACCGCGCCGCCGGTGGTGCCGCACACGACGCAGGTGGCTTAGAAAGGAAGAAGACCGAAAGCGAAGAGGGATCCTTCGCTGCGCTCAGGATGACCGCGAACGGCGAAAGAAGAGAAGAAGCAGGTCCCTCACCCATCCGCGCTTCGCGCGGATGGGCTCAGGATGACAACGAAAAGCGAAGGCAGCCGGAAGGGCGGAGGAACGACCCTTGACGCCGAAAGGTCGGGCACCCGCAAAGACTACTGCAACGGCAAAGACTCCTCCAACGGCAACAGCTACCGTAACAGGCAGTGCAACAATGGCTCTCAGCCCTTTGCTTTTCGAGGGGCTCTGGCGCCGCCGCGGAAGAATGCGGCGTCGAATGACACCGATCCGGCGCCGAACGTCGCCAGCGCGAATACACCTGCGGCGCACGCTAGCGGGAATTCATAACGCCCCACGCCGGCAGGGTGCGTGAAGAGTTCATGGCCCATCCACAGGACCATTCCCAGCTCGATGGTCAATAGCAGGCCTACGAAGCGTGTGAAGATCCCGATTGCCAGCATTGCCCCGCCTACAACTTCCACCAGTCCCGCTATGCGCTCCACGTAGCCGGGCAGGCCGCCTCGGGCGCTCATGTCAAAGATGAATTCGTGGGAGTGCCCGAGCAGCTTCGGGTACCCGTGATAGATGAAAATCGCCCCGAGGCCCAGGCGCAGCAACAGAAGCGCCAGTGGACGCAGTTTTTCCATGCCGTGCACGCGAATGGCTCCTTGAAAAAATCCGCCACAACTCTAGCACACGCGCTCCGCATCGTTGCGGCACATCCCCCGCGCTTTTGCCGCCCAGTTAACGCGCGCGCCGGATCATTCGTGTAGAATCTGTTCAGCTTTGAAGGAATTCAGCAGCGATTCATGCGGAAGATTCTGATTGGCTTCGTTGTGGTTGCGGTGATCGCGGCCGCCGCCTATTTCCACCTGCATCGCCCCAAGCCCCCCGTCGAAGCGGCTTATGCGGCCAATCGCGAAGTCACCGTGTGGAGCACTACGGCTCAGGTGCGATCTCCTGTCGCTACCGCGAACTTTGGCGAACCCCTCGGCATCATGAGCCGCTTCGGCGATCAGGTGCAGGTCCGCACGGCCACCGGGATCGTGGGCTGGGTAAGCGAGCACGATCTGCTCTCCGCTGAATTCTGGCAGAGGGCCAAGGATCTCGACTCGACCACATCGACCCTTCCCGTCGAGGCGCGTGGGCACACCCGCGTCCTGAGCAATTTGCATCTCGATCCCGGCCGGGACTCCGCGCGCATCCGCCAGGTGAACAAGGGCGTTCCGATCGAGTTATTCGAGCGCCGCGTCGAAGCCGTTCCTCCTCCGGCGTCTTCGGCAACATCTTCGCCCGCGTCGCCGTCCGCTTCGTCTTCCTCGTCCACGCCTGCCACGCAGGAAGCGTCCGCCGCCGCGCCCGCTGCTGCCGCGATGAATGCCAAAAAAGAAGATTGGTGGCTCATCCGCGCCCATCTCCCCGATCAGACCACCATGTCCGGGTGGATCATCGGCCGCTTCATCGATCTGGACGTTCCCGCGCCGCTTCCCGATTACGCCAGTTCGGCGGGAATGCGCATCGTCGCGTGGTTCGAGTTGAACCGTGTTTCCGGCGACGCGGGCGAAGCGAAGCCGCAGTATCTCGTCGTGGGCGACCGCGGCGCGGAAGGCCAGCCCTGCGATTTCACCCTGATGCGCGTTTTTACCTGGAGCACGCAGCGGGAGCGCTACGAGACTGCCTTTGTCGAAAGCGATCTCTGCGGAAAACTGCCCGTGAAGCTCACGGCGGGGACCACACCCGGTGGCGATGCCTCCTTCACTTTCGAGGACCTCAGCGGAGGCGCTGCCGAGCACCGTCTCTACCGGATGCATCAGACCATCGTCCGCCGCGTCCGCCAGGGTGGCGCGGCCGGCGCAAAGCCTGCTGGCGCCAGCCACAAGAAGCGGTTGACGCCCCCGTCACACGTTCACCCAACTTCGGCTGGCGGCGCGAAGCACAAGTGAATAGATTGGTACGTATGCCTCGCCGCATCGTACTCCTGGCAATACTTTTGGCGTTGCTCGGCGTGCTCCTGGTGGGCGTCCGCACGAAGACGGAAACTCGCGCCCAGGCCGCCCAATCGGACAAGCCCTCCGCCGCTGCTACCGGACTTCAGTATCTGGGCAGCTGGGGAATGAAGGGCAGTGAGCCTGGCCATCTTGCTCAGCCCACCTGCATCGCCACGGACGCGCTCGGCGATATTTTCATCCCCGATGCCGGCAGCCGCTTCATCCACAAGTTCGATTTTCAGGGAACGCCGCTGCTTTCGTTCCAGGATGACTGGGTCAAATCGCCCCAGTCCATCGCCATCGACCGCGGGGGCGCCATCTACATCGCGGACGCCACCCGCGGCGGCTTCTCCGTTTTTCTGCCTAGTGGCGACCGCTACCGGGACATCAAGCTGAAAACCCGCCCGAACGCCGAGGATATTCTCAGCATCAGCGTTGCCGACGATGGCCTCGTCTTTGTCCTCGACCGCAACGCCAATCAGGTTCTCGTCTACACGCCGGTGTTCCGCCTCACGCAGACCTGGCGCCCCTTTGCGAATTCCGCGGACCGTGCGAGCGCCCTTGCCTATGGCCCCGATGGCTATATCTATATTCTCGATGGAGAAGACAACCGCATCGGCCGGTTTACCGAGAGCGGCCACGTCGTTTCCGAACTCAACGCGCGAAGGCAGGGCGCTAACCGCAGGTTGGGCAATCAGTTCGCGGTTGCAAACGGCTCCGTGTTCCTGATGGATGGCGACGGCCTCACTCTTCACGTTTTCGCTTCCGACGGCACGCCAAAGTTCGATTTCGATCTCGCCCCGCAGCTCGGGCGCGAACACCGCTTCGTTCCCGCCCTGGCCGTAAGCCCTCGCCGCGAACTTCTCGTGCTGGACTCGCCGGACTCCCGCCTCCTTCGCTATCGCATCAATTTCTGATATGTCTTAAAAGCGCGCCGATATTCTGCCGATACTCTTTGGAGGCGAACGTCGCGCCGCGGAGGAACTTCCTATGCCCTTGTTACTCACCGAAGCGGATGTAAAGGCACTTTTGACCATGCCGCTCGCCCTCGAAGCGGTGGAGACCTCTTTCCAGCGCCTCGCCGAAGGCCAAGCCGTGCTTCAGTATCGCCAGCGGCTGCACGTCCCGGGGAAGGGCGTGCTGAACCACATGGCCGCTGCGGACCTCGTCACCGGTTACATGGGACTCAAGATTTATTCCATTTCCCGCACCGGCGCGCGTTTCGTAGTGACGTTGTTCAGCGCCGATTCGGGCGACCTGGTGGCTTTGATCGAGGCCGATACTCTTGGCCAGATGCGCACCGCAGCCGCCAGCGGCGTGGCCACTCGCCTGATGGCTCGCGAGGATGCCCGCGTCGCCGCGATCATTGGCACGGGACTGCAGGCGCGCACGCAAATCGAAGCCCTGGCTGCCGTTCGCAGGCTGGATAGCATTCGCGCCTTCGGACGCGACGCCGGCAGGAGAGAAACCTTCGCCCGGGAAATGTCCGCGCGGCTCGACGTCCCGGTCACTGCGGTTTCTTCCGCCGAAGAGGCCGTTCGCGGCGCGCAGATCGTAACCACCTGCACTACGTCCAAGGTTCCGGTCCTCGAAGGCCGCTGGCTTGAACCGGGAATGCACCTCAACGCCATGGGCGTGAACCAGGCGCAGAAACGGGAGCTCGACACAGAGGCGGTTCTCCGCTGCGGCCTGATTGCCTCCGACTCGCGCGAGCAGTCCAAAATCGAATCGGGCGACCTGATCCAGGCCTTCGCCGGTGATGCCTCGCGCTGGGATTCCGTTCGCGAACTCGCGGAAATCGTCTCGGGGAAAATCCCCGGCCGCGCGAGTGCGAATCAGATCACCCTTTTCAAATCGAACGGCGTTGCCACCGAGGACATCGTGGTGGCAGGCAGAATTTATGAAATGGCGCGCGAGCGAGGGATGGGAACGATGGTGCCAATGTGGGAGGAAACAGCGCGTTCGGTGGCCGAGCGGGGAGTTTAGGATTTTCGCGGTGCCTGTACACACCACCAATCGGGAGATTGGCGTCCCCGGGGGCTAAGCCTGTACGCGTCTCATGCGTTTTTCGAGAGCGACGTGCAATCGCTGGCGGGTATCGGCGGGGAGAGGAACTGGCTCGGAGTTGCAAAAAATTTCGATGGTCTTTTTCGTGGTGTTGACCACTACCCGGCAGTTCTTGCACTTGGCGAGGTGCTCTTCGATTTCCATGCGAAGCGCCGGATCGAGCATCTCATCGAGATAATCTGCCAGCTCCGACAGCAGTCCTTTGCACTTCACGAGTTTTCTCCTCGCCGAAAATATCGATTGAGCTTCTGCCGCAACTTGAGCCGGGCCCGCAGCAGGCGCGATTTCACAGCCGGAACCGAAAGCCCCAGCGCCTCTGCCGTCTCTTCGGTGGACAATTCTTCGATGTCGCGCAGCTGGAAAACGATTCGGAAACCAGGCTCGAGTTCCCCCACCACGGTCGACAGAATCTGACCCAGCTCGGTCTGTTCGTAGCGCTCTTCGGGAGACGGTCCCCAGTCCTCGACTTCGCGGGGTACCATATCCTCGCCCGTGTCCACCTCTTCATCCAGGGATATCTGGTTCGGGCGCCGTTTCCGCAGCTTCATCAGCGCCTGGTTCACCGCAATGCGCACCAGCCAGGTGTAAAAACGCGAATTCCCCTGGAACTCGCCCAGGTGCTCGTACGCCTTGAGGAACGCCTCCTGCATGGCATCCTCGGCATCCTCGCGGTTCTGGGTGATGTTCTGCGTGAGGCGGAAGATTTTGTGCTCGTAGCGGCCCACCAGCGTCTCGAACGCCGATATATCCCCGGATTTCGCCGCGGCGACGAACAACGGCTCATCGTCTTTCACCACCTGCGAAGGCAGGGGGCGCGGCGGCACCGGCGGATTTACTTTGGACGAGCCCATCGAATGTTTTTCCATAGGAGAGGGTAGCACAGGTCCCGAAACCTCAGAATCGAAGTCTCTGCCTGCGCGTGGACGATTGGATGCGGCTGCGGGCGAAACGATGTAACTTTCGCACCGATATCGCACCCGTCCGGGAATCGCGGGACTCCCTGTAGTATCATTACCCGGGCGGCAAAACGCTCCGGCATCCATGTTCCTCAATCAGAGGTAGTTGCTGCAAGTGGCCCTTATTCGCTGAGAGAACCACCCGAAAGGCAAGTCCGGCTGTCTGGATAAAAGAAACGCGATTCGATGCGAACACTCCCTGACTATCTCCGCAAGGGCATGAAGATGATTCTGGTCGGCCCCAACCCGGGCGACCGCTCCGCCCGCGTCGGGCACTACTATGCCGGCCGCACCAACCCCTTCTGGTCGATTCTTTACGAGTCCGGCGTTATCCCCGAGCCCCTTAGCTATGAAGACGACCGCCGCATGCTCGAGTTTGGCATCGGCATGACCGATCTCGTCAAGCGCCCCACCCGCACCGTCGAAGAAATCGAGCGCCAGGAATTCGCCGAAGGCCGCGTCCTGCTCGCCCAGAAGCTCGAAGAGCATAAGCCCCGGGTGATCGCCTTCAACGGCAAGATCGTCTACGAGAAATTTGCGGGCCGTCCGTGCAAGCTGGGCCTGCAAAAGGATACCCTCTACGGCGCCCAGGTGTTCGTCCTGCCCTCGACTTCGGAGGCCAACGGCGGCGTCACCATGCGCTATTTCAAGAAGCTGGCCGAGCTCCTGAAAAGCCTTAAAGACTGATCGCCAGGGAAATTGGACTCGCTATGAGCGCCACCCAACAGCGGGCATCTTCCTCCACGGTTCTAGAAGACCGTTCGGGCGGTGTGATGACCATCCGCCTCAACCGCCCGGAAAAGCTGAATGCCCTCGATGTCGAGACGTGCCGCTCGCTCGTTCATTCCCTGCTTCACGCGGCCGAAGACAAGTCCGTGCGCGTCATTGTCCTCACCGGCGCCGGGCGCGGTTTCTGCGCCGGTGGCGACCTTGACCGCATCCGCGACGCGCGCAATCGCCGCGCAGTGGGTGAACTTCAGGCTATGCTGGTCGCCGGCAAGGAAATTTGCCTCGCCATCGCCACCATGCCCAAGCTGGTGGTAGCCGCCGTGAACGGTCCGGCGGCCGGGGCGGGCATGAGCATTGCGCTCGCCTGCGATCTCCGGATCGCCTCCGAGCAGGCTACCTTCTCGCAGTCCTTCGCGCAGGTGGGCCTCTACCCGGATTTTGGAGCTACGTTCTTTCTGCCGCGCCTGGTAGGTTTGTCGCGCGCCTCGGAGCTCTTCTACACCGCCGAGCGCCTCTCCGCGCAGGAAGCCCTGCGCATCGGCATTCTGTATGCCATTTTCCCCTCGGACCAGTTCGAAGAAGAAGCCGCCAAGCTGGGCCAGAGCCTCGCGGCCGGTCCGCCGATTGTCTACCGCGACGCGAAGCGCACCATGATCGGCGAGCACCACAAAGAACTCGAAGACGCCCTCGACGAAGAAATCCGCCTCCAGACCCACTGCTTCCTCACCGACGACTGCGCCGAAGGCCTGGCCGCCTTCTTCGAAAAGCGAAAGCCAAACTTCCGCGGCCACTGACAGTCGCGCAGCTCGTGTGTCTTTATCCGTTCCTGGGAACGCCAATCTCCCGACTGGCGGGTTTCTCTTGTGTTTCAAGTGACCCCGCGGCATTCATCACGCTGTTAATCACACAATCCCACTCCTGTGATATTCTCCGATGCGCTCTATATGACGGATCAGCAATCCAGCATCGAGATCACCCCGAGCGAAGTGAAAGCCCTGCTCGCACAAGGCCGCAAGTTCGCTTTCGTCGACGTTCGCGAGCAATGGGAATATGACGCCGCCCACATCGACGGCTCCACCCTGATCCCTTTGCGGCAAATCCCCGCGAACCTGCCCCGATTGCAGGCCGCCGGTGAAATCGTATTCTTCTGCCACCACGGTATGCGCAGTCTGGACGCGGCCGCCTGGCTCCGCTCGCAAGGTGTCGACGGAGCGCGCTCCATGTCCGGCGGAATCGATCGCTGGTCGGCCGAGATAGACCCCAACGTACCCCGCTACTGAGGAGAACGGATCATGACCACGAAGACGACATCCGCCGCTGCCAAATCCGCCAGAAAACCGGGCAAGAAGTTGCAGTTTCTGCACAAGCCGAACTGCACCACCTGCCGCAAGGCGCGAAAGTTTCTCGAAAAGCGCGGCTACCAGCTTTACTTCCGCGATCTCGCCAAAGAGCGCCTCAGCTCTGCCGAATTGGAGAAGCTGATCGGCAACCGCGATCACACGGATTTCCTCAACACGCGCAACGAAACCTATCGCGAAGAGAACATGAAGGAAGATCCGCCGTCGCGCAAAGAAGCCATCAAGTGGATGTCCAGGGAGCCCAACTTGATTCGCCGCCCCGTGGTGGTCGCGGGCGGCAGGGTAGTCCTCGGCTTCGACGAAAAGGGCCTCACCCGCCTCTAACGCCCGCGGATCCCACAGGAATCAAACACTTGAACAACAAAACGCTCGCCAAGAGCTGGTTCGCCTTGGCGAGCGTTTCTATCTTCCAGTCGATTGGTTACCGATAGTTGGCGGCTTGCAGCTCGAACATCTGTGCGTAGCGCCCGCTCTCGCGGACCAGGTCGTCGTGCTTGCCCTGCTCCGCAATCTTTCCGCCTTCCAGTACCAGAATGCGGTCAGCCATGCGCACCGTCGAGAAGCGGTGGGAGATCAGCAGCGACATTTTGCCCTTCGTCAATTCCGCGAAGCGCTCGAACACCTCGTGCTCCGAGCGCGCGTCGAGCGCCGCGGTAGGTTCGTCGAGGATCAGCACCTGCGCGTCGCGAAGGTAGGCGGCGAGCCAGCGCCATCTTCTGCCACTCGCCGCCGGAGAGGTCCACCGCGCCTTCGAAGCGACTTCCCAAAGTCTGATCGTAGCCCTTCGGCAGCTTGCGGATCGCTTCGAAGCGTGCTCCACAATCCGCGTGCTGATGTGCCGCGTGAATTTGTCGGCCAGAACCACGTCAAAGAAGTCGAGCACCCGCACCAGCACCGTCGAAAGGGCCGCCAGCACGAACTCCGCGGCCACCGGCCACCAGAAATAATGCGGCAGCGCCTTCTGATGCGATGTATAGGCGTGAATGCCCTCTATGATCGTCCCGGTCACCGCCAACATCGACAGCGGGATCAGCGACGCGATCACCCGCGCGCTCAGGCTGCCAACCACCACCCCCGGCGCGGATTCCCAAACCATCTTGAAGAGCAGCGGACTGTTCTTGCGGAGTGCCTGAAGCCGCTCGCGCCACTTCGGGCTGAGCGCGGCGGCCTGGGGACTTGCTTCCTTAGTTTCTTCTACAATTGCGGTATTCACTGACCTCGCTCCGGTTTCCTATGAATTCGTCTTTCGCACATACACACACCTAAGAGTGTGCACGCCGAGTACCAGAACTAAGCGCCCTCGCATGTGCTACTTAAGCGAGGCCGAGGCTATCAAGCCACATGTTTTTTGCGAGTTACCAGCAACTTCTATTCGGTGGGGCGACAACGTGACGATCACAGCAGTTCAGGGGAGGCTAAATCGGTGAAAACACGAACGTGAAAATACGTATGCCCTACGAAGAATTCCTTACGGAATGGAGAGGACGGGTGTCTGTCTGCGCTTGCCGCTCGCGGAAGTCGTTACGGTAAGCGTCCTGCCCTTCTCTGACCGCCTCCTGAATCTTTTCCTGGGCTTCCGCGACGGCCTGCTCAGCCCGCAGTTTCAGGCATTGGACCGTTTCGGCCGCGTTTACCACGGCCAGCTCCGCCTGCGACTTCAGCTCTTCGATCGCATCGGCGGCAACCGCCATCCCTTCTTTTGCGCGCTCCACAATAATTTCGCGAGTTTCTTCGCCGGAGTGGGGCGCAAACAGGAAGCCAAGAACCACGCCGACCCCCAACCCCATCAAAAGAGCGCCAAAGCCGGAGCCGTTGTCGTTGTCAGCCATATGTTCAGATTACTCTCTTGTACGAAATTCTGTCCATACTGCCAATTCCTTATAGCGAATAATCGCGCGCCAGCCCGCGCCCTACTTGCCGTACTCCAGCAGCCGGAAAGTTCCGAATACCGGGGCGGGCTGGGGATGCGGCCGCTGAGGCGTTGGAGGCGGCCAGGCGGCTAAAAATAACGCTTCAGTCTCAGAAATGGTTCTTCCAGATATCTCCTGGACAGCATCGCGATAGCAACGGAGGCCAAAATGATGAAGGCCCCTCGCACGATGACCGCGCCAAAATCTCCGAATAGCGCATCCGGCTGACGGTTGAAGAATCGCGGTATCACGGCTTGAAAGCAATCTCCCAGAGCAAGGTGAACCAGATAGATGCAATAACTCAACTGCCCACTCAAACGAGCGAATGGCGTCCGAAGGATTGCAGTCCATCGGGTGCCTTTCAGCGCCAAAGCAGCCAGAAGAAAAGCTCCGAAGATGAATTGCGCTTGGTTGAAACGCAGCGCAGTTCCTAAAACGCCTTTTCGCATCAAACCAAAAGGCGCTCCGGCAACGGTGATCAGAACTGACAAGCCCACAAAGACAGCTACCAGCCGATAGGAGTTTGCCGGAGTTGCCCTGGAAGACCGGACCCAAATTGCCAGCAGCCCTCCCAGCGCCAGGCCGTCGAATCGAAACCACGAGTACAAATAAACTGCCGCGTCAATCGGCATGCCGTGAGCTACGGCTAGTCCCCGAGCGATCGGAGTTACAATAACTATTAGTATGGCAAGAATTGTAAGCTTGCGTCGGTCCAGCCGGTAGACCAACAGGGGCCAAAGCAGGTAGAACTGCTCCTCCACGGATAGAGACCACAGCACTCCAGGACCGTGCGGAACGTTCACTCCAAAAAAATTCGCCAGGTTTGCCGCAAAAACCGTACTGAGCAGGAAGTACTCTCTTGAATGGGTATAGAAAATAACGAATATCGCTACGACCGCAAAGTAAAGCGGCATGATACGCAGAAAGCGACGTGCATAGAAGTTGCGAAAATAATGACTCTGGTGACGGGAATCCAGCAAGATCCCGGTGATGAGAAACCCAGAAAGAACAAAAAACAGATCAACCCCGAGCCAGCCATGGTCGATAACCTGCAACAAAAAAGCTGGAATGTGCGAAAACGCCGTCTGGGAGACAGGCCAGCCGTAAAAAATGTGGCCGATGACGACCATCCAGATGGCAATAGCGCGGACACCATCAAGTTCAGGCACCCTTGCTTGGTCGACCCGAACCGCGGGATGAGCAGGGACTCCGCTGCCAGTCGATAGGGACACGGTCGCCATCCAGGATGCACCTTACGCCTAAGATAAAGCGGGGCCAGCCCGCGCCCTACCTGCCGTACTCCAGCAGCCGGAAAGTTCCGAATACCGGGGCGGGCTGGGGATGCGGCCGCTGAGGCGTTGGCGCCGGAGGCGGCCCGAAATCCGCCGTGTCGACGAATACGTGGTGCGTTTTCAAATCGAGGCCGAGGGTCTTGGCGCCATATTCCGTTTTCACGGCTTCCACAACGCTGAACTGATCGGGCGAATCTTCATGGAATATGTGGAGCATCCCTTCGCGCGTCGAGACGAAGATCATGCCTGTGCCGGGATCGTAGGCGTCCGCATCGGCGCCCGCCGTGATCGGGAACGATTGGATCATCTTGCCGGTGTCCGCATCCAGCACCACAAGCATCTGGGGATTTCGCCCGGCGACAAACAGCCTCCGGTGCTCGCGGTCCATGGCAATCGCGGTGGGGCCGCTCGCCGGCGCCACGGGATAGCGCGCTTTGATCTCCAACGTGCGCGCGTCGAGAGCCACCGTCTCGCCCTTGTCCTCCAGATTGATGTAAACCATCCCCTTGCCATCCGAAACGGCAAACTCAGGTCCGCCGCCTAGGTCGACCGTCTTTATGACCGTGCCGGTTTTCGCGTCGATCACCGTCGCGGCTTTCGCGTCGCCGCTCATCACGAAAACGTGCTTCGTGGCTGGATCGTAAATCACGCCATCCGCGTCGGGCGGCGTCTTGACGCCCCCAGTGACCTTCAGCGTCTTCAAGTCAAAAATTGCGACGTTGCCGTCTGCTCCGTCCGTGATGAACCCGCTGCCAAATTCGGTGGCGATCGCGATTCCGTGGTTGCGCTTGAAGCCGGTAACGTTCCCCACCACCGTACCGTCGTCTGCGTTCACCACCTTCACCTCGGTCCCGTGCGACAGGTAGACACGGCGCGCGCCCGAATCCACATAGATGTAATCGAAATATTCGCCGGTGCTTCCCTCAGCCGACGGCATCGCGTACTTTTTCAGCAGATGGTAGCCACCCTCCGCCGCGCGCACAATCGCGCTCCCACCCACAAGAAACAGACATCCAAGCGCCAATGCGCCACAAATCGTTCGCTTCATTCAGACCGCTCCGTCTCGCCGCAAACCGCCGGGCGAGTCTCATTCTCGAATTTGCTCTTCATGCCGCGCACTAGCCTCTACCAAAACCACCTCGATTTCAAGTTCAGCTCTGCAGACTCGCTTCCGCATAGACAAGGCTATCAGCGAATGCCCGAAACATCGAACACGGAGCAGCTTCCACCCGCCTGTCCCGGCCGGCCAAGCACCGCTTCCAAATACCGCGTCGCTGCGCCCTGCTCCGGCGAGTCGAACACCACGATTGCGCTCGCGTTCAAATCGCGGAACGCAGCAGGCGCCACCGCCTTGTCCGCCTGCGCATTCACCGGCGTGTGAAACACGCCTTGCAGCGAAAGCAACGAACGCAACACGGGGTTGCGGTAATAATCGCTCCACACGCGGTCCGCGCTGTAGGACAAGTATCCGTCCACCAGTGCGTACCGCCCGCGATCGCTCACCTGCATCCACATGCTCTTCATGCTGTAAGGCTTGATAATCAGCGGAAACGTGACCACGGTGCCCTTCTGCAACGCCGCCGGTATCACGCACGCGCGCGCAGGCACGCCCGAGTCTTTGTCCCACGCCGGATCAACAATCGACGATGACGGAAACGGAATCGTCAGCAAGTCGAGCAGCAAAAGCGCGACGACGCCGGCCGCCAGAGAATACCGCTGCCGCGTCGTCCGCAAACGCTCCAGCAGGAACGCCACGCCCAACGAAGCCAGAACCGCCAGACACAACGCCACGATCACCTGAAAACGCGCCGGCGCGGACACGAACCGCAGCCACGGAATCCGATACACCAGCGCAGCCGGCCCGGGAATCGCGGTTTGCCGGCCGTAAATGCGCAGCGCCGGCCCGAGCGAGAGCAGATAGAAAATCACCGCCAGTGCCGCCGCCTGCACCGCCCAGCGCCGTTGGAATTCCCGCCCTTTCCAAAAACCCAGAAGCGCGAGCGCCAGAATCACCGGCCCCACGTACACGGTGCCTTCATATCCCGCGGCAAAAATATTGGGATCGAGACCCCGCGCGAAATTCCCCAGCAGCCAGTGGTTCCAGCTGGGAATGAGGAATCCCAAGGCGTCCGCCGAGAATTCCTTGAGGTGCTCGAACGGCCGGGGCTGGGGCCTGTCCGCGGAATTGCCGATCAGCATCGCCAGCAGCGGCGAGAACGTGACCAGAAACGTCGCCGCTCCCCAGGCGAGCGCCTTCCAGATTTTCGTGAGCGACCGCGCCCCCATTTGAATCGAGTCCACTCCGATCGCCGCCAGCGTGGCCAGCAGGCAAATCACCGTGTAGTTGAAATGCGCGAGCGCCGTCAGCAGCAGCGCCAGGCCGAGCAACACGCCGTCTTTCCAAGACTCCCCGCGCCTCTCCAGCACGCGCGCCAGAGCCAGAAAATACAGCGGCACGGGAAACGCCGTAACCAGACTCAAATGCCCCAGCGCGTGCGCCGAAGAAAAGGACTAAACCCGAAGCAGATTCCCCCGATGAAAGCGGCCGTCTCGTTCCGGCAAACGCGCAGGCAAAGAAGCCTGCCAAAAAACGCCGCCAGAGCAAGTTGAAAAACAAGCGAAAGGTTGTAGGCCGCCGCGGGCCCAAGCAGCCAACTCGCGGGCAGCGCCAGCACTCCGGCCAGCGGATCGGTGGTGCTCCACGTCAGGTTCACCGTGTTCGGGTAATACATCTGGTTCGTATAAAAGGGATTCTGGAATCTCGCCACCGCTCGCGCGAAGTGCCACAAAAACCAGGCGTGCTGAAAGTTATCGCCGGAATAACCGAGCAGCGCGGAAGCGGGCGAAAGCGAACCCGGAAGCGTGAACAAAACCGCCAGCAGAATGCAGCCCGCAAAAGCAAGCCAATGGCGCCGCGCGGCGCCGGAATCGCCGCAACTCGCGGCTGCGGAACGGCTCCTTGGTAGTCCTTCTGCGATGGAGTCAGTTATCGGCAAGATCGTCCGGGATTTCCCTGGAATTGCGGATCGGCGGCCAAGCAATCGCCACACAATGGCCGGACAATGATCTTAGCGCGTGGAAGGTCTTTCGGGGGAGTCGAAGCGTAGCGAAAGCGTTTCTTGATCGCCAGCGGGCCGCTAATCGTCGCTAATCGGGGGCTAATCGGGCGCTAGCAGTGCTTCAGCCAGCGGGCCACGTCCTTGGCGTGATACGTCAGCACGATGGAAGCGCCCGCCCGCTGGATGCCGGTCATGATCTCCAGCACGATGCGCTTTTCGTCGATCCAGCCATTGCGCGCCGCGGCCTTCACCATGGCGTACTCGCCGCTCACGTTGTACGCGCCGACCGGCACGTCGAATCGTTCGCGCACGCGCTGGATAATGTCGAGATACGCGAGCGCCGGCTTCACCATGATCATGTCCGCGCCCTCTTCGATATCGAGCGCCACTTCGCGCAGCGCCTCGCGCGCATTGGCCGGGTCCATCTGGTAGCTGCGGCGGTCGCCGGACTGCGGCGCCGACTGCGCCGCCTCGCGAAACGGCCCATAGAACGCCGAGCAGTATTTCGCCGCGTAGGAAAAGATCGCGATATCGGCAAAGCCGTTCGCATCGAGCTTGCGGCGAATCGCGCCGACGCGCCCGTCCATCATGTCCGACGGCGCCACCATATCCGCGCCCGCCCGCGCGTGCGAAAGCGCGGCTTCCGCCAGCAGATCGAGCGTCGGATCGTTCAGCACCTCGCCGTCTTTGATCACGCCGCAATGGCCGTGGCTCGTGTATTCGCACAAGCACACATCGGTGATCACCAGCAGATCGAGCTTCGCCTTGCGGATGGCTTCGATGGAGCGTTGCACCGCGCCTTGCGCAGAAGCCGCCTCCGAACCTGTCGCGTCTTTGTGCTCCGGCAGTCCGAATAAAATGACGCCCGGCACTCCCAGATCGGCGACCTCGCGGCATTCTTCGGCGATTTGATCCGGCGATTGCTGGAAAACGCCCGGCATCGAGCTGACTTCCGTGCGCACCTTCGTCCCCGGGCACGCGAACATGGGATACACCAGCCCGCTCGTGGTGAGATTCGTCTCGCGGACGAATCCCCGCAGGGCTTCGCTGCGACGCAAGCGCCGCGGCCGCTGGACGGGAAACGTCACGCGCCCCTCGCAGAGGACGCCTGGCGCTGATAGTGCTTGGCGATGGCGTCCGCGAGCGCCGCGGAAGACGATTCATTCGCTTCGATCTCCACGCGTACGCCACCTTCCCGCAACGCGCGCGCGGTAGTAGGCCCAATCGCCGCAAACTGCATCCGTTCAGAGAGGCTCACCAGGTCCGCGGCAGGAATGAAGTGCCGGAGATGGTGAAACGCCGAAGGGCTCGCAAACACAATCACGTCCGCCTCGGCCCGCTGCAGCCGGCAAAGATTCGCGGAGTCCACTTTCTGGGGCGCCGCGGTGCGATACGCGACCACGTCGGTAACCCGCGCGCCCGCCTCGCGCAGCGCATCGGGCAACCGGTCATCGGCGCGATCGCTTCGCGGCAGCAGCACGTTGCAATTGCCGATCGATTCCGCAAGCTCGCGCGCCAGGGCTTCGCCCGGTGTGATTCTGCGCGACGTAATCCACGCGAAAATCTTCCGCCTCGGCCGCGAGTCGCGTGGCCGGGCCCACCACCGCGATCCGATGCTTGCCGAACGAGGGAGAATCGGGCGCAATCCCCAAGCTCGCTCTGCCGCACGGCGAAAAAGCGCACCGCGTTCTGGCTGGTGAAAAGAATCCAGTCGAATTCCGCCAGCCGCCCGATGGCTCCGTCGAGGCTGGCCAGATCTTCCGGCACGGCGAATCGCACCATGGGCAAAAGCACAACCTCCGCGCCCAATCGCTCGAGCGAGCCGATCAACTCGGCGGCCTGTTCGGGCGCGCGCGTGATCACGATGCTCTTCCCCGCCAGCGGACGTTCGTCTGTGCTCATATCCGTGCCGAACCTTTTACCCAAATTATCGAGTTATCCAAAATTTATCCAGCCGACCTTCCCGCCAGGCGCAGGATTCTCTCCGCGCCCCCTTCCCTCAAAACTTTCCCCAGCCGCTTGCCGATCCGTTCCGCATCCAAGGCCTCGCCGCGCTCTTCCCCGCGCAGATATTCTTTCCCGTCGGGCGAAAGCAGACAAGCCTCGATTTTCAATCCGCCGTTTTGCAAGCGCGCCCACGCCCCCAGCGGCACCTGGCACCCGCCTTCGAGTTCATGCAGCAGCGCGCGTTCCGCCGTCACGCAGGCATTCGTTTCCGCATCGTTGAGCGCCGCAACCAGCGCGGACGTTTCTTGATCATCCTCGCGCGTTTCAATTCCCAGCGCGCCCTGCCCGACCGCCGGCAGCATCACCTCCGCCGGAATAATCTCGGTGATCTCTATCGCACGCGCCCAGCCGGGTGACCCCCGCCGTCGCCAGAATGATCGCGTCGAATTCACCCGCGGCCACTTTCTTCATCCGCGTATCGACGTTCCCGCGAAGATCCACCACTTCCAGGTCCGCGCGATAGTGCCGCAATTGCGCCTGCCGCCGGAGGCTGCTCGTCCCGATGAGCGCGCCGGACGGAAGCTCTCGCAGCGTCTGCCCGTTCCGCGAGATCAGGCAATCGCGCGGGTCTTCCCTCTTCGTCAACGCCGGAAACCCGAGGCCGGCGGGCGTTTCGGTGGGAACGTCCTTCATGCTGTGGACGGCGAGATCCACCGTGCCAGCCAGCAGCGCGTCTTCCAGCTCCTTGATGAACACGCCCTTGGTTCCCATCTCCGCGCCAATCTGCGCCACCGAGGCCGTCTGAAAACGGTCGCCGGAGGTGCGTATGCGCACCAGCTCGGCCTCCACGCCGTGCAGCTCATTCAACCGATCCTTGATGTGATTGGCCTGCCAGAGGGCGAGCGCGCTCCCGCGCGTCCCGATCCGAATTTTCTTCACTACCTGCCCCTTCACTGTTTCCCGTCGTCCAGGCCAAAAATGTGCCGCAGCGCTTCGACGGCTCCCAGCCGCCCGCGCATTCCGCGCCCGCTGCGAAGCCGCTCGGACGGCTCATCGAGCACGCGCTCGATCAATTCCTCGGTGATGCGCGCGATCCGGTGCCGCTCCTCGGGCGAAACATCCGGCATTTCCTTCAGCCGCTCTTCGAGCAGCAGCAGGCGCTGCTGATGGAAACGCCCACGAAGATCGTCCACGATAGACCCGGCTTCGAGCGCCGCGCGCCAGGTCTCGAATTTCGCAATGTGCTCGGCAATGATCGCCTCGACGCGCGGGACTTCCGCCTCCCGCGCCTTCTTGTTCTGCTCGACGATCTCGCCCAGGTCGTCGATGTTGTAGAGATACAAGTTGTAGAGCCCCGCCGCGGCCGCATCCACATTCCGCGGCACGCCCAGGTCCACAACGAAGATCGGCCGCCCGCCGCGCGAAGCAATGGCGCGTTCCAGCATCTTGCGCGTGAGAACCGCGCCCGTTCCGCCCGCCGACGTGACGAGAATATCCGGCTGGCTCATCTCCGATTCGAGCGCTTCCCACGCCGCGGCGCGCCCGCCCATGCGCCCGGCAAGATCGGCGGCGCGATCAAAAGACCGGTTCACCACCAGCAGGCTGCCAATCGACCGGTTACGCAACTGCTCCACCACCTGCTCGGCCACAGCTCCCGCTCCAATGATCAGCGCCGCGCGGCCCTTCAGGTTGCCGAACACCCGCTCCGCCAGCTTCACTCCCGCGAGCGCCACCGACATGGGCCGCGTGCCCACTTCCGTCTCCGACCGCACGCGCTTCCCTACTTCCAGCGCGCCCTGAAACACGCGATTCAGCACCGGCCCGGTAGCCCCATGATCGAGCGCCTGCCCGTACGCCGTGCGCAGCTGCCCGAGAATTTCCGCCTCGCCCAGCATCATCGAATCAAGGCCCGCCGCCACGCGATAGAGGTGATAAATCGCGTCGCGCCCCGCCCAGCGATAGAACTTCCCGGTCACCTCCGAGCGCGCGATTCCGTGAAACGACGTAAAAAACTCCTCCATCGCCTCCGTAAGCGCCGAACCACCCTCGCCCGCCACGCCGTACAGCTCGCTGCGATTGCATGTCGAAAGCACTACCGCTTCTTCGAGGATTCCCTGCCGCCTCAGCTCGTCGGCCGCATCGAGCGCCTGCTTTTGCGTGAACGACACCCGCTCGCGCAGCTCCACCGGCGCGGTGCGGTGGTTGCACCCGATCAGCGCCAGCTGGATGCGCCCGGGAACGATGCGTGCCGGATTGGAAACGATCGTCGTCATCAGAAGAAGCGGTGGAACCGCGTCAGGTAAAGATTCACGAACGTGTAGCTGAACAGCACGATCACGAAATTCAGCGCGCACAGCAACGCCGCGCGCGACCCTCGCCATTGCGCGCTCCGCGAAAGCCGCAGATAAGCCACATACACCACGAGGATCAGCCCCGTGACTACCACTTTCGGGTCGCCCCACGCGTAGCCGCCGCTCAGCCGATGCGCCCACACGAGGCCCATCGGCACGCCCAGCGCCACCAGTAGCAGCCCGAGGTAAACGCTGCTGCGCGCCATCTGATCCAGCACATCGAGCGCCGGAAATCGCCAGAACGCGCTGTTGAGCCGCCGCGAACGCAGCAAGCGGTCCTGCACCAGATACACCAGGCTCAGCACAAAGGAAAGAGCAAACGCCGCGTAGCCCCAAGTGATCAGCGTGACGTGCAGCGCAAACAGCGCTCCGCGCGCCGGAGGCGGCGCCTGCGGTTGCATCGGCACGAGCAGCCTCAGCCCGCCGACCCACGCAATCAGCAGCAGCGTCACAAACGCGCCCACAGTGTGTTGCCGGTGGAATATTTCAAGCACCAGGTAAGTAATCGCGAAAAGCCACGCAAAAAGCGACATCGAGCCGTAGAGATCGTCGTAAGGAACCGAATGAGTAAATCGCGACCGCTCCAGCAAGTCGTAATACTGGAAGACGATCCCGCCCGCGAGCAGCACCGAAGCGATGCGCCCCAGCCAGGCGTTCGGCACATAGAGAATCCGCACGTAGCAGGCAAAGCTCGCCACGTAGAAAAGCAGGCTCAGATAGCCCAGTTGATGTGTCATGCCAATGGATGTGTCAAAAGCTGCACACGTCTCCAGCGTAACCGATTATACCGCCGAACCCGCCAATTCCCGCGCATTCACGCAGTCAGCTTGGCGGCAAACTTGACACGCTCCCAGCCGGGAGTGTATCAGTTCACGCTACTTTGATTGTTTCATAGCGGCAATTTCCGGCGGAGGATTCGGAGAGGATGCGCCCAAAGTTTGTCCATAATCTGGCAGGGAACGTCGCGCTGATCACGGCCGCAGCCGATCCTCGCCCTCTTCGGCTGCGCCCGCAGCACTCCGCAGCAGGTAGACGACGCCGCGCTCCGCGCCGCCGACGCCGACTCCGCCAACTGGATCACCTACGGCCGCACCTACTCCGAGCAGCGCTTCAGCCACCTCCACCAGATCGACGAGCACAGCATCAGCCACCTCGGCCTCGCCTGGTCCTACGACTTCGGCACCCGCCGCGGCCTCGAAGCCACTCCGCTCGTCAAGGACGGCGTCCTCTACACCACCAGCGCCTGGAGCATCGTCTACGCCCTCGACGCCCGCACCGGC
Organism: uncultured Acidobacteriota bacterium; assembly: GCA_963797585.1. Lineage (GTDB taxonomy): Bacteria > Acidobacteriota > Terriglobia > Acidiferrales > UBA7541 > Palsa-295. Next base: position 38,592 of record CAWCQH010000023.1, read on the forward strand.
AGCCTCCTCTGGAAGTACGACCCGCACGTCGCCAAGGACCACGCCAAGTTCGTCTGCTGCGACGTAGTCAACCGCGGCGTCGCCATGTACAAGGGCCATCTCTATCTCGGCGCACTCGACGGCCGCCTCATCGCCCTCGACGCCAAAACCGGCGAAGTGGTCTGGGCCGTCCCCACCGCCCCCGCGGACTCGCCCTACGCCATCACCGGCGCGCCGCGCATCGCCAAAGGCCGCGTGATCATCGGCAACGCCGGCTCGGAGTACGCCGTGCGCGGCTACGTCTCCGCCTACGACGCCGAAACCGGCCGGCTCGACTGGCGCGCCTACACCGTCCCCGGCGATCCTTCGAAGCCCTTCGAGTCCGACGCCATGCGCGCCGCCGCAGCCACCTGGTCCGGCGAATGGTGGAAGGCCGGCGGCGGTGGCAGCCCGTGGGACACCATCGTCTACGACCCCGAAACCGATCTCGTATTCGCCGGCACCGGAAACGGCGCGCCCTGGTACGACCGCTTCCGCAGCAAGGGCGACGACCTCTACATCGCCTCGATCATCGCGCTCAAAGCCGACACCGGCGAAATGGCCTGGCATTACCAGACCACCCCCGGCGATAACTGGGACTACGACGCCACGCAGCCGCTCATGCTCGCCACCCTCATCATCGACGGCCAGATGCGCCGCGTCGTCATGCAGGCCAACAAGAACGGCTTCTTCTACGTCCTCGACCGCCAAACCGGCAAGCTGATCTCCGCGCGCCCCTTCGCCAACATGAACTGGGCCACCGGCATCGACGCCAACGGCCGCCCCATCGAGAATCCCGCAGCCCGCAAGCTCGCCGAAGCTACCATCGTAGCGCCCGCCAGCGAAGGCGGCCACAACTGGCATCCCATCTCCTACAATCCGTCAACGGGCCTCGTGTATCTGGCCGTCCTCAACGACAGTTCCGTTCACGCCGTGGACCCCGATTGGTCCCCCGCCCGCCAGAACCAGACCCGCGACCAGAACACCGGCACCTACCGCGCCTACAACGGTCCGGTAGCCGATCAGTGGCGCAAGCTGCCGCCCGCCGGCCGCCTCGTCGCTTGGGACCCGGTAGCGCAGCAGGAAAAGTGGCACGTAGACTTGCCCGTCCCAAAGGGCGGCGGCACGTTAACCACCGCCGGCAATCTGGTTTTTGAAGGACGCGGCGACGGCAAGTTCAGCGCCTATCGCGCCACCGACGGTGCATTGTTGTGGGAATTCAACGCCGGGGTAGGAATCGCCGCGCCGCCCATGACCTACTCAGTCGACGGCACGCAGTACATCGCCGTAATGTCCGGCTGGGGCGGCCCCATGGTGCTAAACAATCGCCCCAACGGCAAAGGCAACGTAGGGTCGGGCAGGCTGCTCACCTTCAAGCTGGGAGGCACAGCCACCATCCCGCCCTACCAGCGCGAAGTCACGCCCGGTTCCCACGCCCACGTTCCAGCTGACCGCATCGCCCGAAGACGCAGAGCGCGGCCGCGTCCTCTACGGCACCTACTGCGCCCGCTGCCACGGCGGCAACGTAGTCAGCGGCGGCGAAACCCCGGACCTGCGCTACCTCGACGCCACCACCCACGCCATGTTCGAAGACATCGTCCGCGGCGGCATGCGCCGCACCAACGGCATGCCCTCCTTCGCCGCCGACATAACCCCAGCCCAAGCCCGCCAAATCGAATCCTTCGTATTAGCCCGCGCCCGCGAATCCGCCACCCCGCACCAGCCGTAGCAAAAGCCCGCTCGCCAGAGCGTTAGTCTTCGCGTAGCGCAGCCCCCTGGGAACGCCAATCTCCCGATTGGCGGTTTTGTCTCACCCTTGCGCAGCCGTTCGCCTCGCCTCGCGCAGCCATCCCGAGCGCCTGTGACGCCCGACACCCGGCGAAGTGACTCCCCGCACTGCACCCGATCCCGCACGCGCAAACAATTACACCGGTTCGCCAATCCAAATCGATCCACGAAAGAGGACTGCGCATGAAAATCTCACTACCCTCGCGAAGGAAAATGGCGGCGGCATTCTCGATCACCGTTCTAAGCGCCCTGATCGTGATCGGCTGGAGCGCCAGCGCGGAGCAAAAGGTCGCCCCCAAGCGGCCCGCGGTGCCCCTCGACATGAGCATCAATCAGGTGATGGTTGCCATAGTGGACGACGCCGCCCACACCATCTGGGAAGGCGGAAACACGCAGAAGAAGCTCACCGACGGACAATGGCAGGTGCTCGAAGCCCACACCTACCAGCTCGAGGCCGCCGCCACCCTCATCTCCCTCGGCGGCACCGGCAAGTCCGACGCCTACTGGACCGCGTCGCCCGCATTCCAGGCGGACGTAATGAAGTTGCGGGACATGGCCATCGTCGCCCGCCACGCCGTCGAAGCCAAGAACCACGCCGCCCTCATCAAAGCGGGCGACGACCTGGTCACCGTCTGCGAGGGCTGCCACAAACAGTTCAAGCCCACCGCACCCACCGAAGGCATCTACCACAAGCCCTACTACGACGAGTGCACCAACACCTTCGTCCCCGAGTAACGAAGCGCAGCATCCATCTGACCCACGGCGCTGCTGGAGATTCCGCATCGCCCTGATCTCAGATCGGGCCGGCCGCCACCGGCCCGCTTCGTTTCTATGTGGCCCTTTCTGCAGCAGCCCTGGCGTCTCCGAAGCCGCGCGCGAAATCTCGAAGCCCAAAGCTCCTTCGCCTTTCGTAGCCATCTCGAACGAGGGCAGCGACGATCTCTCGTTGCCGTTGTCGTTAGCCGTCATCCTGACAGGGTGTGGCTAAATTGCGAAAGGGCGATTTTTCCGCGCGTAAGGCAATTGTTTTCAGTGCCGCTTTTCGCACAGAATCAAAAAAGTGACGGCCTCTGAGCGCAGCGAAGGATCCCTTGTATCTGGATCAAGGCGGCGAAACGACAATGTGTTCCGCTCGAATACCCTGCCGAGATTCACAGCTTTCAAACGCTGCAGACGCTCGATGAGCGCCGCGAGGTCTGCGAAGGGCAGCTTGATTTCGATTTCGCGGCTGGATCGCGGGGAGGTCACGGCGAAGTATAGCCCAGCACCAGTAGTAATAGGCTGGCGGCCACCGTTAGAAAGCCAACAACCGATAACCTCTGCGATGTATACGAAGCGCGACGAAGAAAGTTGCCAACAAACCATCGCGCCAGCATAATCACTCACCTGCCGCGCCTGTCGCGAACTGATGACTGAACCTACTACTCCATTAATGCAGCAGTACACCGGACTGAAAAAGCAGCACCCGGCCGCGCTACTGCTCTTCCGGCTGGGCGATTTCTACGAGCTTTTCTACGACGATGCAATCGTCGCCTCACGCCTTCTGCAGATCACCCTGACAGCGCGCAACAAGGAGAAGGGCCAGGCCGTGCCCATGTGCGGCGTGCCCTACCATGCGGCGGAAAACTATATCGCGCGCCTGATCCGGGCTGGGCACAAGGTGGCCATTTGCGAGCAAATGGAGCAGCCTGGCCCCGGGAAAAAGCTGGTCCGGCGGGAGGTGATCCGCGTCCTCACGCCAGGAACCGCGACGGGGAGCTCTCTGGTTGAGCCAAAAGAGAACAATTTCCTCGTGGCGGTCGCGCGGCGGATGTCGGTGGGCGCGGCCGCCGGCACTGCCGGTCGAGGAGCGGGGAGGATGCCCGAGCCGGGGATCGGCCTGGCGTTTGTCGACCTCTCGACGGGCGAATTTCGAGCCACCGAGTTCGCGGGTGAGAAGGCTGAGGCGCGGTTGCGCGATGAGCTGGGGATTCTGCGGCCGCGCGAGATTCTGCTTCCGCGGCCGGCGACGCTCTTCCCGATGGCAGCATCCGCCGAGCTCAACGGCCTGGGCGCCGTGGAGACGCGGCTCGATGATTGGGTCTTTGAGAGCAGCTACGCCACGCGGATTCTGAAGGAGCAATTCCGCGTTGCCGGGCTCGACGGGTTCGGGCTGACCGAACACGCCCTGGCCACGGCGGCGGCGGGCGCCTTGGTGCATTACCTGCGCGACACGTCCGCGATCGGCGCGCGCACTCCGGAGGACACAGCTGCCGTTCCGTCGATGCGGCCGGCCGGCGCGGGCCTCGAGCACCTCGACCGTATCTCCTATTACGAGCAGCAGGACGCGATGATCCTCGATCAGGTCACCGTCCGGAATCTCGAGCTTGTAGAGCCGGCCACCGGCGACGATGCCTCGGCCACGCTCCTGCGCGCCATCGACGAAACCGCAACCGGCATGGGAGCGCGATTGCTGCGGGCCTGGGTGCTGCGGCCTGAGATTTCGCTGGCCGAGATCGAAGCTCGCCTCGAGGCCGTAGCGGAGTTGAAGGCTCATACCGTGGCGCGCGAGGAGCTTCGCAAGGAACTCGGTGACATCCTCGATCTGGAGCGGCTCACGAGCCGCGTGACGCTGGGAACCGTAACGCCGCGGGATTTACTGGCCCTTCGCGGATCGCTCGACAGGATTCCGCGATTGCATGAGTTGATCAGCAGCGTAAGGAAAGCAGCGGCGACCGTTGCCGCGAGCGAGACCAGCCAAGCCGAACTCGTTGCCGGCAGCCCCCGGCGATTGGAAGCGCTGCGCGAGAGCCTCGACGAATTGGCGGACGTTCGGAACTTGATCGCCCGCGCCATTGCGGACGACCCGCCGGCCATGCCGAACGAACCGGGCGTGATCCGGCGGGGCTTCCACGCCGAGCTGGACGAGCTTCGCGATATCACCAAACAAGGCCGCCAGATTATCGCCGCCATGGAAGAGCGCGAGCGCAAGCGGACCGGTATCGGATCGCTGAAAATCCGCTACAACCAGGTTTTTGGCTACTATATCGAGATATCGAAGGCCAACCTTCACCTGGCGCCCGCCGATTACGAGCGCAAGCAGACTCTCGTGAATGCGGAGCGCTTCACCTCGGGGGAACTCAAGGAGCACGAGCGCAAGGTACTCACGGCCGAGGAGCGCGTGATTGAAATCGAACGGCGCCTCTATGGCGAAATCCGTGAAACCATCGCGCGCGAAGCCGCGCGGTTGCGAAGGACGGCGACCGCGATCGCCCAGCTCGACGTACTGGTGAATTTCGCCCGCATCGCGGCTTCGCGAAATTACACGCGGCCCGCGTTTACTCAGTACGCGATCGGCCTAGCGCCTTCCGGAATCCGCGCTCCCAAAAATCAAAGTGACACCGGCATCCCGACACGCGGCATCCTGCTGATTGCGGGCGGCCGCCATCCCGTAATCGAAAAGCTCCTCGAAGAACGGGGCGAGCGCTTCGTCCCCAACGATTTGTATCTCGACGACGAGTCGCAGTTCCTGCTGCTCATCACCGGCCCGAACATGGGCGGTAAATCGACGTACCTGCGCCAAACCGCCCTTATTTCCATCCTCGCGCAGATGGGATCGTTCGTCCCCGCCGCGCAAGCGAAGCTACCGCTGCTGGATCGGATTTTCACGCGCATTGGGGCGTCGGACAACCTCGCGCGCGGCCGATCCACGTTCCTGGTCGAAATGAGCGAGGTTGCGGCAATCCTGAACACCGCAACCTCCGCCAGCCTCGTGCTGCTCGATGAAGTGGGCCGCGGGACAGCTACCTTCGATGGGCTCTCCATCGCCTGGGCGGTGGTCGAATCGCTGCACGGCGGCGCCCGTCCCCGGACGCTTTTTGCCACGCACTACCACGAGCTCACCGAACTCGAGCAGTTGCTGCCCGGCGTGAAGAACGTGCACGTATCGGTTCACGAGGCGGGCAACGAGATCGTGTTTCTGCGGCGCGTCGAGCCCGGCAGCGCGGACAAAAGTTACGGGATCGAAGTGGCGCGACTGGCCGGACTGCCCCATGAGGTGATCGTGCGGGCACGGGAGATTCTTCGCCGCCACGAAGAAAGCGAAGAGAAACTCAGCGTGGAACTTTCCCCGGCGCCGCTCCGGCCGCGCAGCAGACAAGCTTCACGGCGATTGACGAATCCGTGCTGGAAGCCTTGCGCAAAGCGGATCTGAACGAACTCACGCCACTCGAAGCGCTCAACCTGCTGGCGGCGCTGCAAAAACAGCTCTCATGAATACACCCGCGAAAGAAATGCTGGTGCTGGGAATGATGTCGGGGACATCGGCCGATGGCATCGACGCGGCCATCGTCCGCATCTCCGGCGCGCCGCCCGCCATCCAGTTAAAATTCGAGGCACATCATCATGTGGCGTTCAGCCCGCTGGTTCGCGAGTCGATTCTTCGCCTGGCCAACGGCGCGCCGACGACCACGGCCGAAATCAGCCGCCTCGACTTCGTGCTCGGCGAAGAATACGCGAGGGCTGCGATCGCGGCGTGCAAGGCTTCGGGCGTCCCGATGGCGAAGAATCGACCTGATCGGTTCGCACGGGCAAACGGTGTTCCACCAGGGCGCCCCGGCCAGGCTGGTGGGCGCGTGGCGAGTCGCCTCCACGCTGCAAATTGGGGAAGCCAGCGTGATTGCAGAGCGCACCGGCGTTCCCACCATCGCGAATTTTCGAACCGCCGATATCGCTGCCGGAGGCCATGGCGCACCGCTCGTGCCGTTTGTCGATTACCTACGCTACCGGGACGAGCAGCGCGGACGCGTCGCGCTCAATATCGGAGGCATTGCCAATGTCACCGTAATTCCGGCGGGGGCGAGTCCCTCGGACGTGTTCGCCTTCGACACGGGGCCCGGAAACATGATCGTGGATGCCCTGGTCCAAGGGATCACGCACGGCCGGGCCAAGTACGACCGTGGCGCCCGGATCGCATTAAGCGGGAGGACGATTCAGGACCTGCTGGCTCGGATGATGCGAGAGCCCTACCTGCGAAAGCGTCCGCCGAAGACGGCCGGGCGGGAGCAGTTTGGCAAAGCCTATGTGGAACAGTTGATGGTGTGGGGAAAGAAACATCACGCCGTGCCGGAGGATTTGGTGCGCACGGCCACGGTGTTCACTTCCCTGTCGATTGCCGACGCATTCCGCAGGCTGATTCTGCCTCGCGCCAGCGTGGATGAGCTGATCGTCGCCGGGGGCGGCGCCCACAATCCCTTGATGATGGCGCAGCTGGCCGCTTCGGTTCCGGGGATCGAGATCATACCTTCCAGCCGCTTCGGTGTTCCGGCAGAAGCAAAAGAGGCGTTCGATTTCGCGGTGCTGGCTTACGAGGCGTTCCATGGACGTCCGAATAATCTACCCTCGGCAACCGGAGCGCGACACCCGGCTGTTCTGGGCAAGCTGCACTATGGACGCGTGAAGTAGGGTTGGTACAAGAATCAGGCTTCGAAAACGCTGTGTATCTCGATATCGGGCAGGGCGCCTTCGCGGACAATCGTCCACTCGTCGCCATTGATGCGCACGATGGTCGAGGCCAGCGTGCCACCGGTATCCCCGGCATCGAGGACGAGCGCGAGGCTCTTCCCCAGCTGCTGGGTAATCTGCTCGGCGTTGGTGCAGGACGCGTGGCCGGATAAATTGGCACTCGTACCGGTGATCGGTCCCCCCACCGCTTCGATCAGCGCCGTGGCAATGCGCGAATCCGCCCACCGAAGCGCTACGCGGCCGCTGTTCCCTGTAACCTTCAAGGGCAAGCGGTGCGTCGCCTCCACAACCAGGGTCAGCGGACCGGGCCAGAACTTCGTCGCCAGGGTGAGAAAAGCGTCCGGGACGTCCCGCATGAGCGTGACTGCCTGCTCCACGGAGTTGACCAGGATAGGAAGGGCTTTGTTCTCCGCGCGGCCCTTTACCTGGAAGACGCGCTCGATGGCGGCCAGGTTGAAGGGATCGGTGGAGAGGCCATAGAAGGTGTCTGTGGGAATGGCGATGACACGTCCGCGCTTGATGAAGTTTGCGGCGTAGTCGATTACGTTGCGCTCAGGCGCATCTGGTGAAACTTTAAGGACTTCTAGCGGCAATGTTCACTCACGGCGGGCTGCGCCTTGTCTACTCTGGCAAGCTACCACAGGCCGGGTCGGTGTGCAAGATGCAGCAAGGAAAGGACGTAAGCGGAATATAAACTCGCGGCCCGAGACAAACGCGCAAGAAGTGCCTATCCACAATCTGATCGGCGTTGTTTACGGCGGATAGGCGGTTTGTTACGCTTGCGCATGGCCCAACGATTCGTCAAGCCTCGCGCGTATTCCCCTTCTTATGTTCGACCTGACTCGGGGCCTAACTCTGGACCTAACTCGGGACATGATTCAGAAGAGGATCAGCCATCGAACCTGATTACCAGCAAAGAAAATAAGTGGCTCAAATTGTTTCGGGCGGCCTTGCGTGGAACGGGACCCTCCGGGGATGAACTGATTGGAGTGGAAGGACCCAAGCTCGTAGAAGAAGCCATCCGCTCGGGATTGGAGGCTCACGCCTTGCTCATCAGCGTTACCGGCGAGCGGGAGATGGAGAAAATCCTTCGGGCGGCGGGCCAGAGCGAGGCCGGAATCTCCCGGGATCGCATCCTTAGAACGAGCGACAAGATGTTCGAGAGCGTAGCTGGAACGGAGACCCCACAGGGCGTGGCGGCGCTGTTTCGCCAGCCGGTCTGGGGCCTCGATGATGTGCTGCGAGGGGACACTCCGCTGGTAGTGGTGTTGGCCGGGATTCAGGATCCCGGAAATCTCGGCACGATCCTGCGCTCTGCGGAGGCCTTCGGGGCAACCGGCGCAGTCACCATCGCGCGGGACAGCCGATCCGTGGTCTCCCAAGGCCATTCGTGCGTCCGCTGGTACCGCTTTTCGGCTGCCCATCGTGCGCGGGATCGCGGCGCCGATTTTGCTCGCCCAGCTCAAGATGCATCAAATAAAGGTGATCGCAGCGAATTCGCAACACTGGGAAAAACGCGGCTGGTCGGCACGGGTGATCTTCGCTCTGCGCTTCGCGGCGCCGCGGCGCTGTTCATAGGCGCGGAAGGCGCCGGGCTTCCCGCCGGAAGTGCAGCACGCCGCGGATATGACAATCTCGATCCCCATGAGCGAGACGGTCGAATCGCTCAACGCCGCAGTGGCGGCGTCGCTGCTTCTCTACGAAGCGGCGCGCCTGAGAAAAGAGAGCTAGTGGGACTTTTTCGCGCCATCGAGCCGGAGGAAGCGCCTCAGACGGGGCGTCCGCTTGCGGACCGCATGCGCCCGCAGACGCTCGATGAGTTTATCGGCCAGGAAGACCTGCTCGGGCTCGGCAAGCCGCTGCGCACCCAGATCGAGCGCGACGATCTAAGCTCGATGCTCTTCTGGGGCCCTCCCGGATGCGGGAAAACCACCCTCGCCCGGATCATCGCCAAGCGAACGCGCTCGGAGTTCATTCCTTTCAGCGCCGTGCTCTCCGGAATCAAAGAGATCAAGGAAGTGATGGCCAAGGCCGAAGGCGCCAAGCGTTACGGCCTGCGCACCATCGTGTTCGTCGACGAGGTTCACCGCTTCAACCGCGCGCAGCAGGACGCTTTTCTGCCGCACGTCGAGGCCGGAAACATCCTGCTGATCGGCGCCACCACCGAAAATCCGTCGTTCGAGGTAATCGCCCCGCTGCTCTCGCGCATGAAGGTGTACGTGCTGCACGCGCTCTCGACCGATCAGATCGTGCTGCTGCTGCGCAAGGCGCTGCAAGATGGCGAACGCGGACTGGGAAAAGAGCGCGTGGAGGCGAGCGACGAAATTCTGGAGCGCATCGCGATCCTGGCCAATGGCGACGCGCGTTCGGCCTACAACACGCTGGAAGCGCTCGTGCTGGGCACCGAGCCGGGCGCAGACGGGCGCCGCATCGTCTCCGAGGCGCGCCTTGCGGACGTGCTTCAAAAAAAGCTGCTGCCCTACGACAAAAGCGGCGAAGAGCACTACAATCTGATCTCCGCGCTGCACAAATCCGTCCGCAATTCCGATCCCGATGCGGCGCTCTACTGGCTGGCGCGCATGCTCGAATCGGGCGAAGACCCGCTCTACCTCGCGCGCCGCATGGTGCGGATGGCGAGCGAAGATATCGGCCTCGCGGAGCCGGGCGCGCTGGCCGTCACGCTGGCCGCCAAGGAAGCGTTCGAATTCCTCGGCCCGCCGGAAGGAAACCTCGCGCTCGCGCAGGCGGCCGTATATTTATCGCTCGCGCCAAAATCGAATGCGCTCTACACGGGTTATGGCAGCGTCCAGGAAGATTTGCAGAATACCATCGCGGAGCCCGTCCCGCTGCATCTAAGAAACGCCGCCACGGGATTGATGGGCCATCTGGGCTACGGCAAGGGATATCAGTATGCTCACGACGCGGAAGAAAAAGTCACGGACATGACCTGCCTGCCCGAAAGCCTCGCCGGACGCGAGTATTACAAGCCCACCGACCAGGGATTCGAGGCGCGCATCCGCCAGCGGCTGGCGGAAATCCGCCGCATCCAGAAAAAATCTCCGGAAGACAAGACAAAGTGAACATCCCGCGTCCTCGACAACTCTTCGTTACGGCGCTTCCCTTTGCGCTTCTTGTGCTGGCAATGCTCGCGCGCGCGCAGGAAAAGCCGCTGATGGAAATCGACCGGGACTGCGAGTCTTTCGCGATCTCGTCGACCAACAGAATCGTGTGCTCGGTTCCGCGACTGAAGCGGATGAAGAAAGTGATGATCCAGCGCGCCGACGTGTGGGTGGCCAACGAGGGAAAAGAAAAACTCATCGTCGAAGGCGAAAAATTCATGCCGGTGCCGCCTCCGCAAAGCTTCCAGGTGGACTCGCTCGCCTGGTCGCCCGACGGCTCGCGCATCGCCATGAGCATCACCACGCAAAAGCCCACTTCCGACGAAGATTCGCCCTCCGGTGGAAAAGCGATTGCCCTGCTCGACGACGAAGGCCACGAAATCAAGGTCGAGGGCTCGAAGACGCGCTTCGTCGAGGAAGCCTCGCACGGGACGTGGCTCGCCGATAACGTGAACGTCGCGTATTTGATCGGAGCCGGTCCTTACAAGATCGGGCGGGTGAGCGTGGTGAGCGGCCAATCCAGCACGCTTTTCGAAGGTCACACTTTCGACGCCATCGTGTGGGACGCGCCGCGGAATCAGGCCTACGCGCTCAGCCAGAATCTGAGCGTGTCGGGACGCCAGGCGCTTTTTCAGCTCGATCTCGTCCACGAAGGCATCCGGGAAGTCACGCGCATCGACGCGTACCAGGGTGGATTGAACCTGTCTTCGTCCGGCACGAAGCTTGCGTTCTTCACGGACGGCGATGCGGTGGAGGTGCTCGATCTCGCGCATGCCGCCAAGCCCCTCAGCATTCGGGTGGGGATGGGAACGTTTGCCTGGAGCCGCGACGAGCGCCGCATCCTGCTGAAGCGCGGACCGCCCGAAAAGTCAGGCGAGTTGATCTGGGTGGGCCTTTACGATGGCACCTTCACGCCAGCCTTGCACGGGCTTGAATATCACGCCTTCGCGATTTCGCCGAACGGCGAAACGATCGCAGTCACCGAGCCGGGAAAAGAAATTCTGCGGGTGTATCCACTCCAGTAGCGCCACTTCAACTCGCCGCTTCAGCGAACCGTTACTCGACGGGGAGCCGGAAGCGCTTGATGTGTTCCTTCAGGATGCAGCAATTCATCACCACAAACAGTCCCGCGCGGCGCGCTCGCTCTGCGGCTTCCGGGTGTGCGACGCCTTCCTGCATCCAGACTGCACCGCGCGCCGATGCGAATCGCCGATTCCACGATCTCCGGCACGAATTCCGATCGCCGGAAAATGTTCACGATGTCGACGGCTTCCGGAATGTCTTCCAGGCGCGCGTAACACTTTTCGCCCAGGACCTCAGTTTCAGACGGGTTGACGGGAATGATCCGGTAGCCCGCCGATTGCATATATTCGGAAACGCCGAAGCTCGGGCGGTGGCGGCGGCTGGATAGCCCCACGACGGCGATTGTCCGGCTGTTCTTGAGAATTTGGCTGATGGAATCGCCCGGCGAGTGTGCCGATGCGCCGTTTGAATCGCTGCGAGACCCAAGTGAATTGTTCATGGAAACAGACCAAGCCTTTCGAGTGCGTTCGGGTTTCGCGGGCCGCTCGCGCGGCGCGCAAATGCGTTGTTTTTGGGGCATGCCCTCGCCGCGCATACCACCAGCTCACAAGGATAAAAAGCCCTGCAAAAGTTGGCGGATAACGCGGACGTAGCTTGAACCAAACCCCCGTTCGATGCGGCGTATCATATCGCAACTCGGCTTAAATCCCACCCGCAATTGGAGGAAATCTGTTCCCCATGGAGCTTACCGCCGGGGCGAGGAGTGGGGGCGAAACTTCTTTCCGGCGCCCCGTTGCTTGTGCTTCGGGAACTGGCCGGATCTTGCGGACTTCGCCGACTTCGCGGACCTTGTGGGCCTGGTGAACTTTGTGGATTTCGCAAACTTGCGAACTTGGCGAACTTTGGCGGCTTCGGCGGGCGCTTGGGCGGCCGGTCGACTGCCACTGTTTCCTTGCCGTCGAGCAGCCGGATGAGAGTGGCTACCTCAGCGGCCGAAACCTCGCGGTGCCGTCCGGAAGCAAGCCCCTCCAGCTTCAGGTTGCCCATGCCGACGCGCCGCATCTTGTCGACGGGATGCCCGGTCTGAAAAAGTTTATTCCGCAGTGCGTCGCGACGCGCCTCGGAGAGCGATACCTCGTACCACGGCATTTCCTTCCCGCGGAGACGCGTGATGTGCGCACCGGTAGCGCGCGACAGGCTTTCGATTTCAGCGAACGTGAGCAGCGTCTTGAGCTTCAGTTGATAGGTCTGCCGCAGATCGTTCGACTGGAGGATGCGGTTCGCCAGATCGCCGTCGTTGGTGAGCACCACCAAGCCGGTCGAGTGATACTCGAGTCGGCCAACGGGAAACACCCGCTCCGAAACGCCGTGCAATAAATCGCGCAGCGATGGCCGGCCCTCGGGATCGCTCATCGTCGAAACAACTTCGGGCGGCTTGTTCAGGATGAGGTACACAAGATTCGAGGCCGAGGCCGGGCGCAGCAGCTTGCCGGACACTTTGATGTGATCGCGTGACGCGTCCGCCTTCGACCCCAGCTCGGTGACCGTCTGGCCATTCACGGTGACGAGGCCGGAGGTGATGAACTCTTCCGCGTGGCGACGCGAGGCAATTCCGGCGCGCGCGATTATCTTTTGCAGACGCTCAAGCATGGATCATTTTTCCTGACTGGCTTTCCTGGTCTGGTTTCCTGGCGGGCCCGGCGACGCAATCGCAAAAGGCCTGAAGCGTGCGTGTGAATTCACGAAGGTTCTGAATTGCCCGCTGCCGCGGATGCAGCCTTGGAGCCATCAGGCGTTTCATCCGTTTCGGACCCGGCGTCGTCCGGCTCGACTCCCTGCGCGTGAGTAATCGGGGCTTCCGCTTGCGCAAAAGCCTCTACCGGCGCTTCCGGAACGTCTTCGCCGAGTTCCGCAAGATCATTGTCATCGCCAATGTCACGGCCAGTGTCATTGCGGTGATTGTCGCTGCCGTCCGCCGGTTTGCGCGGCTATAACTCCGTCCGATTGCGTTTCCACCAGCGCCTCGCCGGGCTCGGCAGGCGCAATGCCGGTATCGGAGCCGAGAGCCGCCTGCGCCAGCTGCTCGAATTCCTTGAGGCTCGGAAGCTCGTCAAGATCGGAAAGCCCGAAGCGAATCATGAACTGCTTCGAGGTGCGATAGAGAATCGGCCGGCCGATCACCTCTTTACGTCCCGCGGTGGTGATGAGGCGCTTCTCCAGCAGCGTCTTGATCACCCCGCCGACATTGACGCCGCGAATCTCGTTGATCTCCGGCACCGTGACGGGCTGCTTGTAGGCGATCACGGCCAGCGTCTCCAGCGCGGGCATGGTGAGGCGCAGCGGCGGCTGCAGGCTCTTGATGAATTTGCGCACCACTTCGTGATGCTGCGGCTTGGTGTAGAACTTCCACCCGCCCGCCACCTTGCGCACTTCGATTCCGCGTTCGTCGATTTGATACGCGGCGGTGAGAAGGTCGAGCGCCGCGCGCGCTTCAATCTTCTCCACGCCCAGCGCGTGGGCGATCTGTTCGAGGGTGGCCGGCTCGTCGGCGGCGTAGATGATCGCTTCGAGAGCCGCCTGAATATCTTGTGGCGTCATAATTTCTCTTTCTTCTTAGTTCCCGTTATGTGTTTCGCGCAGCAGCTACAGATACTGTTCTTCGATTTTCGACATGGCGTCGGGCCCGGCAAACACGGCGTCGAACATCTTATGCTTCCGCAATCCGATGTCCGCAAAGAGCTCCATCTGCACCAGGATCACCGCCTGCATGCGCACCATTTCCAGCACGGCCAACAGCGCGACGATGGTGGCGTTCCGCGTCTCGCACGTATCGAAGAATTCCAGTAGCGAAATAGGTTCGTCGGAGGCGATGAGGCGCTGTCGAAGCCGGTCCATCATCTGCGCGATGGAAACGCTTTCGTGACGCAGCTCGAATTTCGGCGTTTGCTTGCGGCGTTCGAGGATCTGCTGGAACGTCTTGACGAGGTCGACGAGCGAAACAGCCATCTCGCCCTCGATCGCGTCGCCGGTATACAGACTGCGGTCCGGGTGCGACCAAACATGGTCCTCGATCTGCTGCTTCTGATAGAGAAGCTGCGCCGCATTCTTGAATTTCTCGTGCTCAAGCAGCCGGTGGACGAGTTCGCCGCGCGGGTCCTGCTCTTCCTCGGGCGTCAATGGATCGGCCGGAAGCAGCATTTTCGACTTGATGTGGATGAGCGTGGCGGCCATGTAGATGAAGTCGGCGGAGACGTCGATATCGAGCTTCTCGATCTGGTGCAGGTAGTCGAGGTACTGCTCGGTGACCTTGGCGATGGGAATATTGTGGATGTCCATCTCCTGCTTGCGAATCAAATCGAGCAGAAGATCGAGCGGCCCTTCGTACACCGGTAAATGGATGCGGTAAGGCGATGCCATCGTCAGCCTATGTTATCAGGCAATGTCACTCGCGTCGGCGTTCTTTTCGAAAAGGAAATGCAGATTCCCCGCCGCGCTCGGAATGACAATGCAGAGGGTTGCGCCTAGCACGGGGAAACTCATGCCTGCTTCCAGGCCACGATGCGCAGGCGGCGGTAGTCCAATTCCCAGACGCCGTCCTTGAACAGCTGCGGTCGCGCCTGCCGCTCGACTTCGCGCAAGAATGCGTCCTGCGTGGCGGCGGGAAGGCGATCGAGAATCACCCGCCGGAACATGCGCAGCCACGCTTCCAGCCCCTTTTCGCCATCCTCAAGGCGCGTCGGCCGCTCGAACAGCGCCGCCTGGCGAACCTCGAGTCCATGCTTCTCGAGAAGCCCGGCATACTCGCCGATGCTGGGGTAATACCATGCCTCGGTGGCGGCGCCGCTGTCGAGGCCGACCTCCCGGCAGGCGGCGGTGATCGCTTCCACCAGCCGGCGGATGTTGCCCTTGCCGCCCATCTCCGCAACAAACCGGCCATTGGGCTTGAGCGCCCGAGCCACGCCCCGGATTACTTTTTCCGCCTCGGGAATCCAGTGCAGCGCCGCGTTGGAAAACACCGCGTCGAATTCGGCAGTGAAAGGAATTTCCCGGGCATCGCAGACCTCGAATCGCAAATCGGGAAACTGCCGGCGCGCCTGCGCGATCATCTCGGCGGACTGGTCGATGCCCACGGTGAGCGCACCGACGGCGGCAATTTCGGCGGTGAGATGCCCCGTGCCGCAGCCAAGATCGAGAATGCGTTCGCCCGGCTTGGGCGCAAGCAGCTCGACAACCCCTCTGCCCTTCTCCCAAACAAAGGAGTGCTTGTCGTCGTAAAGCTTAGCGTCCCACGCCGCGATCATGGTGTCCCCTTTCTCTAAGTGAGCGCTTGCCCGCATTCCGAGCCGAAGACTCGCGAGAGAGGCACCGCGAGCGGAAGGCGCTACGCGCCAAGGTTAATGTCAGAGCTGAAGCTCTGCCCCCCTAAAAACCGGGGCACGGGCTCGCGGCTAGCCACCCACCGGATGAGGTTTGCGGGCATCGTCCCATTTGAAGATGGCGTTGCGGACGCGCTTCATCGTACGGCGCGCCTGAGCCTGCGCCTTCTTGTTGCCCGCGTCGAGCGTGTCCCAGACCTGCTGCGGTTCGCCTCGAACTCTTTGCGCCGCGCCTGAATCGGCTCAATCCACTTCACGAGATTTTCCGCCATGGCCTTCTTGCAATCGACGCAGCCGATGCCCGCGGTGCGGCAGCCCTGGTCGGCCCACGCAACCGTCTCCGGCGGCGAAAACAATTTGTGCCACGCGAACACGGGACAAACCTCCGGGCGTCCCGGATCGGTGCGGCGCTGCCGCTGCGGGTCCGTCATCATGTTGCGTGCTTTGGTGCGAATGTCGTCAGGCGGATCGGAGAGCCAGATCGCGTTGCCGTAACTCTTGGCCATCCGGCGCCCATCGGTGCCCGGCAGCCGCGGCGTTTCGGTGAGCAGAAGGTCCGGCTCACGAAGAAGTTCCCGATTCGAAATGAATCGCCATTATAGAAGGATCGAGCGCAATCGAAGAAATTCCGCGAATCCATCTTCGTGAATCCGCCGACGAATTACGCGGTCTATAGCAACCTGCCGATCCCAGGTAAACGGGTCGTCACTTCCAACCAAAGGCCTTAGTAATAGGGTTACTCGGTTCAAACTCTTCAAGAAATTTCTGAGCCTTCACATTCTTAACGTCATAAGATGTCGGAACTCACGTGAACTCCGAAAAATGGTGTTGAAGTCTGCGCACGATTTCGCGCGTGAGTTCAACATGGGGAACTTGGTCCTCACCCACGGGAACGAGCAATCGATGCTTCGGGTCGCCGTACATCACAATGTCGGCCGATTGCAGCAGCGGGTAGCCGAGGAAACCGTAGGTGCCCAGGTCGCGGTCCTTCAGGTTTTCGATTTGCTCTTTGTACGTGGGGACGCGCTCGAGCCAGCTGAGCGGTGTAATCATGGAGAGCAGCAGGTGCAGCTCGGCATGCTCCAGAATGCTCGACTGGATGAAGATCGTCGATTTATTCGGATCGAGGCCCACCGAGAGCCAGTCCATCGCAATCTGCAGCGTGTTCTCGGCGACCGATGACGTGTCCTCGTAATGCGTCGTCAGGGCGTGCCAGTCCGCCACGAAAAAGAAGCATTCGTATTCTTCCTGCAGCTTGAGCCAATTCGAGAGGGCGCCGAAATAATGGCCGAGGTGGAGGCGGCCGGTGGGCCGCATGCCGCTGAGGACTCGCTTGCGCTGTGTCACGCTCTAGGATGTCTCCGCAAAAGCATATTTTAGGAAGTTCGATGCTAACACAGCCGCCCGGCATTCCGAGGCTGAGTTCAGCCGTGACGGTGTAGGCGCCGAAGGCAAAGCAGATCCCTCGCTGCGCTCGGGATGACACGTAAGAGAAGAGATCATCAAATACAGCAGAAACTCAGGCGGGATAACCGGGACTCTTCTGAATCTCGGCAGTCCGATCGAGGCGGCACCTGCACAAACCCGATCAGCGTTTGTGCGCGACCTTCCCTTCCATATTTTCGGTGGACGTGACGGCCGCGCCTTGCCGGACCAGAGCGACAAACGCCGAGGCAGACCGTGGAAGCGTGCGATCCCGTCGGTACACGATCCCGAGTTCGCGAAACAACTCCACGTCGGAAATGGGAATCAGCTTGGCCTGCCCGGCTTTTACTTCGTCGCGTGCAAACGTCTCGCTGATGATCGAAACGCCCAGACCGGCAGCAACGAAACGCTTAATCATCCCCACGCTCGGCAGCTCCATCGTGACGCGCAGCCGCGAGCGGTACGGACGAAACTGCTTATCCAGCACCTGCCGCATGAAGCCGGTCTTCGGGAAAATCAACGGCTGCTCGGCAATATCGCTGGTGCGCACGCTCTTATAGGCGGCGAGCGGGTTGGCCGGATCGACCATCAGCATCAAACGGTCGCGAAAGATCGAATGAACCTTCAGGCTCGGCGACTTCACCGGCATGGTGACAATGCCCACATCCACCGTGCCGTCCTCGACCTTCTCCAGCACCTTGTGGCTGAAGTTCCGGTAGATGCTGATCTGCACCGAGGGAAAGCGGCGGTTGTATTCGGCGAAAATGTCGGGCAGCACGTAAAGACACGTGGCCTCGTTCGCCCCCACGGCAAGCGTGCCGCGCGGCGTGCTGGCCTGATCCGCGACGGCGCGCAAGGATTCGTTGCGCAGCGTGAGCAGGCGCCCGGCGTACTCGAGCAGAGTTTCGCCGGCCATCGTGAGCCGCACCGATTTGCCCACGCGGTCGAAAAGCTTTTGTCCGTACTCCTGCTCCAGTTGGCGGATCTGCGCGCTCACGGCAGGCTGGGAGCGGTAGAGTTTCTGTCCGGCGCGGGAAAAGCTGCCCTGCTTGGCAATCTCGACGAATGTGATCAGGTGGTCGAAGTCCATAGTATGGGGACGGATTATAGCAAACGAAGGGACGAATAGGGCGCTCAGGTGCTTGTTTTGTGCGTAATTTAACCTTTTGACCTGTTATGGCGAGGTACACGGGCCGCCCCGCTGCGGCGAATCAGGCCAGCACCTCGTCGACAAGACCTTCGACCACGGAGATATTCTTCACCAGGTCGCCGGGAACATTGTGGCGTTTTTGCAGGTACGCGGGATCGTTGAAGCTGATCCATGCCTTGCCGCCGGCGTCTTCCCAGACAATCACCTTGAGCGGCAGGTCGATGGCAATCGTAGGCGCCGCCAGCATCACCGGCGTGCCTCCTTTGGGATTGCCAAAAATCAGCAGCTTGGTGGGAGGCATCTTCAGCCCGGCTTTCTCGGCTTCGCCGCTGTGGTCGATCAGTGCGAAGAGCGTAATTCCCTTCGCCTTTAGAAGATTGGCGAAACGCTCCGTCGTCGCCACGACGGAATCCTTGCACGGCTTGGTGATAAGTCCGTTCGGCATGCATCCGCCATACATCCTCCTTACGGCTACTCGCGGCGCTTCTCGTACGCCGGGAGTTAGCCGCCTCCGCGCCTCTACGGTACGATATATTCCCTGCGTGAGAACACCGTTAAAAATCGCGGCCACTTCCCTTCTCCTGATTCTGCTGGTGGCGCTGGGAATTCGCCTGACATACGCCTGGCACGAAATTAATGTGATCCCCCGCCAGGCGCTGCAGGCGGTTCCCTTTCTTTACGAGCCCGGCGATATCGCCTATTCGCTTGCCGTCGGAAAGGGTTTCGGGTCGCCGTTTCGCGTCGACACCGGGCCCACCGCCTTCACCACACCGGTATATCCGCTGCTCGTGGCCGGCGTTTTCGAGATTTTCGGGACGTTCAACTTCCACGCGTTCCTCGCGACGATCGGCCTCAACATTCTGTTTTCAACGCTCACGTGCGTGCCGATTTTTTATGCCGGTAAACGCGTCGCGGGCGTACCAGTGGGAGCGGGCGCGGCCTGGATGTGGGCCATTTTCCCGAACGCCGCTATCATCCCGTTCCAATGGGTCTGGGACACCTCTCTTTCAGGATTGCTGGCCGCCACGATCTTGTGGGCCACACTTGCAGTCGCGGACTCAAAGCGAGCCCGCGATTGGTGCGCGTACGGAATTTTGTGGGGCGTGGCACTGATGAGCAATGCGACCCTGCTCGCCGGATTGCCCTTCCTGCTCGGCTGGATGGCGTATCGCCAGTGGAAGCGTGGGAGCGAACATTTGATTCCCAGACTGGCAGCCACGGCCGCCGTGATCGTTCTTTGCTGCGCTCCCTGGACGATCCGCAATTACGCCGTCTTCCACAGCTTCATCCCGCTGCGCTCCGCCCTGGGCCTGCAAATGTGGCTCGGCAACAACGACCAGTACCGCGACAGTTTCCCAGGCGGGCTGCATCCCATCGACAATAGCGCCGAGCGCGCAAAATACGTGCGTATGGGCGAGGTTGCCTACATGCAGGAAAAGCAAACCGAGGCAATTCGGTGGATCATCAGCCATCCCAGGCGGGAATTGACCCTCTTCAAGGACCGCTTCATAGCCACCTGGGCCGGCACGCCTCATCCCCTGAAGGATTTTCTGCGGACTCCGTCTTTCTTGATTCGCAGCGTCTTCGTGTGCAATGTTCTCGCCGCGATGGGCGCCCTGGTGGGAACCGTGATGTTTTTCGCGGACCGAAAGCTCAGGCCCTACGCTGTTCCCGTTACTGCATTCCCTATCGTGTTCCCCTTCGCCTCCTACATGAGCCAAGCCCTGTTTCGCTATCGTTATCCGATCGATCCCATGGTGCTGCTGCTTTGCGCAGTCGCCGTGGCAGGCCTGGCAGCGCGGGCCCGCGCGCGTCTGGAAAAGCCCGATCCCAAGTAACCTTACCGGCGAAAAGTCCATCTATGCAGGTGTATAGTACCGGTCGGCCGGAGAACCACCTTGGATACCTTGACGCTCAACCCGCTGGAGGCAGCGGCTTACACGATCGGCGATCAACAGCGGATGAGCCATGCGAAGAACTATTTCGCGTGGCAGGCGCGTCTCGTAACGCGCGAAATCGGCCGGCGCGTCATAGAAGTGGGCTGCGGGGTCGGAAATTTCACCGGAGCGCTGCTGGATTGGGGCGCCATCCTGGCGCTGGATAAAGAACCCGGTTGTATCGAAGAACTCCAGAGACGCTACGCGAACCATCCAAACTTGCGCGCCCTGATATGCGACATTGGGAACTTGGACGAGAAGCGCTCGGAATTGGCCGGCTTTGCCGCGGACTCCTGCGTGTGCCTCAACGTTCTTGAGCATCTCGCGGACGATGCCAGAGCGCTGTGCGCCATCGCGTCGCTTCTGGCTCCAGGCGGGGTGATCGTGCTGCTAGTCCCCGCGTTCCCCGCTCTGTACGGGCCCATCGATAGAAACCTCGGTCACTATCGCCGCTACACGCTCGATTCCCTCACGCGCCTGGCGACCGAGACGGGATTGCGCGTCCGCAAAGCGCACTACGTGAATTGCGCCGGCTTTTTCGGCTGGTGGCTCAACTCCCATATCCTGAAACGCGAAAGCCAGTCCGCAAAACAGATCGCAGCGTTCGAAAGGCTCGTGCCGGCGCTCTCGCGGCTGGAAGAAATCGCGCATCCGCCTTTCGGGCAATCGCTGTTCGCCGTGCTCGAAACGCCATGCTGATTTCCATAATCATTCCCGTCTACAACGAATTCCGCACCTTCAACCAGGTGCTCGAACGCGTGCGCCAGGCGCCCCTCCCCGAGGGCTGCTCGAAGGAAATCGTCGTAGTGGACGATGGATCCACCGACGGTACCGCGCAGATTTTCAGCCAGCACGCCCGCGCGGGCATCATCGTGGGGCAGCATTCCGAGAGGAACTTAGGCAAAGGGACGGCGCTTCGCACCGGAATCGCCCTGGCACAAGGGGAAGTCATCGTAATTCAGGACGGCGACCTCGAATACGACCCCAACGATTACGCCCGGCTACTCGATCCCATAGTGAACGGCCATGCCGACGTGGTCTACGGCTCACGCTTCCTGGGAAACGCCACCGGAATGGAATTGAAATACCGGCTGGCCAACCGCATCCTCACCAAAAGCGCGAACCTTCTCTTCGACGCCCGCCTCACCGACGAGGCCACCGCCTACAAAGCTTTCCGTGCGTCCGTGCTGCGCGAGTTGCGCCTCGAATGCGAACGCTTCGAATTCTGCCCCGAAGTAACGGCCAAGCTGCGCCGCCTCGATTACCCCATCCACGAAGTCCCGATCCGCTATAACCCCCGAGGCATAGCCGAAGGCAAGAAAATTCGCTTCGCCGACGGCATCGAAGCCGTCTGGACGCTCCTGAAATACCGCCTGGCCCCACGCGAGAGCCTCGTCCGCACCAGCCAATCCGAGCCAGCCGCAGTCCCCAGTCATTCCTATTAGCCCTTGCCGCACGCGGACCATACGGTAGTTCTACTGAGCACCACGGTGTCATGGCATACATCGGCAACCACGACAAAGAGGTTCTTGACATCTAGATACGTGAATAATAGAGTTGTTGGCTGTAAGCGGAGTCGCAAGGCAAAGGACCCGAGAAACAGTGGCTCAATCCTTCAGACACGAGAGCGCGAGTGGCCAACTTAGTGTAGTAGGCCTTAGGGTAGTAGTAGGTGTACCCGCCTCGGTCTGTGGTTCCAGAGCCAGCTGAAACAAGGAAATCTGAAAGGCTCCTGCAACCCACCGACCGAAACTGGTTAGGTGGGTTTTTTGATTTATGATCTCTTGACGGAGGAAATATGGGCGGCCAGAAGGCAGAGCAGAAGACACCCGCGCAGAAGGCAGCCGCGGACAAGACACCCACGGACAGGACAACTATGACAGGGGCCAGGATCCTCTGGGAATGCCTCGAGCGCGAAGGCGTGAAACAGGTGTTCGGCTATCCCGGCGGCGCCATCCTCCCGGTCTACGACGCCCTGCGCCACAGCTCCATCCACCATATCCTGGTACGCCACGAGCAAGGCGCCACGCACATGGCAGACGGCTACGCGCGCGCCACAGGCGACGTGGGAGTGGCGATCGCCACCTCCGGCCCCGGCGCCACCAACATGGTCACCGGCATCGCCACGGCCATGCTGGACTCCGTGCCCATCGTCTGCATCACCGGGCAGGTTGGCAGCAAGCTGCTCGGCTCGGACGCCTTTCAGGAGACCGACATCACCGGCGTCACGCTGCCCATCACCAAGCACAACTACCTCGTGACGCGAGCCGATGAGATCGCTCACACGGTGCGCGAGGCATTCTATGTCGCCAAGTCCGGACGCCCGGGGCCGGTGCTGATCGATATCACCAAGGACGCGCAGCAAAGCTCCTGCGAATTCGATTGGGAAGCGGCAGCGCCCAAAATGCGCGGCTACCGCCCCGATCTCTCCCCCGCGAAGGATGCCTACGATAAAGCCCTCGAGTTGATTCACGCGGCCAAGCGGCCGATTATTCTCGCCGGCCATGGAATTGCAGTCTCCGGAGCCGAACACGAAGTGCAGTCGTTCGCCGAACGCGGCTCGATTCCCGTGGCCATGACGCTTCTCGGCCTGGGGCACTTCCCTTCCACCCACGTGCTCAATCTCGGAATGATGGGCATGCACGGCGAGGCCTGGGTCAACACGGCGATTCAGGAGGCCGACCTGCTGATCGCGCTGGGAATGCGCTTTGACGATCGCGTCACCGGCAACCTCAAAACATATGCCCCCAACGCGAAAAAGATCCACATCGACATCGACCCGTCGGAGATCAACAAAAACGTCAAGGTGGACGTGGCTCTGGTCGGCGACCTCCGGAAAGTCCTGCACGAATTGCAGCCGCGTATGGAGATGAAAGATCGCCGCAAGTGGCTGGAGTTCGTCCGCAATCTCAAGGGCGATTCCGCCGTGCGCGACATCCAGAATCTCCCGGACAATGGGCACCTGTACGCCGCGCACGTAATCAACGACCTGTGGCACGAAACGCGCGACAGCGAAACCATCGTGGTCACCGACGTCGGGCAGCACCAGATGTGGGAAGCGCAGTATTACAAGCATGACCGCCCGCGCTCGCTGATCACCTCCGGCGGCCTGGGCACCATGGGCTTCGCGCTGCCGGCCGCGATTGGCGCGAAGGTGGGCTGCCCCGCATCGGATGTCTGGGTGGTCGCCGGCGACGGCGGCTTCCAGATGACCATGGCCGAACTCGCCACCATCGTGCAGGAAAATCTGAAGGTGAACATCGCCATCATCAACAATGGCTACCTGGGAATGGTCCGCCAGTGGCAGGAATTCTTCTACGAGCGGAATTACGAAGCCACTCCGCTGCTCAGCCCCGATTTTAAGAAGCTCGGCGAGGCCTACGGCATCCGCAGCATCATTTGTAACAAACGCGGCGACGTGGTTCCCACCATTCGGGCGGCGCGGGAGCACAACGGCCCCGTGCTGATCGATTTCCAGGTCGAGCAGGAAGATACGGTCTACCCGATGGTGGCAGCGGGCGCGTCACTGCACGAAATGATCCGCCGGCCCAGCCCGATCGTTGAAACCGCGGGAGACGAATAGGAAAAGACATGCTCCATACATTTATCGTTTACGTGGAAAACAAGCCGGGTGTGTTGTCGCGCGTCGTGTCGCTTTTCCGGCGCCGCGCCTTCAACATCGATTCACTCACCGTGGGGCGCACCGAAAAGCCCGAGGTCTCGCGGATGACCATCGTCCTCGATGCCGACCAGGACCAGGCGCGGCGGATCGTCGCCAACGTCTACAAGCTCGTGAATGTGCTGCTCGTGGACGACGTGACCGCGCAGCCCGCGATTGTGCGGGATCTCGCGCTCATCAAAGTGGAAGCCACGCCCGAATCCAGATCGCACGTGCTGGAGCTCGCCAACGTGTTTCGCGCGCGCGTGATCGACGTCGCCCACGACTCGCTCACCATCGAGATCACCGGCACCGAGGACAAGATCGACAGCCTCCTCGAAGTCCTACGCCCGCTGGGTTTGATCGAGGTCGTACGCACCGGCCAGGTGGCCATGCGCCGCGGCACAAAGGCGACCGTCCCGGCGTCCAAAGAGAAGGCTGCCGCGGTGATTGACGACGAGAACGTTTCTTACTCCGTCTAGAAAGCCCAAGCATAAGGGGGCTCTAGAGTTTCAAAATGCGCGAGGCATTCTCGCCAAGGATCATTTTTCTCTCGGCGCTCGTTAAATTGATCTGCTCAAGAAACTCGAGCGGACGGTCGTAGCCCATGTCATAGCAGTAGTCGCTTCCGATCATCACGCGGTCGGCGCCGACCTCCTGGATCACGAATTCCATAATCGGCTTGGAGTGCACCACCGTGTCGTAGGTAAACCGCCGCAGATAGTCGCTCGGCGGCCGCGGCACATTCATTTTCTTGATCTCCGGCCGCACGCGGTAGCCCTGGTCCACTCGGCCGATCAGAATAGGCAGCGCTCCGCCCCCATGCGGCAGGTTGATCTGGAGCCTGGGGTGGCGGTCGAGCACGCCGCCGAAAATCAGCTTGCAGGCCGCAATCGCGGTGTCGAAGGGATTGCCCAGCAGGTTGGAGAGGTAGTAGTCCTTCATGTGTGCGCCGCCGTAATTCGGCAGCGGGTGAAGAAAAACAGGCAGGTCCAGCGCTTCGATGCGGCTGTAGATAGGTTCGAAGAGCGGGTCGTCCAGATCGTGCGTGTCGTCGATGTGCGTGCCCAGGTAGACGCCGCGCATCCCCGGCAATTTGCTCGCGCGGTTGAGTTCCTCGATCGCGCGGTCCGGATACAGCATGGGAAGCATCATCAGCGACACGATGCGCGTGGGATACTGCAGATGAGCCGCGCTCGCGCCGTCGTTCCAGGCCACCGCCATGCGGTGCGAGAAATCCTCGTCGCCCCAATAGACCATGGGGTTGCTCATCGAGACCGCCTGAATCGCCACTCCCTGCCGGTCCATATCCGCGATGCGCAGCTTCAAATCCATGAATTTGGCTTCCAGTACGTTGCTTCCCGCGGGCGTCTTGAACGAAAAGCCGGTGTCCGTTTTGTGGTATTCGGCGTCGAAGCGCTGGCCATCCGCCACGATCACGTCAAAGAACGACTGCGGGTAATAATGCGCGTGGATATCGATCGGGCGAACCGAGGAAGCCGCGAATATCTCTTTGCTTCTCGTCATAGCCGCGACTGCGGCGGCCGTTAGCCCTGCTTTTAGCACCCTCCGGCGCGAGATTGCACCGCAACAGGTGGAATGTCCCATGGTGAGTTCCTGCCCCCTTTTAAGCAGCTCGTCACGAGCGGCAGCCGTGAAGAATACACCCGTTACGAAATCTGGATAGCCTGACATGCTCGCGGGCGAAATCGGTTCATCGGCGCTCCGCCGAGTTCTCGTAAATTGACTAAGCAGAATGACAAATTGTGTCCGTTTGCCGCCAGCCAGACTATAACTTCATTGTAACGAAAGCCAGCAAGTCGCAATAATTCAATAGCTTAGAGCTATCGTACAGCTACTGCAATTTGGCACGCAGCTTGCTTAACCGATATTGGGGTAATTTATATATTTCTCATGCATTCCTTATAGCCGAGTGAATCTGATGGCCGCGCCGAGTCCGACACAAACTCAATTGTTCCCCGATAAGAAAGCTCGCGCCTTAGCAGTATGTCAAAGCCTCACTCTCGCTCTCACTTTTGCCGTTCTTCTTTGCTCTCTACTGGCGCGCGAATATCCGGAACTGCTCACGTTGACGGATTCCACTTGCAACGATTACACATTGCTGAGCGCTTCTTCCAGCTGCAAGGCCACGGCGGTAAGCAAGGAAACCGACCATCTCGCACCGGCTTCCGCCGTTTACGATCGTGTCCCGGTCCGCTACGAAGAGCGCGAGATTCAAATTGTGCTTCCTTCCCGCCCGGTCAGGTCAAACGCGCGGCTGCGTTTGATATGCATCCTCCGCACCTAGCCGCCTCTCCCGCAAAAAAAGCTCGTTCTTGCATTCGCTCGAAATCGTTTTGCAGCGTCGCACTGCGCAAACAAATCACTCATCATTTCCGGGAGATTCAAAATGAATCGGCACGAAAAAGGATTCTCACTGATTGAGCTTCTCATCGTCGTAGCGATTATCCTGATCATCGCGGCCATCGCGATCCCCAATCTGCTGCGGTCGCGGATGGCGGCGAACGAAGCCTCGGCGGTCGGCTCCATCCGGACGGTGAACACCGCGGCCATCACGTATAACTCAACCTATGGAAACGGCTTTCCGCCCAGCCTCACCGCCATCGGCACATCCACGGGGGCGGTAAGCTGCACGAATGCCCAGCTGGTCGATAGCGTGCTCACCGGGGGAACCAAGAGCGGTTACACCTTTGCCCTCAACCACGGCGCCACCGTGCTGACCAGCGCCTCCAGCTCCTGCTCGGGGGGTTACGGCTATTCCGACGGCTACGTGGTCACCGCCGTTCCGATTACTGTCGGCACCACGGGCCAGCGCGGCTTCTGCTCAGACGCCACCGGGGTGATCCGTTACAATACGTCGGGCACTGCGGGTTATACGGCTCCTTACTGCACTACCGCCCAGAATCCCCTTCAGTAAAAATACGGATTCTTACTAACTCCTCCCTGCACAAGAAAAAAGGGGCCGCAAATCGCGGCCCCCTTTTTCAAACCAATCGCCTTCCAGCCAGACGCGGACTAGAAAACGTACTTTAGAGCGAACTGAATCAACCGCGGGTTGACCGCCGAGCTGGTGATTTGCCCGAAAGTAGACGCGGAAACGTCCGTGGATACGGGTGTGTTGAACTGGGCATGGTTGAAGGCATTGAAGAACTCCGCGCGAAACACGAGAGCCGCGTCCTCGTGGAGGCCTCCCACCTTGGTCGTCTTCTGGATAGTCGCATCGAAGTTGAACTGGCCCGGGCCAAGAATGGTGCCCACACCGCTGTTTCCCCAGCCAGTTCCGTTGCCGACTACCGGAGTGGTCCCAAAAGCTGCTTTGTTGAACCATCCCGGGCCACCGTTCGTGCCGCCCAGCCGAGCTTCATCGCCCCCTGGGTTACCGACATTGGCGGCAGACATTCCCGCGGCGTACTGGGCCGTGGATGTGTCAACCTTTCCGAAGATGGAACCGCCACGGGTATCAGTGATGGTCAAGGGCAGCCCGTCCTGGACTACGGTCACACCTGCCAGGCTCCATCCATTGGTGACCTTCCCGACGAACCCATCATGCTTGCCCAAAGGCAGATCCCAGCTGTAGTTGATCGTCAAACGCTGCGGACGATAATAGGATGATCGCCCGTAGAGAGTTGGAAGGTGAGGATCGTCATAACTGTAGTGATCCGCAGTCGACAGGTCCTGAGCCCACGTGTAGGCCGCCTGCATCTCGAGACCGTGGGACATGCGCTTACGCACAGTAACCTGCATACTGTCGAACAGGGTTCTTCCGCCGTTTATGAACGTGTTCAGACCAGTCGGAGAAAAACCGAGGTAAGGTACGCGCTCCGCCGTGTTGCCAGTCGTGTTGACGGTGATGCCGTTGACCGGAGCGGCCGCTGAAGCAAGGAGCGGCTCGTTAATCTGAAGGCCTTGTGAGCCTCCACCGGTGAGGGCCACGCCGCCCTGGAAGATCGAGTGGCTGCCTACGTAGCCCACTTCGAGCACCCAACTGGGCAGGAACTCATACTGGACGTTCATGTTCCATTGATACGTGGTCGGGTATTTGAATATGGGATTCATCACGTTGACGGCCAGGTTGGAGCTTGTTCCCGTGTTGGTCGCCGTATTGATGGTGATGAACCGGGCCCCCGACGCCCATCCTACAGAGGTCGGTACGTTGAAATACGGATTGCTTTCCATAGACTGCTGGTTTGTGGCGCTGGATGCCTGAAACACCGGAACGGCGTACGGCCAAATCTGCACGGCGCTCGAGTTATAGGCAGCTATGCCCTGGCGGTCATAGAAAATCCCAGCTCCGCCGCGTACTACAAGGCGGTCACTGGATGTTGGCCTCCACGCAAAGCCGGCCCGCGGCGCAAACGCATCGATCGGAGGATTGTTCTGAGTGGGTACCTTATGGTTGCTCTGGAAAATGCCACCCACCGGCGGCGCGGGATAGAGCGATGGGTTAAAGTTGGACGGCACCACAAACCCAGCCAAGGATCCGGTGGCTTGTGTGGCTCCCAGCGTGCCACCCTGCGATACGGGAACATTCACAGTGCTAATCAGGCTGGTCCAGGTGTTCGTGGTATTCCCGGCAGCATCGTAGAACAACCCGTTGTATTCCCACCGAAGTCCCAGGTTTACGGTCAGCCGGCTGGACACCTTGAAGTCATCCTGGATAAAGGCGCTCGCAGCGGGTGACCGGAAGAAGTGGTTGTCGCCGCCCGGCTTTGTGAGCGATACGGAGTTACCCGTGTTGTCGATGTTGCTAAAGCCGCTGCCGTTGGTCTGCCCCGGCAGGACAGGCCCGACGCCAGACGACTTGGTTGCCAAGCATTGCGCAGCTGTAAGGTTGGTCGCGCAACCGGCCTGCCCAAGCAGGAAATCCGCGAACGTGTCGAAAGTCTCGTTCGCATTGCCTCCGCCAGCCAGGGCCGGGAAATACCAGTTCAGGCGGTCGCGCTCGATTTCGAATCCCGAGCGAATGGTGTGCTTCCCGTGCGACCAGGAGACCTGGTCAGACACTTCCCACGAGGTGTTCAGCTTGCGGGCAACGGCGACACCGGTGCCGAATACGAACAACCCTTTGATCGTGTACCGGTTGCTCACATCGTACGTCGGCTCGACAGGAGCCACGCCGAACTGAGTGTTGGTGACGAGAGAACCGTCCGGATTGACAAACCCGGGGTAGTCATATACCACGGTGCGCTGCACGGAACCTTTCAGTTCATTCACCACGTTGTTCGAGACGATTGTGGTGAGCTTTCCTGTCGTGTATTCCGTCGGGAAGGTAAAACTGCCAGGTGCGCCAGGCAAACCCTGGGTGATCGCCGAGCCGGTGGCGCCGATTCCGATCGGGCCGACCGTATGAACGGAGCTGTAGAAGAACCGTCCTGAAATGGTGTTGCGGCTGTTGAGCACATAATCGACGTTGCCCGTGCCCTGATTTTCAAAATAGTGGGCGGGAGAGCTAAACGTGGTGGCTTGAGTTCCGGGGGCGGCCGCCGTTCCGGGAACGGCGCTTTCACCCGCAACGTAATACGTGCCGTCGGCGTTCTTGAAATTGAGGTAATTGAGAGCTACTGGATTGATGTTCGATCCGTCGCACGCAACCTTCACTCCTCCGTTGAAAGGACTCTGGCCGCAATAGGCCGCACCCAGAGCCTGCACCCAGGGGGAACCGATCACGGCGCTACGGGCACCGGCCGGTAGATATGTCAACACCGGATTGGAAAAGCCCGCCGCGGCGAGACCGTTCTTCTGCCAGGTCCGCTGGAACGAGGCGAAGAAGAACAGCTTGTCCTTCTTTACCGGGCCGCCGATCGTGCCGCCGAACTGGTTCTGGTTGAGTACCGGTCGTCCGTTTTGAGGAACACCCCCTACCGGGGCGCTCTCCTTACGGAAAAAGTCGTTGGCATTGAGTTCAGCGTTGCGGAAGAACTCAAATGCGCTTCCATGAAACTGGTTCGTGCCGGACTTCGTCACGACGTTGACGTTCGCGCCGGGGTTGCGTCCATAACCGGCATCGTAGGTCGAGGTCTGAATCTTGAATTCCTGGATGGCGTCCGGATTCACGATTCCGATTCCACTCGTGGCGCCACCGGAGTCGGCGCCGGTCCCGGTTCCGGCGGTGTTGATGATGGAAGATCCATCCTGCTGGTAGTTGTTCTGAGCGGCGAGGGCGCCGTTCACCACGATGTCCTGCGTGCCCCGGCCCAACTGAGTCGCGTTATACACGGCGACGTTCGCGCCGGCCGCGAGCCCCAGAATGGTGGAATAGTTACGAGCCGTCAGGGGAATATCCGAGATGGTATTGCCGCCAACCGTGGTACCCAATGTGGATGTGGCCGTCTGAACCTGCTCGGTTTCAGCGCGTACTTCCACTTGCTGTATCTGAGAGCCAACCTGCACGGTCTCATCGAAGACGTCTGTCTCGGTGACGACGATGGCAACCGACGGCACTTCAACGGTGCCAAAACCCGCAGCCTCAAACTTCAGCTTGTAAGGCCCGGGAGGAAGGAAGCCGAACTTGTACGTGCCGTTCGAATCCGTTGTGCTGGTACGAACCTGGTCCGTACCAACGCTGGTGGCTGTGACAGTCGCATTCGGCACGACCGCGCCAGAAGAGTCCTTAACAGTTCCGGTCAAAGCGCCCGTCGAGGACGACTGGCCAAAAGCCACCGTGCTCAGCATCATCGACAAAGCGACGAGCAGGACAAGGCTGGTGCCTAAGGCACACCTTGTCCACAATTGTACAATCCTATTTTTCATATCTAGTATCCCTCTCCTGGAATTAACACAACCCCACTAGCAAACGTAAGTCTGCCGTTGCGGCACACAATACCCCACGAAACGGGGAAAGTCCTGAGGAAAATACAAAATGTTGCCGAATTCGACGAAAACCATTCCATTTTTCCACCCCAGGCCGCTTACAGCCCCACGCTTACCGATTTACTTGCAACGCGATGGCCGTTTGGAACAAAAGCCATACCAGGAGTGTGCGGCGCGATTTATGCGAAGAAGGGCGGGCGATCCAACTCGCGAATGGCATGAAGAGAACTTCGCCGGGGCCAGAACCGGCTTGCAGATTCCGGAATGGCGAGGACTACGGGAGACCAAGCAAAGGCGCTCTTTCCAGGCAGAACGCCTCCCCTCCCTGCTTCAACAGGCGCTAGTGGGCGAGGGGGTCTGGCCGCAGCTGGATGTGGGCGACGGAGCTAGATGTGCCCTTGCCGCCCTCGATGTGCCAGACGACCCGGGTCTCATTGGCCGTCCACAATCCCCGGCCCTTCCAGCCCGCCTTGGGATCGTCGATGCGGCCATCCATGAGCCTGGTGTAGAAGCTCATTGGGTACGGCACACGGAACGTCACAAACTTCTTTGTCTCGGGAATAAAAGCAATCAGCGAGTCGGAGCCTGTGCCGGTGACGATGGGAATATCGTTACCGAGCCCGAGGGTGTTATAGCGGTCCACCCAGTTGTGATAGAACGAATCCGCCAGCACATTGCTTCCCTTGAACTTCGGTCCGGGAACCGGGTACAGCGTCCAGCCCTCAGGGCACTGCTGCCCTGTCGCCGCAGGACCATTCAGTGGGCCTTTGCATTTGCTGCGGTCGAAACTCGCGAGATCGTTGCTGCCGGCGAGCGCTGCCCAAACCAGCCCCTTGCTGTCGATCGCGAGCCCTAACGTGGAATAAGCCTCCACGCCCGGACGCTTCGGATTATCGAACGGGGGCTCGTACACTTCGGTCTTGCACGTTGCCGGCGGGTTCGAACCGGTTTCGATTCGGAAGATTCTGCCTGGGACGGGATTGCCCAGGCCCGCATACCAGACGCTTCCGTCGATCGGATTCACGGCGACTCCGTAGCCGTTCGACCATTTCACCTCGCGATCGAGCTTCGGATTGGGCGGCTCATCCGCCTTCGTGAAAGCGCCGGTCTTCCCGTCTCCGTTGTAATCGATAATCGCGAGGCACCAGCCGACAGACTTCTCCGAATCGTGTGTTTCGTCCCACACGCGCGTCTTGATCCAGCCGATTCCGCCGCGGTGATCCGGGCCTACGCCGGGGGTGCTGGCGTAATACAACGTCTCATCCTTGTCATCCGCAAACACCATGTGGCCGGACGGCAGGCAGGTATCCACCGAACCGAATTTACCGGTCTTCGGTTCGTAGAATGTGCCGCCGCGCGCCACGGTGCCTTCGGGGATCGGGAAGATTTTGGCGTACGGATTGTTCGAGCTGGCCTTGCACCAATCGGGCAGGTCGGCGCGCGTCTGCGAATGGAACCAGAACCGGCCCTTGCTGTCGAGGCGCGGCTGCGCGGAGGTGACACGGTCGTTCCAGATCAATTCCTCACCCCAATAAGGAGAAGGCGCGCCGATGGTCTGCGGCGTAAACGGCTTCAGGAGTTCGCGATCCTTCTCGTCGCGGAGCTTGATCGGAATCATTTCTTTGGTGTTTTTGTAAGGATCGAGAACCGCGAGCGCGTTCCCGGAAAAGTCGGTGCCGTAAATCGGGCCGTAGGCATTCGCGGTGGGGTGCCGGTCATCGCTGCTGCCGACGTCGTGGAAGAATGACGTGGGGGTTCCAAACTCCCACAGCGAGATCACCGCGTTCCGCTCGACGCCCTGGGGACGCGGCGGAGCCGGAGGCACTTCGCCCTTCTCGATTCGCGTGCTCCAATCGGCAAACATTGCCAGGCCGCGATCGTGACCGAAGCTATTCAGGGCGTTGGTCATCTGCGGCCCCACTTGGCCGGACATGAGCCGCCGCTCCCACGCGAGCGCGGGCGAATCGAAGGTTCCCAGGCTCGGCTCGATCTCGCGCGTCGCCTTTTCGCCCATCTGATGGCAAACCTCGCAGCCTCTCTTCAGCAGGAACGCGTAATGGGCCTGGTTTTCGATCTCGGTGTCTTTTGTGGGCGCGAAGTTGCCCGGCGTATCCGGTTCTTCTCCGATGAGCTGGCCATCGCGCGACCGTATCTTCATGGGGAAGGCGCTCTTGGGCGGCATATTGAGCAGCGAGAACCAATAATCGCCTGGGTAGTATTGCGCGGCGGCTTGCGGCGTCGGAGCGATGACGGCTTTGAGCGCCAGCGTCTTGCCGAGTGTCGTGTTCACAGCCTCGGAGTCCACGAGACCGTAGCCCCTGACCCAGACCTTGTAGCTGGCCTTCGGCAGATCGGGAACCACGAAGCGTCCCGCGTCATCGGTTACGACGATTTTGCGGAATTTGGTCGGCAAATCGGAGGTTTCGGCAATCACCCACACGCCGGCTTCCGGTCCTTTAGAGCTGGTGACCACGCCGCCGATGTCATCGGCGTCGATTACCACGCTACTCGCTTCCGCCCGCGCCGCGTTCGCGCGCGGGGCAGCCTGTGTCCGGATGATGGCGGCGAGAGCAACCACTCCAAAGAGAAGCCAGATCGCCGTGGCAAGAGCTTGCGATTTCGGATTTCCTTTTGTCATTACTGTCCTCTTTAAACCTTTGCCGTAACGACTCGATTTTGATCCTGCTTCAAATTCAAGGGACTCACTTGGCTAGCGGGTCTGGCCGGATCTGGAAATGGGCCAGCTGGCTGGGCATTTCCTTGCCGCCCTCGGTCACCTGCGACCCTCTCGATTCGTTTCCGGCCCACGCGCCGTGTCCCTTCCACCCGGCCTTCGGATCGTCGACGCGGGCATCCAGGAACCGGGAGAAAAAGCCCCTCGGATAGGGCATGTTCAATCGAACCCACTTCTTCGCGTCCTGCTGAAAGACGATCAGCGAATCGGAGTTGGCTCCATCCACGATCACCGCGTTCTTGCCGAGACCCAGCGAATCGTAGCGATCGATGTACATGTAATAGTTGTAATCGGATTTCACCGTGGGATCGGACTTGAACGTGGGACCCGGGATCGGATAGAAGCTCCATCCCTCGTAGCATTGCTTGCCGGTTGCGGCCGCCTCACCAGTGGGAGGAGTCTTGCACTTGCGACGGTCAAAGCTGGCCAGGTAGCCTTCGCCGGTCAGCGGCGTCCACACCACTCCGTTGGTATCGATGTCGATTCCGCGGTCGTGCGAGCCTCCCGGCCCGTTGCCCTTGGGATCGTAAGGCACTTCGTACACTTCCGTGAGGCAGGTCGAGGGAGGATTCGAACCGCGCACCATGCGAACCAGCCTTCCCGGCATCTCCTGAATGTTCGAATACCACACGCTGCCGTCGATGGGATTGATCGAAATGCCGTAGGCGCCCGGCTTGTAGATTTCGCGGTCAAGCTTCGGGTTCGGAGGATCGGTCCACTTCGTGTATTCGCCGATTTTTCCGTCGCCGTTGTAATCGATTACCGCCGGGCACCAGCCCTGGGATTTTTCCGCGTCGTGCGTTTCATCCCACAAGCGCGTGTTCAGCCAGCCGATTCCACCGTCGCGCTGGACCGTGAAGAACAACGTGTTGTCCTTGTCGTAGGCGAAGGCGTTGCGCGTCGACTGGAAGCACAAATCCACAAATCCAAATTTCCCCGTTTCGGGATCGTAGACGTCCACGCCCTTGCCGCGTTCCTCGCGCGGGGAATGCATCGCGTAAATGTTCGTTGAACCCTTTTTGCAATAGTCGGCATTACCGATGCGGGTTTCCACGTTCAGCCACACGCGCCCGCGGCCATCCATGGCGATGGGCCCCGGGTTGATGGGGTCTTTCCAGACCAATTCGTCTCCGAAGTACATAGAAGGATAGAGCTGGCTCTGGGGAGAAAACAGAACCTGCTTCGAGCGCTGCGATTCGTCCGGCAGCGGCACCTGAACCAGCTTGGCCGTATTTTTCGCCGGGTCCACAATGGCCAGATCGCCTCCCGACCATTCGGCTCCGTATACCGGGCCGCCACCGTTTACCGTGGGGTTGCGCTTGTCGGTGCTGATGAGCGCATGGAGGAACGCCGAACGAACCGACCAGTCGTAAACGGTGACGACGACGTTGCGCTCAACTCCCTGCGGGCGCGGCGGCGCGACCGGCACTTCGCCCTTGGCGATTCGATCGCCCCAATCGGCGTACATCCCAAAAGCCTGATCGTGCCCTAGTTTGTTCGCCTCCATCACCATCGACGCGCCCGCCTGGCTCGAGGACATGAATCGCTCCCAGGCCAGGGCGCTGGTCTTGAAAGTACCCAGGCTCGCGGGAATTTCCCGCGTCGACTTCACACCGAACTGGTGGCACGTCCAGCAGCCTTTCAAATCGA
Source organism: uncultured Acidobacteriota bacterium (assembly GCA_963797585.1). Taxonomy (GTDB): domain Bacteria; phylum Acidobacteriota; class Terriglobia; order Acidiferrales; family UBA7541; genus Palsa-295. Next base: position 73,803 of record CAWCQH010000023.1, read on the forward strand.
AGAGCCACTCCGCCTGCGTGTTGATGACGGTGGCAAAAGGCGCGGGCGCGTTCCCGTGGGTGCCCTTTTCCACGCGATGCTCTTCGTGCGGTATCGCCGGAGGAGGAGCCACGTGCATGGGGAAATCGCTTTTCTTCGGGATCTTAAGCAGCGAAACCCAGTAATTGGCAGGATAGGACTGCGCGGCCGCCTGCGGCGTGGGTGCGATCACCGCTTCCAGATCGAGCGACTTTCCGGGCACCGCGTCCACTTTCGGCGAATCCACCAGCCCGTACCCGCGCACCCATACTTTGTAATTTGCCTTCGGCAAATCGGGCAGCAGATATTGCCCGTGATCGTCGGTGACCACGATCTTGCGGAATTTAGTCTGCAGATCGCTGGTCTCCGCGATCACCCACACACCGGCTTCCGGCCCTTTGGAACTCGTCACCGTGCCGCCGATATCTTCGGCATCCACCGATACGGCATTCGCAGCCGCGCCTGCCTTGCGTGGAGCGGCCTGCAAGCGCGCCATCATCACGAAAAACGTCGCGCCAAGAATCAGGCCAGCGGCCACGATAAACACCGCAAATTTCGATTTCAGTTTCATCGCGTTTCCCTTTCGCGCGCAGAGGACATACTTTTCGAGAAGGTATCAGTTTCTTATCGAGCGCAGGTCCACGTGCATCCTGGAGAGCTGCTGGCTTTTAGCGCCGCGCCAGGTTTGCCCACGTGCAAACCGGGTAGATGATACTGCGCGTGCCGTTTCAAAGTAAGGTTTTATTCCAGCCCACAGGTAGGACGTTCCACTCCGATATTGCGTTGCACGCCCTTGAAGACGTGGGCGCTTCCCGCTTAGGCGGCGCCCACGTCCTCGCGATCAAACTCCCTGGCGAACTACTTCGCCAGCGGATCGGGCCGCACCTGGAAGTGCACCATTTGAGGCGTCTGCCCCTTGCCGCCTTCGGAGTGCCAGATCACGCGTGTTTCCGTGGTGGCCCATAGCCCGCGGCCTTTCCAGCCTGTGTTGGGATCGTCGATGCGCCCGTCGATATCGCGGGTGTAGAAGCCCATCGGATAAGGCACACGCGCGGTGATCCATTCTTTGGTATCGGGCTTGAAGAAGTGCAACGAATCCGAGCCGGTTCCGAGTACTACAGAAACATCTTTCCCAAGGCCCAGGGTGTTGTAGCGGTCCACCCAATTCAGATAGAACCAGTCGGCTTTCGCTTCCGTGCCCTTGAAACCCGGCCCGGGCACGAGGTAGATCGTCCAGCCTTCGGGACAGTGCTGACCCGTAGCGGTCGGCCCGTTTAGCACCTTGCACTTGCGTCGATCGAAGCTGGCGAGCTCGCCGCTGCCGGATAGCTCTGTCCACACGAGACCGGTGCTATCCACATCCACGCCGCGCGGTGTGTAATGCATCTCACCCGGCAGCTTGGGATTGTTGAAGGGCGGCTCGTAAACTTCCGTGGTGCAGGTGGAAGGAGGATTGGAACCCGGCGTTGCGCGCACGATCCTGCCCGGCACGGGACCTGGGGCCGTATACCAGATACTGCCATCGACCGGATTCATCGAAATTCCGTAGCCGTCTACGGCGCCGAGCCGGTCGAGCTTCGGGTCGGGTGGCTCGTTCGGCATCGTGAACGGGCCGCTCTTGCCGTCGCCGTTGTAATCGATCACCGGCGCGCACCAGCCCTGGGCCTTCGCCACGTCATGCGTTTGCTCCCAGACGCGCGTCTTGAACCATGCAAGCCCGCCGGTGCGCAGCGAGAAGAACAGCGTTTCGTCTTTGTCGTCCGCGAAAATCGCGTGGCTCTGGCCGAAGCACAGGTCGATGGACTCAAACTTCAGAGTCTTCGGATCGTAAACCTCCAGGCCCCATCCCGGGGGGCTTTCCCAGGGCATGCGCTTCCCCACATGCTGGAGCGTATCCTGAAAACGAAATTCGTTTGTGGCGTTCTTGGAAACTTGCGCGGATTCCCACGCCTTCGCATAGACGTTTCCCGCGCTGGCCTTACAGAAATCGGGCGCCTCCGGCGGGCGATTCTCGACGCTCACCCACAAGCGGCCCTCGTGGTCGATCTGCGTATTCTTGGGATTCATCGGATCGTCCCAAATGATTTCATTGCCCCAGTAGGGAGAAGGCGCGGTCAAAGACTGTGGCGACCACGTGGGCATGGATTTGCGGTCCGACTCTTTCGGCAGCGGAATCTTGATCGTGCTGGCCGTATTTTCCTCGGGATCCACTTCTACAAGTGTGCCGCCGGACCAGTCGCCGTTATATACCGGCCCGTTCTTGTTCACGGTCGGATTGTAGCGGTTCGTGGAAACCTCGGAATGCAGGAACGATTTCGGGCCGGCAATGTCCCACAGTGTGAGCACAACGTTTCTTTCGACGCCCGCCGGGCGCGGCGGAGCGGGCGGCACCTCGCCGTTGGTTACGCGCTGCGTCCAATCGGCGAACATCGCGATGCCGCGGTCATACCCGAACACATTCATTCGGGCGACCATGTTGCCGCCCACCTGGCTCGACTGAATGCGCCGCTCCCAGGCTTTCGTGGCATCGGGAAATGTTCCGAGATTGCGCGGCATCTCGCGCGTGATTTTGCTGCCGAGTTGATGGCACGTCTGGCAGCCGGTCTTCACCGAGTCGATCCAATCGCCCTGCGTGGGAACCGGCTTTCCGCCGCCATCGGGAGCGGCCATCGGGAAAGCGCTCTTGGGCGGAATCTTCAGCATCGACAGCCAGTAATTGGGCGGGTAAATCTGGGCAGCCGCGACGGCGTTTGGAGCGATCACCGCTTTCAGCGAGAGAGTGCCGCCCGGCGCCGAATTCACGGGAGCGGAATCCACCAGTCCGTAACCTCGCACCCAAACCTTGTAGCTTGCCTTGGGAAGGTCGGGGATCAGGAAGCGGCCTTGATCGTCGGTGACCACGATCTTGCGCAGCGTGGTCTGGAAATCGTGCGTCTCTGCGATCACCCACACACCCGCTTCCGGGCCTTTAGAGCTGGCGACTACGCCGCCGATATTGCTCGCGCCTGCATCCACGGCATTCGCCGCAGGCTGTGCGACTGCACCACCTCGCGGAGCGGCCTCCATCCGCGCGATCGCAGCAAAGAAAGCAACACCGAGCAGGAGGCAGACCGCCGCAATCACAATAAAAGAAGACTTTGAGTTCGAATCAGGTTTGTTCATCGCACTTCCCTTTCAACCAAACAGCCGGGCCACATCTGCGTCGTTTCGTCCGCACAGGAGAGTATGAGCACGGCGGCCGAAATTCAAGCTTTTTGCGATTGTATTTTTCGCGGACGACAAGGAGGGAAAGAGCTTCTCCGGGAGCGCGTACGACCGCACTCCCGGAGGAAAGCTGATTACCTGGCGAGCGGATCGGGACGAAGCTGGAAGTGCACCATCTGCGGCACCTGGCCTTTGCCGCCTTCGGCATGCCAGATCACGCGTGTCTCGGTGGACGCCCAGAGGCCGCGGCCCTTCCATCCCGTATTCGGATTGTCGATACGCCCGTCGATATCACGCGTGTAAAAACCCATCGGATAGGGCACGCGCACCGTGAGCCATTGTTTCGTTTCGGGTTTGAAGATCAACAAGGAATCCGATCCTGTTCCCAGAACAACCTGCACGTCTTTCCCGAACCCGAGGGTATCGTAGCGATCCACCCAGTTCAGGTAGTGCCAGTCGGCCCGCGCATCGGTGCCCTTGAAGCTTGGTCCAGGCACCGGGTAGATTGTCCAACCCTCGGGACAATGCTGGCCCGTGGCCGTCGGCCCCTTGAGCACCTTGCATTTGCTGCGGTCGAAGCTGGCGAGGTCGCCGCTGCCGGCCAGCGCCGTCCACACCAGGCCCTTGCTGTCGACATCCACGCCGCGCGGCGTGTAATGCAGTTCATTCCCCATCTTGGGATTGTTGTACGGCGGCTCATATTCCTCGCTGGCGCACGTCGCCGGCGGATTCGCACCCGGAATCGCGCGGACGATCTTACCCGGCATCGGGCCGGTGGAGGCATACCACACGCTGCCATCCGTCGGGCTCACCGCGACTCCGTAGCCGATCTGCATCGGTGTGGCGAGGCGGTCAAGCTTCGGATCGGGCGGCTCATTCGGCATCGTGAACGCGCCGCTCTTGCCGTCGCCGTTGTAGTCGATGATCGGCGCGCACCAGCCTTGCGCTTTTGCATCGTCATGCGTTTCGTCCCACAGACGCGTATTGAACCAGCCCAGCCCGCCGAGACGCAGCGAGAAGTACAGCGTCTCGTCCTTGTCATCGGAAAATGCCGCGTGGCCTTGCCCGAAGCACAGAGTCACAGGATCGAACTTCAGCGTCTTGGGGTCGTAAACCTGCAAGCCCCATCCCGGAGGACTTTCCCACGGCATGCGCTTGGTGCCGCTCACCTCCGTGATGGACGGATTGCCTGCCATCCACGCCTTCGCGTACACATTGCCGTTGCTCGCCTTGCAGAAATCCGGCGCAGCAGCCGGCCGTGTCTCCACGCTCACCCACACGCGGCCCTTGTGATCGATCTGCGCGTTCTTGGGATTGATGGGATCGTCCCAGATAATCTCGTTGCCCCAATAAGGCGACGGCGCCGTCACCTGCTGCGGAGACCACCGCGGCATCGCGCTCACATCCTTGGGCACCGGAATCTTGATCGTGGTGGCGGTATTCTCCTGCGGGTCGACCACCACCAGCGTGCCGCCCTCCCAGTCACCGTTGTACACCGGCCCGTTCGGGTTCACCTGGGGATTGTACCGGTTGGTGGAGGCCTCGGAATGAAGGAAGGATTTTGGCCCGGCGAAAGCCCACAGCGTCAGCACCACGTTCCGCTCAAGCCCCGCAGGGCGCGGCGGCTCGGGCGGCACTTCTCCGCTATTGATGCGCTGCGTCCAATCCGCGAACATCGCGATGCCGCGATCGTGCCCGAAATCGTTCATGCGGGTGATCATTTCCTCGCCGACCTGGCTCGAAAGTATCCGCCGCTCCCACGCCGCCGTGGGCGATGGGAAGGTGCCCAGGTTCTGCGGCATCTCGCGGGTCATCTTGTCGCCCATCTGATGGCAGCTCTGGCAACCTGATTTCAGCGAGTTGATCCAGTCACCCTGCGTGGCGATGGGCTTGCCGCCGCCACTGGGGGCTTGCATCGGGAACGCGTCCTTCGGAGGTATTTTCACCATTGAGAGCCAGTAATTCGGCGGATACACCTGGGCAGCCGCGCGAGGGCTGGGTGCCACCACCGCCGTCAACGCCAGCGTTTTACCCGGCCCTGAATTCACGGGCGTGGAATCCACCAGGCCATATCCGCGTACCCACACCTTGTAGTTTGCCTTCGGCAAGTCGGGCAGAAGAAACCTGCCATGATCGTCGGTGACCACGATTTTGCGGAACTTGGTCTGCAGGTCGCTGGTTTCCGCGATCACCCAGACACCCGCTTCTGGCCCTTTCGAACTGGTAACAACGCCGCCGATATCGTCGGTATTCACCGCGACCCGGCTCGCTTCACCTTGCGCCGCGGCATTCCCACGCGGCGCCGCTTCGATCCGCGCCATGGAAAGAAAAAGAACGGCGCCGAGAATCATGCACACCGCCATCGCAACCATCGACGACTTCGAACTTTGTGTCTTCATAGCAATTCCCTTTCGCCGCTGCGGCAGCGCGCCAAGCGGCAACCGCAATCGTCAGACATTGCCGTACCGCCCGGCACACCCGGTATTCTAGAACAAATACTTCAAACCGAATCGAATTACGCACAGATTTACCGACGCGCTCGTGACGCGCCTGCCTGCTGCTAGTCCAGCGGTTCCACCCGCACAATCGCGGCGCCGTGCGTGCTCCCTACCCAGAAAGTAACCGGCGTGGTCGAGTTATCCACGAATACGCGGCGCATGTTCGTATCTTTCGGCATGAGATATTCGACGAACTCGCCTGTCTTGGGATTGAGTCGCGTCACGCGATCGCTGGTCATGCCGCCAGTCCACAACTCGCCGTTTTTATCGCGCGTCACGTAATAAGGCCCGCTCCACGGAGTGGGCGCGTCCCATTCGGTGAACTTTTCCGTCTTGGTATCGAACAAGCCGATCCGATTGCCCGTGTACTCGCCGAACCAGAGACGGTCCTGGTCATCCATCTGGACGCGCCGCGGGTAAGAGTGCGGAAAGGGCGTTCGAAAGAACTTCACCTCTCCGGTCTTGGCGTCGATGCGGCCAATGAAGCTGTGGACGTTCTCCGCGAAGTAGAGATTGTTCTGCGAATCCGCGGCGATGCCGTAAATCGTATAGGGCGGCGGCTCCGCGAAATTCTTGAGCGGCTGGAACCGTTCATACTTGCCGGTACTCAAATCGACGCGCTCGATTTCGCCATTGTCCTCGGTTGTCCATACCTTGCCGTCAACGCGGTACTGCAGGGTGACCTCGCGCTGCCGCTCCTGCGATTTCGCTGTGCCGTTGTCGTTCAGCACTTCGGGGGCGCTGTAGGTCTTGAATTTTTCGGTCTTGGGATCGAAACGCGCAATCGCCGCCTGGAACATCATCCCCAGCCAGATTTGGCCGTCCCGATCCTCCTCGATACCAAGCATTCCTTTGGGATGATCGGGCTGGAGCACCGGCACGGGCCATTCCCTCACCTTGCCCGTCCTGGGATTGAGCTCGCCCACAATCTCCTCGCCGAAATCGGAGTACCAGGCGTTGCCGCGCTCGTCGACGATCACGTCGTGCGGCATGGCCCTCTCCCGCGGCAGGTCGTAGGAGGTGATAATCACGCGCGTCGCACGCCCGCTGGGACGAGGAAGCGTTTTCAGCGAATAACCCCACTCGGGCCCCTTGCTCAGATTGATCGACGCGATGTATTCGGCGAGCTTGCGGTACTTTTCCGGGCTTCCGGCCTGCGCGTCGGCGTTCACGCGGCGCTGCGCCTTTCCGGGCTCGCTGCCCGAGGAGTAGCCGTACATGCGGTGAATCACATTGGTGAGCTGGTCTGCCGTATAGGTCGAAGTGACGGGCCGCTGCAGCGTGTGGCAGTTCACGCAGCCCATCAGCGAACTCTTCTGTTCGTCGGTGCCCGGCATGCTCATCAGCCATTCCGCGTTGGTAAGCTGCGAAGCGAGGTTGGCAGTTTTGCGAAGCGGGAGATTGAACGTCACAGCATGGCCGGCAGCCACATCCGCAGCTGCCGGACCGTCGATGTCGTATCCCACGGCCCGAATTGCGAGCGAATAATGGCCGGGCGAGAGGCGGTTCGAGGGGAAGCCGAAATGGCCTTGTTCGTCGCTGATCACGCTGACGGTGGTCGTAGACCCATCCTTGCGAGCGCTGACCACCACGCCTTCCATCGCGCCTTCTTCTTGCGATCTGACTGTTCCGCCCAGCCCCTCAGGAAGATGACCTTGAGCAAGCGTCACCCGGGCGCCTGGGAAAAATAGGGTAAGTAGCCCAATCAATACTGGTAGCAACGCGACTCTAATCTGCATGCGGCGCTTTAGTCAGCCCCCGTTCGACCTGCCCGACTGCTCCTGAACGAACCACACCAACCCATTCCCGTGGCGGACTCATATCACTCCGCGAACATCGTTGTCAATAAAGTAAAAATAATTTTTAGGTATAAGGTCGATGGATTGCAGGGGTTTCCCGCTGGTGGAAGAGCAATTATGTAAAGATGGCGGCTTCTGCGGTAGGCCATGATTCGATAAAATAGGGGGGAGGGGCGGCCCGAATGGCTCACAAAATCCTGGTGATCGACGTCGGCGGAACACATATCAAAATCCTGGCCAGCGGCCAGCGAACCCCGCGCAAGATCGACTCCGGCCCTAAGATGACCGCGAAGAAAATGGCGGCGTGGGTGAAAGCGGCCGCCAAGGACTGGCCGCACGACGTGGCGTCCATCGGCTACCCCGGACCCGTCGTGCACGGCAGGCCGTTGCGTGAACCCTACAATCTGGGCGCGGGCTGGGTCTGTTTTAACTATTCCAAGGCGCTGGGCTGCCCCGTAAGAATCATCAATGACGCCGCCATGCAGGCACTGGGCGACTACGAAGGCGGCCGGATGCTTTTTCTGGGCCTCGGCACCGGACTCGGCTCCGCGATGATCGTCGACGGCGTCGTCGAGCCGATGGAACTTGCCCATCTCCCTTACAAGCACGGCAAAACGTATGAGGATTACGCCGGCCTGCGCGGCCTGAAACGCCTGGGCAAAAAGAAGTGGAGGCGCCACGTCGCCGAGATCGTGGAGGAACTCGCCGCAGCAATGAACCCTGACTACGTGGTCCTCGGAGGAGGAAACGCCGTGAAACTCAAGAAGCTTCCCCCTAAGACGCGGCTGGCAGCCAATAGCAATGCCTTCCGCGGCGGCTACCGCCTTTGGGCGAAATAGAAAGAGTCGTGCATCACATTCTTAATTCTTTGAAGAAATCGGAGGGAACTTCTTGCGCGCGACTTCGAACAGCCTCGGATCAGTGCACACTTCATAATAAGCTTTGTTACCCGCCTGCCCAATTTTTGCCCCGGGAAGCAACTGCCGGATGAAGCCTTTGCGGACGATAATCGGCTCGAGCGATCCGCCCAGCGGAACCTCGCCGAAATAGAGCTGCACTCGCTCCTTGCCCCAGGGCATCGGAAAATTTCCCGCCATTGGAGCGAGCGCGATTTCACTGCCGAGCTTCTCGAATCCTTCTTCATTCAGCTCGATGCCGTTCAGGTTGTAGCGAATCAGAGGAATCTCGCCCTCGTCCCCAGCCGCTTCGTCCATCAGGGCCTGCAACTGAAATAAATTGAACGGGGATTCATTCGCCTGGAACATGCGCTTGGCCATGTTGGAGCAACCGGAAAGCCGGTCGGACAAATTCAGCGCGCGCGAAATCATGATCTTCGAATCGCCGTCCATCCAGAGCGCCGGCGCGGAATCCTGAAAAGCCACTCCGATTCCCAGCTCCAGCGGCGGCAAGCCGGTAGTTTTCGCGCGCACGTTGTAATGGTTTGTAACGGCCAGAATTTCACGGGCCAGCACGCAGGCCCGGGCGACCGCGCGCCGCGTCGACCTCGTCGATTCGTGCTCGTAGATCGCGAGAATGATCGCGTCGCCTTCGATGAACACTTTGGCGGCCCCATAGCTTTCGAGCATCCGCTTCACGGGTTCGTGCAGGTGCATGCTGAAGTGCGACGCCGGATTCATCCCGCGGTCCAGAAGGTCTTTGGTGAGCTCCGTCGATCCGCGCACGTCGGCCTTGATCACCACGTGATTGATCACCAGGTCCTGCTCGGGGCGGCCCTCTTCCGGATGCAGGAATTCGTAGAGGCTTTTGTTCGCTTGCGAGAGCTCCCGCGAATGTTCCGAACGCACCAGATTGATGCGGTCCATCCAGCCGACCACCTGGTGGTAGTTTCGCCGGTCGCGCCGCAGCCGCATCAGGTCTTCCGCAAACTGCAGGCCCACGGGGAGCGTTTCTTCGTGCGTGCGCCGGCGGATGGCGCGGGAAACGTCGTCCAGCCTCTTCATGGAAATTTTTCGCGCGGGAAATTGTTCGATTATCTGCTCCACACGCTTCGCTTCGTCGCGATTCACCAGAGCCTTCTTGAGCTGCTGCAGGTGGATCGGCGGACAATATTCGCCGTGGATCTTGCGGATTTCATAGCCCGCCAGCATGTGATAGACGAGATCGCGCTCTTCCAGCCGGTGGACCCATTCCTCCAGCAGCCCCTGCCGCGTTTCCGGCGAGGCGTCGTTTTCACCAGCCGAGGCGGACGCGTCAAACAACCGCCGCGCGTTGGCGGGCTGGTTCAGATAATCGCCCAGCCGGTTCCGGTGCTCGTCGGCGAGAAACTCCATGCGCTGCCTGGCAGCGTCGATTTCCGGAGCCAGTTCCGCGAGCTTTTTTTCCTGCGCGACAGACTTCTGCCGGAGTTCGTCAAGATCACCCTGCCCTTCCGGCGAGCCGCTGCCTCGAAGCCGGAAAATCTGCGTGAAACGGTCGTCCGCTTCTCCGACGCGCGCCGCCACCTCATCATGCTCACGCTCGATCCTTGCGAGTTCCGACCGCAGCAGGCGAGCCTGTTCAAGAAGGCGTTCGTAGCCCTTGCGCGCCTTGCCCAACTCGTCGCCGTTGTCCTCGTCCGAGACGATGTCGCGCACGAAATCGAGCAACACCGCCTCGAACACGGCGAACCGGTCCGGATCGTTCATGAAGTTGCCGAGAAGAACGTAGTGCTCGAGAAACAGGTATTCGTCGTTCCCGCCCTCCACGAAAAGGAAGCGGTTCTGCAGCAGCTCGTACGTTTCGCGAAAGTCTTCGCCGAAGATTGCCCGGCGCGATTTCCAAAGCGTGCCTTCCTCGACTTCCCGCCACACGTGCCCGATCGTTTCCCCCACTTTGCGGAAAATGTTCTTCCGGTCCGCCTGAATATCGGAAATCTTCGACCGCATCACGTGCGCCTGCTCGCTGTGCTCGAACAGCTCGCCGCGCGAGCGAATCCAGTCTTTGCACTCCACCAGAGTGCTCGAAAACTGGTTCGCCAGTTCCATGTTGATGAATTTCAGCAGCGCCAGCCGGTGCAGCACGTCCGGCTCGATCGATCCCAGCGACTTGGCCTGGGTCGTCGACGCCTCCAGCACCTCGGTGAGCAGCTTGCGGAAGGTCGCGTGCTCGGGGGGAGTGGTTTTCTTCAGATTCTTGCCGTAGACCAGCGTGACGTTCACGGTCTGCCGGATGAGGTCCAGCAGATACTGGCGCGTAAATTCCACAAATAGAGGGCTCAGGAAAACGTCATAATGGATATTGTCGATGCCCAGCGTGAGGCTGCTCAGGCGGATGTCGGCGCAATACGGCTCAAGCTTCATCCGTGCCGGATGGGCGAGAGTAGGCATAATTCGGGTGTCGGACATCAATCTCTGCTGTTAGATTATCGCCACCGAGGCGAGCCACTATGGCGAGACCCATCGAAGGGGACGTAAACGTTAACGCCGGAATGCCACCCGAAGATCTTCCTGATGAGTTTCCAGATGGCTCGCCGGAAGACCTCTTCGAAGGCCCTCCTCAAGCCATTTCTGCCGCGGGCGATCTGGGACCGTGCTTGTATCTGGGACCTTCCGGTCAGCGCTGCAGTCGCCGCGCTTTAGAAGGGGGCTTCTGCGCGCGCCATCAGCCGGGCGTCGGCCAGTTCCAGGGCTTGTCGATTCCGCAGGTTTCCCGCCGCGGCGTTGCGGTGATCGGGCTTCTCGCCGTGCTCTGGCCCGTGCTCGCCGACATCGTCCGGGAACTGATCCGTCTTCTCCGCTGATCCCGCCGTTTTGCCGCGCAAACCCTGTCGCGAAATTCAAATTTCCGGATAGAATGGCAAGCCATGTCAAAAATAATGGAAGGCAAAACAGCAATCGTTCTCGGCGTGTGGAATAAGTGGAGCATCGCCTATGCGATCTCCCAGGCCTATGTTCGCGAAGGCGCGAAGCTCGTCCTCACCTATCAGAATGAACGCGCCAAGCCGGCTGTTGAGGAACTCGGGCGCGAACTCGGCGCCGTGGATTTCTTTCCCTGCGACGTGCAGACACCCGGCGATATCGACAAACTCGCTGGGTCCCTTGGCGCGGCCGGGCACAAACTCGACGTAGTGGTTCACAGCATCGCCTCCGCAAACCACGAAGACCTGAACCGGCCGTTTCTCGATACCTCGCGCGAGGGCTTCACCTTCGCCCTCGGCGTAAGCGCCTACTCGCTGGTGGCCCTATCGAAAGCGCTCTCACCGCTGATGACATCGGGCGGCTCGATCATGACGCTTACCTATCTCGGGTCCACGCGCGTGGTCACCAATTACAACGTGATGGGGGTGGCAAAAGCGGCGCTCGAAGCCGAAGTACGTTACCTGGCCGGAGAACTGGGGCAGAAAAATATTCGCGTAAACGCCATCTCGGCGGGCCCGATCAAGACCATTTCCGCCCGCGGCATCAAGGATTTCTCCAAGGTGCTCGATTTTGTGGCGCAGCACGCGCCCCTCCGGCGCAACACCGACCCGGCCGAAGTAGCCGATACAGCCGTTTTTCTCGGCAGCGACCTTGGCCGGGGCGTGACGGGAAATATCATTTTTGTCGATGCAGGATTTCAGATCGTAGGACTGTAGCTTTTCAGGAATTCTCGCGCTCGGCCGGAACCTCGAAAGCGTCGTCGATGGAAATGCGCCGCGTGTCTTCCGCCACGTGTTCCAGGTGGATGCGGACCACCGGCCAGTCCATGCGCAGCGCGAATTTCTCCGACCACTCGACGATCACAATCGCCCGCTCGCTGAACACATCTTCCAATCCCAAGGTTTCGAAATCGTGGAAGCTCACCACCCGGTAAAGGTCCACGTGGTAGACGCGCGTGCCATTCTCGTATTTGTGCACCAGGGTAAACGTCGGGCTGGTCACGTCCTCTTCGCGCGCCGCACCGAGCCCGCTGACAATTCCCTTCGTCAGCGTCGTCTTCCCCGCCCCCAGGTCGCCTGAAAGCAGAATGAGCGCCGGCGCCTTCAACGCCGCGCCAATTTCCCGGCCCCGCTCGATGGTCTGCTCCGACGAGTGCGTGACCATTTCCCGCTTAGCCACGGCCCATCTCGCTGTAAAAGTGCCTGTACGCGCGCGGAATAAAACGAATCAGGTCGGTCGCCATCAGCGGCGCTTCGCCGGAATCGGCATACGCGAGGTCGCCGGCGAGCCCGTGCAAGTACACGCCGAAGCTGAGCACCTTGCTCCACTCCACATCCGCGTATTGCGCGGTAAGTCCCGCGAGCATGCCGGTAAGCACGTCGCCGGTGCCGCCAGTGCCCATTCCGGGATTCCCGGTGGAATTCACCCGAAGCGAACCTTCAGGAGTCGCCGTGATCGTCTGGTGCCCCTTGAGGATCACCACGCAGTTCCAATCGGCCGCCGCCTTCCGCGCGATTTCCATCCGCCGCGACTGCACGTCGCCGCTGCTGCTGCCGAGCAGCCGCGCCATTTCGCCCGGGTGCGGCGTGATCGCGAGCCTAGACCGCGGATCGTTCAGCTCCGCCGCGCGTCCGGCATAGGCGTTGAGTCCATCCGCGTCCAGCACGATCGGCACGGCTCTCTTGCCAACCACAGCCCGCACGAATTCCTGAGTTTCCGTGTGCGTCGAAAGGCCCGGCCCGATCGCGAGCGCTCGCTTGCCCTTCACCACGGAGTCAAAATAGCCGTGATCGAGACTCCGCATCGAAATGCTTCCCGCTTCCGTTGCGGCGAGCGGCTCCGTCATCACTTCGGGCGTGTGTACGGCCACCAACGGCAGCGCGGGTTCGGGCGTGGCCACAGTCACCAACCCCGCGCCCACTCGCAGCGCCGACCACGAAGCCATCACCGCCGCCCCGCTCTTCCCCACCGACCCGGCCACCACCAGCGCATGGCCGTAATCGCCTTTATTCCCTTGCGGCTTGCGCGGAATTGCGAACTCCGCAAATTCCCGCGGCTCACTCCACCGAACGTCGCCCTTGCCGATTTCCTCCACCAATTCCCAGGGCGAGCCGATATCGCGCACCAGGATATGCCCGCAGCACTCGTTCGCCTTGCCGCTGAGCATGCCAATCTTCGGCGCGGTGAATGTGACGGTGTAGTCCGCCTGCACCGCGACGCCCGGAAGTTCGCCCGAATCCGCCGTCGCGCCCGATGGAATATCCACGGCCACCACAGCCTGCGCGCTCCGCCGCCGGTTCACTTCCTCGATGGCATCACGCAGAATGCCTTCCACGCGGCCGCGCGTACCGGTTCCCATCAGCGCATCCACAATCACGTCTGCGGAAGCAATCGCCGCCTTTGCGGCGGCAAAACCGGCCGCGTCCGTGACGCTGCGCAATTCCCCGCCGCCTTCCTGCCAGCGCTTGCGATTCACCGCCGCATCGCCGCGCATCTCGTCCGCCGTAGCGAACAAATACACCGCAGGATTCGCGCCGCCCTCGCGCAGTTTTCGAGCGATCACAAAACCATCGCCGCCGTTGTTCCCTTTTCCGCACAGCACAACGACGCGCTGCCGCGCAAGGTTGGGAAATTTGTGGCGAATGAATTCGGCCGCGCTCGTTCCCGCGTTTTCCATGAGCGTCAGCCCCGGCACGCCGTAGCGCTCGGTCGTAAGCCGGTCGACCTCCCTCATCTCCGCCGCTGTAAGTGCTTTCATAAATGGATCGGTCGTGAACGGACTTGCGCGTTGGATGTGGAACGCGCGATTCGAAGCTGCTTCCGCGTTCAGTATAGAAGAAAATCGGGCCGCAGCTCTAGCTTTGGAGGAAATTCAGAAATGTAAGGGGCCGCGATTAAAGTTTCGGCAGGAGCTCCGGGAAACTTTCCGCAGCAGCTTGCGCGCGCTAACGGCTTCACGCTTTCAGATTGGAGGCTTTGTCTTGATAGACAGGAGTGCGTGCCAGAGCCTCGGGCGCCTTGGCAATTTCGAGATCAGAGTCCGCAAGCGCCGTCTCTGGTTCGCCATCAGAGGCAGCGTTGTCGCTTTCCCGCAGCTTCGCGGATGAAGCAGCCACCGCCCCCAGTTTCGCGCGCAGGCATCCGACCAGTTCCGGCGCCAGCCACGAAATGTTCATCCCCTCCGACACGATGAATTTGCAGCTCAGGATCGGCCGCGAGCGGTCGTCGTCGGAAAGCTGGCAGCTCACCTTGCAATACTGGCATTCCTGGTTCCAGCAGAAGCGCCCATAAGGAATCGTTCCGGGGCTGATGAACTGAAATGCCCGCAGCAGCGAATTTCTCTCCGGCACAAGGAAAGTCTTGCCGAGAATCGTGATCTCGACAAGCTTCTCATAAGGGCGAAACACATCTTCCATCAATGGCGATTCGCTGTCTGACATTAGGTCGATTCCCCCGCGCACGAAACTTAAATCACCCGGGCGCGGAGAGCAACGAGAACGACTCCGCAACGTGCTCAATGCTCCAATGGCGAAGAACCGGGTCACCAGGCGAAGGAAGCAGATGAAGCAAACGCGGCAGAGGAGGAACCCGCCGCGGCCAAACTCGAACGGAGTTAAGGTTTTTCTTTTCCTATGCCTCCTGTGCTTCCTTTGCCTCCCCTATTTCGCGCCCGCCGGAGGCAAGATGGCAACGGTAAAGACTCCGAGCGCGACCCCCGGCGGCGTCCCCAGCATCCCAAACACGGCCGCCGCCAGCCCCAGGCTCCTCGACGATCCCGCGCCCTGCATCAGCGCCGCCCCTGCCAGGAACGAGAGCACCGCCGAAATCAGCGCCATCACCACCGTCGCACCCAGAAATAAATGAAACGCGCTCATCCACGTAAACGGATCGGCCACGTGGCTCACGATCGCGCCCCACATCACCGCAAGCGTCCGGTTGTAGACGATGATCCACGCCGCCGCCGCGATCATAATCACGCCGTAAACCATCCAAAGCATTCCCAACATCCCGTATCGATTGCCGTGAGTTTCCATTCGCATCCCCTCGCGGAACCGCCGATTGTGTAAGAAGCGGCCGCCGTATTCATCATAGCGCCGTTGGGAGGGTGAAGGAGCTTGCGAAGCAGGATGCAAAGGAAACAGAGGAAGCAAAGAAGCAAAAGAGCAAAGGAAGCAAAAAAGGAAACGCGAGAAGTTTGTCTCCTCTACCTCCTTTGCCTCCTCAACTTCCGCTGCTTCCGTTTCTAAGTACTGACCGTTCGCCTCGGCTTGGTGATCTCGTCGATCAGGAACAGATCGGTGAGCAGCGCGCGGAGGTGTATCGAGGCATTCAGGTTATCGATCAGCTGTGAGCTTATGGTCGGCTGGGAGAGAACCAACTCCATCGCGGCGAGCGCGTCGCTCGCGTCGCGATCCAGAACAGCAATGAATTTGTGGTATTTTTCGGCGGGCTGCAGGCCATCCTGCTTCACAAGCGCGGTGAATGTCTCGGCGAGCCCCGCAACAGCAGCTACCGCGCGGGTCAGGTAGCCGCGAAGCTGATCGCTCGACTGGCTGCCTTCGTCCCCGCCAATTCCCTGCGCGGCATAAGCCAGCATGAACTCATAACACTCTTCGACAGCGTCGCAACTCTTCTCGAGTTTTTCCCGCATCGCCTCAGATCACCGCTTCCGGTGACTTGGCGGGCGCGGGCTGCGAACCCTCTCCTTCGGCATGCCAACGCTCGGGATCGTAATGCTCCACGTACTTATTGCGCGTGATCCACCCGAAAATCATCGACTTGGTGAGGAACAGCTTCTCCGGCCGGACGGCGAAGTAAATGTGCATCATCACCAGCGCGATGAACCCCACGCCGGCCAGGCCGTGCAGCACGTACACCAGGCCCCAGGTTTCATCGCCTAAAATGTAGGGGTTCCGCGTGAAAAATGGCGTGCGGATGCGGAAGAGCATGAATATCCCGGTGCAGATCACCGAGAGCCCCGCGCAAAGCACCGCCAGGTGAAACATCTTGTTCTCCAGCGGGTACTTCCCGAACCGCCGCGGCGGAGAAAACGGCTTTCCCATCGCGCGGTTCAAGCGGCTCTGCGCGTCCTCGATATCCTGCTTGTCCGGCCAGATCGACCAGAAATCCAGCACAAACGACGCGTGAATCACGTGGTAGAGCACGGAGACAATCAGCACGATCCCGGCGATCCAGTGAATCTTCACCCAGGCGAACCGCACACCGATCTTGGGGAGAAACGCCGAGAAGAGCAGCACCAGCATCGCTCCGGCCATCACCCAATGGAAGGCCCGGGCTCCCATCGAATGCCTTGCGATATGCGCCGGAAGCCGCGCGGCTTCGGCGGCAAGCTTGGGATCGCTTTCCACCGTCGCTTCCTCATTCTTGGCCCAATAGCCGACATAAATCGCGTGCACGATCAGGAACAACCCGGCCGCGATCGCCGCCACCCATAAAAGGTCCCAGGAAATGTGGATCGGGACACGCTCACCCCACGCACTTTGTGCCCACTGTATGAAGTTCAAGCGGCCGCCTCCTTCACTTCCCCGCCGCGAATCGCGCGTTTCACGAGGTTTCTCAGCAACAGCACTTTGTAAGCGTTGTAGCGCAGCGGCACCGCGCCTTCCACGGCCATCTGTCCCGCCATGTCCGCCGTTTCTTCGTTCGCCATCTGTCCCGTCACCGCCTCTTCCACCTTCGCGAGGCGCCACGGATGCGCGGCAACGCCGTTGAGGACGATGCGGATGCGCTCGATCTTGCCGCCGTTCACCACTCTCGCCGACGCGATGTTGACGAGCGGGAAATCCCACACGGGCCGGTCGCGCACCTTCTCAAAATAAAACTCCGTATTGGCCCACGTGGACGGAATGCGGATCGCGGTGAGCAGCTCGCCCGGCTCCAGCGTAGTCATGCGCGTAATATCGAACGCCGGCCCGATGAAATAGTTCTCCGCGTCCACCACGCGCTCGCCCTTCGAACTCTTGATCACCATCTTCGCTTCGAGCGCCACCATGGCCGGAGCCGAATCCGACGGACTCACCGCCACACAGCGGTCCGCGCCCAGAATCGCATGCTCGCGGTTGATCGCCGTCGGCGTATCCGCGTAACACATGTTGCCGCCCGCGCGATAGCACGGAAAACCCGCGCGGTAATACCAGCAGCGCGCATCCTGCGAAACGTTGCCGCCGATCGTCCCCTGGTTGCGAATCTGCGGCGATGCCGCCGCCTCCGCCGCTTCGCTCAGGATGGGGAACTTGGCCTTCACGGTTGGATCGTTGACGACATCGGTCAGCGTGGTCATGGCGCCGATCTCGATCCCGCCATCCATTTCTCGGACGCCCGCCAAATCCTTGATCTGGCTCAGATCCACAAGCACCTTGGGGCGCTTGATGCGATCCTTCAGCCAGTCGAAGCTGTCCAGGCCGCCCGCCAGCACCCACGCATCCGAGCCGTGCTCCCGGAGAAGCGCTACCGCATCGTCCACCGACGCGGGCTGAAACAGCTCGAAGGCCGGCATCACATCGCGAATAACAGCCATATTCGATTCTCCTGATTTCTGCTTCTATCGCTTCGCCCGATAAGCTTCTTCAATCTCGTTAAATATGGGCCGTCAAAGTCTCGGTCACCGGTTTGCCCGCTTCGAGCGACGTCAGAATAATGTCCGCCGTCACCGGAGCGCGCCGGAAGACCTCGTCTCCCACCGCGTTCGAGATCGCATTCAGAATCGCGCAGCACCCGCCGCCGACCGGCGGCTCGCCGATTCCGCGCGCACCCACCGGAGTCTCAGGATCGGGAATGTCCAACGCCGCCCATTCCATGTTGGCCGGCACATCCAGAATCGTGGGCGGCTTGTTCTCGTAGAAGCGCTTCGCGAGAAACACGCCCAGGTGCTGGTCGTAAACCCACTTCTGCCCGATCGCGTGACCGATCCCCAGCATCGACCGGCCCAGAATCTGGCCGCCCAGCGCCGCGGGATGAATCACCGTGCCGACGTCAGCCACGGCGAGGAAGTCGAGAATCTTGTAGCTGCCGGTTTCGACGTCCACTTCCACCTCGGCAAACGATGCCACGAACGAAAACGGCGCCCCATCGCCGCCGTAGTTATCCCGGCCGACGCCCATCAGCCCCTGCCCTGCCAGAGCCTTTGCCGAAGCCACGGTCATCTTGTTGATGTCTTTCGGCAGTTCGTGGCCGTCGTAGGTGCCGCCGAGCGCGATGGCTCGCTGCGCGGCCTGCGCCAGCGTCATTCCAGCGCCGCCGCCCTTGCGGTACACGCGCTCGTGCCCCACTTCATAGTCCTCGGGACGCCCGCCGTGTTCCTTCGCGGCAATTTCCTGCAGTTTTCTCTTGCCGTCCGTGGCGGCCGCATGAGCCGCGCGCGTCATGGCGTGAGTCGTCTGGCTGCCGCCCGAAGCGCAGGACCACGGAAGATTCTTCGAGGTATTGCCCCAGGCGAGCTCCACCTTCTCCCAGGGAACTCCCATCATTTCCGCGGCCACGCGGTTGGCATCGCTGAACGTGCCGGTGCCCAGGTTCCCGACGCCGGACTGGATGTACATCTTCCCGTCCGGTTTGATGATGAACAGGCCGTCGTAACCTCTCGACCCGCCGACGAACGTGCTGCTGGATACGCCCACGCCCCGCACCTTCGTGCCGTTGCGCTTGCCTGCCGATGCCTTGCGCTCGTCCCAGCTGAACATTTTCGCGCCGTTATCGAACGCCGTCTTGAGGAAGCAACTGGTGGTGTAGCCCCGCTTTCCGTTCACCGGAGGTCCCCACAGCGCCTTGCCCTCGGGCGCGTTGATCCGGCGCATGGCCACCTGGTCCACATTCAATTGCCGCGCGGCCTTCGCGAGAAGCGGCTCCATCAGCGTGATGCCCTGCATGCCGCCCGGCGAACTCTGCGCCGAGCGCGGAACCGTGTTGGTGAGCACGGAAATCCCGCGCCACTTCATCGCGGGCGGCTGATAAAGCAGCGAAATAATCCGTCCGGCCATGTTGAAGTCGCCCGCCTGCTGGTAAGGGCCGTTGTCGCCCACGGCGTACATGTCAACTGCGGTGAGCCGGCCATCTTTGTCAAAGCCGGCCTTGATGCGCCCGTTGATGCTGGGGCGCCCGCGTCCGATGTAATGCTCTTCCTCGCGGGAAATGCGCATCATCACCGGCGCGCCGCACTTCTTGGCCAGCACGGCGGGAATAATCAGATGTACGGAACCCGTGATCTTGCTGCCGAATCCGCCGCCGGTGTATTCGCTGATCACCACGACGTCTTCCGCCTTCATGTTCATCCAGCGGGCCACGGCCGGAACGGTCTGCACTGTGCTCTGCGTGCCCACGTGCATGAAGAGCTTCTTGCCCTGCCAGTACGCCATGGCCGAGCGCGTCTCCAGGCACTGGTGGCTGGTGTTCGGAGTCGAAAACGTCTCGTCGAGAACAAGCGCCGCGTTCTTGAAGCCGCCTTCGACGTCGCCGTACGTCCAGTCGTCGGTCGACTTGCCCATCGGCATCTTGCCTTCGGCGTAATCCTTGAAATCCTCGTCGGTCCACTTGATCTCGGTCACATCGAGCGGAGGCGGAGGAGCGGGCTTCGCGCCGGGCGCCGGAGGAGGAACGGGCTTGCGCGCCCACGTATTGCCCTCGACGCGCGCGTTCGGGCTGCCCGGCCGCAGGCTCACAAACGGGTCAACAACATAAGGAAGCGGCTCGTAATTCACCTTGATCTTTTCGATCGCGTCCGCAGCAGTCACTTCATCGACGGCTGCGAGAGCCAGGATCGGTTCGCCCTGGAACACGGGTTCATTCGCGAGGCCGCGTTCGCCCCGCGGATCCGCCTTGATCACCACGCCCAGGTCGGTCACCGAATCCGCCGGAGCCGGAAGATCGTCCTGCGTGATGATGCCCTTCACGCCCGGCATAGCGAGCGCCTCGGACGCATCAATACTCACCACCTTGGCATGCGGGTAGGGGCTGAGCAGCAGCTTCGCGAACAGCATCCCCTCGGCGCGAAAATCCTCGGCGTATTTCGCGCGCCCGGTCACTTTGGCGATAAGGTCGGGAGTGGTGTAATTCTGCCCCACCAGTTTCGACTTATCTTTCGAGGCAGCCGTCTGGGCGGTCACCATCGGCCTGTTTGTATTTGCAGCGGTTGCCTTGGGGTCGTTTGTCGAGCTAGACATTTTTCACTCCCCGCGAAAGTTCCGCGCCGCGCATCAGCGCGGTCAAAATCTTGTCGTAGTCCTGGCACCGGCAGAGGTTGCCCGAAATCCCGTGCGCGAGCTGCGCCCGCGTCGGATTCGGATTCTTCTTGAGGTATCCAACAGTGGACATCACAAAGCCCGGCATGCAGAAAGCGCACTGGAACCCTTGCTCTTCCACCACTCCCTGCTGCACCGGATGAAGCGTTCCATCGGCGGCGGCCAACCCTTCGATCGTCTGGATTTTCTTGCCGCGGGTGGTGTGGGTGAGCACGGAGCAGGCGTAGATGGGAACGTCGTCAATCAACACTGTGCAGGACCCGCATTCGGCGCGGTCACACCCGAGCTTGGTGCCCGTCAGCCCCAGCTTGTAGCGCAGCGTCATCGCCAGCGTTTCCTGCTTCATCACGTCGACGGCCCTTTGCTGGCCGTTCACGTTCAGCATGATCAGGCGTTCCACCGATCCCGGCGACGCCGCGAAGGTGTGATAGGCGTTGCGGACAAGATAGCCCGTCGAGCAGACCGCCCCGGCGGCGATCACGCCCTTGATCATGTCTCTTCGCGAAAGCTTCTTGGAGTTGCCGTGCGGATCCTGCATGTCAACCTTATCTGCCATAACAATTCACCTCAATCCAGCATACGGGCCCGGAGCGACGTTTCTTCCCTCGGGTGACATATAACACTTTACGTCTGCCTGTCAATTGACTTCTAGAGTAACCGCCCCGCGCATCTCGGCCCAAACATAAAAGACCGGAAAATGACAGCATTCGTGCGGCTCCCCAATCCTATTAATGGACGAGCCAGATAGCCATTCCGTTTCTACACTTCATCAAGAGGATGGTTAAGAGCCGCCCACGACTCCTTCTTCCACCCACACGTTCCAATCCACTCCGCTCGATTCAATCACCAAAAAGAACTGCCGCGGGTCTTCCGTCACGTAAGCCACTCCGCTGCCCTCGCCTTTGTGGTCCACAGACACCGAGACAAACCGTCCGCTCACCAGGCTGTGGACAATCACCCGAAAGTTTCCCTTGCCCGGTGCTTGCGCGTGGCTCGTCTGCCACTTGATCCGCCACTGCCCGCTTCCAATGTTGAACGAATCCGTCTGCGTGCTTCCGCGTCCTGAAAACGAAATCACCGGCAGCCAGCCTAACTCAGCTGGCTTGCGAACCGCCTGTGGCTGCGGCCGGCAGGAAGCCAGCAGCAAGGAAGCGGCAAGCATAGCGAAACTCATCCACCTGGCGGTCGCTCGGTTTGCTGCCGGTTCGATGCAACTCAATGATGATCCTGCTCCTGCCCCGGACGCTTCGTACGGTTCGCCGTCTCCGGCGGCACAATTCCGTTCAGCCTCAGATAGATCACCGCGTTCCCGTAATGATCCATGGTGTCTTCGAATGCCTGCAACGCAGCGCCCGCGCGCGTGGTCTTTTGCCCGCGCATCGCCGTCACCACCTCGGCGCCGTTCTGATCGTTCAGCGTGGCCAACATCATGTCGCCGTAGGCGTACCCATCCTCCAGCGCATCGAGCATCTCCGCGCGCGTCTTAATATTCTTGTATTTCGCGGCGAGCTTCTCCGATTCTTCGCGGCTCTTTCCGGCCACGTATCCCATGTGCGTGTAATTGTCCTCGATCGCGTGCATCACCAGTTCCCGAAAGCTGCGGTACCCCTTCGTCGGACGGAAGTCGAACTTGTCCTCGGGCATCGCGCCCACAATTTGAATGAACATGTCGCTGATCCGCTTCCAGTGCGCGCGTAGCGCCTCCGGATAGCCGGAATCGGCGCTGCTCGCACCGGCCGCCAGCAGCATCAGGGTAACCAGCGCCACAAAATACTTCGCTCTAAAGCGTGTCATCGAAATTCTCCCACGGAGGCGAACCCATAGCGCTTCGCCTCTTCCTCCGTCAACGGCAGTTGTAAGACTCTACGGAAGGAAACGGAAACGGGCAACACCAATCGCAAGAGGGTAGTCGTATCATTTAATTGTGGACGTAAAATGTACGAAGAGTGCTGCGTAGCTCTCGAAACGAACAAATAATCCTGCGATTTCTTTTTCGTGTACTTTGTAATCCGATTTTGAACTGGACCATTCGGAAAATCCCCTTTTTACCAGCTGAGATGACCCCAGGTAGCTGCGCTCCCCAGATCCAATCAAGAGAACAACGCTCCATTCGTAGCCCTTTCTTTCAAATGCGTCCACTTGATTGGTGTTTATTCCCCAAAAACCCTCGCCATCGCTTCTGTCCTTCACGTACAGAATGTGGACAGTCCCATCGCCATTTTTGGCGAATACTCCTATGACGTTATCGGTCCTTCTGCTGCCCGCATACTGTCTCGCGACAAAACCACCCTGCTCGCAATAAGCGTCTAGCCGCCGCTTGAATTCAAGGATTTTTTTCGTAGCTTTCATGGGTATGCCCCCAAAATCAAATAAAAAAATTGGTGCCCTATCCTTCTATCCCGCCACCGAGTCTTAAAAAGCAAATGACACCACTACGCGCAAGAGTGTTTTGTTTCGACCCGGCTTTCCGGTCGCCGTTTCCCTCGATGGGATGGCCCTTTCGCGCTCGGTATCGGCGGTTCGGGAGGCGCTAGTCTTTCGGCAGGCGAAACGCGATGTACTCGCTCGAAAAGTCTCCGCCGCCAATACCAAGCACGATGTACTGCCGGCCGTTCAGCATGTACGTCATGGGCGAACCCGTCTGCGGCCCAGGCATGTACACGGCGCCCACTTCCCTGCCGGTTGCCTTATCGTAGGCGCGCAGCATCGCACCGCGTCCGAGCGGCGCAATGGTCGTAGCGACCGGATCCCCGCTGATCACGAGCGTTTTCGTCACCAGCGTGCCGGCCATGTCCGCCTGCCCGGTCCGCGGAATCGTAAGCCCCTTGAGCGCCGGATTGTTGCGCACGGCGTCCGGGGTTTCCCCATGCGCGATCTGCCAGACGAATTCTCCCGTATCCAGATTGATCGCCGTAATCGTCCCATAAGGAGGCTTGAACAGTGGCAGCCCCTGCACCGTCAGCCTGCCACCGCCGCCGATATCCCAGTAATTCATGTCCGTCACGCCGGGCTTTGGTGTAACCAGTCCCACGACCCTCGGGCAGGCATTGCACGCCTGAACGTAAAGAATGTGCGTCTCCGGATCGTAGGCCCCGCCAGGCCAATCCGCTCCGCCATGCGCCGTCCCAAGAGTGAGCGTGCCGATTTGGTCGGCGGTTCTCACGATTGGCGGCGTAAACACCGGCCCCAGCTTGTAGTGCTCGCTTAGCTGCAGAGCCTCGCTGCGAAGCTCGGGAGTAAAGTCGATAAAATCATCCACGCTGACGCCATTGCGCGAAAACGCCTTCGGTTTGGTCGGAATCGGTTGCGTCGGCGAATACCACTCGCCCGGCACCGCACCTTTTTCCACCGGCTTCTCCTCGATCGGCCACACGGGTTCCCCGGTTACGCGGTCGAGAACGTAGAGAATCCCCTGTTTGGTTGGCTGCGCCAGCGCCTTGATGGTGCGGCCATTCACCGTTACGTCCGCCAGTATCGGCGCCGCGGGAATGTCCATATCCCACAATCCGTGATGCACCAGCTGGTAATGCCATTTTCGCTGACCGGTCTTGAGGTCCACGGCAACGAGGGACTCCCCGAAGAGCCCGTTTCCAGGCCGATGTCCGCCGTAGCGGTCCCCGGTGGACAGTTCCACCGGCAAATAAGCCAGGCCAAGCTCTTCGTCCACCGACATCTGCGCCCACACGCCGGTGTTTCCGTTCGTCGCCCAGGAATTATCGAGCCAAGTGTCGTTGCCGATTTCTCCGGGCCTAGGAATCGTTCGAAATGTCCACAGCAGCTTGCCGGTTCGTACATCGAACGCCCGAACCAGCCCCTTGGTGTTGTTGTGCGTCTTAGGAGTGTTGCCTTCCTCGAATGCCGAGCCCACGATAAGTTCATCTTTCACGACGACCGGCGCGGCGTGCAGACCGATTTCTCCCTTCGCCAAATCAATCTGCTGCCCCGTGCCAAACTCGACGCCCACCTTGAGGTCCACAACACCGTTCTTGCCGAAGCCGGAAGCGGGAATGCCCGTCTTCGCATCGAGGGCGATCAATCGATAACCGGGCGTCACATAAAGCACGCGCGACTCGCTTCCATTGCTCCAATAAGCCAGTCCTCGCCCGGAAAGCTTTCGCGGCGACTCTTCCCCGCGCTCGCCTTCGTTTTCGCTGTGCATCCAAAGCAGTTCACCGGTTGCTGCGTCGAGCGCGACCGCAGCGCGCCGGGTTCCCGCCGTCGCATACAGCACTCCGTCAATCATCAGCGGCGTGCCCTCAAGTTTGAACTCCTTACTCGGGCCGAGATTGTCCGTCTTGAACGCCCAAGCCACTTCCAGCTTCTTGAAGTTCGAGGCGTCGATTTGATCGAGAGGCCGGTAGCGCGTGCTGGCGAGATCCGCCCCATAGGTGGGCCACTCAGAATTATTCCCGCTCGATTGCGCCCTGACTATCCGCACCGGCGCCACAAGGACAACCAGAAATAGCAGCGCCGCCGCAGCAATTAAATCAAACCGCATGCCTGTCTGGAGACGTGCACGCAGGCTCTTAATCGCCGTAAGCATTCCAGTTCGACCCTTCTTCATTTCAGCACCGTAAAGCAGCCTCATAGATGAAGCATGAGTTCCTTCGCGCGCCCAGCCGAAACGAACTTGACATATACCGCGGACGAATCGAAATACCAGCCGGAATCCGCGATCTCCAGCGCCTGCTGCTGCGAGCCAAGGTGCGAAATCTCTTTCCCGTCCAAGCGCACATTCTTCGGTCGCCCAGTCTTGTTGAATTTTGCCACAAAGGTCTTCGCGGACGCTCCCAGGTTCAGCGTGATCTGGTTCCCCTTCCTGCCAGCCTGGCACTTCACAATCTCCTGCGTGCGCGCCCGCTCGTCATCGTCGAACAGCGTGAACTCCGCCTGTGAAGTGAGCCAGATATCGAGCGTGATCGGATCGAAAGGCTTTTCACCGACGTAGTTCATGAACGGTCCCATCGGCACGATCGAATTCCCGCGCACGTAAAGCGGCATCGTTTCCAGAGGTGGCTCCACGTGCAGAGTTTTCGGCCCCGCGTGCTCTTCACCGGTGTCGTAGTCGTACCAAGTTCCCTCGGGCAGGTAGACCGTCCGCTTGCTGACGGGCTTATAAATGGGCGCCACCAGGAAAGCGTCTCCAAAAATATATTGGTCCTGCAGATTGTAGGTGCAAGGATCATCCTGAAACTCGAGCACCATCGCCCGGATCATCGGCAAACCGGTCTTCGTAGCGTTGTAAGCGTGCGAATAAATGTAAGGCAGCAACCGATACCGAAGCGTGGAGTACTTCCGGTAGCTCGCCACCGCGGCATCGCCAAAATTCCAAGGCACCCGCAGCGGCGACCCGTTGAACCGCGTGTGCGATTGCAGCATGGACATCTGCATCCAGCGAATGTACAGCTCCGGAGTCGGCCCCGGAATTCCCGCCGCCAGATCGTCGGGAGGCAGGTAGCCGCGCGATATCGTTGCTCCAGAACGGCACCCCGCAAAGCCCGAGGCAAAGCCCGCCGCGCAGCGTCGCCGCCATCTCCTCCCATCGGCATTGCGGATCGCCCGACCAGCAGATCGGGTAACGCTGCATCCCCGCGGTCCCGGAGCGCGCGTTGATCAATCCCCGGTGGCCCGTGTATCTCGACCACCGCTTCGTAAGTAGCCTTGTGGTAAAGCAGCGTGTAGAGGTTGTGCATCTCGCGGCCGGTTTTCTTGTTGTAGTAATGCGCGTCCGCAGGATTGTCTTCGCCGAAGTCGGACATCCCCACGCCAAAGCAC
Source organism: uncultured Acidobacteriota bacterium (assembly GCA_963797585.1). Taxonomy (GTDB): domain Bacteria; phylum Acidobacteriota; class Terriglobia; order Acidiferrales; family UBA7541; genus Palsa-295. The sequence continues at coordinate 100,208 of CAWCQH010000023.1, forward strand.
CCGGCCTTCATGTACTGCCCGACTTTGTCTTTCCACCATTTCACCGCGGCCGGATTGGTGAAGTCGGGAGCCACGCTCGCAAAGCGGTTCGCGGCGTAGAAACGGTCTCTCCATGCATCGTCTCGTTCCACCGCTTCCAGAGTTTCCTCGATCTTCTTGGGAGCCGCCGGCGCCGTGGGATTAATCGAACCCCTCACCAGGATTGCCTCGTACGGCGAGCCATCCTTTTTCATCAGCGCGTATCCGCCGGCGATGGCCTCCCGGCCGATCTCGGAATCCATTTTCAAGAAGGGCGCCACGTGGATTCCCACCTTGATGCCCACTTGCCCGAGTTGCGAGGACATGTCCCGAATAATGCCGAGCCCTTCCTGCAAATCCGTCGATTCCATGGCTACCACGGAAGTGAAGTAGTCCATCGGCAGCCCGAGCGCCCGGAATTTCTTCGCGACGGCGACAGGCCCCTCCTCTCCCTTGATGCGGCCATTGATCTGAAACCAGATCCCGAAGGATTCCTTCGGTGGAAATGCCGGCCATCCGGTGATCTCCTCGTAGCGCGCCAGCACCTGCTTCATGCGTTGGCCCGTAGATAATGAAGAAATCCAGGCGCGGGTCGTCGATCAGAAACGTGTAGGACACCACTGACCGGCTGCCCATATCGCACCGCGTGCGGAACGTGGTGTTCGCGAAGATTCCATAGCCCGCCGTGCTCATCATGAACGGGATCGGCTTGTGCGTGTCGTCGGTGCCCGCGCCCCACGGATTCACCACCCACCCGTTCACTCGCAGCCCCAGCTTATTCAGCTTGGTAAAGCGCTCGCCGAATCCGTAAAAGTTCTCGTCCTGCGCCAGCGCGAATGTTTCGTTCGACCGGAAGAATTTCCCGTCCACGGTGGTAAAACCCAGGGGCAGCCCGCGAAAGTTTCCCTGCGTGTCGACGTCGTTCACATCCTCCTGCACCACAAGCTTCCCCTGCTTGTCGTACACGGCGTACTTCCAAGGCTTCTTCTGAAACTCGATGCGCAGCGAAGCCGTCTCGATCGTCAAACTGTCGGCCTTTTCCGTAACCGTGAACGCACTCGCAGGCCAGTCTTCTTTGATCTCAAGCAACCCCTTCACATTCTTCAGTTCCGGATCGGGGCACATCTGGAAACGGATGATCTCGGGAGTGCAAACCGTCAAAGTAACGTCGATAGAGTTTCCCCGGCTCGTCGCGCAGTGGAACACCACGCCGCGTGCTCGTCTTTTCAAAAGAAGATATCGCCCGCACGGACTCGTGCTGCTCGAGTTCAGCCTGCGGCGCCTGCGCCGGGCTGGCCTGCGCTCCCTTCGCCGTGAGCAACGCCGGCGCGGCCCCGGCAAGCGCCAGCACTTCTCTTCTGGTCACCATATGATTTCTTTCCCCTATGACTCCGCGAGACGATCTGAGCACAACGAGCGCCAGCGAAATTCCATGAATCGATGCGCATGATTGCACTGCTCGGGAGGGAATTCAATCCTTCGGCAATCGGAACGCAATATACTCGCCGGAAAAAGTTCCGCCGCCAATCGCGAGCACGATGTACTGCCTTCCATCGAGCATGTACGTCATCGGCGTGCCGCTTTGCGGCGCGGCCATGAAAACCGCGCCCACTTCCTTGCCGGTGGCCTTGTCGTAGGCATGCAGGATCGCTCCCCGCCCGTGCGAAGGAATCGTAGTCGCCAGAGGATCGCCCGAAATCACGAGCGTTTTCGTAACGAGCGTCCCCGCGTGCGCCCGCCTGCCCGGTGCGCGGAATCGTCAATCCCTTCAGCGCGGGGCTATTGCGCACCACGTCCGGCGTCTCCCCATGCGCCACCTGCCAGACGAATTCGCCCGTGTCCAGATTGATCGCCGTAATCGTCCCATAAGGCGGCTTGATCACCGGCAAGCCCTGCGCGCCGATGTCCTCGCGACCGCCGTGCCCTTCCACGTAATTCATATCCGATGCGCCCGGCTTCGGTTTGAACAAACTCATAATCCGCACGCAGGAGTTGCAGGCCTGCACATAAAAGATATGCGTCTCCGGATCGTACGAGCCTCCGGGCCAGTTGGTCCCGCCAAAGCTCGTGCCCAGCGTTAGCGTGCCAAGCTGCGTATCCGAATTCACCACCGGCGGCGTGAAGATCGGACCCATCTTGTAGCGCTCGGTCGCCTGAAGCGCCGCATCGCGAAGCTCGGGCGTAAAGTCGATCAAGTCATCGACAGTCACGCCGTTGCGCGCGTAAGCCTTCGGCCGCGTGGGCATCGGCTGCGTCGGGGAATACCATTCGCCCGGCACGGCGCCTTTTTCCACGGGCTTCTCCTCAAACGGCCACACCGGTTTTCCGGTCACGCGATCGAGCACGTAGAGAATTCCCTGCTTGGTAGGCTGCGCGAGCGCCTTGATCGTGCGCCCATTCACGGTGATATCCGTCAGCACCGGCGCGCAGGAAATATCCATGTCCCACAGTCCGTGATGGACGAGCTGGTAATACCATTTCCTCTGCCCGGTCTTCAGGTCCACCGCCACGAGCGAATCGCCAAACAACCCGTTTCCCGGGCGGTGCCCGCCGTAATAATCGCCCGTCGGCATTTCCACGGGCAGATAGGCCAGGCCAAGCTCCTCATCGACGGACATCTGCGCCCACACTCCCGTATTGCCGTTCGTGGCCCACGAATTATCGAGCCACGTGTCGTTCCCAAATTCGCCGGGTTTCGGAATCGTTCGAAATGTCCAGATCAGCTTCCCGGTGCGCACATCGAACGCGCGGACCAGTCCCTTGGTGTTGTTGTGCGTCACCGGCACCGAGCCTTCGTTGAACGCCGCGCCGACAATGATTTCGTCCTTCGCCACGATCGGCGCCGACTGCAATCCAATCTCGCCCTTCACGAAATCGATCTGCTCGCCCGTGCCGAACTCCGCTCCGCGCTTCAGGTCGACAACGCCGTTCTCGCCAAAGCCTCGAACGGGCGCACCCGTCTTCGCGTCGAGCGCGATCAACCGGTATCCCGGCGTCACGTAGAGAACTCGCGAGTCGTTTCCGTCGCTCCAGTAAGCGAGCCCGCGTCCCGAAAGCCTTCGCGGAGCCTTCTCTCCGCGCTCGCCTTCGTTTTCGCTGTGCATCCAGAGCAGCTCTCCGGTGGCCGCATCAAGCGCCACCACCGCGCGCCGCGTCCCGGCCGTCGCATACAGCACCCCGCCGATCATCAGCGGAGTCCCTTCCAGCCGGTATTCCGGCCGCGGACCGAAACTGTCCACCTTGAATGTCCAGGCGACTTCCAGCTTGTTGAAGTTTCCAGCGTCAATCTGATCGAGCGGACGGTAATGCGTGCTCGCAAGGTCCGCCCCATAGGTAGGCCATTCGGAATTATTCCCTCCGGATTGCGCGCCGATTTTTGCCGGCCACACGACGAGAGCCGCCAAAACCAGCATCGCCATGATCGCGCATGCGAGAAGCCTGAGATAGCTCTTGCTAGTCAACGGCTCTCGTCATCAGTAGCGCAGCACCAGTTCCTTTGCATTCCCAGGCGCGCCAAGCTTTGCGTACACCACCGAGGAATCGAAATACCAGCCCACATCAGCAGCCTCAAGTTCGCGCTGCGAAGAGAGATGCGGAATCTCCTTGCCGTTGACGCTCGCGTGCTTCGGGCGCCCGCGTCTTGTTGAACTTGGCGATAAACGCTTTTCCGGAAGCACCGACGTTCAGAGTGATCTCGCTCCCCTTTCTCTGCGCGACGCACTTCACGATTTCCTGCGTGTGCGCGCGCTCGTCATCGTCGTACAGCGTGCACTCCGCAGCCGCACTCAGCCGGATGTCGAGCGTCACGTGACTCCACGGCTTATCCTCGATATAAAGCGCCTCCGGCCCCATCGCGATGATCGAATTGTCTCGAACGTAAAGCGGCATCACGTCAAGCGGGGGCTGCACGCGCAGATACCGCGGGCCTCTGTGTTCCGCGCCCGTTTCGTACTCATACCAGGTGCCCTCCGGGAGGTAAACCATCCGCTCGTTCACCGCCGTGCACACCGGCGCCACCAGCAACGCATCGCCAAACATGTACTGGTCCTGAATGTTGTGCGTGCACGGATCGTCCTGAAACTCGAGCGCCATCGCCCGAATCATCGGCAAGCCCGTTTTGGTAGCGCTGTAGGCGTGCGAATAAATATAAGGAAGCAGCCGGTACCTCAGCTTCGCGTATTTCCGGTAATTCTCGACAGCCCGATCCCCGAACGCCCACGGCACGCGCAGCGGCGAGCCATTGAATCGCACGTGCGACTGCAGCATATTCATCTGCATCCAGCGGATGTAGAGTTCCGGCGTAAGATCGTGCCCATTCGCGGAATTAAAACCTCCCACATCGCTATTCCAGAACGGCACTCCCGAAAGCCCGATGGAAAGCCCCGCGCGCAGCGTCGACGCCATTTCCTCCCAGTCGCACTGCGGGTCGGCCGACCAGCACACCGGAAACCGCTGCATGCCCGCGGTGCCGGATCGCGCATCCACCAGCCCGCGATACTCCGAATTCTCGGCAACCGCCTCGTACGTCGCCTTCTGATAAAGCAGCGTAAAAAGATTGTGCATCTCCAGACCGGTGCGCCCGTTCGAATAATATGCGTCGGCGGGAGTGTCTTCGCCAAAATCGGACATCGCCACTCCGAAGCAGCCCGCCTTCATGTAGGCGGCCACTTTGTCTTTCCACCATTGAGCAGCGGCGGGATTGGTGAAATCGGGTATCACGACGGCCCGTCTGTTCGTCCCGTAAAAGCGAGCTCTCCACGCATCGTCCCGTTCGACCGCCTCCAGCGACTCCTCGATCTGCATCTTGGCGCGATTGCCGCCGAGCAGAATCGCCTCATACGGGCGACCCATCTTTTCGCGTCGAGCACATATCCTCGCGCCTTGGCTTCCTGCGCCGCCTCGGAATCGGCCATCAGAAACGGCGAGGTGTGGATTCCAATCTTGATGCCCAGTTTCCCAAGTTCGTCAGCCATTTCCCGGATCTGCGCAAGCCCCTCCTCCGGATGCGAGTCCTCGGCGGCCAGCAGCGGACTGAATAAATCCAACGGGATATCGAGCTCCCGGAATTTTTTCGCAATTCCCAGAGCGCTCGTTTCGCCCGTCTTGCTGCGGCTGTCGGTAACAAACCACACCCCAAAGGATTTCTTCGGCGGAAACGCCGGCCAGCCGGTAATCTCCTCGTAACGAGCCAGAATCTCTTTCATGCTCGGCCCATAGATAATGAAGAAATCCAGCCGCGGATCGTCGACCAGAAACGTATACGACACCACGGACCGGCTGCCCATGTCCCAGCGATTGCGAAACGTCGTGTTCACAAAAATGCCGTAGCCGCCGGTGCTCATCAGCAAACGGTATCGCCTTGTGCGTATCGTCGGTTCCCGCGCCCCACGCATTGACGAGCCAGCCGTTCACCCGCAGCCCCACCTTGTTCAGCTTGGTGAATCGCTCGCCCAGCCCGTAGAAGCTTTCTTCCTCGGGAAGGGCCAGTGTTTCATTCGATCTATGGAACTTTCCCATCGACAGTGGTAAATCCGAGCGGCAGCGCGCGAAAATTCCCCTGCGTGTCGACGTCGTTCACATGCTCCTGCACGACGAGCTGCCCTTGCTTGTCATACACCGCGTACCTCCAGGGCTTTTTCTGAACTTCGATGCGCAGCGATCCGGTGTGAATCGTAACGGTTTCATTTTCCTCGGTGACACTGAAGGGCACAGGCCCCCAATCTTCTTTGATCTCAAGCAGCCCTCTCACGTTCCTGAGCACCGGATCAGGGCACATCTGCACGCGAATGATCTCCGGCGTGCACACTGTCAGGGTAACGTCCACACTCGTGCCCCGGTTCGTCGTGCAATGAAACGCCATGCCCGTTCTGGTTTTCGCAAACGAAGCGATCGCCTGCACAAACTCATGCTGTTCCAGCTCAGCCGCAACCTCCGGGCGCGCCTCCGCCGCCGTCGCCGCGAGCAAAAGCGGAGAAGAACCAGCCAGCGAAAGCACTTCCCTTCTGGTCACCATGTCTGTTGCAGGTTGTCCTTTGTCAGATGTCTGTCGTTTACTTTGCCAGCGGGTCGGGACGCATCTGGAAATGCGCCACCTGGCTGGGCATGTCCTTCCCGCCCTCGGTCAACTGCGAGCCGGTCGCTTCGTTGGCGGCCCACAACCCTCGCCCCTTCCATCCAGCCTTCGCATCGTCGATGCGTCCGTCGAGAAAACGCGAGAAAAATCCCATCGGGTACGGCACGCGCAGCCGCACCCACTGCGTCGTCGCGGGATTGAACACCATCAATGAATCCGAGTCCGCCTCGCCCACCACGGGAAGATTCTTCCCCATCCCGAGCGTGTTGTAGCGATCCACCCACATCGCATAAGGAAAATCCGATTTCACGTCTGGGCTGCGTCTTGAACGCCGCTCCCGGTATCGGGATAAAACGTCCAGCCCTCCGCGCAGCGCCGCCCCGTGGTCAGCGCTTCGCCCGTCACCGCCTTGCATTTGCTGCGGTCCAATCGTGCCAGGTAACCCTCGCCCACCAGAGGCGTCCACACAATCCCATTCGTATCGATATCGATTCCCCGCGGATGCGATCCACCCGGCCCCGTTCCCTTCGGATCGTAAGGAATCTCATACACCTCCGCATTGCACGTGCTCGGCGGATTGTCCCCCTTGACCATGCGGATCAGCTTCCCAGGCCGTGGATTGAGCGCCGTATACCACACACTGCCATCCACGGGGTTATACGCAATCATGTCGCCCAGCGGCGCGGCAATCGCGCGGTCCAGCTTCGGATCGAGCGGCGCCGGAGGCGTAGTATACGCGCCCAGCTTGCCGTCCCGGTTATAGTCGATCACCGCCGGGCACCACCCCTGCGCCTTTTCCGGGTCGTGCGTTTCATCCCACACCCGCGTGTTCACCCAGGCGATGCCGCCTTCTTTCAGCGATTCATAAAGCGTCTGGTCCTTGTCCGCCGCGAAGACCACATGCTCGGTCGTCACACACTGATCGACAAATTCGAATTTGCGCGTCTTGGGATCGTAAACAGCGACGCCCTTGTTGCCGGAGTCACGAGGGAAATACTTCGCGTACGCATTTCCGGACGCCGCCTTGCAAAATGCGGGATTGTCAGCGCGGCTCTTCACGTTGAACCACACCCGTCCCGCGCTGTCCATCGCGAACGAGCCAGGATTCAGAAAGCCCGTCCAGGTCAATTCATCACCAAAGTAAACCGAAGGCGCGGTCTCCTTCTGCGGAGCCCAAGGCGTCAACTGTTTCACGTCGTATCCATCCGGCAACGCAATCTCCGTCATCGACTTCGTGTTCCGCGCCGGATCAACCGCCGCAATCGCCCCCGCGAACCAGTCGCCGCCGTAAACCGGTCCATAAGCGTTCACCGAAGGGTTTCTCTTGTCCGTGCTGATCGCCGCGTAAGGAAATGCCGCACGCACCGACCAGTCCCACACCGTCACCACAACGTTCCGTTCCACGCCCTGAGGCCTCGGCGGCATCGGCGGCAACTCGCCCCTCGCGATCCGGTTGCCCCAGTCCGCAAAAAGCGCCACTCCTTGCTCGTGTCCCATCCCGCTCAGCATCCCGTTCATGAGCGAGCCCAGCTGCCCCGAGGAAATAAACCGCGCCCACACCTGCGCGCTCGTCTCGAATTTCCCCAGGCCGGCCGGAATCTCCCGCGTAGCCTTGGTTCCCATCTGATGGCAACCCCAGCAACCCTTCAGCACGTACAGCCAATCCGCCTGCGTAGCCAGAACCGACGGCGAAGGTCCCGGGATCGCCATAGGAAATGCGCTCTTAGGCGGCACGTTCAGCAGCGACGCCCAATAGCTAGCCGGATAATATTGCGCCGCTTCCGCCGGTGTCGGCGCCACCACCGCAGCCAGCGTCAAAGTTTTCCCCGGCGTAGCATCCACTGGCTCCGAATCCACCAGCCCGTAACCGCGCACCCACACTTTGTAATTCGCCTTAGGCAGCTCCGGCAGCAGAAACTGCCCGCGCTCGTCGGTAACCACGATCTTTCGAAATTTCGTACCCAGGTCCAAAGTTTCCGCGATCACCCAAACGCCCGCCTCCGGGCCATTCGAACTCGCCACAACCCCGCCAATCTCACTCGCGCCAGTGGCAACCGCCCCGGCGCGGCCGTTCGCCCGCACGATTGCGACGCTCGCCCAAAGCCCGCACCCAGCCAACACCATCCCGATCAGTTTCCACGCCCGCTTCCGCATCTTCGCTCTCGGTGGCACAGGCACTCCTGGCCGCGTCCGCCTACTGGTCCTTCCCTCCAAGCTGCACCTCATAGCCGTCGATATCCTTGATGTGTATGCAACATGCCGTCTCGCGCTTCACTTCGATTCCCCGCCGCTTGATCTCGGCGGAAACGGCCGGCCTAACGCTCTTATCCGCGTCCCAACCCGCAATCGTGAAAGCCACGTGGTCCACAGGCAGCTGGTCCGGCTTCTGCCGTGGGTGAAAGAACATCACCGATTCGCCCACCGCGAGCGCGGATTTCGTCCCATCGTCCCTCACGACTTTCAGCCCAAACGTATCGGCGTACCAGCCGCACGTCTTCTTGTAATCCGCCACGCGATAGCCCACGTGATTCAGGTAGGTGGCCTTCATCGGGTTATTCTCCGCCGTGGCCGCCAGCGCCAGGCTCTGAATCAACTGCCGCCGGCTCATCTTTCCCTGCTCGAAATTCAGAAGCATTTCCGCAATCACGTGTTCCATTGCTGTGTCCTCCCGTGCATTCCTGAATTCCGCTGATCCAGCCGGCCACTCCTCCACCCAAAAGCGGTTCGCTACTTGGCCAGCGGGTCGGGACGCATCTGGAAATGCGCCAGCTGGCTCGGCATATTCCCCCCGCCTTCGGTCAGCTGCGTTCCCCGCGTCTCGTTGCCGGCCCACAAACCGTGCCCCTTCCAGCCAGCATTGGGATCGTCGACCCGCCCGTCGAAGAACCGCGAGAAGAAGCCGTGCGGATAAGGAACCGTGAGCCTCGTCCATTTCTTCGTGTCCTGCTGGAACGCGATCAGCGAGTCGGAGTTGGCTCCATCCACAATCACCACGTTCTTTCCAAGCCCAAGCGTATTCAGCTCGTCCACCCACATGTAATAGTTGTAGTCCGCTTTCACCGTCGGATCGGACTTGAAAACAGGCCCCGGAATCGGATAGAACGTCCAGCCTTCGCGGCAGGCCTTCCCGCTGAGAGCTGCATCGCCAGTCGGGATCGCCTTGCACTTGCGCCGGTCAAAGCTCGCGAGATAGCCCTCGTCGGCCAGCGGCGTCCACAGCACTCCGTTGCTATCTACGCCGATCCCGCGGGAATGCGAACCTCCCTCGCCATTCCCCTTCGGATCGTAAGGCACCTCGTACACTTCCGTCCCGCAGGTAGCCGGAGGATTTGCCCCCCGCGACATGCGGATCAGCCTTCCCGGCATGGTCTGTATATCGGAATACCAGACGCTGCCGTCCACTGTGTTGTAAGCGATTCCGTACGCGCCCGGCTTCTTGACGCCGGCCGCCGCCGGGCACCATCCCTGCGATTTCTCCGCATCGTGAGTTTCATCCCACATCCGCGTATTCACCCAGCCAATGCCGCCCGGGTCGCTGCTCACCGAAAAATACAGGGTCTGGTCCTTGTCGTCGGAGAACATGATCCGCGTCGACTTGAAGCACAGGTCCACAAATTCCCACTTGCGCGTCTCGGGATCGTACACATCCACGCCCTTGCCGCCGGCGTCCCGCGGGGAATTCTTCGCATAGGGATTTCCCGATCCCGCTTTGCAGTAGCCGGGATTATCCAGCCGCGTCTCCACGTTGAACCACACCCGCCCCCGCCCGTCCATCGTGATCGGACCGGGGTTGATGGGATCGTTCCACACCAGCTCGTCGCCAAAATAAAGCGAGGGCGCCAGCTGATTCTGCGGCGACCACGTCACCTGCTTCGAAAGCTCCTCCGGATTGGGATAAGGGACGTGGATCATCGAGCTCGTATTCTTCACCGGATCGATCACCGCCAGAACTCCCGCCGACCAATCCGCGCCGTACACCGGCCCATTCGCGTTCACCGAAGGATTGCGCTTGTCGGTACTGATGAGCGCGTGAAGGAAAGACGAGCGCACGGACCAGTCCCACACCGTGAGCACCACGTTGCGCTCCATTCCCTGTGGACGCGGCGGCACGGGCGGCAGTTCGCCCTTGGCGATGCGGTCTCCCCAATCCGCGTACATCCCGATGGTGCGGTCGTGGCCCATGCGGTCGATCTCGCGCATCATTTCCCGGCCCACCTGGCTTGACGACATAAAGCGCTCCCACGCCTTGCTGCTCGATGGAAATGTCCCCAGGCTCGCCGGAATCTCGCGCGTGGATTTGAGTCCCATCTGGTGGCACGTCCAGCATCCTTTGAAATACAAAAGAAAATCCGCCTGCGTCTGGAGCACCGTAGGAGGCGCCACGGGTCCGGTCCCGTGCGTCAATTTCACCGGATCGGGCGCGCCAGGCAGCGGGGGCGGCGGCGGAACGGTCATCGGGAAGTCGCTCTTGCGCGGGATCGCCAGCAGCGAAGCCCAATAATCGGCGGGATAAAACTCTGCCGCGGCGCGCGCCGACGGCGCGACCACCGCAGCCAGTGGCAGCGTTTTCCCCGGCGTGGCCTCCACCGGCTCCGAGTCCACCAGCCCGTACCCGCGCACCCATACTCTGTAATTCGCTTTCGGAAGATCGGGCAGCAGGTATTTACCCTCGTCATTGGTCACCACAATCTTGCGAAACTTCGTGCCCAGATCGCTGGTTTCCGCAATCACCCACACGCCCGCCTCGGGGCCTTTCGCACTGGTGACGGTGCCGCTGATGTAGCCGTCGTCCGCAGCCGCGCGATTTGCTTCCGCCCGAGCGCTCTTCCGCGGTCCGGCGTCCATCCGGATAATCGCCCCGCACAGGACAGCCACCACGAGCCCCGCCATCGTCGCGAACTCCCAGAATTTCCTATTCAATACTTTCATCCCGCTCCTTTTTCGACCGCCCACCACAGTCCCCAAGCCGTCAGGCGATCGTTCACCGTCGACCCGTCAGGCGATTATCCGTGCGATTTGTGCTTTCGCCGTTCACCCACGCATGGTTGAACGTCAGTACGGTATATACCCTTTTGCGATCCTTTCCTCAACGAATAAATCGAGGTCCCGGCCCCGTCCACGCGTTCAACAGGAAGCCGAATAAAACGACCGCAAGATAAAGCTTGGAAGAACGCCGCTCCGGGGTTAGCGTGTGGAACTGACATCACAAAAGACGAGCGGTTCAAGGTGACTTTTGCATAACTTCGGCGAATGGATCGAGCACTTCTCCTGGGTCCAATACATCAGCATGACGAGTTGGCTCTATTCCAGCGTAGCCGTCGTTCACTATTTCACGCTGCTGGTCATGGTCGGCACCGCCGTCTTCGTCGATTTACGCGTTCTCGGAATTGCAGCGAGCCGCAAGCCCATCGCTCAGGTAGGCGAGCAGATTTATCCCTGGATGTGGGGCGCGTTCTGGCTCGCAGTTTTTTCCGGTTTTTTGATGTTCACCACCGACGCGGGCGATTACCTGCCGGACACCGTTTTTCGCGTCAAGATGACCGTCATTCTGCTGGCAGTGATCTTCTCGATCCTGGTGCAGCGCAGCATACCCAGGTGGGCCGAGCTCCCCTCCACACCTACGGGAGCCAAGGTACTCGCTTCCATTTCGCTGCTACTCTGGATCGGCTCCATCCTGGCCGGGGTGGAGATCGCCGCCATTTCGGGGCTCGGGTGACATCGGTGACAAAGTTCTCGCCCGGTAGAAAACAGATCGAGGGCGGCGCCGCATGAGAGGCCGGTAGAAAAAATGCAAGCACACGTACAAACTTCGCTGCTGCCCCTCTGCAGGCACCTGCAAATGACCTCCTGGGCCACCGCGATCCGCACCTCGATCTGGATGTATCCCTTCATCCAGCTGATCCATTTTTCCGGCTTGTCTCTGTGGCTGGGCACAAACGTCGCAGGCGACCTGCGCCTTCTGGGCGCAGGAAAAAAAATTCAAACAGCCGCCGACGTGCGCGACGAACTGTTCGCCTGGAATTGGCTCGGATTCTGCGTAGCGATCTTCGGGGGATTCCTCCTCTTTTCCGCCCGCGCCACCATGTACATCATCAACCCCGCATTTCGCACCAAGCTATTCGTGCTGATTCCCACCGCCCTGCTCTGGCACATCGTCGTCCAGGCCAAAACGCGGGAATGGGGCAAGTCCATGGAAACACCTCTCGCGGCGAAGCTCTCTGGTTTGCTTGAATTGCTGCTGTGGATCAGCGTGGTGACTGCCGCGGTAGAGATTCCCAGCTACTAGTCCGGCGTGCCTGTTCAGCGCGCGCCAATACCGCCGGGCCCCTTCAAATTCATGTTCAAATTCGTGCTTGACGTTGAAATCGCGCTACTATATCAGTGGGGTTTGGGCGAAACTCACAAAATATTGTCGTGGAACCCATACGCAAGTCACACCCGTCTCATTGACACGGGAACAGTGATCGTCGTCACCACAGGAGAACACCGGCCATGGGAAATATCGTAGGGGAAAAACTCAGGTTGCGATCCGCTTTCGCCGCCTGTCTGCTCATTTTAGCGGCTATATCGCTGTCAGCGCCCGCGTTCGCGCATCACGGATACTCCGCCTACGATATGACCAAAATTCACTCCGCCAAGGCCACCATCACCAGCTTCGAACTCGCCAATCCCCACTCCTCCATCACCTGCGACATCGTCGGTGACGACGGCAAGGTGCAGCACTGGTCGATCGAAACCGGAGCGCCCATGCGCGGTATGAGAGCCGCAGGATTCACCCAGGACACGCTCAAGCCAGGCGACGTCGTCACAATTTATTACTACGCCGCCAAGAACGGCGCCCCCGTCGGCGCTTTCTCAAAAGTGATTCTTTCCGACGGCAAGGTGATGCCTCCGCCAGGCGTCTCCGTACAAGGACAACCAAGCCCTCAAAGCCAGTAATCGGCAAGCGACTCTGGACGGAAGCGAAGTAGTTACAGCGAACGAGAAAACGGGGTGATCCAGCGCTATGACCAAGGTTCCCACGCGAAAACACTTTGCGATCGCGACCGCTGCGGCAGTCGCCGCGCTGATCTTCTCCCCATTGCTGCACTCCCAATCCCAGACGTCTCCCGCCGCAAAGGACGCCTCAGCCTCCAACCAACCGTTCGATCCTCACGACATTGGTGGCAGCTGGCGCGGCGACGCTCCCCACCCGGGCTATCGCGATTGGGCCAGCTATGACCAAAAGGTCCCTGAGCCGCCGCTGACGGATTGGGGAAAGCAGCATCTGCTTTATAAATCCATCTCGCACGACGCGCTCGGCGGCACTCCCCTTCCGGACAAAGATCGCCCCGGACACCTCTGCCCCAACAATCAGGACCCGTGCTACTCCGCCGATCCCAACGGTGTGCCCACCAGCAAAGCGGACGGTGAATATCCCGCCAAGGATTGCGAGCCTCTTTCCACCCCCGCCATGTATGACTACGCCAGCATTGGTCCCATGGAGTTGATCCCCACGCGCGAAGGCGACCGCATTTTCCAATTGTTCGAGTATCACCGTGAATGGCGCACGTGGTGGCTCAATCGCGATCACCCGAAAGATCTCGACCCTACCTATGAAGGAGACTCCACCGCCCGCTGGGACGGCAATACTCTCGTCGTCGACACGATCGGCTACAACACCAAGACCATGATCACTCAGAACGTCGGACACAGTAAGAGCGAGTCATTTCGCCTCGTCGAGCGCTTTACGCTCACCGATCGCGATCACATGACGCTCGACATGACCTATTACGACCCCAAGGCCTGGGGCGATAAATCCTGGCCCGGCTTCCGCAAGTATTTCCACCGCGTGCCCAAGGAAGATTTCGACGAATTCATCTGCAGCCCCAGGGAATACCAGGAATATAACAAGCGCGTAGCAGTTCCCCTGGAAAGCCAGTCGAAGTAGCTGGAGTATGACGAGCCACGTGCATCGCGGGCAGCGCGTGCGTAGGAAGTTCCGACCTGGCCTTGCCTCTGTAATTCTAATTGCCGCGTTTGCGACAATCCCTTTTTGTATGCATTCGGCAGCTGGCCGCCCCGCGTCGGACTCCAACGCAAAAGCCGAAAACTTCAATCCGCGCGATTTCTCCGGCGTCTGGTGGGTAGCCGATCCGGGCCCCGAAAAGCTCATGGACCGCGGCAGTCGGGGTGACGCCAGCAAGTGCCAGACCTGCCACATCCCCGATCACAGCGAGCCCGAACCCGCCCTGACGCCGTGGGCCAAAGAACATCTGCTCCTCCCAGACACCATGTCGGCAGCCACCGCGCACGAACCCGCAAAATCCGCCAGCCCCGCAATGACGGCGAACCAGCGCGGCGATTGCGACCCCATCGGCGTCCCCGCGCAATTCTGGTACACGCAGTTAGCTCCCTTCGAATTCGTCACCACCCCCGGCCGCATCCTCCAGTTCTTCGAAACCCACCGCGAGTGGCGCGCCATCTGGCTCAACCGCGACCACCCCGCGCAGCCGGACAAAACCTACATGGGCGACTCCGTAGGCAAATGGGAAGGCAACACGCTAGTAGTCGACACGATCGGCTACAACGGCAAAGACATGATCGAGCCGGTAGGCGTCGGCCACCTGATGAGTGACTCCTTTCATCTAGTCGAACGCTGGCAGCGCCCCAGCCGCAACAAAATAGAATTAGAAGCCACCTACTACGATCCCAAAGCCTGGGGCGACAAATCATGGGGCGGCCTGAAAATGGAATTCTTACTCCAGCCCAGCATGCAAATCGAAGAGTCCTACTGCTCTCTCCAGGACAACGCCCGCTTCGAAGAAAAATTCATAAAGCCCGCCGCCGAACCCAAGCCCTAGCCCTAAGCCGCATCCCTGCCGCGTGTAGCCTTCCGTGTTCTGCCTTCCGTTGTCCTGGCTTCGATTGTTTTGCCCTTGCAACAGTCATTCTGAGCGCAGCGAAGTACGGCTCTCCATCGCTCGCCCTTCGAGCGATGAATCCCGCTTAGCCTTTGCGGGTGCGCGACCCTTCGGGTTTAAGGGTCGGTCTTCGACCTTTCTTGTCGCCACCTTTATTCCCATAGCCTTTCTTGCCGTCGCCTTCTTGCTTCGGCCTTTGCTTTTGGTTGTCATCCCTCACCCATCCGCGGCAGGCGCGTATGGGTGAGGGATCTGCTTCTTCTTTAGCTGTGAGGGCATTCCCGTCTTTCAAAGCTTCGGCGCGCCAGGGCATCGCGCACCACATCCCACGGATATCCCGGCGGATCGTTGATCAGCACCACGATCACCTTGCCCCGCACGTCCACGCCCTTGAAGTCATCCCATTTGTATTCAGGAGCCTGCACGCCGTAACCGGCGAAAACCATATCCGCGTCCAGGTGGACGGAATCCACCGTGCGCCGCGTCTGCGCCACAAAATCCTTCTCGAAGGCAAGCTTCATCGTCTTGCCGTGCCCGGCAAACGTCAGCGTCATGTTCGGGTCGGGCCGCGTACCCACCAGCGGCACCGCCTGCAAATAGGTTCCGTCGGGATTGCCCGGCTCCAGCCCCGCCTCCCGAAACTGCTTCTGGATATAAGCAATTGAAAGCATTTCACCCTTCGTCCCTGGTCCCCGCCCCTGAAACTCATCCGATGAAAGCGTGCGAATCTCGGCCATGAGCCGATCGGCAGAAAACGCCGAGCTCGCAGCTAGGCTTTGCCCGCGAAGAGCAAGCGCGGCGCAATGATGGGGAGGCTAATGCTGCAAGGATGAGGATCAGCTTGAGGAAAAATCTAAATGAAACGGTGGGTTTACGACGCATGACCGGCCCTCCAGATCGCAAGGACCGATCATAGTGCGTGTAACAATCTGCGCGCAACAAGGTGCGCGCTAGAAGGTGAAACAACTTGGAAGCCCGTCAGGGCGATATCGCGGTGCCAAAGCGGAGGAGGTTTTAGCCTTTCTCCTCTGCTTCTGCTTCTCCCGCTCCTCTACTTCCTTTTCTTCTTGCCCTCGATTACCGCCTGCGCCGCCGCCAGCCGCGCGATTGGCACGCGGTAGGGCGAGGCGCTCACGTAGTTCATGCCTACGTTGTGGCAGAACTTCACGCTCTCGGCATCGCCGCCATGCTCGCCGCAGATGCCGATCTTGAGCTTGGGCCGGGTCTTTCGTCCCTTTTCGATCGCCCACTTGATCAGCATCCCCACGCCTTCGACGTCGATCGACTGGAACGGGTCATCTTTGAAGATGGCCGCCTTGCTCTGGTCGACGTATTCCGGCAGAAAGCGGCCGGCATCGTCGCGGGAGAGGCCCATGGTCGTCTGCGTGAGGTCGTTGGTGCCGAACGAGAAGAACTCCGCCACCTCGGCGATCTGATCCGCGAGCAGCGCGGCCCGCGGAAGTTCGATCATGGTGCCGACAAGATATTCAAGTTTTACCTTAGACTCCTTAATGATCGCATCCGCGACTTTTCTCGTCGCGGTTTCCAGAATCTTCAGCTCTTTTTTGTCGAGCGTAAGCGGAATCATGATCTCAGGTATAACTTTAATCTTCCGCTTCTGACAATCGATGGCCGCTTCGATGATCGCCCGCACCTGCATTTCGAGAATTTCCGGGTAGGTGATGGCGAGCCGGCAGCCGCGATGCCCCAGCATGGGGTTGGCTTCGTGCAGCTGCTCCACGCGCCGCGCCACAGCCTCCGGCGATATTCCGATTTTTCGCGCCAACTCGGCCTGCTTGGCTTCATCGTGCGGGACAAACTCGTGCAGCGGCGGATCGATCAGCCGGATCGTCACCGGCAGCCCGTCCATCGCTTCGAAAATGCCGATGAAATCGCGCCGCTGGAACGGCAGCAGCTTGTCGAGCGCCTTGCGCCGCGCTTCGGAATTATCCGCGAGGATCATTTCCTGGATGGCCAGCTGGCGGTCGGCGCTCTTCTCGGGATGCTCGAAATCCTTGAAGAACATGTGCTCGGTGCGGCAAAGCCCGATTCCCTCGGCGCCCATTTCGCGCGCCAGGCGGGCGTCGTGCGGGGTGTCGGCATTGGTGCGAACGCCGATTTTCCTGAGTTTATCGGCCCATTTCATCAATGTTGCGTAGGCCTTCGGTGGCTCCGGACGCACGCAGATCGAACTGCCCGCTGTAAACGGTGCCGTCGCCGCCATCGAGCGTGATCCAGTCCCCCTCGCGCACGACGTGCCCGCCGACGCTCATCGTCTTGGCTTCGGCATCGATATCGATCTTCTCCGCCCCGACGATGCAGCACTTCCCCCATCCGCGCGCGACCACCGCCGCGTGGCTGGTCTTGCCGCCGGTCGCGGTGAGAATTCCCTGCGCCACGTACATTCCGCCCACATCCTCGGGGCTGGTCTCGCGCCGCACGAGAATCACTTTCTCGCCCTTGGCGGCCCAGTGCTCCGCTTCCTCGGCGGTGAACACAGCCTTGCCGACTGCCGCTCCGGGCACCGCATTGATTCCGCTCGCGATTTTCCGGCTGGCCAATTCGGTCCGCGCGAGCTTCGCATCGAGCACGGGATAGAAGAGCCGCTCGATATCCTCGGACTTGATTCTTTCAAGTGCTTCTTCAACTTTGATCAGCCCCTCATTCGCCATATCCACGGCAATCTGAAACGCCGCTGCCGGCGAGCGCTTCCCGTTGCGCGTCTGCAGCATGTAGAGCGTGCCGGTCTCGACGGTGAATTCCATGTCCTGCATGTCGCGGTAATGCTTCTCGAGTTTTTCGCGCACGCGCTCGAGCTGCTTGTAAACCTTCGGCATCAAATTCTTGAGTTCGCTCAAGTGCAGCGGCGTGCGGATTCCCGCGACCACATCTTCGCCCTGCGCGTTCAGCAGGAAATCCCCGAAGAATATCTTCTCGCCGGTGGACGGGTCGCGCGTAAAGCAAACGCCGGTGCCTGATTCCTCGCCCGTATTGCCGAACACCATTTGCACCACGTTCACTGCCGTGCCCAGCAGCCCGGTGATCTTCTCGACGCGCCGGTAGGTAACAGCCTTCTCGCCCATCCAGGACTCGAACACCGCGCCGATCGCGCCCCAGAGCTGTTCTTCCGGATCCTCGGGGAAATCGCGGCCGGTCTTTTCCTTGAAATAGGCCTTATATTCGCCCACCAACTGGCGCCAGCCCTCGGCGGTCACCTGCGTATCGTCGTTAACTCTCGAGAGATTTCTTCATATTGCGCAGCCGGGTCTCGAGGTCTTCCTTGGGCAGGCCGATCACGACGCTCGAATACATCTGCACGAAGCGGCGGTAGGCATCATAGGCAAAACGCGGATTGCCGGTGGCCTTGGCGAGGCCTTCCACGGACTTGTCGTTCAAGCCCAGGTTCAGAATCGTCTCCATCATCCCCGGCATGGACTTCGCCGATCCCGAGCGCACGCTTACCAGAAGCGGATCCTTCGCGTCGCCGAGCTTCTTTCCGGTCAGCTTCTCCAGGCGCGCGATGTTTTTCGACACCTCCGCGCGCAATTCCTTCGGATATTTCTTCCCGTGCGTCAGATAGTAATCGCAGGCCTCGGTAGTAATCGTGAAGCCGGCCGGCACGGGCAATCCGATGCGCGTCATTTCCGCCAGGCCCGCGCCCTTGCCTCCCAGCAATCTCCTTCATCTCGCCATTGCCGTCCGCTTTCCCAGCTCCAAAGAAATAAACGTATTTCATCTCTCTCCTCGAACTTTCACTTTAAAGTTTTATTTCTAAAATTTGTCGGCGCGCCCACAACTAAAGCATCGCCTCAACAAAACAAGGGCAAAAAATCTAATTCTTGGACTGAACTTCTTCTGCGCTCAATTCAGAGAAGTCCGCAATCGTCGAGAACTCCTTCAATAATCCGCCGAGCAGCGCGATACGGTTTCTGCGAACGTCCTCGTCTTCAACCATCACCATAACTTTGTCGAAGAAAAAATCCACGGCGGGACGAAGCTCCGAGATTTCTTCCAGTGCCGCTCGATATTTCTTTTCCTTCTTCTTGCGCGATGCCTCCGCCCCCACCCTCTGCGCCACCATCTGCAACTGCTGCTCCGCCGGCTCCCGCAACAATTCCTGATTCACCGCCCCCTGAACCTTATCGCCCTTCCCGGCCGACTTCTCCAGGATGTTGCGGATGCGCTTGAACGAGGCGGCCAGCGGAGCAAAGTTCTTGCTGCCGCGAATCGTCTGCAGCGCAGCTACGCGGTCAACAGCGTCAACTAGGTCGTCCGACCCCGCCGCAAACGCCGCATTGATTTCATCGGAGGCAAAGCCGCGGCGCTCTTTCAATATGTACCGCGCCCGCTCCAGCAGAAATTCGAGCACCTGCTTCTGGGAAGCCTCGGACGATTCTATGTTGGGGCGATGTTCCTTGAGGAACTTTGCCGCTGCGGATACTGCCGCCGAAAGTGAAAGCGGCAACTTATATTCAAGTATTATTTTAACTATTCCGATCGCCGCCCTCCGCAATGCGAAGGGATCACTTGAGCCTGTTGGAATCGCGCCCACCGCGAAGCATGCCACCACCGAATCGAGTTTGTCAGCCAAGCGCGACGGCGCAGCCGGTAAGATTTCGCGGCAGCGGATCGTCCAGGCCAATCGGCTTGTACTGATCGTAGACAGCCCAGGCGATTTCCTCCGGCTCTCCCTGCGCGCGCGCGTATAGTCCCCCGACAATTCCCTGCAATTCGGGAAACTCGCGCACCATTTCCGTCACCAGATCGCACTTGGCGAGTTCCGCTGCCCGGTCGGAACCAGCCACGTCCGCCTTGGCAACGCCCGCGCTGAACCACTGCTCGGCCAGCCAACGCGCCAGAGACCGCATGCGCTCGACTTTGTCACCATAGCTCCCGAGGCGCCGCTCGTAGGTCACGGTCGCCAGTTTCGGGAGATATTCCCCCAGCTTGATCTTCTGATCGGCCGTCCAGAAGAATTGCGCATCGGCAAATCGCGCCCGGATCACGCGCTCATGCCCTGCCCGAATAAATCCCTTGGGATCTCCCGGCAGGTTGATCACCGCCAGAAAGTTCGGCACCAGCTCCCCGTCGCGGTTCTCCACGGCGAAATATTTCTGATGCCCGCGCATCACTGTGATCAGAATTTCCTCGGGAAGGCCGAGAAAGCCGGCGTCGAAATTGCCCATGATTACCGAGGGATATTCGTTGAGATAGGTCACCACGTCGAGAAGCCCCGAATCTTCATGCGCTCGCAGGTTCTTGCGCGAAGCGAGCGATCGCAACTCCGTTTCGATTTTCTTGCGGCGCTCCCCCGGCCGGAACAATACGAAATTCTTCTTGAGCTGGGACTCGTAGTCCGCCGGACTCGCGACCGAAATCGCCTTCTTACCCAGAAACCGGTGCCCCTCGGTGCGATTTCCCGAATGCACTTCAGCAAACGACACGGGAATCACCTTGCCGTCGAGCAGCGCCACGATCCAGCGGATCGGCCGAATGAATCGCGATCCCTTGGCCCCCGTCCAATACATGGAACGCGGCCACGTAATTTCGGCGATCACCTGCGGCAGAATCTTCTCAAGCACCTGGGCAGCCGCCTGCCCGATCACGGTTTGCTTCACCGCCAGGCATTCACCCTTCGGTGTATTAACAAGGGAAATCTGCGACAGCGGGACTCCCTGCTTCTCCGCGAAGCTGATCGCGGCCCTGGTCGGCTCGCCGACATTATCAAAGGCCACCGATTTCGGAGGACCTATCACTTCGCGCGTTACATCCTCCTGACGCAATCGCACGCTGCGTGCAATTGCAACAAGCCTTCGAGGCGCACCGAAGTTTCTAATCGGAAGTATTGCTTGAAGTATTAGCAATCAGTCCTGCAGTAATTAGATGTTTCGCAAGTAATTCCTGAAGTTCACGGAATGCCTTCTCAATCATCCCTGCCGGGATTTCTTCGCAGCCGATTTCAAAAAGAAATTCGCCGAACAATTTCTTGTCGCTCGTCTTCGCTCGCGACGAATTCTTACGCGCCTCCTTTGCCTCGACGCTGCGCTTCGCCTTTTTCGCGACCTGGGGCTTCATGCGCTCACCTCAACCATTTCTTGAGATGCAGGAGTCTGCTGGCTCAGCCACGCGCGGGCCACATGAGTGGCAAGTTTCCGCACCCGCCCGATCATCGCCGCGCGCTCTGTCACGGAGATCGCTCCGCGCGCATCGAGCAAATTGAAGAGGTGCGAACACTTGAGGCAGAGATCGTAAATCTGCAGTACCGGAAATCGCTTCCCGGCCTTCCCTTTCAAGCTGTCGTATTCCGCCAGCAGACGGCTGGCCTCGGCCTCGATCAGGTCGAACTGCTTCCGCGTCGAAACCGCATCCGCGTAATCGAAGCTGTACGCCGAAAATTGCTGCTCTTCGGCAAGCCGCACCTGGCCATAGGTCATCGTGTCCGACCAGCGCACGTCGTAAACGTTGTCCACGCCCTGCAGGTACGCCGCGATGCGGTCGAGTCCATACGTCAGCTCAACGGAAATAGGATCGAGATCGATTCCGCCGCACTGCTGAAAATAGGTGAACTGGGTGATCTCGAGGCCGTCGAGCATCACCTGCCATCCGATTCCCCAGGCGCCGAGCGTGGGCGACTCCCAGTTGTCCTCTTCAAACTTAATGTCGTGTTCCTTTAGATTGATTCCGACTGCGCCCAGACTCTCGAGATAAAGGTCCTGGATGTCGACTGGAGAAGGCTTGAGTATCACTTGAAGCTGCGTATGCTTATAGAGGCGGTTGGGATTTTCTCCGTAGCGCCCATCGGTGGGACGGCGGCTCGGCTGCACGTAAACCACGCGATAAGGAGTCGGACCCAAAACGCGCAGAAACGTTTCCGGATGCATCGTCCCAGCGCCGACTTCAATGTCATAGGGCTGCTGCAGAATGCATCCGCGGCGCATCCAGTATTCTTCAAGTCTTAGTATAAGGTCCTGGAAATTGAGCCCTTGTACTTTCGCGCTCGGCTTGGAGGATTGCGGAGCGATTTTTTCTTTACCTTTTACTTTAGATTGCTGCATTTTCAAGCGGGCAACTCCAGTTGTCGTCTCGACGTAAGCTTTCGATCGATCTGCTGCTCGATTACATCCAGCATGATGTCGGTGATTTCCCGCGCGGCCACCGGCGGGATCGAATCCTCTGCAATCCGGTCCAAACGCTCCGCGAGCATTCTCTTCGCCGCCGCCACAGCCGCAGGAGAAAGGGTCCGCATTCCGGACCGGCCGGCAGTTCGCACAGAACGCTCCCAGCGCGCTCGCCGAAAAATAGATCGGCTCCCTGCCCGTCAACACGCTGCCGCATTTCACGCAAACATCGAGCGCCGGCAGCCAGCCGCCGAGCTTCACCGTCCACAACACGAAGTACGCGAGCGGAATCTCCGGCTTCTTCGTGGCCTTCACCCGCTGCGAACAAAGCAGCAGGAGGCGGAAATTCGCGTCGGCGGCCTCCCGCTCGGGCAGCACCGCTTCGGTGATCTCGCTGAACAGCGCCAGCGCCACGCTGGATGCGTAATCGCTGAACGCATCCATGAACGACTCGATCATCTCGCACTGATTGATGCGCACCAGGTCGCGCGTTTCCTTCTCGTAATACCAGATGCGCACGTGCGAAAGGCTCTGCAGCGTCGAGCCGAACCTGCTCTTGGTCCTGCGCGCTCCCGCCGCCACTCCGCGCACGCGTCCCATTGTGCGAGATAAAAAACTGACGAGCCGGTCAGCCTCGGCCAGCGGATAGCTTCTTAATACGATGGCCTCGGATTCATGGAGTGGCATAGCGTGTCGGCGCGCCGACCGCCCGACTGAACACATGGGTGCCGGAACGATTCAAACAGCCGCACGAGCCGCACGCATCGGAATGAAATTTTTTATCACAGCCATCGGTGCGGCGCAATTCTTAAACGCCGCACGGCACTCTTTTCTTTTCCCGCTTGCTTGCGCGTCCGCAGATCCTTCCGTTACAGTTCTTCGGACAATGCCGAACGCTTTCCATCCAGCGGACTCCTTGCACAACATCGGCGGCGATATCGATGCGACCCGCATGGCCGCCAGCGCTAGCCATCGGGATTTCGCCTCCGAACTCGTGCGTAGTTCTCTAGCTAATGAATTACTTGAGTTCGTCTCAATGAACTCTTCGAAGTGCACAAAGCCGGGATATCAAGTACTTCTTGAATATCGAGATAACGCTCATCGTCGGTCTCCTAACCGAATCCTTCTTGTGATGCCATCCCGGAGGCAGCGTTGATTCCCCTGAAGGACATGACGCCACGCCGAACGCTGCCCATCGTCACGATCCTTCTCATCGTCGCCAATGTGGCCGTCTTCATCCACCAGATATCTCTTTCGCCCGCGGCGGCCGAAGCCTTTGTGCGAACTTACGCCCTGACGCCCTCGAAAATTCAACTGGCGCTCGAAGGACGCCATTACACGCTCGCGCAGGCGCTGCTTCCCCTGTTCACCTGCATGTTCCTCCATGCGGGATTCCTTCACATTCTCGGCAACATGTGGTTCCTGTGGATCTTCGGCGGCAACGTGGAGGACCGGATGGGACCGGTTCCCTATCTTTTCTTCTACCTCGCGTGCGGGCTGGGCTCCGGCATCGCCCAGGCCGCGTTTTACTGGGGCTCGAAGATACCTTCTCTCGGCGCGAGCGGCGCAATTTCGGGGGTCCTCGGGGCCTACATCGTTCTGTTCCCCGGCTCCCGGATTCTCGCGCTTGTGCCGCTCTTCATTATCTGGTTTATGGCGCGCATACCGGCGATTGTGTTCATCGGCCTGTGGTTCCTGGTGCAATTCCTCAGCGGAATCGGATCCCTGGGAGCGCAGGGCGAAGCCAGCGCCGGAGGCGTCGCCTGGTGGGCGCATATCGGGGGATTTCTCCTGGGAGTATTTCTCGCCCGAGGCGCAGGCGGCAGAAGAGCCGCAGCCAGTTACGGCTGACGCGCGCTGCTGCACGCGCGCAGAAGCCCAACTCCGTCAGGTAAAGGCCTTAGAGCGACGGATTTTCTTCTGGTGTCGCCAAGAAACACGTTTCTCCACGCAGGGAAGCGTCTAGAATTCTACTGGGTTCTTTTGAGCGAAGCTTTTTCGAGGGGAAACTGCCATGCGCATTCATAGAAAGGCCGGAGTTTTGTTCTTCTTTCTCTTGTGTGTATTGCTTCCCGGCGCATTGCACGTGCGCTCGGCGGACAACAAAGTGATGGGGCAAGTCGACTTTGTGCCGTCCACAAAGGTCGAGAAAAACGCAGGGGTCTGGATCGACGGCCAGTATGTGGGCCACATCAGCGAACTCAAGGGCGACAAGACAATCCTGCTGCTTCCGGGCGAACATGACATCGACGTGCGCCAGTCCGGCTACACCGACTCCGAGCAGAAGGTCACCGTCGAACCCGGCAAGACCATCGATCTGATGATCCAGCTGACGAAAGACCCGCGGGTGGAATATTCCAAGGTGACTTCCGAGATCAAGCTGAAGGTCGAGCCGAACCGCGCCGCCGTGTTCCTCGATGGGAGTTTCGCGGGGTACGTCCACGAATTTGGAGGGATCGGGCGCTCGATGCTCGTGAGCCCGGGAAAGCACCAGATCAAGATCGCGCTGCCGGGCTACCGGGACTTCACGACGGACGTAAACCTGCTCCCGAAGCAGAAGTTCACGATCGAGACGAAGCTGCTCCCCGGCAGCATCAGCCAAGCCGATCCTGCGGTTAAAAGCGAATAGGGAAAAATGAAAAAGGCCGGGACAATGCTCCCGGTCTTCCACAAGCAAGACCGAGTCCCAAGTTACCGCGCCGAATCCCTGAAGCGTTTCTTCAAATTCTAGGCTGTCGTCGACTTCGACTTGGGAGCCAGACGATGCGCCCATTCCGAGAGAAGTCTTTTCTCCGCTTCGAACCAGTCATCTAATTCCCCGCCTTCCGCGCCGCCCCGGTCGAGGTAGATTCCGTATGCCAAAAGCGCAATCTCGTCGTGGGTGGGGCCTTGCGAATCCTGGCTCTCGGCGGGCTGCTTCGCGGCCGCTGAGCCTGTAATATCCTTTTCGTCCTTGCCCTTGAATATCGCCATTTGCAAAAACCTCCTCTCTTACCGCTAAAACAAGTGATGCTCGCGCCCGCGTCAAGGATTGTAAATACGCATTACCATGTACGGAGAATCGGTCGACACGCCGACAGCTCTAGTAAAACATCAAAACTCTTCTTTCAATCTAATGAATAGCATTACATTACCGCCATCGGCACAAACCGACAGATGTGTCGTCGCGGAACTTGCGGAGACGTTGGCATTCTGGTCAACGGAGTACTATTGATTCGGGCGCTGGGCCGGGCGTAGGTTGGGCCTGATGAACAAAAACCTCACCCGCTCTTAGGAGGCACTATGGTCGAACGCCGCCGCTGCCCTCGTTTCCCGCTGACGATTCCTGTGAAGGTTTACGGCAGGACCCCCAAAAATCACCCTTTCCGAGACGTGACCGCGACAATGGCCGTAAGTCTTTACGGCGGACTCCTCGACATGACACCGCGTGTCAAACTGGGACAGAAGATCCTGGTGGTCAACAGCTTCACGGAAGAGGAGCGCGAGTGCCGGGTCGTTTACGTGGATTCCAAGAAGAAGGGCAGGAAGCAGGTAGCCGTAGAGTTCGCGAATTCCGACGGCGACTTCTGGCATGTTTACAGCGCCAAGGTGCCGCTTAAGAGCGTCGCGCTGTCGGCAAAATAAGGGATTGCCCCTAAACCGAAGCCGATTCGCACCCGTAAAGCTTTACTCTAAATACTTTAACCCCATCACTTTACTGAGGGTTAGGTCCCTCGGTCACCTGGACGAGGTCTCCCGGCCGCACCCACTTGGCAAAAGCCGCCTTCACCTTATCCGCCGTCAGATCCACGTATTGATGCGCGGCGACGCTGGGCTCATCTAGCGGCAGCCCGATCGTCGCCCGCGACATTAATCCGCCCGCAATGTGCTCGACGCTCGATTCCCCCAGGGGAATCTGCCGCAGAAGCATCGCCTTCGCCTGCCGCAGTTCGTCGTCGCTCACCGGCGTGGTTTGCATGGCCTTCAGGTCGCGCTCGATGACGCCGCGCGCCTTCGAGACATTTTGCGGATCGCATGCGTAGTCCACGCGATAGGTAGAGCGCGTTTTACCGATGCCAAACGATGAATCTACGAAGTAGACCAGCCCCGCATTTTCACGCAGATCCCGGTAAAGGCGCGTTGCGTAGAATCCGCCCCCGAGTACGTGATTCCCGAGTTCGAGTGCGTAGTAATCCGGATCGAAGCGATTTAATCCCAGCGTTTCGGCCAGATGCGCGCTCACCTGCACGCGGCTTTTATTGGGTACGGCGGTAACCGTCGGGGTATTCAGCGGCACAGGGGGCAGATCGGTCTGCGGGGGAGGACCCGAGGCCTTCCAGTCGCCGAAGTATTTCTCGGCCACTTCCCTGGCCTTCTCCGGCGTCACGTTGCCGATCACCACGATTGTCGTCAGATCGGGGCGAAAAGCGTGCTGATAATACCCCGTCACATTCTGGATGGTGAGTGACTTCACCGTAGCCGGCGTCGCTTCGCGCTGCGACGGATCGTTCTTGGGATACAGCCCCGCGTCAAGCGCGCGGGACACCAGGTATTCGGGGCTCTGCAGCTGACCCGCCACGGCGTCCGCCGTTTGCTGCTGTACCACCTTGAATGCGCTTACCGGCAGCGCCGGATGCAGCTCGTTATCCGCCAGCAGCTCCATTCCACGGTCGAAATGATCGGTGAGTACGTTGAGCGCAAAATCGCCGCCGGCCGATTCGTCCGCACCAATGTCATCGAGCGCCTTTTGAAACGCGATACGGTCGAGCTTTTGGGTGCCGTAGGGGAACAGATCGTCGAGCACGGTGCTGACGCCTTCCTGGCCCGCAGGCGTCTCGAGATCGGCGTTGTTCTTGACATGCCCCAGAACGCTGACCGAGTTGCTGATCGATTCGGGCTGCACGATCACCTTGATTCCGTTGGAAAGCGAAACCACGGTGGGATGGATCGTCAGGTCCGGAATAGTGAGCCGCGTGACGGCATCTTTCGCCCAGGAAGGAAGCTCCACTGGCCCGCTCGGGGCAGACGCCAGCGATTCCGCGCCGCCAAACGATTTCGAAGAAACCGGCTTGCCCGAGGGCTGCGGCGAGAGCAGCGCGTCGATCTCATCGGATGGCGCCAGATACTTGCGCGCGGCGCGATTCACATCCTCGACCGTCACCTTCTTGATCGCCTCGATATCCTCGTCGGGCGATTGCCGACCTTCCACCGCGAGCGCGTTCGACCACTCCATGGCCAGCCCCGAGATGGAGTTCTTCTGGAACTCCTCGCTGGCCACCTCGTGGCGCTTCTCGGCCTCCACGAGGTCGGCTGGCACGCCGTTTTTCGCGTCATCCGACAAAATCCCCTGCAACTGCTTCAGCAGCGCTTGCCCGTTGCCCCCCTGCGGATACGCCGCCATCGCGTAGGCGACGCTCGCGTTGGGCATGGCGCTCAATGAAAAGCCCGAATCGAGCGCCTTGCCTTCCGGCACCAGCGCGTAGAGAGTTCCCCGCTGGCTGCTCAGCACGTCCCCCAGGACGTTGACCGCCGCGAAATCCGGGCTGTCCGATCCCGGCCACCGCAGCGAGACGACGGCCAGCCCATATGGTAAATCGGTGTCCAATTTCAGCGTTTGCGTGGCAACGCCTCCCAGCTTCACTTCGGGGCGCGCCGGAATCTTCTTCTCCGGTATGTCTCCGAAGAGCTTCTTCACTTCTCCAAGGGTTTTCTGCGGGTCCACGTCGCCGACAATCACCATGATCGCGTTGTTCGGCGCGTACCAGGTGTCGTAGAACTGGTGCAGCATCGTCCCGGTGGTTTTGTCGAACGAAGGGCGCGATCCCAGCGCGTCGTGCTCGTAGGGAGTTCCGCGAAACATCGCTGTCAGCAGCTTGGTATAGAAAACGTACTGCGGGTTCGAGAGGTCCTGCGCCACTTCCTGTTCGATCGCGCCGCGCTCCTGGTCCCACAATTTGTCCGTATCGAGCGCGCCGCGCATCCGCAAGCCCTCGATGTGCATCGCGACGTCCAAGTCCTCCGAAGGAACCGTAAAGAAATACTGCGTTACGGTCTGCTGCGTGTCGGCGTCGAAATTCCCGCCCATGGCCGCCGAAATATTCGCCAGCTGCGCGGCGGAGAGGTCCAGGCTCCCGCGAAACATCATGTGTTCCTGCGCGTGCGCCATACCCGGAAAGCCCGCCGGCGCTTCGTTGGAGCCCACGAGGTAATTCACTACGATGGTCGCCACCGGCGCCAGATTGTCCGGCACGATCACCACGCGCAGCCCGTTTGCGAGCGTCTCGCGCACCGTTCCCGCACCAGGTGCTGCGGCGCCTACGGGCGATTCCGCCGCAGCGGTGTGTGCCTGCATGTGCCGGCTCCTGGCCGCGCCGCCAAGAATGAGAGCAGCCGCTACGATGATCACCAGAAAAATTAAAGACAAGCCTCGTCCAAACGCGCGCATCTCCACGATCCTCCGCAATCGATTCTACTCCACCACGCCGAAAGCCTCCGGCCAGCCTTCTATCTTCCTCCGAACGAAGCGAAAAATTCCTCGCGGATTGGGGTCCCCCCGATATTACCCAGCGGGCTGTTTATAAATCTTTTATGCACCCTTTATGCCTGGTTTAGGTCCGGGCCGTAGCCTTGCTAGGGAACCTGCAACAGGCACGAGAAGCCGGGAGGCCTCTATGATCGCCACCCTAAGTCCCAGCGAGCAACTCGATCATTACCGCATCGACGCGCTCGTCTCGCGCAGCGGCATGGCCACCATCTTCCGCGCCACCGACCTGCGCGACGGGCGCGTGGTGGCCCTCAAGGTTCCCCATCCCGAACTGGAGTGCGACCCGCTTTTCTTCGACCGCTTCCATCGCGAGGCCGAAATCGGCCGCAAATTCGATCATCCCGGCGTGGTGAAGGTGCTGCCGCAGTTTGACCCCAGCCGCGTGTACATGACGATGGAATGGGTGGAAGGCCGCCTGCTGCGCGAGATCCTCGACGAAGAAAAGAAGCTCCCGCCCGAGCGAGCCGAGCGAATCGCCATCGGCATCTGCGAGGCCCTCGAATACATCCACAACGGAGGAGTGATTCACCGCGACCTGAAGCCGGAAAACATCATGGTCGATAGCGAAGACCGCATCAAGCTGATCGACTTCGGCCTGGCTGGAGAGGTCGCAGGCCGCCGCCTCACCTTCGCGCACATCACCAAATCGATGGGCACGCCCGACTACATTTCGCCCGAGCAGGTGAAGGGCGCGCGCGGCGACGCCCGCAGCGACGTCTATTCGATGGGCATCATTCTCTACGAAATGCTCACCGGGCAGGTGCCGTTCCGCGGCCCTAACCCACTGGTCGCGATGAACCAGCGTCTGGTGAACGATCCCGAGCCCGCGTCGCATTTCGAGCCTGCGGTCACGCGCCCGCTGCAGGAAATCCTCTGGCGCGCCCTCGAACGCGATCCGCGCAACCGCTATCCCAGCGCCCGCCAGTTCGCCTGGGACCTGAAACATCAGGACGAGATCGCCCTCCCCGACCGCCCCCAGTTCCGCGATTGGCACACCAGCCGCATGCCCAAACCTCTCAACGCGCGCCTGTTCATCATGATCGGCCTGATCCCGGTGGTAATCTTCGCCCTCCTGCTGCTCGCAGCCCACCACAAGTAACCAGCAGTGCAACGGCGGGGCAGGGATCCCTCGTCGCTTCGCTCTGTCGGGATGACAACGAACACCGAACGGCAACGTCAGACCCAGCGGCAAATGCCACTGCCACTGCAATCGCATCCCTGCCTGCCGCTGCTGTTTTGGATATCTTTTACATTGTAAACTTTATTACTACATTGTAGAATAAATACATGCCCAGAGAACCCCGCGCCGCCGAATTCGAGCAGCTGGTCCTGTTCGCCATTCTTCACTTGGGAGAAAACGCCTACGGAATGACCATCCGCCGCGAAATCGAAGACCGCACCGAGCGCCGCACCTCCCTCGGTGCCGTCTACACCACCCTCGACCGCCTCGAAAAGAAGGGGTACGTCATGTCCTGGACCGGCTCCCCTGCCCCGCAGCGAGGCGGCCGCTCCAAAGCGTCTCTTCAAAGTCCAGACCCTGGCAAAGCCGCCCTCAGAAATTCCGCCGCAATCCTCGCGGCCATGGCCGCCGGCCTCGTACACTACGCGAACGAGGCCCTGACGAAAAGGCCGTGTACCGTCGAAACGATATTGCCATCTTCGGTGGTTCAAGTGCTGCGCTGGACTGACAGAAGCAAAGGCATGGGGCAAGGAATCGGGAGGAGGCTCGCCGCCTTGTCGCCCCTCATCGGCGAAGCGAACAAGCAGGACCCTCACCCGTCTCGCGCACAGGCGCAGTTGACCGCAAAATGAAGCGTGTCACGCTATCCGTCAATTAGTTGGATTTCGCGCGCCGTCATTTGCGCGCTCCGTGAGGTACACGCCGATCAGCACCAGCAGGCCCCCGGCCAGCAGATGCTGCGTGGGGTGCTCTCCCAGCAGCGGGATCGAAATCAGGATCACGACCACCGGTTGCACGTAATTGACCGCCGCCGCGCGCGACGGCTCCATGTACCGCAGCACCCAGCTGTAGATCGTGTAGGACACAACCGTGGTAATCAGCGCCATGTACAGCATGGCCGCCAACGCGATCCAGCTCACGCTTCCCCACTGGAGGTGAATCGCCTGGCGCAGCGCCACCGGCGCGGCCATCAAGCCCGCGGCGCACACCATGTAGGTATTCATCGATACGGCGTCATACCGCATCGCGATCTTCTTCGCGAGAACGGTGTAGAAAGCGAAGCCCGCAATGCTCAGGAAGGTGTACAGATCGCCCAGAAGCAACGGAGAATGCAGCTCGACGCCGTGGCCGGTCTCGAGCAGAATTACGCCAAGAAACGAAATCAGCATCCCGGCAGACTTCGCCGGGGTGAGCTTTTCCAGCGCCAGCGCAACGGCCAGCGCCAGTACGAGCACCGGTCCGAGCGCCCTCACGATCACCGAATGCTCCGAGGTGGTCTGGGTGAGCCCCAGCACGAAACATCCCGAATTGATGATTGCCCCGAAAAAGCCGAGTACCGCGAATGTCCCGATGTCGCGCCGGTCGAGGGGCATCCTGCGGGGCTGCGCGAAATAGACCGGAAGCATCAGCAGGGCCGCGAGCGGCATCCGGATCGACGCGAAAGACATGACATCCATGTTTCGCAGGCCGATTTTCGCCGCGACAAAGTTAAAGGACCAGATGAGCATTACCGCGATCAGGCCGAGGGCGAGCAAGAACGGGCTTGGCCGACGAGAGGGAACGCTGGAAGCGTTACTTTCGATTAGAGAAGGGGCGTTCAAGTATTACTCAAGAACTTCACGGCGATGCGTGATCGATTCGATGCGGTCGATGCGCGGCGTGTAGCCGATGCCCGGAGTCGCCGGGACGCGAATGGTGCCGTGCTTGGAGACTTCAACCTCTGGTTCAATTACGTCTTCATCCCAGTAGCGTCGGCTAGCCGACACATCACCTGGAAGGTTAAAGTTTGCGAGCGACGACATGGCGATGTTATGCGCACGCCCGATGCCCGATTCGAGCATTCCGCCGCACCACACCGGGATCGAGTTCGCCTGGCAGAGGTCGTGGATGCGCCGCGCCGCCGCATGGCCGCCCACGCGGCCGAGCTTGATATTGATGATGCGGCACGCCTTGGTCTCGATGGCGGCGCGGGCATGGTCGAAATCGTGAATGCACTCGTCGAGGCAGATGGGAGTGTCGAGCTCGCGCTGCAGCTGCACGTGCGAAAAAATGTCGTCCCAGCCGAGCGGCTGCTCGATCATGATCAGGTAGAACGCATCGAGGGCTTTCAGCAGCGGCGTGTCTTTCAGCGTGTAGGCGGAATTGGCGTCCACCATCAGCCGGATGCGGGGGAAGCGCTCGCGGAGCGCGCTTACGAGGCCAATGTCGGCTCCGGGCTTGATCTTGATCTTGATGCGCTGGTATCCCGCGAGCAGCTCCTTCTCGACCTTCGCGAAAAGCTCGGGAAGCGTGGGCTGCAGGCCGATCGAGACGCCGCAGGGGATTTCTTCGAGCGTGCCGCCGAGAAGCTTCGCGAGGGGCAGGTTCTTTTGCTTCGCTTCCGCGTCCCAGAGCGCCGTCTCGACCGCCGCTTTGGCCATGTTGTAGCCCCGCACCGGAGCCAGCAGGTCCCCGATCTCGCTGGCGGAGGCGAATTCCCTGCCCTTCAGCATGGGCCAAAGATAATCGCGGATGATCAGCCAGCTGGTTTCGGTGGTCTCGTAGGAGTAGAACGGATTCTCGCCGGCAGTCGATTCGCCCCAGCCGGCGACGCCATCCACGTCCGCCTCCACCAGAACGATGCGGCGAAGCTGGGTCTTGCCGAAGCTGGTCTCAAACGGCGAGAGAAGCCGCAGATGAATTTCGCGGAGCGTGATTTTTCGCAGGCGCATAGGTACCGACGGGCAACTTTGATCGCTAACTTTAACGCGTGACTTTAACACGCGACTTTAAAAAGATACGTGAGGCCCGGCGAAATGCAAGGGCGATCGGCCTCGCCCGTTTAGTGCCAGTTCAGTCCCTGTTCAGTGCTGTTGCAGGGAGGGCAGCTGCAAACCCGCGATCGTGCCGGCGTCCTGCAGGATGTAATCGACGCGCTCCTCGCGCGCCTGAATCGACGTGACGGCCTGCCCCTTCGCAAACGCCTGCATAAAATGCTCGCGGAGCCCGGTCTGAATCGTGGCCGTCGCCGCCGGATCGGAGGCTTTGATTTCGGCAAGGTCCGCTGGCACGGGAAACCGTTCGGAAGCAGCGGCGGCCGCTAGCGGGCGCTCCTGAAGAATCGCTTGCACGCGCGGCGATTCGAGCCACCATTCGGCCACCAGACGGTCGGTCGGAATCCCTGCGTGCAGCGGGCTATTCGTAATCCCGTAGCAGTTAGGCATGTAGCGCCGCACCACGGCTCCCAGCCGTACGAGATTGAAATGCGCGTTTTTCAATTCGAGCGGATCGAAGGTCCATTCCACCAGGCCGATGCCACGCTGGATGGCATCGTCGCGCTGGAAAAGCTTGAGCCGGCGACCGATGCCCTGATCGCGATAGCCGGGAAGCACGGCTGTCATATGGGAGTGCAGGAAGGTGCGGTCGCCGCGGTTCCCGCTGAGCCCGAGCGTGAACCCAATCATTTTCGGGCCGTCGAATGCTCCGAGGACCTGTCCCCCGGTGTGACGCGCCACCACGAACACCGGCACGGGAACGGTGATGTCATCTCCCCAGCCCCAGACTTCGTGCTCAAGCCGCAGGCACTCCTCGAACTCGGCGAGCTCTGTGCAATGGCGCACTTCAATTCCAGAAGGGGCCGTGGCCTGGGTCATGGGTGTTCCTTCGACTCGTTCCAGAACTCTTCCATGCGATCTCGAGGGAGATCGGCAAAACTCTTCCCTTCTATCGAGGAGGCCGATTCCATCCAGTTAAAGCGACGCTTGAATTTTGCGTTCGCTTTCTTCAGGGCGATCTCAGGGTCCACTCCAAGAAACCGCGCGACGTTTACCGCCGTAAACAGAAGGTCGCCTACTTCTTCTTCAAGTTTTAGCGAAGCTTTTGGCATCGAGCTTCCGCCCTGGGAAGGCTGTGCCGGAAGTGCGGCGCGAATCTCATGTGCCTCTTCCGTGAGCTTCTCGAGAATGTCTTCGAGACGGTCCCAATCGAAACCGACGTGGGAAGCTCGCCGGGTCAGCTGGTACGCTTCGAGCACGCCCGGAAGGGACCGGGGCACGCCGCCGAGAACAGACTCCGGCTTTGACTCGATAGCTCCCTGGCCATTTGCGGCAGACGCCTCTTTTTCCGTAGCGCGCTCCTCGGCCTTGATCTGCTCCCAATTCTTGAGCACCGCAGCCGAATTCGCGGCGGAGGCATGGCCAAAGACGTGGGGATGGCGCCGCACCATTTTCGAATGGATGGACTCGATCACGTCGGAAATCGTGAAGCGGCCGGCCTTTTCGGCCAGGATCGAGTGGAAAACCACCTGGAGCAGCAGGTCGCCCAGCTCACCCGCGAACTTGCGCGGGTCGGGGGACTCCATCGCGTCGAGAACTTCGTAGGTTTCCTCGATCAGGAATTTGCGGAGCGATTCGTGCGTCTGCTCGCGGTCCCAGGGGCAGCCGCCGGGCCCGTACAGGCGTGCCTGCAGCGCCACGAGCTTCTCAAACCACTTCCCGGCCAGCCGGTCGCGAGGGCCCACGGGAATCCGCGCGCGGCTGGAAGCCCGCGATGCTCGCACCGATTTCGCGGACGGTTTTCGACGCGCTTTACGGCGGGCCTTTGATTTCGCGATGCGCTTAGACAAGTCGGACGGAGGCCCCCGTGGAAGAAACAACAATTTACGGCAGGCGCTCGAAAATCACAAGGCGATCGGCGCGGCTGCGGCACGGCTGCGGCTGCGGTGCTGATGCGGCTTGTGAGCGGAAGAATCGAATGTTAGACTTTTGCGTATACGACATGAAGCATTTCGAGGAAATCTCACGTGGCTGATCCCAAGCAGGATGAAGGATTCAAGGTAGTAGACCGGCGCCTTTTCACCGAAGACGGAGAACTCCGCAAGGACGCCGCCGATCAGGACCGCCGCTGGGAAGAGGAATCCTCCAAGAAGGCAGCCGCTGCCGCACCGAAAGCGCCTCCGAAACCCAGCATAGCTCCGGAGCCTGCGGGCACCATCGCACCCGCCGAGCCAATCGAAGAGGCCGCGGCGGAAGAAGACGCGATCCAGCCTTCGCGAAGCTTCCAGATGCTCGTGGATTTTCTCACGCGCAACGCGGCGGCGATGCTGGGCGGAATGGCCGATCCCCGAACCGGGCAGGCGTTTCTCGATCTCGAGGGCGCGCGCGAAGTGATCGACATGCTGGACGCGCTGCGCGACAAGACCCGCGGCAACCTCGCGAAGGTCGACGACGACCTGCTGATGGAAGTTCTGGGGAGCCTGAAGCTCACCTTTATGGAAATTTCCAAGGCGGCCGCCGAGCAGATGCAGAAAAAAGCGGGCGTAAAAAAATAGCGAACAGGATTTAAAGCAGGGCCCTTCCTCTCCATTCATGGCATCGCTTCAATTGACAGTCCTGGGGTCGGGCACATCGATGGGCGTGCCAACGCTCGGGTGCCACTGCGTCGTGTGCGAATCCACCGATCCGCACGACAAGCGGATGCGCCCGTCTGTGTTGCTTTCCTACGCGGGTCGCAACGTGGTTATCGATACGACTCCCGATTTCCGCTCCCAGGCGTTGCGCGAGCACGTTGACCGGCTCGACGCGGTGATCTACACCCACGGCCACGCCGACCACATCCTCGGCCTGGACGATATTCGCCCGTTCAACATGAAGCAGCAGGGGGTGGTCCCGATCTATGCCGCCGCCGACACCATCGCGACGCTGCAGCGCCAGTTCGCCTACATCTTCGACGACACGCCGAACGGGAACCTGCTCCCCGGCGTAAAGCTGCACGCGATCGACGGCCCCTTCGATCTGTTTGGCCTGACCGTGGTGCCGGTGCCAGCCATGCACGGCCCGCAACCGGTGCTGGGATTCCGGTTCGGCAAATGCGCCTACCTCACCGACTTCATCCGCGTGCCGGAAAAATCGAAGGAACTGCTGCGCGGGCTTGACGACTTCATCCTGGACGCGCTCCGCTACGTACCGCACCCGATGCATTCCAACGTCGAACAGTCTCTCGCCCTGGTGGCGGAGCTTGAACCCAAGCGAGCTTGGTTCACCCACATCTGCCATGACCTTGGCCACGCCGAGACCAACGCGCGGCTCCCGGAACATGTGCGGCTCTCGCATGACGGTCTGCGCCTTGAGGTAGAGATTTAATGGCTATTGCCAGACTCGCGTCCGCCGAAGGATGGGTGCAACACTTTGGAGAGAATCGCAAACGCTCCGTGGTGACCATCGGGAACTTCGACGGCATCCACCGCGGGCATCAGGAGATTCTTCGCAAGGTGAAGCAGGAAGCGCGCGAAAGGGATCAACTCGCCGCGGTGCTGACGCTGTTTCCTCATCCGCTGAAGGTGCTGCGCCCAGCCGAGGCCCCTTCCCTTCTGATGACCATCGACCAGCGGCTGGCGGCTTTCGACGCGGCGGGAATCGATGCGGCATTGGTGCTTCCCTTCGACCTGGAGCTATCCAAAATGCGGCCGGCGGATTTTGCGCGCCGCTATCTGGTGGAGACGATGCGTGCCAGCAAGGTGCTGGTCGGAGAGAACTTCCGCTTCGGGCATCGCCAGGAAGGCACCGTCCAGTTGCTGGAAGGCTATGGCAGGGAGTGGGGATTCGAAGTGGAAAGCGTGAAGGCGCTGACGGTCGATGGAACGGTTGCGTCCAGCACCGCAGTTCGCGAGGCACTGCGGAGCGGGCGCGTCGCCGATGCCCGGCGCCTGCTGGGGCGCCCTTTCTCGCTGGAGGGAGAAATTCGGAGCGGCACCGGGCAGGGGCGGAAGCTGGTGGTCCCGACTTTGAATCTCAAGACGGAACAGGAAATGCTGCCGCAAAACGGAGTCTACGCCACCGAAACAGTCGTGAATGGAGAGTTCTATCGCTCCGTTACCAATGTCGGCGTGCGGCCCACATTCAACGGATCGCAGGTCACCGTCGAAACGCACCTCTTCGATTTCCATCAGGACCTGACCGGCGGGAAAATCGAGATCCGGCTTCTGGAGCGCCTGCGGGATGAACGCAAATTTGCAAGCGTCGAGGAGTTGCGGGATCAGGTGCTCAAGGATATCCGAGGCGCGAAGGAGTTTCTCCGAACGTAGCGGCGCTGCGGTCGTAGTGTCACGTTCGGAGCGTTCGGTAAATCTGCCCCCGCGGGCCTATTTCGTCGACGATAAGTAGGTCGCCGTCGATTTCGAAGATAATCCTATAGTCCCCGACGCGGGCAGTCCGCCTCGTATCGACCGCAAGCCGCTTCGACAACCGCGGATCGAGAGGGTCCCTGGCGATCGCATCCAATTTGTCGCTGATTCTCTTCCGGGTGGGCTTGTCCAGCGATTCGAGGTATTTCAGCGGAGTTTTGGTGATCTTGATTTGCAGGGGCACGGGTCAGTCGACCCGTGGAAAATCGAACAATTCTCCGCGCTCCTTTTCCTGTGCGGACCGGTCAAAGACACCTTGGAGGTATTCCGGTGTTGCCGCGACATCGAACCAGTCAATCACATCCTTAAACGCCTCGCTTTGGACCTGAAGCGTCCGCAGCGATCCGGCCGCAAGCGAGTTGTTTGTGAGTCTGGTGCGGCGCGAGTATTCAAGGACGTAATCGAGCATCCGCTGAAGATGGGATAAGTTGTCAATCGTCATCTGAATCTGTTGTGGGGTTACTTCGGTCTTCGCGGGAGGATGCTTTCCGGCAATGGCATTGTTGAGTTCGTCGAGCAATCGTTGCACGCTGTGGTTTAGTTTTCGCAGCCCGATGATGATTCGTATCGTCTGGCCGCTGTTGCGAACGACGGACGCAAGCTTCGCCGCGCTTGAGATGGAACTGAACACCTCGGAGCTAACCTCCGCGGTTCCGAGCACGTTGATGATTTGGGCGGTCGTGGACATCGGGGGATCTCGTCTATTAAAAGCTAAAGACTATCCTAAAGGTTTCAGATGGGTAACAAAAAAGTTTTTCACAGCAGGTTCCTAGGCGTAGCGCAAGTCACAGAAAATATAAAGCGAAGCGACGCTGACCCTGGTCGGGTCAGCGCTTTCTGCAATCCCCGCATAACCCGCCAACCTCGGTGCGGGTGATCGTAATTTCCAGGTCGCAGTCGCGCGCGATTTGCTTCTTCAAATCCTCGTACATCTCGCTTTCGAACTCGCGGACCTTCCCGCAGCGGATGCAGGCCACGTGAATGTGGTCGCGCGGGCCGTGGCTTTCGTAAAAATGGCGGTGTCCGCGCAGGTGGAGCAGGTCGAGCTCGTCGATCAAGCCGTGGTTCTTGAGGAGTTCGAGCGTGCGGTAGACCGTGACACGGGTGATATCGGCATCGATCTTCTGCGCGAGCGCAAGGATTTCGCCGGCGTCGAGGTGCTGCGGGGCACCCTCCATCACCTGTAGGACCACGCGGCGCTGGCGCGTCAGGCGGATGCGGCGCGCGCCAAGTTCCCGCTGCAGGCGGCCGGGCGGCTCGTGAACGTTGATACGTTCGCCGGTAGAAACGCGGTGTGGGGACGGGCGTGCCATGGCTTCGGAAGGGAGATTATAGCAAAAGATATCTCCTCGCCCCCCAAAAGCGCTGGCACTGCGCGGGAGAAGGACTCCGCCAATCGGTAGATTGGCGTTCCCGGGGGCGACGCCCTGGCGGCCGACCTCGCGGGAGCCTGGCAGCGTAATGCCTCGCAATGAGCAAAAGGCAAAAGCGACGGCGTGGTGTGCAGAAGGCGGACCTTGCACGCAGACCGCTGGCCTAGTGGTGGCTTTGAATGAGTTTGAGGATGTCGCTGTACATCACGAATGCGAAAATGCCGAGAAGAAAGACGAGGCCCACCTGCACGAAGCGCTCTTTAATGGAGACGCTCAAGTCTCGACGCAGGATTCCTTCGACAGCTAGCATCAGCACGTGCCCGCCATCCAGCACCGGAATCGGGAACAAATTGAGCAAGCCGAGGTTCAGGCTGATTACCGCCATGAGCCCGAGAAGCGTCATAGGCCCGCGCTGAGCGGCCTGCCCGGAAACGCGGGCAATGCCAACCACGCCCTGCAATTCACGGATCGAAACTTTGCCGCTGAAAAGGCCGCCGATCACCTGGACGATCTGGCGCATGTTCAGATACGTCTCGATGGTCGCGTCCTTGGCGGCGGAGACGGGTCCCTCGCGCTCAAAGGCATCGACTGTTCTTGGCGAAACTCCAATTTGATAGACGCTTTGGCCGTCCGATCCCATACCCTGAATTGGAGTGATCGTGAGGGGCAGGTCTTTTCCGTCCCGGCGGACCACCAAATCAATGGCGCGCCCGTCGGACTGGCGAACCGCGTCCACGAGCTGATACCACGTGGAGACGGGCTTTCCATCGATGGACACGACCAGATCGCCGCCTCTCAACCCGGCTTTCTCCGCGGGAAAACCGATGGCGACATCATCAACGACCGGCGTCAGCTTCGGATAGCCGACCAGCGAATCGGCGGAAATCAGCTTGTTGGGAATCGGGATCGAGAAAGTCTGTTGAGAGTTGCCGCGTGCGACGGTGACAGAAAGAGTGCTGCCGGGAGTGGCCTTATTGACGCGCGAAAGCACCTTCTCCCAGGTCGGCGTTTTTTCGCCATTCACCGCAACGATGAGATCTCCTGCCTCGACTCCGGAGACAATCGGCGGATTGGTGGGGACGGCAACGACGACGGCCGCTTGCCGGAGGTCCGGCTCATAGGGCACGCCCACGAGTCCGTAAATTCCCCAGAAAATGAGGAACGCCAGCAGAACATTCATAGCCGGCCCCGCGATGGCGATCACCACCCGCTGCCAGCGCGGCTTGGAAAGATATTCGTAATCGGCGCCGGTGCGCTCTTCCACCACATTGTCCCCGGCCATGCGCACGTAGCCGCCAAAGGGGAGCGCGCTCAGGCGATAGTCGGTATCGCCGCGCTTCACACCGAAGAGACGGGGACCAAACCCAAAAGAAAAGACGTCCACGCGCACGCCAAAAAGTTTGGCGGCGATGAAGTGTCCCCACTCATGAACGAAAATCATGATGCCGAGAACGATGGATACCGAGATGAGATCTCTGAGGAAACTCGACATGAAGCCCTCGACGCCTATTCTAGAAGAAAACCTGCATTTTTAAAAATTGTCCGATCCACCCGGCGGACAAAAGAGCAACTACAGCTGTTACCGCCCGACGACAACATTCAGCAAGACCGACCCCGCGTCCTATTGAATTGAGATGCGCGGAGTAAGGGCTATGATGCAAGCCGCTTCGCCGCTTCTCCTGCCAACCGTCGCGCTTCGGCATCCGCCGCCAGCACATCGTCAATGGAATGCAGCGACGTTCGCGGCATCGCATTAAGAACAGCTTCGATCACGGCGGGAATCCCCGGGAACGACAGCCTGCCTTCGAGGAAAGCGGCCACCGCGATCTCGTCGGCGGCATTCAACGCGCACGGCAACGGACCACCCTCACGAAGCGCCGCCATCGCCAGCGCCAGGCATGGAAACTTGCCCGGCGGAACTTCTTCGAAATCGAGCTGGCGCAAAGTCGACCAATCCAGCGCGCAATTGTTAGACGCCACGCGCTCCGGATACGTTAGCGCGTATTGCAGTGGCATGCGCATGTCGGTCGGTCCCAACTGCGCGAGAATCGAACCATCCACAAATTCCACCATGGAATGAATGGTCGACTGTGGGTGAATCACCACACGTATCCTGTCGAAGTCCATGCCGAAGAGCCAGCGCGCCTCGATCACTTCGAAGCCCTTGTTCGTGAGGGTGGCAGAGTCGATGGTGATGCGCTGACCCATTTTCCAGTTCGGATGCGCCAGGGCCTGGGCGGGCGTCACGTTTGCCAGCTGCGCGACCGGAGTAGATCGAAACGGGCCACCGGAGGCCGTCAGGACGAGGCGCCTCACTTCTTTGTACTCGCCGGCACGAAGACACTGGTGCACGGCATTGTGTTCGCTGTCGACCGGGAGAAGCGCGACGCCGTACCGCTCGACGGCCGCCATCACCACTTCGCCGGCCGCCACCAGAACTTCCTTGTTGGCTAGTGCGATGTTCTTGCCATGCTCGATCGCTTTGTAGGTGGCCGGCAGTCCCACCACGCCCACGGCGGCAGAGACCACCGTGTCCACGTCAGGATGTGTGGCGACGCGCTCGATGCCCTCGGGGCCAAAGAGGATTTCGATGGGTTCCGCGCGCCGCTGGCGATGAATCGCGGAGCAAAGTTCCCGCGCCGCTTCTTCCGTCGCGACGGAAACCACCTTTGGATGATGTCGCGAAATCTGTTCGGCGACGAGCGCGACGTTGGCGCCAGCCGAGAGGGCCGTGACTTCGAATCGCCCCGGGAGAGAATCGACCACACTGAGACACTGCCGGCCGATCGAGCCGGTGGAACCCAGAATCGAGATTTTTTTCATGCGGGGATAATTTTATAGAGGTTCGCGGGAATTTGCGAATCACGCGATGGAGGGGCCGGGCTGAAAAGTACTAGCGTGGCGTCAGGAACCACTGGTATGCGGCCCACACCACCGGAGCGGCAAGAATCAAGCTGTCGATACGGTCGTACATTCCTCCGTGGCCGGGCACAATGGAGCCCGAATCCTTCACCGAAGCCCCGCGCTTGAAGGCCGACTCGATCAGGTCGCCCATTTGCCCGGCGGCATTGCCCAGCCCCGCGACGATCATCATGTTGACGATGTCGATCTCCATCCATCGCGCGAACAGAACGCCCACCAGAAGCGATGCGAAAAGATTGCCGAGCGCGCCCTCCCAGGTTTTCTTCGGACTCAGAGCCGGGGCCATGGGCACGCGGCCTAACCCCTTCCCCACAAAGTAGGCCAACATATCGCCGGCCCAAATCAGGCAAAGCGTGAAGAGAACCAACTGGCGGCCCACGATCGGGTATTTCATTGATGCGCACCAGGTAGCTGAAGGGAAAAACAACGAACACGAGCGAGGCTGCACTGACGGAAACCGAAGGTAGCACCTCCTGCAGCGAACCGCGCGTGGCCAGCCCTAGGCATACGCAGCCAAACAGAAAGATCAGCAGCACCGCATCCAACGGAAGGAGTCCGCCCGCCGCATTGCGAATAAGGGAGACACCTTCGCTTACGGAGTGCGTCTCGACGCGGCCCAGCGAATACTGCGCGTAGAACAACAGGACGGAACATGTCAGGGTCCACTTGCGGTAGGGCCGCGCGCCGAGGCGCTCGCCGAGATCAAAAAATTCCACCATGGCGAGCCCCCCGACCAGAGCCGCCGCCCCGGCAAGCACCAGCGGCGGAGCAAACCACACCAACGCCACAACCACCGGAATGAGAAGCGCCGCCGTGACGATCCGCAGGAGCATTGCGCCGCCCTAGGCCTTCCCCGCCGCGGTTCGCTCGCGCGGGGAGCCAAGGCCGCCGTAGCGGCGTTCGCGCTTCTGGTAGTCGACGAGCGCTTCGAGCAGGCGGGCGCGGGAGAAATCGGGCCACAGCACCTGCGTCACGTAAATTTCCGCGTAGGCAATCTGCCAGAGCAGAAAATTGCTGACGCGCATTTCCCCGCTGGTGCGAACGAGCAGGTCGGGATCGGGTAGCCCGGCGGTGTAGAGATGCTCGGAGATCGATTGCTCGTCGGCCTTGAAATCGGAAAGGCCATTCGCGCGGGCATGATCGAGCAGCGCATTGAACGCGTCCACGAGTTCCGCGCGGCCGCCATAGTTGAGCGCAAGGATCAGGCGCATGCCGGTATTACCGGAGGTGAGCCGCACCCCTTCGGCCATGTCGTCGCGAACCGACTGCGGAAGATGTTCGGAGCGCCCAATGAACATAAGGCGGATATTGTTCTTCTGCATGGTGGGGAGCTCGCGCTTCAGGTATTCGCGCAGAAGGCGCATCAGGAATTCCACCTCGGCCTGCGGGCGGCGCCAGTTTTCGAGCGAAAAGGCGTACAGCGTGAGGCAGGGGATGTGCAGGCGCGAGCAGGTCTCGATGATCACCCGGGCGGTTTTCACACCGGTGCGGTGTCCCGCGACGCGCGGCAGATGGCGGCGCTGCGCCCAGCGGCCGTTGCCGTCCATGATGATGGCGAGGTGCTGCGGGAGCCGCTTGGGATCGAGTTTGTCGAGAAACTCCGCTTCCTCGCGGGTCGGTTCTTGGAGAAGCTCTGTCGTTTTCACCGGCAATGGCTCGAAGGAACCGCGAGGCAAGGCCACACCGGCGATGCCCCGTAAAGAAGAAAAAGCCTAACAGCGAATAGTTCGAACGGCAAGGCAGACCTGCGCGCTCATCCCAGGCCGGCGGAAGAAGGCTGGAAGATCGCCGCATACACGAGGATCACCGTGAGAACGATCATGATAATGCTCGCGGCCCACGCGACGATATTAAAAGCCAGCGTATTGGTGTGCTCGCCCATCAGGTCGCGGCGGTTGATCAGCATCAGGATGAAAATCAGCACGACCGGCAGCCAGATGCCGTTGGCCACCTGCGAGAACACCAGTATCTTCAGCAGCGGCACCCGGGGAATCAAGATGATGCCCCCGCCGACGACGATGAGTCCCGTATAGAGCGAATAAAACGCTGGCGCTTCCGTCAATTTATTGTCGAGGC
Source organism: uncultured Acidobacteriota bacterium (assembly GCA_963797585.1). Classification (GTDB taxonomy): domain Bacteria; phylum Acidobacteriota; class Terriglobia; order Acidiferrales; family UBA7541; genus Palsa-295. The sequence continues at coordinate 143,553 of CAWCQH010000023.1, forward strand.
CGGCTTCAAAGCCGAGGCCTTCGCAGATCACGTGAGCCGTCGAAAGCGGAAGAATCGAGGCGGCGAAAAGCGACGCGTTCAGCAAGCCGAACGCGAAAAGGCTTCCCGCCCATTTCCCGGCAAGAGGCTTGAGCGCCTGCGCGGCCTGCGCGGCGTCGGTGATGTTCGTAAGACCGTGCGCGTTCAGCGTGGCGGCGCAGCATACGATGACGAAAAACACGATGACCATGCACGAAATGCTGCCGACCAGCACGTCCATGCGCGCGTGCTTGTACTGGCGCGGGCCCACGCGCTTCTCCACGAATCCGGCCTGCAGGTAGAAAAACTGCCAGGGCGCGATGGTGGTGCCGATGAGCGCCGTCAGCATCAGCAGGTAGCCCGAGTTGAAATGGATGGTGGGCGCCACGGTTTCCTTGGCGGCGAGAAGCCAGTCGGGCTTGGCGAGCACGGCCGAAACAATGTAGGAAAGATAGAAGCCGCATGCGACCAGGAAAATCTTCTCCACCTGCCGGGCGCTTCCCCGCACGACCAGCACCCAGACGGCTATCGCGGCCAGGGGCACCGAAATGTACTTGCTGACGCCGAAAATCTCCATGGCCGCGGCCACGCCCGCGAATTCCGCAACGGTGTTGCCCAGATCGACGGCGAGCGCGGCCAGCATCACGAAGAAGGTTGAGCGGAAGCCGAATTCCTCGCGGATCAGATCGGAGAGGCCTTTGCCGGTCACCACGCCCATGCGGGCGCACATTTCTTCGCTGACGTACAGAGCAATCGTCATGGGAATCAGCGACCACAGCATGGTGTAGCCGAACTGGGCGCCGGAAACGGTGTAGGTGGTGATTCCGCCCGCGTCGTTATCCACGTTGGAAGTGATGAGCCCCGGGCCAACAACCGCCAGAAACACGGCGAGGCGCCGACGTAAAGGCCGCGAGCGCGCGTTCAGCTTTCTGCCGTGGTCCATCCAGGCAGCGAGCGTGTCCGTCAATGTGATCCAGGTATTCATGTCAAATTCCGTGCGATCTATTTCCGCACGGTGATTTCCGCAGGTCAGAGCTTTGCGCGCATGCGGCTCACCACGTCGTCTACCGTGATGGCGCCGATGGGACAGTTCTCGCGGTTTACGACGATCAGGCTGCGCAGATTGTACTTGTCGAAATAGCTCGAAAATGTCCTTGTCGTTTGTCTCTGTTGTCACCGAAAGCAGCGGCTCGAACGCAAGTTCAGACATGCGCTGATCGGAGCTGGCCAGCACCAGGCGCGCGATCGGAACGGTGCCCGCCAGCTTAGCCTCGCGATTGATCAGCACGATGTTGTCGAGCTGATCGGGCGGAATCTCGTGAAAGCGGACGTGGTCGATAACCTCGCCGCGCGTGGCATCCTCCCCCACGATCACGACTTCGGTGGTCATCATGCCGCCGGCCGTATTCGGCGCAAAATGGAGAAGAGACTCCACATCCTGCGCCTCACGCGTTTCCATCTCTTCGAGGACTTCCCGGGAAGTGTCCGGCGCGAGGTTCTGGATCAGGTCGGCGGCCGCGTCCGGGCTCATTTCCTCGATGATGTCAGCGGCTCGCTCCGGGTCGAGCTTTTCGACCACCTGGGTCTGCAATCGCTTGTCCAGTTCGCTGATGGTTTCCGCCGCGGTTTCCTCGTCGAGGGAACCGATGATCGATTGGCGCTCGTCGGGAGACAACTCCTCCATCAAGTCCGCCAGGTCGGCCGGATGGAGCCGGGCGAGATTCTCGCTCGAGATGCCGCAGCTTGACGCGCCGGAGCGGGTCCGGCTCGACCAGGTTGACGAATTCCCATCGGATCGTCCGCTGGGGCAGCTTTTCCTGGATCCGGCGAATCGCCATGGGCGGCACGACGCCCTGGAGCATGCGCCGAACAGCCCCCGGCAAGCCCACATCCACCTGGGTGACGCGAAGCTCGGTGTTGCCGTTGGTGCGCTGGTCCGCCAGTTCCACGTCGTTCACGCGAACCACCTTGCGGCCGTGCGTATCGATGATCTGCTGGTCGAGCAGGTCCTTTTGTACCGCCAGCCACTCTTCATTCGGCGAATAGAGCTCGAGGGCCGATTCATCGGTCGTGAGCCGCACAATCCCCGGGGCCACGGACTCAATCTGGTCGTAGCGAGCCACGATGGGACGGTATTTGCCGCGCGAAAGCAGCAGGCGCGCCACGCGATTGGGCTGCTCGGCTGGGACGATAAACATCTCCTTCACCCGGCCAACCAGGTTCCCGCCCGAATCGAATGCCTTGGCGCCGATGAGTTCTGTGGCGTGGACCATAGCTGACTCCTTGTCCTCTCTGTCCTGATGAGCCGGACCGCGGACGGGTAGCAAGGCGATGGCCCCCATCGCAAAAAAAAAGCCCGCGCCGACTGTGAATCCGGCCGCGGGCAGACAGAAGACTCCTTGGGACTATTTCAGCCCGGGCCTTGCTTCCCTGTCCGCTACCGCACGTAAGTGGTGATCGAGAACAAACGGCAGAACAGCCGACCCCAGCCGGATGATGCGTTCGGCGGGGCTGTTACTTCCGGGTTCCGAGTTCGGAGACGCTTCCATTAGGATGCGAATGTCCTCGACTTGACTAGTAAAGGCAGACGGAATTTTTGTCAAGCGAAGACTGCTGTTTAACGTCTTTTTTACGTATCGAACACCATATTTCCGACTCCGCGCCCTCGGCGTTTGCAATCGGCGGCGTAGAGGTCCCAGTAGGTGGCGCGAAGGTAGTGGCGCGGGGCGTCATCTCATTTGCTCTGGATGATAGCGAAAAGCAAAGGCCAAGCGAAAACCCACCCTTACACACCAAGGGGTGGGGCACCCGCAACGGCAACTGCCAAGCCCGACTGGCCATACGGAGCGCGTTTTGACCTTATCCGGCGCTTTTCCTATAATCGCGCGACGCCTTCTCCATCGTCCATTTCTGCGCCAACCCAAGGAGCCACGTGTATAAAGCGGTCGAGGACCGGATTCGCAAAGCGCTGCGCCACCACATCCACGAGCGGTACAAGACCGACGTCCCCATCGTGACGGAGCGTCCTCCCAAGCTGGCCATGGGCGAAGTGGCCTCCCCGCTCTGCTTCGAACTTGCCAAGCGCCTCAAAAAACCGCCGCGGGCGCTCGCGCAGGAGATTGCCAATTCGCTCAAGCCCATCCCAGGCGTGGCGCGCGTGGAAGTCGCCGGAGGCGGATACCTCAACGCGTTCTTCGACCGCGCGGAATTCTTCCGCGGCGCGGCCACCGAAGCAGGAAAAGGCTCGGCGCAAGGGGCGACGCAGGCCAAAGCCGATGCGCCCAAGGTCGTCGTCGAGCACACCAGCATCAATCCCAACAAAGCCGCGCACATCGGCCACCTGCGCAACGCCGTCCTGGGAGACACGTTCGCGCGGGTGCTCCGCTACGACGGGCGCCGCGTCGAGGTGCAGAATTACATCGACAACACCGGCGTGCAGGTTGCCGACGTCGTCCTCGGATTCATCCACCTGGAGCCGAAATCGCTCGACGAGGTGCGCAAGCTCGCCGCCGCGCCGCGCTTCGATTACCTCTGCTGGGACCTCTACACCCGCGTCACGCAATTTCTCGGCGAGGACAAGGCGCGCCTCGAACTCCGCGGCAAAACGCTGCAGCAAATTGAAGAGGGGCACGGCGAAGCCGCGCTAATGGCCGAAGTCGTCGCCACCGCCATCGTCCACTGCCACCTGCGCACGCTCGACCGCCTCGGCATCGACTACGATCTGCTCACCCGCGAAAGCGAAATCCTGCACCTGAAATTCTGGGACGCCGCTTTCGAAATGCTCAAGGAGCGCAACGCCATCCAGTTTGCGACCGAAGGCAAGAACAAGGGCTGCTGGGTGATGGAGCTGCCGAAAGAGGAACCAAAAGAGGAAAAGGGCGCAAAGGAAGTTGAGGAAGCAAAGGAAGCAGAGGAAAAGGAAGAGCCGGCCGAGGAAGCCGAGGCGAAGATCATCGTTCGCTCAAACGGCACCGTCACCTACGTAGGCAAGGACATCGCCAACCATCTCTGGAAATTCGGCCTGCTCCCGCGCGATTTTTACTACGAGCCGTTCTACACGCATCCGGACGGCCACGAAGTGTGGTCCACCACGAGCGAGCCGCGCGAAAACGTCTCGCATCCCGCATTCGGCCACGCGCACGAAGTCTTCAATGTGATCGACTCGCGCCAGGCCTACCCGCAGCAGGTGGTCGTCGAGGCATTGCGCGCCCTCGGATACACCACCGAAGCCGACAACCTGAAGCACTTCGCCTATAACGTGGTCGCGCTCACGCCGCGCTGCGCGCTCGAGATGGGCTACGACATCCCTCCCGAGGACGCCAAGCGCCCCTACATCGAAGTGAGCGGACGCAAGGGCCAGGGCGTGAAAGCCGACGACCTGCTCGATCAGCTCGAAGCCAGCGCCCGCAAGGAAGTGGACGCGCGGCACGCCGATTCGCCCGAAGCCGAGCGCGCCGCCATCGCGCACGCCATCGCCATCGGGGCGCTGCGCTATTTTCTGCTGCGCTTCACGCGCTCCACGGTGATTGCCTTCGATTTCAAGGATGCGCTGAGCTTTGAGGGCGAGACCGGCCCCTACGTGCAATACGCGGTGGTCCGGGTAAATGGAATTTTGCGCAAGGGAGCGGCCAAGCATCCTGAATTCGAAGCGGTGGACGCGGAAAATTTGCAGCGGATCGAGCGCGGCGAAATCGACGTCGCGAAATTCCTGGCGTCACCCGCGGGCGACGATCTGTGGGAGCTGGTTCTGCTGGCAGGCTCGCTCGACGCGCGCATGGACGCCGCCGTCGCCATGCAGGAGCCCGCGTTCCTCGCGCGCTTCGCCTTCGAACTCGCGCAAGCCTTCAACGTCTTCTACCACAAGCACCACATTCTCTCGGAAGAAGATCCCGAAAAGCGCGCGTTCCTCGTGCGCCTAACTCAGCTCGTGCGCGAGCAGCTTGTCACCACGCTCGCGCTGCTGGGAATCACCGCCCCCGAAAAAATGTGACGGCGCGGCGCCCTACTGCAGCTTCATCGCGAAATCGACGATGGAGCGAATCGCAACGCCCGTGGGCCCTTTCGCCAACCACGGGCGCCCTTCGTCCACCCAGCACGTGGACGCGATATCGAGGTGAATCCACGGCGTGTCTTCGGCAAACTCCTTGATGAACCACGCGCCTGTGCTCGCGCCGCCGCCCTTGCCGCTGCCGGTGTTGCGAATGTCGGCGATGTTGCTCTTGATCATCTCCTGGTATTCGTCGTCCATCGGCATGGGCCACATTTTTTCGCCCGCGGCCTTCGCGCTCTCGAGGAACTTGTCCAGAAATTCGCGCGGCGTGCCGAACGCGCCCACATGGACGTTCGAGAGCGCCACCTCGATCGCGCCCGTCAGCGTGGCGGCGTCGATCAGATGCGTGCAGCCCAGCTTCTTCGCGTAGGTGACGGCGTCGGCCAGGATCAGCCGGCCCTCGGCATCGGTGTTGATCACCTCGATGGTCTTGCCCGACATGGCCACCTGCACGTCTCCGGGCTTCTGCGCGCGGCCTCCGGGCATGTTCTCGACCGACGGAATCACCGCCATCACCGGAATCGACGGCCTGAGGAACGCCAGCGCGCGCATCGCGCCCAGCATCGTGCCGGCGCCGCCCATGTCGTACTTCATCTTCTCCATGTTGTTCGCCGGCTTGATCGAGATGCCGCCCGTATCGAACGTGACGCCTTTGCCCACCAGCCCCAGCACCGGCGCCTCGGGGCGCGGCGTCAATGGCTCATAGCGCACCACGATCACGCGCGGCGGCTCGGCGCTTCCCTGCGCCACGCCAATCAGCGCGCCCATTTTCAGCTCGGCGATCCTGCGCTCGTCCAGCACATCGACGCCCAGGCCGACTTCCCTGGCCATCGCCTCCGCGCGCTGCGCGAGAACGCGAGGCGTCAGGATATTCGAGGGCTCGTTGATCAGCTGCCGCGCGAAATTCTGCGATTCGCCGATCACGCAGCCGTGCTCGACCGCGGTCTGTAGACTGTCGCCAAGCCCGCCCTCAAATCCAGCCAGCGACGCGGATTGAATTTCGCGTTTCTTCTTTTCCGTGCGATACGTATCGGACTCAAAGTTCGCCGCTTCGAACCCTTCAACCACGGCCTGGGCCGCTTCGGGACTTCGCTCTCCCTCGCGCGCCAGAAACACAACTTTCTTCACGCCCTTGGGTTTCAGATATCGCAGGGCGGCTCCGGCAATCTTGCGCAAGTCGGAGACGGCAAATTTGCCCGGCTTCCCTGCTCCCACGAGCAACAGCCGCTGCGCGGCGAGCCCTTGCGGGAAGTGAATCAGGGTCATTTCGAGCGATTTGCCGGTAAGTTCGCCACTCGCGGCAAGCGCGCTGAGGCGCCCGCTCATGGCGACGTTGATATCAGCGAGAACTCCGTCGAACTTGTCCTCGCGATCGAACACGCAGGTAACGAGCGCGTCGGTCTCAATCGAGGCGTACGGCTGGGACTCCAGTTGAATCTGCATGTCTTCCTTTCGCTTTGGAGCGGTTATCGGCGCCGGGAGCGGTACATCGCTTCATCGGCCTCGCGTTTGGCTTCTTTTTGGCGTTCGGATTCGCGGCGATCGTGGAATTTCTTGCCCTTGGCAACCGCAAGTTCGCATTTCGCAATGCCGTCCCGAAAATAAATCTTTAAAGGGACGACGGTCAGGCCTTTCTGCTGCGTCTGGATGGTCAGGCGGTCGAGTTCGCGCCGGTTCAGGAGCAATTTTCGTTTCCGGAGCGGGTCATGATTCCGCAAGCCTCCCGGCAGATACTCGGGAATGTGGCAGTTTATCAGCCAGCCCTCGCCCAAGCGAATTTCCGCGTAGGCTTCGCGAAGCGTTCCCTTGCCTTCGCGCAGGCTCTTTACTTCGGTGCCGACGAGGATCAGTCCGGCCTCCAGCTTGTCCAGCAGGGTGTAATTGTAGGAAGCCGCGCGGTTCTGAGCGACAATTTTTACGCCTTCCCAGTCCTCTTTTTTCGAATTGGATTTCACGCTGGTGCTATCATAGCGTTCGTTCGCAACATGCCGCAAGGCGCCGCGTGGAACCGGCTCCCCCTCCCAGCTCTTTCACCCGGCTGTAACGTGAGCGCATACGCTTTGGGATAACTAATCGTCAACGGCAACGCCGAGGATTGTTGCCGCATCATAGCGCGGGTGCTAGACTTCGAAGCGTTTCGACCCATTCCGGGCGGAGGATAATGCTTCTGGACCGTAAAGTTTATCTGCCCATCCTGGCATGCGCCGTCATTCTGCTGGCAGGCTGCCCGAAAGACAATCAGGACTTCCAGGAAGGACGCAAGGCCGAAGCGCTGCAGGACTACGACACCGCGCTCGTGCACTACGAGAAGGCCCTGCATTCCGAACCCGGCAACGTCGAGTACAAACTGAGCGCGACCAAGATGCGCATGGAAGCCGGGCAATTTCACGTCGAATCCGGCGAGAAAGCCCTCAATAAGGGCGACCTCCAGCTGGCCCTCGCGGAATTTGAAAGGGCCGAGGCCATCGATCCTTCCAACGCCGCCGCCGATCAGCAAATCAAGAAAACGATGTCGATGATCGCAGCCAAAAGCGCCGCGGACGCGTCCACCCGGGTAAATCCCAATCCCAACGATGACGGCGACTTGCTCTCCGGCCCTCCCGCTCTGAAGCCGATTTCCCTTGAACCGATCAACCTGAAAATGACCAACGACGCGCGAGTGGTGTACGAGACGATCGCGAAGCTCGCCGGCCTGAGCGTGATTTTCGACCCCGATTTCACATCGCGGCGCATTTCGGTGGAGTTGCCCAACATCACACTCGAGCAGGGCCTCGACGCCGTATCCCTGGAAAGCAAGGCCTTCTGGAAGCCGCTCACCGCGAGCGTGATTTTCGTGGCCCCGGACAATCCGCAGAAGCGGCGGGACATTGAAGACGAGGAAGTGCGCACCTTTTATCTCTCGAACACGCTGACGCCCCAGGACCTCACCGAAATCGTTACCGGCCTGCGCCAGCTGCTCGACCTGCGCCGCCTCCAGCAGGTGAACGCGCAAAACGCCATCGTAATACGCGACACGCCCGACAAACTGTTGCTCGCGTCGAAAATCATCCGCGATATCGATAAGGCCAAGCCCGAAGTGCTGATTCATGTGCAGGTGCTCTCGGCTAACCGCGACCGCCTGCGCAATCTGGGAATTCTGCCGGGTCAAAGCGCCACGCTGACGTTCAATCCGCGCACTTCTTTGCAGCCCGGGACGAGCACAACGACAACAAGCGGTTCCACGACCACCGCTGGCACATCGTCCACCAGCACCGTGCCGGAGATCACGCTGAATGCCTTGAAGAATCTCTCGACGGCCGATTACAGTCTCACTCTGCCAGGCGCGACCGCAACAGCCATCCTCACCGACAACAACACCCAGATCATCCAGGACCCCGAGGTGCGGGTCAGCGACGGACAGAAGGCCTCGCTCAAGATCGGGCAGCGCGTTCCCGTGGCGACGGGCAGCTTCCAGGCCGGAGTCGGCGTGGGAGTCGGCGGCGGCGCCGGGGTCGTAAACCCTCTCGTGAACACGCAGTTTCAATACATCGATGTGGGAGTCAATATCGACGTAACCCCGCGCGTGCACCCGGACGGCGACGTCAGCATGAAGCTCACCGTGGACGTTTCCTCCATTGCCGGCCAGAGCACCATCGGCGGCATCCAGCAGCCCATCATCAGCCAGCGCAAGATCGAGCACGATATTCGCCTCAAGGACGGCGAGGTCAGCGTCCTCGGCGGCCTGATCGAGCGCGACACCACGAAGAACTTGAATGGGATACCCGGCATTTCGCAGATTCCATTTTTGCAATACTTGTCGTCGGACATCAGCAAAGAGGTCTCGGATCAGGAAATCCTGATCGTGCTGACGCCGCATATCATCCGCTTCCCTTCCATTTCAGCCGAGGACCTGCGCACCCTGGCCGCGGGAACCGACACCAACGTCCGCGTCTATCGGGACGATACAGAGCCTCAGGCTGCGCTACCGCAGCCCCCCAAGCCTGCGCCAGCCGGGCCGCCCGCAAGCCAGCCGACCCCGCAGATGCCGCGAGGCGCTACCGCTGCCCCGCAACTGCGTTTCGATCCGGCCACTGCCACCATGAAGCCCGGTGACCACGCCACTCTGGGACTTTCCGTCACGAACGTAAACGATCTTTACTCCATTCCCCTGCTGATTCACTACAACCCGGCCGTCGTGCAGGTGGAGGAAGTGAGCGACGGAGGATTCCTGTCGGGCGGATCGCAGCAGATCGCCATCGTCCAGCGAATCGACGAGCAGCGCGGCGAGGTAGTCGTCTCCGCCACGCGCCAGCCGAACACCCCGGGCGTAAACGGGTCCGGCACGCTGCTGGGATTCAAAATACGCGCCGTGGCTCCGGGCAACTCCGACATTCAGGTTCTTCAGGTCAACGCGCGCAACTCGCAGCAGCAAAGCATTCCCGTCGTTTCCGGAGCGGCGACCATCCGGGTGCAGTAAGCGATGAACGGCTTCCTTCACAGTCTGGTGACTCGACCCGCATCGGCGCCTCGCATTCGCGGGAGGTGCACCGGTGCGGTATCAATCGAGCGGACCCGCGCTGCCGAGTCGGGCACGACGCTGCTGGAGCTCATCGTGGCCTGCTCCATTCTGATGGTTCTCGCCGCCGTGTCCATTCCCCTGGCGCGGGTGAGCATCCGGCGGCACAGGGAGGCGGATTTGCGCTACGACCTGCGGCAGATGCGCGACGCGATCGACCGCTACAAAGACGCGTCGGACAAGAACCTGATCAAAGTCGCCGCGGGCACCGAAGGTTATCCGCCTGACCTCGACACGCTGGCCAAGGGCGTCAAGCTCATGTCCGCGCAGCAGGACAAAGACCGCCAGGTGCGCTTCCTGCGCGAAATTCCCGTCGATCCCATGACCGGCAACAAGGATTGGGGGCTGCGCTCCGTGCAGGACGACGCCGACTCCGACAGCTGGGGCGGCCAGGATGTGTTTGACGTGTTCAGCAAAAGCCAGGGCACGGCGCTCGATGGTTCGAAATACTCCGAGTGGTAAGGCGCGGCGACGAGCCCAGCGGTGGTAGCCAAGAGCAGCTTGTGAAACGCGAGACCGCGGCCCCCAAAATGTCACGGCAAATGTTCCGAAAAATATCGCAAAAAACGCCACGAAAAATGGCGCGGGGCGCGAGCGGCGATTCCCGCGGCTTCACGCTGCTCGAGCTGATGATCGTGATGGCGATCATCCTGATCCTCGCCACCATCGGCGCGGGCCGCTTCGAGCAATCGATCATCCGCTCCCACGAAGCCGCCCTCAAGCAGGACCTCTTCGTGATGCGCAACGCCATCCAGCAATACACCCTCGACAAGGAAGCCGGCCCCAACTCCCTCGACGACCTGGTAAGCTCCGGCTACCTGCGGGAAGTTCCTCGCGACCCAATCACCAAACAAAAGGAATGGGCCACCTCCAGCGACGACCTCTTGGCCAGCCCCGATCAGACCACGGTAGGCATCACCGACGTGCATTCCACATCGAGCGACGTGTCGCCCTTCGAAAATACGCCCTACAGCTCCTGGTAAATCCCTGCAAGAATTTTCGCGGAAGTTTTTGCGCCGCGGTTGCGGAAAAACGACAAGTCGCGTAGTATTCATTTCGCGGGGTGGAGCAGCCTGGTAGCTCGTCGGGCTCATAACCCGGAGGTCGTTGGTTCAAATCCAACCCCCGCAACCATCCATCATATTGAAATGAAAAGGGCTTCCGGCAATGTCGCGGAAGCCCTTCTTTTTTGCAAAAACCCGAATGTAGGGAGATTTGTAGGGACTTTTTACCGATTCATCGAAACAACGGCCTTCTGTTGATCCTGGCGATAGCGCAGCGTGTTGCGAAGCGCCTCGCGCATATCGCGATCGTCCGTGATGTTGTAGCGAGAAAAAATCGAAGCCGTTTTGTGGCCGCTTATTTATTTCAATCCGCGATCGCTGGCGGTGCGAGCGTTATCGTAACTACCGACGAGAGATTAATCGCGATGGTCACCAATGCGCGCGGGCACGGAATTCAATTGCAGTTGCCAGGGGGATTTTCTCGAAGGTAAAGTCACGGCTGGCGAGTTGATCGAATCACCCGTTTTCGCCACACCCGATTCGCTCGCTTCACTTTTCTTGCGAGCCGAGCCGGCGGTGCCCCTCCCATTTCGCGTAGCGCATTCCTTGCAGACTTCGGTAGTCGTGCCATTCGATTTCCACGTCGTCACTTGTGCCGCTTCGTCATTTTTGTGCTTGGTTTTGCCGCCTCAACCATGGCGTTCGGCGCAACGAGTAGGAATATTGTAGTCGGGTCTCGGGCTGCTCTGGCTTCTAGTGAATCAGCACCCAACGGAAGTTGCGCCCAAAATTGCTCCTGCTCCGCTGGAACGGTGTGCAGGGATGTGGCAATACCGAGGCCAAGTAATTGGTCTCGTAACGCTTTAGCTGCTTTCTCTAGGCCCTCGCTGGCGTTACCGCTGATTGCTATCTCTAGGCCGCTTGAACTCGTATTGGAACATTCTCCCCAGGATTCGTATCCTGTTTCCCAATTAGCTGCTGCCCAGTTAGAACCGGGTTTCCCCAACAGGTTTAACAGCCTCTGCTCTGTTTCGAGTTGCTCGATCGGTGAAACTCCGCCCCCGCACCTTAGAACCGTGATTCGGGAGCCGCCGAAAGGCTTCAAGTCGCGGATAAATTCGGCTGCGTTATTGGCAAGTATCAACCACCGTGGTCCTTGGGCGCGAATTCTTTCTTCAATTACGGTTAGCTGTTTCGATGCGGTGCTCAGGCGTTTCTGGATAGCGTCGGATTCTTTGCTCACAGCACCGGCCTCATCGTGCGCAGTCTTGGCAGAAGTCGCGGCATCGCCAGCCTCTTGGATAATCAAACCGAGCAGCTTGTCATTTGCCCCTCTGATTTGGGTCTCGATCTTTTCAGCCTGCACATCCACATACAGTTCTCCGGCCACTCCAATCACTATTAGCGCCGTTCCCAAAAGACCAAAAACGAGTAACCCTACACTCGGTCTTTTGGGTAGGTGGATTTCGTACGGATGGACTTGGCCGTATCTAAACTCTTTCCAGTCGTCCCAGAACTCTTTGATGATGACGATTAAATCGAACCCAAGCCCAACAACTACTGCCCCGGTAAACCAATGCAATAGTACATGTAGCGATGAGCGGGATGCGTCAAGGTTATTGAGCAAGGTGCGAAGCGCCGATTCATCCATTGAACAAATCCGCTCCGATCAGGTTCGGGCCGCAGTCTTTCAACTGTAGGGACTTTTGTAGGGGGTCATCGCCTTTCAGCGCCTATCATGGCATATCAGGCACTTCACTCAAACCTTAGATTTGATAGGCGCTTATCTGCGGTGAGACATTCCGATAGCACTACGGAAATCCGACTCATAGCCCGGAGGTCGTTGGTTCAAATCCAACCCCCGCAACCAAGCTATCTTAAATTTTTACAGGGGCTTGTCCGGATCGGGTGCGTCCTTCGCTTTTGGATACAATTGTGTTACTCAAGAATTCCAATTGTGCCCTGGGAAAGGATCGCGGCGTGAGAGACAGATTTAGGAGAAGGCGCCGCACCCTGATTACGTCTCCGCTCGAATGGCAGATGACGGCTGCACCCGTGCCGCATCCGCCGATTCCCGTGCTTGCCGAACGCGGCGGCACGCAACTCCTGTCGCCCCGCGCGACGCTGCTCGTCGATTCGCGCGAGCAGAATCCATTCAATTTCTCGCGCTTCAAGGGATGGTTTGCCGGAGTCGAAAAGAAAGCGCTTCCGCTGGGAGACTATTCCGTTGCCGGGCTGGAAGATGTCTGCGTGGTGGAACGAAAGGATCTCTCGGACTTAGTCCACTCGTCCACCGTCGATCGGAAGGCCTTCATCGACCGGCTCCGGCTCATGGCTCGTTACCCCCACCGCTTGCTGGTGGTCACCAGCACGCTGAGCCAGGTGAAATCTCCCTTCGCGCACGCGAGCGTCGATCCCAATCGGACCACTCAGTTCCTGGTCGCCGTGCTGGCGGGGCTGCAGGTGCCTTTCGTTTGCAGCGAGACGCACGAGTTAGGCGAGGAACTCGTGGGTTCGTATTTGTACCAGGTTCATCTCTACAACTGGCTGGAATCGAACGACCACGGCCGTTTTCTGTCCGATAACGACATATAGAAGTAGACCTATCGAAGGCCCCGAAGCGCCCAGCGCGGGCGCTCAGTCGCCGGGCTGCTCTGCGCTCACGTGAAAGCGACTGCGCCGCGCTGCCGCCCACCAATGGCGGAAGCGGTCCGCGTAGAGATACACAACGGGGGTCGTGTACAGAGTCAGCATCTGGCTGAAAATCAATCCGCCGATAATCGAAATGGCCAGCGGACGCCGCAACTCCGAGCCCATCCCCCGCCCCAGAGCCAAAGGCAGCGCGCCAAACAGGGCGGCCATCGTGGTCATGAGGATGGGGCGAAAGCGCAGCAGGCACGCCTGGTAAATCGCGTCGATCGAGCTTTTCCCTCCCTGCCGCTCGGCCGTCAACGCGAAATCGATCATCAGAATCGCGTTCTTGATCACGATGCCGATCAGCAGAACGATCCCGATCATCGAGATCACCGTCAGGTCCATGCGGAACAGCAACAGGGCCAGAATCGCGCCCACTCCCGCCGAGGGCAGCGTCGAGAGAATCGTAATCGGGTGGATGCAGCTTTCATACAAAATGCCCAGCACGATGTAAACGGTAATCACCGCCATCGTCAGCAGCAAAGGCTCGCTCGAAAGCGATTGCTGGAACGCCTGCAGGGTCCCGGCAAACATTCCGTGGATGCTCTCCGGCATCCCGATTCCCTGCTCCATCTCGTCGATCACCCTGGCCGCGTCGCTCAGCGCCACGCCCGGAGCGAGGTTGAACGACACCGTCACCGACGGGAACTGCCCCTGGTGATTCACCGAAATCGGAGCGGTCTTCGTCTGCAAGCGGGTAATCGCGCTCAAAGGAACCGCGCGGCCCGATGCGGACTTCACGTAAATATTCGCAAGCTGCCGCGGGTCCTGCCAGAACTGCGGCGCCACCTCCATCACCACGTAGTACTGATTCTGCGTTTTGTAGATCGTGGACACTTCCGCCTGCCCGAACGCGTCGTAGAGCGTGTTGTCGATCATCTGCGGCGTGATTCCCATGCGGGAGGCTGTCGCGCGGTCATACACGAGCGAGCTCTGCAAGCCTTCGTTTTGCTGGTCGCTGTTCACGTCCAGCAGCCCGGGCAGAGATTTCATCTTGGCCAGCACGATCGGTCCCCACGTCACCAGGTCCTGCACATTCTCGCTCTCGATGGTGTATTGATACGTCGCATTGCTCTGGCGTCCTCCCACGCGAAGGTCCTCGCCGGCCCGCAGGAACACGCTGGCGCCGGGAATGGACATGAGCTTCGGGCGCAGCCGGTTGACGATCTCGGTCGAACTGACCTTTCGCTCCTGCAGCGGCTTCAACGCGATGTACATTCCCGCGGTATTCGTCGCTCCGTATCCGCCGGTAAACCCCATCACGGTTCCCACGCCGGGATCGCTTTTGATCATCTTCACGAAGCGGTCCGTCAGGGTCCTCATGGATTGGTAGGAAATATCCTGAGGCGCCAGTACGCTGCCCTGGATGGTTCCGTTGTCCTGTTGCGGGAAAAACCCCTTCTTGACGGTCATGAACAGAAACACGTTGAAGAGGATGGTGCCCGTGAGAATCAGCATCGTAATGGCGGGATGTCGCAACACCCAGCGCAGGCTGCGGTCATAGCCCCGCAGGATGGCGTCAAAGAACCGCTCGCCTTTGTCCTTCAGCCAGCCGGGCTTTTCCTCGCTTTTTTCCCGCAGCAGGCGCGAACACAGCATCGGAGTAAGCGTCAGCGAAACGAGCAGCGACACCAGGATGGCCGACGAAAGGCTGACCGCGAATTCGCGGAACAATCGCCCTACCATCCCGCCCATCATCAGAATGGGGATGAATACGGCGATGAGCGAACTGCTCATCGAAAGCACCGTGAAGCCGATTTCCTGCCCGCCCAGCAAGGCCGCCGGCAGGGGCCGCATCCCTTCTTCCAGATGCCGGTTCACATTTTCGATCACCACGATGGCGTCATCCACCACGAAACCGGTGGCAATCGTCACGGCCATCAGCGACAGGTTGTCCACGCTGTAATGAAGCAGGTACATCACGACGAAAGTGCCGATCAGCGAAACGGGAACCGCCAGGGTGGCAATCAGCGTCGCGCGAACGTTGCGAAGAAAAACGAACACCACCAGAACCACCAGGGCGATCGAGACGCCCAGCGAGCCTTCCACATCGCGCACCGATTCGCGGATGATCGCTGTCCGGTCGATGGTGTCGTTCACGTCGATCGCCGCGGGCATTTCCGCCTTCAGCGACGGCATCGCCTCATGGATGCGCTCCACGGTGTCGATCAGGTTGGCGCCGGGCTGGCGAAAAACCAGCACCAGCACCGAGCGCTTCTCGTTGGAAAAACCGGTCACCCGCACGTTCTGCACCGAGTCCTGCACATCGGCCACGTCGGAGAGCCGAACCGCCGCGCCGTTGTGGTAGCCGACGGTCAGGTTCCTGTAATCGCTCGCCTGCATCAATTGATCGTTCGAGAGGATGTCCGCGGTAAAGCGCTCATCCGAGATCTGGCCCTTGGGGAGGTTGGCGTTCTGCTGGCGCAGCATGTTGCTCACGTCCTGCAACCCGAGGCCGTAGCTGCTGAGCTGCGTGGGGTTCAGCTCCACGCGCACGGCGGGCAGGGCGCCGCCGTTGACCATCACCTGCCCCACGCCCGGAATCTGCGAAAGCCGCTGCTGCAGGATCGTTGACGCCGCATCGAAGATGAACGGCACGTCGTGGATCTCCGACGTGAGCGTCAAATCCATCACCGGAATGTCCGCCGGATTGATTTTCCGGTAGATCGGATTGGTCGGCATGTTCGCGGGAAGAAAACTGCGGGCGGCGTTAATGGCGGCCTGCACGTCGCGCGCGGCGCCGTCGATGTTCCGGTCGATGTCGAACTGCATGGTGATGTTGGTCGATCCGAGGTAGCTCGCCGAGGTCATTTCCGTGACGCCCGCGATGCGCCCGAACTGGCGTTCGAGCGGCGCGGCAACCGACGCCGCCATGTTCTCGGGGCTGGCTCCCGGCAGATTGGCCTGCACCGAAATCGTCGGGAAATCCACCTGCGGCAGAGGCGCCACGGGGAGCTGGCTGAAGGCCACCGCCCCGGCAAGCGTGATCGCCGCCATCACCAGCGTCGTTGCCACCGGCCTATGAATAAAAATGCTTAAGAATCTCATCGAGGTGCGGACGAAAAGTTTAGCAGGCCCGTTTGAGTCCCCTCAAGCGCCGCTCAGAAACAGGCATCTCGTATGGAC
>CAWCQH010000024.1:0-44936 GCA_963797585.1 uncultured Acidobacteriota bacterium
GCGCTTCCAGACCGCTATTCTGCTGGTCGGTATCCACATCGGTGAGCTCGGGGAGTTTCTTCATCCGGTCAAAGAGAACCGGCCCCCATTGCACCAGGTCGTCCACGCTATCGGAGCGAAGCGTGTATTGATACTGCCCGCTGGATGTCCTTGCGCCAATTTTCAGATTCTGAACAGCGTACAGAACCACACGGGCTCCCGGCACGTTATTCAGCTTCGGACGGAGGCGGTCAATCACCTCGCCGGCACTCAGGCCACGTTGTTCGTAAGGCTTCAAAGTTACGATAACCTGGCCGGTGTTGATCGGCCCGTTGCCACCTGTAAACGCAATATTTGTCGCCACCGCGGGATCCGACTTGAGGATATTGGAAAACCGGGAGGCAATCTGCTGCATGGCCTGAAAAGAAATATCCTGCGAAGCGCGAATGCCGCCCCTCAGACTGCCGGTGTCTCCCAGGGGGAAAAATCCTTTGGGCACAATCGCAAAAAGATAGATGTTCACGGCAATCGTTATCAGCAGAATTCCAAGCGTGAACGCCTCATGCCTCAACACCCATTTCAGACCGCGATCGTAAACGCGCACGATGGAAGCGAAAATCTTCTCGTTGATGCGATAAATTCGCCCGTGACTCTCCGCGCGTTCCCGCTTCAAAAGGCGCGAACACATCATCGGCGTCATCGTGAGGGAAATAAGCAGAGAAACCAGAATCGCCACCGAAAGCGTGATGGCAAACTCGCGGAAAAGCCGGCCGACGATGCCCGCCATCATGAGAATCGGAATGAATACGGCTACCAGCGACAGTGTCATGGAAAGAACGGTGAAGCCAATTTCCTTCGCCCCATGCAATGCGGCTTCCAGCGGACTCATTCCCTGCTCCAAGTGCCGGCTGATGTTCTCGATCACAACAATCGCGTCATCGACTACAAAGCCCGTGCAGATCGTGAGCGCCATCAGTGAAATGTTATCGATGCTGTAGCCGAACAAATACATCACGCCGAACGTGCCCAGCGGGAAACGGGAACTGCTACACTCGGAATCAGAGTGGCGCGAGGGCTTCGCAAAAACACAAACACCACCAGAATCACCAGGCCTATGGAAATAAGCAGGGACCGCTCGGCTTCCCGGACCGCGGGGCGGATGATCCTGTGCGGTCAAACATGATCCCTACATCGATTCCCGCAGGGATCGAAGCGTTCAGCGAGGGAAGCGCCTCGCGGATCCGCTCGTTGGTTTCGATGATGTTGGCGTTGGGCTGCCGAAAGACCTGCAGCATGATGCACGGTTCGCCGTTGAAAAACCCGGCGGCTCGAATGTTCTCGACCGAGTCCTGAACGTCGGCGATGTCGGACAATTTGATGGCGGCGCCGTTGTGGTAACCGACGATCAGCGGCCTGTAATAGTCAGCCTTGAGGAGCTGGTCGTTGGCCAGAATGTCCGCCGTTTTTGTGCCGTCCCAGATCTGGCCTTTCGGCACATTGGAATTTTGCTGGCTCAGCATGTTCTTTACGTCCTGCAGGCCAAGCCCGTAGCTATTCAATTGCGTCGGATTGATATCCACGCGAACCGCCGGAAGCGAACTCCCTCCGATGAAGACTTGCCCCACCCCCTGAATCTGAGAGAGTTTTTGCTGCATGATCGTCGATCCGGCGTCATAAAGGCGCCCGCGATCATAGATTTTGGATGTGAGAACGATCACAAAAATCGCTTGGTCGGCCGGATTCACTTTCTCGTACGTGGGATTGTTCGGCAGGTTGGCCGGCAGGTAGCTGCGCGCGGCGTTGATGGCGGCCTGCACGTCCCTCGCGGCGCCATCGATGTTGCGGTTCAAGTCGAATTGCAGGGTGATGGAGGTAGTGCCAAGATAACTGGACGAAGTCATTTCCGAAACGCCGGCAATGCGGCCGAATTGGCGTTCGAGCGGCGTGGCCACCGAAGAAGCCATGATTTCCGGGCTCGCGCCCGGCAAGCTCGCCTGCACGGCGATGGTCGGATAATCGATCTGGGGCAGCGCTGCCACCGGCAGCAGAAGAAAAGCAATAATCCCGGCGAGAGCGATCGCCACCGTCAACAACGTGGTGGCCACCGGCCGATGGATGAAAGGCGTGGAAAGATTCATAGCTTATTAGCGGGAGAGCGACGCGGATTCCTGGAGGCAGTCGCCCCCAAAGCCTTGCCCTGTGGTATGCCGCCCCCTGCCCCAGCCTATATTACTACTTCTCGCCCCCTCCGTTGAACGGGTCCCTAACGAACCCTTACCAGCTGTAGGGAGCCCCTTTGAGCGAATTCCTATCGACGTCAAACGGTACATATACGATAGCTGTTGACACGGCTAATCGGAGTCAGCTATAGCCCAACCTGAGTTCCGGGCGACAAACGCCCGTGGGGAGGATTTTGCATGTCGGATGCCTATCGGTTCACCATTCTGGCATCGCTGCTATTGCTTTCTTCAGGGCTGACCAGCCGTCCTGCGCTCGCTCAAGTGGATTTGTCCGGGAAATGGGGAGAGACGCTCACCGAGGATGAGCCTGATTTATTTCCCGGGCCGGAAATCGGGGACTACACCGAGATGCCCATCAACGATGCCGCCCGCATGAGGGCGGACACCTGGGACGCACAAAAGCTGGAGATGATCGAACACGAGTGCGACCCGCACGGCGCGACCTATGCGCCGTTCGGCCTGATGTTCCGCCAGGACCCGGTTCCCTTCACCGAGGCAGTCGCGGCGTGGGAAGTGCAACTGGACTACATGCACGAAAAGCGAACGATCTACATGGATGGCCGCCCTCATCCCCCCGCGAGCGCGCCTCATACCTGGGAAGGGTTCTCCACCGGGCAATGGGAGGGCGACATGCTACGGGTGACCGTAACCCATATGAAGGAAGCGTTTCTGCGGCGAAATGGCCTTCCGAGAAGCGAAAAGGCCACCTTCATTCAATATTTTATACCGCACGGAGATTTCATGACGCTCATCACCGATGTCGAAGACCCCGTCTATCTAACCGAGCCCTTCATACGGAACGCAAATTTCGTGCGGGCCCCCACTGGACGGCTTATAGCGCATTATTGCCTTCCCAGCGTCGCCGTGGAGCATCCGGAGGGTTATGTCGCCTACCACTTGCCCGGTAAAAATAATTTTCTGACGGAATATGCCTCTCGATGGGGAGTGCCCGTAGAGGCAGCCCGCGGCAGTGCGGAAACCATATATCCCGAGTACCAGGAAAAGCTGGCGCGATTGCCCGCACCGCCCAAGCTTCCCGAGCACAAAGAGAACAAACAATGAGTTGGAACCATTGGATTGTGCGGAGAGCTTTCCAGGCTGTGCTCGCGCTCGGCGTTCTAGCGCTTGTGGACGCCGGGTCTCTTGCCTATGCGCAGCAGACTCCGAATGCCGGCCAGCAAGCGGACGAGCGCAGTCAGCAGGGGAGCCAGGAGAAAGTCGAGATACTTCCTGTGCAGGGAAACGTGTACATGATCTCCGGCGCCGGCGCGAACATTACTCTGCAAGTAGGCAGTGACGTAGCCATAGCCGTCGACTCCGGTTTGCCCCAGAAGAGCGACGAAGTATTGGCGGCAATCCGCAGCGTGACGGACCGCCACATCCTTTTTATCGTCAATACGAGTGCCGATGCCGATCACACCGGCGGCAACGAGAACCTGGCACAGGCGGGGTGGGCGCTTCCGAACACTTCCAGGAACCCTCTGCAGAAGCAAGGGGAAGCCAGATACCAAATGGCGCCGGGATCGTCCATCATTGCACACTACAACGTCCTCGAAAGGATGAGCGCACCAAGCGGCAAGGAGCCGCCGGTGCCCTCCGCTCTTTGGCCTACGGATACCTACGAAACCAGATATTGGAGACTCTACAACGATGAAGGCGTGTGGATTTATCATCCCCCGAATGCGCACACCGACGGCGATAGCTACGTTCTCTTCCGCAAGTCAGATGTCGTGAGCACCGGCGATATTCTCAATTTAGAGGGTTATCCGGTGATCAGAGCGGAACAGGGCGGCAGCATCGACGGAGTTGTAGCGGCATTGAATCAAATTATCGAGTTCCTGCAACCCAGAGCAAATGAAGAAGGCGGAACCTACGTGATTCCCGGCCACGGGCACGTCGGTGACAGGCACGATGTGGTCGACTACCGCGACATGGTAACGATCATTCGAGGCCGTATCCAATACTACATAAAGCAGGGAATGACGTTGGAGCAAGTGAAGGCCGCAAAACCCACGCTGGACTACGACGGATTATATGGTTCCACGACGGGCCCTTGGACAAGCGACATGTTCGTTGAAGCCATCTATCGGGAACTCAGCAACAAAAGCAAATCTCAAAACGAGCAAAAAGCGGGCGGAGGCCGATGATGGCTCGCCAAATTTTACAGAACCGCAACATGCGCCGGCTTGCCGTTGCAGCAGCGCTACTCGTTGCCATCGTTGCTGCAGCAGGCAATCTCTCTGCCCAGACAATAATTCCCGACGAAATCGGCAGCAGCCGAAATGCGGGAACACCGAACGCGAAGGCTGAATCCTTGATCGATCTGACAGGTTACTGGGTTTCGCTTGTGGACGCAGACTGGCGCTGGCGCATGATGACCCCAGCCAAGGGCGACTATGCGAGCCTCCCTCTGAACGCGGAAGGCCGGCAAATCGCCGACAGCTGGGACCCGGCGAAAGACGAGCGCGAGGGCAATCAGTGCCGCGCGTATGGAGCTGCTGCAATCATGCGCATCCCGGAACGCCTCCATATCTACTGGTCGAACGACAATACTCTGCGGATGGATACCGATGCCGGCATGCAAACGCGGCTATTTCATTTCGACGGTTCGAAATGGCAGGGCGGAGCGCCGCAATGGCAAGGCGATTCCGTGGCAACATGGGAAAAAATCGGGAGGGTGGGCCCACCGGTTCCCGGCACGGGCGGTGCTTTGCATGTTGTAACCACGCACATGCGGCCGGGATACCTGCGCAAGAATGGGGTTCCCTACAGCGGCGATGCGACCTTGACCGAATATTACAACCGATTCGATCGCAATGGCGTTTCCTACCTGATCGTGACTTCGATAGTGGACGACCCGAAATATCTGAATCTCCAGTTCAACACGAGCGAGGAATTCAAGCGCGAGCCGGACGCCTCCAAGTGGAATCCAGCCCCGTGCCGGCCTCTGTGGCCCAGGATGACCGAAGCCGCGCGCGGTGACCGCCTGGAGCACTGAGCGAAGAAAGATTGGCTCCCCGGGCTAGATTCGAACTAGCAACCCTTCGGTTAACAGCCGAATGCTCTACCATTGAGCTACCGGGGAACCGGCCGGCTGGATACCTAATCTACAACGCCGCACGGCTCAACGCCACTCTGCGATGAGAAGCCTGTTGGAATCCGACCGAGTGAGACGTTCTACTGAAGTTTTTGCTTCGCGGAGTCGTGCCCGATGAGGTTTTCGAAAATGGCCAGCACGTGCTGGCGGTAGCGCACGATGCGCTCAAGCAGAGGACGCAGCTGAGGATCTCGCCAGGTTTCCTTGTCCCATTTGGCCAGCACCGCCGCCGGGACTTCGATGTCGCGACGCAGCTTTTCCGCCGAGTGGCCTCTCAGAAAAAGCCCGTAAAAAAAGGCCGCTTCCCGTTGCGGGAATTGAAAGTCCTGCACCGCTTCTTCGGGCTGCGGGCTCGAAGGCATCGCCGGATTGACTGAAGTCGCCATAGCCGAAATCGCAGTTTACAGGTTTCGCCGCGCCCGTCAAGAGTACATGCCGCGTAAGGGAAAATATTCGACAAAGCACTCTCATCGGATGTCGCCATGGAAACTTTAGGTTGCTCCCGGGGTCACAAGCATCCGGAAACCGCCCGCCAAGCGGAGGAAGCCGGTCTTGTGACCGGTCTGTGTCCGCGCAAAGCACTACGCTAGCGAGCATGGGAATTCTCGCTCTCGAGCACCGCTTGTTTCCTGGAAGTTAAACCGGAAGGAAAAAAAGCGGAGGCGGCTCAAACAACCGCCTCCGCGAATCTGCAAGGTTCTTGCGAAGGTGCAATTAACCAGGTTTACTTCGCGTGGGAATAATTCTCGGCGACCTGGTCCCAGTTGATGACGTTCCACCAGGCCTCGATATACTCAGGCCGGCGGTTCTGGTATTTCAGGTAGTAGGCGTGTTCCCACACATCGAGGCCGAAGAACGCCTTACCGCCGTCCATGACGGGATTGTCCTGGTTCGCCGATGACTCGATCGCCAGTTTGCCGTCGCGGAAGAGCAGCCAGGCCCAGCCGGAGCCGAAGCGCGTGGTGGCCGCCTGATTGAACTTCGCTTTGAAATCGGCGAAGCTGCCGAACGTCGACTTGATGGCGTTTCCAAGATCGCCGCCCGGTTCGCCGCCTCCGCCCTTCTTCATGATTTTCCAGAACATCGAATGGTTCATGTGCCCGCCGCCGTTATTGCGCACGGCCGTGCGGATGTTTTCCGGGACCTTGCCGAGTTGCGCGAGAAGTTCCTCCACGGAAAGCTTCTGAAGGTCCGGATGCGGCTCCAGCGCTTTGTTGAGGTTGGTCACGTACGCGGCATGGTGCTTGTCGTGGTGAATTTCCATCGTTTTTGCGTCAATGTACGGTTCGAGTGCGTCGAAGGAATATGGGAGAGGCGGCAACGTGTGCGTCATCTGAGGTGCGGCTCCTTGTCCTGCGGATTGTCCAGCAGCTTGGGACATAATGTACCTCCTGAATTGCGGTTCCTGCCCCATAATTATACGCGCCTGGCCGCAAACCGCGGAGCCGGCGCAAAAATTTCCTGAGATCGCCTTCTGGGAGCCATGATGCCAGCTGCTGAACACGTCGAACGCCACTTCACCGCCTCGGCCGCCGTCCGCGATATCGTCATTGGAATGTCGGACGGGCTCACCGTGCCGTTCGCTCTCGCCGCGGGACTAACGGGCGCGGTGGCTTCCACCGCGATCGTCGTTACAGCGGGCTTCGCCGAAATTGCCGCCGGCTCAATCGCCATGGGACTGGGCGGATATCTCGCCGCGAAGACGGACTCCGAGCACTATGCCTCCGAGCGCCTTCGGGAAATCCGCGAAACCGTCGAGCTCCCCGACGTCGAAACGGAAGAAGTTGTGAAGGTCTTTCGCGACTACGGACTCTCTCCAGCGCAAATGGAGCCCATCGTCGCTGCCATCACGTCGGACCAGAGCCGCTGGGTCGATTTCATGATGCGCTTTGAACTTGGTTTGGAGGAGCCGGATCCAGCTCGCGCTGGCCGAAGTGCCGGAACGATCGCCGTGTCGTACATCGTGGGAGGCCTGGTTCCTCTCGCCCCTTACATCGTAATGAAACAGGTGCACTCGGCCCTGTGGGTTTCCGTGGGCGTCACGCTGCTCGCTCTGCTCTTCTTCGGCTCGATCAAGGGCCACTATACGGGCGTCAGCCCCTGGCGCGCCGGCGCGCAAACAGTGATTGTAGGCGGCCTGGCAGCCGCGGCGGCGTTTTTCATCGCGCGCCTGATTAGCTGAATCACTATCCAGCGCTCAGCTGTTGGCTGGCTGGCGGAGTCGCGCCGAAACGGAGACATCCGCTGTTAAAATGAGTTAACCTCGGATATTGCCCTATTGACGCTTTCCCTGGCTCTGGCGCATCTATAACATATAGCGTAAGCGGTGCATCGTTCCGTGGCTCGATGGTAAGTCGTTTAGATGATCGCGATCGCTGATGAGCGGGTAATACACTGGAACCAGGAACGTTGGCTTATTACTCAAACCGTCCGTCCTTGCGGCCCGTATAGAAAACGAAAACACGCGGGTCACGTCCAATAGCCTATGACCGGGCTGCCAGCGGCAGTTTCCGGACCAAAGGAGAAAAGAATTATGAGCAGCAGCGAATTTCGTATCCGCCGCTGGGTGGCCACGGTCGTGGTCCTTGCGGCAATTATCGGTGGCGTGGTGTTGGATATCGGCCTGCGGCATTGGGGAGGAAGCACGGTATTCGGCGCGCCCACTCTGAATGTAACGGTCGCTCACGATACCAACCCTGTCCTTCTCGGCACTTTGCCCAACGGTTTCGCATCGATCCTGAAACCCGTTCTGCCGGCGGTGGTAAACATCAGCTCCTCGAAAGTTGTGAAGAACAAGGGCGAGAATTCGCCATTGTTCAATGATCCCTTCTTCCGGCAATTTTTCGGCAACCAATTTGGGCAGCAACAACAACAGCCGCGCTCGCAGCGGGAACAAAGTCTCGGCTCCGGCGTGATTGTGACTTCCGATGGCACCATCCTCACCAATAACCACGTGATCGACGGCGCCACCGACATCAAGGTGTTCCTCAGCGACAATCGCGAATTTGCCGGCAAAGTCGTCGGCACCGACCCCAAGACCGACGTCGCGGTAGTCAAGATCAACGCTACCGGTCTTCCCACCCTGCCCATCGGCGACTCCTCGCGGATGCAGGTGGGAGACATCGTGCTCGCGATCGGCGACCCCTTCGGTATCGGCAAGACGGCCACCATGGGCATTGTCAGCGCCACGGGACGCGGCGGTCTCGGCATCGAGAACTATGAAGACTTCATCCAGACCGATGCTTCGATCAACCCCGGCAATTCCGGCGGTGCTCTCATCGATCTTCACGGCAGTCTGATCGGCATCAACACCGCCATCCTGTCGGGCGAGGGCGGCGGCAATCAGGGCATCGGCTTCGCGATTCCCATTAACATGGCACACAACGTAATGAACCAGATCGTCGAGCACGGCAAAGTCGTGCGCGGCTATCTGGGCGTCCACATTCAGGATGTCACCCCCAGCCTCGCCCACCAGTTTGGGCTCAACCAGGGTGGGGGCGTTCTCATTGGCGACGTTTCTCCCGATACGCCTGCCGCCAAGGCGGGCCTCAAGAAGGGCGATGTCGTGCTCGAATTGAACGGCCAGCCCATCGAAGCCGCCAACCAGCTCCAGGTGCAGATCTCGCAGATGGCCCCCGGATCTTCGGCCAGGATGAAGATCTGGCGTGATGGCAAGTCGCAAGACGTCACCGTGAATCTCGGTGAACTTCCTGAGCAGACGGAGAAGGAAGGGCCGGGAGAAAACTCCGAAGGCGCGCTCGAAGGCGTCGAGGTGCAGAACGTGACTTCCGACCTGGCTCAGCAACTCCAACTGCCGGCCGGCACGAAGGGTGTCGTCGTCACTCAGGTTGACCCCTCCAGCGCCGCGGCGTCGGTCGGGTTGGACCGCGGGATGGTGATTCAGGAAGTCAACCGCAAGCCCGTCAGCAACGTGGACGAATACAAGCGCGCTCTGGCGGGATCGAACAGCCAGCCCGTGCTCCTGCTGGTCAATCAAGGAGGCGTGACGCGTTACCTGGTGGTGGAAACTCACTAGGCAGCGCGCTTCGCAGAACGGTTAGGTCGAAAAAGGGCACGGGGGCTACACCTGTGCCCTTTTTTTTTGGCTACCGGCTCTTCACGAATCTCTATCCATGATTCTCCGTATTCCGTGACCAGTTCCCGTTGTCCGACGATCAGACCTGCATACAGAGCCGTGGAAGCAATAAGTCGAATGCACAACTCGACGCGCAACTCCCTACGCGAACATGGGCTTACCCTGTAGAGATTGCCTTCCGGGATGGTAAAAGATGTGCAAAGCGCCCTGACGTGCATGGCTCATCGATGAATTGGGTTATCGCTTTCGGCACTACGGAGACCAGAATAGTACCTGAGACCTATTCACGCTCCGCCCTTTGCTCTAGTACCAAGGTAGTGCGCTATTTTTGTCTCCGCGCGCAGCCCAACTTGGGAACGTTGCTAGGGTGAAAAATGGTACGTAAATCGAACGGTACCGTTTTCAACGAATCGCTGCTTCCCGATGGCGAGAAGCGGTGGGGTTCGTTTGGAGTCGGTTTCGTCCTGGAGTGCCTCGCGGTCGCTATCGTCGTCGTCCTTCCCATGCTCATGCCTCAGAAACTGGAGGCCGTCCGAAGTTACTGGGTGATGCCGCTCGAAGCGCCGCACATCGAGGCATGGAAGCCCCAGCCGCCCCCCAAGCCCACGCCGGTGGTAAGAAGGCAGATCGTCAAGGAAATTCCCAAACCGGTTGAAATCGAAGTACCAAAACCGAAAATCTACAACCCCGTGATTACGGCGCCGGTGGCAAAGGTCGCCAAAAAAGCTCCCGTTCCCGATCCCACGCAGCTGGCCAAAGCCTTTCCTGATCCCAATCCCCCGATTTCCCTGGGGAGTTCCGCCATCCCGACTCTGAAAAAGCCACGGGAGGACGTTCAGACCGGCGGCTTCGGCGATCCAAACGGCGTTGCGTCGAACGGCAAGACAGATCGCAACCCGAATATCGCGCAACTGGGCTCTTACGATCTTCCGGCCGGCGCAGGCCAGGGGAATGGGACCGGAGGTGCCAAGGGCGCCAAAGGCACCGTCACCAGCACAGGATTTGGCAATGGTGTTGCTATCGGAACAGGTGGCACCGGCAGCCATGGCAGCGTCCAGCAGGGCGCTTTTGCCGACGAGCATGCTGTCGTGGCAGGGCCGAGGGTGAAGCAGACGGCCGCCGTGTCGAATTCCAAGCCGGTGGAGATTCTTTTCAAGCCCAAGCCGGAATATACAGACGAAGCCCGTGCCAAGAAGATTGAAGGAGAAGTTCTGTTGCAGGTGATCTTTGCGGCTTCCGGCGAAGTGAAGGTGGAGCGCGTCGTACAGGGCCTTGGCTACGGCCTCGACCATTCCGCCGAGGCGGCCGCGCGCGAGATCCGCTTCCGTCCGGCACAACAAGAAGGCCAACCGGTGGATGCAAACGCCATCGTCCACATAACTTTTGCTTTGGCATACTGAGGGGGGATTGGAATGGGTAAGGCAAAGAATTTTTTCTTTTCTGTAGCTTTGACGGCCGCTCTTGCCGGAACGCTTTCCGCGCAGAATCAGACGGCCGTGCAAACGGAGCCGAAGGCGGAAACTCCCGCCACCGGTTCTCCGGTCACCACGGTGAATCAGGCCGTCGATCGCATCATTGCCCGCGAGCACGATGAAATCGCCGCGATTCGCCGCTACAACCCCATCATCGAAACCTATATTCAGGACATGAAGCCTGATAAGGACATGGGCGCGGTGCCCGTGCACGATCACTATTTCCTGGGCCAGGCCAACCTCTCCAAGGGCGTGGTGGATAATTCCATGCTCTCGAGTGGCAAGAAAGGCAAGCTCGACGACCTGAACCCCATCGCCCACCTCGGAAGCTACTTCAGCTCTTCCTACGTTCCGGACGGCTTCCTGCAGATGGTTTACATTGATATGAACGGGCTGGACCGCCAGCACTATCAGTTCGACTACGTCCGCCGCGAATTCCTGGGCGACGTGCGCTGCGTGGTGTTTGACGTGACTCCCCTCCCGAAATCGGGGAAAGGCCGCTTCAAGGGGCGCTTCTGGGCCGAAGATCAGAACTACACCATCGTCCGTTTCAACGGAATCTACACGCCCGTTGCCGGGATCAACGGCTTCAACCTCCACTTCGACAGCTGGAGACTCAACGTGGCGCCCGGCCTCTGGCTCCCCGCGTTCGTGTTCAGCCAGGAATCCGAACTCAAGGATTTTCTCGGCAACAACATCCGCTTCAAATCGCAAACCCGCCTCTGGGGCTATGACCTGAAGGCCACCAGCCCGCAGGAGGAGTTCAGCGAACTCACCATTGAATCGCCCAACGCCATTCAGGATCAGGCTGGCGCGCAGCAGCAGGATCGTTCCCCGGTGGAAGCCGAGCGCGAATGGCAGCACCAGGCCGAAGTAAACGTTCTCGACCGTCTCCAGCGCGTTGGATTGCTGGCTCCCACGGGCGAGGTCGACAAGGTTCTCGAGACCGTCGTCAACAATCTCGAAGTCACCAACAACCTCGACGTGGAGCCGGAAGTTCACTGCCGCATTTTGCTCACCGGTACGCTCGAATCCTTCTCGATCGGGCACACGATTGTGCTGAGCCGCGGTCTGCTGGACGTTCTTCCCGATGAAGCGAGCCTCGCCACGATGCTGGCCCAGGAACTTGCGAACATCATCGTCACCAAGCCCTCCACGGATCAGTGGGGCTTCAACGACACCACCAACGTGTCCACCGTCGAAGCCCTCAGTCATTTCTCCTTCCGGGATAATCCCGATCAGGTGCAGACGGCCAATCAGAAAGCCGTCGAGCTGCTCAAGAACTCGCCGTACAAAGACAAGCTTGCAACCGCCGGCCTTTTCCTCAAGGAACTCGACGCGGATTCGAAGTCTCTGAACGCGCTAATCAACCCGCGTCTCGGGAATCGCGTCTCCGTGTACACGCAGCTGATCAACTCCGCCCCGCAACTCGATCGCGACAAGGTCGACCAGGTTTCGGCTCTTCCGCTAGGCGCCCGCGTGAAGCTCGATCCCTGGACCGACCACGTCGAGCTGCTCAAGGCCAAGCCGATTCCTCTGCTTTCGGCCCGCGAGAAAATGCCTTTCGAAGTCACACCCTTCATGCCCTATCTCACTCGCTACCAGAAGCCCTCGATCGGAATCGCAGCCGATCCCGCCAAGGCCGATCTGGCCAAGAAGCAGGGTGAACAGCAGCAACAGGAACCGGCTCGCTAACTTCGCAAGCGTTTCGTGATTCACGGAAGGCCCGGCAGTTCATCGCTGCCGGGCCTTTTCCTTTTTCAGCCCGGACATTCTGCGTCAACGATCCACGGTGGCGGGGTGTGCGCCAAAACGCATCGCCGACATTCTGCATAAACGAACCCCGAGTGCGTGGTTTTGCCAAAAGGCAACCCGTCATTCGTGAGCGAGCCACGGCCACCGGCGATTGTCAAAAGGTAGCCGTGTCATTCTGGGCGCAGCGAAGGATCCCTCTTGATTTGGCAGTTCCTTTGCAGGTCTCTTTGCCTTGCCCTTGACGTTGCCTTTGCGGGTGCCCCACCCTTTGTAGTGTAAGGGTGGGGCTTCTCTATTCTCTTAATCCAGCCCCGCCAGGGGCGGAACAGCTTAGCCCACCGCCGGAGGGGCGGCACGATCCGTTTCGCCCCATCCACGCGCCACCTGGCGCAATGCGGACGTCCCGCCAACCCTTACCGTTGATCGTCATCCTGAGAGGGCGTGACGAAATTGCGAAAAAACCGTTTTTTCGCGCGTAAGGCAATTTTTTTGAGTGCCACTTTTCGCGTAAAATAAAAAATTCACAGCCTCTGAGCGCCGCCTTCGCGCGAAGAACCCCTCCTGCATTTCTCTTCCCACGGCAGCTCCGATCCGGCTGCGACATACCGCCAGGTTCCTTCTGCCGCGCGGATGAGCGAAACTCAAGGGGCCATGCCCCGGCAATCCCTTCTCGAATACTTCCGCAAGGATTCGCGGCCGCCCAGCGAGCCCGCCGTCGTCTTCCGCCGCGGCTATCGAACAGTTCGCTGGTCCTACGCGCGCCTGTTCGACTCGGCGTCGCATTTCTCGGCACGCCTGAGATCGCTCGGCATAGGGAAAGGGGATCGCGTCCTCCTCTGGGGAGAAAACTCCGGCGAATGGATCGCCGCTTTTCTCGGCTGCCTGTTTTGCGGTGTGGTCGTTGTGCCCATGGACGCAATCGCGGACCCCTCGTTCGCCAGGCGCGTTGCGCTGCAGTCCGGCGCGCGCCTCGCGGTAGCGGCCCGCGGTTTGCCCGCACTCGATCTGCCTATCGCTACGGTTACCCTCGAGGAGCTTGGTGAAGCGTCGGGGTCGGTGGAAGACTTCGTGCTCGCCGTGATCGACCGCACCGATCCCGTCGAGATTGTGTTTACATCGGGCACCACGGCGGAGCCGCGCGGCGTCGTCCTCACCCACGCCAATCTGCTCGCGAATCTGGAACCCATCGAGAAGGAAGTCAATCGTTACCGCCGCTACGAAAGCATTTTCCACCCTTTGCGCTTTCTCGACCTGCTGCCGCTGAGCCACGTCTTCGGCCAGCTGCTAGGAATTTTTATTCCGCAGATCGTGGGCGCCACGTCCATCTTTCTGGACACGCTGAATCCCTCGGAAATTCTCCGCGCCATTCACGACGAACGCGTTTCCGTGCTGGTAACCGTGCCGCGCCTGATCGAATCCCTCCGCGATCAGATCGAACGGGACCTGGCGAGCGCAGGCCGGCTCGAACGATTCCGCCAAGATTTCGAAGCTGCCGCGAGCGAGCACTTTCTGCGCCGCTGGTGGCGCTTCCGCTCGATCCACAGCCGCCTTGGCTGGAAATTCTGGGCGATAATCTCGGGCGGCGCCACGCTCCCCGAGGAAGCGGAAACCTTCTGGAGCCGTCTCGGTTACGCCGTGATCCAAGGCTACGGACTCACCGAGACAACCTCGCTCGTCAGCCTCAATCACCCTTTCCGTCTGGGCCGCCGCTCGATCGGCAAAGCACTCCCGGGCCTGGAGGTCAAACTGGCGGGCGACGGAGAAATTCTGGTTCGCGGAGAAAACGTCGCGCGCAGCTACTGGAAGGATTCAGGCGTCAGTCCCGTACTCGACGAAGACGGATGGTTTCACACCGGCGACATCGCCGAACGCGACACCTCGGGGAATTATCTATTTCAAGGGCCGCAGGAAAAACGTAATCGTCGCGCCCGAAGGCCTGAATATCTACCCCGAGGACCTCGAATCGGAATTGCGCAAGGAACCCGGCGTGCACGATTGCGTCGTCGTCGGCCTCGATCGCAACGGCAACGCGCAGCCCTGCGCCGTACTGCTGCTTCGCGAATCATCAAGTAATCCGTCAACCGGCGCAGCCGAAATCGTCCGCAGCGCGAACGAGAGACTAGCCGGGTTTCAGCAGATGCGCCATTGGTTCGTTTGGCCCGATAAGGATTTTCCGCGTACGCCCACTCAGAAGCCGCTGCTCTCGCAAATCAAGCAAGCCGCCGAGGCCAAAGTAGGCGGGGGAAATCGCGCGCACACCGGCGCTGGCTCAAAGCCCACTGAATGAACTGCTAGGTCGAATTGGAAGAGGTGGTGCGCTAGAGGAAGGCAGCGCGCAGAAATTGCAGCTCAGCTCCATCGAACGCGTCGAGCTGCTGAGCGCCCTGGAAGACCGCTACCAGGTCGACCTGAGCGAAACTCAATTCTCAAACGCAGCCACGGTGGCGGATCTGGAACAACTTCTTCATCAGCCCGCCGCGAGTTCGCCCGCGTACCACTATCCCCGATGGGCGCAGACGTGGCCCGTTCGAATCTTTCGCGCGCTCGTGCTGAACGCTTCTGGCGCGCCCCGCCATGCTGCTGTTAGGTTGGCCGCGCGTGCGCGGCCGCGAAAACTTGAGGAATGTGAATGGCCCGTTGCTGGTGGTCGCCAATCACGTCGCGTTTTTCGACCCCGCCTATATCTGGGAAGCCCTCCCCGGCCGCGTCCACCGCAAACTCGCGGTAGCGATGGACGGCGAACTTCTCGAATCCATGCGAAACCCGCCGCCAGGCACGGGTTTCCTAAAGGGATTAGCGGATCGCGCGTCGTATTGGCTGATCGTCTCGATCTACAACGTGTTCCCGCTGCCGCTACGCTCAGGCTTCCGCAAAAGCTTCGCATTTGCGGGTGAATTGATCGATCGCGGCTGGAGCGTCCTGGTTTTTCCCGAAGGTGTCTTGACGCGCGACGGGAAACTCAGCCCCTTCCGCGCAGGAATCGGGCTGCTCGCAACCCGCCTGAACGTACCAGTCGTGCCATTGCGCCTCGACGGCATCTTCGAATTGAAAGCCGCCGGGAAGAAATGGGCGCGCCCCGGCCAGATCAAAGTGACAATAGGTTCGCCAATTCGTTTTCGCGACTCCGACACCGCAGAACAAATCGCGCAGGATCTAGAAAATCGCGTCGCCAAACTCGGGGACTAATCTGCGGGGTCACTGCACGGAGATGTTCTTACGAGGTCGCCTCAGCGCTCGCACGAATCTCCTGCCAGCGCTTCGGCCTTCGCTTCGAATCCAGCACTTTCTTGCGCAGCCGGATCGATTTCGGCGTCACTTCCACAAACTCATCGTCGGCGATGAATTCAATCGCTTTTTCCAGCGTCATCTCGCGCGGCGGAACCAGCCGGATCGCCTCATCTGCTGAAGACGATCGCATGTTGGTCTGCTTCTTTTCCTTCGTGATGTTCACGTTCATATCGTCTTCGCGCGAATTCTCGCCGACGATCATTCCCTCATACACTTCCACGCTGGGCCCCACGAACATCTCACCGCGTTCCTGAATCCCCCACACCGCGTACGCGGTGGAAACGCCGGCCCGGTCGCACACAAGCGCCCCGGTAAGTCGCGAAGCCATATCGCCGCTGTACTCCGTCCAGCCCTCCAGCAGCGAATGGATCAGCGACGTGCCACGCGTGTCTGTCAGCAGCTGCCCGCGCAGCCCGATCAATCCCCGCGAAGGGATGCGGAACTCCAGTCTCACGCGGCCGGAATGATGATTCACCATTTTCACCATCTCCCCGCGCCGGCTCCCCAGCGACTCGATCACAATCCCGATAAACGATTCCGGACAATCCACCACCAGCAACTCGAGCGGCTCCATCCGCTTGCCGTTTTCCTCGCGCACCACGATCTCCGGCTTGCCCACCATCAATTCGTAGCCCTCGCGGCGCATCGTCTCGATCAAAATCGCCAACTGCAATTCGCCGCGCGCCAGCACGCGAAACGTGTCCGTAGAGCCGCTGTCTTCCACGCGCAACGACACATTCGTGAGCAATTCGCGCTGCAAACGCGAGCGCAGATCGCGCGACGTCACGTATTGCCCTTCGCGCCCCGCAAAGGGCGAAGTATTTACGGTAAACAGCATCGTCAGCGTCGGTTCGTCGATCAGCAGCGGTTCGAGCGGCGCCGGATGCTCGAGGTCCGTAATGCTCTCGCCGATCTGGATTCCTTCCACGCCCGCGATTCCCACGATGTCGCCCGCAAACACCGTCTCGGCGTCATCGCGCTCCAGGCCGCGAAACGTGAACAGCTTCGTAATCTTGGTCGGCTGGATCGTGCCGTTCAGCTTGGCGATGCCGACTTCCGCGCCGCGCGCCAGCGTTCCTTCAAACACGCGCGCGATCGCGATCCTTCCCAGATACTCGCTGTAGTCGAGGTTGGTAACCTGAATCTGCAGCACCTTCCCCGGATCGCCCGTCGGGGGCGGAATCGACGAAACGATCTTCTCAAACAGCGGCTTCAGATTCGTCGACGAATCGCCGATCTGGTCGTGGGCCACGCCGGTTTTCGCGTTCGTGTACACCACGGGAAAATCAAGCTGGTCTTCGGTAGCGTCCAGATCGATAAACAGGTCGTAAATTTCATCGAGCACGGCCGCGGGTCGCGCATCCGTGCGATCGATCTTGTTCAGCACGATCACCGGCGGCAACTTCGCCGCCAGAGCCTTCTGCAGCACGTAGCGCGTCTGCGGCAGCGGCCCCTCGCTCGCGTCCACCAGCAGCACCACTCCGTCCACCATGCGCAGCGCGCGCTCTACCTCGCCGCCGAAATCGCTGTGGCCCGGCGTATCCACGATATTGATCTTGGTGTCATGGTACGTAAGCGCGGTGTTCTTCGCGAGAATGGTGATCCCCCGCTCGCGCTCCAGGTCGTTCGAATCCATCACCCGGTCGGTCATTTCCTGATTGGCGCGGAAAATACCGCTCTGGCGCAGCATGGCGTCCACGAGCGTCGTCTTGCCGTGGTCCACGTGGGCAATGATGGCGATGTTGCGTATAGATGTAGTCATCGGTTCGCTTCCCTGAGAGAAAAGGCTGCCTGCGCAGTCTTGCAGCCCCGATGAAGTCCTGATGAGGAGTTTTCTGGAGCAACAAACGCTACAAACGCACCACTATTCTAGCATGCGACGGGGGCTCAAAGGCGGAAGTTCTTGCGGCTCATTTCTTTGAGTGACGGTCGCCAAAGAAATCGTGAGCATTCCACACGGGCCGTTCCTGCGCCTGCGCCACCAGGTACCCGCACAGAAAATTGAATTGCGTGAACTTCACCGCCGCGCCGAAATCGAGCCCCGGCTGTTCCATGCTGTCCTGCGGCGAATGGTAGATCGTGGACTTCCAGTGTTGCTCGATTTTCTCCGGCTGTATCGCGGTATCATCCGACTTATCGCCGGCGTCGCTCAGGAACGCGGGGATCCCCTGTTTCACGAAAGCATACTGGTCGCTGCGAATGAAAATCACCTGCTCGGGCTCCGGATCGGGGCTTACCGTAAGATGCAGCCTTTCCGCCGCGTCCTGTACCACATGTCCCAGACTCGAATGCTCCGCGCCATACGCGACGATGTCTTCGAGCGGCCAGAGCATCAAATCCTCATCCATATTGACATCGGCCACGAGCGCCGATTTTGGCACGGTCGGATAGTGTGCAAAGTAATCGGCCCCCAGCAGTCCTTCTTCTTCCGCGGTGAAAGATACAAACAGGATCGACCGCCGCGGACGCGGGTTCAGCGTAACCATCGCCCGCGCGATGGCCAGCAGTTCCGCGCTCCCCGAAGCGTTGTCGAGCGCGCCGTGGTAGACGCTGTCGCCCTGTACCGGCACGCCGATGCCCATGTGATCGGAATGAGCAGTGAATACCACGTATTCGCCGCGCAGCGCCGGATCGCTTCCCGTCAGCTTGGCGGCCACATTCGGGCTGTGCATGTCCTCCGATTTCGTCGCGACATGAATCTTGAAGCGAAGCGAAGTTTCAAAGGATGAAAGTTTCCCCGCCTTGGCCGCCGCAAAGATGTCGTCCGGCGAATGCCCGGCGGCTTCGAAGAACTTCCGCGATTCCGCCACATTCGTAATGGCGATCGCCCGCAATTCCGGATGATAGTCGTTCGGTCGCCCCTGCGGATCGAGCCAGTAGAGATCGGGCGCAGCCGAGTCGTTCACGCGGTGTTGAAAGCTGTACAGACGCTCCAGGTTCGGATCGTTCATGGTCACGTAGCCGACCGCGCCATGCGCCACGGCAATTTCCCTCTTCGTAATTCCCGAGGAATAGTGCGCGCGCAACGACGAATCGAACTGCGGCGGCGCTCCATAGATCAGCGCCACGATTTTGCCTTTCGCATCGATGCCCGCGTAATCGTCATGATGCAGCTCCGGCGCCGTAATTCCGTAGCCCACAAACACCACGGGCGCTTCGACGGAAACGTCCGCGCGCCCAGGATCTGACGCAGCCAGAAAATCCCGCTTGTCCGCGAGAACTTCCTCTTTGCCACCCGCCGTCCAGCTCATGGTCGTTTGTGACGGCGTCCACGTGGGATCCGCGGAACGGCACGCTCTGAAAGTAGGTGCCCTTGTCTCCGGCAGGATCGAGGCCCATCGCCTCGAATTGCGCGGCCATGAATTTTGCGGCGATCTCGTGGCCGCGCGTCCCGGTCCGCCGCCCTTCGAGCAGGCTGTCGGAAAGAAAGCGCATATCGGCACGGATCGCCTCGGGACGGATCGTCGCCATGGCGCGGTCCGCCGCGTCGTTGGCGGCAGGAGTAGACGAAGCAATTACGAGGAATAAAACAAATCCCAGGCGGCGCATCTGCGGGAGCGTGTTCAAAGGAGGCCCCTCCTGACTCAATATAACTTAGTCGAGGCGGAAATTGAGCCGTTCGATCGACCGGGCGCGTCCGGTAGTCTCGTCCACATCGATCAGGACGGTGTTCATCTGCACGTCGCCCTCGGCCACCACGAACCTCGCGGGGAGCGCGTCGAGAAAGCGCTGCAGCACGCCCTCTTTTTCCATGCCGATCACCGAATTATGCGGTCCGGTCATGCCCACATCGGTCGTGTAGGCGGTGCCTCCGGGAAGCACGTGATAATCCGCCGTGGGCACGTGCGTGTGCGTCCCCACGACCACGGAAACTTTTCCGTCAAGATACCACCCCATCGCCTGCTTTTCCGAAGTGGCCTCGGCGTGCATGTCGACAAAAATCACCTTCACGTCCGCCGGGATCTTGGCCAGCTCTCGCGTAGCCGTGCGGAACGGATCGTCTAGAGCCGTCATAAACGTGCGGCCCTGCAGGTTCAACACCGCATAGGGCACGCCATTCCTGGCGCGACCTACATAAAGACCGCTGCCGGGCAACCCATTCGGAAAATTCGCGGGTCGCAGAAGCCGCGGCTCGTGAGGGAAGAACTCCAGAATCTCGCGGCGGTCCCAGATGTGATTCCCCCCGGTGATCACTTCGATCCCGGACGCGAACAGCTCCTCCGCCAGCCGGGGCGTGATCCCGAATCCCGACGCGGAATTTTCGCCGTTCGCGATGCACAAGCCGATCTGCCGCTGCGAAAGAATGTCCGCAAGGCGGTCGTGAACGATTTTCCGGCCCGGAGAGCCGACGATGTCGCCAATAAAAAGAATTCTCAATTTTCCCGCGGCTCTCTTTCAGATTGGAAAACCACCCACATTGCGTATGCCTTCTGTATCACAAATTCCTTGGGCCGCAAAACTCCGCAGCTGTTTCGCCAAAGCAAACCCCGGTGCTTCGTTTTCGGGAGGAATTGCAATGAGAAGGGAGCGGTCCACTTCGCCGTGCGCGCTAGGCCCTGAACCCCACGGTTAAGGCGGGCGCCCTGCGCCTGCTTTAAGGCTTTTCCGCACCGGCAAGCCGGCTCGAAACATGCACAAGGGCAGGTCGACGCGAGCACCCTGGGATCCAGTGTTGGTTCAAAAGGCTTTCGCAACGTCACCTGCGTCGCAGGCCATCTCCCCAACGATTGTAGCAGGGAAGCCGAGCCGCGAAGCCGCAAGAACACGCGCGCGCCTCATAATCTCGCAACTGTGGCTTCCCTCGTTTGCAGTCATCGTCGCCGTTCGCAGTCATCCTGGGAGTCTGTGACTCGCCGTCGCTGTTGCCTTTGCCGTTGCCTTTGCAGGTGCCCCACCCTTCGGTGTCAAGGGTGGGTCTTTCTCCTGACGTGCGCTTTTCGTAGTCATCCTGAGAGGCTGTGACTTTTTTGACGTGTCTTGCCCTTCGCGGTTGCCTGGCGCCGTTGCTGTTGGCAGTCATCCTGAGCGCAGCGAAGGATCCCTCTTGCCTTTCGCAGTTGCAGTTGTGGGCGCCCGACCTTTCGGTATTAAGGGTTGGTCTCCTGCCTTTCCTCGCTTTTCGCAAGGTCGGTGCTGCAGCAGTATCCCGAACCAAGCGAAGCCACCGCTTTCCGCTGCTGTTCCGTCGGTGTACGGTTTTTGGCGACGAGCATCACCCAACACTCCCAGAGCGGCACCCCAACTCAAGAGCCTCAGCGCCGGCACGAGAATGTTTGTAGGTCGCGGCTTTCAGCCGCGACCTAATACCGGCGCGCAGCGCCTTCCGCTCGCGGTGCCCTTACCGCGAGCCTTCCTCCTCTACTTCCTTTGCCTCCTCAACCTCCTCTGCCTCCAGTTTGCACTAGAAGTGGAACCCTATTTCACCCGTGAATGTACGAGGCGTCACGTAGTGCGTCCCGCTGAAGGTCGACAGGAAGTTGTAAAGAGCGACCTTGTTGGCTACGTTGATGACCGTGAAGCGGGCACTCCATTTGAACCGGTCGCCATGCAATACGTTGTCGTCGCCCAGCGCCAGATCGAATAGATTCCGCGGGGCGACTCGTGGCGGGTTGCGGTCGTCATCCTCGGTTCCCGCTTTCGGGATGCTCAGTAGCGTGGAACCGTATTGGGATGCAGGGCATAGAGATGTGGGGCTAATCGGTGTCGCAGGTGTGGCGTGTACCGAACCGCAGAAAAGCCCTGCCTGGAACTGCTGGTCGGGAGACAGGATGGAGGCATCAACCAAAGTATCCGTGCCAGCCGGCCCGTTGTTGCAATTGCCGCCCGCACAAGGAACCGGTCCGGCCACCAGACCGCTATCATACCTCCAGTTGAAACCGACCCATGGCAGGCGGACCGAAGGCTGATATTGGATGTGAGTTGTTTGGTTGTATTTCTCGTCGTGATCGATCCGGAAAACCGAGACTCCTGACGGAGCAGCCCCGGCTCCCCCGATCTGCGGAGTGAAAAAGCGCGCTGCCACGCTGGACATGACCACGAAGGCTGTAAAGCCGTGGTAATTCGGCACGCTCACGCGAGCCGTAAATCCGGGAATCTTCGAGTTGTGCCACTGGATCGGGAAAGTGATAGGCGTGGAACCCAGCACGCTGAAGTCATAGGCGTTGTGTGTGTACTTCCAGATATATTCCGCATCCAGCACCAGGTGCTTTCCGAAAGCCTGCTGGAAGCCCGCGTGAAATTCGTTACGGTAACCGGGTGTGAGCACGGAGTTCACTCCGGGAGTGCAGAGAAGAAGCGGCGATAGAACCGCATCGCTGCAGCCGATGCTGGAAAGTATCAGGTTCTCATTGAAAGGACTTTCCAGAGTCCGTGCGTAGGAAACTCGAAGAACAGTGCTGCTCGGTTTGATATTGTAGGCGATCCCGAGCCGCGGCTCTGCTTGCGTGGCCGAAGAGAGACCCTTATAGACGTCGCCTCGAATGCCGAGGTTAAACGACCAATCGCCTTTTGTAATCGTGTCCTGCATGTACAGCGCAAGCTCCTTCACGTTTGTCCGGCCGCGAAAACGGTACAGCGTGCCTCCGGCCGTCAAGTCGTACGGAGCAAGGTCTGTGCAAGGAGAAGCAATAGGGTTGCCATTTACATCGACGCAGGAATTGCCGTTTGCATCCGTGAGCGACCCAAGGAACGTGGGATCGACGATCCCCACGTTGTCATTCTCCTCAAGCGTTGTCCGCGAGTATTGGATGCCCGCTTTGAAGTTGTGAACGCCCTTGACGTAAGAGATGCTGGCGCGGCCACCGGCATTGGTGAGGAACCGGAGCTGAGAAACGGTTTGCGATTGAAGATCGGGCTGGAGATCCGCAAATGGATTCCCGCTCGGATAGTAGTTGTACTGATCGTGACGCACATACGCGCTGGCGGAAAAAACCGCGTATGAATTCAACACATGCGTCCATGTTGGCGCTACGTTAAATGTTCGAATCTGCGAACGCTGGTCGGTCGGGCCTACCCGCTTGCCGTTGGGATCGAGCCCCCCGTTGTCTACAGTCGCCCCACTCCACGCCGTTGCATTCTGTCCATCGAACGAGTTGGGCGTCTGAAACCAGGATCGCGTGAATCCCACGTTAAAGTGAAGGGAATCCGCATCTGTCAACTGATAGTCCCAGCGGTCGAACACGTTTTCAAGATTGCCTTTATCGTGGAATACCCTGAATTCCGGCCCATCCAGAAATCGGCCGCTGTTCAATCCGCTCACAGCAATAAAGTTGCCCCATTTTTGCCCCCCGTAGGCGAGATCAAAATCGACATTGGAACTGCCAAATGTTCCGTACGACGCCGATAGACTGCCATGCGGGGTAGTGACGCCTTGGCCAGAGCGCGTCGTTACGTCGATCACCAGACTCGTCTTGCCGCCGTATTCAGCTGGCGGCGCCCCTTCGATCACTTCCAGGGAGGCGATCGAGTCTACCGGAATCTGATTCGAGAAAACTTTGCTCTGCTGGTCCGTAATAGACTGCCCGTCCACTGAAAAGGAATTTTCCGCGTGGTCGCCCAGCCCGTGAAAGAGGCCGTTCGAATCCGCGGCAACTCCGGGCGACGCCAGCGTCACCAGCGAACTTACCGAGGAGGAAGAGCTTTCCAGAGAAAGCTTGTCGAACAATTGCCGGTCCACATCGGTGTGCGCCGTCGAATCCGTTTCGATCAGATCGCCGGCCGCCTCCACCGTTACCGAGGCGCTCGCCTGGCCCAATGCGAGTCCGATTTTCAGGTTGATCGGGAACGGAGGAGCGAGCCTCCACGTCCTCGGAATGGGATGCAAAACCCGGAGCCGTCACCGTCAGGTGATATGGATTGTACGGGACGTTTGGGAAGCTGAAGCTACCCGAAGTATCGGTTGTCGTCGTGCGATCCAGGCCGCTTACCGGATTGTGAATCGTCGCGGTTGCTCCTGGAATCACGGCGCCGGATGGGTCCGTGACGGTTCCCAGAATTGTTGACGAATTCCCCGACTGCGCCCACGTGGATAGTCCCAATAACAACGAGCTAAGAAGCCACAACTGCACAGCCAAATGTACTTTCGCGAATCTCATGAAGTTTTCTCTCCCCATAACGCGCAGCGCTGGCTATTTACCAGCGGAGAATCAAAGTGGAAAGGGCACGCGCGATTGTGTTCGCGGCGTGTGCTGGCAGAGCGAGGTGCTAAGAGTGAGCGGGACTAAGCGGGAGGAGCGCGAGGAATGCTGGGAGTGTTCGCCGATTCGGCGGTCGAGGGCGACTGCTCGAAAACCGCGAAAATCGTCGCCTGTAGAGGAATCTGAGTCTGCGTCTGCGCGGCCGGTTGCGGGATGGCCGCGTGCGCGATATGGCAGACCTGGCACGTGCAGTGCGCTTCGTCGTGAGAGTTCCCGTCGAAGTGCGCTACAACCTGCACGCTCAGCGCAAATACCGCCACCATCAGCGGTACGGCCAGCAGCCGGAGAGGCAATCGCTTCAACAAGTCAGAAACCAACCCCTGAAAGATATCTTAAACCGGGCATCTATCCACCGGCAATCGATCTCTTCTGCCGATTCACGATTCGCAAATATGAAAAAAAGGCTAATCCTTATACGAACGGCCCGATCAGACCTGCAGCACGTCGCCCTCCCGCGCCACCATCTCGTAAAGCACGGGATTCACGAAGAATCCCAGGAACAATCGCGACAACAGCCCCGCCACGATCACGATCGCAAACGGCTTCTGCGTATCCGAGCCGATTCCCGTGGAGAGCGCCGCGGGCAGCAGCCCCAGGCACGCGACGAGGGCAGTCATCATGATCGGCCGCAACCGCAAGAGCGAAGCCTCGCGCGTGGCCGTGCGGATGTCCCTGTTCTCAAGCCGCAGCTTATTGATGTAGGAAACCAGAATCACGGCCGTCTCCACCGAAACTCCCATCAACGCCAGGAGTCCCAACACAGACGACACGCTGAAAGGCGTGTGCGTGAGCTTGAGCGCGATCAACGCCCCCACCGGCTCGGTCATCACCACGCCCAGCGCAATCGTCACCGGGAACTTGAAGTTGCCGTACAGCGCGAACAGAATCACAAAAATCAGCAGCACCGCGAGCGGCCCGATAATTTCCATTTGATGCCGCGCTTCGAGGTACTCGCCATATTCGCCTCCCCATTCAAGCCGGTAGCCGGTGGGCAGCGATTTTGCCACATCCGCAATAGACCGTTCGCCATCGGCCACCGCGCTTTGCAGATCGCGCCCTTCGATGCTGTACTGCACGCCGATATAGCGCGAATTGTTTTCGCGGTAAATAAACGAAGCACCGCTGGCCTCATGGATATCGGAAAGCTCGCTCAGCGGAATCTGCTGCCCCGTGGGCGTGCCCACCAGCAGGTTGCCGATCTGCTGTGCATTCTCGCGGAATTCCGGCTTCATACGCACCACGAGGTCGAATAGCTTTTCGCCCTGGATCACTTGAGTGGCCGCTTGTCCACCCACCGCCGCCTGCACGATGCCTTCCACGTCCGCCACGTTGATTCCGTAGCGCGCGATCTTGTCGCGGTCCACGTTAATGATCAGGCTCGGCTGCCCCAGCTCGCGCACCACCGTCAACTCCGTGAATCCCGGCACCTGCGAAAGCCGTCTCTTGATCTCGAGTGCCCTGTCCTGCAGGACGTTGAGGTCGGGCCCGTAAATCTTCACCGCCAGCGCGCTCTTCAATCCCGTCAACGCTTCGTCCACCGCGTCCTCGGCGGGCTGCGTGTAGTTGAAAATAATTCCCGGAAAGGACTTCAGCTGTTTCTGGATGTCCTCGGTCAGCTCGGCCTTATTGTGAATCGATCCCGTTTTCCAAATCGAGTCTCCGTACGGCTTCAAGCCCACGTAAAATTCGTCGTTGAAGAATCCGGTGGGGTCCGTGCCGTCATCCGGCCTCCCGAGTTCGGATCCCACATCGGTCACCATCGGATACTTCATCAGCAAATCCCGCACCTGCGGAGATAGCTTGCTGGCCTCCTCGAAAGAAATTGTGTAGGGCATCGTGGCGCGAATCCACAGAGCGCCCTCGTCCAGATGCGGCATGAATTCCCCTCCGATGAAGGGAATCAGCAGCAGCGTCAACCCGAAAATCACGGTCGCCACGAACATCGTCGTCTTCGGATGATCGAGGCACCAGTCGAGCTCACCCATATATTTTCGGCGCACCCACTCGAACGGCTTGTTCTCCCGTTCGCGCACGCCGCTCTTGAAAAAGTAAGCGCACATCACCGGGACGAACGTCAGCGTCAGGATCAGCGCCCCGATCAGCGCGATCGACATCGTGTCCGCCATCGGATGGAACAGCTTCCCGGAAGGACCGCCCAGCGCGTAAATGGGAATGTATCCCGCGATGATCACCGCCACCGAATAGAAGATGGGCCGGTCCACATCCTTCGCCGCCGCCAGGATCACTTCCTGCAAATCGTATTCCTGCCCCTCGCGCAGGCCGAGTTCGCGAAAAATGTTCTCGACCATCACCAGCGTTCCATCAATGATGATCCCGAAATCGATCGCCCCGATCGACAGCAGGTTCGCCGCCACGCCCCGCGCGTGCAGAAAAATAAACGAAAAAAGCAGCGCCAGCGGAATCGTCAGCGCCACAATCACCGCGGCTCGCACGCTCACCAGGAAAAACATCAGCACGATCAGCACCAGCGCCATCCCCAGCACCAGGTTGTGTTCCACGGTATCGATGGTCAGCCGCACCAGATCGCTGCGGTCGTAATAG
Source organism: uncultured Acidobacteriota bacterium (assembly GCA_963797585.1). Lineage (GTDB taxonomy): Bacteria > Acidobacteriota > Terriglobia > Acidiferrales > UBA7541 > Palsa-295. Next base: position 26,685 of record CAWCQH010000024.1, read on the forward strand.
GGCCGCACTTTCACGTCCGGCGGCAAAATGTGCTCGTTGAGCTGCTTGGTCTTCTCCTCGACGCCCTTCAGCACGTTCTGCGTCTGCTCGCCGCGCAGCATCATGATGACGCCTTCCACGGCGTCATCCGTCTTGTTGAACCCGAATTCGCCCAGGCGCGGCGCGCTGCCGATGGTCACTTCGCCCACGTCCCGCACGCGCACCGGCACGCCATTCTGCGAACCGATCACCACGTCGCCGACATCCCGCGTGTCGCGAATCAGCCCCAGTCCCCGGACGTAGTAGAACTGCCCTCCCTGCGAATAAAAGCCGCCGCCCGCATTGGCGTTGTTGATCCCGAGCTGCTGCAGAATCGTGGGAACGGTGATGTGATACCCGTAAAGCCGCGCCGGATCGAGCAGCACCTGATACTGCATCACCGTGCCGCCAAAGCCGGAATCGTCCGCCACGCCCCGCACCTGCTTGTATTCGCGCTCGATCACCCAGTCTTCGAAAGTTTTCAGCTCTTGCGGCGAGCGGTCCGGGCTTTGAATCACATAGCGATAGACGAGTCCCGACGGGCTCGAGAGCGGCGCAAGCGACGGCGTCACTCCCGTCGGGTAGCTCACCTCGCTCAGCCGCTGGAACACCACCTGCCGCGCGAAGTAATCGTCGGTGTCCTCATCGAAAGTCAAAATCACATCCGACAGCCCGTAAAGCGAAATCGACCGCATCACCGACATCTTCGGCACGCCGTTCATTTCCACTTCGGTGGGAAGCGTGACCAGCCGTTCAATTTCTTCCGCCGCGTGTCCCGGCCACTGCGTAATGACCTCCACCATCGGCGGCGCAAGGTCCGGGTACGCGTCCACCGGCATGTGCTGGAACGAGATCGCCCCGCCCACCACCAGAAACACCATCAGCATCAGGATCAGAAATCTCTGCCGCAGCGCGAATTGGACCAGATGATGGATCATGCCCAGTTGCGTTTCATGTTGCGCCTGATGTTGCGCCTCGAGTTGCGCGTCAAGTTATTCTCCAATGTTGTCTCTCAATGCCGCCCTCACTGCTGGAACGAATTGGCGAACTGGATGAACAAACTCCCGTTCCCGACGATTTTGTCCCCCGCCGAAAGCCCTTTGGTAATCTGCGTCTGGCCGTTCTGGCTTTCCGCGATGTCCACAGGACGCCTTCCGAACTGCGTGGCGCTCACCTCCGCGTAAACGAACGGCTGGTTTTCGTCGTCGCGCAGCACGGCCGAGTCCGGCACGGCAATAGCGTTCGATACGGTTCCGGCCGTCACGGTCACAGTGCAATACATATCTCGTTTCAGCTTCTCGCCTTTGTTATCTACCACGATCCGGGCCTGCAATGTCCGCGTGTTGGGATCGAGCGCCGGCGAGACATACGAAATCTTCCCGTGGAATACGTCCGGATACGCGTCCGTCTGCACCGACACGTCGTCGCCGTCGTGGACGTAGGCAAGATCGCTCTGGTAGACGTTCGCCAGCACCCACACCGTGCTCATATCGGAGATCGTGAACGCCTGGGTAGTCCCCGCCTGCATTACCTGCCCCGGCGACACCAGCCGCTCCACCACTTCTCCGCTGATGGGCGCCAGCACCGGAATCTGCGCCGAAGAAGGAGCCTTAGCCAGATCCTCCGGATTTTTGATTCCCAGGATTTTCATCCCCTGCTCGGCGGCATTCCGGTCCGCCTCGGCCTGTGTGCGGTCGGATTCCGCCTGCTGCAGATCCCGCTCGGCAATCGCGTGGTGCTCGTACAAATCCTTGGCCCGCGCATAGTTTTTGTCCGCCAGCCGGAACGAATCGGCGGCCTTCAGATACGCGTCGAGCAGCTGCGAGTAATCCGGGCTGCTCACTTCAAGCATCGGCGCCCCTTCTTTCACCTGCTGCCCCGGCACCACCAGGATTCGGCTCACCGGCCCGCCCACCTGCGTGATCACCGGCGTCGTCTTGAACGCGTTGTAAGCCACCGCGCCCGTCAGGCGCAGCGTGCGAGCGAGCTTGGTAGGCGCAACGGTCACCACCTGCACGTGCGACATCTGGTCCTGCGGAATAGTGAAGAGTTCCGGCGTCTGGGACTTCGAGCCCTGTGTCGAGAAGGACGTCATCTGGTTCGCCTTCTCGCCCGGACTGCACGCCGTAAGCGCGCACGCCAGCAGGAGCGCTGCGCCGATCTCCCATCTGCACCCGCGTGTGCCACGTGCCCTCTGTCTAGTGTTCATGGCGCTCCTCATCCTGATCCTGCTCATTGCACGCTTCTCGTTCCCACGGCCTGGCGCACCTGTTCGACGGCGAGCAGATACGACGCGAGTGACTGCCGGTAGGCCAGCTGCGTCGCCCGGTAGCTGCGTTCCGCGTCCAGAAAGTCCAGCAGGCTGGCCGCGCCGCGCTGATAGGCGTATTCGCTGATGTCGCGGTCCTGCTGCGCTTCATCCAGATACCCGGAGCGATAGAGCGTGACGATCTCATCGTTCGTGCGCAGGTTTTCGTACGCATCGCGCACGTCGGTCAGCACCTGCCCGTTCGTAAATTTGTCCTGTTCCTGGGCCTGGCCGATCGCGAAGCGCGTGCGCGCGATTTCGCCCTGGTTCCGGTCGAAAATGGGCAATTGAATCTGCCCGAAAAGCGAAGCCGTGTTCAGGTCCGCGATGTGCGTGTAGTTGGCCTGCGCGGTCACGTCCCGCTTGCCGATTGCCTTCTGCAGTTCAAATTGACTGTTGGCCGCGGTTACACCCTGTTCCGCCGCCCGCAGGTCCGGCCGGTTCTGCAATGCCTTCATCTGGAAGTCTTCCAGATTCCCGGTCAGTTTTTGATAATCGAATTGACCGGCCACGTCATAGTCGGCGGGCACCGACTCGTAACCCAGCAGCTGCCGAAGGTCGGATAGCCCCTGCACCCGCGCCAGCATCGCCTGCGAAACATCCGTCTGGAACTGCAGCATCTGCAGCTTGATCTTCAGCAGGTCGTCCTCGCTGATGTCGCCCGCTTTATACCGCGCTTGGCTGATCTCCACCGTGTTCTGAAAGCTTTTGAGGTCTTCCCGGGAGAGTTCCAGCGTCGATTCGGCCAGTTCCACATTGACGAACTGCTGCGCCACGTTGAACGTCAGGCTGCGCTCGTTGTCCGCCACCTGCGAGCGCGTCACGGCCGTCGCGTCTTTCGCGGCCTGCAGCCGGTGCTGGCGCTTCTTGCCGCGCTCGAAGAGATAGCTGACCCCCAGGTCGAACTGCGCCGAATAGTCCAGGTAATCGCCGCTGAATTGGTCGGGCTGAAAGAACGGCAGGAACTGCGCGTCGCCCAGGAGCACAGGATTCGGCCGCAGGTTCGCCGTAGTCTCCTCCGCCTCGCTCTGCTGAATCGTGGTCCGGGCCGCCAGCAGGTTGTGGTTGTGCTGCAGGGCCATCTGCACCGCGTCATCGAGCGATATCTTCACCGACCCCGGGCTCTGCGCCAGCACCTGCGCCGGAGAAGCGGGCGGCGTCGACGGTGGGCCGCCTCCTTGTGGCGCGCCGGGCGGCGCCGATGCCGGTGTCGTCGATTGAGCGTTCGCAACGCCCGCAACGCACAACGCGAGCGTAAGACTCAAAATCCAAACACGCTTTTCACGCATAGGCTTCCTACCTTCCAATAGACGCAGAGAATGAATCGGAGTGCCGGCGCGCGGCACAAGAGACAAGCAGGAGAACTAGGCTACAGGCGGTGCGCGGGCGGGCAGGCGGCGGACCAACAGTCCCGGCGAAAACTCATAATCCTCGGGCTCCAGCTGCGCCCCTACGGGTGCCAGCACCGGAACGCGATCGCTCGCCAGCGGACGTTCGATCGGTTGGTGATTCAGATGGCAGATCTGGCAGGTGTTCTCAGACGTGGAATTCTGATGATGATGCAGCACACCCCCAAACGTTGCCGTTACAACCAGCAGCGCGAGGATTGCTAGCGGAACAAAAAAGTAACGAATTGATTTGCGGTGTTGCATCGAAAACAGGATGGCCCCACATCCCTCTTAATCATATAGTAGACGCCCCGCAGGGCCAAACAGTTGCGTCCCCGTGTACCCGAAAAAGCAACGAAGCGTCAGTGGGTGTGTTCGAGGGCGCTTTCCACCAGTCCCACGCACTTCTCGACGCGTTCGCGCAGCGGCCCTTCGATCTGCTTCTGCCGCTCCCGCATCGAGAACAGCTCGTCGGCAATGTTGAGCGCCGCCAGCACAGCAACCTTGAGCGAATCCACGGTCCGCGCCGCTTCGGCAACTTCGCGCATTCGCAAATCCACATAAGCCGCCAGCTCCGTCAGGTATTCGGCGTTCCCTTCCGCATTGACGTTGTAACTCTGATCGTAAATATCGATTTTCACGAGCCCGCTCCCTGCAACCGCAAATGAGCCGCCATTGTCAGCGATTCTCCGTCCCGGTGCAACAGACAAAGGAGGCTCTACGTCCGCCTTTACGACGCGCGAAGCGTCGCCCCCAGCCGCGCTTCCAAAGCGTTCACTATCCGCGACGAAAATTCCCCGATCTGCGCATCGGTCAGCGTAGCTTGCGTGCTCTGAAACGTGACGCGAATCATCAGCGAGAATTTCCCCGCGGGCACCTGCCCGCCGCGAAACAGATCCGCCGCCTCGATGCCCTGCAATTCCGAAATGCCCAGGCCGCGAATCACTCCTGCGACCCGCGCGAAGGAAATCCCGTCGGAAAGCACCAGCGAAAAGTCGCGTTCGACGGCCGGGAAACGCGGAATCGGCGTAAAGCGCAGCGCGGCTCGCGCGGATTCGATTCCCTTGAGCAGCAGGTCGAGCTGCAGTTCTGCGACGAAAACATCCTGCCTCAGCTTGAGCTGCTCGGCGATGCGCCGCGCCAGTTGCCCCGCCACTCCCAGTCCTGCTGTTCCCCCGAGCGCGACCTGTGCCGCTCGGCCGCCTGCTAACCAGCCGGGTCCGCCCGATTGCCACGCAAAGCCGCCCGCCAGCTCGCCGATGCGGTCCAGGTCGCCTTTCAAATCCGCAAACGCAAACTCGCGAGCGTTTTCGTGGACGGTTTTCTCACGCGCCAGTCCGGTCGCTCCAAGCGTGAGCACCGGCGTCTCCACCGGCTCGCCATCGCGCAACTCGTACTTTCTGCCGATTTCAAATAGTCGCAGATCGCGCTGCCCGTGATTCAAATTCCACTCCAGCGCCGAAATCATGCCCACAATCCCGTTCGACCGCATCACCGACGCATCTTCCGCGAGCGGGTTGCCGATCACCGCGGGGGCCACGCCTTCCGCGCGGAACAGTTCGTCCCGCCGCGCATCCACCAGCGGAATCTCGACGATCTCCTGATAGCCGAGCGCGATGATTCGCTCCCGCAGCCGGTCCAGTTCCACCGCATGGGGCAGCCGGTGTGCGGGCTGCTTGGCGGGCGGCAGCCTCGGAGGAAATTTGTCGTACCCGTAATGCCGCGCCACCTCTTCGATCAGGTCGATTCCGCGCGTTACGTCCCGGCGCCACGATGGCTGCTCGCACTGCCACACGGCATCCGCCGCGTTGGTGTTCCCGCGGTTCGCATCGATGCGGACAGGATTAAACCCGAGAGCCCCAAGAATTTCCTCGATGTCGCGGTCGGGAACGTCCGCGCCCATCACCCGCAACAGATCGCCGCGGCTGAGCTGAATCTTGGGCGGCGCTTCCCGGTGCGGGTACACATCGACAACTCCCGCCAGAATTTCTCCGCCCGCGACTTGCTGGATCAGCTCCGCCGCCCGCCGCGAAGCAAGTTCCGCCATTTCCGGATCGGCGCCGCGCTCGAATCGGTAGGAAGCCTCGGTCCGCAGCCCCAGCGTCTTCGAGGTCCGCCGCACCGAGATCGGATCGAACCAGCCAGCCTCGATCAGGATGTTGCGGCTGCTGAACCCGATCTCGCTGTCCGCGCCGCCCATCACGCCCGCAATCGCGACGGCATGAGAAGCGTCCGCGATCACGCCCATCTCTTTCGCAAGCGTGCGCTCGACGCCATCGAGCGTGCGAATCTTTTCGCCGCCGCGCGCTCGCCGCACCACAATCCGCTTCTCATTTAGCTTGTCCAGATCGAAGGCATGCAGCGGCTGCCCCAGCTCGAACATCACGTAGTTGGTCACGTCCACCACGTTGTTGATCGACTTCTCGCCAATCGCCTCCAAGCGCTGCCGCAGCCAGTCGGGCGATGGCTGCACCTTCACGCCGCGCATCACCCGCGCCGTATACCGCCCACAGATCTCCGGTGCTTCGATCTCCACCAGCGTAGCGTCCGCGACCTTATCCGCCGATTCCTTAAGCTTTGGCTCAACTGTCTTCACTGGCAGCCGGTAAATCGCCGCAATCTCCCGAGCCATCCCGTAATGCCCCAGGCAGTCCGGGCGGTTCGCCGTAATCTCCGCATCGAGCACCGGCCCCGCCGCCGTTTCCTCGATCGAATCGATCGCCACTCCCGCCAGCGAAAGCCGCGAGCGCAGCTCCGCCGCCGGCGCCGTCACGCCCACAAATTCCTTCACCCAGTTGTAGACGACTTTCATCTTTTGCTTTTCGCAGTCACATCAAAAAAAACGTGTCATCCTGAGCGCAGCGAAGGATCCCTCATTCTTTTCGCAGTAGTGTTGCCTTTGTTGTTGGGTTTGCCCTTGCTGTGTATTTGCCGTGCCTTTGACGTTGCCTTTGCGGGTGCCCCACCCTTTGTAGTGTAAGGGTGGGTCTCCTCTTTCTCTTTATCCAGCCCCGCCAGGGGCGGAACAGCGTAGCCCACCGCGACAGCGGTGGGAGGCCCGCTGCTTCCTTCGCCTCTTTCTACTATGGAAACTGCGTCAGAAACCGCACATCGTTCTGATACAGCAGTGGAAGCTCGCTGATCCCGTACTTCATCATCGCCAGCCGGTCGACGCCCATGCCGAACGCAAATCCGGAGAGCCGCTCCGCGTCGTATTTCACGAAGCCATACACCGCCGGGTCCACCATCCCCGCGCCAAACAATTCAATCCAGCCCGAAAATTTGCAGACGCGGCATCCGCTCCCGCCGCAAACGTGGCAGGTAGCATCCACTTCCGCCGAAGGCTCGGTGAACGGGAAATAGCTCGGCCGAAGCCGCGTCTTCGCCTGCGGCCCGAGAAACTCGCGCACGAAATATTCGACCGTGCCTTTGAAATCGCAAAACGTGATGTCGGTATCGACGGCCAGCCCTTCGATCTGGTGGAACATGTACCCGTGCGTCGCGTCGGGATTGTCGCGCCGGTAGACTTTCCCCGGCACGATGATCCGCACCGGAGGCGCCTGCTTTTCCATCGTGCGGATCTGCATCGGCGAAGTGTGCGTGCGCAGCAGATGCCCGCCGCGCGCGCCCTCGATGTAGAAACGTATCCATGTTGTCGCGCGCGGGATGATGCTCGGGGATGTTGAGCGCCTCGAAGTTGTAGTAAGGCGTCTCGATCTCGGGCCCCTCGACAACGCTGAACCCGATAGAAAGAAAAATCCGCTGCAGCTCTTCGTACGTCTGCCGGATAAGGTGCCGCGTCCCGATCGCCCGCTCGACGCCCGGAAGCGAAAGATCAACGCTTTCGCCTTTAATTAATTTGACTCCGAGGCTTCCGCTAAACGGACTCATCGACGCCGTAACTTCGGCGGTTTCAGAGGCTGCTTCGATTTTAGCGAGAAGGGCTTTGATCTCACCCTCGACGTGTGGTTTTAGCTTGTTCAGCTCCTGGCCCACAACACGCTTCAATTCCGGCGGAGCCGGCTTCAGCCAGTTGTCGGTGACCAGCGAGAGAATTCCGGATTTGCGACCGAGCCAGCCATCGCGCAGAGCCTTCCAGCTAGCATCGTCAACGACGCCCGAAGTGGCTGCGTCGAACTCTCCCCGCAGTTGCGCGAAAAGCGACGCGGCGGACTCCGGCGTTGTGGCGCCGATCTCCGCCAGCGTCTGCTCGACGATTTTTCTTTCGGCCATTTAAGCGACGGGCGGAGGCGTCTTGGCAGGCGCGGTGCCAAGATGCTGCTTCGCCGACGCCACCAGCGCGGTAAATCCTTCCGCGTCGCGCACGGCGATGTCGGCCAGGATCTTCCGGTCGAGCTCGATGCCGCTCGCCTTGAGCCCGTGAATCAGCTGGCTGTAGGTGATGCCGTTGTTCCGCGCGGCCGCGCCGATGCGCTGAATCCACAGCGTGCGGTAATCGCGCTTGCGCGTGCGCCGGTCGCGGTAGGTGTAGCGCAGCGAGCGGTTTACCGCCTCTTTTGCCGACCGGTACAGCTTTCCCTTGGTAAGGAAAAATCCCTTCGCGTGTTTCAGCAGCTTTTTGCGCCGCGCACGGCGCTTGGTACCGCGTTTAACTCGAGCCATTTGCTTACGTCTCCTTAGGCGCCCAAAGGCGCGGAAAAATTTCGCAGCGCTCAGCTGGTCACAGTCTCTGAGCGCGGCAAAAATAAATTGGTCAGGGAGACAAACAGGATCCGCGAGGACGCACAACGGCGCGCCTCTCGGACGGGTTTGTCTCGATGTGAACCGCTCTACTTTTCTCGCATCAACTAGCTTTGTAGCATCGCGAGAATCCGGCCGGCAGGCACCCGTTACGCGCTGCCTGGCTCGGAACTCCACATTTCTACAAATTCTTGTTCACAAAAACTCGAACCCCTGGCTACACCTAAATTGCGGTGTTTAGGGGGTCGGAGCTTCAGCTCCGACATAAAAACCTGCCCGCGAAGCGCGTCACCTCTCGCGGTGCCTTTACCGCGAGCCTTCGCTTTCCGCTATCAAGACACTTCGCCAAGGCAGGTCGCCGACAACCGCTTTGCTAGAACGCAGCTTACAGCCCGTAGGGCAGCGCGAGGCGCACGTTCGGAACGTCCGCCGGGTTCACGACCACCTTGTTGGCGAGCTTCCGTTGCCGCCGGGGCGATTTGGTGCCCAGCAGGTGCCGCTTGCCGGAGTGCCAGCGCATCACTTTTCCCGTGGACGTAATCTTGAAAGCGCTTGGCGGCGCCGCGGTGCGTCTTCAGCTTCATTTTCTTGTTCTTCTTCACAATTCCCTCTTCGAAACTTTTTGTGCGGCCACACAATATCTCGCGGGGCCACGTGCAACCAACAAAAATGCAGATCCTTCGCTTCGCTCAGGATGACAGGCTAGGCCTGGCCGCCGGCCGCTGACTGCGCCGGACGCGCCGGCGCGCTCGCCACCGCGCCCTTCTTCGGCGCGAGCAGCGCGAGCAGGATGTTGGCTTCCATGCGCGGGCCGAACTCCACCTGCGCGTGGTCCATGATGTCCTTGAGCAGACGGTCCATCTTGGCGCGGCCCACATCCTGGTGCGCCATTTCGCGGCCGCGATGGAAGATCATGGCCTTCACCTTGTAGCCGTCGCCCAGGAAGCGGATGATCTGGTTCTTCCGCACCTGGTAATCGTGCTCGGCGGTCGACGGCCGGAACTTCACTTCCTTGATGTGCGAACTCTTCTGATGCTTCTTCTGCTCGTGGGCTTTCTTGTTCTGCTCGTAGAGGAACTTTCCGTAGTCGACGAGCTTGCAGACCGGAGGCACGGCGTTGGGCGAAATCTCGACGACGTCCAGGCCCGCCTCGCGCGCGGCCTTCATCGCGTCGAACAGCGTCATCACGCCAAGCTGGTTGCCTACTTCATCCACCACGCGCACTTCCCGAGCGCGAATGCGCTCGTTGACCCGAAGACCGCCGCCAGGACCACCACCACGTTCTGCGATAAACCCACCTCCCGGGTACAGCGACCCTCAGGGTTCGCCACCCGCGTTGCTCCTTGTGCGGCACAAAAGCCCGCCCAGAGGGAACAGGTCGAAAAGTATAGCACGCCCCGCCAGCCCCGCCGCAAGAGCGCATTTCCCGTGGAAGCGGAGTCGTCGTAAGTGGCACCAGCACTCCTGCCGGTGCGCTTCGGTGGTGTCTGTGCTTTGTTGTTGCCGTCGCGCCCTTAGCCTCTCGAAGGAGATAGTTTTGCCTAGGCATCCCTTCCCGAATTCGCTATAATTCTTTTTCGTGCGTTGTGCTGGCCCCACCTGAGCGGGTCTGCCTGGAACAAGGAAATGAAACCGATTATTCGAAGTGTGCAGCAGTCACAACTCCGCAAAGACCTCCCCGTATTTCGTCCCGGAGACACGATTCGCGTGAATGTCCGGCTGAAAGAGGGCGAAGGCGATAAGGAACGCATTCAGGCGTTCGAGGGCGTGGTGATGAGCCGCCGGGGTGAACTTTTGGGAGAGAGCTTCACGGTGCGCCGCGTAAGCTTTGGCATCGGCGTCGAGCGTATTTTCCCGACGCATTCGCCCATGATCAGCTCAATCGAGATGGTTCGCCAGGGAAGCGTCCGCCGCGCCAAACTGAATTATCTGCGCGGACGGAAGGGCAAGGCGGCCCGCATCAAGCGCGTGGAAAAGTTTGAGGCGGTGCCGGTGACGACGTCGGCGGAATAGCCCTCCTCTCTCCTCATTCAATTTTTTCCGCAATGGCCCGCTTCGATTCGTCGAGGCGGGCTTTTTGTTTTTAGCGCATCTCCATCATGCCGATCAGGGGCCACTACCGCGCGCTCAGTGTGCTAGAATCGCCGCCGATGGGACGGCTCTGCTGTACACGATACGAGCGCGAGGCGCGCCAGCGAGGCTGGCTGCGAATCGCGGGTCTCGATGAAGCAGGCCGCGGTTCCCTCTTTGGCCCCGTAGTGGCTGCAGCGGTAATTCTCAACTCGAAACGCCGCATCGTGGGACTCGACGATTCGAAGAAATTGCCGCCGGAACGGCGCCGCGAGCTTGCGGAGCGCATCCGCGAACATGCGCTGGCATGGGCCACCGCGGAAATCGACTCCAGCCGGATTGACGCGTGGAATATCTACCAGGCGAGCCGCCAGGCAATGGTGGCGGCGATATCCCTGCTGCATCCCCTGCCGGATTACCTTCTTCTCGATGCGATTGAAATAGACCTCCCGATCGAGCAAAAGGCGCTGATCCACGGCGACGCACGGTCGGTTTCCATCGCTGCCGCTTCGATCCTTGCCAAGGTGGAGCGCGACCGCCGGATGGAAGAGTTCGACCAGCTCTACCCGCAGTACGGGTTGGCCCAGCACAAGGGCTACGGCACGCCGGAACATCTGGAAGCGCTGCGGCTGCACGGGCCGACGCCTCTGCACCGCTTCTCTTACGCTCCGGTGAGAGAGTCGCGCTGCTGGGCCGCGGGCGCCGTCCAGAATCCGCTGCCGCTGGGCCTCTCTGTTGCTTCCTTAGAAGGCTCTTAGACCCCCAAATGGGGTTTCGCCCTGTTATCCCCTTCCTCACCTTGCCTCTTGCGCTTCGTTGACTTGAGTTTCTCGCATGCTAACCTTCCATTTGAGCTCTGTTCACCACCCCAGCGCAGCCGGGCTCGGAACACACGAACTCACAAATGGCCTTCAATAAGAGCAAAGCGCTCGAGAGCGCTCTGAAGTATTTGAACCAAGGCAAGGTCAACCAGGCCATCGCCGAGTACCAGCAGATCCTGCGCAACGATTCGAAAGATCAAGCCACCCTGATGACAGTGGGCGACCTCTTCGCTCGCCAGGGTGACATGTCCCATGCGCTCGAATACTTCGAGCGGCTGGCGCAGGTGTATCTGACCGACGGATTCAACAGCAAGGCCATCGCGATTTATAAGAAAATCGCCAAGCTGGCCCCGAATGAAATCAATCCACTCGAGAAGCTTGCCGACCTTTACGTGCAGCAAGGGGTGTTGAGCGAGGCGCGGCCCCTCTTCTTACAAATCGCCGAAGCGCACCTGAAGGCCAACCGCGGCCCCAAGGCCGTCGAGGTGCTTCATCGCCTTCTGGAAGTGGAGCCGGAAAATCCGCGGGTGCAGATGCGCCTGGCCGAGCTCTATAACGTGATGGGGCAGAAGGGCGACGCCGCGAAAACGTATCTCGCCTATGGGCAGCGTCTGTTTGACCGCGGCGATTCGAGCGAAGCCGAGAAGGTGGTAGAGCGAGCCCTGGAAGTAGCGCCCTCCGACCCGTCCGCGCTGCTGCTGAAGGCGAAAATACTGGTTTCCAACGGAAAAGACGCGGCGGCGCTTAGGATTCTCGAGAAGCATCCGGAAGCGGACGCCGGCACCGAGGTTACCAATCTTCTCGTCGATATCGAGCTAAAGACTGGACAAATCGAAGAAGCAGCGGACCGCGCCCGCAACCAGTTAGTGCGCGGCAACTCGCATTTTGGACTGCTTTTCCGGGTGACTGAGGCGTTAGTCGAAAAAGGACAGGCCGAAGAAGCCCTTCCGCTCTTCAAGGAACTTCGCGATCCCATGATTGAAGTGGGAGAGCATGACAAATTCGTGAAAGCGCTTTCGGCTGCGACGGAAAAACTTCCGGGGAATACCGAGGGTCTCGAACTCCTGGCCGGTTTCTGCCGTCATACGAGCGACCCTTTCCCCCTGACAGTGGCGCTCACGAAGCTCGCGGACATCTACGAAGCAGCCGGAAACTACACGCGCGCCGAAGAGCTGCTGGAAGAGATCGTGGACCGCAATCGCGACGATGAGCGCATGGCCGCTCGGCTTGAATCGATGCGGATACGCAATGGCAAGCCCGCCAAGCGGGAAGGCCACGAAGAAGCGCCGCCACAGAACGAGCCTGTTTCAGCTCAGACCGGCGAGGAGCACGCAGCTTCGGAGACAGCCGCCCCGGTTCCCGAAGAAGTTCTCGATCCGGAAACCCGGCACTATCTTGCGCAAGCGCTCACGGATGTGGATTTGTTTTCGAGCTACGGACTGACGCAGAAGGCCGCGAATCTGCTCGAGACTGTGTTGCAGAAGGTTCCACGGCATGCACCCACGCTGGAGCGGCTCCTCGATCTTTCGGTGGGCTCCGGAAACGAGCAGCGCGCGGCGCAATTGGCGGCGACACTCGAACAGATCTGTCGCGAGAGGAACGAGCAGGCGGAGGCCGAAAAGTTCGCCGAAATATCCAAGCGCTTCCAGGGCGCCGGAGAATCGGCGGCCGATATACTGCAATCGCCGTCGCAACCTTCCGCTGCCGCCAATCCTTCCGAGGTTTATGGCGTCGAGCCGGCATCTGTAGGCGCGGTTCCTGTGGACATGGCAAGGCCAATCCCCGAAATGGCGCGATTTGAGATTCCTCCCGGCGCGGAGGGCGAAGAGGCTGTGCAGGAACGCCACCGGGCGATCAGCTCGGCGGGAGAGGTCGATCTCTCCGACGAATGGGAGGCGATGGTGCAGGAGGTTGTGGAACCCCCGCCTCCGGCGGGCGTCGAGGCTTCTACTCTCCCGCCTGCCGAAACCCTGATCGCAGCTTTTGAAAGTGCAGAAGCGATCGAAGTGCAAGGCACGTCGGAACCGGCGACACCCGAGCCGGTATCTATCGATCCGCCCTTTGAGATATCCATTGATCCACCGATCGAGCCTGAAGCCTACGTGATTCAAGACGAATCCCCGGCGGAAGTGGCTCCGTTGGAGACCGCCGCTGAGCTGCCCTCCGAGGCCGATCCATTCGAGTTCGAAATTTCCTCGGCCGGGGAAGCTACCGCGGAAAACTCAGATTTTGAGCTGGAACTCGCGCCCGAATTATCGCTAGTCGAGGAAAAGGGTGCCGCTACCACTGAAGATCTCATCAGCGAGCTCGCTGCCGAAGTGGAAGGGATGGAAGCGCCTGCCCCTGTAAACATCCGTTCCAATGGAGATGTGGCGGGGAATGCCCGAAAAGAGGCTTCCGAGCCGGCGAGCTTGCAAAGCCCCGAAACCGTCGAAGCCGGGATGCCGGCGGAGGCAACCGCAGAAAACCTGAACCAGCTTTCCGAGGTTTTTCAGGAGTTTCGGAGCGAATTGGGCGAGCTTGGCGAAGAAAATGAAGACCTGGAAACCCATTACAACCTCGGCATTGCCTACCGCGAAATGGGTCTGCTCGATGAAGCGATCGGCGAATTTCAAAAAGTGGCCAAATCGGTGGAAAAAGGAACGCCCTTCCGTTACGCGATGAATTGCGCCGTGATGCTGGCGCTTTCCTTCGGGGATAAGGGCGAATCGAAAATCGCGGCGCTGTGGTATAAGCGCGCGCTCAACGTGCGGGGTCTTGACCCGGAAACAATTCTCGCGTTGCGATACGACCTGGGCATCTCGCTCGAAATGGCCGGGGATTCCGACGAGGCGCTCGATTGTTTTCGCCAGGTGTATGCGATGAATATCGACTACCGCGACGTCTCCGACCGCATCGCTACGCTGCAACACCACTAGCTTTCCGCGACTCACGATCCGCCGGCGGGTTGCCAGCCCCGCGATAATCTCCCATAATTCTAGGCTGATGATAAGCCGTCTTCTGCGCGTGGTCATGCTGATGGTCTGGCTCGAAATTGGCTTGACGCTGATTCTGGTGCCGTGGTCCTACGTTTGGGAAACCAATTACTTTCTGTACCAATATCCGGGGCTGGGCCTGTTGGTTGAGAATCCCTTTTTGCGCGGCGCCATTTCGGGCTTGGGTTGCGTCAACGTCGTTCTCTCGGTAGGAGCATTTCGCCGCCGCGCTGTGATCACGGCCGGCCGGAAATAGAATCGCCGCTTTGGATTGCCAACCATGACGCGCCCCACCGTCGCTCTTCGCCAGCCGATCCTGTGTTACGTCACCGACCGCGCAGCTCTTCACGGCGGTTCGCAGAACGCCTTCGATAAAGTCGGGGATAAAATTCGTACCGCGACGGACGCGGGCATCGACTGGATACAAATCCGCGAAAAGGAATTGCCGGCGCGCGAACTGCTCACGCTGGCTGGGGACGCGGTCCGCATCGCCCATGCGGTTCCGGAGAACCCGCGCGTTATCTTGAACGACCGGCTCGATATTGCATTGACGGTCGGAGCTGACGGAGTTCATCTCGGCGGCGAATCGATTGCCTTTGCTGACGTGATTCAGTGGTGCCGTCGCGGCAACGCGCCGCGGGAATTCCTGATCGGCATTTCGTGTCACGATCTTGAAGAAGCCCTGCAAGCGGAAAGGGCAGGCGCGAGCTACGTTTTCTTCGGCCCGCTTTACGATACTCCTTCGAAGCGCTCTTTTGGTTCGCCACAGGGAATCACCCGGCTTAGCGCAGTTTGTAAGGCTGTTCGCATTCCTGTGATTGCGATTGGCGGTGTGAGTGAAAAAAACGCTGCGGAAACACTCAGAGCCGGAGCGGCGGGAATTGCCGCGATTCGGCTGTTTCAGGAATCAGAGGACGCAGAGTCTTTGAGATTAGTGGTGAAGGGTTTGCGCCAGTCTTTCGCGAGAAGCTAGCAGCTTTAACACTACGCGCTGAGCCAGCGGCCCACCGGCTGTAGGGGCTCGACGTGATCGCAGATCACCTTGAACACCGCCATGATGGGAATCGCGAGAATCAGTCCCATGGCGCCCCAGAGCCATCCCCAGAACAACAGAGAGACCGTGACCGCGAGCGCATTCAGGCGCACGCGCCAACCGATCAGCGCGGGAATCAGCAGATTCGCCGTCACGATGTGGAAGACCGTGAGTACCGCGACGATTCCGAGGTAAGGCGCCACGCTATGGTATTGCTTCAGGCCGATGAACAGCGGCGGAATCCAGGACATTACGGCGCCCAGGTAGGGCACCAGGTTGCACGTGCCGGAAACGAGCGCGGTCAAGAACGGAAAGTCGAGTCCCAGGGCCATGAAAAAAAGCCAGCTGGCTACCACGAGAATCAATCCGACCAGTGCCGTGCCCATCAGGTAACCGCGCAGCACGTGAGTGACATCGGCGAGCGCATCTTTCACTTCCGTGCGCTCGGCGGCAGGGAACAACTGCATGGTGGCGTGCCACACCTGGCGCTTGGCAGCGAGCATGAAGAAGAGCAAAAACGGCATGAAGGTGGCGGCGAACATGAATGAATACAGTGAATCTAGCTTTCCGACGAGCGCGGTCCGCACCGGATGGGGATCGGTGACCGTGATTACGCGGGGTCCCGGCGTTTGTCCGGGTTCGATTTCCGACACGCGGGCCTCGATGCTTTCCAGTCGGCGGTCGAAATCGGCGGAGGCGGCACGCAGAGGGGCGCGATACTTCGGCCAGTCGCGGCTGAATTGATCCGCGCGCTCCACGAGCGTCCATCCCAGTACCACGAGCAAGGCGAGTGTGAACAGAACCATCAGGAGCGAGCCCAACGCCCTCGGAATGCGGACTCGTTCCAGCCACGTCACCACTGGATCAAGGAAATAGGCCAGCAGGACCGCCATCAGCAGGGTCACCAGCACGGTAGAAGCGAAATAGCAGAAGGCCAAGACGATTCCGATCGCGATGATCCTCGCGCTAGCGGAACTCGCGGTGACGATTTTGGCTTCTTCGGAGGGCATCCACGTAACGATAGCACAGCCGCTGCGTGAGGCTGCCCAGAGGGAGCCTATCCGGCACTACGGGGGGCCAAGTTTAAAACTCGTTCGCTTTTGGAATCGCCCGGGGGATGGTTACATTTTCGATGGATGCCTTTCAGGCTGGCCCGTTTTGGGAGTTGCGGAGTGTTAGAATTGCTTACTGGCTCTCCAATCAAAGGACACGAAGAAGTAATGGGAAAAGAGCTGTTCGGTACGGATGGGATTCGCGGAATCCCCGGGGAGTATCCGCTCGACGACGCGACGCTCGAACGCGTGGGACTGGCGCTGGGGAAGCATCTTCGCGAGCAAACTGCCCAGCCGAAGGTGCTGATCGGCCGCGATACACGCGAATCCGGGCCGCACATTGCGGAATGCATTGCGCGAGGGCTCGCTTCGGCGGGGTCCGAGCCTGTGTCGGCGGGCGTTCTGACGACCCCTGGCGTGGCCTTTCTAGTCGATCACGACGGCTTTTCCGCCGGGGTGGTCATCTCAGCCTCCCACAATCCTTACCACGACAATGGCGTCAAGCTGATTTCCTCGTCGGGAATGAAGTTTTCGGATTCCGTGGAAGCGGCGCTCGAACAAGTGATTCTTTCGAAGAACGGCAGCGTTTCCGCTCTGAAAACAGTGCGGTTGAATGGAGACAAAGGACTTTACGAGGATTATCTGAAAGGTCTGCGGGCCGCCGTTTTCCCCGGGGCGAAGTTTGCAGGGATGAAAATCGCGCTCGATTGCGCCAATGGCGCCGCGAGCAAACTCGCGCCGGAACTGTTCCGCTCCCTGGGCGCCACAGTGATCGCGATCAATGATTCCCCCGACGGCCGGAACATCAACGCCGGCTGCGGTTCGCTGCATCCGCAACAATTGCAGAAGGTCGTGGTGGAACAGGGTGCGGCGCTCGGCGTGGCTTTCGACGGCGATGCGGACCGCGCGCTTTTCTCGGCCGCGTCGGGAAAACTCGTCGACGGAGACGGCGTTCTGCTGGTCACGGGGCGCTATCTGAAATCGATTGGCAAGCTGAAAGGCAACGTGATCGTTGGGACGACGATGGCTAACCTCGGCTTAGAGCGCGCGCTGGCGCAATCGGGGCTCAAGCTCGTTCGCACCGCGGTGGGCGACCGGTACGTGCTGGAAGAGATGCAGCGTATTGGGGCGAACCTGGGAGGGGAACAGTCCGGGCACATCCTCTTTCTGGACGATGCCACCACCGGAGACGGCATGCTGACCGCCATCAAGATGGCTTCGCTGGTTTCGATCGCCGGGCCTCTCGACCGGCTGGTGGCGGACTTGAAGATTTTCCCGCAAAAGATCGTGAACGTGCGGGTGAGGTCAAAGCCGGCGCTCGACTCTCTGCCGGAGGTCGCCCAGCTGCTGCGTCAGGCGGAAAAAACCTTGGGAGACTCGGGTCGCGTGGTGCTGCGATATTCCGGCACTGAACCCCTGGCCCGTGTGATGGTGGAAGCCGAGCGGGAGGAAGATGTCTCGCGGTGGACCGAATCTCTCGCGTCAGCGCTTCAGTCGTCGATCGGATGAAGATCCGAAATACTTTCCGAATTCTTGCTTCGTTTACGAAGCTCGATTCTTCCAAAGACTGTAGATCGAGGTTTGGTTCCTTTCAGAAATTGGATGTTGGCGCGGGGAACCTTAGCGCAGCTGTCCTTTTTGGTTATTTAAGCCCTTTTGAATCAGCGATTATCGCTCCTATCGAAATAACCTATGGCTGGCATCACGCGTGCAACTAACGACAGCGACTGCTTTTATGTTGTTTCCCGGGGTGGGCCGGTTTCGTTGCGCCGAGGCCGGTTTTCGGGGGTATGAAGAAACGGGGGCCCGGGTGGGCCCCCGATTTTTTGTGGGCGCGTTTTTTCCGCTCTTGCTTCCTGTCTCCTGAACGATCGTCCAAATAGTCC
>CAWCQH010000025.1:0-90370 GCA_963797585.1 uncultured Acidobacteriota bacterium
ACTGCGCCACAAAGTTGGTACCCTGCACCTCGAGCGTGGTTGCCGCTGAACCGGCGAGCACAGACGATGGCGAAGTCGATGTAATGGTGGGTGTCGGGCTGACGTTTGGGTTGATCGTGAACGTAAGCGGCGTCGTGATTCCTCCGCCGGGAGTGGGCGTCGATACCGTTATGTTTGCGGTGCCGGGATTCTGGATCAGCGAAGCCGGCACCTGCACCGTGAGCGTGTTCGTACTGACAAAAATTGCGTTGAGGGAACCGCCATTCCAGCCGACCGAAGAAGAGGGAGTGAAACTGGCTCCTGTGACCGTGAGGACAAACGTGGGCTGGGCAGCCTGTATGCTTGTAGGGGAGATTGCCGTAAGTGTCGGCGCTGGAAAATTGATCGTCTGTTGGCATCCAGGCAAAAGCAAGGCCAGAAGCAGAGCAAACCAAAAAGAGAGCCGGATTTTTCCCCGCAAATCACTCACCCCTGATTCAGTGCGTCGAAACGCTGGCGTTATGGCAATGGTAGAGACTACTAAAGATGTCCTATTCCGGCAATCGGGATGCCCGCCCACACTTTTGCAAAAATCGCCATGGGAGGGAACATTTGCATTAGCAGGGGAGGTGAATGGATTTCACTTCAAATAGGTTCGCACGATCTCGATTACGTCGTCCGCGGCTTCCTCGGAGGATTTGGTGGTTCGCGGCATGTGGTGCCGGATGTGGTCCTCCAGAAGTCGCCCATCAGGCTGTTGATCGCGCCGCGGGCCGCCGCCCAGACGCTGGAGGACTTGCGCGCATCCGGCATCTTCCTCCAGGGCCCGCTGCACCGACTCTAGCTGGCCCACGACTTTCTTGGTGCGGTTCAGCAGATCGAGTTTTTCACGCGAAATGTGCGACATTCGTTTGCTACCCTAGCGGGGTATACTATAAAGGTTCCGCACGGGCCAATCAATTTGTTTGACGAGAAAAGCCATGCAAATCCAGAAGATTGCCTGATTCCTTAGACGAGACCAGCCCGCCAATACAATGCGCCAGCGGGTTCTCCAATTCGCGGCTGTCGTTCTGTGTCTTGCGTCGTCCATTGGGGCTCGACTCTCTTGGGCTCAGGACGCTGCTCCTCAAACGACGGAGTCTCCCGCCTCCGCACCCTCGCCCCCAGGGCCTGACAGCTCTGCCCAGGACAGCACTGCGCTGACTCTGTTTCCACATTCGGAAACGAGCCGCTACTGGATTTCCGGCCAGGCCAACATGATCCTGCAGTGGCACCCCGCCTTTTCCGCCCCTATAGCGGTACAAACAGCCTGGGCTGCAGGCCGAAAATGCCACCTCCAAACTCTACACCCTTTACCTTGGATACGAACTCACGCCCACGACGGAAGTTTTTCTCGACATCGAAAGTGCGGGTGGCCATGGCATGAGCGATGCCTGGGGCTGGCCGGGTTCACCAATCTCGACGTGGTGCGTAATCCCGCGCTTGGTCCCACCCCTATATCGCGCGCGTCATAATCCGTCAGATCATTCCGCTGAGTGCGAACGAGTTGAGGCGGATCGGACCAGTTCACCTGGCCACTCGCTTCCGGCGCGGCGAATCGAATTCCGCTTCGGAAAGTTCGGCATGGTGGACTTCTTCGATCTCAACTCATGGGGCAGCGACAGCCATCTGCAGTTCCTGAACTGGACGGTGGACAACAACGGCGCCTACGATTATGCGGCCAACACGCGCGGCTACACCGATGGCGCCCTGATCGAATATGACGATCATTGGTTGACCGTAAGGTTCGCCGAAACGCTGATGCCCAAAGTGGCCAACGGCATCCATCTTGACGCCGACATTGCCCGCGCTCGCGCCGAAAACGTCGAATTGGAAGCCCGCGGCAAGCGATCGCCCAGCGCGACGGCGTCATCCGCTTGTTGGCCTACCTCAATCACGGCGATATGGGTAGTTACGAGGAAGCGATTCGAGATTACCGCGAAGGCGAGACCTCCACTCCCGACATCATCTCCACCCGCCGGCAGGGACGCCACAAATACGGCTTCGGGCTCAATTTCGAACAGGAGCTTACGCCGGATATCGGCGTTTTCGGACGCCTTGGCTGGAGCGACGGCCGCAACGAGTCATTTGCCTATACGGAAGTTGATCGGACCCTGCAACTGGGGGCGTTCACTCGGGGGAGCGCCTGGCGCCGGCCGAACGACAGGGCGGGTGCTGTTTTCGTTGCCAACGGAATTGCGAGCGGCTCACCAGCAGTATCTGGCGCTTGGTGGAATCGGCTTTCTGCTGGGCGACGGCGGTCTAACGTATGGTCCGGAGAAGATGTTCGAAGGCTTCTACACCGCGCATGTTTGGAGAGGCGTTTTTGCTTCCTTCGATCTTCAGCACATCAATAATCCCGGCTACAACAAGACCCGTGGGCCGGTGATTGTGCCTGCCCTCCGGCTCCACATCGACTTCTGAGACAGGTTGGGATGGGCCTCCCGCATGGCCCGGTCGCCGCTGGGCGCCTACTTTTTTGCAGGAGCGTTAGAGGAATCCGGAGCGGCCACGTCCAGTCCCGCCTTCAGAGTCTCCTGTGCCTCGGCAGGGAGCTTATCGGCCCGTGCCAGGAAGGCGCTCACATCCCATTTCTGCTGGTCATTCAATATCGATTCAAAGCTGGGCATTCCGCTCAGCCGTATTCCGTTCTGCACCTTCCAGTAAGTCACCCCAACCGGATCGTCCGTGACCATGCCTTCGGGCGTCAGCAACTGGGGCGCTTGCGGAAACATCGACTTCGCGATTGGCGGAGCCGGTTGCGTCGGGAGCCCGTGGCACATGGAGCAGTTCTTCTTATATATGTCAGCCCCGGCGGCAACGTCCTGATTTGTAAAGATCGAGAGATCGCGCTGGGGTGCCTCCCGGGAGATGCGGTTATGCAGCGCGGTGCCGGCAATGAACTGTTCAAACGGCATAGGGGGCGCCGTCGCTGCGGCAGGAGCGAGACCCAGCATCAGGTACGCTAAAACCAGTATCGGGAGAATTGTGATTCCCAGGATGAGACCCGCTAGAAGCTTTCCCATGCGTCCTCGCTCTCAGCCGCTGCTCTCGTTCGCTGTTTTCGGTGGTGCCTTCTTCAACGCTCTCGCCGGTCACGGCGGCATTCTAGATAGTACAGCCACCCGGGGCACTCGCCATTGTTTGCTTTGAGGCGAAACTGCGGCGGCAGATTTTTGTTGCCTCAGGAAAATACAGCAGCGGCAGTGGCTGTTCCTGATCGCCGAAGTACGTTTGGATTTATCTCGCCGCTATTTCTTCCGGTGGAAATTTTGCGCCAGTTCCAAAAATATTCTCGCGCGGTTCCGAATTTTGCAATGTCGACGCGCCGACATCAATCCGTATTTTGACTCGGTAAACATTGCTGATATTCGGTATCGCGTCATTGATCGCGGGATTTTTCGTCGCCGCACTGGCGGGCAATCCGTCAGGCTCTATGGATTGCCGTGATCGCCTATAAGAATGGGTGTGGTTCATTGATCAACCGCTTTCCAGAATTTCCAGAATCGTAATACGTGTGAAATAATCCGTATGTCGATGATTCCTATATCACTTTGAAAGGGGCGCACCCAATCTTCCCGCCGTCCTGTAGGCCGGCAATCAATCGATTGTCCTATCGTATTACGCCATATTGATCGATCAAGGCATTGACATACCGGCCCCGTATCGACAAAATACGTCGGAGGTTTTTCAAATGGAGAAAGTCCGAGTGAAGGTCTCTCCTAAATTCCAAGTCGTTATCCCGAAACCGCTTCGCGACGAACTCAAGATCGAGCCCGGCCAGCAGCTTCTCATGTACGCTTTCGATGGTTCGCTCCATCTGGTCCCTTCGCGCTCCATCAAGGAGCTGCGGGGCATCGCTAAAGGGATGAGATGGAAAGACGAGTACCGTGACCACACGGAGCGTCTCTGAACTCTACGTTGTCGACTCGTCCGGCTGGCTCGAATATCTCTCCGAGGATTCCAAGGCCGCGGCCTTCGCCCATTACCTGGAAGGGGAAAGCGTTCTGCTTCCTGCGATCGTGCTGTGCGAGGTCTACAAGCACCTGGCCAAGCAGCGCGGCCGCACCGTGGCGGACCGGTTCGTCTCGCAGGCGTTCCATCGACGGGTGGTTCCCTTGGATGAAACCATCGCCCTCGCGGCCGGAAACCTCGCCGTGGAGCATCGCCTCAATACCGCGGATGCCATCGTCTATGCCACGGCACGGATCTGCCAGGCACAGCTGGTGACTGCCGATACCCACTTCCGTGGTTTACCTGGCGTCATCATTCCCTAGCGGCGATTCCTGAAAACTCATCTCCGGGCTGCGCCGGTATCTCGCTTGACGTTCCTCGGCTGGCGTCACTAAGCTACGGCATGCTGATCGGTTACTTCATCCGGTCCCTTTGGCTTGCACTGCTCGTCTACTGGCTTGTCAGCGCGTTTCGAATCAAACGCGCCAAGCGGATAGAGGGACGGGCTTCACGCCTGTCGCGGATGGCTCTTACGGTCCTGGTTTTTGGCCTCTTGTTCAGTTCCACGGCGCGCGTGGGGTGGTTGGGGGCGAGATTCGTTCCACCCAGTGAAATCATCGCCGTCGTGGGAGCAATCTTCACGGCTTTGGGCGTCGGACTTGCCGCATGGGCGCGTTACGTGCTCGGGAAGAACTGGTCCGCCGCCATCACGTTCAAGGAAAATCACGAACTCATCCGCACCGGTCCGTACGCCCGGATCCGCCACCCGATTTATTCCGGGATCATCCTCGGTCTGCTGGGTACCGCGCTGGCCATCGGAGAGTGGCGCGCGCTGGCGGGTACTGCAGTGATGTTCGCCTCCTACTTCATCAAGGCCCGCGGTGAAGAATCGCTGCTCGCGCGCGAATTCGGCCCGGCGTTTCAGGATCACCTTTCGCGCACCGGAATGTTTTTGCCTCGCCTCTGAGCCGCGCGGCGAACTTTTTGAAATTCCTTTCACCTCGTTCCGTCTTTCTGCTAGGGTGGCGGGCATGAACCGACTTCTAATGGCGGCTATGCTGATTGCGGCGCTGTGCGCGGTGGCGATGCGCGCGGATTCGCGGGCGGAGACTGTCTCGGACACCCGGGCGCGCGAGCTGATCCACTTGCTGAACTTACGTGTTCTGCCCAAGGAGTCCGGCTATCTCGGAATTATCGGGCGCTCGGCGCAGATGGTTAGTATGGATGGCCAGTCGCTCGCCGTGCAGAGCCAGAACTACTACATGCTCACGCGCGACCGGCCGGTGAACTATCTGCACCGGCTCGTGCCCGACGATACGCACATCCTGATCGAAGGCGGCCCCGTGGACTATTTCATTTTTCACCCCGATGGCCGCGCCGAGAAGGTGACTCTGGGGATGGACCTCGCCGCGGGCCAGCGCCCCGTGGTTGCGGTGCCGGGCGGCTGCTGGAAGGCGTTGCGTCTACGCGATGGAGCGAGCTATGCCCTGATGGCCAACGCGCTCTCTCCGGAATTTACACCCGACCGCGTACAGATCGGGGCCAGTGCCGCGTGGGTGAAGCGCTACACAGGAGCGGCGTCGTGGGCGAGCGCGCAGGTCCTACGCGAACTTATCGGCCCCAATTGGATCGGCAAGTAAGACTCGCGCCGGGGGGCACTCAGGAGTTCAATTGGATGGAATGCGGGTTCAAACGCAGATACAAAGGGACTACACCGTCCCGCGGAAGCTGCGCAAAGCGCTGGCTTCATCGCCTTGCACGTCGAACACGGTGTACAAGCGAGTGATCTGCAGAATGTCATGCACGCGGCGGGTCAGACGGACCAGCTTGAGTTCACCCTGCGCGCTGCGCACAGTGGTATAGGCCGCAACCATTTCGCCGATTCCGGAACTGTCGATATAGTCGACGTCGCCCAGGTCGAGAAGAATCTTGCGGCGGCCGTTCTCGACCAGCTCGCGGATCATCTTGCGCAGGATCGCGCTGCCCTCACCTAGAGTGATCTTGCCGCTAAAGTCCACTATGGCTACGTCGCCAACTTCCCGGCATGTACCTTGTAACGCCACAAGACCCTCGCAGGACGATCTACTTTGGCTGAGAGCTTCCATTACTTGAGCCGCTGGAAGGGAGGTTCTTCACCATCACTAGTTCGGCTCCCCCGGAAGGGCTGCGCAGCACCTTGAAATCGTCCATAAACGCCCGCATCAGAAACAATCCCCGGCCCGACGTGCGCAGCAGATTTTCCTCCGCGAGACAGTCGGGAACTTCCGTGAGTTCGAAGCCAGGTCCCTCGTCCAGAATACGGATGGTCATTTTTCCCGGATCGAATTCCACCGCGATCGAAATCTTCTTCGTCCGATCCTGCTGGTTGCCGTAATTGTACGCGTTTACGACGCCCTCGCGAACGGCCATCCCTATCTTATGCACTTCCTCGTTGCTGAAACCAGCCGACTCCGCCACGCCCACCACAATGTTCTCGGCAAGGTCGACGCTTTCCAGCAGCGTTTCCAGCGTGACCGCGAGGCGTTGGGTCTTGGACATCATTCAGGGTCGAAGGAAAGCCATTTACCAGATGGGACAAGTTATGCGTACCATAGCGCTGCGAGACAAGTCAATGATGCCAGTTAGCTGGGATTATTTCATTGTCAGGAGCACCTTGCCGATATTCTTGCGCTCGTGGATGTACTGGTGGGCCGCCGAGGCTTGAGACAGAGGGAACGTTTTCCCGACCAGCGGCTTGATCTTGCCCGCGGCGTAGAGCTCAAAAAGTTGGTCGATTTCCCGTTGTAGAAGAGTGCCGCGGGAGATCAAGCCTCCCAGGCTTACCCCAATCACCGCGATGTTCTCGCTCATCAGCTTGAGGGGATGGAACCTGCGAGTCTGCGCGAGCGCCGAGAGGGCTTTCAGAAGGTTCCGTTTTCCATTCGGGCTGACCGCAGTTGAAAATCCATAGATCACCAGTCTCCCGGTGGGCCCGAGGCATTCATGGCTGCGTGAGAACGATTTGCCGCCGGTCGCGTCCATCACCATTTCGATCCCATCGGGGGCGAACTTGCGAACGGCCTCAACGAAGTCCGTCTTCTCGTGGTCGATCAGATGGTCGACTCCCAGCTTTCGCAGATACTCGTGTTTCGCGGCTCCCGCCGTGCCGTAAATCACCAGTCCGCGCGCCCGTGCCAGCTGAACGGCGGCGATCCCGACGCCTCCCCCTGCGCCCTGAATCAGGATCCGGTCGCCCGGCTGCAGATTGCCCATCGTGACGATCGAGTGGTAGGCCGTCAGGTAGTTCACGGGTATCGCGGCCCCATCCTCAAACGGCATGCCCGGGGGAAGGCGGTAGACCTGCTGCGCCGGTACGGCGATCCATTCCGCGTAGGCGTTCAGGCCCGATATCGCAGCCACGGCCTCGCCCGGCCGCAAAGGCGTGGCCTGGGTGGAGCGGCCGCCCTCCGCCGTCTTTTCCACCACGCCGGCAATTTCCATGCCGGGAACGAATGGAGGCTTGGGT
Organism: uncultured Acidobacteriota bacterium; assembly: GCA_963797585.1. GTDB lineage: Bacteria > Acidobacteriota > Terriglobia > Acidiferrales > UBA7541 > Palsa-295. Next base: position 7,478 of record CAWCQH010000025.1, read on the forward strand.
ACGCCGGGATACACACCCATGCGCTGGATCAGATCGGCGAAATTGACGCCAATCGCTTTAACGCGAATGAGCACCTCACCCGGCTTAGGCTGGGGATCGGGCATCTCCCGCGCCTCAAGAACTTCAGGCGGCCCATACCTCCGAACCACCATAGCGCGCATCTAACTCTCCTTTGCGGTCAGCCCTCGCATTCGGAGGGATGACGGCATGTAGCCAAGCTTCGCGGGGCTTTTCGTTTGGCGATTCAAGAATCGTACTTTAAACTGTTAGACTTTGTGCAACCATGAAAACACAACAAAAATATAAGGCAGTTTGGGCGATAGCCGGTAGTTTGCTGATCGCTTGCGCGTGCTCCGCGGCGAATGGCCCGGCGGCAAAGTCGGATCCGGGGCAGGCGATTCTCACCGCCATGCAGGACGAACTCACCCGCTCCATGACAGCTCTTTCCCAAGGCGACCCGGCAGCCTACTTCATCAGCTACACGGTTGCGGACCGCCAGTACTCTTCGGTTTCCGGTTCCAATGGAGCGCTCCTCACGAGCAGCGACGACCGCGGCCGCTGGCTCGAGGTGCAGACGCGCACCGGAACCTATCAACTGGACGACACGCACAAGCTCGCCGACCGGCAGCCCAGCTGGACAAGCCCCGGCACGTCAACCGTGCTGGACGATGATATCCCGGTTCTTCGCCGGGAGATCTGGCGAGAGACGGATCGGCAGTATCGCGCGGCATCGGAAGCCTTGATCAAGGTGAAGACCAGCCAGCAGGTGGAAGTGCAGACGGCGGAAGGCGCCGCGCCTGATTTCTCGAAAGAAGCGCCGCACACCTCCGTTGGCGCGCGCGTGGAAATCCAGGTGGACCGCAAACCTTGGGAAGAACGCGTGAGGAAATACAGCGCCGCCTTCAGCAAGTCGCCGGCGGTGCTGAATTCGATCGCCACATTCTCGGCGCTGGGGATGAATCAGTATCAGGTGAACAGCGAAGGGACGAAACTGGCGTTCGGGCAGGTGCACTACCGCCTCGAACTCTACGTGCAGAGCAAAGCGCCCGACGGAATGGACATCAACCGGTTCGCCAATTTTGACTGGCTCAATCCCAAGGACGCTCCCGACGACAAGACCGTCTTTGCCCGCATCCAGATAATGATTAAAGAAACCGAAGGTCTCGACAACGCGCCGCTGATCGATCCCTATGCCGGGCCCGCTCTTCTCACGGGCCGCGCCGCGGCGGTCTTCTTCCACGAGGTTTTCGGCCACCGCTCCGAGGGCTTCCGCCAGAAGGACATTAACGAGGGCCAGACGTTTACCAGCAAAGTGGGTGAGCAGATCCTACCGGATTTTCTTTCCATTAAAGACGATCCGACCGAGGCGGCCCTGGGAAGCCAGATGCTTCTGGGCAATTACGCTTTCGATGACGAAGGCGTCCCCGCGCAGAATGTACAATTGATCGACCACGGCGTGCTGAAGACATTTCTGATGGGCCGGTCTCCGCTGGTGAGTGTTCCGCAGTCCAACGGGCACGGGCGCCGGCAGCTCGGCTACGTGCCGGTGGCGCGCCAGGGTAACCTGATCGTTTCGAGTTCGAAGACGATGACCAATGAGCAGCTCCGGCAAAAGCTGATCGAGCTGGTGAAGGAGCAGGGCAAGCCGTTCGGCCTCCTGATCGACGACATTGCCGGCGGCTTCACCTTTACCGGCCGGGGCAATCCGCAGGCCTTCCAGGTGCTGCCGCTAGTCGTTTATAAGGTTTTCCCGGACGGACGTCCCGACCAGCTGGTCCGTGGCGTGGACATCGTCGGGACGCCGCTTGTTTCGCTCACAAAGATTGTGGCAACCGGAGACACGCCCGATATTTTCAACGGGTATTGCGGTGCTGAATCAGGTTCGGTGCCGGTTTCCGCCGTGGCGCCCGCGATCCTGATTTCCGAGATGGAGGTGCAGAAGAAGGAGACCTCGACCGATCGGCCGCCGATCCTGCCGCCTCCGGGACACGATACCGAGACAAAGGGAGAGGCTCAGTGAAGAGAATCCCGGTGGTCCCTCTGTTCCTGGCTTTGTCTCTGGGAATGCCGCTGATGGCCGCGCAGCCTCGCGCGAAGAGCCCGGCGCCGCAAGCCGCTCCGATTCCGGCGGGGGAAAATGACAAGACCCTGCAAGCCATGCGCGACGAACTGGAACGGTCGCGCACGCGGTTGCAACTCCCCGGCGTGGACAAGCCTTTTTATATCGAATACCGCCTGCTGGACGTCGATGTAAAGAGCGTCACCGCTTCCTTTGGCGCGCTCATGGCTAGCGATACCCAGCGCAGCCGCTTCATGAGCGTAGACGTACGCGTCGGCGACTATCATCTCGATAGCTCGAACTTCATCAGCGAGGACGGTTTCCGCGGTTTTCTTGGATCCACCGGGCAGGTGGGCATCGACCGCGACTACAACTCACTGCGGCAGGATCTGTGGCTCGCGACGGACCAGGCCTACAAAGCGGCCGTGACGCAGATGTCGCTCAAGAACGCGTTTCTGCGCAGCCTTACCAAGGCCCCGGAGATCGACGATTTCTCGCAGGCGCCTGCCATTGTGAAGGTCGATCCGCGCATCGAGCCGGATTGGACCTCGCGCAACTGGGACAACGAGGCGCGCGACTCGTCCGCGGCGCTGAAAAACTTCGAGGAACTCGACGGAACCCGGGTGAACTATTACCTGATCTACGTGACGTCCTACCTGATGACGAGCGAAGGCACCACGATCCGCACCTCGAAGAGCGTTGCGGCGATCGAAGCCTCGATGGACACGCATGCGTCGGACGGAATGTCGCTTCACAATTATTTTGCGACCTACGCGGCACACCCCGCCGATCTTCCCGACCCGGCAACCGTGAGCAAAGGTATCACCCAGGCTGCGACGACGCTTGTCGAGTTGCGCGCGAGCCCGCTGGTGACGGATATAACCGGCCCGGTGCTCTTCGATTCGCCCGCGGCGGCTTCCATGCTGGCGCAAGTGCTTCCCGCTTCGCTTTCCGGAGCCCGGCCGCCCTTATCCATGACGCCGCAATTCGATCAAATGATGGCGCGCGTGGGCGCGAATAGCGAATGGAGCGGGCGCGTGGGATCGCGCGTGTTTCCCACAACGATGACTCTCGTCGACGATCCTTCGCTCAAGGATTTTAAGGGCCAGCCGCTGCTCGGCAGTTACGATGTGGACGATGAAGGCGTGAAAGGCCAGCCGATCACTGTGGTGGAGCATGGAATTTTGAGAGATTTGCTCATGTCCCGCAGACCCGGGCCTGATTTTGAGCCCTCCAACGGCCATGCTCGCTCGGCCGATCTTTCCGACACGAAGCCCTTGAGCAGCAACCTGCTTCTTCAATCGAGCGATCCGCTCAAGCCGGCCGATCTCATGAAGAAATTCCTCGATGCCTGCCGGGACGACGGGCATCAATGGTGCCTCGAAGTGAAGCGCATGGATAACCCGGCGCTCTCTTCGGTGCTTCAGGAGGACTTCTCCGATTTTATCGGCGGGCTGGCGGGCGGGATCTCGAGCGGCATGCGGATACCTTTGCTCGTCTACCGGGTGTATGTGGCGGACGGCCGCCAGGAGCTTGTTCGCGGCGCGATTGTCGACGGGCTGACGCTGCGCTCGCTGCGGAATATTTCCGCTGCGGGAGACGACACGGCGGCGTTCACGTACATGCAGAATTCTGCCGGCGGCTTCGCCGGCTCAGCGTTGGGTGCTTTCGGGTCGGCGCAGGGCGGTATCCCAAGTACGGTAATCACCCCGTCGCTGTTGCTCGATGAAGTGGATGTTCGCGGGTTCCACGGCGAGCCCAGGCGCGTTCCGCTGGTTTCCGCACCGCCCCTTAAATAGGGGAACCGCTTGCTCCACCGCATAAATACAGGGCTCTAGGCCAAGTTCCTCTCCCCTCGCGCTTTTTACCCGGCTTCGTGCCGGTTCGCGGCTCGCGTATAATCGCGCCCATATGTCCGACGTGATTTCAGAGGCCTCTCGCGAGAAGCGGATGGCAGCCCTCGGCTCGGTTTTTTCGGCCGTGGCGCTCGTGTTCCTCAAGGTATTCCTCGCGGTGGCCACCGGCAGCCTGGGTGTTCTGTCGGAAGCGCTGCATTCCATTCTGGATCTGGTTGCCGCGATCATTACCTTCCTCTCCGTGCGGGTTTCCGACAAGCCTGCGGACGCGGAGCACCTCTATGGCCACGGGAAGGTGGAGAGCTTTTCGGCGTTCGTCGAGACCGGCCTGCTGATCCTCACCGCGCTGTACATCATCTGGGAAGCGTTCCAGAGGCTGCTGTTTCACTCTGCGAAGATTCGCCCCAGCGTGACGGCTATATTGATTCTGGTTCTCGCGATGGGTATCGATTTTGTCCGCTCGCGCGCCCTCAATCGCATCGCCCAAAAGTATCCAAGCGAAGCCCTGGAAGCGGATGCACTGCATTTCTCCACCGATGTGTGGAGCACGTTTGTGGTGATCATCGGCATCAGCGCGGCGTGGCTGGGGATGAAATTCGGCATCGCGTGGCTGGCGTCGCTCGATGCGGTGGCCGCGCTGGGCGTTGCGGGAGTGATTATCTGGGTGGGCTCGCGCCTGGGAAAGCGCACTCTGGACGCGCTGCTCGACGTGGCTCCCCACGGGCTTCGGGAAGACATTACCCGGGCGGTGAACGAAACCGAAGGCGTGCTGGACACCGAACGCGTGCGCGTCCGCCGCGCCGGCCAGCGCTATTTCGTGGATGTGACCATCAGCGTTCCGCGCACCGCCAGCCTCGAGCAGGCCCATGCCGCGAGCGACGCCGTGGAAAGCACGATCGGTCGCATGGTTCCGGCCGATGTGATGGTGCACGTGGAACCTCGCGCGCGCAGCAATGAGCATCTTTTCGAAACGATCCGCGCCATTGCGCAGCGGCGCGGGCTGGCCGTGCACGAGTTATCCGCGCATCAACTCGACGGCCGGCTGTTCGTGGAATTGCACCTGGAAGTGGACGAAAAGGCGAGCCTCCGCGAGGCGCACCACCGCGCCACAGAACTGGAGAGCGACATCCTGAGCGTTTCCGATCCGCGGGCGCTCGTCAACATTCACATTGAGCCTCTGGGCGCTCGCATCCCCGGAGCCGCGGAAATGAAGGGCCTTTCCAAATCCGTCCAGGACTTCCTCAATTCACTGCCGGCGGAATACCACGAACTCACGAATTGCCATGAGGTGCACGTTCGCACGGTGGAACACAAAATTCTCGTTTCGTGCCACTGTGCCATGGACGGGGGCTTGCCGATCACGCAGGTCCATGACATTACCGCCAAGCTCGAAGATCGCGTGAAGGAACGATTTCCTCAAATCTACCGCCTGACAATTCACCCCGAACCGATCGAAGAGAGCTGATTTCTTCCTTGAAACACCTGCGCGCCGAGCGCGAGAACGGCCGGGAAGCATTCCAGCACGTAGCGGGGCTCGGGCGCCTCGTCGGCAAAAGCGGCGAAATAGATCGTGCGCACCAGTATAAACGCGATCAACAGCGCCAAGCCCGGCCTGCGCCGCGCAACCCAGGCCCCGGCCAGCGCCAGCACGATATAAATCCCATTGATGATGACGACACTCAGGCTGGTCAGGAAATCGCGCCGGTCGTCGCGCCACTCATCCCGAAACGGCCACAGATTGCCGGAGACTGGGAGCAGTTCCACGCGCGGCGTAAACCATAGCGTGAGCGAGCGCAGGAAAGGAATTTTCAGATAGGTGCGCAGCGGATGCCGGGCCGTCCTCTCTCTCGCGATCTCGCCGAACTCGCGGTCTTGGTCGCGGTTCCAGCTCAGAGTGTCGTTGTATTTTTCAAAGATTTCGGAGAGTCGAGCCTTCTGCTGGGGAGAATCGAACGCCGAGGGCGGAAGATCGTCCATCGAGATTTCTTCCACGTCGAGCTTCCAGGTAACGAGGTAAACGTCGCGGAATCGCCAAAGCCAGGTGTTGATCCAGTCATCGAAACCAAGGGGCGCAAATTCGCCCGGCAGGGTGCTGTAATGCGGCGCAAGGAGTTGCGCGTCGTGAAGCTCATTCCAGTTGCGGGCGGCCCACGGCAGGAGAGGCAGAAGCAAGCCGGCACCCATGAGTGCGCCGGCGCGAATCAGTTTTTTCCATTCGGTGGGGCGCCACCACTTCACCATCAGCGTGAGGCCCACCGCCAGCAATAGAAGGGGAGTTTCGGGGCGCACCAGCGTGCCGAATCCGGCGACGAGCCCTCCTAAAAACCATCGACTAAACCACGGGCTGAACTCTGATGTCCCCTGGGGCGGCGAAGTAGCCACGCATGCTTCGAGCAGCACCAGCAGAGCGAGAGTGGTGAGAAATATGACCAGCGTCTCGGTGAGTACGACGGAGGTATAGTTCGACGTAAAAGGGCAGAGGGCTGCGAGCCACATTCCAGCCAGCGCCCCGCGTTGCCGCGATTCGGGTCTTGCCAGGCGTGCAGCGAGAAGGGCCACCAGGAAGCACGTCGCCAGATCGACAAACGCCTGCGCCACCATCACGGCCCGCGGCGATTGCCCGAAAAACGCGAAAATCGCCGCCAGAAAAGCGGGGTAACCCGGCACGCGCATGTCCACCGGCGTGAGATGTCCCCCGATCGGGAACCCGTAAACCCCCTTCTTGAGCCAATTCCAGGCCAATTCGATGTAGAATGGCGCATCTCCAGAATCCTGAACCGGGAACTTCAGGATGAAAAACAGGCGCAAAGCTAATCCTGTCAGCATCGCAAGACCGGCACTTACGCGCAGCTTAGAAGAAGTCATGTTGTGGTTTTCTAACGAGTGCCGTGCCGCCGCGTCTAATTGTCATGTCGAGTTGCGACGATGGAAAGGGACCGTGCTGGTAGCGTCTTGCAAAATGGCAATGTTCTGCATAGGCTCAAGGAATTGAGACGCCCCAGCTTGGAATGCATCGATGGCTGAGCGCAAGCCCATTTTTTACGATCAGGAGCGCCGCCGCTGGCGCCGCACCCGGCTGGTGCTGGAACTCACGGGAGCCCTTTTCACGCTGGTCCTCGTCGTGTTCCTCTTGAACGTCGTTCGCAACCCCGAACTGCCGGAACTTTTGCGGCCAGATACCCGCGGAGGGCTGCACGCCATCCCCTTCGGTCCGAAGGCCAAGCCGATCCGCCGCGGCCGCAAGCGCAAGATCGCTGCCCTGGGCAAAATTCCGCAGAACTACGAACCCCTCCGCGCCGCCTTCTACGTGAGCGACGATTATACGAGCCTCGCCTCTCTGCAGCTGCATTTCCGCGACATCGATTTGCTGATCCCCGAGGCGCTGCACGCTGTTTCCGCCGACGGGCATCTGGACGCGGATCCCGATCCCAAGCTGACCGCCTTTCTCAAATCGCTTCAGGCCCGCGGGATCGACCTGCCCATGATGTCGATGGTGAATAACTACGACGGGAAGAAAGGCTGGTGCCCGCCGGAGATGCTGCAGATGCTGGCAAACCCGGCGGCGCGCACGCGCCTCGCCCAGCAGCTCGAGCAATACGCGGATGCCGAGCGGCAACCCGGCGTGGTGGTCGACTTCGAATCGCTGCCCAAAGCCAGCGAGCCGGACTTCGAGCGATTCACCCATGACCTCAGCACGGACCTGCACGCCAAGGGACTGAAGCTGATGGTGGCGCTGCCGGCCGCCGACTTCAGCTACGACTACAAATATTTCGCCTCTCAGGCCGACGCCATCATCCTGATGAACTACGATTTTCATTGGCCCACCTCTTCGCCAGGGCCCATCGCGCCCCAGGATTGGTTCGTCCGCAACATCGAGAACATGCTGAAGCTGGTTCCGGCCGACAAGATCGTAATGGGCATCGCGAATTACGGCTATGACTGGCCGGCGAAATCCAAGAGAGTGCCTCATCCGGTGGCGCAGGCGGTGACGTTTCAGCAGGGCGTGATCACGGCGGTCGAGTCGCAGTCCGACATCGTGTTCGATCCGGACACCTTCAACCCGCACTACTCCTACGAAGACGAGAAAAACCAGGTTCATAACGTGTGGATGCTCGATGGCGTCACCGCTTACAACCAGATTCGCGCGGCCGAAAGCGCTGGCGTGCGCGGCACCGCGCTGTGGCGTCTCGGGATGGAAGACCCGTCCATGTGGTACATCTGGGATTCCACCAATCCCACCGAAGCCGAACGCAATAAGCTGGAGGATCTTCCGCCCGGTTATGACCTTGTTCTGGAAGGCGATGGCGACATCTGGCGCGTGACGGCCACTCCGAAGAGCGGCCAGCGGACCCTGGATTTCGACGCGCAAAGCGACGTATTCGACGACGAAAGCTTCCAGACCTATCCGATGTCCTGGAGAATTCAGCAAATGGGAGCCGCGGACCGCAAGGTCGCGCTCACGTTCGACGACGGCCCCGATCCGACATGGACGCCCAGGATTCTCGACATTCTGAAACAGAAGAACGCCCCGGCTTCCTTTTTCGTGATCGGGAGCGAAGCGAATCAGCAAGCCAATATCGTCAAACACGAGTTCGCGCAAGGCGACGAGATTGGCAATCACACCTTCACCCACCCGGAATTCGACACGATTTCGAAAACCCAGCTGCAGCTGGAATTGAATCTCACCGAACTGCTGCTTGAGAGCAGTCTCGGCGTAAAGACGACGCTGTTTCGCCCTCCCTACGGAATCGATCACCAGCCGGAAACCGCCAGCGAAGTTCAAAACCTGCCGATACCGCAGTCGATGGGATACGTCATCGTGGGCGCGCGCATCGATCCGCACGATTGGGGCGAAGCCGACGGCGGGGCTCCCCCGCCGGTTCAGACGATCGTGCAGCGCGTGCTGGACGACACCGAGGCCAACAAGGGGAATATCATCCTGCTGCACGATGGCGGCGGGGATCGCAGCCACACGGTGGCGGCGCTGCCGCAGATCATCGATGGCTTGCGCGCCAAGGGCTATCAGTTCGTTCAGGTATCGGACCTGCTCGGGCAGCAGCGCGCGGAGGTGATGCCGCAACTGAGTCATCGCGAGTGGCTGCTGGTTCGCGCCGATGCCTTTATCTTCGATGTTTTCCGCTGGACCCGCGCGTCGATCGCCTTCATTTTCGTCGCGGGAATTTTGCTGGTGGGCGGCCGGGCGTTAATCATCGGACTCCTCGCGCTGATCGAAAAGCTGCGCCCCTCGCCCGGAGATCATCCGGAATACAAGCCCAGGGTTACCGTGCTGATCCCTGCCTACAACGAAGAATCGGTGATTGTGGATACGGTTTACTCCGCGCTGGCCTCCGATTATCCGAAACTTGAAATTCTGGTGATCGACGACGGCTCGCTGGACCGTACTGCGGAGCTGGTGCGCTCAAACTTTGGACGCGAGTCACGTGTCCGACTGCTGCTGCAAACTAATCATGGCAAGCCTGCGGCGCTGAACCATGGTCTGGCAGAAGCCACCGGCGAAATCGTCGTTTGCATCGACGCGGATACCATCGTGGACCCGGACGCGATCTCCCGGCTGGTGCGAAATTTCGTGGACGAGAGAGTGGGCGCGGTGGCCGGCAACGTAAAGGTGATGAACCGCAATCGCTGGCTCACCCGCTGGCAGGCGCTCGAATACATCACCAGCCAGAACCTCGAAAAGCGCGCCTTCGATCTGCTGAACTGCATTCCGGTGGTCCCGGGCGCCGTTGGCGCTTGGAGAACGGACCTGCTGCGAAGCCATAACGGCTTTTCGGGAGACACCGTCGCCGAGGATACCGATCTGACGCTCACCATCCGGCGCGACGGCTGGAAAATCCTCTACGACGAGGAAGCCATCGGCCGCACGGAGGTTCCGGACACGATCGACGCCCTGATCCGCCAGCGCTTCCGCTGGACGTTTGGCACGCTTCAGGCGATCTGGAAGCACCGGGACACCGTGGGCAAGCCTCAATACGGCACGCTCGGCTGGATTGCCGTGCCAAACATCTTTTTGTTCCAGATTGTGCTCCCGCTGGTGTCGCCCATCATCGACCTGATGTTTGTGATGACCCTCGCACTTTGGGGGCTCGCGCAGCTTCGCATCACCCGGCTTCCGCAGCTTTGGACGTCGCAGGATGTCGAGCGCTCGCTGATCTTTTTCGCGCTGTTCATGCTGATCGATCTGTTTACCTGCGTCGTCGCGTTTGCGCTGGAAAAGCACGAGGACTGGACGCTGCTCGCTCCCCTGATCCTGCAGCGTTTTTACTACCGCCAAATGATGTACGTGGTGCTCTTCCGCGCCCTCAAGGAGGCCGTGCAGGGCCGGCCAGTGGGATGGCGAGGCGTCGAGCCGCAGGTTCCGGCACCTGTGGGGCAAGTCTAGAGCTGGACTTTTTCTCCCGCCCGCGCCGCTGCGCCAGAGCTTGAAACGTTTGTCCACCAGGGGTATGTTTTGGGAGTAAGCCCATGCCCATCCGCATCATTACCGTCGAACGCGAGTATGGCAGCGGAGGCGCGGCGATCGCCCAGGCCCTTGCTCAGCGGCTTGGCTGGAAGCTCTGGGACCGCGACCTGACCGAGGAAATTGCCCGCGTGGCGAACGTCGATCACCGGGCTGCGATGCGTTGCGATGAACGAAGGGATACGCTGCTCTACCGGTTGTTCAAGGTCTACGCCCGCGGAAGTTACGAGCGGGCTCTTCCTTTGGGCGAGCGAGCCGGGTTTGACGCCGATCAGATGGTGGAGACGCTGCAAAAGGTTATCGAGGACGTTGCGTCGCGAGGCAAATCGGTAATCGTGGGGCGTGGATCGGCGTACTTCCTGCGCAATCGCCGCGACGCATTTCATATGTTCACCTATGCGCCTGTCGATGAGAAGGTGCGGCGACTTAAGTCGGTTTGCAAGACCGAGAAGGAAGCGCTCCAGCTGATCGAAGAAATCGACCGCGAAAGAAGCTCCTTCATTCGCCACTACTTCCATGCCGAATGGCCCAATCGAGCCTTTTACAACATCATGATCAACACGAAGTTTGGCGACGAGCATGTAGTGGAGACGGTTCTTCAGCAGATCGCCGCCCTCGAGAAAGCCGAAGCTCCCCAAAGCGCCACCGCCTGACTCCGCGTGACGCCCGCGCTTGCCGATTCGTCCGCGTTCCCGTACTCTGAATTTTTTATTGTCCGCGCGATTTTCGACGCGAAGGAGTGGAATGGCCTGTCCGATTTGCGAGAAGCGTCCCCCGAAGCGCTTTTGCCCCGCGAAGGGCGAGAAAATCTGCGCGATCTGTTGCGGCAAGGAACGCGAAGTAACCATCGATTGCCCGTATGACTGTTCTTATCTTGATCGCCGCGCATCGCTACGAGGCGGAGCACCGCAAACCGCTCCCGCCTGCGGATTTTCCATACCGGGACATTGTCGTTCAGCCGGACTTCGTCTACGAGCGCTGGCCCGTGGTCAGCAACATTGCCGAAGCGATTCTCAGCTTTCATCTCCAGAATAAGGAACTCAACGATAACGGCGTCTCAGCTGCTCTTGAAAGTCTTGCCGAGACGTATCGCACGCTGGGAACCGGAATCTACTATGAAAAGCCACCCGATTCGCCCGTGGCGCGCGCCCTCTATGGCCGGATTGCCGAATCCCTTCAGAATTTTCGAACCAAGGAAGCGGAGCGCTTGGGTCTTGCTTCTTCGGTGAAGGAATCAGATATTTTTCGTCTGCTGGTTTTTCTGCTGCGCATTTGCAAACAGGAAACGAACGGGCGTCCGCGTTCCCGCGCTTTTCTCGGCTTTCTTCGCTCCCGGTTCCCTCTTCCCGAGAGCGCGCCCAAAGAGACGTCGCGCATCATCATGCCGTAGCTGCTGCTGGTTCCGTCTGCTTCTGCTGAAATGCGGTGCTTTGGCATGGACCCGCTGCTGAAACGGGTGGCCGGCCCGCCATGAAAGCGGCCAGGCAGCTCAGCGCAAAAAGCATGGTGAATGCGGAGACCGTCTTGAGCTTCACCCCGCGAACGGGCTTGGTTTCTTCCTGCGCGACTTCGACTCGCGGGATCGGCGTCGCGCGCGTTCGATAGTTCCGCTTACTCCGTCGCTTTCTTCTCGCTTGCGGCATCTTATCCTCCGTTTTTGAAATCCGAGCTGCATCTGTGTCGAATGCCAGGGGCGCGTGCCCGACCGATCGGGCCGCGATCCCAGGCCATACTTGCGCCGGAGTCGTTCCACTCGCTCTGCGATCTCCGTGCGGTATTCTTCCGGGGCATTGCCGTAGCGTCCGTACCAGGCGCCGTACTGCTTCACCAGCCTGGGAAACTTCTCGCGTAGAAACGGCAAGAACTGCTTCAGCGAAGCCGGCATCAGGAACAGCACATTCGCCGCGAACCATTGCGCGCCGGTTTCGCTCACGCCGTGCGCAAGCGCATCGAGGTCTTCTTCACGATCGGTAAGGCCCGGAATAACGGGCATTGCCAGCACCCCAGCCGAGATGCCCGCTTCCCTCAATTTGCGGACCGCCTCCAGGCGCAGGTCCGGCCGGGGGGCGCGCGGCTCGAGCATCCGTGCCAGACGAGTCTTGAGCGTGGTGATGCTCAAATTGACGTCGGAGTTCGGATTTCGCCGAAATGCGCTGCAGCAGATCGATATCGCGCAGCACCTGATCGGATTTCGTGGTGATAGAGAGGCTGAGTCCCTCTCGCTCGGCCATTCTTTCCAGAATCGCGCGGGTAGCGCCAAACTCCTTCTCCGCAGGCTGGTAGGGGTCGGTCGCCGTCCCGATGGCGATATGCTCGCCCCAGATCTTTTCACTCCCCAGATCGCGTTCGGCGAGAGGCCCGGCATCCTGCTTCACATAAATCTTGGTTTCAAATTCCCCGCCATCGAGCTCCATGTATTCGTGGGTGTACCGCGCGTAGCAGTATTTGCACCCGAATTCGCATCCGCGGTAGGGGTTGACCGTCCAGCGGAACGGCACCCGCTCCGAATGACATTCGTTCAGGATCGATTTGACGGGGAGAAGGAAATACTCCGTCCCGCGCTTGGCTTCGGCGCAGGGGGAGAAGGCAGCGAGGCGAGCAATGCCGACCAGTTCCGTAGCGGGCTTCTCACTCCAGCCAACGGCCGGAGGGGGCGCGGAAGCGCCGCTAGGGGGCTCACAATTGCCGTGGCGAGCGGCTTGGGGGAATAGGGTGAGGCTGGCCTGCTTCGCGCGAGATTCCGGCTGGCGCCGAAGCGTCAGGGGATTCGGTCGAAGTATGGGAGAAGTGGCCATTGCTGCCTCGCTGCACGGGAAGGATCATATTCGCCTTTTGTTCGCCGTGTCAATAGATATTCGCTTTTTATTCGCCCGTAGATCGCTCCGGCCGAAGGACAGGTCCTGCCCTGGAAATCCCGTCCCCGATTGGCCTGACCCGCCGTTCGGGCGCTCCTATACTGGAAGGCGGCGACGGCCCGGGAGGGCGCAGGTGTCGGAAGTCGGGATACTCATCGTGGACGACGATCTGGCCAGTCAGCAGGCATTGAAGCTGATTCTGGATTCCGAAGGCTGGCGGGTGCGGATCGTGCCGGTGGCGTCGCAGGCGATGAGCGAGCTGGCATCGGGCCTGTGGGATCTGGCCATCGTCAACGTCACATTGCTGGACATGGCGGGTCCCGTCTTCTCCACATTAACCGAGCTTGCGCAGGCCCAGATGGCCGCGCGGGAACCAGCCCCTGCTCAGGACGAACAGAAACCCCGCGCCAAGCGCTTTCGGGCCCTGTTTTTGGTTCCCCTGATGAGTTCCAAGGAAGTGCCTCTCATACTCGAGCGCGAAGGGCTCCCTTACTCATTCACTCCTTACCATCTGCACGATTTTCTTCAAAAGGTGAGCGACCTGCTGCTGGAAAGCGGAGCGGTTGCGGAACCGCTTCGCAGCGTCGAGGGCTTCGGCCGCAAAAAGCGCCGCCGGGAAATCGGGGCCGCCCGCGACGTCTACGGAAGCAAGAAAATGTTCGCTTCCCGCGAGGATTACCAGATGACCGAAGAGGAACTGGCCGAGTACGAGCGCCAGGAGCGCGAAGAAGACGAACGCAAGAAACGCGCCAAGCAGCTTCTCAATCGCGAACCCCTCTGATTCGCAGGTAATGCGGCTGGAAGTGAGGCGCTGCGGAGGGATTATCTCTCGGAGGCAGCCTTGCGGACTTCGCTGCGATCGGGAGTGGATTCCAGTAGCTCGGCAATCGTTTTCTTCAGGACGGGATGGAGCGCATCCGGCGCAATTTCTTTGAATGGTACGAGGACGAAGCGGCGCTCGGCCATCCGCGGATGAGGAATCTCCAGCTCGGGCGTGCGCACGATGCTCGATCCGAAAAGAAGAATATCGATGTCGATCAGCCGCGGTCCCTTGGGTACGAGACGGTGGCGGCCGAGGGAGCGTTCGATCTGCAGCAGCACGTCCATCAGCTCCGCTGGCTCCAGCTCCGTTTGCGCTTCCACCACGCAGTTCAGAAACCAGTCTTGGTCGCGAAAATCCACCGGCTCCGTTTCATAGAGCGACGATTGCCGGGTAACGCGCACGCCATGCTGCGCGAGAGCCGAGATCGCCCTCGCGATATTCGCGGCGCGGTCCCCGATATTCGAACCCAGCGATAGGTAAATTGTCGTCACGGAATCGAATGCTCGCAGAGGGCGTTTGCTAGCCGAAAAGGCCGGATTGCCTTCGAGGTTCCGCCATGCCGAAGTGCTTGTAAGCGAGCGCGGTGGCCACTCGGCCGCGCGGGGTACGATCGAGCAGACCCAACTGCATCAGGTAGGGCTCGTAAATCTCCTCGATGGCGTCTTCTTCCTCGCTGAGCGACGCGGCAACGGTGCTCACTCCCACAGGCCCGCCGGCGTATTTCTGGATAATCGTGAGCAGGAGATTGCGGTCCACGTCATCGAGCCCGTGCTCGTCCACTCCGAGCATGGCGAGGGCATCGCGAGCTACTCCCAGCGTGATGTGGCCCTTCGCGCGCACTTCCGCATAGTCTCTCACGCGGCGAAGCAGGCGGTTGGCGACACGCGGGGTTCCGCGGCTGCGCCGGGCGATTTCGCTCGCCCCCGCCTCATCCGTGGTGATGCCCAGAATCTTCGCGGAACGCAGCACGATCCGCAGCAAATCCTCCGGCGTGTAGAACTCAAGCCGGTGGACGATCCCGAAGCGCGACCGCAGCGGCGCCATGATCAGCCCCGCGCGGGTGGTCGCGCCGATCAGCGTGAACGGATTCAGTTGATACGGGTGGACGCGCGCCCCGGGGCCCTGCCCGATAATCAGGTCCACGCGGAAATCCTCCATGGCGGGATAGAGGATTTCTTCGAGAGCAGGCTGCAGCCGGTGAATCTCGTCGAGAAAGAAAAAATCGCGCGGATCGAGCGAGGTGAGCACCGCCGTCAAATCGCCTTTTTTTTCGAGCAGCGGGCCCGAACTGATCTTGATCGCGGATCCCATTTCGTTGGCGAGGATTTGCGCTAGCGTGGTTTTCCCCAGGCCGGGCGGCCCGTAGAGCAGCACGTGGTCGAGCGCCTCGCCGCGGGCGCGCGCGGCTTCCACCGCAATTTGCAGGTTTTCCTTGACGCGATCCTGCCCGATGTAATCGCCGAAGCTTCCCGGGCGGACGCTCGCTTCGATCCGCGCGTCCTCGTCGAAGGCTTTGCCGGAAACGATCCGGTTTCGCGCATCCGTCATAGGCGGTCGCACCTTTTTCTCTTCGACAGTGCCCCTGCGACGGCCAAGGTTCGCGATAAATTGCCATGCGAATGGGGTGTCATGACGCGCGATGGGCGAAACGGTTTATTCATTTCCCGCACGCGCCCCCTTTTGCATGGCGGAACTCCCGAGCATCTGCAGCGAAGCGCGCAGCAGGCTTTCGAAATCGCCGTCACTCGTAGCGCGCGCTTTTTCGATGGCTTTCTCGACAGACCGCGCGTCGTAGCCCAAATTAACGAGCGCTGAGGCCACATCCGATTCAAGCTGCGAGTGCGTGGGAGGTTTTCCCGGCTCCGGCACGTCGACGGCCGTCAGTTTGTCGCGCAGTTCGACCACGATGCGCTCCGCGGTCTTGCGTCCGACGCCGGGGATACGCACCAGTTGGGCCAGATCGCCCTTGCGGATCGCCGGGACGAGCTGATCGAGGCTCATCCCCGAGAGAATTTTCAGCGCGAGCGACGGCCCTACGCCCGAAGCCGAAATCAGCAGCTCGAAGCAATGTTTCTCGCGGGCGGTGAGAAAGCCGTACAAGGAAAACTGATCCTCGCGGACGTGCGTGTGGATCAGCAGCAGCGTCTCGGCGTGCAAAGCCCCGAGCCCCGCGAACGTGGAGAGCGGAATCTGTACCTGGTAGCCCACACCACCCACTTCCAGCAGCACCTGGTTCGGACGCTTGTCGATGAGTTCGCCGCGGAGCGATCCAATCATGTCGAGCGATTATTGATTAGCGGTCGAGGAGTGTCAACGAAAGGCAGCGCGTGGAGTTTTTAAGTAGCCAAACAGCGGACGGTCGAATGACCGCTAGATAGAGAGCGTCAGCGGCGCACGCGGTCTTTCTGTACTGCTTCGTCGATGAGGGTCTCAAGCTCGCGCCGGGTCAGTGTGACGCGCTCGGCGTCTCCCGCGTCGCAGGTTACCGGGCCTTCCGGGCCGATGGTCGCGGCAGCTTGAATCCCATGCTGAGCACGGGCCGCCAGCAGTTTCTCCACATCGCCCACTGAAAGCAGCACCTGCTTGCCGAGTTGCTCGGTGACCAGCGACACACGCGCGAAATGCTCGGTCGTCTCCATGCGAAAGAAGGAGGTGAGAAGGTCGGGGCCGTAGGTGACCACGCCATGATTCGCCATCAGAATCGCGTCATGGCCCTGCACGAGAGGTTCAAGCGCCTCGGTCACCTCGGAGGTGCCGGGCGTGCCGTAGCGCGCCACCGGCACGCTCCCGAGAGCGATCACCAGTTCGCAGAGCAGCGCCTTATTGAGCGGGATACCTGCGGCGGCATAGCCGGTGGCCGTGGGCGGGTGGGCGTGGCAAACCGCGTTGATATCCGGCCGCAACCGGTAGATCAGAAGGTGCATGGCCAGTTCAGACGAGGGATTCCGCCGGCCGCTCAGCCGGTGGCCTTCGAGGTCGACCACCACGAGATCGTCCTCGGTCATCGTGCCTTTGTTCACACCGGTCGGTGACGTGAGAATGCGGCGCGAATCCAGGCGGAGCGAGATGTTGCCGTCAGTGGCCACCACGTAGCCGCGCTCGCGGAGCCATCGGCCCGCGATACATAGGTCCCGGCGGTGTTCCTCTTCCGTCTTGAGCGCGCCAGGGGTAATGGATTCGGCAACCATGGCCCCGTTCATATACCACTGGCCGGGCAGTGTCAACTTGTGCGTCAAGACGTGTGAAGATGAAACTATTTCCCTGATTGCCGGTATCAGTGAACAGCCAGCGCAGCGCGGCCCGGGAATCGCGCCGAGGAACCCAGCTCTTCCTCGATGCGCAGCAACTGGTTGTACTTGGCGATGCGGTCCGTGCGGGAGGCGGAGCCAGTCTTAATTTGCCCCATGCCCATGGCAACGGCGAGATCGGCGATGAAGGCGTCCTCGGTTTCCCCGGAGCGGTGAGAGATGATCGCGGCGTAGTTGGCTTTGCGCGCCATCTCCACGGCTTCGATGGTTTCACTCACGGTGCCGATCTGATTCAGCTTGATCAGGATGGCGTTGGCGATTCCTTCCGCGATGCCGCGCGCGAAGATTTTGGGATTGGTCACAAATGCGTCGTCGCCGACCAGCTGAATTTTCTTGCCAACGCTCTTGGTCAATATCTTCCAGCCCTCCCAGTCATTTTCCGCGAGGCCGTCCTCAATCGACACGATGGGATATTGGCGGGACCAATTGGCCCAGAACTCAGCCATCTGTTCGGGCGAACGCGCCGACCTGTCCGATTTCTTGAAGATGTATTTCTTCGAAGCGCCATCGTAGAACTCGCTCGACGCCGGGTCGAGCGCGATCGAAATCTGTTCGCCCGGCTTGTATCCCGCCGCCGTGATTGCTTCCAGCACCCGCTCAAGCGCCTCTTCGTTGGACTTCAGGTTGGGCGCAAAGCCGCCTTCGTCGCCCACAGCGGTCGAATAACCATGCTTCTTGAGCACGGCCTTCAAATGATGGAACACCTCCACGCCCCACCGCAGCGCCTCATGGAAGCTCGGAGCGCCCAGCGGCATGATCATGAATTCCTGCACGTCCACCGAGTTATCAGCGTGCGCGCCGCCGTTGAGAATGTTCATCATCGGAACGGGGAGCGTACTCGCGGAAGTATCGCCGGAATACGTTGCCAGGTACTTGTAGAGAGGTTTCCCGGACGCCGCCGCAGCCGCACGAGCCGCCGCCATCGACACGGCCAGAATCGCGTTGGCGCCGAAGTTCGATTTGTTCGGTGTACCGTCCGCCTCGATCATTTTTTTATCGAGCGCGCGCTGGTCGGCCACATCCACGCCCGTAACGACCTTCGCGATTTCGGCATTCACGTGTCCGACCGCTTTCTGAACGCCCTTGCCGAGATAACGCGTCTTGTCGCCGTCGCGCAGTTCGTTCGCCTCGTGCTCGCCCGTGGAAGCCCCCGAGGGCACCGCGCCGCGCCCGGCGATGCCGTTTTCCAGCCGCACATCCGCTTCCACCGTGGGATTCCCGCGCGAGTCGATAATCTCCCGCCCGCGCACACTCACAATCTTGGTCGACATTACTTTCCCCCTGAGTTGGTAAGAGCTATTCGGGTTCTTCGATCATCGACTCGGCGCGGACCACCACCACTACGCCGTTGTCGGATACGGAAAAGCGCGCGCGGTCGGCCTCGATGTCGTAGCCAATCACCGTGCCCTCCGGCAGATTCACGTGGCGGTCAAGGATCGCCCGGCGCACTTTGCAGCGCCGGCCGATATTGACGTGGTTGAAAACAATCGTGTCTTCCACTTCGCTGTAGCTGTTCACGCGCACATCGTAGCCCAGCACAGACCGCGTCACCCTGCCGCCGGAAATGATCGAACCACCCGAGACGATGGAATCGATTGCCGCGCCCGTGCGGTCCGGGTCGCCGAAGACGAACTTCGCGGGAGGATACTGCTGTTGCCACGTGTGCAGCGGCCAGCTGGTGTCGTAAAAGTTGAAAATGGGCGATACGGAAACCAGGTCGATGTTGGCTTCATGGTAGGCGTCGATCGTACCGACGTCGCGCCAGTAGGACGTTTCCTTCTTGTTTTCATCGATGAAGTTGTAAGCAAACACGCGGTATTTATCGATGATTCGCGGAAGCACGTCTTTGCCAAAATCGTGCGAAGAGAGCGGATCTTCCGCGTCGGCAATCAAAATGGGCACCAGTAACTGCGTGTTGAACAGGTAGACGCCCATGGAAGCGTTGACCTTGCCCGGATGGACGCGAGACGGTTTCGGCTGGGCGGGCTTCTCTTCAAAACCGACTATCCGCCAGTGCTCGTCGGTTTCGATGATGCCGAACTTTCCGGCAGCTTCGGCCGGGTCCATTTCGATCGTCGCCACCGTCACGGCGGCACCCGAAGCGACGTGCTGCTCCAGCATCTTCTGGTAATCCATCTTGTAGATGTGGTCGCCAGACAGAATGAAGACGTAATTCGACTGCTCGCTGCCGATCGAATAGATGTTCTGATAGACCGCGTCGGCCGTGCCCAGGTACCAGTGCTGCGAGACCCGCATCTGCGGCGGCAGCACCTCGATGAAATCCCCGTAACCCATCAGCGAGGACCAGCCGCGCCGCACATGCCGGTTCAGGCTCAGCGCCTTGTATTGGGTGAGCACGAAAACCCGGCGCAAACTGCTGTTCAGGCAGTTGGAAAGGGTCACGTCGATGATCCGGTAGACCCCGCCGAAGGGAACGGCCGGTTTGGCCCGGTCGCGAGTGAGCGGCCACAACCGCTCCCCCTGGCCGCCCGCCAGCAGAACTCCAATCGCTTCTTGCATTAAGGGCATGCTGCTTCTTCCCGGTCCGCGCTCATTTGCGGAACGAGCATTCTAACAGCAACTTGGCAGGAGTCGCCAACTCCCCTGCCTCCCGTTCGGCGTCGACGGTTACCGGTGTGACCCGCGTCACATTTAAAACGATACGCGCTTCCCCGCTTCCCCTCCTAAAGCCGTAAATTACTAAAGCGTAAGATTATCCGGCGATCCACCTTTTAAATAATTTATTTCCTTGACTTGTGGTGTGGCCTCCGATAGAAGGATGTGGCAATGGCTGGCTAATACCGGCTAAACTAGTTTGTTTGTCAAACTGGTAAAACTCGTACAGGGGACGGGGGTGAATACGCGTGGCAGAGGTTGTAATTCAAGAGGGTGAGTCTTTGGAGAACGCTCTCCGGCGCTTCAAGCGGAAGGTGCAGTCGGAAGACATCATCAAGGAAATCAAGAAGCACAGCTACTACATGAAGCCGGGGGAGCGTCGTCGAGCTAAAGAGGCCCTCTCGCGTAAACGTCTCCGGAAAAAGCAGCGGCGTGAGCAGGATTAGGCGATCCATCCAGTCGTATCTTTCTCAATAAATGCGCAAGCGTGCGGGGGAAGCACCGCAGTGGTCTAGCGGGCTTTCCTCGCATTTTGCGGCATTTAATCGCCCGCTGCCTCTCCTCCCAGTCCCGGAGCAGCGTATGGAATA
Source organism: uncultured Acidobacteriota bacterium (assembly GCA_963797585.1). Lineage (GTDB taxonomy): Bacteria > Acidobacteriota > Terriglobia > Acidiferrales > UBA7541 > Palsa-295. The sequence continues at coordinate 28,063 of CAWCQH010000025.1, forward strand.
TCACGATAAAGTTCTCAAGTGCGCCGATTGCGGTGCCGAATTCATTTTCACCGCCGGCGAGCAGATGTTTTTTGTCGACAAGGGCTTCAAGAATGAGCCCAAGCGCTGCAAGGCCTGCAAGGGCAGCCGCGCCCAAAGCGCAGACTCTGGCTCCCCCGTGGCCCTGCGCGTTGAAACCAAGACCGTGTGCTCGCAATGCGGGAAAGAGACCACGGTTCCGTTCAAGCCGACGCAGGGTCGGCCCGTCTACTGCCGCGAGTGCTTCCAGCACCGCAGGTCGGTAGGTGGCCCTGCCAGCGCGACGGCATAGATTCCCATATCCGGCCCGGCGCGGGGCTTTCACGTCGTCAGGGTTCGGCCCATCTATAAGCCGCGACGCAGACCACGCGTGTGGTGCATCCATTGGAGTCAGGGGAAGGCCTCTTCTCTTCTACAGTTTCGTTTTGAGAGCTAACTTCAGCCACAAGGCACCAGCTCGCGCTCATATTCCGCATATTTTCCGAAGACAGGTCCCCCTTGCTACACTATTGGGCAGAGCAGTGGAGGCGCGGTACGTGGACGATAAAATTCTGCGGCAGCACCTGCGGGTTCTTCTGAGCGGCGCCGAGGCTCATGTGGATTGGGCTTCCGCGCTAAAAGGCCTGCCGAAGAAACTGCGGGGCGCGAAGCCTAAGGGCGCGGATCATTCTCTGTGGGAGCTTCTGGAGCACGCCCGGATCGCCCAGCGGGACATCCTCGAATTCTGCCGCAATCCCAGGCACGTTTCCCCGGAATGGCCCTCGGGTTACTGGCCAAAGCAGGCGTCCCCTGGGAAAGATGCGGAATGGGACCGCAGCGTCAAATCGTTCCGCAGCGACCTGGCCTCGATGGTGAAGCTCGTCACGAATCCTCAAATTGACCTGGCCGCGCCACTTCCGCACGGTGCCGGCCAGACCGTCCTCCGCGAAGCCCTGCTGCTGGCCGACCATAACTCACACCATCTAGGACAGTTCGTGCAGTTGCGCAAGCTGCTGGGTTCGTGGCCGGAAACTTAACCTCTACTTCTCGCCTCTAATATGGTGCTGCCGCTATAATAGAAGCCATCAAATCGGGACTTGGAGACGAAATGAGCGGGGGACATTTGTTCGTGGAGCCGGCGGTTCGGAGCGAGACGCAGGAACGAATATGGGATTCGTTCCGGAGATGGGGGTTCCTCCAGGCAAACCTCGATCCCCTCGGCGTGCTTGATCCCGTTGCGATTCCTGAGCTGGAGCTGTCGGGCCCTGATGCCGGCGCGGCGCGCCGCTTCTACTGCGGGACGGTCGGCGTCGAGTACATGCACATCCCTGATCGCGAGCGCCGCCTCTGGATTCAGGAGCGCGTGGAATCGGAAACCACTCCCGTGGATCGCGAGCGCATTCTCGAACTCCTCGTCAAGGCGGAGATTTTCGAGCAAACGATTCAGTCGCGCTATCTCGGCACAAAACGATTTTCTCTCGAAGGCGAGGCCTCGCTTCTTCCTCTTCTCGACGCCATTCTCAGTGCCGCTTCCGAATACGGCGCCGAGAAGGGCATTTTGGCGATGAGCCACCGCGGCCGGTTGAACGTGATGGTGAACATCGTCGGCCGGTCTGCTGCCGAAGTCTTCGCCCGTTTCGAGGATGTTGATCCGCGGAGCATTCTGGGTGGCGGCGACGTGAAATACCACATGGGCGCCACAGGCGATTTCTTTGCCGCCAACGGACATAAGGTCGAGATGCATCTGGTTTCCAATCCCAGCCACCTGGAAGCCGTCGATCCGGTTGCCATGGGCCGCACGCGTGCCAAGCAGCAGCGGCGCGGAGCACAAGGGCGCCAGAAGGTGCTCGAAATCACCATGCATGGCGATGCGGCCTTCGCCGGCCAGGGCGTCTGGGCGGAGACTTTGAATATGTCGGAGCTGCCCGGCTATGACATCGGCGGTTCCGTGCACATCGTCGTCAATAATTTGATCGGGTTTACAACATCTCCGCGCGACAGTAACTCTTCGCGGTTTTGCTCCGATATAGCGAAGCGGTTACCAATCCCGATTTTCCACGTCAATGCCGAGGATTTTGAGGCCGTCGTTCGGGTAGGGCGGATCGCGCTTGATTATCGCTACACATTCGGCACGCCTGTCGTGATCGATCTCGTCGGCTATCGCCGGCATGGGCACAGTGAGGTTGACGATCCCACGATTACGCAGCCGTTGCGATACCGGAAAATCGAAGCCCATCCTCCCACCTGGCAGATTTACGCCGAGAAGACCGGCATCGACGCCGCGCCCATCGTACAGCGCGTGCGCGAGCAACTGGATGCCGCGCAGAAAGAAGCTCTGGAGCTCGAAAAGGCTCCTCCGATGCGCCGCCTGCCGCTCTATTGGAAAGGCTATGTCGGCGGACGCCACGATGCCTCTTTGGAAGTGGATACCGGTGTTGCTCAGCAGGACCTCACCGAGGTCGGAACTGCCCTCACGAGTTACCCGGCGGGTTTTCACATCCATCCCAAGGTCGAAAAACTTTTGCAGCAGCGGCGGGATATGGCCCAGGGAAAGCGGCCGCTCGATTACGGCATGGCGGAAGCTCTGTCGTTCGGTTCTTTACTCAAGCAGGGTGTGCCGGTGCGGCTGACCGGGCAGGACTCGCGTCGCGGCACGTTCAACCAGCGCCACGCCGCTCTGATTGATATTGAGACCGAAGAGGAATACGTTCCGCTGGAGCATCTGGCGAAGGCGCCCACCTGGTTCGAGATTTACAATTCGCCGCTCTCCGAAGCGTCCGTCCTCGGCTTCGAGTACGGCTTCAGCCGCGATTACCCGGAAGCGCTCGTGCTGTGGGAAGCGCAGTTCGGCGATTTCGCCAACGGCGCCCAGATCATCATCGACCAGTTCATCGCGGCCAGCGAAGATAAGTGGAATTTGCTCTCGGGCCTCGTCATGCTTCTGCCGCATGGCTATGAAGGCCAGGGCCCGGAGCATTCCAGCGCGCGCATCGAACGCTATTTGCAGCTTGCGGCGCGCGACAACATCCAGATTTGCCAGCCTTCCAACGCCGCGCAGTACTTCCACCTCCTGCGCCGGCAAGCCCTTCGTGTTTGGGTGAAGCCGCTTGTCGTGATGACGCCCAAGAGCATGCTGCGAAATCCGGCAGCTTCCTCGCCGCTCGCCAGCCTGACCGCCGGGCGTTTCCAAAATATCATTCCGGATGCCGGCGATGGCTCGGCGGAACGCGTGCTGTTTTGCACCGGTAAAATCGGCCACGAACTTGTTGCCGAGCGCAAGCGCCGCAACGACGCGTCGACGGCAATCGTCTTCGTCGAGCAGCTCTATCCGTTTCCGGAAGCGGAGCTCACGGCTGAAATGGACCGCCACGCGGCCGCCCGGGAATTTGTCTGGGTTCAGGAAGAACCCGCCAACATGGGGGCTCTCTCCTTCATAATGCCTCGGCTCGAGCATCTGGCGCGAGGGCGCGCCGTGCTGTCGGTGAAGCGCTCGGCAAGCGCGAGCCCTGCTACGGGATCGCACAAGGCTCACGAACTGGAGCAAAAAACCCTCCTATCGCTGGCCTTCGGAGTCTAGCAGCCAAAAGCAGGCGCTCGATCAGTGGGTGGCTGAGTTTTGCGCAAAGCACCAGTAGACGAAGTCGGGCGAATAGCGCGAGGCAACCGTCGCCGGGACGTCCGTCTGGGTGATTTGCTGAAACGCAAAATCGATTTGGCCGTCCGGTTTGACCGTTCCAAGTAAATATCCGTAGACGTCCGACTGCCAGCTGGGCTGCGGCGGATAGTTTTCCGGAAAGGCGTAACGTTGTGCTCCCGCGGTGCCCACAATCCAGCCCGGCAATACTCCGCCGTGATTGCGCCAGTATTCCGTATTGAAAATATCGTCCATGAAGTAGTGCGAATGGCTTTCCAGCAGGTAGACGCGTTTGTGGGCGCCGTTCTGCGCGCTTAGCAAGTCCGCGTAGACGCGCCTCCCGCTCTCGGTGCCCACGATGGATTCATTCATGCTGTGTCCTTCTGAAATGCTCTCCGGCAGAGGTTTGTGCATCCCGACGACAATGGACCGAATTTGCGGGATGGCCGAATCCGCGTTCAGCACTTTCTCGAACCACGCCAGCTGATCGGAATCGAACTGATCGGGTGTGGCGTTGTCGAGGGTTATAAAGTCGACGCCGTCTTCGATCCAGTGGTAGTAGGTCCGCAGTTTGAAATCCTCGCCATCGTCGTTGAGCCGCTGTTTGCGCAGGGCAGGCGTATCGATCCAATCGGCGAATTGCAGCAGATATTGTTCGCGGGTTTTCGGAGGGATGACCTCGTGGTTTCCGATCGCAAGAAACACGGGCAGCGTGCCAAAGGGAAGAAGTTGGTTCTGAATGAAGTCGTTCCAGGAAAGATCTTCGTAGCCGGTGATGTTCAGTGGTTTCGTAATGTGCGTGATCTGATGCTGGATATCTTCGTCGAAATTGTAGACCGCGCGGAAGTCGCCCAGATGCCAGTAAAAGCGGGCGCCATCTTTCCTCACACCGGCGGCGATGGCCGGCATAACAACGTCGCCGCAGTTTCGGGAGTCGCCGGAAACCGCAAAGGTCCAGGCGGGATTGGCCGGGGCAGCCTCCTGCGGGGCAGGTAAGGGCTTGGCAACGGTGTGCCGGGGGCGCTTTGAGTGGTTCTCTTGCGCGTTCGACTTGACCGCGACGGCGGCCAGGATCACACAGGAAATGGTTGCACAGATCAGCGTGAGCCGCATTCTCATGGCAGTGCCGGGTGGCAAATCTCCTCTTATTTGACGAATGCCTATTCTCTCCCGGTCGCCCAGGAATGCCAAGCGATGGCGAACCGGTGTGGCGAACCATTAAAGCGAACCACCGAGGCGAGCCATTGACCAAAAGGCGGGGTCAAATCGCAACGCCGGCGCATCTGATGGGGGGTACGGTATAGTTTATTTTCGTATTCATTTCTGCATCCCACGTTGAGGCGCACATTTCTAGAAACCGCATGGCGAGTGCTGAACCGTCACCGGGACGAACCCCGGCCCAAAAGCTGAAGCATGCCTGGGCGGCACTTCCGGACGCCTGGGCGCTCCTCAGGCCGCGGCGCGGGATCCTGTTCGCCGGTTTGCTCCTCATGGCCATCAACCGCGTGGCCGGTTTCATTCTCCCCGGATCGACCAAATATCTAGTGGACGACGTCATTAACAAACGCCAGATCCATTTGCTCGTGCCGATCGTGCTGGTGGTATTGGCGGCCACGGTCGTCCAAGGACTCACCTCTTATAGCCTCACGCAGCTCCTGTCGAAGTCTTCGCAGCGCTTGATCACCGAGCTTCGCGTGAAAGTGCAGTCGCACATAGGCCGCCTTCCGGTGGCGTTTTACGATTCGACGAAAAGCGGCGTGCTCGTGTCGCGGATCATGAGCGACGTGGAAGGCGTCAGGAATTTGATGGGCACGGGCCTGATCGAGTTCATGGGTGGAATCATGACGTCGATCATCGCCCTGGTAGTGCTCCTGCGCATCAGCGTGATGATGACCGCAGTGGCCTCCGCCATCCTTCTCGTTTTCGCGTTTGGCCTCAGCCGCGCATTCGAGACCATACGTCCTTACTACCGCGCACGCCCGAAAATAACCGCGGAAGTTACCGGGCGCCTCACCGAGTCGCTGGGTGGCGTGCGCGTGGTGAAGGGCTATCACGCCGAGGAGCGCGAAGAAAAGGTTTTTGCGTCCGGCGTGCAGCGACTGCTGGAAAATGTCGTGAGCACGCTCACCGTAACGTCGCTCATGGCGCTTTCCGCCACCGGCCTGCTGGGAGTCGTAAGCGCCGTAATGATGTTCCTCGGCACGCGCCAGATTCTCGGCGGAACGATGACGATGGGAACTTTCTTCGAGTTCACTCTTTTCCTTGGAATGCTCGTCGCTCCGGTTTCCCAGATTGTCGGCCTCGGCCCCATGATGATCGAGGCCCTCGCCGGTCTCGAGCGGACCCGTGAGATTCTGAACGAGAAGACGGAAGAACAGACGCCGGGGCGCAACATCCATCTCGATCGCGTGGAAGGGCGCGTCGCCTTCCGAAACGTCAGCTTCGCCTACGACGCGGGCAAGCAGGTGTTATACGACGTGAGCTTTGATTCCGAACCCGATACCGTCACCGCTCTGGTGGGGCCTTCCGGTTCCGGAAAATCGACGATCATCGGACTCATCGCCGCGTTCTATGTTCCGACCGCCGGTAAAGTGCTGGTGGACGGCGTCGATCTCGCGCAGGTCCGCCTGGACTCCTACCGCACGCAATTGGGTGTCGTGCTGCAGGAAACGTTTCTCTTCGACGGCACCATCCGCGAGAACGTAGCCTTCTCGCGCCCGGACGCAACCGAGCGAACAAATTCTCGAGGCGTGCCGTATCGCTCGCGTCGACGAGTTTGCCGAGGCGTTCGAGAAAAAGTACGACACGATCGTCGGCGAACGCGGCGTGAAGCTCTCCGGCGGCCAGAAGCAGCGTGTTTCGATCGCCCGGGCGATTCTTGCCGATCCCCGCATCCTTATCCTCGACGAAGCCACATCCAGCCTCGACTCGGAATCCGAAGCGTTGATACAGGAAGGGCTTCGTTACCTGATGCGCGGGCGAACCACGTTCGTAATCGCGCATCGCCTCTCCACCGTTCGTCGCGCCGATCAGATTCTGGTAGTCGAAGCAGGGCGGATCGTCGAACGCGGCACGCACGAGTCGCTCTACGAAGCCCGGGGCCGCTACTTCGACCTGTACACCAAGCAGCACGGCGTGGAATCGAACCTTTTCCTCTCGCCGGGCGAAGGCGACTCCACCTCGGAAGAGTCTGCACCGGTGGAAGGGGCCGCAAGTTCGTTGCCCAGAGAAACCGTCCTTCCTGACCGCCAAGATTGAGTTCGCGGGACACCGTGCCAGCCCTGGCGCCGTTCTGCGGTGCGAATCGTTTCTGTCCGCTACAAGAAGCCGCGTAGCGATCTCAGGCCTTTAGGGTATAGCCGCCTGAGAGCCCCTCCGCTTAGTCTCCAGCTTACAGTGCAGTTTCTCGTTCATTGCTTGAGGTAGCTGATCGAGCAAGCGCACAACCGCAGCAGAATTTTCAGAAGTCTGCAAATCTCGCAAATCTGGATGGAGGATCGAATGAGGAATAGCGACTGGTCGTCGATAGTTACGGGGATTGCGATTGGGGTTGGGATCGGGGCGGCGTTGGGTGTTTTATTCGCCCCGCAATCGGGTGAAGATACACGCGAATATCTGAAGGGAGCCGCGAAAGACCGCCTGAACGATACCCGGGAGCGCTTCGGCAACGCCGTGGAAGCAGGTAAGGATTTCGCGCGCCAGGCGCAGGATTCCGCGGAAGGAGTGAAGGGCCATTTGAAAGACATCGCCGACGCGGGCCAGCGCGCTTATCGCGACGCAGCGAAAGCTTAAGATTTTCTTCGGAAGCTACTGGTTCGTCTTAGGGAGGCAGGAATGAAAACAGCTTCGATTGCAGGAATCGTTCTGATCGTCCTCGGCATCGTCGGCTTGATTTATCAGGGCATTGGGTACACCAAACGAAAAGATGTCCTCGATGTAGGGCCGATCCACGCCACCAAGGACACTCATGAAACAATTCCGATTCCACCGGTCCTGGGCGGAATCGCACTGGTGGGCGGAATAGCTCTTCTCGTAGTCGGCGCAAAGTCCACGGCTTAATCGCCAACCGCGAATTGTCGTTTGCACTGACGGTAAGAAAGGTTGTGCGCGATGGGTCTCATGCTAATTCTCACGACCGTGCTCGTAATCGCCCTCGTGGGCAGTCTGCCGCGCTGGCCCCACAGCCGCTCTTGGGGATATTACCCCAGCGGCGGGATCGGTCTGATCGTTGTGATCTTGTTGATCCTGTTTCTGCTCGGGCACCTCTAAGAATTTCTTGAAAGGGAGGAAACTGTGGCGAAAAGCACCGGGATTCTTGCAAAAGAAGAGGATCTTCTGGTGGGAGTGGCCCGTAGCATCGGCACCACATTAGGCACAGTCGTATCCAAGGTGAACTCTGTCACGAAGGCAGCGAAGCCGGCAACTCGGTTGCGCGCGCGTAAGATCGTGCGTAAAAAGAAGACAACCTCGGCCTCTCGGCCATCACGCCGCAAGCGGTCCAAGAAACGTTCGTAAGTGGAACCGGCATATCTTCTGAGCTGACAAGGAGGCATCGATGTTGCGATGGGCGCTGATTTTTCTAGTGGTAGCCATAGTGGCGGGAATTTTTGGTTTCGCGGGGATTATGATTGCCGCGGCGGGAATCGCCAAGCTGCTGTTCTATCTGTTCCTCGTGCTGTTTCTGGTTTCCCTGCTCGGCGGACTGGTGCGGAGAACCTAGCAGTTTCGAGGCGCGGTCAGCGGGAATCGAGTTCCCGAATCACGGCGGCGCTTTGAAGTCGAATGTACGGGTTGGAATCGTGGCCCATCCGGTCCCGGAGAACCGCCAGCACGCCGTCGTCCGAGGCAATCTGGCCGCTCTCGAGCAATCGGCGCAAGGAATCGATCGCCTCCACCCGAACATCGGAATCCTGATCGTCTTCCAGCGCACCGAGCAGCGTGTTGCGAACCATGTCCTGCCGCGCGGAGCCATTCAACGCATCGAGGGCCTTCAAACGAACCGCTGGGTCGCGGTCTGTCTCAACCACTCGGTTCAGAGCCGCACGCACTTCCGGATCGCCGCTGCGCGGGCTCAGCAGGTCGACGGCGTTCAGGCGCACATCCGGTCCAAAGCGCTGGTTGTTGCGCAGAACATAGAGCAAAGCGTTTTTGACAGTGCCATCATCCACGGTGCCCCGCACCGTGACGGGCTGCTCGGACCTCATCTGAAGCTCTACCTGCGGAGGATCGTTGCCTGCGGCGGGAAGCACATTAATTCCCGCCACGTCGGCCGTGTGGACATCGAATACCTTGGAAGAAGGGAGGGAGGCCACCACGGGTTCCAGCACATTCGAATCGGCCGCAGAATCGGCTGCCGAGTCGGCTGCCAGATGTGCAGGAGGAGCGGATATCACGGGGTGGCGCAGCAATCGCGGGCCAAACATTCCCACCGAGAACCCGATCATCACCAGCAGCGCCCCGCTCCACGCCGGTCGCGGAGACATCCAATCCGCGGGAAGCAACGCGCCGATCTTCCGTCGCAGCCAGCCGCCTTCTTCCTCTCGGTCCAGAGCGTCTTCCAGGCTTGCGCGGCAGCTCGCGAGCAAAACCGCATCGGGTTCCACCCGATGCTCTCCCAGCATCGCGATCAATTCCTTTTCGCTTTCAAGCGTGGACCGGCATTCGCAACAATCCGCCAGATGAGCGGCCAGCTCGCTCTGTTCCACCACATCGAGTTCGTCGCCTGCCGCAAACAGAATGAGTCGCGGTCGCCATTCACTGCACGGCTCGTTCGCCATTGCGTCCTTATCCGGATTCCTTTCCCGCCACATCATTCCTGATCCTGATCCCTTTCGCTACCGCATTCCGCCCAGGCTTTCGCGAAGCTTTCTCGTAGCCCGGAACAGCGAATTCTTCACCGTCTCTTCGGAGGTGCCCAGCAGGTCGCCAATCGCCCTCAACCGCAATCCCTGGTAATGCTTCATTTCGAATACCGTCCGCTCGCGCGGCGAGAGGCGCTTCATCGCCTCCTGAATTTTTTCGCCCAGTTCGCTTCCCAGCAACTGTTTCTCGGGATTGGAAGCCGCGCTTAATTCGGGCTGGCGATCGAAAAAATCGTGCCGCGTGCCCTCGGCGTCTTCCGAGACGGGCGCTTGGTCCTCGCGGTGGCTGGTGCGCCGGCGCAAATGATCGAGCGCCACATTCGTCGTAATCCGGTAGAGCCACGTGTAAAAGCTGCACTCGAATCGGAACCGGTGCAGGTTGCGGTAAACCTTCAGGAAAGCTTCCTGGTAAATATCCCGGGCGTCTTCCGCCTTATGGACCAGGTTCATAGCCAGGCGCAGGACGTCCCGGTCGTAGCGCCGCACCAATTCCTCAAACGCCAGCCGGTCTCCGGCCTGCGCCTTACGGACGAGCGAATGCTCCTCGCTGCGCTTATCCGCAGCCGCTTGGCGTGCATCCGCTTCGAGTGCAACGCTCATCGCCATGGCGTTCCCTGCCGATTCGGAGTGTGTTACGAGGGGGACTGCTTGCCCTGCGGCCGGATCGTCCGCGCCCGTAACCCTTTTCGCTCTCTTCAAATACATAGACGTTCCAATCGGCCTTCGGTGAGCATGAAGGGCTCGACTACCGCTCGTAAATCCGGCCCTGCCAATCGGATGCGCTATGCCTGTATTACGTTGCGAGCTCAGTACTTAACCCGCAACCCCGCCGAAACAATCGGGTTGCCCTTACTGCCGGGTGCGCAGCCTCTCCAGAACCCCCCCGTTCAGCCGTACCCCGAGCCGTATCAGCCCGTACACGGCCACACATACGATGAAATCGAGCACCACCCCGCCGTCAATGCCGAATCCCTGGTGGCGAAAAGCGTCCGGCAGATGCGGAGCCAGCGACAGGTAATAAATCGCATTGCCAATCAGAATCGCAACCAGATACTCCAACCACCTCGTCGGCGTTGCCCCAAGAAATTGGCGCTCCCTGGCCATCGGATGCACCCGCCCGCGGAGATCTCCATCGACCGCCATACCTGCCCAGCCCCACCCAATATATGGCACTAAAAGCACGATGTAAACGGGTTGAACTGTGCCGATGCTGCCGCCAGGACCGAATCCCCGCTACTATGAGAATACGAAGCATGGGACCCCGTGTATCATCCCTTCTTCACCGTCCATGACTACCTCACTGAGCGATTCCGTGAAATACCTGCGCGGCGTCGGGCCACAGCGAGCCGCAATTCTGGAAGAGCACGGAATCGTAACGGTCAGCGATCTTCTCTCCTATCTCCCCTTTCGCTACGAAGACCGCATCACCTTCACGCGCATCGCGGAAGTGATTCCCGGCCAGGTCCATACGATTTGTGCCGAAGTTTCGGGCGGCGGAGGCGGAACGGTCCGCTTCATGCGCGGCCGCAGCGCCATCTTTCACGTCACCGTCCGTGACCGCTCGGGGACTTTGCATGCGCGCTTTTTCCACGGCGGCTACCTTGCCGGGCGCCTCAAGGACGGCCAGAAGCTCGTGCTGCACGGTAAGGTCGACCGCGACGCCTACCGCCCGGGCCGTCTCGAGATGGTGAATCCGCAGATCGAAGTCATCGGAAGCGAAGAGAAAGAGGGCGTCGATTCCACCGAAGTAGGCCGCATCGTTCCCATCTACGAAGCCATGGGCGGCATCAGCTCGCGCATACTCCGGCGCATCGTCTACAACGCGCTTCAGAATTTCACCGGCAATGTACCCGACCTTCTCTCGGAGGAAATTCGCGCGCGCTACGGCTTTCCGTCGCGGCGAGAGGCGCTGCTCTACGTGCACTTCCCGCCCAGGAATGTAAGCCTCGAATTGCTCAACAGTTTTCGCAGCCCCGCGCAGACCCGGCTCATCTTCGAGGAATTTTTCTGCTACCAGTTTGGCCTGGCCCTCCGCCGCCAGACCGAAAATCGCCAGCGTGGAATCGCCATGCGCGTCCGCGAAGACAAGGTGCGGGACGCTTTGAAGCGCATTCTCCCGTTTAAGCCCACCGCCGCGCAAAAGCGCGTCCTCGGCGAAATCGCGGCGGACTTGGAACGGCCATTCCCCATGCACCGCCTGCTCGAAGGAGACGTCGGAAGCGGCAAAACAATCGTTGCGCTCGAGGCCGCCACCATCGTCATCGAGAATGGCTATCAGGTAGCCCTCATGGCGCCCACGGAAATTCTTGCCGCCCAGCACTACCTGTCCGCGCGCCGCATTTTCCAGCCAGCGGGTTACAACGTCGCTCTTGTCGTGAGCGGCCGCAAGCGAGCCGAAAAGGAAGCCGCCATCGAATCCATCGAGAAAGGCCAGGCGCACTTGGTCGTGGGCACGCACGCCTTGATCGAAGATCCCATCAGGTTCCACCGGCTCGGTCTCGCCATCATCGACGAGCAGCATCGCTTCGGCGTTCTCCAGCGCAAGCGGCTGATCGAAAAAGGTGCCTCGCCCCACGTCCTGGTAATGACCGCTACGCCCATTCCGCGCACCCTGGCCCTCACACTCTACGGCGACCTCGATCTTTCCGTGATCGACGAACTCCCCCCAGGCCGCACTCCCATCGAAACCCGCTGGACGTCGGAAGCCCAGCTCGCTGCCGTCTGGCAGTTCGCGCGGCGTGAGATTGAGCGGGGCCGGCAGGTCTACGTGCTCTATCCCGTGATCGAAGAATCGAAACAGGAACTCAAGGCCGCTACCGCCGAATACGAACGCCTCGCGAAAACAGTTTTCCCGAAGCTCCGTGTGGGGCTTCTCCATGGACGCATGAAGAATGAGGAAAAAGACAGTGTGATGGACCAGTTCCGGCGCGGAGATCTGCACATCCTGGTTGCGACCACCGTGATCGAAGTCGGCGTCGACGTCCCCAACGCTACCGTAATGGTCATCGAACACGCCGACCGCTTCGGTCTGGCCCAGCTTCACCAGCTCCGCGGCAGAATCGGGCGCGGCACGGAAAAATCGCATTGCATCCTGATCGCTCCAAAATCGATCGTGGGAGACGCCCGCGAGCGCATCGAAGCCATGGTGGCCACATCGAACGGCTTCGAAATCGCCGAGCGCGACCTGAAGCAGCGCGGCCCGGGCGAATTCTTTGGCACGCGCCAGCACGGAGACGCCGCCTTCTCGTTCGCGCAGCCGCTCCGCGATCACGAAATTCTGGAACTCGCCCGCCGCGAAGCCTTCGCCGTCGCGGAGGATCCCGCGCGCTCAGCCGAGCTGGCGTCCCGCCTTGAAAAACTCAGCCCTACGTGGCAAAAACGGTATCATCTGGCGTCGGTTGGATGAGTCATGCGAGTGATTGCTGGAACATACCGCAGCCGTAAGCTCAAGGGCCCCGGCAAGCTTCGCCTCCGGCCCACGAGTGACCGTCTGCGCGAGACGCTTTTCAACATCCTCGGCCCTTCGATCCAGGATTCGCTCTTCGTAGATTTGTACGCGGGAACCGGTGCGATCGGCATCGAGGCCGTCAGCCGCGGCGCACGCCTGGCCATTCTCGTCGAAGCCCATCCGGCGACGGCTCGCCTCACCTGCGAAAATCTCGAATCCCTGGGCATCCGCGGGAGCGCCGAGGTGATTCAGGCGGACGCCATTCAGGCGCTCGACAAGTTGGCCTCCCGCCACCTGATGGCCGATTTCGTTTTTCTCGATCCGCCTTACAAAGACGCCGGCGAGCATCTCAAGGTACTCGAGTATCTCGACACAGCCCATCTCGTAGCGCCTTACGGACTCGTGATCGTCGAGCACCATCACAAGACGGAACTCCCGGGCCGTTTCACTCGTCTCGAACGCACACGGCTGCTCGAACAGGGCGACGCCGCGGTCAGCTTCTACAGCCTGGCAGCCGCAGCATAGCGCGAAGCATCGGATCAACAGGTATAATGGCCCCTCTTATGAACTTGGGACTCCGGCCGGCGGTAGTCGCGAAGGGCGAGGGCGATCCCGCCGCTTACAATCTCGCCGTCGTGTGGGAATCCCCGTGGCAGGAATTCTGGACGAGCCTCCGCGATTTCTTTGTCGGGCCGCATCCGGAAAAAGACGGCGACCTGCCTCCCGACCGCCCGCTTCGCGTCGACTGGGTTCGCGGGAGTATGCCCGGCCGGGCATTCCTGGCATCGTCGCTCTGGCATGTCGCCGCCGTATTGATACTCATTCTGCCCATTTGGGGCTTCCTCCCGCAGGCCGAGCACACGCTTCCGCCGGTCCAAATTGAGGTCACCTACTATCCCGCGCAGGATTTGCCGCCGATTTCGCTTCCCAGCCCCGCGATAAAGCGCAGCGCCCCGGCGAAGCGCGCCGCCGATACCGTGAAACCGGCTGCCGAGCCAACGGACCAGCCCGGTGCCGACGCCTACCACCCGCGTCAAACAATTCTTTCGATACCAGTGAAGGTCACCCACCCGCGCCAGACTCTCATCCAGCCTGACGCGCCGCTCAACGCGCCCAAGGTGGACGTGCAGCTCCCCAACATGGTCCAGTGGGCCAGTCCGGCTCCCAAGCCCCAGCTTCAATTGACTCCCACCGCCGCCGCTCCCAACCTGAAGCAGCGCGCCGTGCGCGACATTGCTGTCCCCGAAGTCGCGAACAACGAGAAAAATCCCGGCGCCCTGAACATTGCCGCTGCCCCGGTAGTGAATTTCCAGCCGCAGATGCCGATGAGTTCGATGGCTGCCGTCGCCGAGAAACACCAGACACGCGCCGATTCCGCCGCCGCTCCGGAAATTGGCGCATCCACCAACGACGCGAATCTCCACCGCCTGATTGCGCTCTCCGCCACGCCGGGTCCTCCCGCGCCGCAAGTGGCCGTGCCGCAGGAGAATCTAGCTGCGCGAATTTCCATTTCCCCAGCCGGGAAATCGCCGGGAACCCCGGGGAACGCCGGCGGTTCTGGCGCGGGATCGGCGAACGGAGGATCAAGCGGCGGTTCAGCGCCCACATCGGGAACATCAGGAGCAGCAAGTGCCGCAGGAACTGCGGGAAGTTCGAATTTGCCCGCAGGAGTCTTCGTGAGCGGTGGAAACAGCCGCCCCGGCGGTATCGCGGCGGGCGGAATCGCTCCCGGCAGGCTCAACCTCAAGCCCACCGCGCCTGATCTCACGCCGCCCGCGCGAAAAGGATCGTCCCTCGCCCGCGCGATTGATCCCAACGTGCCCCCGGAAAAAATCCTCACCGGCAAAGAGGTCTACACGCTCAACGTCAATCTCCCCAATCTCACCAGCGTAGCCGGCAGCTGGATTCTGAATTTCGCGCAGCTCGACGAAGGCGATGGTCCGCCGGTCAGACCCAAGGGGCAGCTCTCCGGCCCCGTCCCTCTGGAAAAAGTGGATCCCAAGTACCCGCCGCAGATGATCAAGGAGCACGTCGAAGGGCAAGTGATTCTCTACGCGATTATCGGGAAAGACGGCGTGGTGCGAAACATTCAGCTCGTCCACAGCGTGGAGCCCGAGCTCGATAAAGACGCGATCGAAGCCCTGGCGCACTGGAAGTTCCGTCCCGCCACTCGCGAGGGCGAGCCCGTGGAACTCGAAGCGGTAGTTTACATTCCCTTCCGTTATCACCCGCTGGAATAGCGGCGCGTTCGCACCTCAAAAGTGCGTGCGCAGGTCGCGAAACGATTGCACGATCAGCAGCTTTCCTACTCCGCTTTCCACTGCCCCTCTGTCGGTGATCCACGTGGCCGGGTGCGGGATGAACACCGCGTTGAGCCCGGCCTGTAAAGCCGGGTTGATGTCGGTAGCCGGGCTGTTGCCTACCATCCAGCCATTCGACTTCACGATCTTGAATTGCTCGATCACCCGCTGAAAAATGCTCGCGTTCTTCTCCATCACGTTTTCGATGGCATCGAAATAGGATTGCAGCCCGGACCGCTCCACCTTGCCCGCTTGCTCGGCCGCTTCCCCTTTTGTCAGCAGAATCAGCCGGTGGCGTTTGGCGAGATAGGCGAGCGTGTCCGGCACTCCCTCTAGTATCTGCGGAGGCGTGTTTTCGAGTTCCGCGGCCATCTGCTCGATTCCCTTCACGATCTCCCGCCGCGCCATGTTTCCAGCCAGCTTCAGGTAGGTTTCTTCGAGGGAACGCTTGAAGCTGCGCACGCCATACCCATGCTGGCGAATGTTGCGGCGCTCGGTTTCGTTCAGGATGTGGCGGATGTAGTCCGGCGTGTAGCCAAGATACTCAAGCTGCGCGACGAAATTCGTGATCGCCTTGTCGAAAAAGACGTTGTTTTCCCAAAGCGTGTCGTCCGCATCGATGATCAGGCTGTTCCGCGCCATCGAGGACCCCCGGCTCCAAATCTTGCGTTACTCGGCAGGATAAGAGAAGGGGTTTCCGCACGGATGTGAACCAATGGCAACGCCGTGCAGTTCAGCCAGGAGAATTCTTTCTGTGGATTTCAAGCCGAAGCGGGAAGGAATTCGTACCGCTCAATGCGGGCCGCCACGCCGCGGCGCCCGTTGCTGGGCTCGACCCGAAGCACGCGCGCATAGCAGCGGATATTCACGTCGCCTGCAAGCGTGATTTGTTGCGGAAGGGTAAGCACAAATTCGATCGAGCTGCCCGTTTCCAGGCTGGCCTCGATCGTGAAGTACAATCCACGGAAACTCACGTCGCGCGTTTCGCCCTGTCGCTCCGTGACGCCCTCTCCAGAGGAAAACCGTACTTTTACGGGGAGGTTCATTGAAAAACGTCGTGCAGCCCGGCGCTCCGCATCGTTTTCCATGAGTCCTCTTTCTGGAGCTGAAGAGTTCTGTGTCGCAACTCCAGCTGTTCGTCAGGGCACGGATTTATCCGTGCCGCAAATGCCTGAAAATTGATGCGGCTTCAGCCGCTGAGGGACGATTCAGCCAGTTGCCACACTGGCTATGAACCTCAAGCTACCATCGGTCCTCGTGTGGCGCAACGGATTTCCGAACCACGCCGGCCCCGGCACTTCAGGTTCGA
The DNA here is from genome assembly GCA_963797585.1 of uncultured Acidobacteriota bacterium. Classification (GTDB taxonomy): domain Bacteria; phylum Acidobacteriota; class Terriglobia; order Acidiferrales; family UBA7541; genus Palsa-295. Next base: position 44,612 of record CAWCQH010000025.1, read on the forward strand.
AACGCGCGAATCTGTATTAATCTGGTTTTCAGACGCCATACAATCATTCAAAGGGATCACATGACGCAGGTTTTTCATCGCAATTTCTTCCTGGAAGGACCGGCCGGGCGCCTGGAGGCGATGCTCTGGACCACGGCCGCCGCGAGCCCGGGCAATCTCGTTGCGCTGGTATGCCATCCCCATCCGCTCTTTGGCGGCACCATGCATAACAAGGTTGTGTACCAGGCCGCGAAGGCGCTGCATCGCAAAGGTATGACCGTGCTGCGCTTCAATTTTCGAGGGGTAGGGTTAAGCCAAGGAGAGCATAACCGCGGCCGCGGCGAACAGGACGACGTCCGAACAGCCCTCGACTATCTCGCGAAAGAATTCCCGGCGCGCCCAATCGTTTTAGCGGGATTCAGCTTCGGCTCCTGGGTCGGCTTGCGTGTCGGCTGCGAAGATCATCGAGTGACATCCCTGATCGGTCTGGGCATTCCCGTGAACAAGTCCGATCTTTCTTATCTCGCCTCGTGCGCCAAGCCCAAGCTCCTCATCCAGGGTGAAAACGACGAATTCGGTGCGCGCGCAAATGTTGAAGAATTTGTCGCCACGCTGCCCGAGCCCAAGCGCCTGGTGGTTGTTCCGGGCGTGGATCACTTTTTTACGGGAAAGCTTCCAGAAGTAGGTGCCGCAATCGAAGCGTGGATTGATCAGCTGGCTCCCGAGCCAGCCAGCGCTCCGCAAGAGACTTAGCGCCGCCCTTCGAAAACCTTGAGAAATTCTTCTCTCCCCGCGGGTTCCACGCCCGCGAGCGCCAGATTGTTCTCCACGTGCCCGATCTGGCTCATCCCCACCAGCGCGGTCGTAATCCCCGGCGCGGAGCGCGCGAATTGCAGCGCCAGCGCGGAATCGCTCTTCATTCCCCACGCGTTGCGCATAGTCGCGGGAAGATTCTTTGTGAGCTGGCCCTGCAGAAGCGCCGCGCTCGCCACCAGCGTAATCCCGAGCGCCCGTCCCGCCTGAACCATCGCCATCGTCTTGCCCACGGCCACCTGGTTCGGCCGCGTCAGGGCCTCCGGCATCGCGAGGTTCAAAGGCAGTTGCACGAATCGAAAGTGATGGTCCGGGCCTCCGATTTCAGCGGCGACTCCCACAATCTCTTCGAGTGAAAGGTAGCCGGGCGATTTTGGGTCTTCCCGGAACGCGTTCCAGGTGGCCAGCCCGTAGGCCCCAATTTTCCCCGAAGCAACCGCGGATTCCAGAAACTCAAACGCCTTGCGAATCCGGCGAAGGAACTCGTCTTTGGATATCTCGCCAAGCTGCGTTTCCGGGTTGTGCAGGTAAAAGACGTCCAAGCACTGCACGCCCATGTTCCGCCGGCTGCGCTCCAATTGGTCCGCCAGGTAGCGCGGCGTCATGCAGTGGCATCCGGCAGCGATGTCTTCCGCTCCGAAAACCCCCTTGTCGACGAACTCCCGCGAAAAATATTCGCTAGCGTCAGCCGGCATCTCGGCGTCCGGCGTCAGAAATCCCGCCTTGGTGCAGAGAACAATTTCGTCGCGCGAGAAACCGTTCGAAATCAGCTCGCGCACCGCAGCGCCGATAGACCGTTCGCTGCGCTGAAATCTGTAATTGATCGCCGTGTCCACCACATTGAAGCCGCCTTCCACGGCCGCGACCACCGCGCCACTGTACGCCTCGTCGGTCGCTTCGTCCGGCTCCCCGAGATAGGTGCCGATGCCAATCGACGAAAGCACCAGGCCGTTCGTGGCCTCGCGAAAATGTCCGGCCGCGGACTTTCCCCTGAACCTCGCGGCGTAGCGCAAAGTGCCCTGCGGAGTCGCGGAACCGGCGATAGGTTTGTGGTCGGCTGTCGCCGCGGATGGCATGCGGTCCTCGCTTGTCCAGAAATGGATGATGAGAAAGCGAAGTATATCAGAACGAAATGAGGGAGTACGCGGGAAGCAAAAACTCAGCTGACGCTGCGGGCGCTCATTTCTTGCGGCGGATTTCCTCCCGCCAGGCCCTGTGCGATGATCAGTTCTCGAGCCTGAACGCGAATTGTCGGCAGGTTTCGGGCGAAGAGCGCGCCGCTGGCAATAGCGCCCATGCCCCCAATTGCAACCGTCCAGGGTGCCCCGATGCGATCGGCCACCATTCCCGAAAAGAGCGCTCCGATGGGCGCCATCCCCAGGAACATCATCGAATAGACAGCCATCGTCCGCCCGCGCAGGCGGTCCGGCACCATCGACTGAATCAATGTGTTGGTAGCCGCCATTTGCACCATTACGAAAAAGCCCACCGGCACCAGCAGCAATACGGAAAGGTAGTAGTGACGCGAGAGGGAGAAGAGAATGAGAAAGGTTCCGAAACTGGCGCACGATATCGCCACCAGCCTCGCCAGCCCTTGCAATTTCGTCCTCGACGCAAGCGAAAGCGCGCCGAGCAGCGCTCCCACTCCGGTAGCCCCCATCAACACGCCCAGCGTTCTGGCATTTCCGTGCAGAACGCGCGCCGCAAAAATAGGCATGAGCACCGAATAGGGCAGCGCCACAATGCTTATCACGCCCGTCAGCAGCAGCAGAACCCCGATCGGCGGCGTGTTCCGCACGAAGCGAAAGCCTTCCAGAATGTGCTCAAGCGGCGACGCGCTGTGCTCCTCGATTTTCGACCTCGGAACGCGCATCATCAGCAGTCCCGCGATCACCGCGATGTAGCTCACCGCGTTGGCGAAGAAGCACCAGCCCTCGCCGATGCTCGCCACAAGAATCCCCGCCACCGACGGGCCGATCACGCGCGCGCCATTGAACATCGACGAATTCAGAGCGATCGCGTTCATCAAATCCTCGCGCCCCACCATCTCCACCAGGAAGGACTGCCGCGCCGGCACGTCGAATGCGTTCACCACGCCCATCAGCGAGGCCAGAAGGATCACCTCCCATACCGTCACTCGCTTCGTGAGCGTCAGAAATGCCAGGATGAACGCCAGAATCATGGAACTCGTCTGGGTGGCCACGATGATGCTTCGGCGGTCGAATCGGTCCGCAGCCAGTCCGCCGATCGGGCCCAGAAGAAATATCGGGAATTGCCCCGCGAATGCCACAGTTCCCAGCAGCAGCGACGATCCCGTGAGCCGGTAAACGAGCCACGCTTCCGCGATGTTGTCCATCCAGGTGCCCACCAGCGAAATCATCTGGCCGCTGAAGAAAAGCTGGAAATTGCGATGCTTCAGCGAACGCACCATGTCCCGGAATCGCGAACGATCCTCGGCGGGGTTTGCTGTGGGAGCCTGCGGAGTTTCCATTTCTGCCATACTTTTCAATTGTACGATGGTATCCAGCTCGCCTTCGTCCCGATTCTGGCCGGGATTTCACTTCTTTGGCGGGCGATGCGCTTTCGAAAACGCGTGCAGGCGCCGGATTCGGTCGCGTGCCGGTCGCGATCCAGCCCCGGCAGGGCTCTCTCCGGCAGGTGGCGCGAGCAGGCGGCTGCAAGCCCGGAGGAGCCGCCGGTACGGCCAATCGGCCTCCCGGAAAAATATCTCGCCTTCGCGTGGATTGGAGTAAAACCAGCGTGTTAGCAGAGACAGGTGTTCGGTTAGGTCGGGATGCTCTGAATGTAAACCGAATCTCCTTTTCTGCTCTTCCGGCAAATTGAGGGCCGTCTCGTTCGCAACCGGCTCAGCAGACTCATTCTTCCCCACCGATGCATTCGCCGATGCGCTTTCACGCGAATCAAGGCCCGCTCGCAGGATTTCTTCTACCGATCTTGGTTCGCCTGACAGCTCGCCAAACCTCAGAAAGATGGTCTCCCTCAGCATTCCGCCGCGCACCGGAAACACCGCGACGGTTTTTTCCTCTGCGGCGCGCTGAAGAATCACCGCGTCGAATTCTTCCACGCGCCGCGCGAGCTCGGGCAATCCGCGCAACGCCGCCGACACTTTCTCGATCCTCTTATGGAGCGCCGCAGCGCGTTCGAAGTCCAGCGCTTCGCTTGCCGCCTCGCGTTCCCGTTCCACGCCCTGGATGAGTTGGCCTCCGCCCGAATCGAGGCCCTCCAGCACGCGCCCAACTTCCGCGTCATACTCTTCCTTCGTGCAGCCCGCGAAGCACGGCGCAAGGCACATCTTCATCTGCGAATACATGCAGCCCGGAAACGCCGGATCACGCCGGATCTTGATCTGGCAGCGCCGGATCTTGAACAAATCGAGATATCCCTCGCTGAAAGATTCTGCCGCCTTGCGCGAAACGAACGGCCCGAAGTAGAAACCCGCATCGCCGCGAATCGATCGCGTCACGTAGCACCGCGGATATTCATTCCGGAGGTTCACCTTCAACATAGCCGGCGGGCGCACGCGCACCAGGGTCCGGTATCTGCGAGGGAAATGCGCCCGGGCCTGCTGATAGTGCGCAACCATCTGCTCGAACTTGGAGCCTGTGGCGCGGTAGCGGATTCGCGTGGCAACGCCGCGAAGGTTCAACCGGTTGGAGGGCAGCTCAGCAGGGGCCAGGAGTCGTTCGGCCGCGCGCCGGATATCCGCCGTGCGGGCAAGATAAGGTTCCGCGGCCGCATCGGTCATTTCGAGAAGAAAAACTCCCGGCCGTGTGGGAAGCGCGCTGAAGAAAGCAGTATCGCAGGCCGCGTCGAATTCCAGCGCGTGTTCCAGCTCAAGCATGGTGCAAGGATACAACGACTTTCATCGCGGAGAGGGGAAGCGGCGCTATTCGAAAGGAACTCAGCCGCCGCGTTTTGACCCGTCGGTTCCAGGCGCGATCGCCGCGGCCTGCTTCTCTTTCCATTCCGCGAGCGTAAGTCGCGGCATGAGGAAAAGGTCTGAGCTGCGTGCATACCAGCCCCGCCCGTGCATGCGCGCGATCAGTCTGAGTTTTGGCGTGTCGATGTAGTGTTTCTGTGTATCGATCACGGCGTCGTCGCGAACGTGCATCATCACCACACGGCCCAGCACCAGTCCGTTGTCAGGGCCCAGTTCGATAATCTGCATCAGCTCGCATTCCATGGACACCGGACTCTCCGCAATGCGCGGCGGTTTCACACGGAGGGAAGGGAGAGTCGTCAGTCCAGCCTTTTCAAGCTCGTTGACCCCCGGCTCGAAATCGACCGCCGTTACGTTCATCTGCTCGGCGTTTTCTTCGGACACGAGATTCACCGTAAACTGGCCCGTCTCGCGGATATTTGCCCGCGTGTGCTTGGGGTTTGCAACAGGAGTGGAGCCGATGCCGACCCCGACCACTGGCGGATCGCCCGAAAATGCGTTGAAGAACGAAAAAGGAGCCGCGTTGATCTGCCCGCGGGCATCCTGGCTCACCACCCAGGCGATAGGCCGTGGCGTAACCGTCGAAACCAGCAGCTTGTAGCATTCCTGCGGCGGAATCTCGGTGAAATCAAACTGCATCAGTCCTCGCGTGATTTGGATGCCGGGTGCTAACCCCAGGCTTTGCGGTGGGGAAATCCTAGTCTAGTCTGCAACGGGCGCGGCCGCTCTTCTCATCTCGGGTTCCCGCTGCCTCACCGCCAGAGAGGATATTTCAAATCGGTCGCCTACCTGCGTGCCGGAACGATAAATCGTGTGCGGAGGCAATTCCAGCACGCTGCTCGCTTTCAGAGAGACTTTGGAAATGCGGAAAGGCCGCACGTGCTCTTCCAGATGGACCACTTCTTTCTGCTTATTGAGGAAGATCAGATCGATGGGAAAAAGCATCCCAATTGTGTGAACCCCCCGCGAAGGCACGATCCAAAGTCCCGTCCCCAGGCGAGCCCACCCCGGAGTCTTCCCGAGCAGCCCCACCAGGCGGCGCACGTAGCTATCGGCGACGGTCGCTTCGGTTGCTACGAACGTCTCCCTCGTCTTGTTATAGACGTATACCGCGCGTCTGTGGTCCGTGTTGTTCATCGTCCCCGGAATCTCTCCGTAGTGCGGAGGCCTTCCTTACTCGATAGCTTTTCCACGTCGCCGCCAGATAATGATGAACAGCACCACCAGAGCAAGAACGCCAGCAATGATTCGAATTGTCGTAATGTCCATCTTTGTTCCCTCCTTAAGCGATTTTTGCTATCTCACTTCAATTCGCCCCGATTACTTCAGTGCGGGCAAAAACTGCCGCATCAGCGAGATCACCGCCGGCCCCAGGATCACAACGATCAGCGCCGGGAAAATAAAGAATACGAGCGGCGGAACCATCTTCACCGTCGTCTTGGCGCTCATCTCTTCGGCTCGCTGCCGGCGCCGCGTGCGCAAATCGTCGGAGTAAACGCGCAGCGATTGCGCGATGCTCGTTCCAAACCGTTCCGTTTGAATCAGCATGGCCACCAGCGCCTTGAGTTCGTCGAGCCCCGTTCTTCGGGCTAGCTCCCGCAGCGCATCCAGGCGGCTCTTCCCCACGCGCATTTCCAGGTTGACCATCTGCAGTTCTTCACTCAGTTCAGGGTGAACAATCCGGAGTTCCTGGGCCACCCTCAAAATGGACTGGTCCAAACCAAGCCCCACTTCCACACAGATCACCAGGAGGTCCAAACCGTCCGGAAGAGCCATCCTCAGCAGATGTTGTCGCCTCTTGATCCTCCACAGAAGCCACATTTCCGGAAGCATGAAGCCCAGCACGGCGGCCAGGAGCAAAACGAAGAACGGATTGCTCCGGTAGGCGCCAGTCACCAGTACGAGCCCCACGAGGAGAATCGGGGTCAGCACTTTCATACCTTGGATCGCCAGCGAGGCTTCCGAGGATCTGTACCCCGCTCTCATCATCATGATCTGCGCGCGCGACGCCCGCGCTCCTGCCGTCGCGGGAACGAAGCTCCCCACTTTTGCCAGAAGGTTGCGAGCCCGTTCCTTGTGCCTTTCGGCGAATTTTTCTTCCGGCCGGCGGACAGTAGGCTGTTTCAGCTGCTCGAGCCTCTCCGCAACGCCCGTTTCTCCTCTCGAGAACGCGTAAACCAGCGCGAGCAGAATCAGCAAGGTCGAGACGAACGTAATGGCTGCTATGCCCGACGGCATTTCTCCCCCTTCACCATCACACCTCGATGTGCACGATCTTCCAAAGAATCCCCGCTCCGATGAACTGCAGAATACCGGCGCCGATGAGCATCTTTACGCCCAGCGGATCGTCGAACAGCACGTGAACGTACGTCGGATTCATCACCCTCATCAGGAGCAGCATCCCAATCGGCAGAGCGATCAGAATCGTTGCCGTCAAACGGCCTTGTGCCGTTTTAATTTGAACTTCACGGTGAATCCGGAAGCGTTCCCGAATCACTCGCGCGAGTTCGTCGAGGAGTTGCGCGAGATTGCCCCCGGTATCTTTCTGAATCAAAAGCGCGGTTACGAAGAACTGCACGTCCACCAGCGGAACCCGCTCGGCCATATTCGAAAGAGCGTCTCGCAGAGGCAGTCCGAAATTTTGCTCCTCGAAAGTTGTCCGGAATTCTCCCGCCACGGGTTCGGGCGACTCCTTGGAAACCATCTCCAGCCCTCCCGTAAAAGCATGGCCTGCGCGCACCGCTCGCCCCAGCAGATCCAGAGCCTCCGGAAAGCGCTGTTCGAATTGTTTGAGTCTCCTGCTTCGCCGAAACGCCACCACCCCTAAGGGAATCAGAGCCCCTGCCACACCCGCCGCCAAGCCCGCTGAAAATCGCCCGTAGAGAAAGCTCACGATCACATACGCGGAAAGCCCGCCCACTCCGCAAAACAGAAGTATTGTGCCGGGCCTGGTATCCATGCCTGCTTGCGTGATGAGGTTCTGGAGCCGCGTCGTCCATTTGAGTTTCATCATCAAACGGTTCAACAGCGGCACGCTGCTCATCATCTCGTCGCGCACCAGTTGCAGGTCCAGCGCGATGTCGCCCCGCTTTTCGGCTTTCTTCACCGCCTCCATGCGAGTGCGAACGACTTCAGAGCTCGACGTCGACCCGAAAAACAGCCAGAAAAGTCCGAAGACAATCCCCGCCACCACCAGCGCGAGAAGTGCGATTAGCAGCGCCACATCGGCCTCCCCTGCCCGCAACCTCGCAGGCGAAATCCCGGCGATAAGCGTTGTCTCGGATTCGTAAATAGAATTTCTGCAATCATCGCAGCGTTCCTACCGCCTCCGGGCAAACTCGAACATAGCCGCCGGCAGCTGAATTCCTGTCACCAGCAGTCGCTCGCTGAATTTCGGGCGTATTCCAGTTGCTCTGAACTCGCCCAGCACTTCCCCGTTTTCCCTGACGCCGTGCTTTTCAAAAACGAAAATATCCTGCATTGCGACGATATCGCCTTCCATGCCGGTAATCTCGGACACGTTGGTAACCTTGCGCGTCCCGTCGCTGAGTCGGCTCACCTGGACCACCACGTCGAGCGCCGAAGAAATCTGCCTCCTGCAAACGGTGTCGGGAATATTGAGATTAGCCATTGCCACCATGGTTTCGAGGCGTCCCAGGGCGTCCCGCGGAGCGTTGGCGTGAATCGTCGTCAGCGATCCGTCGTGGCCGGTGTTCATGGCCTGCAACATATCGAGCGCTTCGTCGCTGCGGACCTCGCCGACGATGATTCGGTCGGGTCGCATACGCAACGAGTTGATCAAAAGCTGCCTCTGATGCACCGCCCCTTTGCCTTCGATGTTCGGCGGACGTGTTTCCAGCCGCACCACGTGGTCCTGGTGCAGCTGCAATTCGGCCGCGTCTTCGATGGTCACGATGCGCTCGCGATCGGAGATGAACGAAGACAGTACGTTGAGAAAAGTTGTTTTGCCCGCGCCCGTGCCGCCGGAAATCAGGATATTCAGCCGCGCCTTCACGCATCCTTGGAGCAGTTCCAGCATGGGCGGCGTCAAGGTGTTATTGGTGATGAGGTCGTCTGCCGTCAGCGGATCCCGCCCGAATCGCCGGATCGAGAGGCACGGCCCGTCCACCGACAGCGGCGGAATAATCGCGTTCACGCGCGATCCATCCGCAAGCCGCGCATCCACCATCGGAGAGGATTCATCCACTCGCCGTCCGATTGCCGATACGATCCGATCGATAATGCCCATCAGGTGCGCGTCATCGCGAAACTGCACCGAAGTCATTTCCAGAAGACCGTTTCGTTCCACATACACGCGGCGGTAGGTGTTCACCAGAATATCGGAGACGGTCGGATCGTTGAGCAGTGGTTCCAGCGGGCCCAGCCCGAATACCTCGTCGAGAACTTCCTGGGCCAGCCTCTCCCGCTCCTGCAAATTCATGGGAGTGGATTCGCCGACGACCAGCGCCTCCAGTATCTGAGACACTTCCCGGCGAACCTCTTCCCTCTTGATTTCGTTCAGGCGGTCCAGGTTCAGCTTCTGGATCAGCCTGCGGTGAATCGCCGTCTTTACGGCGCTGAAATCAGCCCGAGTTCCGGGACCGGGAAGTTGGGGAGGCATTCAGATTTATCTCTTTCCTGGGAATGTGAAAAAGTTGCCGAGTCCGCCGCGCTTGCCGGCTGGTCCTCGGGGAACTCCCGTCAATTGCTCGGCCAACTGCCGGTACTGGTCCGTCAGCATATTGTTGTGGTTTTCCATCAACGGTGTGCCCAGATTCATCGCCGCGCTGGCTTTTCGAAAGTCGTTGGGCAGGCACGCAAACACCGAGCGCTTCGTTTCCTTCTCGATGCTCTTGAGTGGTTCTTCGTCGCCCTTGTGCCACCGGTTCACAACTAATCGCACCCTGTCCGGATCCACTCCCAAGCCCGTCAATGCCAGTAAGCGGCGTTGCAGCGTCCACAGGGACGGCACGTTGGCTTCGACAACGATCAGTATCATCCGGGCGGCCGTGAGCACCGGACTCAAGTCCGAAGCGAAGTGCGAACCCAAGTCCGCCAGCACCACATCGAATCCGGATTGCGCCACGTTGACAACGCGGCCGAGCGGCTCGGTCGGAATGGTTTGCCACTCCTCCGGCTGCATGGCGCCGCCGAGAATCTCCAGTTTAGACTTGTGCCGTTCCAGCAGCCCGGCGAAGAAGTGGCTGTCGAGACGGTCCAGGTTGTCGATCGCATCGCGAATGCCGAAGCGCGGGTGCAGATCCAGCAGCAGATGAGCGTTCCCGAGTGGCCGCGCAAAATCCAGCAGGACGGCGCGCTTGTTCGTGTGCGCGCAGAGTTGCACACCCAGATTCACCGCCACCGTCGTGGTTCCCACGCCGCCTTTCGAGCCCATTACCGCGATCAGTTTCTCAGTGGCTCTGCCGGTGGAATGGCCTTGCTCGCTGAAGCGCGCCAGAATGTCCTTGAGCCCTGCCGGCGTCACCGGTTTCGCCACGAAATCCTGCACGCCGCTCCGCATCGCATCCAGCAGCATCTGGGGATTCGGCGGGTTCGTCGCCGAACACGCGATCAGCCGCACCGAGGGCCGCAGTCGCCGTAGGTGCGTCCCGAAAATAAAGAAAGGTTCCGGGTCGCGTCCGAGGTCCAGCAGCACGATGTCCGCAACCACCTCTCCGGCGTCCGGCAATTTGTCCGCGGAAATCGTCCACTGCTTGATGGCCGCGTGCACCAAGCCGGTCTGCTCCAGCCCCGCGAGCAGTTGCGCCGCGCTGGTTGGGTCGCCGCTTACGATTGCTGCCGTTAGCATGGGCCTCGTTTTCCGCCGGGCAGATTTTGTTCGAATAAGACCACAAGCATTCCTCTATCGCGTCGCCGGCGTGTTCGGCTGCGCCCCTGTGGGCACCAGGAACGGAATCGTGAACGCCGGCCCAGGCGGCACCTCGTTGGGTGCCAGCGGCCGGACGATCCGCGGCGTCACGATCACCAGAAGTTCGTCCCGGCTCTTGGTCGTCGCATGGCTCTTGAACAGGTTCCCCAGAATCGGAATGTCTCCGATTCCCGGAATCTTCGATAGCTGCGTCTGCACCTGGTTGTCGATCAATCCCGCAATCGCAAAAGTCTGCCCGTCTCTTAAGTCCATCTCCGATTCTACTCGCCTCGTCGAAAGCGCGGGAATCGTGAAGCCTGAAATCGTCACCGCGTTCGTAAAATCGAGGGAGCTCACTTCCGGCTGCACCTTCAGGTGAATCAGACCGTCCGCCATGATCGTTGGAGTGAAGCTTAGCCGGACTCCGTATTCCTTGAACTGGATCGTGATTCCGGAAGTGCCACCGCTGCCGCCCGTCGATTGCAGAACGGGATAAGGAAACTGCCCGCCCGCCAGAAACGCGGCATCCTTGCCCGAAGCTGTCAGCAGGTTAGGCTCGGCCAGGATCTGCAAAATATTCTGTTGTTGCAAAGCCTGGATCGTAGCCGCCAGGTTGAGGTCCGGCCGGTAAAGGAAAATATTCAGCAGATTGCTTACGGACACTCCGCCCGCGGTCGTTGTCGTAGCGGTCGACGTACTGGTGGTTGTGCCGGTAACTCCGCCCTGGCTCAGCGTCCCGGTTAAAGACGGTGGTCCAAACTCCTGCGTTGTAACCGAACCCACGTTCTTCGCGCCGGGCAGGCTCAAAATGTTGATGCCGAACTGGTTCACCGCAGACCGGTCCACCTCGGCAAATTTCACTTCCAGCAGGATTTCCCCGGGCTGCACCGCCGGAGTCACGATCAGGCTCGTAACTTTCGGCGTCGCGTTCTTTACAACTTCCATGATTTTATCCGCCACCGCGGTAGATGACGCATGACCCGAAAGAATCACCGAATCCTTCGAAGTCTCGATCTGCACCTGCTCGTTCGGAAAAACCTCGTGAATTTTCTCGCTCAGGCTCAGGATGTCGATGTCTACCGAAACCTCGAACGCCTGGCTTTGATCCGAATCGTCCCACAGCATCAAAGACACGCCGCCCGGCACCTTCCCGTTCACCAGCACCTGGTTGGGACTCACTACGATGGCATCGGCAATCGAGGGATCGGCCACCGAAACTCGCTTGATCCGTGTTGGCGACGTAACCACGAGCGAACGCCCCACCATCAAATGCAATACCTGCGTGTCGCCCTGCGCGGGCATCTGAACCTGGTCGCCCGCTTGTCCACCCGCTTGTCCGCCCGCTTGTCCGACTGTTGCGGCTTGCGTCAGCGCGGAAGGCTGTTGAAAAGGAGCCACGGAAGCAGTCGTGTTCTGTGTCCGCGCGTTCAGCGCAGGCCCGCTCCACAGGACAAAGCCTGAAATTGCCACCCGGCCGGCAATCTTAAGTAGGTTCCGCGTGGCAAGCCCCTCAAACATCCATCGAGACATCGACTGACACATCGATTGACACATCCAAATTCTCCTGTGAGCGCCTTACTGCTCGGTGAAGCTCTTTGTCTCGCGTTTGCTTCCCGTAATAATTTCCACTTGATAAGGCGCGGGAGCCGCCGGCGCCTTGGCCACCGCCACATGCCTCACCGGAGCCACCACCGGCGCGTCGGAAGCGAACAGCACGCTCTGCAGCACCGGAGCCGGCGCTGCCGTGCTGGTATCCACCGTATTGCGAAGAGCCAGCTGAATCTTTCCCTGCGTGCTGGCCATCGCGAGTTTTGCCGCGTCCTCGGGAGCCACCAGCAGCGTGATCACCGGCACCGTCTGCGGTTTTCCTTCCTGGTCCTGCTGCACTTTCTGTCCCGCCGCGAGCACCCGCACATCTTCCAGAATTGTTCGCGTGATCTGGCCGCCCTGGCCCCCTCCGGTCATCGCTCCCGTCACCATCACGTCCACCATCGTCCCGGGCGTCACGAACCCAGCCACGCCCACCACGTCATTCACCGCCACCGACATCGCCCGCATGCCTTCGGGAATCACAGCCGCAAGTCCCGCTCCAGCCGCCGTCGGAGCCAGTTTGCTGTCAAGAATAGGTTCGTTCTCCGCCACCGGCGTGATCAGCGCCCGGTTCGTGCAATCCTGCGTGCGCCGGCACATGCCCGCCACCGGCTGGCCGATCGGCCACGAGATCGTCCGCAGCATCGAGGAGTCCAGCCGCGTCCCCAGCGGAATCGGCCGCGCCGCCACCACAATCTTGTCCATGGGCACGGGCTTCACGACGGAGGCTTCCTGGAATTTGTGATACACGAAATTGCTGAGCAGGAAGGCCACCAGTAGCGCCACCCCCAGCCCAATCAGCATGCGATCTCGATTCATGAAGCCAATCTCCTTAAATTCCCAGGTGCCAGTGCGCCGCCACAAAACAAATCAAAGTCCCAAGCGCCGCCGCCACCCCGAAAGGCAACTTGAGCGCGTCAGGATTATCGAGTGAAATCTCCGGATGCGCCTTGAACCCAAACGTTAGAAAGCCCATCAGGATCAATCCTATGTTGTGAAGAGTCTCGCGTACGCGTCCTGCTCGCACTGTCAGAAAAGCAGCCATAAGCCCCGCCACCAGCACACTCGCAAGAAGCACGAAACACAGCATTTGCGGCCCCACGACGGCCCCCAGCGCCGCCATCAGCTTCCCGTCCCCGGCCCCGAGCGCTCGCAGCCACACGAGCGGCAAGAGGATCGCTAATCCCAGCCCCGCTCCCTCGATCGCTGTGAGCACACCACTCACTCCGCTTAAAACTCCGTGCGCCAGAACGCCAGCCGTAAGCCCCGAGACTGTGAGCCAGTTCGGGATACGCTGCGTCCTGCCATCGATGCAGGCGGCGCAGAAAGTTAGAACGAGTGCCAGACTCCAAATCATTTATCTTAGGGTCGAAACGAACGATCCCTTGAGCAACACACATATTTGCCTGACGAGCCCAGTCTGACAGATTGAGAACGAGGCCCCGTTCATGCTTCCCAGCCCAGCATCACCGAATCTATGGACCGGTCGTGATCTTAGTCGCCGCGCTGTTGAATGCGTTGTTGATGGCACCCGCCAGCGTTGTTAGGGTTCCAATTGCAGCCAGGGCGAGGAAAACCAAAAGCAACGCGTATTCCGTCAGATCCTGCCCCTCCTCTTCCCTCCAAAGGCGCATCATAAAGGCTTTCATTCCTATCCTCCTCTCGAAAATCTAACACCTTCTTCTGCTACTGCATCTAAAGAACCACTCTTCCGCCGCCCACCCTCCACTAACTCACGGCTGCAAAGGCGGTTAGGGTTACGTGGGATGCCGGGTTGTTAACTGTGTATGCTACCGGTGACACTCCACAGTTTACGGTCCTTTTTTGATGACACATGGCGTGGTTCAGCGCTGTGCAAATTCACGGACCCGGGGGCTATCTGGCGGCCGAAAGAGCACTCGGTCAGCTTTTCCGCAAGACGCAGAATCAGGATGCTGAAGGCATCCGAGATAGCCAACCCGCACCCGCCCATACGGGCTTCGGTAAACAATCGGAACCGAACGCTCGACTTTATCAGTGCTCACGCGGCCCCGATGTTCGGCGGCTTGCCATTCCGAAGCATAGTCATCATCAGCAAAAACCCAGTAGTCCGCTTCGATAGCTCGCGCGACGTCAGTCAAATGGTCCAACTCCTCTTCTAATCGCGAGTGCTCATAAAACGCATCCGTGGTAAACGTGATTGGTCTGATCGCAAACCGGTTGGCGTATAGATAAACGCTCGCGTCCTCATAGGCAACAATACGACTCTTGGAAGCTGTCGAACGGGCAAGCCAACGGTAAGTCGCCTGCTTTTCCCCCGCAAGTTCACCGCGCTCCCTACTCTGCTCGGCAAGTAAGCTACGCGTTCCGCCTACGTAATTGAAGGCTACGGCACCCCCGAATATTGCGATCACAAGCCCTAGAGCGACTGCTAGAAATGTTTCACTCCCAGACTTGTTGTCCCCAATCGCCACGCTCACTAAGCCCAAAACGCTCTTAATCTCCAGCCAGATGCCCGCCATAAAAAGCGGCAAGAACGGAATGAAAAATCGCTCAGCCATTGGGTAATTCCAGAACAGCATCAGTGCCATGTACGCCGGCAGTACATAATGTACGGGCTTCGGTTTGTGAAGATGCGCCTGCCTCACGATACCGCCCAGCATTGCCGCTGCCACCACGGCAACGAGGGCGGGCCATAGTGAGGTTTCGCGGACAAAATCAGGAAAAAGGAGATAGTATGCGGGCCGGCAGAAAACCGCGAGAGCATTGTTCTTGAGCATCGCAACTAGGACATGCGTGTTTGGAACGGCTATTTTCCAGGCAGCGAGATAGCTTGTGTAGTAAGTCCATGTGCGGACCCACCCAAAACTCGACGCCAAGTTCCCGGAAACGGGCGGATAGCCTACAGTTGGGAAGATTGCTCTCCAGGCAAGCGCAGCGAAAAAGGGAGCAATGCAACCTGAAAAAATCGTGAGTTGGCGCCATGCTCGCCGAGCGATCATCGCTGCCAGAATTCCGGCCGCTACTGGTACACCGAACACTCGCATTAGCATGGCTAGTCCAGTGATGAGGCCGCAACGAGATGCTGCTCCGAAGCCCGCATCGGGGTCTACTGCTGTTTCCGCGGAGAGCATGGCACCGAGAGCGAGAGCGGCAAACGGAACATCTGAGATGACTTGGCCACTGAAGTAAACGATTAGCGGATGGAGAGCGCAAAAGGCTGTCAAACCCAGTGCCTCTGCTTCCCCGATCCCCTTCAAGCGCCTAAGAAACAAGTAGGCGACGATGAGAAACATGACGCCTGACGAAACGCTGATCGCTATAGCATCTGCTAGATTGGCCGGGAAAGACGGATTCAGGCGCCATACCCACGACAGAATCCACGGATACAAGATGGGATACTTGGTCGCCGTAGGTGTGCCTGGGACGCTTGGAAGAACGTACCCCTTTCCGGAGGCCAGTGCTTTTGCAGAACTAAAATAAATAGAGTCGTCTTCCGAAACTCCAAATAAATTGGCGGGATGCAGGCGGATGACAGCGATCACGAATAGCGCCAAAATGCACGTCATCACGAACCATGAATTCCTAAGCGAACGTGAATCGTTCTCCCCTCGAGCAGAGCGGAGGTTGAGATTAAGCAATCGCCTCATTGGCTCGTCTGTTTGCACGAAATCCATCTAGTCGTTTCCATTGGCTAGAGCACTTCGCCCCTTTTCACGTACAAAAATAGCGCTTACGCTATCCACATAGACGCGACCCCAGTCCGGTGAGGCCGAAAGGAGAGTTTCAAGAGATTCGTTCCGTTTAATGAGGCAGGATTGAACGCCGTAGCTGTCGAGTATGGAAAGAGCTCCGGGCTCTATGCGAGAAATGTGAAGATAATCTCCCAAGACGCCACCCCGCTCGTAGACATCTGCTCGACCATCGATGAAAACTCTGTGCTCGGGGCCGCGGGACCAGATGAGGTAGCCGCCAAAACCGTACGTGTCGTACATCGGTTCAGCTACCGGATGCTGCAGGAGGTATTCCACCGCAGCCACGGGAAACTGCCCGGCCACACGCTGTTGAAGATCGGCGCGAGTTGGGAAGTAATGCACGATAGCAATCAGGACGCACGTCATCAGCGCAGCGTTAAGACCAAACTTTTCCTCTCTCCGGTTGTAGGAGGGCATCCAGGGCGCTATGAACGCGCCCAGCAAAGGCGCGAAGAAGGGCACAAAGATCATGAGGAAGCGCACGTGCAAACAAGCCATCATCGTGCCGAATAAGAAGAGAGCTAACTCCTCCAGGCGCCATACGTGGTCGTACTTAATCACAAGGGTTAGAATCGTTCCGAGTAACAAAACCAGAAATACTTTCCCGATAGCCGTGTCGAAGGGCATTGACTGCCACTCGATAATCGAAGTTGCGTTCAGCGGCAAAGAGAAAGCGAACTCAAACGGAGACAACGCAATCCGTGTGCCATAGGGCGTGATTGGAAGCGCAACAAGAGACAGAAGAAAGATGCTCGCAATTCTGGTACGCTCCTGCTCTGTCCATCGCTTCGCCTCGAGATTTCCGATCCGGAATTCAACAAGCCCGCTGACCCAGTACACGAAAACAGCCCCCAAGCCGATAACCCACGACCCGTGGGTGTTGACCCATACCAACATGATCAGCGGTATAAACCACAACGCCCGGTACTTCTTTTGACGGAAGCGCTGGAGGGCCGCCAGCGTCAATATGAGGAAGAGGTATCCCAACATCTGGGGGCGCAGTGAGAAAGAAACTGCAGCGGGCATCAGGAGAACGCCAGATGCTACAAATCCCGCCTTGGAGCTCCCAGAGCTGGTTGTAGCAAAGCCGTAGAGCGCGAGCATGATGGCGCTTCCAAGAACGATCAACAAGACTTCAAGTCCGGCCAGACCGCCAACGCGGTTGGCGAACGAGAGCACAATATCGCCCAACCACTCGTAGGCGAGCCAAGGCTGACCAAAGACAGTAAACGAATACGGATCCGTGGCGGGCCAGTGATGCGTCGCAAGTACCGTGTCTCCAACTTTAATGTGCCACCAGATATCAGGGTCGACCAAAAACTTGCGCGCGGAGACGAATACCGCCCCAACCAGCAAGCTCGCCAACATTGCGGGAAAAGAAAAGATTTGTTGCAGGAAGGTCAGCTTCTTGGGGAGTCCAATCGCTTGACCATTGCCGAAAATGTAGGATTCTAAATCCTCATTGGACTGAGGAACGCTCTCTCGCGGCGTATCGGGCTCTATTGAAACGTTGGACGGTCTCATAAGTCATCGCAGGGAGCGGAATCTTCATCTCGTTGCCTGGCTGGGCTGCGGTAGCCCCGCTTTTCGGGTGCTAGGATACCCGAGGGTTACGCCGTTTGCTTCATCGGCGGAACGCGTTCCGCCGTCCCCGCCTCTATCACATCTTCCGGCTCGTGGATTTCCAGCTGGTTGATCAGCCTGTGGAGGTAGCCCCGCGCCACTCCCAGCACCCGCGCGCTTTCGGCCTTGCGCCAGCCGCATTCCCGAAGAGTCCGCACCAGCAGTCGTTTCTTGAACTGGCGCACCTCTTCTTCGTACAGCCCGTTGAAAGCCGACTGCTCCGAATTCCCGATGATCGAAGGAGGCAGGTGCCACGCATCCACCACCGGCCCTTCCGAAAGAACCACCGCGCGCTGCACGGCATTCTCTAGTTCCCGGACGTTCCCCGGCCAGTTGTATTCCTCGAGCGTCCGCATCGCAGGCTGCGAAAAGCGCTTCGCTTTCTTGCCGAACTGTTCCGCGGACACCTGCAGGAAATGTTGCGCCAGCAGAGGAATGTCCTCGCGGCGCTCTCGCAGCGGCGGCAGGTGCATTTGCACCACGTTCAGGCGGTAGTAAAGATCTTCGCGGAAGGTGCCTTTCTGCACCATGTCGGCCAGATTCCGGTTCGTGGCGCAGATCAGCCGGATATTCAGATTGATCGGCGTGCTGCTGCCCAGCCGTTCGAAATTTCGTTCCTGTAAAACCCGCAGCAGTTTCGGCTGCAACCCCAGTCCCAGGTCGCCAATTTCATCGAGAAACAGCGTGCCTTGGTCGGCGGTTTCCAGGCGCCCGCGCCGGCTCATCATCGCGCCGGTAAACGCGCCTTTTTCGTGGCCGAACAACTCATCTTCAATCAACGTTTCCGGCAAATTCACGCACGAAAATGCCACCAGAGGCCGTGCGCTCCGCCCGCTCAACTGATGGATTGCGCGGGCCAACAATTCCTTCCCGGTACCGGTCTCGCCGGTAATCAGCACGTTCACGTCGCACGGCGCAATCTTCTGCACGAGCGCGAACATTTCCTGCATCACCCGCGATGTCCCCAGCAGTTCGTGCAGCCTGCCAGTCCCTGGCGTCGTCGCACGCAGCCGTTCGACTTCCTTCTCCGCCGCATAGAACTTCGAAGCCCGTTTCAGAATCAGGCGCAGCTCCACAATATTCGGCGGATTGGCGACGCTGTCGTAGGCCCCGCGGTCCATGGCACCCAGAGGCAATTGCCGGTTTTCCGTGTCGCACAGCACCACCATCGGTGGATGAGCCTGAAACTGGCAGATCGCGTCCATCAGGCGAAACGCATTCCCCTGATCCCCTTGGGTGTTCGCGTCGCGCAGATCGAGCAGCACCACGTCGCACCAATCCCGCAGCTCGCCCAACCGCGCCGGCTGGAAGTCGCTCATGGTGCGCGTAGAAAAAGACGGTCCCAGCGCCCTGGCAATCGCG
Organism: uncultured Acidobacteriota bacterium; assembly: GCA_963797585.1. Classification (GTDB taxonomy): domain Bacteria; phylum Acidobacteriota; class Terriglobia; order Acidiferrales; family UBA7541; genus Palsa-295. The sequence continues at coordinate 63,543 of CAWCQH010000025.1, forward strand.
TCCGCCAAGCCCGAATCCTGGCTCACAAAGCAAATGCTGATCGGTGCGTCGCTCAAGTTCTGCCTCGGTTGACGACCTCTGCGATCCGCTCTGTCTCGTTTGGAGACAGATGTGCGGTTCGCCGGGGCCGTTCGGAAGAATTTTCTCAGTAGGGGGCATGGCTCGACTGCTCTCCAGCCAAGACTCTGCCGCCCGCAGATGACTGTACACTTTCAGAATCGCACGCGGGATGCCAAAAGGGGTATCAGAAGGGTACTGGGGGAACCAAGGCTTCCGGGTTCAACTACTTACGTACGTTTTGAGCAGTCCGTGCGCGAAAAGTGACGCTGCTCCAATTTCGAGAAGGGCAATTTCCTGCGCATTTGTGCCCTTCCAGTGCCACCTGTACCTATTCGGAGACAGCTCTGCAGAGGTGTCTTAAACTATCAATGTAGTTAAGGAGTTCCCCGGACCGCGTGTTTAAGGCGTAGCAGTCGGAATCTCAGCAGGAATTCCCACCAGCACCTGCACCGGGATCGGTTTGCTGTCTCGCAGAGCCGGCTTGAATTTCCACTGGCTGAACGCCAGCCGGGCGTTATCGTCCATTTCCGTCAACACGCTTTGGTAGACCTGCAGTTCATCGATAAAACCGTCGGTCCGCAGCACACCCTTAAGAATAATCATCTTGCCCACCTTCTCAGGCGGCACCGGAACTCTCTGAAAATCGAACTTCGCCTCGGCCTGCGGCGGCACAACTCCCTCGCCGAAATGGGCGACGGTCGACGAACCAGCGGCCTGAGGCATAGCCTCGGCCGAAGTTTGCGCGCAATACTGCATGGTCCAATTCTTTCCCGGCATCGGGAGAAATATCGTGTAGACCTTTCCGCAATGAAGCAGAACGCCGTAGGCGTTAAGTCCTCCTCCGCCGTTCGGTCCGGCCGACACAATCAGTGAGTTCCTGCGGACATTGAATGCCGCTGGCACCGGGTAGACGATCCCCCTCGCCAAAGCTGCTCCCAGCATCCCGGAAACTCCCGCATTGGTCCCCGCGCCGCTGATCGTAACCGGTCCTTCGGCCATAGAGAGCCCGCCACCGCCAGTCGAAGTCGGCCCGGGCCCCACGCTCCCATCTCCGCCCTTTCCTGGCGCGCCCGCCCCTCCGCCGGTGACGCCCGCGCGGCTTCCTCCTGGCGAGCCTCCGAGATTATCCGTCCCCGAAACCGAGAACTCACCGTTCCGGTTGCCCGCCGGCAGCATGATTTGCGACATCGCCATAGCCCCCGAAGGATCGGAGCTGATCACGGCCAGCGTCGTGGAATCCCCGGATGTCGCGGCGCTCACATTCGGCGCCTGGATATTGCCGGTGCCGCTGCTGCTCTTGCGCGCGGCTGCCGCTTGCGCCACCGGCACCGGCATCGACGGCTTGAAAGTGGACGGCGTAATGTACGCCATCACCGGGTTCGCAGCATTCTCCTGCGTGGGAGAAGGCGCCGGCTCCGCGTTCGACTGCCGGTTCCTCTGCGTGGGCCTAGCCGCGCTCGGATTGAATTGCAGCGGCGCCTTGGGCGCGTCGATTGGCTTTCCCAGAATGATATTCGGCAATTTCAGATCGACGTTGATTTTGAGTTCCGGAGGAGACGACGGCTGAATGATCGTCTGGTGAAAATTGTCCGGGTGCGCGGGTTTGGAAACGATTGTGAGAACGCTTTGCGAAGCGCTGCTCCCGGGCGCGGGAGGGTGTTCCCGAACCGGTCCGTTTAATGGATGTCCCCCGGGCCCGGCTGGCGCGATGTGCGGCAAGGTCTTCGGTAACTTTTGCAGTGGCACGCGGTAGTAGATCACCTCGGGCTGAGGCTCCGGCGAATCGAACGCATCCACATCCTCGGGAAACGCTTGGTGCAGGTAGACGATCAGCAGAATCGCCGTTAGATGAAACGAGAGAGATGCGCTCAGCGAGCGCCCTCGAAAATACGCCCGTCCCGTTCGGCCGCGGAAAGGATAAACTCCCATTCTCGGCCCGCTCAGCTTCACCCGTTGGCAAACGGTTTTCAGAGAACTCCACCAGCGGAATGCCCCGGGGTCGCCAGGCACAACCAGACTCGGAGTCGTTCCGGATGCCGACTTCAGCGGGTTTCCCGCGTCACGATCTCGCCGAAAGCGGAAAACCGCCGATTGCGGGCGCAGAAATCCGGCCGCTGGCTCCTCGGCATTTGGGGTGCTGGTATTCAGTGTCAGCAAGTAAAATGTCCGCGTGGGCAGGGGTATACAAACAGCTCGGCCTGACCGCTGATAGTAGTAGCACGCGTTATACCATGAAGCCATTTCTCCGGGAAATGGCCTGCTTGCAATGGCGGAGAGTGGAAATCATGGCGAAGAGTCACCGTTTGGAGACAAATCAACCCCCGCCCTTGCGCGATATCGTTCACCGCAGGGTCTTTTCCTCACCCCAGTCTTCGATTTTAGAAGTCAGTCTCTTCTAAATGACTTAAGTTCCCGCGAATGCCTGTGTATTTTCTTCCACTCACAACGCTTTTCTGGGCTCCATTCCTATGCAGGAAAATCGAATCGGAATGCTTGCAGCTAAAAGCCGGTCGGCGCATTGTGATTATTACCGTCCCGTGGTATCTCCAGGCCTGATTTCCGCGCGACGAGCGCAACGAGGAGGCCCAGTGCGTCTGAAAATCGTGCAGGCCGGAGAAGCCGTGCTGCGTGGAAGAGCGCGTCCGCTCACACCGGACGAAATTGGCAGCGACGAAATCCAGCGGCTCATTCTCGATATGCGCGACACCATGCGCGATGCGCCCGGCGTCGGCTTGGCCGCTCCGCAAGTCGGAATCCCCCTGCAATTAGCTGTTATCGAAGACAAGGAAGAATATCTGAAGGGTATTTCTCCCGAGGAATTGCAGGAGCGTGAAAGGCGGCCGGTTCCCTTTCAGGTAATCGTCAACCCAACGATTCCCGTCACCTCCGGGAAAACACTCGATTTTTTCGAAGGATGCCTCAGCCTCCCGGGCTTCTCAGCCGTCGTGCCCCGCGCGCAGAGCGTGCGCGTCGAGTGTTTCGACGAGGGCGGCCAGCCCCGTACCATCGAAGCGTCCGGCTGGTACGCCCGCATTCTCCAGCATGAAATCGATCACCTTCTCGGCAATCTCTATATCGACCGCATGCACACCCGTACCTTCATGTCTCTCGATAATTTCGCGCGCTTCTGGAAAGGCAAATCCGTCGAAGAAGTCCGCGGCCTTCTCGAATAACTAGCGGCCCGCGGCGGATTTGCCCGTCTGTTGCTTGGAGGAAAGGATCCGGTTGAGCTCATCCTTCCGTGCGAGAAGGCGGAGCAGTTCCTCTTTCGCCGGCTGCGTCTGCACCTTGCGCTCTAATTCCGAAAGCTCCCGCGAGATCTGGCGATCGCGCAGAAATTCCAGGCAAGCCTCCGCCTCTTCCCAGGTGTGGTCCATCGTCTGATCGAAAAGAACCTCGAACAGCAGCCGGCGGTCGTTCTCGTCCAGTGCCGCAGCGATCGTGGCGGCATCCGGCCGCTCCGCAATCTTGCTCACCAGCAGTTCGATGATTCGCTCGGTTTCCAGCCCGTGGTGCAGGGAGCTCTCGACGATTGCCACCGCCAGCTTCTCCCGAAACCCTTCCGCCTCCACCAGCATCTGGATCAGGCGCCGCTCCGCGGGTTTTACCACCGGCGACAGCAATTCGGGCTTGAGTTTCACCTCGCTGCGCCGTTCGACGGCTGCCCGCCGGAGCGCCTCGCGAAACACCGGCTCGTCCACCCGCAGTTCGGACGCGATGCGCGTGGCCCATTCCGAGCGCAGCAGCCGGTCGGGCAGGCGCTGCACGTAGGGCAGCAGAAAATTCAGCGCGGCCACTTTTCCCGCCGCTGTGGAACGATCCATCTTGCGAGCACGCCCGATCAGGTAATCGAGATAAGGCGGCGCCTGCGCCAGCAGCTTCCTGTAAGCGTCAGCGCCTTGCTCCTTGATAAATTTGTCCGGATCGGCGCCGCCCGGCAAGGCCAGCACCCGCACGTCGAATTCTTTTTCGAGCAGCAGCAGAAGCGACCGCTCGGTGGCGGCTTGCCCCGCGGTATCCGGATCGTAATTCACCACCACGCGCCGCGTATAGCGCCCCAGCAGCTTGATCTGCGGCTCCGCCAGGCTCGTCCCGCAGCTCGCGATCACGTTGCTGATCCCCGCGCGCGCCACGGCGATCGCATCCATATAGCCCTCGACCAGAATTCCGAAATCGCTTTGCCGCAGGGTTTCCTTCGCGCGGTCCAGGTGATACAGCACGGAGCTCTTCGTGTAGATCGGCGTCTCCGGCGAATTCATGTACTTCGGCATCTCGTCGCCCATCGCGCGTCCGCCGAAAGCGATCACCTTGCCGGATTCGTTCGCAATCGGAAACATGATGCGTCTCCGGAACTTGTCGTAGAGCCGTCCGCCCTGGTCGCGCGAAAACAGCCCGGAAGCTTCCAGCAGCTTCTCGGGATATTTCGATTTCAATTGGCGCAGCAGGCCGTCCCCGCCCGAAGGAGCGAAGCCCATCCCGAACTGCTTCATCGCCTCGCGATCGAGCCCGCGGTCTTCCAGATACGCGCACGCCACTTTGCCTTCCGCCGCTTCGTGCAGCTGCCGGGAGAAAAACGCTGCCGCGTCGCGGTGCATATCGATCAGCACCGCCCGCTGCTGATTCTCGCGGCGCTCCTCCGGCGAGTGCTCTCGCGGCTTGGGAATGGGAATCCCGCACTTTTCCGCCACCGCGCGGATCGCTTCCGGAAAGCTCAGCTTCTCCAGTTCCATCACGAACTGGAAGACGTCGCCGCTCACCCCGCACCCGAAGCAGTGATAAATCTGCCGCACCGGATGCACCGCGAAAGAAGGTGATTTCTCCTGATGAAACGGGCACAGCCCCGTAAAATTCTGCCCGGTCTTTTTCAGGCGCACGTATTCGCCGACCACGCGGACAATGTCCGCCTGCTGCTTCACCCGCTCCGCGAAGGATCCCGCTTCAGCCATAGGTTAGGTTCAGAAAAAGAGCTGTAATGAAACTTTCGGCCTCACGCTTTCAATTCCGCCACCGTGACAGCGTTGCCGCCGCGCTCTTCCGCTTCCGAATGGACGCTTTCCACCAGCGGATGCGCCGCCAGAAACTCCCCGAGCCCGCGCCGCAGCGCCCCGGTGCCGTATCCATGAATGATCCGCACGTCGGCGGCGCCGGCCAGCGCGGCATCGTCGAGAAATTTGTCTACGCGGCGAGTCGCTTCGTCCACTGTACACCCGATGACATTGATCTCCCGCCCGGTCGGCTCCTCGCTCGGCCGCGTATGAAGCGTGACGCCCCGCGAGCGGGCTCCGCGGATCGCACTGCCGGCTTCGCCTCGGCACTCTCTTCAATGCGAAGAATGTCGCCAATCGGCACCTTCATCCGCAGCACGCCCGCCTCCACCTCAGCCGTCCGCCCATCCTGACGCCGGAAAATCACCGGCTGCTTGAATCCTTTGATGCTCACGCGCGCCCCAGCCACAAGCTGTTCCGGCTGCACGGGTTTTGCAGGCGCCGCAACCGAAACACCCAGGTCCTGCTGCGACGCAGCCAGCGTCTCCACCACAGCGGCATCCGCCCCTTCGCGCGCTTCCGACACAATCTGCCCCATGCGCCGCCCGGTCTGCTTTTCGATCTGCGCGCGCGTCGCCCGGTCCTTGATGTCAGCCGCCAGCCGCGCCACTTCGCTTTCGAATCGCTTCTGCAACTCAAGAAAGTTTCTCTCCAGCTCCGCGATCCGCTTCTTTTGCCGCTCGATCCACTCCGTCCGAAGCGCCTGGCGATCCGCTTCGAGCTGCGCCAGCTCTTCGCGGGCCTGCCGCCGCGACTCGTCGACTTCATCCCGGCTGCGATGCAGATACGCGATGAGTCCCCGGGCCTCTCGCGATTCGGGAGATAGGCTGGCCTGCGCATGCTCGATCACACGCTCCGGCAAGCCAAGCCGCCGCGCGATCTCGATTCCGCTCGAAGTCCCCGGCACGCCCACCAGCAACCGGTAAGTCGGCCGCAGATTCGCCTCATCGAATTCCATCGCGGCATTCAAAATCCCCGGCGTAGTCGACGCGTACGCTTTCAACCGGTCGTGATGCGTGGTCGCCAGCGTCAACGCCCGCCGCGCGCGAAATTCCTCCAGCAGCGCCACCGCGAGCGCCGCCCCTTCATCGGGAGCCGTCCCGGTGCCCATCTCGTCCACCAGAATCAGCGAATGCTCGGTAGCCGTTTCGAGCATGGACTTGATATTCAGCACGTGCGCCGAAAACGTCGAGAGATCGGCCGCGATCGATTGTTCGTCCCCGATATCCGCCAGCACCCTATCGAAAATCGGGAGCTGCGCCTGGTCCGAGGCCACCGGAATCCCCGATTGCGCGGACAGCGCCGCCAGCCCCACCGTCTTGAGCGAAACCGTTTTGCCTCCGGTATTGGGCCCGCTCACCACCATCACGGTCTCCGCCCCGCCCAGAGCCAGCGACATCGGAATCGTCTTGCGCCCCTGCGGCCTCAGTGTAGCTTCCAGCACGGGATTCCGCGCCGCTTCCAGCCGCAAAGAGTTCCCCGAAGAAAATTCCGGCAGCACGCAGTCGAACTCCCGCGCAAACTTTGCACGCGCAAAAACGGAATCGAGATGCGCGATAGCCCTGGCCGCCGCTTCCAGAGGCCCGCGATCCGCCCGCAAGCGCTCGGTAAGCTCTTCCAGAATGCGCGTGATCTCGACAGCCTCTTCCTCCGCAAGCTGTACCAACCGGTTATTCAGGTCGATCGCTTCGAGCGGCTCGACGAACACGGTCTGTCCCGTCGCGCTCGCCGCATGGACCACGCCCGGCACCGCGCGCCGGTCCGACGCCCGCACCGGAATCACGAAGCGTTCGTTGCGCAGCGTGATGTAGTCCTCTCCGGAAGGCTCGCCGCGCCCGCGCAAAATCCCTTCCAGCGAACGCTGGATTTTCTCCCGCGCCTGCACCAGGCCAGCCCGGATGCGCTTGAGCTGCGGTGAGGCGTCGTCGCTGATTTCGCCGTTCGGCAGCACGGCGCGCCGGATCGCCGTCGCGAGATGCCGCAAATCCGCCAGCGCGGCGGCGCGCTCGCTCAGCAGAGGATGCTTCGCGGCATCTTCTTTGAACGTCTGCTGCGCCAGCGAAACATTTTCCATCAGCGTGGCCGCGTCCAGCAGTTCCGTGCTCGGAAGCACCGAGCCGGGAACCCCCAGCCGTGCGAGCCATCCCTCCGGATCGACGAGCGAACCGAATCCAAGCTCTGCCCCGCCGCGAAGGAACCCCATCGCCTCGCCCACCAGCGCGAACTCCGCGCCCAGCCGCGCGACATCCTGCCCCGGCGCAAGCGCTTCGGTAGCGCGCCGCCCCGGCGCACAAGTCGTGAACCCGCTGACGATCTCCTTCAGCGCGTTGAATTCAAGCAGTTCTTCTACTGGACGCGACACGAATCCCCTCGAAACAGAATTGAATTGTAGCCTGATTGCCTGCGGGAAATCAGTCCACGACAAGCCGCCCGGCCGCCGTCTCACTCGCTGCTTATTTGCTGCCCGGCGCCTTAGTGCCCAGCGTTTCCACCATCGCCTCGGTAATTGCATCGAGCGCGGCGGTAGCATCGGACCAGTGCTGCGGATTGTTGTTGTCGAACAGTGAGAACACGAGGTATTCGCCGTCGCGGGTCGTAGCGTAACCCGATAGCGCGCGCGCGTGATCCGCCGAACCCGTCTTGGCTTCCACAAGCCCCGCCGCCGGCGTATTTTTCATCCGGTTTTCGAGCGTGCCATCCACTCCCGCTACTGGCAGCGTCGCAAGAAAGCTTTCGCCCCAGGGCTGCCGCAGCGCGTAGCGCAAAAGAGCCACCGCCGCGCGCGGCGTCACCAGATCGCCCCGCGCCAGCCCCGAGCCGTCGGATAACACCACGTCTCCATCCGCCACTCCCGCCGCCTTCAGAAAATCGCGCTCCGCCTTGAGTCCCGCCGCCGTCGAACCTACGCCGAACTTCTCGCGGCCCACCGCGCGCAAAAGAATTTCCGCGTGAAGATTCTGGCTCACCTTATTCGTCATGCGCACGATCTCACGCAGCGGCTGCGACACATGCTCGGCAAGAACCAGCGGATTCGCTCCCGCCTGCGCCGCCTCCGTCCCTGCTCCCGTCGCGCGGCGATCGGCGGGCTGATCCAGAATCGGCTCGCCGGAAGCGGACGTCCACGGCGGCGCGCCATGCTGCACGCGAATGCCGCCCGTCACCGCCACGCCGCGCGCTTCCAGCAATTGTTTGAGTTCGGCCGCAGCCGTTTCAGCCGGATCGAGCATCGCGACATCGGTCCTCATCGGTGCATGCCCCGGCGAAATCGCCCCGCGGAGCAAAATAAAATGTTCGCCCGGCTGCCGGACCACCGCAAACGAGGCCTTCTCGCTAGCCGAAACAGTACTCAGTTCGAATTCCAGCTCCTTCGCCGCAGCTTCCGGCTGCAGGGTCGTCTCGGGTTTGTCGCCTGGCATTGCGCCGGGCCGCATTTCCACTGTAACGGTGTTGTCGTTGAACGCGATCGCGCTCACCGGCGCCCCAAACCCAAAAAACAAATCGCCCGCGTCCCATCCCGCCGGATAAGGATCGTAGGGAAAGTAGCTGTCGTCCGCGACGATATCCCCATCCACCTCTTTCAGCCCCTTGGCCACCGCCGCGTCCGCCATCTCTGCAAGCACTTTGTCCACTGGGCCGTCTTTCAAATTCCCTTTCTCATAAGGATATTTGCGGTTGGAAAGATCGGGATCGCCACGCCCCACGAAAATCAGGTCGCCACCCAGCCGCCCATCGCTTCCCATCGCACCATTCGATTCGATCGTCGTCCGAAATCGGTAGTCCGCTCCAAGTACGGAAAGCGCCAGCGCCGTCGTGAAAATCTTGGCATTCGAGGCGGGAGTAAAAAAGTGATCGTCGTTCAGCGCAAAGAGAACGCGGCTGCTGTCCCGGTCCGCGATGGATATCCCCCAGTAGGCCCTGTTCGCCCGCGCGTCGGAAAGAATCTCTGCCACCCGCGCCCGGAATTTCGCAATGTCCGCGCGCTCGTTCTGCCCGGTCGCAATCGCCGGTTTCTTTTTGGATGCTGATGAGGACGGCCGCTGCCCCGCAACCGGGCGCAAAAACACACCCACGGCGAGCAGCGTCAGTACTGCCCCTCCGCAAACCAGCCGTCGAAGCATCCTGAAATCAGCGGACATATTCTCGAAGTCGCTCTCCCGCGCACGATTATAGGGCATCCCGGCTAGCGCCAGCGGATCGTGCGCTCCCGGTTGCGCTCCTCCATCCAAACCGCCTATGATAAATCCGTTGCCCGAAGGAGGCACATCATGAAGACCATTTCGCATTTTTCCCTGATCGCACTATTGATTGGCGCAGCAGCATTCATCCAACCATCCCCACTCCGTGCTGACAACAAAGAACAGGACCGGCTCCAGAACTCAGGCGAAGTCATGAAGGAAATCATCGACATCCCGGACGACATTCCCCAGAATCTCCTCGACAAGGCCGATTGCGTCATCGTAATCCCGTCCGTGCTGAAAGCCGCCTTCATCGTGGGCGGAAGCTACGGCCGCGGCGCGATGACCTGTCGCAGCGGAGAGGATTTCCAGGGTCCCTGGGGCGCGCCCACTATGATGGCTCTCGAGGGCGGCAGTTTCGGATTCCAGCTCGGCGGCCAGGCCACTGACTTCGTCCTGCTGGTGATGAATACCCGTGGCGCAAGTTCGATTCTCAGCAGCAAAGTGAAGCTGGGAGCGGGTGCATCTGCCGCGGCGGGACCGAAAGGCCGGAATGCGGAGGCGGATACCGATGTAACCCTCCGCGCCGAAGTGCTCACCTACTCCCGCGCGCGCGGCCTCTTTGCCGGTATTTCGCTCGAAGGTTCCACGCTCCGCCCCGATAACGACGGCAACAAGAAAATCTACGGCAAGGAACTCGAAGCCAAAGACATCGCTTTGCACAACGCCGTCCCGGTTCCGCCCGCGGCGAAACTGCTCATCGACACGCTCACCACTCACAGCCCCAAGAATCTCTCTAAGTAACGCGGCCGGCGAGGTCTTTTGCGGGTGCCCCACCCTTGTGGGTTTTACAAGGGTGGGGGGCTTTTCAAACACGCAGATCGTCCTCCACCTAGGGGATTATTGACCTGCCCCCAAAAGTGACTTACAGTCTTATATGGTTACTGGTCATATCGTGCCAATCACTTCCATCGCCCGGCGCCGCCCCAAAGCCCCAGCCGGACGCCGCGAGCGCCGCCGCGCCGAAACTCGCGACCGCCTTTTCCACTCCGCCCTGAAGCTCTTCGCGGAGCGCGGCTATCAGGAAACCACCGTCGAGGCCATCACCGAGGCCGCCGACGTCGGCAAGGGAACCTTCTTCAATTATTTCCCGACGAAGGAGCACGTCCTGGCAACGTTCGGAGAGGAGCGCATCGCGATCATCGAGCGCGCCGTGAAGGCTGCCCGAAGCCAGTCCGGCCCGGTTCTGCCTGTTATTATGAATCTTACGACCTCCCTTGCCGGGAATTTCTCGGAAAGCGCCCCGCTCCTGCGCGCCATTCACGCGGCCCATGCCTCTTGCTTGCCCGTCCGCGCCGAACTCCAGAAGCGCCTTCGCAAAGCGCGTCGCTTGATGGCGGAAATGTTTGCGTTAGCCCAGCAACGGAGCGAGGTCCGGCGCGATCTTCCCGCCGCCGAGATGGCCCGGCTGACGATCCTAATTTTTCACGGAGTGACGCTTTCATGGGCACTGATCCCCGATTCCGGCCTTCGCGAGACCGCCGAAAGTGTCTGGGGCCTGATCGGTCCGGCTCTTGCGCCGCCGTCAAAGTGATCATGGATTGAAAGCCGTCGCGCCCTGGGTGGAGCGGCGGCACGAAGGGCCAAACGCTTCGACGAAGTTGAGTCGTTTGATGGCTGGGTTTCATCAAAATGAAACGACAGTGATGGAGGAACGTCAGTGAGCTGCTCCTCGAAATTCTGGAGTTCGACACGCTGTCACAGCATGCTCGTCCTCATTCCCGTTGCTCTATTGTTCCTGGCGACGCAGACCCTTCGGGGGCAGAATGCTCCGGGTGCCGGACCTTCGGGCGGCGCAACTTCCTCTCAAAGCAGCGGCGCAGGAACACTTCCAGTTGTCGCGGCGCCGCCCTCCTCAGGCGCCAACTTCTCAGGAAGCGTCCCCTCCCAGCTCGTTCCGGGAGTTCTTTCGCTTTCTTTGCAGGACGCGATCGACCGCGGCTTGAAGCAGAATCTCGGCCTGCTGCTCTCCAGCGCGGATATCGCCAACGCGCGCGGCCAGCGCTGGCAGCAGTTGAGCGCGCTCCTGCCGCATATCAACCTCGCTCCCTACGCCGACGTTTCCCAGGTGAACCTCGCCGAGTTCGGGTTTTCCTTTCACATCCCCGGCGTAAATATCCCCACGGTCGTCGGTCCGTTCTCGTATTTCGATGCCCGCGCGGACCTGAGTCAGACCCTGTTCGATTGGAGCGCCGTCAACAAGACCCGCGCCTCGCAGCAACAGGTCAAATCCACCGAATACACGTATAAGGATTCGCGAGACCTCGTCGTCCTCACCGTGGGATACGCCTATCTGCAGGCTATTGCGGATGAAGCGTTGATCGAAGCTGTCAACGCCCAGGTACAGACGGCGCAGGCCCTCTACGACCAGGCCTCCGATCAGGTGAAGGCCGGCACCTCGCCCGCCATCGACGCACTGCGCGCCCGGGTCGAATTGCAGACGCGCCAGCAGCAGCTGATCCAGTCGAAAAACGATTTTGCCATCCAGAAGCTCGCCCTCGCGCGCGCCATCGGCCTCGCTCCCGGCCAGCAGTTCGAGCTCACTGACAAGTCCCCCTACCAGCCCTTCGACATGCTCACGGTGGACGCAGCTCTCAAGCAGGCCTACGACTCGCGCTCGGATTACCAGGCCGCTCTCGCCAATGTGCGCGCCGCCGAATACTCGCGCCAAGCCGCCGTCGCCGGTTACTATCCGACGCTTTCTTTCACCTCCGACTATGGAATCGCCGGCCAGCATTTTGACAAGAACCACGGCGTGTTCGATATTCGTGGCACGCTCAACGTTCCCATCTTTACCGGCGGTGCCGTCCACGGGGAAATTCTGCAGGCCGATGCGCAGCTCCAGCAGAGCCGCCAGCGACTCGAAAATCTGCGCGGACAGATCGACGCCGACGTTCGCACCGCCTTGCTCAACCTGGAATCCGCGTCGGAATTGGTCACCGTCGCGCAAAGCAACATCGATCTCGCCGAGCAGACCCTCACCCAGTCGCGCGACAGGTTTGCCGCCGGCGTAACCGACACGGTCGAGGTGGTGCAGAGCCAGGAAACCGTCGCCACCGCCCACCAGAACTACATTTCGAGCCTCTACTCCTACAACTACGCCAAGATCTCGCTCGCTCGCGCCATGGGTGCGGCCGAAGCCGGCGTCAAGCAGTACTTCAAAGGAAAATAAGATGGCACAGCGAAGCGAAGTCGAAGCGCCTCCGGCCCCACCGGCTGAAAATGTCACCGTTTCGGAGACTCATTCCGCGCCGCCTCCGCCGCGCCGGCAGAGTTTTTTCCGCGCGCGCCCGTACGCTCGCACGCTCTTGATCGTCGGGATTATCGCGCTGCTGGTGGGGGGATTTTTCCTGTACCGTTACTTCGCGAGCTACGAGTCCACCGACGATGCCCAGATCGACGGCCATTTGATGCCCCTCAGCGCGCGCGTCACCGGCTACATCGTCAAGGTCAACGTGGACGACAACCAGTACGTTCAGCAGGGTGCGGTTCTGGCCGAAATGGATCCGCGCGATTATCAGGTCGCCGTCGACAAGGCGCAGGCCGATCTGGCCGATGCCCAAGCCACCTATCAATCGCTGACCATCAACGTCCCGATCACCTCGATCAATACCACGAGCCAGGTGTCCTCATCGCAAGCCGACGTCGAAAGCGCCGAGGCGGGAGTGTCCCAGGCGCAGCAGCAGTACGATGCCGCCCAGGCGCAGCTGGCCCAGGCCCAGGCCAACGACGTGAAGGCTCAGAATGACCTCGTGCGTTACAAACAGCTGGTCGACAAGCAGGAGATCTCCGAGCAGCAGTATGACCAGGCAGTGGCGGCCGCGAAATCAAGCTCCGACGCCGTGAACGCGGCCCGTTCCTCCGCCGCTGCCGCCGACCAGCAGATCCATCAGCAGCGCGCCAAGGTCTTGCAAGCCCAGGCAAACTTCAGGGCCTCGCAAACGGGTCCCCAGCAGGTTGCGCAGACGCGCGCCCGCGCTCAATCCGCTCTCGCCACAGTGCAGCAGAAACAAGCCGCCCTCGAGCAAGCCAAACTCAACCTGCAGTACACCAAAATCATGAGCCCCATCGAGGGCACCGTAATGAAAGACGCCGAAGTGGGAATGAACGTGCAGATTGGCCAACAGTTGTTCACGGTAGTTCCCCTGTCGGACATCTGGGTCACCGCAAATTTCAAGGAAACGCAGCTGAAATACATGCGCCCCGGCCAGCGCGCCGAAATCAAGGTCGACGCGAATGGCCGCGTGTACAAGGCCCACGTGGACAGTATTTCCGGCTCAAGCGGCGCCCGCCTCAGTTTGTTGCCGCCGGAAAATGCCACCGGAAATTACGTAAAGGTAGTGCAGCGCATCCCGGTAAAGATCGTCTTAGAGCCGGGCGAGAACAGCGACCACTATCTCCGCCTCGGAATGTCCGTAGATCCAAAAGTTTTCGTGAAGTAACGCCGCACGCAGCTGTTACGCGCGAGGTGCGGCCTTTCAGTTCCCCGCCGCCGCTGCCTGCTTAGGTTTCATCAGGTTCGGCGCCAGCACATCCACTTGATCGAACGGAATTTCCGTGAACTGCGCGTCCGGAAATTCCTTCTTGAGGCCGTCGCGAAACGCACTCACATTCCCCGCGAGCACGATATCGATATCTTTCGTTTCGAGGTAACGCTGCGCCGCCTTCTGCACTTCCGCGGAGCTGACCTTCCGAATCTTATCCGGATACGTGCTGTTGTAATCCGCGGGCAGATGGAACTCGGCGACCGACAGCACGTGATCCGCCACCTGCTCCGCCGTTTCCGCCTGAATGGGATAGACGCCCGCCAGATAATCGCGCGCCATATCCATCTCCGCCGGCGTTACATCTCCCGTCGACATCTTCGTCAGCAGGTTCACCACAAGCTTCGTCGCCTGCACGGTGGCCGCGGTTCGCGTAAAGGTTCCCACGCCGAATGATCCCGCGTACATGTGCGGGCTGAAGTTCGAATACGCGCCGTACGTCAGCCCGCTCTTCACGCGCACCTCCGTATTCAGCCGGCTGTTGTATCCCCCGCCGAAAACGTGGTTCATCACGCGCACCGGAAAATAATCCGGATCGTTTCGCCGGATCCCCAGAGTTCCCACGCGAATCTGAGTCTGCACCGCATCGGGCTTGTCGATCAGCCAGAAGTGCTGCCCGGACGGCGCCGCGGGCAGCGCCGGCACATCCGCGGCCACATCGGCCTTCGACGACTTCGGCCACGCCCCGAAATATTTCTCCGCTGCCGCAAACGCCTCCTCCGGCGCAATGTCGCCGGCAAACGCCAGCAGCGTCGTATTGGGCGCGTAGTTGGCGTCATGGAATTTCACCAGGTCGTCGCGCGTAAGCTTCTGGATGCTCCCCGTGGTGCCCTCCTGGGGCCAGCCGTAAGGCGACGCGCCGTAGACCACCCGCCCGAACACCACCGATGCCAGGTATTCGGGATCGGAATATTGCACCGTGAGATTCGAGAGCAACTGCTGCCGCCTGCGGTCCAGTTCGTCGCCGAGGAACGCGGGATGCAGCACCACGTCGGACATCAAATCGAGTCCCGTGCCCAGATCCTTCTTCACGATGTTCAGCGTGACGGTCGAGGAATCCTTCCCCGAAGCCGCCTCGAGCTTCCCGCCGATAAAATCGATGGCCTCGGCAATCTCGCGCGCGGACCTTTTCTCGGTCCCCTGCGTCAGCATATTTGCCGTCATCTGCGCCACGCCGGGCATCGCCGCCGGGTCTTTGATGCTCCCCGCCGTCAGCAGCACCATCCGCGCCGCAATCGAAGGCTGCTCGTGATCGGTCACCACGAACACGCGCAATCCATTCGAAAGCGTCTTCGTCGCCGCTTGCGGAAAATGAAAAGCCTTCGTCGGGCCCGCCCCGGGCATCGTGGGGACGAGCTTCACGCCCGGCGGCACCACTCCCGTTCCATTCTTATTTTCCGGCGCGGCCTCGTGCGACGTCGCCCCCGTCTGGTCCGTCGTCGCAGTCTGCCGAGCAGTAGCCGCGAGCCCCGTCAGGGCAACCACGGCGAGCGCCAGCACCGCCGTCAAAAAATTCCACCGCTTCGTTGCGCGTGTCATTGTTGCTCCTGGGTTTTCTCTTGGGGTTTCTCCTGTGGACCGCGCCGCGGATGGCTCTCTGCTGGCGTGAGGAACAGCACGGTGGCATGTTGCGAAACGAAATATTCCTCCGCCGCGCGCTGGATATCCGCCGGAGTCACCTTCAGATATCGATCCAGCTCGGAGTTGACCAGCGCCGGGTCCTTCCCGATCACCGCCGCCTCGGCCAAAGCGACCGCCTTTTCCTGGTCGGTATCGCGCCCCAGAATGAATCCCGAAATTTCCTGATTCTTGGCCTTCTCGAGTTCCTTCGCGTCCACCGGCTTTTCTTTCAGGTCGTTCAGCACGCCCTCAACGGCCTGCTTCCCCTGCTCCGCGGTGTGTCCCGGATTCATGATCGCGTAAGCCCAGAACAGATTCGGGTCCTCGCTGAAATTTCCGAACCCGGCCGACTGCACCGCGATCTGCTGCTTGTACACCAGCTCCTGATAGAGCCGGCTGCTCTCGCCCCCGGCCAAAATGTTCGAAGCAAGGTCGAGCGGATAAGCGTCGGGCTGATAGCGCGCCGGTATCTTGTATCCGATCACCACCGCCGGCAGCGGCGTGTTCGAATACGATTTGCTCACGTCGCGTTCCGCAGTCTGCGCGGGCTCCGGAGCGTTGATGCGTGGAATTGGCTGCGCCGACGCCGGAATGCCCTCGAAATATTTCTTCGTCCACGCCATCGCCTGCGCGGAGTCGAAATCCCCCACGATCACCAGCGTCGCGTTATTCGGCTTGTAGAACGTGTTGAAGAAGTCGCGTACGTCTTCAATCGTCGCCTTGTCCAGGTCCGCAATGCTGCCGATCGGCGTGTGATGGTAGGCATGTACGGTAAAAGCCGCGGCGCGCAGGTCTTCTTCGAGCGCGCCATACGGCTGGTTGTCCACGCGCACGCGCCGCTCTTCCTCCACCACCTGCCGCTCGGACTTGAAATTCGCCTCATCCACGTTGAGGCTTCCCATGCGGTCCGCCTCGAGCCACAGCACGCGTTCCAGGTAATCGCTCGGAAAAGTCTCGAAGAAGTTGGTAGTGTCGTCGCCGGTCTCCGCGTTGTCGAAGCCGCCCACCGCTTCGATGATCCGCGAATGCTCGTCGGTGCCCACGTGCGCCGAGCCTTTGAACATCAGATGTTCGAACAGGTGCGCGAAGCCCGTACGCCCGGGCCGTTCGTCTTTCGACCCCACGTGATACCATACCTGCAGGTTGATCACCGGCACCGCGTGATTCTCCAGCAGGATCACCTCCAGCCCGTTCGCCAGCGTGTGCTTCGTGAAATTCATCTTCGGCGGCCGCACCTCAGACGCCGATTGCCCGGCGCCCGCCGTCGCCGCCATCGCCAAAATCAACGAAGTCATCGCAATGACAATACCCAGCTGAAAAATCAATTTTGCGACAGCGCGAAAGTTTGCTCTCATGAACCCACTCTCCAGGTAGCCCGCACGCTCCGGGTGAAGATTTGCGCCGCCAAGGCACTCAAAGCTGAAATTGTACCCTCGCGCGCCGGCCGCGCGACGTTTATTCCAGATTAGACGCCGCCTTCCTCAAAAAGGATTTCCTAAGGAAACGCCCGCGAGCAGCCGTAGCGCGCCCATCCCAACGCCCTGTTTTCCGATTCGCACGCCTGCCAAAAGGTTTGTTGCCGCCGTACGAATCGATATGTTGCTATGGAAAAGCCCCAGTACACCGCCCGTCACCACGAGGAGGCCTATATGCGCAGCCTGGTAGGACTAGTCATCACCCTGCTGATTGTCTTCGCAGGATACAAGCTCTTCTTCTCGCAACTGCAGGCCACCGGCAGCGCCGCCCCCGCCCGCTCCATAGACGTAGCCGGCGTGAAAGGCGATCTCATAGCCATAGCGCAATCCGAGCGCATCTACCAGGCCGAGCACAACACCTACGGCACCCTCGATCAGCTAACCTCCAGCGGCGCCATGAGCATGTCCAAGACCGGCCGCGACGGCTACACCTACGAAGCCGAAGCCTCCGCCAGCAGCTTTCGCGTAGTCGCCCATTGCCCCGCCGCAGCAAATCCCGGCTGCACAAATCTAGCCATCGACGAAACCATGGACGTCCGCTCCGTCCAGTAAATAAACGAAGCGCCTCGCATGCGCGCCATTGCAGCTTCGGAGCCTGTGCGGCACCGCCGATTTTTCGTCAGGGCACGGATTTATCCGTGCCGCAGATGCCCGGAAATAAATGCGGCCCCAGCCGCTGAGGGCTTACCGTCGAGGCAACAAAAATTGCGTTCGCGACAGGTTTTTTAGGGGGTCGGAGCTTCAGCTCCGACATAACCGGCGGGCGCGACAGCGCCTTCCCCTCGCGGTGCCTTTTCCGCGAGCCTTTTAGTCGCTGAGGACGATTTAGCCAGTCGCCGCATATCCTGAGAATCCTTTGCAGCCGCCTCGCCTGCTCTGCTACCATTGTGATCACAGTGGGCTGCATCCTGAATTCTGGGAGCGGCACCGGAGGCATTACCAATGAGCGTCGCACCTCGTGCGGGCAACGGAAAAGTCACCGTGCCCGACATCCTCTCGCGTAAGTCTCAATCCCTCGGCTCCTTCGAATCGAATGACGCGAAACAAAAAATCACCTGCCTAACCGCCTATGACTATCCCACCGCCCGTTTGCTAGACGAAGCCGGCGTGGACGTCCTCCTGGTAGGCGACTCCCTCGGCATGGCCGTGCTGGGCTACGACAGCACGCTCCCCGTCACCGTCGACGACATCGTCTACCACACCCGCGCCGTCCGTCGCGGCACTCGCCGCGCGCTGCTCGTTGCCGACATGCCCTACGGCAGTTTCCACGTTTCCATCGAAGACTCCATTCGCAACGCCGTCCGCCTCGTGAAAGAAGGCGGCGCCGAAGCAGTCAAGATTGAAGGCGGCGAGCGCCGCATCGAGCTAATCGCCCGTCTGGTCGAGGCGGAGATTCCGGTGATGGGACATGTCGGGCTAACCCCGCAGTCATTCAACGCCATCGGCGGGTTCCAGGTCCAGGGCAAGACGGCCGAAGCCGCCCGCCAGGTCGAGCGCGACGCGCGCGCAGTAGAAGCCGCCGGTGCGTTCGCCGTAGTGCTCGAATCGATGCCCCGCGATCTCGCCGCCCGCATCACTTCGAAGCTCCGCATCCCCACCATCGGCATAGGCGCCGGCCCCGATTGCGACGGCCAGATCCTGGTCTTCCACGATCTGGTAGGCCTCACCGCAGGCCACAAGCCCAAATTCGTCCGCCAGTACGCCGACGTATCCTCCGAAGTCGCGCAAGCCGTCTCGAAATATTGCGAAGACGTGCGCACCGGCAGCTTCCCCTCCGACGCCGAGTCCTACCACTCGCCCGCCGAACTACGCGAGCGCCAGCCCGCGCCGCAGCGCTCCTGAAAATGCGCCGCCTCTCTCTTCGTTCTCTTCGGACGCTGCGTCCACGCCCTCTATCGAATGTTTTCCGTCAGAACGGCGTTCTTGCGTCCCGTGTTTCTCTTCGTGCCTTTGCTTTTCGCAGTCATCCTGAGCCCATACGCGCGAAGCGCGGATGGGTGAGGGACCTGCTTTTTCCTTCGCCGTTGCGGGTGCCCGACCCTTCGGTGTTAAGGGTCGGTCTTCCGCCTTTCTTGCCGTTGCCTTTGCTCTTGTCATCCTCGAGCGAAGCGAAGGATCTCTCTTCATCCGCTGCCGAGCCGCAACGCCGTGAAGGTTTCGGTTCGGCAGCCTCAGCAGTTCGCGTCTCGCAACGCTGTGAATGTTCCGATCGGGCCGTCTCTGCCGTTCGTAGTCATCCCGAACGAGCGAAGCGAGGAGGGATCTCTCTTCGGTCCGTTCTTGCGCAACGCTCGCGCCCCCAGCCCGCGTCGGTCATCCTGAGCGAAGCGAAGAATCTCTCCTCATGCGCCAATTCAAGCAACATCACCGCAATGCGTCACTCCTCCTACGGGGTCGGAGCTTCAGCTCCGACATAATTGACGGCGCGGAGCGCCTTCCGCTCGCGGTGCCTTTCCCGCGACGAGCGACTTCGCTCGCTTCTGTCTTGCTTTTTAGGGTGCCCCAGCCTTACGGTTTTACAAGGGGTGGGTCTGTGACAAAAGCTCGACTCTAGCTTCAAAAAGGTGATGCGTCATGAACATTCACGATTTCCGCCTGCTCTACGACTTCGATTCCTGGGCCAACCATCGCGTGATGGACGCCTGCGCCGCCCTCAGCGACGAGCAATTCACCCAGGACCTCGGCAACAGCTTCCGCTCCGTTCGCGACACGCTCTTCCACATCTGCGGCGCCGAATGGATCTGGCTCGAACGCTGGCACGGCCGCACTCCCACCGCCCTCCCCGATGCCGCCGATTACCCCAATCTCGAAGCAGTACGCCACCGCTGGGCCGAAGTCGAGCGCGACATGCACGACTACGTAGCCTCCCTAACCCCGGAAGATTTGCAGCGCGTAATCCACACGAAAACCCTCGCCGGCGTGCCATTCGCGCAGCCCCTCTGGCAATGCCTCCAGCACGTAGCCAATCACAGCACCTACCACCGCGGCCAGATCACCACCATGCTGCGCCAATTAGGCGCCAAGCCCGTAGGCACGGACTTGATCGGCTTCTACCGCGAACGCGCGCAAACCCCCGCCCAATGAAGCTGTCCAAGATGACGCGCTGCTCGGTGGGACGCAGGTGCTCTTCTCGCCGCCTTTGCCTTTCATTGTCATCCTGAGCCCATACGCGCGAAGCGCGGATGGGTGAGGGACCTGCTTCTTCTTTCCGCTGCGACGCAACCCCGCTGTCAAAGCTTCGGCCCCCAAGGCGTCCCCCCGGGGAGCGCCAATCTCTCGATTGGCGTTTGTGTCTCAACTGTGCCTAGCGGCCCGCCGAGCCTCGCGCAGTCACCCTGTTGTCGTGACTCAGCCGCCGTTTCCAGCAACTCGCCACGCCTTATAGGTGATCGGGGATTTCAGCCCCGACAAAAAACCGGAGCGCGCAGCGCCCACCGCTCGCGGCGCTTTTCCCGCGAGCCTCCTGCTCGTCGTAGCCACTAACCACCAGCGCCTGCCTCAATCCTTTCGTTGTCATCCCGACAGAGCGCAGCGACGAAGAACCTCGCTTCCTGCGCCAATTCGAGCGCCACTCTGCAACCCGCCACGCCTGATAGGTGATCGGGGCTTTCAGCCCCGACAAAAACCGGAGCGCGCAGCGCCCACCGCTCGCGGCGCCTTTCCCGCGAGCCTCCTGCTCGTCGTAGCCACTAACCACCAGCGCCCGCCTCAATCCTTTCGTCGTCATCCCGACAGAGCGCAGCGACGAAGAACCTCGCTTCCTGCGCCAATTCGAGCGCCACTCTGCAACCCGCCACGCCTTATAGGGGGTCGGGGCTTCTAGCCCCGACAAAAACCGGAGCGCGCAGCGCCCACCGCTCGCGGCGCTTTTCCCGCGAGCCTTCCTCCTCTACCTCCCGTGCCTCCTCAACCTCCTCTGCCTCCGCGTCGCCCCATGGAGCTCCCCGTGGAGCCCCGATGGAGCCCTCTAGGAGTATGATCAGCCGCGCAGGAGTCTGAATTGAGAACTCTGCTGACGGAAAGGGAAACAATGATCGCACGAAAACGCATCCTGCTAATGGTGATGTGCCTGGCCGCGCCGGTCGCGGTCCAAGCGCAAAGCTCTCTGGCGAACCCGGTTGTAGCCAGCGCGCAGGAGATCGTCGAACGCCAATCGAAGTACATCGCGGCCGCCGCCGACGCCATGCCCGCCGAAAAATACGGCTATCGCCCCACGCCGGACCAGTGGACGTTCGGCAAAATCGTTTCGCACATCGCCCAGTCCGATTTCAACCTCTGCGCGATTCTTTCCGACACGCCGGCCCCGCAGAATTGGAAAGTAACCGACGCTGATCCCAAGGACAAACTGGTCCCGGCGGTGAAGGCGTCGCTCGATTTCTGCTCGCAAGCGCTCGCCAGCCTCCAGGATTCCAAGCTCGGCGACACGGTCAAATTCTTCGGCGGCCGCCAAGTACCCCGAGCCAGAGCCCTGATCGAATTGACCGACGACCTCGAAGACCACTACTCCCAGCTGGCAAGCTACCTGCGAATGAACGGAATGGTGCCGCCCTCGGTAAAGCCCGCCAAATAAGGGACGCCAGCAATCGTCGCAACGGAAAAGGGAGTTCAGCGAGTCATTGGACTTGTCCCCGCCCCGCCTTCCCGGGGGTCGGGGCTTCCAGCCCCAACAAAAAGCAGAGCGCGCAGCGCCTACCGCTCGCGGCGCTGTTGCCGCGAGGCTTCGCTTTTCCCGGCAAGCACCGACCCTTCAGGAGCGAAAGGGCACACTGAAAGACAACACTGGCTACTGTTGTAGCAACGTGAAAATGTCACCCTAACGGCAACGTAAAAATGTCACCCTCCCGCCAAGGTTGGAATGATCGAGCCGGGTATCGCGATAGTAGAGCGAGACGCGGCCATTGAGAGCCTGATGGATCTGGACTTTGGCTCCGGCGAAACTGAAGCGGCGGGGCTGGGGATGAATTTGCAGCCGGCGGCCGTCCCATTGCACAACGTTATCGTTGCTGACGATGCGTTCATGAGTGAAGCAACAGATGCGTTCGAGGTTTTCCGGAGCCGGGCGCCAGGCCATCGCTGCGTCGCGGGGAGTGCGCGCGAAGCGGCGGTTGTAGTCGGCGACGAAGCGAGCCAGGACGCGGTTGGCCGAGTCCAGATCGTGGGCTTGGGCCAAGCGGAGTTCACTGGTGAGGCGATCCTGAAGCACGCCCCAAAGGCGTTCGATGCGCCCTTTGGCCTGCGGGGTCTGAGCGGCGATAAAGGTGATGCCGAGTTGTTGGAGCGCGCGACCGAACTGCGTGGGCTGGCGCTGGCCGGCGAGTTGTTCGTCGAGCGACCAGTGATCGTCGTTGCGGGTGAAGACGCCGCTGCGATC
Organism: uncultured Acidobacteriota bacterium; assembly: GCA_963797585.1. GTDB lineage: Bacteria > Acidobacteriota > Terriglobia > Acidiferrales > UBA7541 > Palsa-295. The sequence goes on from CAWCQH010000025.1 coordinate 85,893, forward strand.
GCCGTAGAAGGCGACCGGGACGCCATAGCGGCGCAAGAGGCTTTGGAGCAGGCGGAAATAGCCCTGGGAGGTTTCCGAGGGGAAGAACTGAGCGGCCAGGATTTTGCCGGAAGCGTCGTCCTGCATGCCCAGAGCGGTGAGCTGCGGGCCGCGCCCTTCCAGCCAGTCGTGGGGGGAGCCGTCGAGTTGCACCAGCTGCCCTTCGCGGGCCGAGCGCAGACGGCGCTGGCGATGAGCAGGAGGCCGGCGTTTGCGGGGTGAGCCGATGCCGCTGGTGCGGAGCAGCCGTCGCAAGGTTTCCCGGCTCAGAGAGAAGCCTTCTTTTTCGACGAGCTTCTCTTGGAGATGATGATCGTTGAAGCCGGCGTAGCGCGTGCGCGCCAGTTCCAGGGCGCGTTGGCGTACGGCTTGCGGCGTGCGCCGGGGACTGGGGCGGCCGCGGCTGACGTGTGCCAGAGCCGCTGCGCTGCCTAGCCGATAGCGCGATTTGAGCCGTTTGACATGCCGCGGCGATAGGTCGAGCAGCTCCGCGGCTCTGGCACACGTCAGGTTTCCTTGCACACATTGTGAAATGACGGTCACTCGCTGCAATTCCTTCTGATTCAACGTGAATGTCTCCTGTCTCATGGGGTGACATTTTCACGTTGCCGTTAAGGGGTGACAGAATTATGGAGCTAAGACAAAGACAACACTGGCTACTCCGGGGAGACGTGTCGGTAGTGGTATCATTCCGGCTTGTGCTTTATGTCAACGGAAAGAAGCGGAAGGGCGGGCTACCCCACAAAAAATCCTCAGGTTTTACCAGGATCAAGAATTGCTCCTCCATTCAGGACTGCCTATCCGGACAAATTGAAGCTTTTGAGTAGCGGGATGTCAAGGCCTGCGAGCGGGCCGCAGCTTTTGTTTTTAGCACCAATCTTCCACGTTGGATTCCTCGATTCCGCGCCTGCCCCCAAAACACTCAGCCTGCAAATTCACCGGCCTAGTGTAAAGTGTGAGAGCGCTAGCAGCTGCCGGAATGAGGGAGAAACGGTTGAAAGAAAGGATTGTGAGTGCTCAGGCCAAAGATGCACTACGGGCGTCACCAGTAGTTCAGCTCGATCTCTACGAAACTCCAGAAAAAATCGGGAGGAGTGAGAAAGTGTCGCTATCGCGGGTCATCCCGAACGCTTCCGGGCAATACCTTGCGGGAAAGTCTCCCCTGCTCGAAAACCAATTGTAATGTCAATCGAACAACAGTACAGCATCCGGTTCATTGCGTCGCTCGCACTTCGCGAAAAGCAAATTCAACAGAATTACCGTCCAATTATCGCGGTCCACAAATGGTTTGCGCGTCGGCCGGGTACGTTGTTCCGTGGATTGCTCCTGTCGGAGTTCGGCAACAAGCCCGTTGAAGAGATCTACTATCGCGCTAACAGCTTTGAGGGCGTGACGATTGCTGATCCGTTCATGGGCGGCGGTACGCCACTGCTAGAAGCGAACAGAATCGGATGCAACGTCATTGGGACGGATATCAACCCGATGGCCGCATGGATCGTGCGGGAAGGAATCGACGCTATTGACCTGAAGGCTTATGCGAAGAACGCGGGCGAGCTGCTCGATCATCTCGCGGAAGAAATCGGACACCTCTATAAGACGCGCTGCCCAATCACGGACGGGAAGGATGCGGACGTTAAGTATTTCCTATGGGTTAAGACGGGGACGTGCGTGACGTGTCAGAAATCTTTCGACCTCTTTCCGGGATACGTGCTGGCAGAGGATGCCCGTCATACGTCGTTTGTTCTTGTATGCGCGTGCTGCGGCGATCTCAACGAAGTCGATGATCCGTCTCATCCCGGTGCTTGCCGGTGTGGAAGGGTACTAACAGCGGAAGGCCCCATGCACCGAAGCAAGTGTGAATGTCCACACTGCGGGAAGATCAATAGGGCGCCTTTTGACGGCGCCGGACCGCCGTCGCATCGGTTGTTCGCAATCGAATATTACAACCCCGAACTGAGGGACCGGCCCGGACGCTTGTTCAAGAAACCCGATAAAGACGACCTGGCACGGGTGAAAGAAGCCGAGACGGCCTGGCATGGATTGACTTCGCGTTTTGTGCCGGATGATCTGATCCCGGACGGCGATGAATCTTCGCGACTGCACCGCTGGGGGTATAAGCGTTTTCGTGAACTCTTCAACGCCCGCCAGCTTTTCGGCCTCGAAACAAGCGCCCGAATGATCGCGCGAGTCGAGGACCTCCGCTTGCGCCGGGCTCTCGCGACAAACCTGTCCGATCTTCTGCGGTACCAGAACATGCTGTGCCGCTACGACACGATGGCGCTGAAGTCCCTCGATATTTTCTCAATCCACGGCTTTCCCGTCGGGTATGTCCAGGTCGAGTCCAACCTTCTCGGTATACGTAACGGCAATGCGCTGCCAGTTGGTTCCGGGGGCTGGATCAACATCATCGATAAATACACCAAGGCGAAGCGCTATTGCACCGCGCCTTTCGAGGTTTCCTTTGGAGGCAAGAACAAAGTGACGCTCCCCATCCGGGGAGAGTGGATAGGGGAGAAGAACCCTGAGCGCCCGGACGCGCATGAGCGGGAAATTGATATTCGGTGCGCCCCGGCGACGACGTTAGAGCTTCGACCGTCAAGTCTCGACGGGGTGTTCACTGACCCGCCGTATTACGGCATGGTCCAGTACGGCGAGCTGATGCACTTCTGCTATGTCTGGCTCCGAAAGCTCATGGGAAAAGATTTCCCTGGGCTGGAACTTGAGACGACAAAACACGCGGACGAGCTTACCGGCAATGAGACGGAGGAGCGGGACCTGGCGCATTTCGCGGAGGGACTCGCAGCCGTGTATGCGCGTATGGCGCGGGCGCTGAAACCGGGCGCACCTCTCGTGTTTACCTATCACCACAACAAACAGGATGCGTACCTGGCTGTGGGAATGGCAATTCTCGATGCGGGGCTCGCGTGCTCGGCGTCGCTGCCTTGCCCGGCAGAGATGGGCGGTTCAATCCATATCCACGGCACGGCTTCGTCTATCGTGGATACGGTTTTTGTCTGCCGTGACCGCGGAACGGCACCGCGTGCATCGCTCTTCGAGAATGCTGATGGGCTCTCCAACATCCTGGCGAAGGAGCTGGCGGAGCTTCGGGCGGCTGGCATGAAGCCTACGGCGGGGGACATTCGCTGCACAGCACTCGGGCACATCACCCGGATGGCGATTTGGCAACTCAGACCGTTATGGGATGCGGCGGTGCCCGCGAAAAAGAAACTGGAAATCTTCCGCAAAGCAATGAATGCGCTCGCGACAGTGGAGAACGTGACCAAGCGGCTTGACGTCCTGAAGGTTTCCCAAGCTGCCATGACGGGCGGTCTTTTTGCGGAAGAAGAAGAAAGGGAATTGGCCGATGCCGTTGCGTTTTGAAGCCAACTATGGTGATCCAGCGTTGGCATTCGAGCCCCTTGTCGATGAGGTGTTCGCCGACTAAAGTCCATCTTCCTCGAAATGCCGCGCGGCGAGGGCTTCATCGACTATGCGACTTTCGAGCGGGGCTACCAAGCACTGAAACGCGCGACGAATGATTTTGTGACCGTCACACCCGCGACGGTGGAGGCCGCCGTTGCTGAAGCGCCGATCTCATTTATCGTGTTCCGCACCATTCTTGGCTTCACGCCGCCGGAATGGGCATATATGACCACGGAAACGACGGACGTGCCTGTTGATCAGGGTGCGGCGCGTTCCATAGACCGGAACATGCGAACGCAACCGCTGACGCCGCGGCCTCTGGGGGCCACGCTGACCGATCAGCGCATTCGCGCCATGGTTGAGGCTGGCGTAAAAATTCTCCTCGGCGGCGCTAACACAGAAGTGGCGACGGTCCTTCATCGGCTCGACAAGGCCGACACGAAAGAAGGGATTAAAAGCCTTCAGCCGGTTGCTGATCTCGGCGTGCCTTACCCAGTTCTTCTCTACGAGCGCTTTCTCGGGCGGCCATTCGCTTCACACCGGGACTCGGTGAGTGAGTTGGTTGGCGAGGTGGTCGAGGCTGCGATCAAGGATGTTCTGACGGACGGGAAGGTGAGTTTCAGGGAAACGAAACGGGCGGAGCGTATCGCGGGATTTGACCAGGCACCGGATTTCATCATCCCGGACGAGTTCAATCCGGTTGCGCTTATCGAGGCGAAGCTCACCGAGGATGACGGCACGGCCCGCGACAAGGTGGCCCGTGTTCAGCGTTTGCGGACGCTCCGTGACCAGACGGGCCACACCTACGACGTGATCGCCTGCATTGCCGGACGGGGCTTCAAAGTCCGGCGCGAAGATATGCGGCGATTGCTACAGGCAACGGATGGCAAGGTGTTCACACTCACGACCATGAACCTACTCATCGATCAGACGCGTATCCGGGAGTACCGAACGAGATGAGGAAGGGAAGCAAAACGATGAGGCTGCAGCGCCAAGTCACATAGCCTCCTGGGTGC
>CAWCQH010000026.1:0-68725 GCA_963797585.1 uncultured Acidobacteriota bacterium
GGGGTTGTAGGACCGCGTGAGTAGAGTTATCAATCCGGAGGCTAGGTGAACCTGCTGGAAAGCGGGGCCATAGAATGTGATAGCCACGTAACCGAAAGCTTACCGGACTCGAAGCGGTATCCTGAGTACCACGGGGCACGAGAAACCTCGTGGGAAACCGGGGAGACCACTCTCCAAGGCTAAATACTCGTTGGTGACCGATAGTGAACTAGTACCGTGAGGGAAAGGCGAAAAGCACCCCTGCTAGGGGAGTGAAATAGAACCTGAAACCGTATGCCTACAAGCAGTCGAAGGGCTATGCCGGGTCTTCGGATCCGGAATGCCTGACGGCGTGCCTCTTGCTTAATGAGCCGGCTAGTTATTCTCACAGGCAAGGTTAAGCGTAAGCGAGCCGTAGCGAAAGCGAGTCCGAATAGGGCGTTCAGTCTGTGGGAATAGACGCGAAGCGGGATGATCTACCCTTGGCCAGGTTGAAGGTCGCTTAACCGCGACTGGAGGACCGAACCGTTGTGAGTTGAAAATCGCTCGGATGAGCTGAGGGTAGGGGTGAAAGGCTAATCAAATTCCGTGATAGCTCGTTCTCCCCGAAATGCCTTTAGGGGCAGCCTTGTATGATTTGCCTCGGTGGTAGAGCACTGAATGGACTAGGGTCCCATCCAGGATACCGAATCCAATCAAACTCCGAATGCCGAGGACAACAGTACAGGAGTGAGACTACGGGGGATAAGCTCCGTGGTCGAGAGGGAAAGAACCCAGATCGCCAGCTAAGGTCCCCAACTGTAGACTAAGTGGGAAAGGACGTGTGAGCGCACAGACAGCCAGGAGGTTGGCTTAGAAGCAGCCATCCTTTAAAGAAAGCGTAACAGCTCACTGGTCAAGTGTTCACGCACCGACAATCCAACGGGGCTCAAGTCTACGACCGAAGCTGCGAAATTAGCGATTCCTACGGGAATCGGTATTTGGTAGGGGAGCATTCTGTGGAGTTTGAAGGTAGACCGAGAGGACTACTGAACGCCACGGAAGAGACTCTGCCGGCATAAGTAGCGATAAACACGATGAGAACTCGTGTCGCCGAAAGTCTAAGGTTTCCTGAGGAAGGTTAATCCGCTCAGGGTTAGGCGGGTCCTAAGGTGAGGCCGACAGGCGTAACTGATGGACAGCAGGTCAACATTCCTGCCCCGCCACACGAACGTTATACGATGGGGTGACGCAGAAGGATAGGGGAGTCGGGTGATGGACGTCCCGATGGCCCGGTGTAAGCCGGATCCCGCAGGAAAATCCACGGGGTCATTCAACGGTCAGACCGGTTCCGAGGCCACACGGCCACAAAGTCTCTGATTTCACGCTGCCGGGAAAAACCTCTAAGGAGTTCGGGTGGTGCCCGTACCTCAAACCGACACAGGTAGACAAGGTGAATATCCACAGGCGCTCGAGAGAACGCTCGCTCAGGAACTAGGCACATTAGCCCCGTAACTTCGGGAGAAGGGGTGCCCCGCTAGGGTTTATAGCCCGAGGGGGCCGCAGTGAAATGCGTTCGGCGACTGTTTAACAAAAACACAGCTCTCTGCTAAGTCGAATACGACGTATAGGGGGTGACGCCTGCCCGGTGCCGGAAGGTTAAAGGGATGGCTTAGCTGCCGCAAGGCAGCAAAGGCTTGATCTGAAGCCCCGGTGAACGGCGGCCGTAACTATAACGGTCCTAAGGTAGCGAAATTCCTTGTCGGGTAAGTTCCGACCTGCACGAATGGCGTACCGATCGAACGACTGTCTTGGCGAACGGCTCGGCGAATTTGTGGTTCCGGTGAAGACGCCGGATGCCCGCATCTAGACGGAAAGACCCCGTGCACCTTAACTGCACTCTGGTCATGATTAACGGTACTGCCTGCGTAGGATAGGTGGGAGCCTGGGATTCCCCGGTTTCGGCTGGGGAGGAGGCAACGGTGAAATACCACCCTGATAGTTCTGTCGCTCTAACTTACGACCCTAGACGGGTCGGAGGACACGGCCAGACGGGTAGTTTGACTGGGGCGGTCGCCTCCTAAATGGTAACGGAGGCGCTCAAAGCTCGGCTCAGGCGGATTGGAAACCCGCCGTGGAGTGCAAGAGCACAAGCCGGGTTGACTGCGAGACACACAGGTCGAGCAGGCACGAAAGTGGGATCTAGTGATCCGGTGGTTCTGCGTGGAAGGGCCATCGCTCAACGGATAAAAGGTACGCCGGGGATAACAGGCTGATCTAAGCCAAGAGTTCACATCGACGCTTAGGTTTGGCACCTCGATGTCGGCTCATCGCATCCTGGGGCTGTAGAAGGTCCCAAGGGTTAGGCTGTTCGCCTATTAAAGCGGTACGTGAGCTGGGTTCAGAACGTCGCGAGACAGTTCGGTCCCTATCTGGTGTGGGCGCAGGAAACTTGAGAGGAGTTGTCCCTAGTACGAGAGGACCGGGATGAACAGACCTCTTGTGATCGAGTTGTCACGCCCGTGGCATAGCTCGGTAGCGAAGTCTGGAAGAGATAATCGCTGAAAGCATCTAAGCGAGAAGCTCGCCTCGAGATAAGGTTTCCCAAGGGAGCTGCGGCTCTCTAAGAAGGCCAGTCGAAGACTACGACTTTGATAGGCGGGAGGTGGAAGCGCAGTAATGCGTGTAGCTTACCCGTACTAATCGGCCGTTCGGCTTGACCATAAAACTTTCTCATCGCGTCTCCAAAGCGCTCCTGAGAAAGGTCAAGCACGCTTTTCCACATTGCAATATTCTCTTTGTGGAAATTTGCAGTAAAAAGCTTCCATCAGTTGCAAAGTAATTTGAAACATATCCCAGGATTAAGCGGAGCCCGGCGGTTTCGGTTGGATTATTCTCCAACCTCAAGCCTCCAGCTTCCAGACTTTCTTGGTGGTCTTACCGCAAGGGTCACACCCGTTCCCATCCCGAACACGGAAGTTAAGCCTTGCAGGGCCGATGATACTGCGTTGGTAACGACGCGGGAACGTAGGTCACCGCCAAGGATTAAATCAAAAAAGGCTCCGAGCAATCGGAGCCTTTTTTATTTCCCGGCTATCTTCCGAAGCTACGCTCAACAGCAATGATCTCGACATCGAAGCCGCTGAAGTTCATCGCCACGATCTACAGGATCTGGATGATGCGCCACGTGGATGTCCCGCAGGAAATATCGGACGCCCTCGCCAAGGCCTACGGCGCTGCCACTCCAAAGCTGCGCAAGGCCCAAAGACCGAAATACATTCCCGTGGTTGCCATGGTCAATGGCCGCAGCGCACGCGCCACGTTGGTTCCAGCCGGCCCCGGACGCTATCGCCTGCAGCTAATCACAGCCCTGCGCAAAGCGGCCCGATCAGATACAGGCGACGCAGTGGCTGTCGAACTGCGCCTCGACCGTGAACCGCGAACTCTTCCCGTTCCGCCTGACCTGCAGGCCGCCTTGAAGGAGCATCCGAAAGCGCGCAAGGCGTTCGAGAACTTCGCGCCAGGCCAGCGCCGTCAATTCATCAAGTGGTATGACGCAGCAAAATCCCCCGACGTGCGCCGCCGTCGCCTTGATCGCGCCCTCGACATCCTCCTCGAACGCGCCGCTCTCTCCCGCAAGCCTCGCTAACGGCATGCCCTAGCTTCAGTTTTAGCGAGACTAACTGAAGCTCGATTCAATCGTGGAAGCCAGGGTCAGACACGTTTGAGCTGGCATAACCGGGTTGCAGACCCGCTCCGGAAACTCATCGTAGGTTCGTCCCTGTAGTCTGCGGCCCGTGATCGATTTTCGAACGCCCCCCCATTGCTTGAAGAAAAAGGACACGCCTGATCGAATGCATTGATCCTTCACGGAGATTACCCATTCCGCTTTCATGGGCCTAGCTCCCGGGCCGCTTTCGCCGCCAACGATGACCCAGTGAATTCCGTCTAGTCTGATCGGGCCCAGGTCTTCCAACAACGGCTCGACCGAAAGAAATCGGACCTTCCCATTCGAAAATCGCAAATCATCCACCCTCGGCAAGCCGTATTTCTTGTCCTCGACGCTTACCCCCCACCAGATGTGGGGCTGATTTGCCGCGAATCTCAATGTCGAACCGAGGAGCCTGCTGAGCCTATCGGCCCGCTTCGTGAGGACCTGATAAGTGTGCCATTTCGCCGCTGCCATGACTTGCGCCACCGCGATGATGTAACTTTCGGGCACGCTATCGTGGAAGAGATCGCTCATTGAATTCACGAAAATCATCTTTGGGCTACGCCATCGCAATGGCTCCCCCAGCTTTTCCGGCACCAAACGCAAATCGAAACCCTGCTCATAGGGATGCCCTTTCACGTCCCTGAACCGTTCCGCAAAGGTCTCCGCGTAGCAATGTTTGCATCCAGGGCTAATCTTGGTGCAGCCTCTGACCGGATTCCATGTTGCATCCGTCCACTCAATGGCTGATTGAGAGCTCATCCGTGAACCTTTCCAAGGAAATGAACCAGTACATCATCGGCAAAAGTGGATTCGCCCTTCCTCTTGGGCCTTTTGGCGGCAGGAGGATCCGCCTCTATCTTTCCCTCGTTTTCCATTTTGGTGAGGGCGTGTTTATAATTCGATTTGGTATACGGTCGGTCCACATTATGGCGCTCGTATAGATCCACCATCCGCATCCGCTGGCCGTCAAACTCTTTGAGAAGCATGCCTTCTAAGTCATCTAGGGGACGAGAAAGTTCAAATAAAGTCGGATATTTCTGCGATGCAGGTGAATAGCTAAATGAGGGCACGCCCTGATCTCGCTCTGAACTTTCTCCTGCCATAATCTCCTTCATGATCTCGTAGCCTTTGAAATGCTTGCTGGCAAAAATCAGATGGTGTGTTGTTTTCGTGCCTCGTTCATTTCTAAACGTAAACGGAAGTACGTATTTGGCGCCCAACTGTTTGAGAGCTCGAGAAAGTTCCTCTATGATCAGGGTCTCACGTTCGCCGGGATTCAGAGTCCCGAGCTTCTGGCGGATCGCATCAGCCCTTTTCTCGCCAAATAAAGCGTTCATATGATCTCGGACGCCCTCGTTCGGCAACCCCATATTGATGCGATTGTAGTTGAAAAAGAATACACAATCGCAACCCCAGTTCCTGAGCACGGAATTAATGAGGTCGAGTGAGAGCCCTTTGTAACCCCATGGATCCACGAAGAAAAATGTTGGTATAGGTCGCATTTTCTCGAACAGGCTGACGATTTCCGTCCCAATCTCCTTGTTAAAAATCTGGGGCTTGTAGCGCATATCCGCTATTCCCGGAAGTCCCTCGATAACCGCCTGTAGGGAATGGACGTTTTCAATATCTCTATGTCATTGAAAACCGTCACTATCATTTTCCGCATTTCAGGTTCGTCGATCGCCCTCTTAAGTACCAACACGGGCGTGGAGGTCGTTCCGTCTTTGTAACGCCCAGGACCAGCGAACAGGTCAATGTATGCAATGCGATCACCCCGCCCCCTCACAGACGGTATGATTACCTTTGCCCAAGCCCAGAAATACTTCGAAATTATTCGTGATTTGATTCTTGACTGCTCGCTCGACTCATCAAAGAACCTTGCATCCATAGTTCTTCTCCACTTGATTCACCCGAGTTTATAGCATTCGCTTTTCATTCGCCATACTACAGTCAAGGCTAAGGGCATTCTTCCGAGACCGCCTTGCTAAATCTATCCGTAAAAGTGCGGCCTCAGCTTCGGTTTCTACGGATTGTGCCGGACTTCGTCGCGCGCAATACTTCACGGCACTTTCGAGGAGGTGTCGCATGAACCGCGTGAGGGCAATCTCCCCCTTCCTTTGTGCAACCTTGCTGCCGCTCTTCGCTAGCCTTCTGTTCACCTCAAGCGCAAGAGTCTCGGCGCAAGCGAGCCAGCCCACGGGGGCGCCGCAATCCTCGAACAAGCCGGCGGCTCAAGCGGCCGGCCAGCCCACGGCTCCATCGGCGAAACCCGCTGCCAAGCCGTTCGCGGCGGTTGGCCAGCCCGCGGCCCGCTACGTGAACTGCCACGCCCTGGAAACACACACAAACGCGCAGCCCGCCGTCACCGTCGTGGTTTTTACCCAGCGCGACAAGCCGGACCACGCGCGCCTCTCCGATCTGCTCAAGGAAAGCGACAGCGCGGCCGTCGAACTTCGCACCATCGACGGCAAGTGGCACAGGGCCATACTGGTGCGGCTGCGCACCTGCTTCGGACGCGGCATGCTCTTCCTTGCGGCGGACTCCGGCGCGCCCCACGACCGCGAGAATTTCCTCCTCCGGTTTCCTCCTAAGAAAATCTCCTGACTTGCGATAGCATCCCTGCATGAAACAAGTGAAAGTGTGGGCGATTGCCCTCCTGGGGCTGAGCATGTGGTCGCCGGCAGTCTTAGCCCAGACGAAAGCGACTAAGTCCCGCGCAAGCCTCGCCGGACCGCGACCAGCTCGGGATGACGTGCGCTCAAATCCTGGCGCTCAGCTCGACGGACTGGGTATCGCAATTCAATGAGAAGGCGAAAGACGCCGCGCCCGCGCAGCAAAAAACGCTCCGGGCCATCGCGGTATACGGCAAGTGCTACGACGCCCGCACCGATCGCCTCGCTGCGTCCCTTGCCAAATCCGGCGGCGGCCCGCTGATGGGCGCGCGCGGGAATCTCCGCGATTTGCAGCAGGCGCTCGATGCTTTCGCAGCGAAAGCCCTAGCCGCGTCCGATCCTCCCGCCGACGCTATCAAAGCAGCCAGCGCGCAGCTTTACGAAAAGCAGTTCCGCTATGAGTTTTACGAAAGCTACGAAAAGAGTCCGGGCGCAAAGCCGGCATCGGCAACGCCTGCACCCGCCCCGGGCGTGACTTCCACATCTCCCACCGCGCCTCCATCCTCGCCCGCTTCCGCGAACTCAGCCCCCGGCGCGGCGAATCCCGTCACCCAAGCCAAGAATCATTTCGGCGAGCTTCTCGACGCGCTGCCGGAAGACAAAGAACACCAGCTCCACGCCGCCTTCGGAGACATCGTCGGCCGCAGCCAGATGACTGAAGCCACGCGCCTTGAAATCTACCGCTACGCCATCTTCCTGCTCGAGCCGGCGTCGGCCACGCCTTTCGCCCCGCCGCCCTTCTAGTCGCCTCACCACGACAACAACCGCTTGAAACACCTCCTGCATGATTGCTACGGTGGTTCGTCGATGTTCGACGCGCTCTTGCAAAGGGGGCCGGATGCGGTTCACAGAAAGGTGGGCTAAGCCAAATCACCCGCAAATCCCTGCCTCCAGCACCGTTCTGCACCTCGATTTTAGCGCCCGTTTCTCGCCCTCCCCACTCGACACACTCGGACGAACGGAAACACACGTAAGTCCTAGCAAACACACGATGGAGGTTCGCTCACTCGACACTCTTATCGCCTTCGTGCGCACAATTTTGCGCCCTTGCTTTTGCCCTGGCGCTGCTTTCCGCGCTCCCGATTCCCGCCCAGATAACCGACGCCACCCGCCAGCTTTCGCGCGACGTCTTCAAGCAGCTCATCGAAATCAACACCACCGATTCGGTTGGCAGTACCACCGTCGCAGCCGAAGCAATGGCCCAGCGCCTCACGCGACGCCGGCTTCCCCGCGAGCGACGTTGTGGTGCTTGGCCCCAACGACCGCAAGGGCAACATGATCGCGCGCCTGCGCGGAACCGGCGAGCACAAGCCGATCCTGCTGATCGGCCATCTCGACGTGGTGGAGGCCCGCAAGGAGGACTGGTCGGTAGACCCCTTCGAGTTCCTCGAGAAGGATGGCTTCTTCTACGGGCGCGGCACGCAGGACATGAAAAGCGGGGACGCCATCTTCGTCACCACGCTGATGCGCTTCCAGAAAGAAAACTACCGCCCTGATCGCGACATCATTCTCGCGCTCACCGCCGACGAGGAAGGCGGCAAATCGAACGGCGTCGACTGGCTGCTCAAGAATCATCGCGATCTGATCGACGCGGAATTCGTGCTTAACTCCGATGGCGGCGGCGTTTACACGCGGGACGGCAAGCCCGTGATCGTCACCGTCGACGCCACCGAAAAGCTCTACGCCGATTTTCAGCTCTCGGTAACCAACCCGGGCGGCCACAGCTCCCTGCCGGTGCCCAACAACGCCATCTATCATCTGACCGACGCTCTGGCGCGCCTGGAACGCTACAAATTCCCCTTTGAGCTGAACGACATCACCCGGGCGTTCTTCGAGCGCACCGCGCCCACCGAAAACCCGCAGACGAACAGTGACATGAAAGCCATTTTGAAGGAGCCGCCATCGGCCGCCGCGATCGCGCGCCTTTCCGAGAATCCGCTCTATAACGCCACGATGCGCACCACGTGCGTTGCCACGCGCCTCGATGCCGGCCACGCCAATAACGCGCTGCCGCAAATGGCTCGCGCGATTGTGAACTGCCGCGATTCTGCCGTCGCACACCCGGGAAGAAGCACGGCTCGATTTGATCAAAGTTCTCGCCGATCCGGCCATCGCCGTGCGCTACGTAGCCGATACCGGCGAAATTTCCGATACCGCTCCTGGCCGCCACGATTCTCCTCCGGTCACGCTGCGCCCCGAGGTGATGAAGCCGCTCGAACAAATCGCCGCATCCATGTGGCCGGGCGCGCCGGTGATCCCTACGATGGCCACGGGCGCCTCCGATGGCGTCTATACAAACGCGGCCGGCCTGCCTACCTACGGGATTTCGGGAATCGCCATCGATTTCGGAGACGTTCGCGCGCACGGTCGGGACGAGCGCGTCGGTGTCGACTCCTACTACGATGGAGTCGAGTTCTACTACCGTTACCTGAAAGCTCTCACGTCGCCATCGCAGTAATTCCAGCCAAAAGAGACCCCATGAACCTGATGCGGAGCGCGCTGCTGAAGGCCTCGGAAAGCTCGTGGCTCCGCGAGCGCGCGCCGCGCTACCGGTTCATTCGCCGCACCGTCGAACGCTTTCTGCCGGGAGAGAGTCTCGACGACGCACTGGCAGCCGCTGGCCGATTATCGCAGAGCGGCATCGAAACTTTGCTCACGCATCTCGGCGAGAACGTAGCCGAACGCGCGGAAGCGGAAGAAGTCACCAGCCATTACCTGAAAGCGCTCGACCGCATTCGAGCTGCGGCGCTGCCCTCGGAAATTTCCGTGAAGCTCACGCAGCTCGGCCTCGATCTGGACGCCGAGTTTTGCTACGCGAATCTTGAAAAGCTCCTGCGGCATTCGCTCGAAAGCACGCCGGGCAGAATCGTCTGGATCGATATGGAGCACAGCCCCTATGTAGACGTCACGCTCGATCTGTACCGCCGCGCGCGCAGGACTTACGCCAATACCGGAGTGTGCGTGCAGGCATATTTGTATCGCACGGAGAAGGATCTCGACTCGTTGATCGCAATGGGAGCCGCCGTGCGCCTGGTGAAGGGCGCCTACAACGAACCTTCTGAAATCGCGTTCCCGAAAAAATCCGACGTGGACGAAAACTACTTCCATCTCGCGCAGCGCCTGTTGAGCCCGGAGGCGCGCGCCGCAGGCGTCCGCGCAGCCATCGCTACTCACGACCTGAAATTGATCGCCCGGATCCGCGAGTGGGCGGCGGCGCAAGGAGTCGCCAAGAATCGGTTGGAATTTGCAATGCTGTACGGCATTCAGCGGGAAGAGCAGCTGCGATTGGCGCGGGAAGGCTATCGCGTCAGCGTGCTGGTGTCCTACGGCTCGTTCTGGTTCCCATGGTTCATGCGGCGGCTCGCCGAGCGCCCCGCGAATATTCTCTTTCTGGCGAAAAATATCTTTTCTGCTTAGCGGACTAGCGGGTGCGCTCGTCGTGTTCGATTTTTCCGTCGCGCAGGCGGATCACGCGATGCGCGTGCAGCGCGATATCGGGTTCGTGCGTCACCACGATGATCGTATTGCCTTTTTCGTGCAGGTTGGCAAACAGTCCCATGATTTCGTCGCCGGTGGCGGAGTCGAGGTTTCCGGTAGGCTCGTCGGCCAGCAGGATGGAAGGATGATTCACCAGGGCCCGCGCAATCGCCACGCGCTGCCGCTGGCCTCCGGAAAGCTCGTTGGGCTTGTGCATCATGCGCTCCGAGAGATCGACCTGCGCCAGGACCTGCTTAGCGCGCTCGATCCGTTCCTTGGAGGGCGTTCCGTTATAGATGAGCGGCAATTCCACGTTGTGCAGGGCGGTCGCGCGCGGCAGCAGGTTGAACGTCTGAAATACGAAGCCGATTTCTTTGTTGCGGATGTGCGCGAGTTCGTCGTCATTGAGCTGGCTCACCAGGCGGCCCGCGAGCCAGTAGCTGCCCTTGGTCGGCGTATCCAGGCACCCGATTAAATTCATCAGCGTGGATTTGCCCGATCCGGAAGGCCCCATGATCGCCACGTATTCGCCTTTGCGAATCTCCAGGCTGACGCCGCGCAGCGCGTGCAGTTCCTCCACGCCCATTTCATAGGTCTTCCAGAGATCGACGGTCTGGATCACCACACCGGAATCGACCAGCTCCTGCCGGAACGTTTGCGCCACCGCTGCCTGCACAGCCATGAGGACTCCCGAAACCGCGATTAGTCTAATTTGTCTGGCGGTAAGGATACAGAACTCTTCACCGTGTTGATCACCGTAACGATGGGGAAGCGTTCCCTAACGCGCCGCGCCAAAGAGCGCCGCTAACTGCTCGATGTGTCGTCGTGCTTCGGCGGGGAATTATCCACCTTAATCCGGCCGCCCGGTCGAAGGCTGCGCAGAGCCTTATAGCTTCCCACGATAATCTGATCGCCTTCCTGCAGGCCGTTCGTGACCTCGATGTCGGTGATTCCGCTGATGCCGGTCTGCACCGGCACAAAAACAGCCTTCTTCTCCCGCACGACGAACACGCCCTGAATATCCGCATTCGCGCCACCGATGGCCGCATCGCCGTTGGAAGCAGCGAGCGTGACGTTTGCTCCATCACCCTGCCGGGCTTCCTCGATCGTTTTCTGGGAGCGTACGGCGAGCGCCTGAATGGGGACGGTCAGCACATTGTCCTTGTGCGCGGTCTGAATCCTTGCCGTCGCCGAGAGCCCCGGTCGCAGCGAGGCCGGAGGGTTGTCGACCGTAACCACCACTTTGAAATCGCGCGCCTCTTGGGTGTTGGCGGTGGTGGCCGTCATGGCGGCTTGCCCGGACGTTCGCAGAATGGCCAGCTCGCCGACTTCGGTCACGTGGCCCTTGAAAACCTGCCCGGGAACGGCGTCAATGGTAACGTCGGCCGCCTGCCCGTTGCGGACATTGGTGATGTCCGTCTCATCCACCTTCACTTCCGCCGTTACGACGCTCATGTCGGAAATCGTCATCAAAAAACTTCCCTGTGCATTCTGAATTCCGGGCACGACGTTCTCGCCCACGCGCACGTCGATATAGCTGACGATCCCCGAAATCGGCGCGGTGTAGGTGGTCTTGCGCAGAACGTCTTTCGTGTGGGTCAGCTGCGCGCGAGTTTGATCCATCGTGGAATTCGATTGTTCGCGCGCCGCCTGCGCCTGCGCCACTTGCGCCTGGCTGGCGTTCAAAGCGGCTACGGAGCTGTCGTAGGCGGCTTTGGCGGCGTCATAATCCTGCCGGGAAATCAGCTCCTCTTTGTAGAGCTGCTGCGAACGCTGCCAATCGAGCTTTTGCTTTTCGAGGTCGGCCTGGCGTTGTGCTTGCGTGGCGACCGCCGAATCGTAGTTTGCCGCAGCCACCTTCAGGCCCGATTCCGCGGCTTGGACGTTTGCGGCCTGGGCTTGCACGTCGGCACCCGGCTGAATATTCTCAAGATGAAGGAGCACGTCCCCCTTCTTCACGCGGTCGCCTTCTTTGACCGTGATGTCGGTGATCTTCCCGATCCCTTCACCCAGGACGTTCGTATAGTTCTTGGGGCGAATCTCGCCGGAGGCGGTTACCACAGAAGTGAGGTTCTCGCGCGTCACGGTCCCGGTCTGGACCGCAACAACACCTTTCTTCCACTCGTGCGAGGCGAACCATCCCCCGCCTCCAAGGACCAGGACGAGTCCGATGCCGCTCGCGACTTTTTGCCAGGGCTTCATTTTGGTGCGTCGACGCCAATATAAGACTTCGAATCCAGCCACCCGCCGGAGGATGCGCACCCTTTACTACGAAAACGCAAGCCAAAATATTTCCAGCCGGAGGAGGCCGTCTGGGACTTAAGAGAATTATTCCCCGGCGTCTACAGTTTCACTATGTCGGTTATCAGCAAGTATTGCAGCCAGCAAGTATTGTATTTGGATGAGATGCGGAAGGGAATGGATGGTGCTTTCTGGCGACGCCTGCTGAACATCCCAGGCAACCCGCCACCAAGCTCCTGGATCAAAACGCACAAAGCGGCATAGGGTGGGTCATTGGGTTGGGTGACGGTTCGGTTCAGCCAAACTGTGATTGACCTGTACCGCCGGGCAGGGGTAAGATTTGACCTTAATCGGGGCAAAGCTGTGACTATGCGCCTTTCTTTCACCAAGATATGCCTTCTCGCTTCTATCCTGGGAGGGTTGACCTTCGTCGGCATCGCCCACTCCCAGCAAGAGCAGCCCTCGACAGGCGATCGACAGCAATCCGATAAGAAGGCCGCCAAGCAGCAGCAGCGCAAGAACAAGGATCTCGAAAGGGAACTTGATTCGCAGTATAAGAAGTGGCTTAACGAAGACGTCGTCTACATCATCACTCCTGAAGAAAAGAACGCCTTCCTGCATCTAGCCACCAACGAAGAGCGCGAACAGTTTATCGAGCAGTTCTGGCAGCGGCGCAATCCCGACCCTGATTCGGCGGAAAACACCTATAAAGAAGAGCACTACCGGCGCATCGCTTACGCGAACGAGCATTACGCGTCGGGAATTCCGGGATGGAAGACGGACCGCGGCAGGATCTACATCATGTGGGGCCCCGCGGATGAAGTCGACTCCCATCCGACGGGAGGCACGTACCAGCGCCCTTCAACGGAAGGCGGCGGCGAGACCACCACATACCCCTTCGAGGACTGGCGCTATCGCTATCTTGAAGGCATGGGTGAGGACGTGGAACTGGAATTCGTCGATCCGACATCCACCGGCGAATACCACCTGACCATGGATCCCAGCGAAAAGGACGCTTTGCTGTACGTTCCCGGCGCAGGCTTGACGATGGCCGAAGAAATGGGCATGGCCAGCAAGGCGGACCGGTTCTCGAACGTGGATGGAACCCATGACGCGCTGCCGCTGGGCGGGAACGCGCAGTCGGTTTCCGAAAGCATGAACGAATTCACGCGCCTCCAGAAATATGCCGATATCTTCCGGCCCCCGCCGGTAAAGTTCAAAGACCTCGAGGCGGTGGTTACTTCTCGCCTGGTTCGCGATCAGGTGAAGTTTGAATACCGCTTCGACTTCCTGCGCATCACGTCGGACACAGTGCTGGTTCCCATCACCATCCAGATCCCCCGGCGGCAGATGAGCTTTCAGGAGAAGGACGGCGTCGATACGTCAACGGTGAATCTGTTCGCCCGCGTCTCAACCCTGAGCGGCCGGATCGTGCAGACATTTGAAGATACGGTACACACGGACGTAATCGCGTCGTCTCTGCAGCAATCGCTGGCCGGTTCCGCGATTTACCAAAAAGCGGTTCCGCTGCGGCCGAATCTTTATCGGCTGGACATCGTGCTCAAAGATGTGAACAATGGCAACGTGGGAGTCGTGAATACGCGGCTGGTGGTCCCACGCTTCGACGACGACCGTCTGAGTTCGAGTTCGTTGATCCTGGCGGACCAGATTCAGCGCGTTTCCATGAAGGACATCGGGCTGGGGCAATTCGTCTTAGGCGATATGAAGGTTCGCCCCAAGCTGGACAAGACTTTCATACCATCCGACAGCATGGGAGTCTTCCTGCAGGTGTATAACCTGAAGGTGGACGACAAGACGCACAAGGCCGATGCGTCGGTTCAGTACCGGGTCACCAAGTTGGGCGAGAAGACCACCGGTGATGCGCCCACTCCGATGCTGAAATTCGATGTTCCTCAGAACCAATTGCCCGAGCATGGCGAGGAACTCACGCTTGAGAACATGATTACGTTGGGATCTCTGGGCCCCGGGAAATACAAGTTGGAAGTTGCCGTCACGGATAACCTCGCGAAGGAGACGATTACTCCGACCGAAGATTTCACGGTGAATCCGTTGCCGGCGAAGGCGAAATAGCGGAGGTAAGCGGTTTGAAGCTCCGAACGATCCTTGCATTGGGACTCGGATGCTGGATGTGTGCTTACGCCTCGCCCCTGCTGGCCACGCCGAACTCCGGTAAAATTTCCGGGGTCGTGCTAGACCCCTCCGGAACCGCCCAGATGGGCGCGAGTGTGGTGATTACAGCGGAACGCCTCTTCGCGGATTCCCAGCTCGAACTGCTTACCAACGACCGCGGCCGCTTCTCGACCTCTTCGCTTCCGGCCGGACCCTACTCCATCAAGGTGACGCTGGCGGGATTCCTTCCGGCCATCGAACAGCATATCGAGGTCAGCGACCAGCGGACCACGCTTTTGGAAGTCGTGCTCGGCTCCGTCTTCTCCTCATTTGAAAAGTTGCGGCAGCAGCCGAACCAGCGCGCCGATAAGGACGATTGGACATGGGTGCTGCGAACATCCGCGGCAACCCGCTCCGTGTTGCAGTGGCAGGATGCACGAGTTGTTATCCTGGGCCAGCAGGCGCAAGAAGCGCCGTCACCCGCACGTTCAGAGCGCGGTCAGGTTCTGCTTTCCTCCGGCGCAGATCATCCCGGCTCGATCGGTTCGGAAGCGGATTCGCCCGCGACGGCATTTGCCTACGATCTGGGCTTGGGTGACAGAGCCAACCTCGTAATGGCGGGGCAATTCAGTTACGAGGCCGGCGCGGGGGCTCAAAGCTTCGCCAGTGAATGGCTGCCCTCGGGCAAGCCGGGCCAGGGCGCCGTGACGACTCTGGTTGCACGGCAGTCGAGGCTCGGGCCCAGCGGCCCGATGTTTCGCGGGCTGCGGTTATCGCATGACGATCAACTGGCTCTAAGCGACCGGGTCTCCGTACGCTATGGCGGCGAAATAATCGTCGTAGGGTTCCTGGGAAAAACGACTACAGCGGTCAGACCTCGCGGCGAGGTGGATGTGCAGTTGGCGCCGGGCTGGAAGCTCGCGACCATGGTGGCCGCCCGCCCCTGGGACAACTCGGACGTTTACGCTTCGACGGAAACAGGTTCGGCGCTAAAAGCGCTCGATGCGTTTCCCACCGTGCTCTTGCGTCATGGCCGCCCGCTTATCGACGACGACCTCCACGAGGAAATAGCTCTGGAGCATGCCCTGGGACAAAATGCGCGCGTAAGCGCCGCGTTTTTTCACGACAGCGCGAATCACACGTCGGTGATGGGCCGGGGCGGCGCCTCGAATGCCCCGGATTTCCTCCAGGATTATTTCTCGCAGGCTTTTGCCTATGACGGAGGCGCCTCCAGTTCGTCCGGCGTTCGTGTAACCTACGAACAGAAGCTTTCTGATACAGTCAGCGGCGTCCTGGTGTATGCCTATGGAGGCGCGCTGGCCCCGGATGGCTCGGCGTCGGCTGCGGGTTCGTTGCGCTCGCAACTTTCCACACAATCCCGGCAAAGTCTTGCCGCGCGGACCACCGCTACGCTGCCGATTCTGCACACTCACTTCACGGCTGGATACAAGTGGATTAGTGGCCCAACTGTTTCACAGCAAGACCTTTACGGAGAATCCTTTGATCGGATCGATCCCTATCTGAGCATGCATGTCCAGCAGCCTCTGCCCAATTTCCTCGCCGGACACATGCAGATCGAGGCGGATGCCGGTAACCTGCTGGCGCAGGGGTATGTGCCGGTCTCAACGAACCGCGGCCGGGTGATTCTAGTCCCCTCCTACCGCTGCTTCCGCGGCGGCCTCAGCTTCCAGTTTTAAATAGCCCCGCTTACGATCCTATTGGAATCAGGAACCCTGCTTCCACAAACGGGATTCCTGCCAGTGCGTCAGACCGTGGACGAGCTAATCCGCTGAATCAAAGCTACTTGCATTGAATGTAATCGACAATTAACTGGAAGCGAACGTGCTAACATGTGGTGAACGCTCCGAGGTACGATTTTCCTCGATGAATAAAAGTCTGCGCATACGGCTCGGTGCTGTGGTTCTCGCCCTGCTCACAGTGGCGGTGATCGTGTTTGCCGTGCTGAACTTTCAGCAGCGATCGCGGTTCATCGTTCCTGACGACGGCGTCACCTGGGTCGATACGACCAACGGTGTCGCTGCCTGGCATATCGTTCCGGGATCTCCCGCCGATCGCGCGGGCATCCGGATGGGCGATACCGTGGAATCGATTCACGGCGTCCCGATTCACCGGGCCACCGATGCGACGCGGGTGCTGTGGCGCCTGGGGCCGTGGTCCGACGTTCGCTATGGAATCCGGCGCGGCAGCGGAGTGGTTCAGGTTCCGCTGGTCACCGAACCGCAAGCCAATCCTTCCTCCATCGAGAATTACCTCCGACTGACGGCGCTGCTGTATCTCTTCATCGGGCTGTTCATTTTCGTCCGCCGGTGGAACGCTCCGCGTGCCATCCATTTCTACGTGTTCTGCCTGGCCTCGTTCGTTCTCTACAGCTTTCACTACACGGGAAAACTGAATTCGTTTGACTGGACCGTCTACTGGAGCAACGTGGTGGCGCTGCTGCTGCAGCCCGCGCTGCTCGTCCACTTCGCGCTGGGCTTTCCCGAGCGCCGCGCCCGGTTGTGGCCGCAACTGCTTGGCGTCTACGGCGTACCGGGGGCTCTGCTCGCGCTGCACATATTCGTAGCCACCGCGATGCTGGATTTTATGCCGTCGATGAGCAGCCGGGACTTTCTCGCCACTCTCGATCTTTTCTACGTGGGCATCTACTTCCTGTTTGCCGCCGCGATCTTTCTGGCGAGCTACCTGCGCGCGCCCAGCGGCGTCCTGAAGCAGCAGCTGAAGTGGGTGACCGCCGGCACGTTTGCGGGAATCTTCCCCTTCTTTCTGCTCTACGTGGTGCCGCGTCTGGTAACGGCGGTGCCGCAGCCGTGGATGAAGCTATCGGTCTTTTCGCTGGTGCTGATCCCGCTCTCGTTCGGCTACGCCATCATCCGCTACCGTCTGATGGACGTGGACATCATCTTCAAGCGCGGCTTGGCTTACACTTTCGCCACCGCCGGCACGGTAGCGGCTTACTTCGCCGCCATCGCGCTGATCGGCGAGCTTTCGCATGAGGCGTGGCCCTCGGGCCCGGTGGGCGCGATTATCGCGGTGGTCGTCGCCGCCTTCTTGTTTCAACCTCTGCGCGAATGGGTGCAGTCCCGCCTGGACCACTTTTTCTATCGCGACCGCCTCGATTACCGGCGTACTCTGATCGAATTCGGGCGCGCGCTCACCAACGAAGTGCGCCTCGAGCCTCTGCTGAGTTCGGCGCTCGACCGCATTTCGCAGACTCTGCTGGTGGACCGCCTCGCTGTTTTTCTCGAAGACAGCAGCGAGCCTGGGCGCTTCGTGCTGTCCCGCTCGATGGGCTTGAAAGCGGATGGGCCTCTCGATCTGAGCTTTCTCGATCCGGCGCGTCCTTCGTTTGAACGCGGCGTGATGTTCTTCGAATCCGCCAGGGCGGCGACTGAAGAGAGCCCGACGGTTCGCGAATCGCTCGAAAAGCTCGATCTGAATTATTTCATCGCCTGCCGCTTCCGCGACCGCACCATTGCCATGCTCGGCCTGGGGAAGACGGTGGACGGCGATTACCTTTCGAGCGACGACCTCGAACTGCTCTCCACGATCGCAGGCTACGTGGCCATCGCCATCGAGAACGCCCGGCTCTACGAATCGCTCGAACAGAAGGCCTTGCAGATCGAGCGCCTCAAGGACTTCAGCGAGAATATCGTGGAATCCCTCAAGATCGGGATCCTCACCACCGATCTCGAGAACCGCATCGAATCCTGGAATCCGCAGATCGAAGAGCTCCTCGAAGTTCCGCGTGCCGAAGCGCTGGGGCGGAAGCTCGAAGAGACGCTTCCAGCGGACCTCGCGCTTGAAATCGCCGCGCGCGCCACGACGGACCACGTCGCGGGCATTTACAAGTTCCGGATGAAGGCCGCAGCGGCCGGGAATCCGTGATCAACGCGTCGATCGCCCCGCTTCTGGGCAAGGATGGCGCTCACATCGGCCGGCTGATTCTGCTCGACGACATCACCCAGCGCGTCCGCATGGAAGACCAGATGCTGCAGAACGAAAAACTCACGTCGCTGGGATTGCTCGCGGCGGGAGTGGCACACGAGGTCAACACGCCTCTCGCGGTAATTTCGAATTACATCCAAATGCTGGCCAAGCAGATACCTGCAGACGATCCGAAGCAAAAAACGATCGAGCGCATCGTGAAGCAGACGTTCCGCGCCAGCGAGATCGTCAACAACCTGCTGAATTTTTCGCGCACCGGCTCGGGTGAAGCGATGGAAGTGGATTTGAATTCCGTGCTCGAAGAAACGCTCACTCTCGTGCAGCATCCGTTCAAGACCGCCCGGGTGAACGTGCTGAAGAATTACGAACCGAAGCTGCCGCCGGTGCTGGGTTCGACCACCCGTCTGCAGCAGGTGTTCCTCAATTTATTCCTGAACGCGCGAGACGCCATGCCCAGCGGTGGGATGCTCGAGGTGCGCACCGCCGCATACAACGGTACGATCGAAGTGGAAGTCACCGACACAGGATCGGGCATTCCCGCCGAACATCTGCATCGCATCTTCGATCCTTTCTTCACCACGAAGTCCACCGGCAAGGGCACCGGGCCTTGGCCTTTCGGTGAGCTACGGTATTATCAAGGAGCATGCAGGAAAGGTGGACGTCCGTTCAACGCTTGGAAAGGGCACGTCTTTCCGGCTGGAATTTCCTGCCGCCAAAAAAGCAGTCCATGCCTAGGGGCTCCATTCTCGTTGTAGACGACGAAGCGGAAATCCGCGAAGGGCTCGAAGCGCTTCTGACTTCGGAAAGCTTCGACGTTACCCTCGCCGAAACCGGCGCGGCGGGCCTTCAGGAACTCGAAAATCATCCCTTCGACCTGATTCTGCTCGACGTCAGTCTTCCAGACCGCAACGGCATCGAGATGCTGCCCGAAATCCGGCGCCGCGATCCCGATCTTTCCATCATCCTCATCACCGCCTACGGCTCGATCGATATGGCGCGCGCCGCGTTCAAAAACGGGGCGCAGGATTACATCACCAAACCGTGGTCGAACGACGAGCTGATCTCCCAGATTTCGCTGGCCATCGAGGGACGCCGGCTGCGCGAAGAGAACGTCCAGCTCAAGCGCGCCCTCAAGCAGCGCTACAACTTTCCCAACATCGTCGGCAAGAGCGAAAAAATGCTCAAGATATTCGACCTGGTGACGCAGGTGGCGCCCTCGCGCTCCACCGTGCTGATCTATGGCGAAAGCGGCACCGGAAAAGAGCTGATTGCCAAGGCCATTCACTCGGCGTCCACGCGCGCGGACAAGGCCTTTATCCCCATCAACACGGGCTCCATCCCCGTCGACCTTCTTGAATCGCAACTTTTTGGCCACGTGAAGGGCGCGTTTACCAGCGCGATCGCGTCCAAGAAGGGATTGTTCGAAGTGGCCGATCAGGGCACCATCTTCTTCGACGAAATTTCCACCATCAGCCCCGAAACGCAGGCCAAGCTTCTCCGCGTGATTCAGGAGCGCGAATTCATGCGTCTGGGCAGCACGGAAACCATCAAAGTCGATGTGCGCATTCTGGCCGCCTCGAACGAAGCCTTGAAGAAGCTCGTAGCCGAAGGACGCTTCCGCGAAGACCTGTTTCACCGCCTCAACGTCATCTCCATTCAATTGCCGCCGCTGCGCGAGCGCAAGGAAGATATTCCGCTGCTGGTCACGCGCTTTCTGGAACAGTTCTCCACGGAGAACGGCAAACCGGCGCGCGCTTTCACCCACGAAGCCATGCGCCTGCTGATGGATTATGACTGGCCGGGCAACGTCCGCGAGCTCGAAAACGCCGTGGAGCGCGCCGTGGTTCTCTCGACGCAGGACATTATGGACGGCGACCTTCTGCCGGAAGGCGTTCGGACGCGCGAAATCACCAAAGGCGTGCGCGTGCAATTGTCCGAATTCTTGCCGCCGCTGCCCGGAGAAGCCGGCGAACGCAGTTCCGCGGCGACTCCTTCGCTGTTCGAAATCCTCGAAGAAGTCGAGCGCCGCATCATCATGGATATGCTCGAACGCACCAACTGGAATCAGACCGAGGCCGCCGAACGATTCCAGATTCCGCTTTCCACGCTGAATCAGAAGATCAAACGGCTCGGCATCGAAACGCGACGGCGCCCGAGCGCCCCGCGAGGGATGGCTTACGGCGTCAATCCCGCCGATTAGTCCCCCGGAAAGTAAGCGATCCTTTTGAATTAGTGAACGAGTTGATTCAGTGCACCAGCGGCCGGCCCGCGATTTTCTCGAGAACGCGGTACGGAGCCTGATCGGGGGCGACGAGCGCGCCCGCCGGTATGAGGAAAGTCTGTTCCAGCGCATATTGCCCGGACATCACCGCGTGCGCCACCCCGTCCGTGAAAACCATCCAGGTCGCCAGCGGCGGAAATTCCAGGCGGACTTTCGGGCAGTCTGCCTGAAACCGCGAGTTTTCCTTCAGGAAATCGTGAAACCGCAGCATGAATACATCGTAAGGCGTTCGGCCCATGCCGCGCACGCCCAGTTTGCGCCCGAAGTCCTGCACCACGCGGCTAAGAAACGAATCGCTTTCGGCAATCTTGCGAAGGCCGGCATCTTCGGCGAACTTCCTGGCGAAGTCTTCAAACGGGCCGGTGGTCTGCCAGACGCGCGGCTTGGACGGATTGAGGTTCGTGAATACCCGAAGGATGCGCCCCCCGCGCGTGGGTCGGCTCGGGAAGGCGTCCACGTGCAGCAGATCGTTGCGCTTGTGAAGCGGCAGGTCGCGCCCGTCTTCCTCGAAGGGACGAAAACTGGCGAAGTCGAGTATCCACTTCTCCGCGTAGGGCGAGAGAAATTGCGAAGCGAAGCGGATCACCTGCGTGCTGTAGTTCCGCAGTGTCGCGTGGATGCGTTCGGTGGCCGCGGCATTTCCGGAAACTCCGCGAAGAACATCATCGCCAGGCCGGTACGACACATTCTTATGCATGCGCAGCTCGGTCCATTGCTGCGCCAGCAGAAGCTGTGCATCTTCCGGCGGGAAATCGAACGGAGGCCGGGGGAAAAATAGAATCTCGCCGCGCTCGAGCGCCTCGCAATAGTCGCGGGCGCGCGCACCACCTTGTTCAGGCTGCGACCAGCCTCGCCTACTGTAATCTTCGACTTGAACCCAGTGCGGCTCTGCCATTCGCTTAATTCTTCGCGGTGCTGGGCGGTTTGTAGCCTCGCGGGAGAAGCGCCGTCGAAAGGTCGAGGCCCGACAAGTCGACGCCGTCCAGATTCGTCTCGCGGAGGATCGCCGTCCTCATCCCCGCGCCCTGAAAATCCGCTCCGGCGATATCGGCGTCGCGGAAATTCGTCGCTCCAAAATCCGCACGGCGCAGAACAGCTTGCCGCAGATTCGCGCGAAACAGTTCCGCGCCCCCTACCTGCGCTTCGGTCAAATCGGCGCCCTCCAGGTTCGCTTCGGTGAGGTCCGCCTTCCGCAGGTCGGCGCGGCGCAGCCGGCATTTCCCGAGATCGGCTGAGGAAAGCCGCGCTTCGCGGAGGCTGGCCCCCTCGAGATTGGCGCCCTGAAAATTCACGTAGGCGAGGTTCGCCTTCGCGAGGTCGGCCCGCGAGAGATCGGCCCCGGTCAAATCCGCGCGGGCCCCGGTCTCATCGCCGCGGATGAATTTGTGGTGCGACTCCAGAATCTCCGAAAGACGCTTGCCCTTATGGCGAATGCTGCTGGGAGATCTCAGATCTCCTCCTTTTGAAACCACGACAGTTTCACGAGAATCGCTAGGATGAATCCAAACTGTTCGCCACATTTTACTAGAGATAGCGGCGGGATGCACTGCCGCGGCGAACCCTGCGCGGTATGGTATCGTAACTCTATGAAGGGGCTGTTGCATCGCGTGCCATTTGCAGCGATTCTCGCCGCTGCTGTTCTCCCAGCCGTCTGGATTTCCGCCTCCCGCACAATCGCGCAAGAGCCTTCCACAAAAGCCGGGCAGGAGCTGGTGGCAAATCTCGCCGCGGGCCGCGTGGTCATCGCGGTCGTCAAGGACGCGATCCTGATCGGCACCGTCGAGAACCCCATCGAAGCGGAGACGCGGACCCCGGCCCCGGTTGAAATCGAGACTTCCCGCGTGGGCATCATCCTGGGCGCGATCGACTGGTTTTCGCCCTCGTCGCAACAACAAGTTGCGCGGCTCGACAAAGAGCTTCCTCACCTCAAGGCCTATCAGGTGGCGGTAACTCCGCACTTAGGCCCCTCGCAGGGAGGGGATGAGGCCTCCGATATCGAAACCGTTGGCTTCGGTTTGCAGCAGCGCCTCAACGAAATAGCCAAGGGGCTGCATGGCAAAGTCGATCTCCCCGAAAACGAGCCGCTTGCCGAGCTGATCGTGGCGGACTACGTCCCCAGCTACGGCCCCGAGGTGTGGCAACTGACCTTTGCCATGAAACAGTCGCAGCAGAAGGGCGACTACTGGGATACACGCGTTCTCAAGCCAACCTACCTGCAATTCTGGCCCCCTGAAAAGGGGCAACCGAAGACACTCATCGAGTTCAGCTACCCTCCGGAGAACGCTCCGACGCCCCTGCTGGAAATGCTGCGGCAGAAGGACCCCCGTCTCGGAAGAGTCCGCGACTCCGACCCGCAGATGGCGCTCGTCGCAGATGAGCTCCTGAAGGGTGAAAGCAACAAGCTGTACGCCGCGAATACCACGCAATTCCTGCGCGCCTCGCTTGCGGCAATTGCAGACCCGAAGTCCCGCCAAACGGTATCTGCGATCAGCGTGGAAAAGGGATTCTCCTGGGTGCTGCCACCGCCAGCCGAGGCGGCGCCTCGCAGACTGTCGCCAGAGGAAGCGGCGCAACAGGGCCAGCAAGCTCCGCAAAGCGAACGTCCGGCCGATGCTCCTTCGCTCCTGAAACATTAAGCTGCTATTTACGTCGGGGTTTCCGCAAGCGTCCGCGTATTGCATCTCGACCCGAGGCGACCGGCCCAAAAAGGCGGGCGAGGACTTGGCGAGCGGCGCGCCTGGCACCCAAGTCACACCTTCAGCGGATGTTTCGCGGCCAGCTGTTCCTGCAATCGCTCATTCTTCTCCGTCACGGCGCGCGCCAGATCTTCTTTGTGCGCGACCATCTTACCCGGCAATCGCTGCGTCGGACGTACCCAGAATCTGCGCGGCAAAGATCGCCGCATTTACGGCGCCTGCTTTTCCGATCGCCATCGTTGCCACGGGAATGCCTCCCGGCATCTGCACGGTCGAGAGCAGCGCGTCGAGTCCATTCAAACCGCCCGCGGCCATCGGGACGCCGATCACGGGCAGCGTCGTGTTCGCGGCGATCACGCCAGCCAAGTGAGCCGCTACCCCCGCCGCTGCGATCAATACTTTCAAGCCGCGGCTTGCGGCGGTCGTGGCGTACTCATGCGCGCGCGCCGGCGTGCGATGCGCTGAAACAACCTGCATCTCGTACGCGATTCCGAATTTATCCAGCATACTTCCCGCTTCGCTCATCACTGGATAATCGGTGTCTGAACCCATCAAAATTCCGACGAGCACTTGCCGTCCTGCGAATGTATTCAACGAACCTCTCCCGTTAACCTAGCTGGTGGATTTTGCTGCCTGACCCTGAAGTTCCTTCGCGCGTTCGCTCGCGCCGATGTCCGTGCGGTAGAACGCTCCCTCGCACTTTATCGAACGAACTGTTCCGTAAGCCTTGTGGAGCGCCTGCTGCAAATCCGAGCCGCTGGCGGCGACCACCAGCACCCTTCCGCCATTTGTATAAAAGCGTCCATTTTCGTTGCGCGTCCCCGCATGAAACACCACGCTGTCTTCGCTCCCGTGAGATGTGTTCGGCAATCCCAGAATCTCCCTGCCTGAGATCGGACTGCCCGGATAGCCTTCCGAAGCGATCACAACGCAAGCGCTTGCCCCGGGAGCCCACCGAGCCTGGAACGCTGCCAAATTGCCGCCAACAGCATCGAGGCAGGCCTGCGCGAGATCAAAATCCGCCCGCAGGAGAATCGCTTCCGTTTCAGGATCCCCCAGACGGCAATTGTATTCGAGAATCTTGGGCCCATCCGGTGTGAGCATCAATCCAAAATAGAGAAAGCCGCAATAGGGTAGGCCGTCCGACTTCAGCCCACGTAGCGTGGGTACCACAATGGTGTCTTTGATTCTTTTCTCGAGTGCGGGCGCCAGAATATCGTCGCTCGAATACGCACCCATACCGCCTGTATTGGGCCCAGCGTCGTTATCGAACGCACGCTTGTGATCGCGCGTCGGAATCATCGGGATAAAATGATCTCCGTCGGTCAGAACGATGTAAGAAAGTTCCTGCCCGCGCAATCCCTCTTCGAGAAGCAAACGGCTTCCGGCATCGCCGAAATCGCGCTGCTCCATTGCCCGGCCGATGAATTCCTGGGCCTCGTCACGCGAAGACGTAACCAGCACACCCTTGCCCGCACAGAGGCCGTCCGCCTTGATGACCACAGGCCACTCCGCCTTGCCGAGAGCCGCACGCGCGTCGGCCGCCGAATCGCAGATTCCATAGATCGAAGCCGTCGGAATCCCATGCCGTTCCATGAATTGCTTGGAGAAAATCTTGCTTCCCTCCAGCTGCGCCGCTTCTCGCCGCGGGCCGAGGATAGCTAATCCGCGTCGCGAAAACTCATCCACGATCCCCAACACGAGCGGCAATTCCGGCCCGACAATCGTGAGATCGGCTCCGAGAGACTCCGCAAGGTCCGCAGCCGCATACACGTCTTTCAAATCGAGCGGTACGCATTCCGCGTGCTGCGCGATCCCGCCGTTTCCCGGAGCACACCATACCCTTTCGACCGTGGAGCTTTGCCTCAGCTTCCACACGATGGCGTGCTCGCGTCCGCCGCTTCCGATCACCAGAATCTTCATAGCGCTCCGAGTGCAGGGATCAGGAACGATAAAGCGCGGGCCTGCTTCGTGTCAACAATTCGCCGCGGCTACTTTTGCTTGCCGATGGGCTTGCAAAAATGATCTGATCGAAGGCGATGCCCTGGGATTTCGCCGTCATACTGGTTTTCCTTGCCGCTGCCGTGCCATTTTTAGGAAAGCGCCGGATGCGTCGGCTGTTGGCGCAGGAAAAAACAACGAAGCGCGATCGCCTTCGATTGTACGGCTCCACCGTAGTGTCACAATGGCTCATAGTCTCCATCATTCTGTGGCGCGCGAGAGTTCATCGGCTCAGCTTGGCGCAATTGGGTTTGGCTCTTCCGCATGTCACGCTCGCGATAGGCGTTACGCTGGCCTTATCCGCGTTAATTCTGACAAACCAATTGCTCAGCCTGCGGCAGTTGGCCCTGCACCCCTCTGAAGCACCCGGAATGATGACGCAGTTGGCCGCGCGAATCTTTCCGCAGGACAACATGGAACGCGCCGCTTTTGTCGCGGTGGTGATTACGGTAGCGATTTGTGAAGAGATCATCTACCGCGGATTCGTTCAGGCGCTCTTCCAGGAATGGAGCGCACTTGCGGTGCTGGCGATTCTTGGCTCAGCCGCCCTGTTTGCCATCGCGCACCTTTATCAAGGATCGAGAGGCGTCGGTGCCACGTTTGTGGTCGGGGTATGCTTCTCCGTCATACGTTGGTGGACGGGGACGCTACTCCCTCCAGTGATTTCCCACTTTGTCGCCGACGTAACGGTCGGGATTTTGGCACCCGGCAAGTTGCAGGGCCAAAACTCCAGTGCCCCGGCACAAATACTACAAACATAATATATGTATAGCATTTCTCCTGCGCGCATAGCGAAAGAGCTAGAGCCATATGGACTTAATGCTGACGAGGCCCTGTGTCAAGAGATCCGCTCCTACATCGAAATACTGCTCGCGTGGAATCGCAAAATGTCGCTCACGGCCGTCACCGACCCTGTGGAAATCGTCCGCTTTCACTTCGGCGAGAGCATTTTCTCCTTGACGGCCGGCGCAATTTCTGATGGTCGGCTCGCCGACGTTGGATCGGGAGCCGGTTTTCCGGGCCTTCCCGTACGGCTGGCCCGCCCATCGATCAATTTGACGATGATCGAGTCGAACATCAAGAAATGCACGTTCCTAAGAGAGGTGTCCAGAAAGCTTAAAGTTGATGGCAATATCCGCGTCCTGAATACCCGCATGGAAGATGTGCCACCACCCTCCCCTTCAGAAGGTGGTCGCTTCGATTTCATCGCGGCGCGAGCCGTAGGAGATTTTGACGCTCTCCTGCACTTCGCGCGAAAATTCCTGGCGGAGAAAGGAAGGCTCGTGTTGTGGATCGGGCAAGAGGACGCTGAGACACTAGTGGCGGCCCACTCTGTGCAGTGGGACTGGTCCGATCTGATTCTCATACCCAATTCTAGCAGACGCAATCTGCTATCTGGCCGGCTCCGCTGAATTGTTCCACGTGGAACGTTATATCAGCAGACTTTAATTGTCGATGCGATTGTTCCACGTGAAACACCTTGCAGGCCGCGAAAGCATTCTGTTACATTCTCCGCGCACTGGGGGAAATATTGGCGCGGGTCATATCGATTGCTAATCAAAAGGGTGGGGTCGGCAAGACAACCACTGCCGTAAACCTTGGGGCCTCTCTCGCCGCCTCCGAGCAGCGTACTCTCATCATCGACTGCGATCCGCAGGGAAATACAACCAGTGCCCTGGGATTCCCGCGGGATCCTGCCCGCAGAACCCTTTACCAGACACTAATACTTGATGAGCCCATCGACAGGGTCACAATCGATGCCCAGGTCGACGGGCTCGACCTGATCCCTTCGGACAAGAACCTTGTCGGCGCCGCCGTAGAGCTGGTCTCGATGGAGCAGAGGGAGTACCGTCTCAAGACCGCTCTTCAGAAGATTCGCGACAACTACGCATTTATACTGATCGACTGTCCGCCATCTCTCGATCTTTTGACATTAAACGCGCTCGCGGCGAGCGATTCGGTGCTCGTCCCAATTCAATGCGAGTACCTCGCGCTGGAAGGCGTATCGGAGCTACTGGATACGCTCATGCGCTTGCGCCGCACGATTAACCCCTCGTTGGCCATCGAGGGTATCCTTCTTACGATGTACGACGACCGCACTACGCTGTCAAAGCAGGTTGCCGCCGATCTGCGTAGCTTCTTTGGATCGCAGGTATTTTCAAGTGTTATACCGAGGAATGTGAGGCTGGCAGAGGCTCCGAGCCACGGGATGCCCGTTATATTCTACGACATACATAGTAAAGGTGCTGAAAGCTACATTCAACTTGCCAGGGAGGTAATCGCAAATGCCCAGAAACGCGTTGGGCAGGGGATTGAGCGCGCTGATACGGGAGCCGGAGGAGCCATTGCCGCCGCAGCCTCTGCGGGCGCCACAGGGTCAGGCGGGACAGGCGGTAGCGACGACAGCCGGGACCGGGACAGCAGCGGCGACGGCCATGGCACCGGCACTCCTTCCGAATGACGGCCTGCTGCACGCCGACATTGACCTGATCGATCCGAGTCCCTATCAGCCGCGAACTTACTTCCGAGAGGAAGCGCTGAACGAACTCGCGCAGTCGATCCGCGCAAGCGGCATCGTGCAGCCTCTCGTGGTGCGTAGGATGTGGCACGGCCGCTACCAGCTGATTGCAGGCGAACGCCGCTGGCGCGCAGCGCAACGGGCGCAGCTTAGCCGCGTGCCTATTGTCGTGCGCGACGTGCCGGAAGAAACGGCGCTGGAGATGACGCTGGTGGAGAATCTTCAGCGCGAGGATCTCAACCCCATCGAGCAAGCCCACGCCTTCCAGAAATTGACCGACGATTTCCATCTCACGCAGGAACAGGTCGCCGAGAAAACCGGCAAAGACCGCGCGACCATAGCCAACGCCGTCCGCCTTCTCAAGCTCGAGTCACCGATCCAGGAGATGCTCGAAAACGGAACGCTCACCGCAGGGCACGGCCGCGCGCTACTCGCCTTGCCGGACGCGGAAACCCGTCTCGATGTTGCACGGAGAATTGCCAAAGGCGGCATGACCGTGCGGCAGGTGGAACGCCTCGCAGCCCGCGGCCCGCGAGTGCCCGCCGTTCCCACCTCGCGAAGTGTGGATCCCAACACCAAAGCGGCCCTGGAAGACCTCCAACGCAGATTCGGCACGCGCGTGCTTCTCCATGCCCTGAAGCCAGGCGGCTCGGGCCAGTTGATCTTTGAATACTACAGCGATAGTGACCTTGCTCGCCTCTACGATCAACTAATGAGAGAATGAAAGCTTGTAAGAGCGAAAGAGGAGAGCGACATGCCGTGGGGTTGGTTTGATCACAAAAACGACGAGTCGGGAGAGTGGACCGGTTTCCTCGAACAGGGAATCAAGGTCGATGGGAAACTCGAAACCCAGGGGACGTTTCGCATTAATTCGGAGATGAAGGGAACAATTGTTTCGCAGGAAACCCTGATCCTCGGCGAGAACGCAGCCGTCGAAGGAGAAATAAGCGGCAGCCAGGTGATTGTCGCGGGAAGGTTCGACGGCACAATCCGCGCGACGAAGAAAGTGACCATCCAGTCCACGGGTATCATTACTGGCGAAGTTCACGCGCCGTGCGTGCTAATCGACCCCGGAGCGGTGTTCGAAGGTCAATTCCACATTACGATTCCCGGCGATGACGGCGAAAAAATCGTCATTCCTATGCGCTCCGCGGCAAGTTCGAGCTGAAGTCGCTTTTGCCTTTCCTTCCCGTCCACACCGATACGCTATAATCCAATTCCCCTGGAGGCAGTCTATTTTGACCGAGCCGGTTCGGTTAACAACGATGGCGAAGGCTGCAGGCTGCGCTGCGAAACTCAGCCCCAGCGTGCTCGATGCTGTACTCAAGCGGCTCACGCCGGTCGTTGACCCGAACGTGCTGGTCGGCTTTGAAACCAGCGATGACGCTGCCATCTATAAGATCACAAGCGACTTAGCTCTTGTACAAACCGTGGATTTTTTCACGCCGATCGTTGACGATCCATTCCTTTTCGGCCAGGTCGCGGCGGCGAATTCGCTCAGCGATGTGTACGCCATGGGCGGCCGTCCGATTTCGGCGCTTACGATCGTCGCGTTCCCGTCTGCGAGCCCCTTCGAAATCCTGGAGCAAATCATGCGCGGCGGACTTTCCAAAATGGCGGAAGCAAATTGCACCGTGGTTGGCGGCCATTCGATCCGCGATGACGAACTGAAGTTCGGCTACGCTGTAACGGGCCTGATTGACCCGGAGAAAATCTGGCGGAACGTTGGTGCAAAGCCGGGGGATCGACTTCTTCTCACCAAGCCGCTGGGCACGGGCGTGATATCCACTGCGCTAAAAGGCGGGCGCATAGATGAAGCAGCCGTGAAGTGCTCCGCGGCGTCGATGACGAGGTTGAATCGGCAAGCGGCCGAGATTCTGCGAGAAATCGAATCAACGACACAGGGTGCCAGAAGCAGCGGCACGATCCGCGCCGTCACCGACGTAACCGGATTCGGCCTGCTGGGTCACGCGCGGGAAATGGCCATCGGCAGCGGCGTTTCGCTGCGAATTGATCACGCATCGATTACCTATCTTCCGGGTGCGATCGACGCCGCTCGAAACCGATGCTTCTCAGGCGGCCTGGCCAACAACCGGGAATTTCTCGAAG
Source organism: uncultured Acidobacteriota bacterium (assembly GCA_963797585.1). GTDB lineage: Bacteria > Acidobacteriota > Terriglobia > Acidiferrales > UBA7541 > Palsa-295. The sequence continues at coordinate 29,765 of CAWCQH010000026.1, forward strand.
GATGCGTGGGATTTGACGCCAGCGTGCCGGAGGAAATGCGCGCTCTGCTCTACGACCCGCAAACGTCGGGCGGCCTCCTGGTGTCGATTGCACCCGACGCGGCCGAGGCTGCGCTCGCGGCGTTGCAGGCTCGCGACATTCCCGCCCGCATCATTGGCGAAGTCCTTGCGAAACGGTCTCCGCTGATCCAGATTGCCTGACCCTGAATCCATCGTGAACATATCTCACTTTTCCAAACCTCAATGGACCCGATAACCCACGGCATCGCCGGGGCGCTGCTCGGCAAAGGATTTTTTTCTGACCGCCAGGGGCGCGTAGCGACTTTTGCGGCTACCCTCGGCGCCGTCTTCCCGGACATCGACTTCGTTGCCGAGGTGGCCTCGCGCGACCCCATGGCCATCGTGAAGTATCACCGGGGAATCACGCATTCGTTCGTCGCTCTGCCCTTTTTTGCTGCGGCGCTGGCGTGGCTGACGCGCATGGTTGCGCGGCGCCGTGGAATCGAAGCGCCCTCGTGGCCCGTCCTTACCGCAATTTACGCAGTGGGAATCGCCAGCCACATCCTGCTCGATGGCACCACGTCTTTCGGCACTCGCATGTGGACGCCTATCTCCCAAAAGCGCGTGGCGTGGGACCTGATGTTCATCATCGATTTCGTGCTCAGTGCCTGCGTTTTATTGCCGCAGGTGGTGGCATGGGTTTACAACAACGAAGCGCGCGAGCGCGCTCTCTCCAATTCACGCGCAGCGAAAATGTGGGGGCTCTTCAGCGTCGCCGCTGTCTTTGTGTGGGTCGTGGCGCTCTTCACGGGATATCCATTCCATCTTTGGATCGTGGCCCTCGCGAGCGCCGCCCTTGCGGCGCTATTTTTCCTTCCGGGCATGCATGGCTGGGGCTTCCACGTCCGGCGTTCAGCCTGGTGCAGGATGGGCGTCGGCGCAACCGTCGCTTATGTAGCCCTTTGCATCGTGGCGCATCGCACGGCGTTAGCGCGCGTGCGACAGTTCGCACACGAGAACCAAATCGCCGTCGTGCGCATGGGCGCGCTTCCCATTCCGCCCTCGCTGCTGGACTGGGGAGACGTGATCCGCACTTCCAACGGCGTGTATCAATCGCGCTTCGACTTGCGGAACGCCGAAAGCCCTGCGTTTTACTTTGTTCCGGATTCTCCACCCGACGCTTTCGTAGCGCGCGCCTTGCAACTCCCCGAGGTGCAACTTTACTGGCAATTCTCGCGCTTTCCCACCATACGTACTTCTATCGAAGGCAGCGATCACATTGTGGATCTCAGCGAGCACCGCTTCACCAACGGAAACCGCCGTACGCCGCAGCCGTTCTCGTACCGGGTGATCTTCGACGACGCCGGCAATGTGGTTGCCGAGGGATGGCTGCAGACTGGAATGTTCACGCGGATGATGATGCGGATGCAGAAGCCGCCGGCGAGGCAGATTACGCCATGAAGGTGCTCGTCTTCAGCGACATCCACGGCGATCTAAAATCGCTCGCGCGCATTGTGGAGCAGCCCGCGGACGTCTACATCGATGCCGGCGACCTCGCGACCTTTGGCAAAGGACTGGAGCGCTGCGGCGAAGTTCTCAAACCGCTCGGCGAGAAGCTCTGGGTGATTCCCGGAAATCATGAAACGCACGATTCCACGCGAGAACTTTCCGAACGCCTGGGCTTCATGGATTTTCACCGCCAAGTGCGCGCGCTCGAATCGGAGGCGGGAGTCTCGCATTGGGCGGGCCTGGGCTACAGCAACATCACGCCATTCGACACCCCTGGCGAATACTCCGAAGAAGAAATCGCCGAAGCCCTCTCCGCATTCAACGGGATCAAACCCCTCTACCTCGTGGTGCATTGTCCCCCGGCCGGCACCCGGCTGGACGAATATGCGCCAGGGAAACACGCCGGGAGCGCCGCGGTACGGGAGTGGGTTGCGCGGGAGCAGCCCGCCTATCTTTTCTGCGGGCACATCCACGAAGCAGCAGGATTGCGAGATTCGATCGGCGCCACCCAATGCATCAACGTGGGCAAGCAAGGCTTCGCGATCGACGTCTAGCTATATCGGCGTATGGCGATATAGAGGGATAGCTCGCGGTATTTATTTATCGCGGGCGCCCGGAAGCGTCGTTCTGTTTCAGTGGGTAGACAACCAGCTGGCGCCGGTCGCCCGCGCCTTCACTCACGGTTCGAACGCCCGGCGCACCGTTCAGTTCCAGATGCACCACGCGGCGTTCCCGTGAGGACATCGGATTGAAGCGAAACTCCTGGCCCGTCTCGCGCACTCGTTGCGCCGCGACGCGCGCGGAAAGCTTCAGTTCCTCCAGCCGCGTGCCCCGGTAATCTCCGCAATCGAACCGCACTCGATCGTGCATGCGCGGATCAAGCCGCAGCCACCGGTGCGCGATGTGTTCGAGCGCCAGCAGAAGCTCCGCGTTGCGCTCGAGAAGCAGCGCTTCATCCTCGCCGCGAAACGCGATCACGATCTCAGTTTCCGCCGAATCGCCGGACGCGGAAATATCGTATTCGAGCGCAAGCCCCATCTCCCGGATCGCCAACTCGAGGAACCGCTTCATTTCCTCCGTCGCGCGCGCAGCGTCCAGTTTCACGTCGCCCTGAGAATAAGGTCTTGCTGCCGGCCGCCCGGGGGCGGAAGAGCGCTCTCCGTTCATTCTTTCTTCTTCTTGAATTTAGGTTTTGGCACAGGCAGGGGCTTCGTGCGATTGAGATAATACTGCTGCCCCACGCCGATCAAATTGCTCGTAAACATGTACAGGTTCAGGCCGCTCGAAAGATTAATGAAGAACGCCGCCATCATCAAGGGCATCAGCGACATCATTTTCTGCTGGGACGGATCGATGGTCGTCTGCGGCGTCATCTTCGTCGAGAAATACATCATGATCGCCATCGAGACGGGAAGAATGTAATACGGATCCTTCGCCGAAAGGTCATGAATCCACATCCAGGGCGCGTGCCGCAACTCGATGGCTCCGTTCAGCACCCGCCACAGCGCCCACCAGATCGGCAACTGCGGCAGCATCGGCAGGCAGCCTCCCACCGGATTGATTCCTTCGCGCTGGTAGATGGCCATCACTTCCTCGTTCATCTGGCGCTTGCGCGGGTCGCTCATGGAGTATTTCTTGTAGCGGTCCTGGATGGAGCGAATTTCCGGGGCCACCGCGGCCATGCGCTGCATGGAGCGCTGGCTCTTCAGTTTCAGCGGGAATAAAGCGAAGTTGATCACCACGGTGAGGGCGATGATCGTCCAACCCCAGCTCGGAATCGTGCGGTGAATCCACTGGAGAATGAAAAGCAGCGGCTTGGCGATCACGCCGGTCCAGCCAAAATTGACCTGCTCTTCGAGCGAAGGCTTCACGGTGCTCAGAATCGCGAGGTCTTTCGGGCCGATGTAGGCCCGCATGTGCAGCGGCCCGGCCATCGCCGTCCCGGCGGCCATCTGCGCTATAGGCTCGGTGGCCGGTTTGTCATCCACCGTAATTTTGTGGTCCTGCGTCCAGTCCCAGAGCGAAAGCGGAGTGTCCACCGGCAGGAAAGTAGCCGTGAAGAACTGGTCCTCTATGCCGAGGTATTCCATGGGCCCGGCCTGCTCCAGCGGCTGGCCCTGGTTCCCCGACGCACCCAGTTTTTTGTACTGCAGCAGACTCAGTTTGCCGTTCGATTTGTAGAAGACGGTGACGAGCTGCGACGCTTTGTAAACGGCTCTGTCGCCAAAGCCTCCGCGCCAGGCGAGAGACACGGGAATTAGCCGACCATCCAGACTTGCCGCAACGTCGATGGAAACATCGTAGTCCTGCTTGAACGTCAGCTTTTTTGTGATGTCGAGATGGCCATCGCTCCAGTGCAGAGTGATCTCGGAAGGAGCGTTCACCACATCGGAAGACGACGGCGACAGTTCATACAGCGCGTTATTCGCCTGCGACTCCAGCTGCGAATCGGCGAGCACCAGCGAAAACGGCCAGCCAAGCTGCTGGGAACCGTCGGTATTAACCAGCTCAAGCGGGCGGGGGGGCTTCTGGTCGTCGAAGTATTTGTTCAGCTTCCAGCTTTTCACCACGCCGCCGCGATTCGAAAGCTCCACGCGGTAGAGCGAGCTTTGGACCACCACCGTCTTTTCCGCGGAGGCCTGCACGGCTTCAATCTTGGCGGGAGTTCGGGGCGCGGCAGGTACCGGGGCACTCTTCATCGCAGACGGACCCGCAGGTGGATTGTGTCGAACCGGCTTGCTGCAACGCGGCGGTTGGCACACCTTTCTGCACCGGCACAGCGGGGGGAGTGTAAAAGTGGGACCACACGCCAATCACCAGCAAAACCAGAACGACGAAAATGATTCCGCGAACCTGGTCCGACAGCTCGTTCATCGAACAGGCCCCTGCGCGGCGATGTCCCGCGTCTCCGGAACCGGATCGTAACCGCCCTGCGTGAACGGACGGCACCGTCCCAGGCGCTTCAACGCCAGCACGACGCCACGCCCGGCGCCATGACGCGAGATCGCTTCATAAGCATAGTTGGAGCACGAGGGATGATACTTGCAGGCCCCGCCGAAAAAGGGCGCGAGGAACATCTTATAAAGCCGGAGAAATGCCAGCAGGATCGAACCGCTCACAGACGTCCGGCCTGCCTTTAATTCTTCTCTGCGGGCGCGGAGTTGCGGGGAATCAACCGCAGCAGCTCTCCGGTCAGCGCCGAAAAATTCGCCGTGGCGGCCGAGCTGCGTGGATGAATCACAATGTCCCATCCGGGAATAATCTCCTGTCGGTGCAATCGCACAATCTCCCGAATCCGCCGCCGGATGCGATTGCGCCGCACGGCAGTGCCCAGCGTCTTTTTGATGCTCCAGCCGAAGCGGCTGACGCCCAGGCCATTCGGGCGAAGAAAGATGGTGAACTCGCGGCTTGATTTGCGGCGGCCGGCGCGATACACCGCGTCATAGTCGACGCGGCGAACCAGGCGGCACGCGCGGGGAAAATCAAGCGGCGGAGAGTCAGACGCGCGTGAGGCTATGCCGGCCTTTTTTTCGTCGTCCTGCAAGGACTTTTCTTCCACCCACACTCTTCATTCGTGAGCGAAATCCATGCTTTTTGTGGCGGGCACGGACATGAGGTTGAAACGTACGTTTAGGCAACGATCTTTCTCCTGTTTACCCTGGCGCCGAACAAAATTCCGCGCGACGGCGCTTCTCCAGCGCACTGTCGCTGCATGATCGCACCAAGGGAGCGCAACGGTTCCGATACCAGCCGGGCGCGCTTCCCGACTACCAAGTCGCGCCACAGCGCGAATCGCGGACCTCGTCGAAAGAATAAGTCTAATGGACGCGAGCAAGCCGGTCAAGGAAGCCATCGCGATGAGTTTTGCCGCTCCCCGGCTATTCGTCCGGGGGCGGCAGGTAGTATCCCGGGCGCGTCCGAACGGCCACGCCGGGGCGATGCACCTCCACCTTGATTTCGTGGTAGCCGGAAGCGTCGTCGCCCGCTTGGCCGGTAGCCCAGCGTGTACTGCGCGTGGAGTTCTCCGCCGATCTCATCAATGGCCTTCTCGATCGAGCGGTCTTTGAACGTGTTCACATGCAAGCCGCCGGTCGCTTTGCTCGCCACGGCGAGCGAATTCGGCCCGAGCGCGTTCATTTCCGTCTTCACCAGCCACTCCGCGAGCGCGAGCAGGTCCACGCCCTCTTGCATTTCCCGTTCGACGTCCGGCGTTTGCGGCATCCCGTTCGGAGTCGGAACTGGAAACGTGCCGGGCGGCCCGATCTGGATGGGCGGCGCGGGATTCGGCTTTGACCGCCACTGAGCCGCGTTCGTGCTCAACCCAATCGAGTAAATCGTCACATTCGCAAGCTGGGCCTGCCGCAGCACTTCGCCCAATTTGCTGTCGCTGCCGGTGTCCTGCGCTTCGGCAAGCACCACGAGGATTCGCCGGCGCGCCGCCGGACGCTCGTCCAGCAGCGACACGCCCCGGCGCATCGCGTCGTAGAGCAGCGCTCCGGAAGTTCCCATGCGCAGCTGGTCGATCGCATTCTGCGCCCGATCCACATCCCGTGTGAACGGCGCGAGGACGTTCACCGTGTCGTCGAAGCCGATCACCGCCGCTTCCGCTGTCCCCGCCATTACTGTTTGCGCAAACACAATGCCCGTATGTCGCACCGCGGGAAGTGGAATGACCCCTTGAATTGGCACAGTCGCGATGGGCACACTCTCCGGGAGAGGAAAAACCAGTGGAGAGAAGGAAGCGATATTCCCGGAAGTTTCAGCGCGCAGCCGTAGAGCGGATGAAGACCTGCGAAGGCGTCGATGATCTTGCCAAGGAACTCGGGGTTACCCGACGATGCCTCTACAAGTGGCGTACTAAACTCGAGGCGGTTGAGCCTGGCGAAGAAGCGGCGCGCCCGAGCACACATGCATCATTCCAGCGAAAAGAAATCCTCCAGCTAAAGCGCTTGCTCGCCGAGAAGGCGATGGAGGTGGATTTTTTGAAGGGTGCCTTGCAAAAAGTAGAGGCTCGACGCCAGCGCAGCAGCGGCTCTGGCGGGAAGACATCTACGAACACATCCAAGAACTGATGCCATTGCAAGGCAGGCTAAGCATCGAGCACCTGTGTCAGTTGGTAGCGGTGAGTCGTAGAGGTTTCTACCGGTCGTTGCGGCAACGGGAACCGGCAGAGGAAGAGACGGAAGTGCGGTCGTTAATTCAACAGATCGCTCTGGAACATCGTCGTCGCTACGGCTATCGGCGGATCACCGCAGAACTGCACCGTCGAGGCGTGCAGGTGAACCGGAAAAAGGTGGCCCGGATGATGCGGGACGATAATTTGCTGGCCATTCAACCGAAAAGGTTCGTGGTCACGACGAATTCGAAACATAAGTGCGAGGTGCACCTCAACTTAGCAAGTCGCATGACGCTGACGGGTATCAACCAGCTCTGGGTGGCAGACCTCACCTACATTCGCTTGAAAGGGGAGTTTGTCTACTTAGCGGTGATCCTGGATGGTTTCTCTCGCAAGGTTGTAGGGTGGGCTGTGGATCGAACGATGATGAGTAGCCATCTCACGGTGGCTGCGCTGGAGCGTGCTGTCGCAGATCGACAGCCGCGAGCAGGTTTGGTGCACCATTCGGATCGAGGACTTCAATATGCGAGCCCGGAATATGTGGCGGCATTGAACAGGCACGGCATGATTGCGAGCATGAGTCGGCCGGCCAATCCGTATGACAACGCGAGTTGTGAGAGCTTCATGAAAACGCTGAAGCAAGAGGAAATCTACGCTAACAAGTACGCTGACCTGGATCATTTGCGGGTGAACGTCGAAGAGTTCATCGAGCAGTATTACAATCGGCTGCGTTTGCATTCGGCACTGGGCTATCGGTCTCCGGAAGAATTCGAGCAACAGACTGAGGTTGCGAGTTCGGTCGATTCTCGAAGCGCAACGATAGAGTTTTTTGGGAACAACAATGAGAACAAGCAGGGAGAATCGGCAGCCCTTAACCTACTAGGAGATGCAAGAACACTTTTAGAAAGCGGAAAGTGTGCCCAAAGTTTTTGTGACAGTTGAGGGGGTCACCTCAAAGCAGGGGTTCAATGCGGGAACTCGTCTCGACCACCAGCACCACCGAAAGCGGTTCTCCTCCGAGGCCGAAGTGTTCGATCTTCTGCTCGACGCCATCGTCGAACACGCGAAAATCCTTCTGCGTGAGGTCGAGAATCATCTCGCCCGACCGGTCAAGCACCGTCACCGGCGCGATCACCTCGTTCACGCGCACCCGGATAGAGGGCTTTTGCGCGCCAGGTGGGAGCTTTTCGGGCTGGACGCCAGGCTCGGGCGGCAAAGGTCCCGCAGGCGCGCCCTGCGCCATTGCGCGAGGAGTCTGCATAAGAAGAGCCACGAATCCCAAAAGCGCCGCGGACCTTCTAAGAGTGTTCACAGTTTGTCTGATTCCTGCTGCGGAGAGCGCGTTGTAACGCGACCTCTCGCGAGTGGCCAGGCTCATAACGGGCGAAATTACCCATAGGAACAGTGTGCGGCTTTTAACGAACGTGCGTTGGCCCGATTCCGCCCATCCAGCTTAGAATGGTGCGTTTGTATTTTCGAGGGGGGAATGAATGGCGCGTCCGCATCACTTGCCCATGCCGAAGCTGGCCTACGAAGATCCCGAGTTCATGCACAGCCTCGGAGCTCGCCCGTTGCGCATACTGGCCGAATATTTCGATCCACTGATCCGGCTCAGGCGAGCCAATGTGGGCGATACGATCGTAATGTTCGGCTCGGCGCGCATCCAATCGCGCGGGCAGGCGATGGCGAAGCTCAAGCAGGTGCAGCAGCGAGCGAAGGGACGAAAGACGCCCGAGTGGCGGATGAAGGTCCGCGCGGCCCGCTCGATCGTCGAGATGTCGCGCTACTACGAAGAAGCGCGCGAACTCTCGCGCCGCATCACCGAATGGTCCATGACCCTCGGCACGCGTCCCAAGCGCTTCGTCATCTGCTCCGGAGGCGGTCCCGGCATCATGGAGGCGGCCAACCGCGGCGCCGCGGAAGCCGGGGGAAGCTCCGTGGGTCTCAGCATCCAGCTGCCCCATGAGCAGCGTCCAAATTCCTACATCTCGCCGGATCTCAACTTCTGCTTCCATTATTTCTTTATGCGCAAGCTGTGGTTCGCCCAGATGGCCAAGGCCCTCATCGTTTTTCCCGGTGGATTCGGCACCATGGACGAGCTGTGGGAGCTGCTCACACTTCTGCAGACGAACAAGCTGTCGTCGCACCACTTGATTCTGATCTATGGTCGCAAGTACTGGGATCGCGTCCTCAACTGGCGCTACATGGTGCAGAGCGGAACGATCAATGAGAAGGAGTACAAGCTATTGCAATTCGCCGACACGGTCGACGAAGCCTTCGAACATGTGCGCCGCGACCTCGAGACGCACCACCTGAATCTCGACGCGGAGTGGGAAACCCTGGCAAGGCACCTTTAAGAATCTCCGTATCTGCGTGGTAGAGCGGGAAAAAAAAGGGCGACCTCGCGGCCGCCCTTCGGAACCCGATTACCGCCCTTGTCTTCAAGGCTAAGTCAGTTGATCGAAACTTCAAGGTCCGTCGAAAAGACCGCCTTGAAGCGCCGAGTTTCGTCCTTGTCATGCAGCAGCACTACAGGCGAAAGCCGCAGCGAATGCCGGCATTCCCGGCAGGCGGTCATCTCCCCTTGCAGGTCCTGCACAAAGCCGTCGCTGAAGTGATATTCCGCCCGGGGACGTCGAGCCGCCTTCGCGCCCTTGGTTCCGCAATGGGGGCAGGTGAACTCGACCAAGTCGTCCGCCGGGTCGCGGTCCAGCGCGGCCCATCCGGTATAACGAAATCCGATTGTTTCCAAAGAAGTTCGGCTCATATGGATACCCTCGCCATAAGAAATCTTTATAAGCAGTTAGACGCACACCGTCGAAAATCGATTCATAAACGAATCTCCGAAACTCATGGGATTGCCGGAATTATGAGGGCCGGGTTAAACGTCAGAAGCGAAATACGATGCCCGTCGACACGCGAGCGCTGTGCTCGGAAAGTCCGCCAAGGCGCGTGATAACCAGGTCCCCTTCCAGCACGCGCCACGACAACCTCGGCTTGATCTTGAAATCGACTCCCCCGCCGTAGTTTGCTGCCAACGATCTATTGTTATAACCGCCGCCGGAAAAGGAGCCCACGCCAAACAACGCATGAGCGAAAGGAGAAATCCGCCGGGGCCAGGAAACCTGCGGGCCAAAAGTATAGGTATAAACGTGCGAGCTGACCCCTCCGACCTTCCCGAATTCGCCCGTGACGTCGGCAACTCCACCAAGCCAATCCCGCAGCTTGTATTCGCCCGAGGCGTCAAAACCGTTCAGATTCACCGCTGGCGAGCTCTTGAAGTGCATGTAGGCATATCCCGCGGAAAGCTCGATCTTGCCCGCCAGACCCTGGGCCCGCGCGGGAACCAGTACGCCGCATATCAAGACAAACGTCACCAGCAGGCATAGCCGTCGCAGCATCAATTTCTCCCTCAGTAGAATTACTGCCTGTCGTCGAGCGCGCACTAGCTTACGTCTGACACCGCCCCCTGCGCTAGCGCCTTCTGACAATTCGCCCCCGGCGCACCTTGTCTCCGTTTTCGCGCTTGAAGCACCTGTCGCTGCCCCTACGCCCGCCGTCTCGGCTGCCGTGACGAAGCCACTGCTACACTCGCCGTGAATACAGTGAAATAATTAGATGAATATTCAAAAACATATCCCTTCAAAAATCCATATATGACTTTAGCGACACATTTTGGGATTCCAATGACAGTGTCAATACTATCTAATTGTATAGAAATGACTTAGCATTATATTAGCCGATGGAGCTCGACGTGCAAATGTGTCCAACCAGTCATCCACCCCTGGGGGCAAGGGGCTGGAATGGCCGTCTGTCCACCCGTCGTCAGTTTGGCGTTTCTTAGGAGGCAGCATGAACCGGAATCGCTTTTTTCCTTTTGCGCCGCTTTTCACAACTGTTTTGACTGTTCTTCTGGTTGGTCTTTTTGCAAGCCAGTCGGCCTTTGGACAGGCCGAAACGGGCTTGATCGGTGGGATCGTCAAGGATCCGTCGGGAGCCGTTGTAGCTGGCGCGACTGTCACGATCAAGAACACAGCCACTTCGGCCGAGCGCACGGTTCAATCGGGAACTGACGGCGGTTACAGCATCCCCGAACTCCTCCCTGGTATTTATGACGTCACCGTGACCACCTCCAATTTCCAACCGTATCGCACTCACGTCGAGGTAACTGTTGGCAGCCACGTTACTTTGGATGCCCAACTGTCTCTTACGAGTCAGGCGGAAACCGTGGAAGTCGTGGCGGCCGGAGGCACCGCTGTAAACACACAGAGCCAGGAACTTTCGCAGGTTATCAATACGGAACAGATGGAGCAGCTCCCAAGCCTGACACGAAATCCTTATGACTTCGTCGGAATCTCCGGCAACGTTAGCAGCGGCGACCGTACCCCCCTCGACAACGGCGATCAAAATACGACCGGTCGGGGAGTCAACTTCGCGATCAATGGGCAGCGCGAAGCCGGCACCGAGGTTCTCCTGGACGGAGTCGAGAACCTCGATCTGTGGGGCGCTTCCTATGGCGAGCAAGTTCCGATTGATTCCGTACAGGAGTTCAGCGTCCTGGTAAGCAACTATGACGTGCAGTATGGGCGGGCTTCGGGCGGAATTGTTAACTTGACCACGAAGTCGGGCACCAACTCTTTGCACGGCTCCGCGTGGGAGTTTAACCGGCTTTCGGCATATACGGCGAACACCTACGCGAACGACGCGGCCGGCGCTCCCAAAGGAGGTTACACGCGCAACCAGTTCGGTTACACGATCGGGGGCCCAATTGTTAAGAACAGGCTATTCTTTTTCGACAGCACCGAATGGTTGCGCGTACGGAGCGATGCTCTTAACCAGGCCTACGTTCCTACGCCTCAATTTCTTGCGCTAACGGCTCCCAATGTCCAGGCCTATTTCAACGCATATGGAAAAAACAGCTTCACCTTTGCCAAGACCATCACCCAGGCGCAGACCGGAACAATCACGGGTATTCCCGCCTCTACTCCGATTCTTGGCCTCGTGAATTACGCTGTTCCCGCGGACGCGGGAGGGAGCAACCCACAGAACACCTATAGAATATTGGGCCGCCTCGATTTCAATATGAACAGCAACACCCAGATGTTTTTCCGCTACGGCCAGGAAGTCTACGACCAGTTTGTCGGCTCTAACTTCGCCTCTGTCTATCCCCTGTATGACGTCGGGAAGAACCAATACAACCGAAGCGCGCTGTATTCCCTGAGCCACATTTTCAGCCCCAATCTTCTGAGCACTTCGAAGATCAGTTTCAGCCGGATTATTATCGCGGACAGCTTCAATACGGCGGCCCTCAGCGTGCCGGAACTCTTTCTGAAGAGCGGCGCGACAGTGGGAGGCATCAACGTGCAATTCCCCGGACTGTGGTCGCAATTTGCCGGCACCGGCGGCGAGCCGTATGGCGGTCCGCAAAACGAAATCCAGTTGAATCAGGATCTTGCCTGGACTAAAGGCCGCCACAGCATGCATTTTGGGGGGGAATATAACTACATTCAGTTCAATAAGTCCTACGGGGCCTACGGTCAAGGCATCGAAGAGCTGGGAGCCAGCAACACGGTCGGGTTCAACAACATGGTCACCGGGAATCTGGTGCTTTTCGAGGCCGCAATTAATCCTCAGGGAAAGTATCCTTGCTTCCGCAACCCCACCACGGGCACGATCATCCAGACGCCCTCTTGCACCATCACCCTCCCCGTCACGGAACCAGTTTTTGCCCGCAGCTATCGTTACAGTGATTGGTCTCTCTATGCGGGGGACAGTTTCCGTCTGACTTCGAAGCTCACCCTGAACTACGGCACTCGATATGAGCACTATGGGGTGCAGCACAACAATCATCAGAACCTCGATTCTAATTTCTATTACGGCGCCGGATCCTCCAGTTTGTCGAGGACCGACAACTATTTCGAAACAGTACGGACCGGCTCGGCACAGATTGCGCCGAACAGCCCTGTGGGCGGGTTGTGGGCCCCCAGTTGGGGCACGATTGCGCCCCGCGTAGGGTTCGCCTACGACATTTTCGGAGACGGCAAGACCAGCATCCGCGGCGGTTACGGAATGACGTATGAGCGCAACTTCGGAAACGTTACGTTCAACGTTCTCTTCAACCCACCGGCCTTCGCCGTGCTTCAGCTCACGACCGGGGCCACTCCCAATCCTGTGGTCACCACGAACAACTTCGGTCCGCTCGGTGGTTCCACCGGCAGCTCCTCTTTTCCGCCTCCTAGCGCGCGGCACGTGAACCAGAACATCGGCACTGCATACACGCAGTTTTACGATCTGTCGTTGCAACGCGAGGTAACCAAGCAGACGGTCGTCTCGTTGGATTACAGCGGCGCGCATGGCGTGCACCTGTACGACATTGCGGCCTCGAATCCGAATGGAGGGGGAAAGTTTTACCTCGGGGATAACATCGCAGGCGGGAAATTCTCGGGTGTCTTCACACGGCCAAACTTGGAGTTTGGCGGCATCAACACCCGCGGGAGCAACGGGGCCTCGCTCTACGACTCGTTGACGGTGCATTTTCAGACGCAAAACATAGCGAACAGCGGGCTAAGCCTGGTTGCAAATTACACTTGGTCCCATGCTCGCGACGACCTGAGTTCTACCTTTTCCGACGGCACGGGCGGTGGATCGGATGGAATCGGAAATCTTGGATATCTTGATCCGGCGGACGCGAAGCTGGACTGGGGCAGTTCCGACTTCGATATCCGTCATCGCATCGTGATATCTCCCATTTGGTCGACGCCGTGGTTCAAGAGCGGTACTGGCATCGAGCGCCAGGCACTCGGGGGTTACACTTTCGTTGGCATCTTCTCGGCTCACACCGGGACCCCGTACTCTGTGTATGACACCACGAACTCTCTCAATGCGGGCAGCGGGTATGGTATACCGCGGTACGTTCCGCTGACTCCCATTTCGAGTTACAAGCCGGGACCTGCCACGCTGATCGGCGAGAATGACTTCCAGATATTGAGTCTCCCGAAAGCCAACGAAACCGTCTTCGACTCCCAGCTCGGAATTTCCGACTTCGGTCCGTACCCCTCGAATATGACCGGACGGAATGCTTTCGAAGGACCGGGAGCGTGGAATCTCGATATCGCACTGACCAAGTCGTTCGCGATTACCGAGCGTATCAAGGCGGAATTCCGCGCCGAAGGCTTCAACATTTTCAACCATCACAACCTCTACATCAATGCGGGAAACTTCGATGGAGCTAACTTCCCTGGCCAGACAATCGTCATTGACGCTTTGAAGGGGGGCCTCGGCAATAGTGCGATTGGGGGCAACCACGACGAGCGGCGGTTCGGTCAGTTTGCATTGAAGCTCAGCTTCTAAACTGGCCAAAGTCGGAGTATTCGAAGTCCATGTGGGAAAAGGGAAGCCGCAAGGCTTCCCTTTTTCTTTTGTGGCATGCGGCTCGCAGCAATCCCTTGCGAAATTCTCTGTCCTCGCCGCGCGTATACTTTCAGTAGGGCCCTTACGCCCGAACCATGCCGCCGCGCGCCGCCACATCCATGCCGTTCCCGGAAGCTGTACGCCTCGCCACGGCTAGCCTCTGGGCGCACAAGCTCCGCACCGTGCTCACGCTGCTCGGCGTCGTCATCGGCGTGATGTCGGTGATCGCCGTCGTGAGCGTAATCAACGGCCTGAATCTCTATGTCGCCGACAAGCTCTTCAATCTTGGTGCCGATGTTTTTCTCGTGAGCCGCGGGCCCGCCATCGTCACCAACATCGACGAATACGAGACCACCCAGAAGCGCCGCAAATTCACGCTGGACGATTACCAGGCCGTCCGCGAGGCCTGCCGCAGCTGCGTCGAGGTAGGCGCGTCCGTCGATCACGCGGGCGCGCAGGTGAAATACGGTACCGATTACCTCTCGAACGCGGACGTCCACGGCTGGACCCCGGAAATGCCGCTCCTCTACGATTACGACCTCTCGAGCGGCCGCCACATCAACGAGACTGACGTCGGGCAGGCCGCGCCCGTCTGCACCGTAGGCTACGACATCCCGGACAAACTCTTCCCCGGCCGCGATCCCATCGGCCGCGAGCTCCGCGTGGACACCTCCGCCTGCCAGGTGATCGGCGTGGGCAAAAAGCTCGGCTCCGTAATGGGCATGTCGCGCGACTCCTGGGTGATTCTCCCCATCACCACCTTCCGTAAAATTTACGGCACCAACGATTCGCTGCGGCTGTGGGGCAAGTCCGGCGGCACAGTGGGCCTCGGCCCCGTGATGGACGATGTGCGCATGATCGTTCGCGGCCGCCGGCACGATTCGCCCGGCTCCCCGGACGATTTCGTGATCGAGACGAACCAGTCGTTCCTCTCCATCTGGGGACAGCTGAGCGGCGCCTTCTTCGGCGTCACCATCCTGATCGCTTCCATTTCGCTCGTGGTCGGCGGCATCGTCATCATGAACATCATGCTGGTATCGGTCACCGAGCGCACCCGCGAGATTGGGCTGCGCAAGTCGCTCGGCGCGCGCCAGAGCGACATCCGCCTGCAATTCCTGATCGAGTCCTCCACCGTCGCCGCCATCGGCGGCGCCTGGGGCGTGGCTCTGGGGATTCTGCTAGCCAAAATCGTCACCTGGACCACGGCGCTGCCCAGCTCGGTGCAGCCGTGGTCAGTGCTGATCGGCTTGCTGGTAGCCACCAGCGTAGGGCTTTTCTTCGGCATCTATCCCGCGGCGAAAGCGGCGCGTCTCGATCCGGTGGTAGCTCTGCGTTCGGAGTAGTATCCCGGAAACGCCAATCTCCCGATTGGCGGGTTTGTTAGAAAAGGTGTAGCAGAAAATGACTGGCAGCAATGAATCGAGCAAATCCCGCGGCCTTCACGAATTTCGCGAAGCCGTCGAACTTTCCTTCGATGCGCTCCGCCGCAATCCCCTGCGTTCCTTCCTAACCGTACTCGGCATCGTGATCGGCGTAAGCACCGTGATCGCCATCGGAGCCATCGTCAACGGGTTAAACACGAACGTAGTCGGCCAGATCGAATCGCTGGGCTCCAACGTAATCATCTGCTATCGCTTCTCGTTCGCGACGCTCGGCCGCCGCCCCGCCGAAGAGCTCCAGCGCAAGGAATTGAAAGCCGAGTGGGCAGCAGGGATGGCCAATCTTCCGCACGTCCTGGCCGCAGCGCCCTCGGCCCGCATTCAGAACCCCGCCTTCGGCACCGGCACGAGTCTGGTCCGCCGCGGCGACATCCGCGTGCAGAACGTGATTCTACAGGGCAATACGCCCGCCGTCGCCGTGATCAATAACCTCACCATCGACCGCGGCCGCTTCTTCAACGACACCGACCAGCAGCACCGTTCGCCCGTTGTCGTTTTAGGATCGGACACTGCCACCACCCTGTTCCCCGCGCAGGAAGATCCAGTCGGCAAGGAAGTGCTGGTGGAGGGCCAGGCATTCACCGTAATCGGCGTACTCGCCCAGCAGGGCCAGGCTTTCGGCAACGGTAAGAATCCCAACGACAACATCGCCATATTCCCGCTGGGCACTCTGCAGCGCCTGCATCCCGAGTACAAGGACTACGCAATTTTCGTGAAAGCCGACGACGCGAACAACGTCCCGGAAGTCGCCGAAGAGGTCCGCGATTATCTCCGTCGCATGCGTCGCCTGCCCTCCAACAAGCCCGACGATTTCGCCGTCTTCACCACGGACTCCTTCATCGACCTCTGGAAGCAAATCTCCGACGGCATTTTTGCCGTGATGTTCGCGGTCGGCTCGGTCGCGCTTCTGGTGGGCGGAATCGGCGTGATGAACATCATGCTGGTCAGCGTCACCGAGCGCACCCGCGAAATCGGCGTCCGCAAAGCGATCGGCGCTCGCCGCGGAAATATCCTGATGCAGTTTCTGCTCGAAGCGGTCACGCTGGCGCTCATCGGCGGCATCCTCGGCGAACTTCTCGGCGCCACGCTCGGCTTGCTGGTCCGTGTCTTCTTCCCTGCGCTTCCCGCATCCATCTCCGTCTTCTGGGTCGTGCTGGGCTTCTCCGTATCGGCCCTCATCGGCATCTTCTTCGGCGTCTACCCCGCCTGGAAAGCCGCCAATCTCAATCCCGTCGAAGCCCTCCGCTACGAATAGCAATTCGGCCGGGCGGAAGGTCTCTGTCGTGTGTGTATCTCCGTTTACACCTCTACTTAACGTAGGTTAATATCGGAACGCAGCCGAGGTTAATAAGACTCGCATGGCACGCCTCCACCGTTGGAATGTGCTTCTGTTGTCCATGCTTCTTGCCGCTACATCGCCTGTGTTCGCCCAGGGTGAAACCACCAGCGCGATCGTAGGCCAGGTGACGGACGCGACTCACGCCGCCTTACCCGGCGCGACAGTCACAATTACGAATCAGGCGACGGGAGCGAAGCGCAGTGTCACCACGAACGAGGCAGGCCGCTTCGATTTCCCCCAATTAAAGCCGGGCAACTACTCCGTGAAAGTGGAAGCCGAAGGCTTCGATCCGCAGCAGAACTCCGCCGTGATTGCCGGACTCGGTCAGGCGCAGACGGTCGACTTTGTTCTTCGGGTGGCGCAGTTCAAACAAACCCTGGAAGTATCCGGCGCCAACTCGCTCATTGACGCCCAGAACGCCAACACCACCACAAATCTGAGCGCGCCCGCCTTGGAAAACCTTCCCAATCCCGGCGGCGACCTCACCTATCCGCTCCAGTTTGCGGCCGGCGCGCTTATCAACACCGCCGGCAGCGGCAATGATTTCGTGGGCGGCACCAACGGTTACGGCAACGTGGAATTCAACGGGTTGCCCGCTCTTTCCAATGGCTACATCGTCGATGGACTCGAAACCAACGACCCCCTCACCAATCTCAACAGCGGCCTTTCCACCAATCTCGTCCTGGGGCTGAATTCCATTTCAGAAGTGAGCGTCAACACGCTCTCCTACGCGGTCGATCAGGGACGCTACGGCGCGTCGCAGGTGAATTACGTCACGAAATCGGGCTCCAACCAGTTTCACGGAAACGTGTACGAACTCTGGAACGGCTCGCTGCTGAACGCCGCGGATTACTTCACCAACGCGACGCCGGGCAATCACAAGCCGCGGTCGACGGTGAACCACTTTGGCGGGAGCCTTGGCGGACCCATCCGCCACGACAAGCTATTTTTCTTCTTCGACAGCGAATGGGTGCGGATCGCGCTTCCGATCGTCACCGCGGCCACCGTGCCCACGCCGGCTTTCCAGAATTACGTGTTGAGCCAGTTGCCTCTCGGCGGCACCGATTCCGTCACGGGCTCCGTCTATCGGCCCAATCCGCAATCGGTGCCCTTCTACCGCAAGCTGTTCTCGCTGTACGGAAACACTAACGGGACTCCCCTCGCCGTTCTCGGCTGCCCTTTCGATGCGGATGGCGGCGCCGCTGCAGGGAATCCGCCGAACGGAAATGGCTGCGCCAATCGCCAGAGCGTCTCGCACTCGAGCGACGACCACGAGCAGGTGCAAACCTTCCGCCTGGATTACAACATCAACCAGCAGGACACGGCGTGGCTGCGCTTTCAGGCCGATACCGGCGTGCAGGCCGCTTACACCGACCCTATCAATCTCCTGTTCGACGCCATCTCTCCGCAGCCTCTCTATTCGTTCGCCGCCGGCTACACGCATGTGCTCTCCCAGAACTTAGTGAACTATTTCAATCCGGCGTTCTCGTGGTATGAGAGCCTCTTCGGCCCGCGCAACCTGCAGCAGACGCTCGCCGCTTTCCCGATTGTTCTGCAAGGGTCCGGCGCCAATGCGCCATTCACGACCTTGGGCGGCCTCGATAACACCTGGGTGCAGGGCCGGCGCGCCTCCCGCTTCTTCCTCAACGACAATCTGGCCTGGAGCCACGGGTCGCATGAGCTGAGGTTCGGCACCAACACCCGCATCTTCCGGCTGAATGATTTCGATTTCGGCGAAGGCACGGTCCCAACCGTGGCCTACACAACCCTGCCGCAGTTTATTTACGGGGTCGCCTCCACAGCGTCGCAATCCTTTCCTCTGCACGCCAACGAGCCGTTCAACTTTCTCAACCTCGATCTCTACGCCCAGGACACCTGGAAAGTGACCTCGAAAATCACCTGGACGTTCGGCCTGCGCGACACGCTCAATTCCAATCCCGCGAATCCCCACAATGAGGTCGCCCGTCTGGGCGGCTCTTTCAGCTTCCATCGCCCACGACGTGAACCAACCGCTGAACGCTGCCATCCAGACGCACCTGAGTCATCTGTTTTCCGCAACGCCGCTTGCCATTCTGCAGCCGAGGACGGCGATCGCCTGGCAGTTCGACCGCAAAACGGTTCTGCGCACGGGCTTCGGAATCTTCAGCGACATCCTGCCCGGCAGCGTCGCCGACCTGGTCGGAGTCAATCCGCCTTACGTGGAAACTTTTCAGGGCGGGCTTCTCGGCACCGTGGGCGGAACGGCCATCGCTCCCGGCGTCCCGAATAGCGCGGTCGACGCGGTTTCCGCCGCGGCGCAAAGCTTTCGTTCAGGATTTTCGCAGGGCGGGCTTTCGTGTGGGTCTCCGCAGGCAGTTCCTTCGGCCTGTCTCCCGCCAGTGGCCCTCACTGCCGTGCCGGATGGCAAACTTCACGCGCCCTACTTCATGGAGTGGAGTCTGGGAATCGAGCATGAGTTTAGCCCCACGGCGAGCCTCCGCGCGCAGTACGTCGGCACACGCGCCGTGAATCAGCCTTACCTGACGCAAGTAAACGGCTACCAGACGGTTTGCCAGGACTGCTTTGCGCCATTCCCCTACCAGCAGCCCACCGACGCGCGATTCGGCGCGGTCACGCAGTTGTCGACCGGCGCGAACAGCCACTACCACGGACTTCAGCTCACGGCCATCAAGCGCGTGGGACACGGCCTCGAAGGGCAGCTCAACTACACCTGGAGCCATTGCCTCGACACGGTCTCGAACGGCGGCTTCCTCCAGTTTTCCTCCGGAGGAATTCTCAGCCCTCTCCCCGGAGAACTCGCGCGCGACTATGGCCCGTGCGATTACGATATCCGCCACAACCTCAACGCCCAATATGTCTACCGGTTCCCGTCGAGGATCAAGCGCCGCGGGTTGGGCGAAGTCCTCAACGGGTGGCAGGTCTCCGGGACGCTTTTCTGGCACAGCGGGATACCATTTTCGGTGCTCAGCACTCCGTATTCGGCGAACGGAAATGGAATCGTGAATGGAAGCGGTCCGCAATTCGCGAGTGTTGTTCCGGGCGTCCCGCTCTATCGCCACACGCCGGTTCCCGGCGTCACGCAGCCGGGCACTCTCCAGTGGCTCAATCCCGGCGCGTTCGTCTCCGCGGTCGATCCCAGCACCGGCGCCTGCAACGGAGGCGACACCTCGTCAACATGCCAGTTTGGAAACCTCGGCCGCAACGCCCTTCGCGGCCCCGACTTCGTATGGAGCGATTTCTATCTGACGAAGCTTTTCCCGCTGACCGAACACCTGAAGCTGCGATTCGACGCCCAGTTGTTCAACGTCTTCAACCATCCCAACTTCGGGCTCCCCGGCATGGTGTTCGCCGGCATCCCGGGAAAGCCCGCAACGCAAACCGGCTTCGGTGCCCTCACCTACGCCACCTCTCCCCCGACCGGCCTCCTGGGCGTCGGCCTGGGCGGCGACAGCTCCCCCCGCATGATAGCCTTCCAATCCCGCCTCGAATTCTGAGCGCCATCAACGACGCTGAATTCACCACGCGAAACCCACCCTTGCATTCGGCTCAGAGGATGCTAGCTTGGTCCTGCGATGATGGCCAACTACGAGAACACGGGCACAGCAGGACCGGAAAAACTGGCGGTCACGCCCACCCTCCGGCCCGAAATCGAGCCATTTTTACCGCGAAATTTGACTCATCTCACTCGACACGCTGAGACGAACGGAAAGCAGCCTAAGTCATTGAAAATAAACGGAAGCGTACATGCTGACTCGACGCTCTTATGAGCATGCACCGGTCACCGATTTGGAACGCGGGCGCATACAGAAAAGCGGCGCTCGCCGGGGCTAATGGTATAATCAAGCTTCCCCTCGGGCGAGGCGCGCATCCCATAGTTCTGGACCTGAGAAAAGGATTCGCTCAAGGATTTTCTAAATGAGCCCTCTTACAAAAAAGATTGTGATTGCCGTGTCGGTCGTCGTACTTGTTTACGTCACAGCCGGGTACGTTCTCGGCCGCTCCTCGGATGACAAAGCCTTTCGCGCCCTCACCGCTTACAGCGAGGTCCTCGAGCACATCCAGCGCGACTACGTGGACGATCCGAATCTCCATCAGGTCACCGCGGGCGCCCTGCACGGCCTTCTCGATTCGCTCGATCCCCAGTCCGGCTACATGAGCCCGCTGGAATACGCCGACTACAAAGAAAAAAGCTCCAACGAAGCCAAGGGCGCGGCGGGCTTGACCCTCACCAAGCGCTTCGGCTACATCGCCGTGATTTCCGCGCTTCCCGACAGCCCCGCCGCCAAAGCGGGACTCGTGATGGGCGACGTGATTGAAAAGATCGCTGGGTTCACCACCGGCCAGATGGCCATCGATCAGGCGCAGGTGCTGCTCACCGGGCAGCCGGGCGCCACCGTGAAGCTTTCGGTAATCCGTCGCGGCAAGACGGAACCGACGGAAGTGGAAGTTACGCTCGCGCGGATCGGTCCGTCAAAAATCGTCGAGGATAAAATCGAAGGCGATATCGCCTACCTGCGGATCCCCGAATTCGACACGGGCATGACCAAGCAGATCCGCGACGACCTCGCCGGGCTCGATCATCAAGGCGCGCGCAAGCTTATTCTCGACCTGCGCGATTGCTCCTCCGGCGACGACAAGGAAGGAATCGCCACCGCCCAGCTGTTCGTTTCTTCCGGCACCATCACCACGCTGAAGGGGCAGACCGTCTCTCCCGTCGTTTCCGTCGCTGACCCCTCCAAAGTGGTCTGGAAGCAGCCCGTCACGGTGTTGATCGGCAACACCACCGCGGGCGCGGCAGAGATTGTGGCAAGCGCGATTGCCGGAAACCATCGAGGCGAAACCGTGGGCGACCGCAGTTACGGCGTGGCGTCCATGCAGAAGCTCATCCAGCTCGACGACGGCTCCGCCATTATTCTCACCGTAGCGAATTACTACACGCCCGATGGCAAGGAAATTCCCGTCGACGGAGTGGTGCCCACCGAAGTTGTCCATCCCGCGATGGACGACGCCGCGGCAGCAGCCGCCGCTCTTCCCGCGCCATCGAGCTCGCTGAGCGATCCGGTGGTCAAGAAAGCCGTCGACATTCTCCAGAGTGGCGGATCGCAGCGGAAGGCCGCGTAGTCTAGCTGGAATGCGGGCGCCGGGAATTTCACGTCAGCGTTTCCTGCTCGTCTCCATGCATCTGAAAATTTCCTCCAGATGATTTCTACGGAGATTCCTCCGCGCCGCTGCCATCTGTTCTGCGCGCTCTTCGTCGCATTCGCCCTTCTCGCCGGCTGCGCCAAAACATCCCTCAGCAAATCCAGACAGCACGCGATCACTACTGAGATCGTCGCCGCCGCGCAGCGAAACGCAGCGGCCAAGTCGGAGGTTACCGTCCGATCCGGCGTGACGTCCTTCGAGGATGTCCTGCACGGCGAGCCTCCGGTAGACAACATCTACGTGACGGTTCCCGACCCATCCAAAGCGCTTGCCCTGGAACGCGCTCTTGCCGAAATCGCGCGCCGCAACAAAATGTCCATCGTCGAGCGGTCATCGGCCGATGTCGAACGCTTCGACTTCGCGTTCCGGGGAGCCCACACGCACACCGTGAGGGTCGTCACGCCGCTAACCGCGCGAGCACGCCCCGCGAAGCCGCGCGGTTCGTCCAATGCAAGGCTCGCGATCATCATCGACGATCTTGGCAACGATCGCTCCGCCGGCGATTCGGTGATTTCGCTTCCCTTCCCGCTGACAGTTTCCGTCTTGCCGAGTCTTCCCTTTTCCGCCGAGCTTTCCGAAGAGGCTTTTCGCCGCGGGGATCAAGTGCTTCTGCATCTGCCCATGCAGGCGGAGTCTGCCGGCGTTCCCCCGGAGCAGACCGAGCTGCGCGTGGGGATGAACGCCCAGCAAGTGCGTTCGGCGCTCGCCGGAATGCTCGACAGCGTTCCCCACGTAGTGGGAGTAAACAACCACGAGGGCTCCCGCGCAACCTCCGACCCGGCGCTGATGGAAGCGCTCATGCCCGCGCTGCGCGAGCGCGGCCTGTTCTTCATAGACAGCCGCACCACGGCGGCGACAGTCGCCTACACCGCCGCGGAGCAGGCCGGCATCGCGGCCGCATCTCGCAAGGTTTTCCTCGACGACGTGCAGGAGCGCAGCGCGATTCGCGCCCAGCTCCAGTCCGCGGCCGACGACGCGCTCCGTGACGGCTCAGCCATTGCCATCGGGCATCCGCATCCGGAAACAATTGCCGCGCTGGCTGAAGAAGTTCCGTCGCTCGAGGCGCGCGGCGTTCGAATGGTGTTCGCCTCCGAACTGGTTCACTAGCCGCGCGCTTTCGCCTGTCATTCCGAACAGTCCCGGCGCTGGTACAAAATCTGTCCCTGCGACCCATTTCGCTCGTTCCCTCTCAGCGCTACTGTTGGCCTACCAGCCCTGCGAACTACCCTTCCAGAAAACGCAGGGGAGGAGGGACCTTTGTCTTATTGGATTGGAGCTTCATCTCCCACAGATGCAGGAATGTCGGACTTCAAGGAATGTCTCAAGCACCTTCGCGACGGGCATCCCGATGACGCGCTGTTACATGCACGCCGCGCTCTCGGAATCGCGCCCAAGAACCCCTTTTATCTTTCCTACACGGGGCTTCTCGCCGCGCTGGCCGAGCAGCGCTACGCGGACGCGGAATCGCTCTGCCATGAAGCGATCGATATCCGGCACAATCATGCGCAGTTGTATCTGAACCTAGCCGAGGTGTATCAGAACGCAGGACGCCCGCAGGAAGCTATCGAAGTTCTCGAAAAAGGACTGGTATCCGCCGGCCGGGACTTCCGCATTCGCCGCGCCCTTGAAAAAATCGGCACGCGGCGCGACCCGGTATTTTCATTCCTTCATCGCAGCCATCCGCTCAACCGCACCTTCGGCAGATGGCGCCATCGCTTTACGGGGCCACCGCAGGCCGCCTGACGGTTCAGCTCTGGCCCAGCGGGAGAAAGTACTGCGTTCCCGTGACGGGCTGGCGAAGGCGGCGCAGCAGTTCCTGAAGGTCGGCGTTGCGCTCCACGAAATCGATCTCGGAGGTGTCCACCACGAGAAGATTCGAGCCGGAATAGCGAAAGAAGAAATGCTCGTAGGCGTTGGAAACGGCCGAGATGTATTCCGGCGAGATTTCCGTCTCGGACGGATCTCCTTTTTTTGAAACACGCTTCTTCAGCACTTCCGGCGTGGCCTGAAGATAGATCACCAGGTCGGGCGCCGGCACCGAGGGCGCGAGCATGTCGAAATACTTTTCGTAGAGCGCGAGTTCCTCGTTGTTCAGGTTTATGTAGGCAAAAATCTTGTCCTTCTCGAACAGGAAATCCCCGACCGTGGGTGCCGCATTGTCGTCGATTTCCGCCTCCATCAGGCGGCGGTGCCTTTCATAAAGGAAGTGCATCTGAGCTGCGAAAGACGCCCCGGGCTTTTCATCGTAGAAAGCGGAGAGAAAAGGATTGTTGTCGCAATCGAAGACGCGGTTCGCGTGCAGGCGCTCGGCCAGTGCCCGCGCCAGCGTCGATTTGCCCACCCGAATCGGTCCTTCCACAACGATGTAGCGTGGCGCTTTAAACGCGGGTTCGCTCATGGCGCAGGATTATATCAAGAATAGGAAACCGCCTGCTGAAAGCGGCCACCGGTCGGCAGCCTGCACGTCTTCACGTATCTTCACGCAAAGGACGTTTGCAGCTCCTTTGCCCGTGGCAATACACCCCGGGAACGCCAATCTTCCGATTGGCGAGTTCAGAAAGCGCCATTCAGGAGATTGGCGATCCCAGGGATGATGGCGAAAGGCGAGCTGCTACGGGCGATTGGCGGCGGACCGGGTTGTCAGGTGATTGACTTGGAATCTGCTTCGGCGCGGAGGTCACTGATGAATTGGTCCAGGGGGCGGGGGCCTTGGTCGCCTTTGGTGCGGTGGCGGACGGATACTGTGCCGGCTTCGGCTTCTTTGCCGCCTATTATTAGCATGTAGGGGATTTTTTCGAGCTGGGCGTCGCGGATTTTGGCTTGGAGCTTTTCGTTGCGGTCGTCGAGGTGGACGCGCAGGTTGGATTCTTTCAGCCTGGCGGCTACTTTTTGGGCGTACTCGCTGAATTTGCCGCTTACCGGGAGGACCGTGGCTTGCACCGGGGCTAGTTCATGCGGGGAACGCGCCGGCGTAGTGTTCGATCAGGACGCCGAAGAAGCGCTCTACCGAGCCCCACAGGGCGCGGTGGACAGTCTGGGGTATCGAAACGCCAGCCGAATTTGCGGCAGAAATTGGCGGGGAGAATGGCTGTGGGAAAGCCGCTCCGGGGAAAAGTGCAACCCACTTTCCACTCCGCTTGGGAATCCCGCACAAGACCCGCCCTTTTTCATCGCGGCATCCTCCAAATAGGGAATCACTGATGTCGCGGAGATTGAGTCTAAACGGCGGGCCCATTGCAGCCTAGCCATCGACCCGACGGCATTAGGAGGACCTCTTCTCGGTGCTGGCTTTTGTGCCGTGCCATCCTGGATCGAACTCGCAGCATAGTAATAATAATATATATTGACATCGTTTATCACTGAAAGGAAAATGCCGCGTTGTTTACGGTGTTGGCTCTGCTGGTATTTGGACGCGTCGTCCAACTGAAGCCAATCGAAGTGGACGTCGAGCAAATATTGCCCAAGGTCTGTTACCGGAATCGAAATGAATGGGAAGAGCTAAAAGGAAATGTGGAGCAACTCCCGCAAGCCCACATGGAACGAAATCGTAGACCTGGAGGGCAGCTATGAATTGTCCGGCCTGCAGTAATCTGTTATCCGAAGACGCGGCGTTCTGCGACTCTTGTGGAGTGGATCTCGGGTCCCGCCACGTTGTTGTTGAGCCTAGCAGGCTGCGGAAAAATTCCGTTGAGCGATCGATTCTGCGCTCGTTGCGTCATTTGGTTAGCCTTGAGAGACTCTTTGCGGGGATTTGTCGTCTTGTTGGTGCCCCGCGTGGGCGTTTCAGGGCCGTGCGCCGACACTACGGCCCCGACTCACTGCGCGGGAACAGTAGCGGCCATGAGATTTCGCATGCGCACCAGGTTGTAGGCGGCGCAGGCGAAGGTAAACATCCAATCCACCTTCAACGTTCCGCGATGCCGCAGCTTGCGTAATAGTGCAATCGTCTTCAGCCAGCCAAAGCACTCTTCGATGCGCTTCCTTTTCTTCTGGCTGATGCGGTAGCCCGCGTGTTGCGTGGTGCGTCCATCAATGGCGCTGCCGCCTCGCCGCGCTAGGTTTTGCGCCACGTGCGGCGTCACGCCCATGTTCCGGCACTCGCGCACAAACTGCGCGGTATCAAATCCCTTATCGCCGCCCACCGTCACCCGCCCGGTTCCCGGTACGTCCTGCAGCATGGCCATCGCCGCATCGCGCTCGGCTGTACCTGTGGCTTCCCACACCAGGCTCGACACAATCAATCCATTGCGATTCTCCACCAGCAGATTTCCGCTGTAGTTCAACTTGGCCTCCTTGCCTTTGCTTTTGCGCGCCAGAAGCGCGTCGGGATCGGTTTTCGATTCGTGCGTCTGGTTCGACCTCTCCTCGCCGTGAAAATCCACCGTCGGATTTCCCGGGTCGTCCGGCGGTGGCGAACTCTTTTTGTCCTTGGTCTGAAAACTCTTCACGCTGGCCCACGCTTCCAGCAGTGTGCCGTCCACGCTGAAGTGCTCATCCGAAGTCCATCCCTTCTCGCGCGCCTGTCCCACCACCCGCGCCAGAAATTCCTTGGCTACCTCGGCCTCCAGCAACCGGTCGCGGTTCTTGGTGAATACCGTCGCGTCCCACACCGCATCATCCAAATTCAGTCCCACAAACCAGCGAAACAAAATGTTGTAGTCCATCTCTTCCATCAAGAGCCGTTCGCTACGCACCGAATACAACATCTGCAACAGCTGCGCGCGCAACAACTGCTCTGGCGGAATCGATGGTCGTCCCACTTTGGCATACATCTTGTTGAACTGCGGCGACAGCTGCTTCAGGATGTCGTCCACCATCGTGCGGATCGGCCGCAGCGAATGATCCTTGCGCACTCGCTGCTCGGGGGAAATGTAGCTGAACACAGGACTCTGCTGCTGATCGCTTCCTCGCATGCGCCATTGGATGCGCCTTGTGCGGATTCGTTACAGGATTCCCGAATTTTTCAGCAGCCTGCTAGTGCATCCGCGCCGCATTCAACAAATCCGGCGACAATCGGAACAGCGGTTGTGCAACCGACCAATGCACCCTCTGCTGCAGCAATTGCAGAACTTGGGGGCATGCTTATTAAAAGCCTGTCCCTAGGGGAGAAGTTTGCGGGCGCAGGTGCGCTAGCGGCTACCTTGGGTTTTTTTCTACCTTGGGTGTCAGCCCCAGACCTCAGATCGCTCGGCAGCCTGTCGGGTCTAATAGGTGGCGCTGGGATCAGCACGGCAAGCTATTCGGGATTGGAGGCAGCCAAAATCTGGGGCGCCGTTTATCTCATCTTGGGGGCAGCTATCGCCTCCGGTATTTTGTTCTTCGTTTCTGGCAAAGCAGCGTTTTCCCGAAAGTTGAGGATAAGCGGGTTCCAAGTAATGATCGGGTCCGTCCTCGGTCCTCTGATTGTACTGGCGCTGCTGTTTATACCTTTTATGCAATCTGTGGCAGGGTTGGGGCTGTGGCTGCTCGGTCTTGGTTTCTGTTCAATTGCGGCCGGAGGGCTTGTGACTATAAGCCAACTTGGAAAGATGGTGCGATGAAGTTACACGTCCGGAAAAGTGCATCGGCGCCTCCGTTCAAATTTAGCTTCTGCAAAACGAGGGGGAAGCATGCAGTGTCCGAAATGCAACGCGGACGTTATTGAAGGCAGGAGGTTCTGCAAAGTTTGTGGTACGGCAATCACGACCCCTGCTCCAATACCTCGAGGGACAACGACAACGCCGAGAGAGCGACTCGCGGTTCCCGAGCATGGGGAAAATGACTCATCCCTGAAGTGCCCGGAGTGTGGGGCTGGGATAAAGCTAGGGCGCTCCTTCTGTCGTCACTGTGGTGCAAGAATTGGAGGCTCTCAAGAAGTACATGCGCGCCCAGTTTCAATAGGTTTCTCGGTATCATCTTCTCACCGCAGTTCGCATATACGGAAGCCTATTAACTGGCAAAAGATTTTTCTTTTCGTGGGAGCTTCTGCATTGTTCGCGGGACTGACTATGGCCGCTTGGCATTTCCTGCCGCGTCAACCGCTGCCACCGGGGAGAATTGGCATGCTTCTCGATCGAGCCACGGTTGGAGGGATTCCGATCTTCAATGACGGTGCAGCTGGTCGGCGCACATTGTTTCTTTTCACTGGATACGACATTTGGGAAATCCCGAGCGGGAAATCGATATATCACGGACCAAGTCTCGGCTATCGCTACCTATCGGCAGATGGCAGTACTATTTACACCGATAACGGTCTTTTTAATTGGCAGACGAAGAATACTACTGTTTTGGAGAGGCCTGCACCCCAACAGTTTAGATTCTCGTTCATTCGCTCCTCGAATAACGGGATGCTGATTGCCGCTTCCCGGGAGAATGGTTCTCTCCATCTGTTCGATCCCACAACAGGAAAGATCGTAAACACACTTCGCGAAGGAGGAAATGCGACTACCCAATCGAACGACTTAAGACAAGCCTGTTTCGCAACAAGTCTTTCCTTCAGTCCCGATGATTCCAGCTTGGCTTCTGGCGAGCTTAACGGCAGCATCTCTCTCTGGAATACAAAGACCGGAGACCTCATCGCAACTTTCTCCGGAGAGACCGATCAACAATGCTACGGAATTGAGCCGCAAGTATTAGATCCCTCTAGCAGTTTGTTGAAAAATGAGTTGTCGCTGCAACTTTAATTAAAAGAACTCGTCTGAATGAGGGAAGGCCAAGGAGACGAGTGAATGCGCGGCGACGATAACCAGCAAGATGGAATGTTCAGCTACATTTCTCCGGAAAAGCGAGTTCCGGCGGATCATCCGTTGCGGCCGGTGCGCAAGATGGTGGATGAGATTCTGAGGGAGATGTCACCGAAGTTTGCGGAGTTGTACTCGAAAGTGGGGCGCCCCTCGATCGCGCCGGAGCGATTGTTGCGGTCGCTGCTGTTGCAGATCTTCTATTCGGTGCGCAGTGAGCGAATGCTGATCGAACAGCTGGAGTACAACCTGCTGTTCCGGTGGTTTGTGGGGATGGAGATGGACGAGGCGGTCTGGAATCACGCAGTGTTCAGCAAGAATCGGGAGCGTTTGCTGAACGAGGAGATTGCGGAGGGATTTTTCAGACGGGTGCTGGAGCGGGCAAAGCCGTACATTTCAGATGAGCATTTCACCGTGGACGGGACGCTGATCGAGGCATGGGCGAGTCAGAAGAGTTTCCGGCGGAAAGATGGGAAGGGGAACCCGCCTGGGGCGGGAGGGGATGTCGATTTTCACGGGGAGACGAGGAAGAACCAGACCCACAAGAGCACGACGGATTCCGATGCCCGGCTGTTTAAGAAGTCCAAAGGCAGCGAGGCAAAGCTGAGCTACCTGGGACATGTATTGATGGAAAACCGCAACGGGCTCTTGGTGCAGACTTTTCTGACCGAGGCGGATGGAAGAGCGGAGCGGGATGCTGCGATGCTGATGGCTGAGAGGATTCGAGGTGGGAAGCGGGTGACTCTCGGTGGCGAC
This sequence comes from uncultured Acidobacteriota bacterium, assembly GCA_963797585.1. Classification (GTDB taxonomy): domain Bacteria; phylum Acidobacteriota; class Terriglobia; order Acidiferrales; family UBA7541; genus Palsa-295. The sequence goes on from CAWCQH010000026.1 coordinate 59,254, forward strand.
AAGAATTACGACACGCAAGAGTTTGTCAAAGAGCTTCGCGGGATGAACATCACGCCCCATGTAGCGCAGAACAATACCAACCGCCGGAGTGCGATTGATCAGCGGACAACGCGGCATGCCGGGTACGAGGTGAGTCAGCGGAAGCGAAAACGAGTGGAGCAGTCGTTCGGGTGGATGAAGATGGTCGGGATGCTAAGGAAAGTGAAGTTGCGAGGGATCGACAAGGTCGGGTGGCTGTTTACCTTCACCGGAGCCGCTTACAACCTCTGCCGGTTGCGAACTCTAATGGCGAAAGCCTGAAAATGGATGCCGCTGCGGGTAACCGCTCGAATCGAACGGTACCTAACAGCTCCCAAACAGCTCATCTATAACCAGAAATTCAGAGCCGAGTGCATTCCCAGCTGGTTTCTTCAACAAACTGATAGGGCTCATTATGTGGAATCGATTGTCGAACGCCCCCATCGGCAATTCGAGGTACGAGTTCGTGTGCTATTTCAACCTCTTGAAGAGCACGCGTACGTTCTTATGTTTGGAGCTTTGCAGGATCACTTTCTCTTGCAAGACGTTGGAGATCCTCCGGCGGAATGGTTCGGCTCTGATTTGTCGGCAGCAGGTGAACTGACGAGGCGATTTCTCTACGCGATGAAAGCGGGGCGTCAAGATGTGCTGACCCAATTGGTTTCACCCGGAGTCGACACATCCCGCTTAACGAGCGACCCTTGTTGGCAGCTGCAGCTTCAGCGCCTTAGCCAGGTTGATATCGGGAGGGCAGTCTTAAGGTCCTACAAAGGTCTAAAGATCGAGATAACGGCGAATGTCCCCGGAATTTTCCTGGTAGACCGTGTGAATGGTGAATATAAGATTGTCAGTGCCTTCAACGGAATTGAAAAAACGTACTTGACCACGGATCAATCCTGCAGGGACCCAAAAACAGTCCGGACCTCCGAAGATCCAGACTTAGAATCTTACACGCTTAAGCGCTTTGGGCTGCCGATATCCGCGGTGTCCGCATCGGCGTCTTCCTCGGAAACATCTCAAGCCAACAGTGGAGTCATCCAAAATCAACAATCTTCAATGGCCATCCAACAGCCCAACTATGCTCAGCCTAAACAGTTTAGTTTTCAACACCGCCACATCAATATGTTTGGCCCCGGAAACGCCATCTACTATTGCCTTGGAATTCTAACTATTGCCGCGGATGGCACCGTTCATTTTGATTGCACTCGAACCAACGACCCGACTGGCCGCTGCGATCACACGATTTTCCAACCAGGTATGATTAGTGATTTGAAAATAAGGGCTGGCGCTTTGCATATCGCGCAAAAAGGTGTTGGCAACTACGATTTTTACGGCGACGCCGGCAGTGTACAGGGTGCTTACCAGGCAATATCCCAGTTCTTTACGCGAACGAAATAAAATGGAGCTTAAGCCGACAGTGGAAGGTATCCCTCACCCTGCGCACTTCGCGCGCACGGCTCAGGATGACACGAAAAGAAAGAGAGGATGACAAGCGAAAGGCTGAAGGCACGGGCGAGCGATTGTGGCGAGGGGCAAGTGCTGCACAGGCAGGAGTGCGTGTGCAACCGAAGGCGAAGAAAGGCGGGGTTGGGGCGATGATGGCGGACGAGACATGTTAGGTGATTGACTTGGAATCTACTTCGGCGCGGAGGTCGACTGATGAATTGGTCCAGGGGGCGGGGGCCTTGGTCGCCTTTGGTGCGGTGGCGGACGGATACTGTGCCGGCTTCGGCTTCTTTGCCGCCGATGATTAGCATGTAGGGGATTTTTTCCAGCTGGGCGTCGCGGATTTTGGCTTGGAGCTTTTCGTTGCGGTCGTCGAGGTGGACGCGCAGGTTGGATTCTTTCAGCTTGGCGGCTACTTTTTGGGCGTACTCGCTGAATTTTCCGCTTACCGGCAACACGGTGGCCTGCACCGGGCGCTAGCCACGCGGGGAACGCGCCGGCGTAGTGCTCGATTAGTACGCCGAAGAAGCGCTCTACCGAGCCCCACAGCGCGCGGTGGACCATCAGGGGCATGTGGCGGTTGCCGTCCTCGCCTACGTATTCGAGCTTGAAGCGGCGCGGCAGGTTGAAATCGAACTGGACCGTTGTGAGCTGCCAGGGGCGGCCGATCGCGTCTACCAGCTTCACGTCGATTTTGGGGCCGTAGAACGCGGCTTCGCCGGGAATGAATTTGTAGGGGACCTTCATGCGGTCGAGCGTGGAGATGAGCGCGCCCTCGGCGGACTTCCATTCCTCGGGAGTGCCGGTGTAATCCTGCGGGCGGGACGGATCGCCGCCGGAGAGCTCCACTTCGTAGCGGTCGAAGCCGAACACGCGCAGGACTTCCCACGCGAATTCGACGCAATCCTGAATTTCCTTTTCGATCTGCTCGGGCATGCAGAAGATGTGCGCGTCGTCCTGGGTGAAGCCGCGGACGCGCAGGAGTCCGTGGAGCACGCCGGAGCGCTCGTAGCGGTAGACGGTGCCGAGTTCGGCCAGGCGCACGGGCAGGTCGCGATAGCTGCGCAGGCGCGACTGGAAAATCAGGATGTGGCCCGGACAGTTCATCGGCTTGAGCTGGTACTCGGCCTTTTCGACTTCGATGGGGCCGAACATGTTCTCGCGATAGAAATTGGCGTGGCCGCTGGTCTTCCAGAGGTCGAGGCGCATGATGTGCGGCGTGAACACGAGATCGTAGCCGCGGCGGAGGAGCTCGTCGCGCAGCCAGTCTTCCATGATCTTGCGGATCAGGCCGCCCTTGGGATGCCAGAAGATCAGGCCGGGGCCGGCTTCGTCCTGGATGCTGAAGAGGTCGAGTTCCTGGCCGATTTTGCGATGGTCGCGGCGCTTGGCCTCTTCGAGCTTGTGGAGATATTCGTCGAGTTCCTTCTGCTCGACGAAGCAGGCGCCGTAGATGCGCTGCATCTGCGGATTGCCTTCCTGTCCTTTCCAGTAGGCGCCGGCGACGTTCATCAGCTTGAACGCCTTGATGCGGCCGGTGGAAGGGATGTGCGGGCCGCGGCAGAAGTCGATGAATTTGCCGGTGGTGTAGAAGGAAACCATCGGCTCGGTGGCTTTTTCCTCGACCAGCTCGCACTTGAATTGCTGGTTGGCGCTGCGGTAGAGCTCGACGGCTTCGGGCTTGGGGAGCAGCTTGCGCTCGTTGGGGACGTTGCGCTCGGCGATCTCGTGCATCTTGGCTTCGATCCTGGCGAGATCGTCCTGGGTGAAAGGCTCGTCGCGGACGAATTCGTAGAAGAAGCCGTTGTCGATGGGCGGGCCGATGCCGAGCTTCACGCTGGGGTAGAGTTCGAGCACGGCGGCGGCGAGCAGATGCGCGGCGGAGTGGCGGAATACCTGCACCGCGTCGGGATCTTTCGAGGTGAGGATGGAGAGCTTGGTGTCGTGATCGAGCGGGCGCGAAAGATCGATGAGTTCGCCGTTGGTGCGCGCCACCAGCGCTTCCTTGGCGAGGCGCGGCGAGATCTGATGCGCGATTTCGGCGGCGGTGGTGCCGCTGGGCACTTCGCGAGTTGCGCCGTCCGGCAATGTGATTTGTATGGTTCCCATGGAGTCTGCTTTCGGTAAGGAGACATGTAGCTTACTGGCGGGTGCGAGGCGGGTCAAGGCGCTATCGGCTGTCGGTATAGCGGGCGACAGGTGGCTGAAAACCACCAGGTTCGCTTGGAAATCACCGGGGAGACGCGCTTTGCTAGATTCCGTCGGCCGCAGGGGCTTTCGCGTCGTGCTGAAAAATGGGAGGTTGCGTGGTTTGGGGCTACGGCGGTGTTTGGCAACGCTCTTGCCCTTAGTGGAATCGGAGTTATTTAGATGAGGTTCTTAAGGCAGGGATTTGAGGCTATCGGAAGGAGTCCTAAGATGAAATATATGCGAGTTCTCGCGGTGCTTGGTTTGTTTTTGATTCCGGCAGGTTACGCCCATGCGCAGAGATTTTCTGTCGGCGTGGGGATTGGCGGTCCGGCGTATGTAGGTCCCGCACCGGCTTGCGCTTACGGTTACTACAACTATTATCCGTATTCGTGCGCTCCGTATGGTTACTATGGTCCTAGCTGGTTTTCCGGCGGCGTATTCATAGGCGCGGGGCCGTGGTATCACGGATATTGGGGCGGTCGCGGCTACGTGGGTCCCGGGTATTATGGCCGAGGATACTACGGAGGACGCGGATACTACGGAGCTCGTGGGTATTATGGCGGACGCGGAGCGGTGGGCGGCGGATTCCGTGGTGGCGCGGTGCATGGGTTCAGCGGCGGGGGCAGTTTCCATGGCGGTGGAGGATTCCACGGCGGTGGCGGGCATGGCGGCGGGCGAAGGTAACATCCCACGCTTACTCTAAAACTATGAAGGCCGGCAGGCGACTGCCGGCCTTTTGCTTTTGCTGCCCGAAACTGCAGCGCCGAATGCATCGGAGTCGCCGCGAGGTTAATCAGTACGCCTAGCGAAAAATCTTACGGATGGCAGAGGGTTTGGCAAGTAGCCCAGAATTGACTCGGCAGGCGGGCATCTGCCGCGTTTATCCGGGCCATGGCAAACACCCTCTCTTCGACTCTTTGCGCTGACTCCTCTTGCGGACATGCGAACTATGTAACCCTTGCCCGGCGCGGCTTGTGCCGGCCGCATTTCATCGCGGCGTGTTATCAGAGGCTGGAGGAGTGCAGCAAATTTCTCGACAGCAACGACCACTGGAAAGCGATGTCGGGCGAGCCATTCATCGAATCCCTAGTGGAGATCGTGGATCAGACGGCGGCTCTGGGACTCACTGCGAAAGACCTCGACCGGCTCGAACAAGCCCAGCTGCTCGACATCTTATTTACCGCCGGGAACCTGTTGAAGAACCTGCGGCGGAGCGTCCGGAAATTCGTCTCGATGCCGCTCAAGCTTTGCTACCAGGTAACTGGACACAACTGGAGCGAGAATACCATCACGCAAGAACTCAGCATGCACGGGGCTTCCATGGAATGCAGAATCCCGATCGGCCGAGGCGAGTTGATGACGGTCGAGCGCACCGACATCCATCGCAAGACTCAGGCGAAGGTGCGCTGGCAGAAGCGCCGCGCGGACGGCTCGCAGCTGATCGGCATCGAACTTCTGGATAGCGCCGACTTTTGGGGATTCAACGAAGGCTAGAGCCGAAACGGGTTTGCTTCGCGGGGCCTGCTTACCGAGTTTGTGTGGCACTGCTAAATCGTCCCTCAGCGGCTGAAAGCGGCATTGAATTTTGGGTGTTGGCGCAGATGGACGGCTCGCGGAAAAAACACCGCGAGCGGGAGGCGCTACGCGCCAGCTTTTATGTCGTAGCTAAAGCTACGACCCCCTAAACACCTTTTCCTGGAGGCGATTTTTGCTGATTTGGCAGGGAGCCCTCAGCGGCTGAAGCCGCTTTGATTTTCGCGCATTGCGGCACGGATGAATCCGTGCCCTGACGCATCTGCCGCAGCCGCAGATGGAAGGCACCGCGAGCGGAAGGCGCTGCGCGCGCTGACTGATGTCGTGGCTAAAGCCACGACCTACAAACCTTCTCGTATTGGGCAGTGTCCCATTGAGTTTGAGGCCTGCTCTTTCGACTTGAACGGGCGGTTTGCAAAAATCGCAATTTTTTCCGCGGCCTGTAGCCGCATCGATTTTCGGTTTTTGCGGCACGGATGAATCCGTGCCCTGACGAAAAACGGGCGTTGCAAGACAGGCTCATACCGGTTATACGCGCACAGAATCCTTTTTCATTGCGCTTGCACGCCGCGGCCGCGAAGCGGAAGGTTTTATCCGGCGCCGGAATTGTTTAGAATTTTTTGATGAGGGAAGGAAAGGGCAGATCGGGCGGGTGCTCACGATGGGAGGTGTTGAGCTATCTCGCTCGCGCCGGGGTGTGCTTACCTCTTGCCGCTCTTCCTGATATCGCTCGCGGGGGGCGTGGTTGGGGGGATTTTTCCTTCCGTTCAGCAGGCGGCGGGGGCTCCGCAGCCTCCTGCGATTTCAAGATATCAACTGTCCGCGAGCGACGACGCTTTTCTGGAAGATCTGGAAACCGCCAACTTTCTTTATTTCTGGGAACAGACGAATCCCAGCACCGGGCTTACGAAAGACCGGTGCAACGTGCGAGGCAGCGATAACAAAGTCGTCGGCAGCATCGCCGCCACCGGATTCGGGCTCACCGCTCTGTGCATCGGCGAGAACCGCGGGTATGTCACCTATGCGCAGGCGCGAGACCGCGCGCTGGTAACTTTGCGATTCCTGTGGAAGAAGCTGCACAACCAGCGCGGCTTTTTCTATCACTGGGCCAATATCAATACGGGCGAGCGGCTGTGGGAGTCGGAGATTTCCTCGATCGATACGGCCATCCTGCTCTGCGGCGTGCTCACCTGTAAGGCGCATTTCGCGCATACCGAAATCACCGACCTCGCGCAGGAGATTTTCAACCGGGTGGACTGGCAGTGGCTGTCGGAAGATACGCTGATACTGCCGCACGGATGGGCCCCGGAAACGGGATCGCCCGACCAGAAATCGAGGTTGGGTTCGTTCCACACCTCGAAATACCATTGCGAGACTTCGTCGATCCCGTAGCGAGCGACGAGGTGCTGGGTGAAGGCGGTGATCATGTTCGACCACGCGTCCCAATCCTTCGGAGGCGAAATGATCGGGTGATACCAGAAGACATGCTCGGTGGGCTGGGCCGCCAGCTTGCGCGGCATGAAGCTTAATTCGACGAAAGGGCGGACGCCGCTTTGCAGGAGTCCATCGTAGATCTGGTTGACATAAGAAAAATTATAGACGGGTTTTCCGGAGGGATCTTCGTCATAGAGGCCGACTTCATCGTGGAAGATGGCGTGGAAGCGCATGTACTGGAAGCCGGTGGCTTGCCTGACCTGGCGAAGGTGGCTGCGATAGCTGTCGCGCAGGGAAAGGATGGCGCGGCCGGAGCCGAACATCTGCTCCCAAAAATGGGGAAACGGGTGGGCGGGCGCTGCGAGGTCGATCTGGATCGTCTCGGGCGGCGATTGGGTCTGCGCACAGAGAGGAGAAATCGCCGAAGCGAGCGAGAGAACGAGAGCGGCTACCGAGGCTACCAGTTTTGAATGCAGATCACTTCTCCATAGTCACCTTTCCAGTTGTAACACCGGAGGAAAGGAATGCAAGCGACGCCTGCGACGGGGCGAAAGCTCGCGGGAAATTCGCCGCGAGCGGTAGGCGCTGCGCGCCATCGGTTATGTCGGAGCTGAAGCTCCGACCCCCTAAGAGGCGTAACGCGTTGCGGCGATCTTGCTCGAATTAGCGCATGAAGAGAGATCCTTCGTCGCTGCGCTCCTCAGGATGACAGCCAAAGGCAACGGCGGCAGCGAAGGGCAAAAAAGAATTTGAAAGCTCCGACACCCTAAGAACCCTTTCCCGGACTTGATTTTGCTGCTTCGGTCAGGGAGCGAAGACCCACCCTTGAACACCGCAAGGGTGGGGCACCCGAAAAAGCAAGAGAGCGGCAGGGAGTCTGAAGCCGTGCCCTGACGAAGAACCGTCTTGCCACACAGACTCCGAAGCTCCGACTCCCCTAAGAGGTGTGGCGGGTTGCAGTGATGTTGCTGGAAATGGCGTGTGAAGAGAGATTCTTCTGGGTGGCAGCGCTGTCGAAAATGGATGGCAAGAAGGGATGAAGCTGCCGAGAGTATTCTGTGGAAACCGCAAGGCTTTGCAAAAGCGGGCGCGGTGTTTCGCACATCTTCAAAGCTGATGAGACGTAACTCGAATTTGAATTGGATTGTTTCGGTTGCCCTTCCTTAGACTGCCCATGCCATGAAGACTCTTTCGGAGCAGGACAGCGGCGCAGAAATCGATTTTTTGCACGAGATTGGAACGGGAATGGCAGCCGCGCCGCTCTCGAAAGTGCTCGACAGGATCGTGCGGTTTGTAGTCGCCGCAATGAAATGCGATTCGTGCTTTGTGTACGTGCTGAACGACCGGGACCTGGTGCTAAGGGCTTCGAAGAACCTGCACTCGGGATTGGTGGACCGGCTGGCGATCGGGTTCGGACAAGGCATCACGGGCTGGGTGGCCGAGCACAAGAAGCCGGTTGCGATCACACGGAAGGCTTATCAGGACCCGCGGTTTCAATCGTTCAACGAGTTGCCGGAAGACCAATTCGAGGCGTTTTTATCGGTGCCGGTGATGTGCCGGAGCAAACTGGTGGGGGTGATCAACGTACAGCACCGCCAGCCGCACGCGCACAGCAAGAGGGATGTGCAGTTGATATCGACGATCGGATTTTTAGTGGGCGCGGAGATCGAGCTCGCGCGCATGGAAGAAGAGATCTGGAAGCTTTCCAGAGAAGTGCGCACGCTGAAATCCGCGCAGGCTCCGAAATAAGTCTCCAGACGCACAGGATTTCTCGCGTGGGCCTATCGGCGGGTTCCTAGGGCGTTCGCGCGCCCTTGAACAAGTGAATTACCAGGGAAATGACAGCGAAAAGAAGCAGCAAGTGAATCAAGCCGCTGGCCACGTGGAACATCACGAAACTACCCGCCCACAGGATGGCGAGCAGGATTGCGATTACCAGAAACGGTCCAAACCTCATAACTCCTCCTTCTTAATCTTTCGTCGCAGCCTGGTGAGGCCGATCTGGCTGGTCAACGGTCCTTTGGACCGAGCACAGAATTCCCACCGGGTAAATCATATAGGCCGGGCAGGTATTTCCCTATACGCGGATTCCCCTAGATACAGCCGGCAGGTTCGGTCGAGAGCAATGCAGAGACTTCAGGGCTTTTGCGGCGGTGGGGGAGACGGCGTCGAATCGGGCTGTGTAACGGGCTCGGTGTTTAGGAGCTTGATGGAGACGCGGAAGCGCTTGTAATCGGTATAACGGACGGTCATGCGGATGCGAACGTCTTCAGTGCGGAAGTGGAGCACGTCGTCGGCGTGTGTGTAGGTGGGGAACCAATAATTCCCTTCGATGTTTTCGCGGTAGGTCTCGAAGCGCGGAAAGACGTTTTCGTTGTTGCCCTTGCGAATGTCGGGAACGGCCTTGCCGTAGGTCTTGACGATTTCCATGTCGCTGTCGTCCACCCATATGCGGCCCTGGAAATAGCGCTGATTTTTCTCGAGGCGCTTGGGGCCCACGTCGAAGACGTAGGCGGAAATTTCGTCCACTTTCTCGCGGCCGACGTAGGTGACGTCATATTTCGGCAAGTCCGACGTGGTGAGGACGAAGGGCTGGACGTTCCTCAGGTCGTCGAGATCCTGCTGGGATAGGAGGATTCGTTCGAGCGTGGATTCGGGGGCGTAGGTGACTTCCTCGTTGCGTTTCCCGCAGGGGTAGGTGATATCGGTCGTCATCCGGTATTCGCCGTCGGGCTGGCCGCCGTCGTCGATCGTCTGGATGACGAACTCCTGCACGTACGTGTAGTGATCGCGCTCTTCTTTGAACTCCGGTTCGCGCGCCGCAAATTTCTGGATGATTTCGTCAACCGGG